>CAJKRY010000001.1 GCA_905202485.1 uncultured Methanomassiliicoccus sp.
TCTCATTCATCCCATTGTCTGAAGCCAATGGGATTTCTGAGATTTAATCTTTAAATTTATCAAAAAATAGATTTCTAAGGGATTGTATATAATAATAAAAATGCATTATATCTTGATAACAATGTATTGTCCTAACTGTGGTACGGAAACTACCCCGGACTCAGAGTTCTGCCAAAAATGCGGCACGAATCTGAACGAGGGGGCAAAACAAGCAGGTGTCCCGCCTAACGTTACATATGCAATGCCTTTGAAAAGTACGGGCATTGCAGCAGTGCTGTCCTTCTTGTTTACAGGTCTGGGACAGGTGTACGTAGGAAAGATTGCAAGAGGTATCATCTTTGTATGCATAGGTGCATGTGTAGGAGTACTGTCCAGCATCCTCATACTGTCAGGAGTAGTTATAGATACAAATGCAGAAACAATTGAGTACACAATGAGTTACATAGCTGCAGGAGCAGTCATCCTCATTGCATACTTAGCATTCTGGATCTGGCAAATATTTGATGCACATAAATTAGCAAACCAATACAATGATGCACTGAAGCAAACCGGCAACGAACCGTGGTAAATCTCTTAATGTCTAACATGGGATGATAAAAATGTACTGTAGAATGTGCGGTGAACAACTGCCCGCTGACGCTACAATTTGCGAGAAATGTGGGCATGTTATTGAAAAGGGAGTTAAGAATCAACCTAACGCCGTAGGATACATGAAACCGCTCAAGAGCAAAGGAATTGCAGCGGTTCTATCCGTCATATTCATGGGATTGGGACAGATATATACAGGAAAGATAGCAAAAGGAGTTGTACTTGCAGTAATTGAAGCGTTCTGTCTCAGTCAGGAGTTTGCATTCAGTCTTGCACTTCTAGACGGTGATCTGACAATAACAATGTGGGCAGCATATCTCGGCATAACAGTTGTATTCATTGTACTATGGGTATGGCAGATATTTGATGCATACAAACTCGCCAAGAATTATAATGATTCACAGAAACAATCTGTAAACGCCCTTTGCTGAAAAGAAGATGGACACACATGAACTGTAAAAACTGCGGCAAGGAGATTACAGATGATTCCAATTTCTGCAAGCAATGCGGATACCCCATGAAAGACTTGTCCAATATGGATGAGCCTTATACATATAGGTATCACACCCCGCTTAAAGACAAAATAGTAGCAGCTGTGCTGTCTGTAGTCCTCCCAGGATTGGGGCAGGCATACGTAGGAAAAACAAGAAGAGGAGTTGGACTCGCGATCCCTGGAGCAATTCTTCTTATAATCTGTATATCAACAGGATATATGGTCTGGAAAGGGCTGGAGATGACATTATGGTATGCCTCAGGGGCTCAGTCACCATTCATGCTGTTCTTTCTAGCAATAATTGCCTACATACTAATGGTGATCGTCAACACATTTGATGCCTGTAAGCTGGCAATTGATTATAATGCAATTTTAAAGAAAACAGGCAGTCCGCCTTGGTAAGATAGTCTGAATGATGGTTTAAAAGAGGAAAGAAAATGTATTGTACAAAATGCGGTACGGAAATACCAGACAACTCTGAATACTGCAGTAAATGTGGAAACCCCACGTCACCGAACGCAGCTCAGAACAACAGGTACGCGGGTGCGCCACCATATGCATACCAGTACCAGAGACCTTTGAAAAGTGCAGGACTGGCGGCAATTCTGTCATTCCTGTTCACAGGTCTGGGACAGGTGTATACCGGAAGGATAACAAGAGGAATAGGATTCATAGTATGCGGTGTTGCGATTGTTTCTGTTTTATCGCTGATGATATTTTTATTTGCAAGCGCAGCATACGGCATCTTCTGGGTCCTATTTATAGC
Source organism: uncultured Methanomassiliicoccus sp. (assembly GCA_905202485.1). Lineage (GTDB taxonomy): Archaea > Thermoplasmatota > Thermoplasmata > Methanomassiliicoccales > Methanomassiliicoccaceae > Methanomassiliicoccus_A. The sequence goes on from CAJKRY010000001.1 coordinate 1,848, forward strand.
AGCATCGATAGCAAGCTTAGTCATCTGGATATTCAACATATTTGATGCATATTCACTGGCAAATGAATACAACGATGCACTGCAACAGACCGGGAACCCGCCCTGGTAAAACCATTTTCTCTATTTTTCTTCAACAATACCAAATACAAGCGGGTTAATGCTCCATTGATGGTCAAGTGCGATAAATGTCAGAAAGATGCTGTGACATACATAAGATACAATGGAAGTCATCTTTGTCAGGGACATTTTTCAGAATTCGTGGAAAGACGTGTAAAAAAGGAGATTAGAAACCAGACTGATTTTAACAAAGTCAAAAATGTAGCCGTGGCCATATCGGGAGGCAAAGACAGCAGTGTGGCTTTGTCTCTGCTTCACAGTGTTTTAAAGGAACGAAGAGATGTAACTCTCACAGCCATAACGGTTGATGAGGGCATAGAGAATTACCGACCTGAAACAATCAAGTGCGTAAGGGAGTTGTGCAACAGGCTGGAAGTTCCGCTGGAGATTGTTTCATTCAGAGACCACGTCGGATACACAATGGATGAAATCTCTGAAAACTTAGGCTACAGGACGCCGTGCGCATTCTGCGGAGTGTTCAGAAGGCAGTGCATGAATGCAGTTGCCAGAGATATTAACGCAGATATAATCGCTACAGGACATAATCTAGATGATAATGCACAGGCTATTCTCATGAATTTTACCAGAGGTGACGTGGAAAGACTAGCTCGTTTAAGTCCGCACGTAAGAATCCAGCCCGGACTGATTCCCAGAATTCATCCCTTGAGACAGATTCCTGAAAAAGAAACATATCTTTATGCAATTGTCAACGAGATTCCGTTCTCAGACATTGAGTGTCCTTACTGGTCGGCGGCTTTGCGCAATGAATACAGAGATATAATCGACGAACTTGAAAGCAGGTCACCGGGTACAAGACACTCTATATTATCAAGCTACGATACCATTAAACCGCTATTAATCGAAAAGTATCCGCAGAAAGACTTAGGAAGATGTGAATGCGGAGAACCTTCCCCTCGCGGAAAATGCATGGCCTGTAAAATGCTGGAAGATTTAAAGAAAAAGTGAAGAGGGTCGTCCCCCTCTTAGAGTAAATCGTGGAAAGAATAGGCTTCTTCGCCTTCGTTAAGACAGTAGTGGATTTTAGTGAAGTCTTTCTTGAGTTCCCAGACGTCTTTCTTGACTTTCTCCGGGTCTTCCTTTTTCATGACTACACGGTAAATGAGCCTGGCTACTTCTTCCATCTCGCTTTCTTCCATTCCTACCCTGGTAAGTTCCTGAGTACCAAGACGGATACCAGAAGGCCTAACAGAGCTTGTATCGCCTGGAATCATGTTCTTGTTGCAGATGATGTTGGCTTTTTCCAGATCAATCGAGACTTGGGATCCGCCTCCCTGCTCTGCCACATTAACAGCGAGGGTGTGGGATTCTGTGAAGCCTAAATGCGGGCACATGACGTCCAAGCCCATTTCATAGAGGGCGCTCCCGAGTGCCTTTGCATTCTTTATAACCTGGCTGGCATATTGCTTGCCGTATATCTCGTACTCAGCCATTGTTACAGCAAGAGCAGCCATTGCGTGCAGGTGGTGAGAAGATGTAACGCCAGGGAAAGCAGCTTTCTGAAGCTTTGCCTGAAGTTCATCAGTGAGGTTGTCACCGATCAGAATACCGTGGTTAGGGCCGGGGAAGGTCTTGTGAGTTGAAGCGCTGATTATGTGCACTCCTTCTCTAAGTGGATCCTGGAATTTACCACCGGCGATCAGACCCAAAACGTGGGCTGCATCATACCAGACTACAGATCCTGCCTCCTGCAGAGCATCCTGGATTTCTCTTATTGGAGTAGGGAATAAAAATACAGACAGACCAAACTGGGCCACTTTTGGCTTTTCTTTCTTGATGAATTTAATAGCTTCATCAACATCCAGGTTCCAGTTTTTGTAATCCCACGGGTAGTGGATGGTGTTCAGACCCCTCATTCCGACTGCACCAAATGGGGCAGTGGATATGTGGGCGCCGGAAGCCAGCTCAGGCGTTGAAATAGTGTCGCCGGGCTGGGTCATAGCAAACAAAACTGCCATGTTGGCAACGGTGCCTGATATGGGGCGAACGTCTGCAAACTGGCATTTAAAAATCTTCTTTGCAAGCTCAAGACATTTCAATTCGACCTCATCGACATAGATGTTGCCGCGGTAGTATCTTTTGCCTGGAAGGCCTTCTGCATATCTATCATGGAAATCAGAGATCATCATCTCTTTTGCTAAGGGGCTCATGAGATTTTCAGAAGCAATCATCGGGAGACTTGCCTCGAACCATTTTGTATGAGCTTTTACAGTGTCTTTGATCCAATAAGCATCTTCTTTCATAAGAGTCAAGCATTGATGAATGAAGGTATAAAAATAGGTTGTGTAATCCGGCAGCCCCTCAGCTCATAGATTCTGAGCAGAAATTAATGACTGCTGGCACCTGTGGTTAATAAGAATCTGAATGTTCGAAAATCAGATGTTTCCACCTTTTTAATCCAGAGACACTCTTTCTTTCAGTTTAGAGATAGGATCAATCGGTGTTGGGTCGACTCCATGTAATGCTGCCAGATAGAAGCTGACAAAGTCTCCCAGAATAATTCCGCGCATTGTACACTCCAGTTTGCTTTCTCCTTCCAGATTTAAGACCAAAGTGTCTACTCCAGAATCTTTAAACAAAGAAGTTGTGGCATCAACAATTTTAGCAATCTCTTCGCTGTCCATGACAGATCTCAAAAATACGGCAGTTGCCGGTGCTGAAGGAGTTGATATCCATCCCACAATCTGGTTGTGGTTAAATTCTGGCAGAATTCCGCACATGCTCAGCATTTTAGAGTTCTCATTGATCTGCGTCCTCCACCTGCTAGCTGCAGAAGCGACGCTCACTGTTCCGTAAACTGCCGGAAGTGAGTTTTCCAGACGGTCTGCAACCCTTTTTGCCAGGTTATTCTTTACAGGCACGTTCATAGCATAATGTCTGCATTCTTCCTCAAGGCGGGGGATTAATGATTTCAGGTCGTCTGCAATGTTGCATAGGTTGGCGCTTTTCATTACAACTGCACAGGCGCCCAGCATGTAGCCGAGGGCGGCACGGGGCTGAAGCCCAGAAGGAACCTCAATAAAAGGATTGTTATTCTCAATAAACAGATTCTTTAACTTTCCTCCCGAGGTCACTCCGACTATTTTTGCCCCTTTGGCTTTTGCTTCTTTGTACATATGTAAAGTCTCAATTGTATTTCCGGAATATGATAATATAAGAGCAAAAGTATGTTCATTGACCCATTTTGGAAGCTGAGTATCTCTTACGACAATTGTGGGGGATGATGAGTGTTCATTCATGTAGTCTCTGAGAATATTACCACTCATTGCAGAACCGCCAAGACCACAGATGCAGACATTAGAATATGCATCTGGCTCAAGATAAATCGATTTAGATAATGAAAATTCAAGTTGCGAAGGCAATGCCATTATTTGTTCTAACATGCCCGATGCATCTTTAGTTGAAAGCGCTTCTGCATCGTCCAACACAGCAAACATAAATGGAATAATGGCATGAAGGTATTAATAAAAGATTGGATAGCATTCTAATCAAATTAGGGCAGAATCTAACAATATGAACAACCTTTGGACATTATCTGATCAGACGTTAGTTTATTGATAATACATCTACCGGATTGAAAATTACATTTTATTTAATTTTAAAATCTTGATATTAATTAATGAAGCATAGATGACTATCTGTGATCGTAGTAAAAATCAATCAATTCCGCCATATTGCATAAATTTCCAAAATATCATTCAGCAGATGAAAACGTTTTACTAAGAAATTAGTAGCTACCTAATAAACATATATAGTTCAAATAATGCAGGCACAAGGCGAAAGATATGAGCGATCTAAAAAGAGCATTTTCTGACTTAAAAAACGGCGAGTTTATACTGATATACGACTCAGACGGAAGAGAAAGAGAGACAGATCTCATCATCGCTTCTGAATTCATGACTGCCGAAGGAGTGAAGAGGCAGAGAAAAGACGCAGGCGGACTTATTTGTACATCCGCCCCCAGTAAAATGTGGAAAAAACTCGACTTACCATTCATGGCAGAACTTCTGGCAGAATGCTATGACGCTCACCCGGTTCTGAAAGGTCTGGCACCAAACGACCTGCTGTATGATACCAAATCATCATTTTCACTTACAATAAACCATCGTAAAACATTCACCGGAATTCCCGATGCTGACAGAGCACTCACAATCTCCGAATTTGCTAAATTCGGTAAAAAATGCGATGAGATGAATGAAGCTGAAGCCAGGGAGGAATTCGGCAAGAATTTTCGTGCTCCTGGACATGTCCATCTGCTGAATTCACAGCCTGGTGTCCTTGATGATAGGGCCGGTCATACAGAGCTCTGCACCGCTATGTTAATGATGGCAAAGATGTTCCCCTCCGCTACAATGTGTGAAATAATGGGAAACGACGGCCGCTCTATGCCTAAAGAAGAAACAATGAAGTATGCAGAGAAAAACGGCCTGGTATTCCTTGAAGGCAGCGACATCATTGATGCTTGGAAGAAGAGGGATAAAGATTAAAGTCATGGCTAGCGGGGTCTTTGACATCCTGCATACGGGACATATTCACTACCTAACTGAAGCCAAAGCCTTGGGCGATGAACTGGTCGTGGTTGTAGCTACAGACAATACTGTGCGCAAAAATAAACATGAGCCGATCACACCTGAGAAAATGAGGCTGGAAATAGTACAGGCTCTGAAGCCTGTAGACCATGCCATTCTGGGTAAAGAAGATGATATGTACAGCGTGGTTTTGGAAATCAAGCCGGATATCATCGCAATCGGGTATGATCAGAAATTCAATGAAAAACAACTGGAATCTGAAATTGCCAAACGGGGCTTGAAAGTCAGAGTGGTCCGTGTAGGCAGGTATGAAGATGATTTGAACGGTACCCGCAGAATAATTAAGAAAATCATAGACTGGCATACTGCCAACATGCTGGGGTATAAAGAATGAAGATTATCGGAATCGCAGATACGACATTTGCTCGGTCTGATATGGGTGGAGCTGCCATAGATGAACTCAAAACAATGGGTACCGGCTTTAAGATCGTTAGGTACACAGTGCCTGGAATAAAGGATTTACCCGTTGCAAGCAAAAAACTGATTGAAGAAGAGAACTGCGATATTGTGATGGCTTTGGGGATGCCCGGCCCAATGGCTAAAGACAAGAACTGCGCTCATGAAGCCTCGACAGGCATAATCCAGGCGCAGCTGATGACCAACCGCCATATTATCGAGGTTTTTGTTCATGAAGATGAAGCCCCGGACGATAAAACACTAGACTGGCTTGCTAAACAGCGTGCAAAAGAGCACGCGAGAAATGCTTATAACTTATTATTTAATAAAGAAATATTAACAAAAAACGCCGGAAAGGGACTGCGTCAAGGTTATGAAGATGCCGGACCGGCAAAGGAGTGATAGATATGGAGTACAATCTTGGAATAGTGGTATCTGAGTTCAACTTTGATATTACATCAATGATGCTGGAAAGGGCAAAAGCACATGCAGAGTTTCTTGGTGCAAACATTAAAAAAATATTGTATGTACCTGGAGTCTATGACATGCCTCTCGCGATCAAAAAGCTCTGCGAAGATGATGAGATCGACGGCGTTGTCACCCTTGGTGCTGTGATTGAAGGAGAAACGGAACATGATGAAATTGTTGTACAGCATGCAGCAAGGAAAATCACCGATCTGTCTCTAGAATATAACAAACCAGTGTCTTTAGGAATTACAGGACCTGGAATGACCAGACTTCAGGCAGAAGAGCGCATTGAAAAAGGACGCGACGCTGTAGAAGCCTGTGTAAAATTATTAAAAAATCTTCAATGAGAAAAATGCCGGGAAACCGGCAGCATCTTCTTTATTAGTTCATTAATTGCTGCATATTATAAAATTAAGCTCCAGCAGCTTCAGACTTAATTTCCTTCTCTCTTCTTTTTGATGTAAAAAGAAAACGGTCCATGCAGATTACCCAGCAGACCTCAATAATAATTGATGCAGTAATCGGAAATGCCGCTGCAGGAGGCAGAAGCCCCATTGTGAGCGCGATGGCGACGCCTTTGTTTTTGTATGAGGCCATCAAAACATCAGGAACCCTCTGTGCCCAGGGTATTCCGCTTCTTTTTTCCAGATATTCAAGTCCCAGACCGAGAACAAATGTTCTCAGGACTGCTATGCCCATGAATATTAAAAGCAGGTCCGTTTCCTTTTCAAATATATTTTTATTAGACCCCACTGAAACAAAGATCAGGATGGCAACGCAGATATTAACAAAAATCTGCATAGTAGATGTAGATATCTTGACTTTTGATACTGGCCTGGAGAGAATCATCGGAATTAATACTAAAATTACTACGTATTCGAATACATCCCAGACATTTACAGTCTCCCCGGCAAACAGCTTCACGATAACAGGGATATAGATAATTGAAAGAAGATAGACGATGATTGTTCCTCTCGCTGCATGTTCCACATCCCCCTTCATTATGAAGGACAGAGGAACAACTGAAGCGGCAAACGGCGCAGCCGCTATGAATACCAGACCGGCTTTGTACAGCGGATCGTCGATAAAAAATGAAGCGACCAAAGGTACGAATGAAGCTACAACGGTACCAAGAATAAGCGCCCTTAAAACAGATTTTTTATGTTTAATCGGATTCAAATTGGAAAAAGAAATCCGTGAAAGCGATACCGTCATCATCACTGCCAGAACAACCAAAGGGATCTTGCTGCCCAGATCCCGGTACGGGAATCCAATTACCAGTGCAAGGATAAGAGCCAGTATCATCATGAACGAACTGTTGCCGAGGATCCCTTTGATGCTCATACGAAGAGCGGAATGCAGAAGTGGTAAATATATAATATCCTCAAAAAGTAAAATAGTGTATTAAAACAGGGAGATGGCCCTGTTTTAGTTTTTAAAGTTCACGCTACTTTGTTCATGTAGGCTTCTATGGAATCAAAGGCCTCTCCGAGTGTATCAATCGGCGGCAGGAATACGGCACGGAAGTGCATCTTTCCATATTCTGCATCGAATCCAGATCCTGGAACAAGCAACACGTGGCAGTTGTCAAGAATGTCCAGAACAAAGTCTTTGTCGTTAGTCCAGTTCTTTGAGTCAATTCTCGGGAAAGCATAGAATGCTCCCTTAGGAGTCCTCATGCTCAGTCCAGGAATGTTGTTTACCCTCTTAGACATATACTGGGCGCGCTCCTTCAGTTTATTATTGATCTGCTCATGATGGTCCTGCGGACCTTCCAGAGCTTCAATCGCGGCCATCTGGCATGGATTGTTTGCAGATATGCGCAGCCTCAGCTGTTTGGATACTCCCTCTTTGATCTCATCCAGGCGGTTCAAAGGATCCGAAAATACCATGTATCCCATCCTCCATCCCGGAAGAAGATCTACTTTGGAGAATCCATTGAATAATACTACTGGAACATCCTTTGTCATTGAAGCCGGAGAGTGGTGTGCGCCCTCAAATGTCATGAGATCATATATTTCATCAGAGACTACAAACAAGTCGTATTCTCCGGCAAGGTCTACAATCTGTTTAAGGATCTTATCTGAATACAAAGCTCCAGTAGGATTGTTTGGATTTATTACAGTGATGAATTTAGTTTTATCTGTGATTTTTTTCCTCATGTCATCAATATCGGGCTGCCAGTCATTCTCTTCATCATTGTGATATGCAACTGGTTTTCCGTTGAAGAATTTTATGAATTCTGTATAAGACGGGTATCCCGGACCGGGCACTAGAGCTTCGTCACCAGGACTGATGGTGGCTGCTACCAGGCTCTGAATTGCTTCGGTTACGCCGCTTGTAATCATACAGCTGTCAATACCCACATCCACGCCATTCTTCTGCTTCTCTTTCTTAAGAATAGCCTCTCTGAGTTCTGGATAGCCTTCTGACTCTGCATAACCATTGTCATTAATTTCCACAGCACGGCCTAATGCATCACGAACATGCTTTGGAGTTTCAAAGTCCCACTTATTAGGGTCTCCGATATGCAACTTTATGATCTTTGCTCCTTTCTCCTCCAGTTTTCTGGCGGGGATAAGGACGTCGCGTATTGCGTATTCCACATTCAAGGAACGTTCTGTTGCGTGGAAAGTCCTCATTTACAAACCTTCTGCACTGCATGAATACCTCCGTATATAATTTATCACTGATACTCAGCATTTTGAGACGGTTTTGGCATGCAAAATGCAGTTTTCGCTGAAGCGGCTACGCATACTATTTATACTCAAAATAAAAGTGGCTAGCGATGGCTCTAGTCCGCTTAGGAAAAATGACTCTACGATGGTGTGATCATTGCAATGTTCCCGTGCTTGAACAGAAAAAATGTGCTGTCTGCGATGGAGACACCCGCCAGATGGAAATAACCCCTCCCGCCGATGTCCGGCCTGCATTCAAACATGACATTGATGTGATCAGAAAAACTATAGATGATCAATTTGGGGAAGGGTGCGGACAATTAGTAATTCCTGAGAATCATATTGTACTTCTCAATAAAGCTCCGGCACTCGACAGGATGGATGAAGTAATTATGGACGGAGAAGTAATCGGCACCATGAGATATGATCTCGGCAAAGGCTGGACTTTCCTTTCAAGGATGCCGGCAGCGAGATGTATCGCAGAAAAGGCCTTGAAAGGAATCGTTACAACAGACGAAGGTGCTGTAAAGCCAATCTTAAGCGGCTCTAATCTCTTAGCTCCAGGAGTTGTCTCCACCAGCGAAGGACTGAAAGCCGGAGACGAGGTTATTGTCATCTGTAAAAACGGAAAGGCGCTGGCTTCTGGAACCGCCAGAATGAATTGTGAAGAACTTGTTCCCGGATCCCGCGGAATGGCTGTCAAGATCAGATGGTGTGAAGAGCCCAGAGATGCCGATGACTTTCCTGAGACCACCTGGGATTTAGTAACCAGGGCAAATTCAAAAGAAATGGAGATGAAGATAGCCGCCTCAGAGAAGTTCATGAAAACAGTCATTGAAGAAAAACAGAGACCGGCAATAATTTCATTCTCAGGAGGAAAAGATTCCCTGGCAGTTTTGATTCTCTCTAAAAAAGCCGGTCTGAATATTCCTCTGTTCTTTATCGACACTGGCCTTGAGTTTCCAGAGACTGTCGAATATGTCAAAAGAACTGCAACAAAATATAACACCAAGCTGATTTTAGAATATGCACCGCGGGAAGCTTTTCAAGAAGGGCTGAACGTTTTTGGTCCGCCCGGCAGAGATTACAGATGGTGCTGTAAAACAAACAAGCTTGGTCCGACCGTCAGAGCAATAATGAAGCATTTCCCGGACGGTGTTCTTTCATTTATAGGACAGCGCAGATACGAATCGGAATCAAGGGCATCAAAACCAAAAGTATGGGAAAACCCCTGGACGCCGGGACAGATAGGTGCTTCGCCAATCCAGAACTGGACTGCACTGCATGTGTGGATTCTGATTCTGAGTGAAAATGAAGACTATAATCCCTGGTATGAAAAGGGACTGGACAGAATAGGCTGCTATCTCTGCCCGGCATCAGACCTTGCAGAACTGGAGATTGTTCAAGAATCGCCGAAGTACCAGGAGTGGAAATTATACCTGGAAGAATATGCTGACAAAAGAGGACTCCCTGAAGAGTGGATAACATACGGCGCATGGAGATGGAGGAGAATGCCACAGTCCATACGTGAGGAGCTAGACAGAATCGGAGTCTCAATAAAATCTGACAGGTCTGTAAAGACAGATATTCCGCAGAATCTGAACCTGACACTGCAGGAAGGGGTTTCACCCTGCACTCTGGGATACAGCATAGAAGGAGCATTCAACAAACCTCTGAATCTTCAAAGAACAGCCAACCTTCTGAACATCATTGGAGAAGTAGATACTAATGAAGAAGAAGGATGGTGTGCAGTCACTAATGTGACAATATTTGAAGAAGGTGCATTGATTGCCAAAGATAAAGAAGAAAAACTGCTGAGAGAAAAAATAGAGAAAATACGCAAGGTTGTCACAAAAGCCGCTGAGTGTGTGGGATGCGGAGTATGCATCGGCAAATGTACGCAGGGCGCCCTCGGACTTGATGAGGGAAAGATCATCATCGGAGAGAGCTGCATTCACTGCGGAAAATGTATGGAACCATGTCCTGCATTAACTTTTAGTGAAACAACATACGAATTTTAATATTGACTGGGTGCAAGTGTAAAAACTTGCATCCTCTCTGTCAAATAAAAAGTTTGAGGCAGAACCTCAGAGGATTATGTCTATTCCATCATCGTCATACATTGACGGCTGGCTTGGACGAGAGGGCTGCTGCCCATTGTTATTTTCTCCACCGACTCTTCTTTCCTGGCGGTATTCGTCTCTGAATGATCCTCCGACTTTTGTAGACCCTTCGTTGTTTCTGCCGTAGACATATTTTGAGGATGCACCTGTTACAATGAGCAGCACTTTGATGGTGCCCTCAAATTCAGAATCTACAGAACAACCCCATATGATTCTGGTACGGTCGTTGACTCTTTCAGTGACGATCTCTGCGGCTCTCTGAGCCTCATTAATTGTCATATCCGGGCCGCCGACAACTCTGATCAAAGCACCTTTGGCTTCTTTCAGATTTATTTCTCCAAGGAGGGGAGACATCAATGCTTCCTGCACTGCTACTGAAACACGGTCTTCTTCTTCATTATCTGCTTCACCAATACCAACGAATGCCACGCCACCTTCTCTCATAACCGTCTGAATATCAGCGTAGTCTAAGTTGACCAGTCCAGGTTTAGTAATGATCTCTGTCAGACCTTTGATTGTCTGCATTAGAACTTCATCGGCTACTTTAAATGCCTGATCAACAGGAAGCTTTGGAACTAACTCTAGGAGCTTATCATTAGGGATCACAATGGTTGTATCGCATATGCGAGACAGTTTATCCAAGCCTCTCAGAGCATTTTCTGCACGCACGGTTCCCTCCGCTTTGAATGGAAAAGTAACTACTCCGATTGTAAGAGCACGAAGCTGCTCTTTGGCGATTGTTGCTACATAGTGCGCAGAACCTGTTCCGGTTCCGCCGCCCATACCTGCAGTTACAAATGCAATCTGAGCACCAGTCAAGAAATTGCGGATGTCGCTGTCGTTTTCTCTTGCGGCTGCTTCACCATTTTCTGGGAGTGCCCCGGCGCCCATACCGCGAGTCACGTTTCTGCCGATAAGGATTTTTTTAGGTGCTCGGACTGTGAGAAGATGCTTTGCATCAGTGTTGATGGCACATAACTGAGCTCCATCAATTCCAGCATCTACGCAACGATTAACCGTATTGCAGCCTCCACCGCCGCATCCAATGATCTTTATGCATACTTCAAGTTGCTTGATCATTTCACGGATTGCTCTATCATCATCAGACATATTCTCATAATCCAATGCTTCCATTGGATTATCGGCTTCTGAGATAGTTTTCATATAATCGCTGCCTAAAGCATTTTTCACTAACGAATTTGGCATTGTGCATCCCTCAGGGAGTAATGGGGATAACGTGCATATAAATGTTGCTAAATCGTCTGCCGAATTTAATATTCTATGCAATATTTAAAAAACTAAAAAATCAGTATTTATAAATAAATTAAATAAGCTAAATTAACATTCTGGATGTGTATAGATACTTAAAAAGATTGAGTCATATTTCTAGATTACTTCGATATTATTTTTTACAATGGATTTATGCACTAAAATTGAGTCGTCCGCGAATTGTCGGACAATACCTCAAAGACCCCTTCATTTCCACTGCAACCAGAGAAAAACGCCGCCGGCTGAAAAACAATATTGTCTGACAATATGCCATATTCATAACTGAATAATGTATACCGCCTTCTAGTCTCAACAGTAATATGGTATTTATACGATGGAGTAAGGTAATAAACAAGATACTACATGATGAAATCAACCCAGTTAATGAGTATGAGCGATGTTGCGAGTGTAAATGGTGTACTCAGCGCCTCTCTCATTACAAGAAGCGGAGAATATGTTGAAGGAACTATTCCCTCTGACACGAGAAGAGACACGTTTTCTGCTATGTCAGCAATCATTCTGGGAGCCGCTGAAAGATCGGCCATAGAGTTAAATGACAGCCTTCTAAAAGTCTCTGTAGAATTAGATAACTCTATGCTGCTGGTGTTTGGACTAGATTCTCAATATTTAATATCTGTAATATCCACTCCCGATGCAGACGCCGAGGAGATTATCAAAACAGCTGGAGTAAGAAAAGAAAGAAGATGATCAGGCGTTGGGAAAGTCTGACAAGACCTGCCTGACGCTTATTACATCTGGAGAAGAATATCTGCCGCTGACTTCACCCAGTTTTGCTGAGGAAGAAGTTGTTTCACAGAAATAGTAATTGACACCTTCAGGAGAGGTATAGTATTCCTTGAGACCATGGCTCTCCTCAAGATGCACACCTGCTGCCATATGACCATTGTAAGTTAGCGGGAACATAAACATTACAGCATCAAGACCTGCCGCGAGTGCTATTGAAGTATACAACGCTGAAAGATCTTCACAGTCTCCCCTGTCTACGAGAGTCTCGACCGGAGTCCTTGGATATTCTACTTCAACACCGTCAATATTGTTGTCTTTTAGATAAGGTGTCTGATGTACAAAATCAAGTATTAATGAAGCCAGAACATAATCTGAACCATTGTAATTGGCATCGGCAATTGCTTTCAGTTTATTTGCTATGTCCTGTACAACATCATCGATAACAACGTATGCTGCATAATCCATCCAGCCGTTGCTTGCTCTGATCCTTGGTTGGTCTTCATAAGAGTAATACAAATCTCCTGGTATTGTAACCTCGATTGTATAAACATCGCCCCCATAACTCACTTCATATTCCTTTTCAATATCCTCCACATTAAAGCGTAGCACAAAGTGGTCGCCGTTGACAATATATGTAAACGGAACCAATATGGAAGCTGCAAGTATCACTACTGTGAAAATGGCGGCAATCGCCCTCAGAGGTGTATATTTACAATATGTCTTACCCTCAAGCATCATCCTGATCAATATTAAGATTGTATATTAATCATTCCCTGCTGAAGAAAAAAATGGTACTGTGAGTACCATTTGAATTTATACCATCAACTTCATCAATTGACTTCTACATCTTGAAGAGCCGCACAACCTTCCTCTCCAGTACGTATTTTGATTACGTTTTCTACATCGTAGATGAAGATTTTTCCATCGCCTATTGATCCTGTGTAGATTGCTTCTTTGGCAGCATTTACCACTGTGGAGACCGGGATTTTACAGACGATGATTTCCACTTTCATTTTAGGGAGCAGAGTACTGTCTAGTTCTGAACCACGATATAAAATCGTATGTCCTTTCTGCATACCGAATCCTAATACATATGAAACGGTCATACCAGTGATCCCTATCGAAGTCATTTTGGATTTCAGCACACCGAGTTTGTCCCTGTTAGTCATAATAACAACTTTAGTCATTTTCGGCTCTCCGTCTTTATCAGGAGAGGAATAATCATTCACAACCACTCCAGGAAGCTGCGATATAACGGGCTGTGCTGGAGTCTCGATTTGTTCATCCAGGACATCTGATGGGATGTGCAAGGTAGGCATGAAGTCAGCATAGCTGCTGGTAAGGCCGTGCTCTGCTATATCCAAACCAGATAGTTCCACTTCTTTCGGTACACGCAGTCCAACGGTTTTTTTGATCAGGTAGAAGGTAGCACCCATAGTAGCTAAGACCCATACCGCAACTGCTGCAACACCGATTGCCTGGATGCCGATCATGTGGAATCCGCCGCCGTAGATGAGACCGCCGTCGAGTGCAAAGACACCGACTAAAATTGTTCCCACTCCACCGCAGAGACCATGAACAGCAAATGCACCAACTGGATCATCGATTTTGAGTTTTTTCTCAGTGAATGTTATACCAAACACGACTACAAATGCAGATATCAGACCGATTGCCGCTGCTCCCATTGGATCGACGGCGTCGCATCCTGCGGTGATGCCTACAAGACCCGCAAGAGCGCCGTTGAGTGTCATTGAGATATCTGGTTTTTTATAGAGCGCCCAGGTGATGAACATGGTCGAAATTGTAGACACTGCTCCAGCCATCATGGTATTGAACAAGATATTAGAAGCCGCGATGATTGTGTTGTCACCAGTCAATGAGACAGTAGATCCTCCGTTAAATCCGAACCATCCAAACCAGAGGATGAATACACCCAGTGCACCTAAAGTAAGGCTGTGACCCGGGATAGCGTGTGATTTTCCATTTTTATCGTATTTTCCAATACGCGGTCCTACCATCGCTGCACCGACTAACGCAGCCAGTCCTCCAACCATATGCACAGCAGTTGAGCCTGCAAAGTCGTGGAATCCCAGCTCGGAAAGCCATCCTCCTCCCCAGATCCAGTGTCCAGAAATCGGGTAAACGAGAGCGCAGATGATCAAGCTGTAAATGCAGTATGATGAGAATTTAGTACGCTCTGCCATGGCTCCAGAAACAATTGTAGCTGCAGCAGCGCAGAACACAGTCTGGAAAAGCACGTATGCCATTGACGGGTAGGAACCATCTACGCCGTAGTCATTGTGTATGAATAGATCAGGGGCGCCTAAGAACCCGCAGATATCTGATCCAAACATTATTCCAAAACCGACCACCCAGAAGACAATTGTTCCAATGGCTATGTCGATGATGTTTTTCATGATTATGTTGCCGGCATTTTTAGCCCTTGTAAATCCGGTTTCGACCATTGCAAAACCAGCCTGCATAAAAAATACTAATGCGGCAGCCAGCAACACCCACATCGTATCGATTGATGAGTACATGATATGTCTCCAAAAGTTTGCATAATGTTCATCGTATATAAACATGATTAGACATTCATCTATTAAACACAAAAATATAAGATTATTTGATATTATTTTATGTTAGAACTAGATAATTGTACATAAATTTTCATAAAAACAAACAAGACTAAACACTGCTCATTTAGAGAATAAGACGTATAAAAAACAGAAAACTGCAGAAACAGAACAGTTTCAGATATCTTTTATATCCAACGAAGACATGGCGATTTGATTTAAATGAGCAAGGTACTCATATGTGCAGCGTGGCCATACGCAAATTCACCTATTCATCTCGGACATATAGCAGGCTCTCTGCTATCTCCTGACATATTCTCAAGATATAACCGCCTGAAAGGCAATGAAGTCCTGATGGTTTCCGGATCAGATCAGCACGGCACACCCATAACTGTCAAAGCAGACAGGGAAGGCGTCATGCCCAAGGAAATCGCTGACCGCTATCATGAGATCAATAAGAAAGCAATAGAAGGAATGGGCATTGAATTTTCATTGTTCACAAAGACTCACACAGAAAATCATGCAAAGATTGTCAGTGAGATATTCCTTAATCTGCTGGACAAAGGCTACCTAATCAAGAAGAGCAGTCCGCAGTACTACTGCTCCCACTGCATGAAGTTCCTTCCAGACAGGTACGTGGAAGGCACATGTCCAGTATGCGGAAATGAAAGGGCAAGGGGAGACCAGTGCGAGAAGTGCGGCAACTCCTTTGAGAGCGGCGGACTGAATGATGCCCGATGTGTACACTGCTCAACAACTCCCGAAATGAAAGAAACAGAACATTTCTTCCTTAAGCTCTCTGAATTCCAGAAACCGCTGACGGAGTGGCTGGAAAACAAAAAGGACTGGAAAAATTCAGTACAGCTGTTCACCAGAAACTGGCTTGAAGAAGGTCTACATGACAGGGCAATCACCAGAGACATGTCCTGGGGAATACCTGTACCTCTGGAAGGCTGGGAAGGCAAGAGTATATATGTCTGGTTTGAAGCAGTCATCGGATATCTGTCAGCATCAATCGAATGGGCCCAGAAAAACGGAAACCCTGATGCCTGGAAAGATTTCTGGACTGATCCAGAAGTAAAAAGCTATTATTTCTTAGGGAAAGACAATATTCCATTCCACACTATTATCTGGCCGGCAATTCTCATGGCATACGGCGGCCTCAATCTGCCGTATGAAGTTCCGGCAAATGAGTTCCTTACATTCAAAGGCGACAAGATGTCCAAGAGCAGGGGAATGTCCATAGATATTCCATCAATGCTGGAAAAATACGATTCAGACTCAATCCGCTATTATGCTTCAATAAACATGCCGGAAAACAAAGATGCTGATTTTTCCTGGAGCGAGTTCGTAACCAAAAACAACAACGAGCTTGTAGCTACCCTCGGAAACTTCTACCACCGCTCTTTGAGCTTCACGCACAAAAATTTCGGAGAGATCCCAGAATACAAGGGAAGCGCAGAAGAAGAGGAAAAGATAACTGCAGCCATCTCAGCCGCGGCGAAGGAAGTAGAGGAAAACCTTGACAAATGCGAGTTTAAAAGAGCACTGAAGGCAGTGATGGAACTGGCACAGTTCGGAAACCGTTACTTTGACGCCTGCGCCCCGTGGGCTTTGATCAAGAAAGATAAAGAAGAATGCGGCTCTGCCCTCAATTTAAACTTAAGACTGGTGAAAGCGCTTGCAATTATGAGCAATCCTTTCCTGCCACGCTCATCAAAAGGTGCATGGAATCTGCTGGGATATGACAACACCATCTACGATGAAGGATGGAAATCAGTCAACATCCCTCCGGCAGCACATCAAAAATTAAGAAGTCCTGCACCCTTATTCACAAAAATGGAACCCATTGAAGAAGAGACAAACAAGTTCAGCAGCTTTAGTACACTGAATCTGAAAGTAGGAAAAATAGTGAGCGTAGAAGACCACCCCAATGCAGACTCTCTGTTTCTGCTGCAGGTCGACATTGGACAGCAGATCCAGGTTGTTGCCGGTCTTAAGAAATACTACTCAAAGGAAGAGATGCTCAACCGCAGAGTTGTTGTGGTCTCGAATCTGAAGCCTGCTAAGCTGAGAGGCTGTGAATCACAGGGCATGCTTCTGGCTGCCGATGCCGGCGAAGAACTGGTTATGCTTCTTTCTTCGCCAGAAGATGCTGAACCCGGAGAAGCTGTCAACAGCGGAATGCCTCAGAATGAAAAACGCATCGAATTCAAGGATTTCCAGAAACTCACGCTACGCATAGGAAGCATCGAGGGAAACAAAGTCAACATCGGCCGGGAGATAAGCGCTGATGTTAAAGAAGGAGACTGTGGCAAAGTAGCAGTATTCCTTCCGTCGGAAGATGCTGATGAGGGACTTATCCTGAGAACTGAATCCGGTAAGGCCGTCTCAGTCGGCAGCGGAATGCCGGATGGAGCGAACATCAGATGAACGCAGATCTGCACGTCCACTCCGTGCATTCGAATGACGGGAAACAGACTGTCTCCGATATCCTGAACGAATGCAGAACAAAGAACATTGGTGCCGTGGCCCTTACAGACCACAATGAAATCGGTGCCTGGGAAGATGTCGGAGATGTCTCAGACATCATAGTCATCAAAGGCATTGAAGTGACTACGTCTGAAGGTCACATTTTAGCATATGGAGTGGACAGGGCGATCCCGAGAAATCTGCCAATAAAAGACACAGTAGATTTGATCCACAAAGCAGGCGGGATCGCTATTGCTGCACATCCTTACAGATGGTGGTCCGGCATAGGCGGAAAAAACGTCCCCGATATGGGTTTTGACGCTGTTGAAAGCATTAACGGACGATCCCTGAAAAGCAGCAACAACCGGGCTCTCAAACTTGCAGAAAAACTTAACCTACCGATAGTCGGTGGATCAGATGCCCACACATCACCTTCAGTCGGAAGAACATATACAATTCTTCCTGATGACTGTAAGAATGAGAAAGACATTCTGGCGGCAATATTGAACAAGCGGACGCAAATCGGCGGCGAGCACCGCACCAAACTTTCTTCTCTGAAGTATGTGGGTATCAACATCCTGCGTTGGTTGCGCCGCGGATGCAAAAAAATGTGATGAACAAGCGTCATGTTTTTAGTAGTGATTCATCATTGCGATTTTTATGCGTATAGCCGTACTCCTGAGAGATCATTGTCAGCCGAAGAAATGCAACACAGAATGCATCAAATATTGTCCTAAAGTAAGAACAGGAGTAGAAGCAGTTGTAATGGGA
Organism: uncultured Methanomassiliicoccus sp.; assembly: GCA_905202485.1. Lineage (GTDB taxonomy): Archaea > Thermoplasmatota > Thermoplasmata > Methanomassiliicoccales > Methanomassiliicoccaceae > Methanomassiliicoccus_A. The sequence continues at coordinate 20,072 of CAJKRY010000001.1, forward strand.
GACAGCGGAAAGCCTGTCATCTCAGAAGAACTGTGTGCTGGCTGCGGAATATGCATAAACAAATGCCCTTTTGAAGCTATCAAGATTATCGGTCTTCCTGAGGAGCTCAATACAGAATTGATGCATCAGTATGGCATGAACGGCTTCAGGATATACAGGCTGCCCGTGCCTAAGAAAGGCGCTGTCACCGGTATTCTGGGACCTAACGGTATCGGAAAGACCACCTCGATAAAACTGCTGTCAGGAGAAGAGACTCCCAACTTCGGAAATTATGACAACCCTCCGAGCAGAGAAGAGGTGCTTTCCAGACTTTCAGGAACAGAATTGGGAGACTACCTTACAAAAGTATACGCCGGGAAAGTCAGGACTGCTCTCAAGCCGCAGTACGTTGACAAGCTGCCTCTAGTCAGCAAGGGAGTAGTAAGAGATCTTTTGAGCAAAGTTGCAGAAAGGATGACTGTAGAAGAAGCTGCAGAGCTTCTCGAGCTGAATGAAGTGATTGACAGACCGCTGGATAAGCTGTCAGGCGGAGAGTTGCAGAGAGTTGCTATCGCCGCTTCCATCATGAAGGAAGCTGATACATACTTCTTTGATGAACCTTCATCGTATCTTGATATCTATCAGAGGATAAAAGTTGCAAGAATTATCCAGGAACTTTCAGAAACAAAGCAGGTAATCGTCATCGAACACGACTTAGCAATTTTGGATTTCCTGGCAGACAGTGCATACCTCGTATACGGTTCTGAAGGAGCATACGGTGTATTTGCCCAGCCGAGACAGGTGAGAACGGCAATTAACACATATCTGGACGGATACATGAGAGAGGAAAACATACGCTTCAGAGATACTCAGATAAGATTTGAGAGCCATCCACCGAGAGACAGCCAGATGACTGCCAAACTTCTTGAGTACGGAGCACTGGAATGCGATTATAAAGAGTTCAAGCTTACTGTCGATCCCGGCTCAATCATGATCGGCGAGTCTGTAGGAGTTGTCGGACCTAATGCAATCGGTAAGACGACATTCGTCAAGATGCTGGCTGGCGTACAGAAACCAACACTGGGAGAATTAGACAGCCAGGTGAAAGTTTCATACAAGCCGCAGTATATCGCTCCTGACTTTGATGGCACTGTGAATGAGCTGTTCATGACTGCAAACTCTGAATTCTTCGGCTCAGGATTCTTTGAAAGTGAGATTGCCCATCCCCTGAGCTTAAAGAGGCTTTATGAAAAGAATGTTAAAACATTGTCAGGAGGAGAACTGCAGAGAGTCGCTATCGCCCTCTGTCTTTCAAGAGAAGCGGAAATATACCTTATCGATGAGCCTTCAGCTTATCTAGATTCGAATCAGAGAATGGAAGCTGCCAAAACCATAAGAAGAGTGATGGAAAAAAGAGGACGCAGCGCCATGATCATTGACCATGATATTTACTTCTTGGACATGGTGTCTGATACCATGATGGTCTTTGAAGGAAAACCGGGCAGCGAAGGAAGAGCCACCGGTCCTTTTGATATGAGAGATGGCATGAATAAGTTCCTTGCCAGAGTCGATGTAACATTCAGAAGAGATAATGACACAGACCGTCCGAGGATTAACAAGCCCGGCTCAAGATTGGACAGAGAGCAGAAGGAAAGAGGAGAATACTATTACTCAACTGTTCAGACTCCGACTGCTTAAACTCTCTAACCTTTCTCAATTTTTTTACATTTTAAAATTTATAGGATGAGCGTGAAGAATAATGGTTTCCAGTAAAGAGTATTTGGAGTTTATTTTAGAACAACTATCAGAATTAAATGAAATAACTTACCGTGCGATGATGGGTGAGTATATCATCTACTACAAAAAGAAAATTATCGGCGGAATTTATGACGATAGACTGCTTGTAAAACCTGTACAGGCTGCAAAAGAACTAATGCCTGAAGCATCTTATGAATTACCGTACGAAGGTGCAAAGGAAATGCTGCTTGTTCAAAATGTAAATGACAAATGTTACTTACGGAACTTGTTTGAAAGTATGTACGAAGAGCTGCCTGAAAATTCTAAAAAGAAATGATATGCCCGCGTGTTTGTACTTGATACTATTTAGAAATCATTAGTTGTTACCAAGCAGTTAATATTCACAAAGGATTAAATATTCAAAATCCGATATTAATTTATAAAACAAATAGTAATTCTGATGATTCATTATTGATCTATTAGCAATCATACCCATAATAGACATAAGTTATATTCATATCTCAGATATTAAATTCATAATTACACATAATAAAAATATGGAAAGAGGTTTGATCAGACAGACATTACTGTGCTGTCTTTGGAGTTTTTAGGTTTTGCTTTGGTGACACCGCACGCTTTTTTGAGATCTTTTACCCTGTCGGTTTTCTCCCAGGTGAATGCAGGATCATTTCTTCCAAAGTGTCCGTATGCTGAAGTCTTCTGATAGATAGGACGTTTGAGCTTGAGAGTGCTGATGATTCCATCAGGAGTCAGATCAAATGTCTCTTTCACAGCATCAGCGATTTTGTCATCAGAAACAACTCCGGTTCCTGCTGTGTCTACCATAACAGATACTGGTTCTGCAACTCCGATTGCATAGGCAAGCTGAACTTCCACTTTGTTAGCTAGCCCGGCTGCAACGATGTTCTTTGCAATGTATCTGCACATGTATGCTGCAGAGCGGTCCACCTTTGTCGGGTCTTTTCCTGAGAAAGCTCCTCCGCCGTGTCTGCCCATTCCGCCGTATGTATCAACAATGATCTTTCTGCCCGTAAGACCGGAGTCTCCGCAGGGTCCGCCGATAACAAACCTTCCGGTCGGGTTGATGTGGTAAATGGTCTTCTTATCGACCCAGTCTCCGCATACAGGTTTGATGACTTTTTCCATGATTGCCTTGTGTATAATCTTCTGGACATCGGCATCCTTTTTCTTTCCGTTTATTTCCGGAGCATGCTGGGTAGATACAACAATGGTGTCAATTCTCTTTGGAACCCCGTCCTCATATTCTACAGTCACCTGTGTTTTTCCGTCAGGCCTCAGCCATGGCAGAGTGCCGTCTTTTCTGACTTTTGCCAGCTGCATTGCAAGTTTCTGAGCCATGCAGATAGGAAGCGGCATAAATTCTGGTGTTTCGTTTGTAGCATATCCGAACATAAGTCCCTGATCGCCGGCGCCGGTAAGCTTTTTGCTTGTGTTTCCTCCGCTTACTCCCAGATCGATGTCTACCGACTGATCATGCAGTGAAACAAGAACAGCGCAGCCTTCGTGATCGAAGCCGATTTCAGGAGAAGAATAACCGATATCCCTCACAGTTTCTCTCACTAACTTGTCGATGTTTAAAGCTGGTATCTTTTTCGGATCTGCTTTTACTTCACCTACGACCATAACCATTCCAGTAGTTGTCATGGTTTCAATGGCCATATGTGCATCAGGGTCTTGTGCCAGATAAGCATCAACTATGGCATCGGATATTCGATCGCACAATTTGTCAGGATGTCCTTCTGTTACAGACTCTGAAGTAAATAAGTGGCGTCCCATTTAATCACTTAACAACATACAGGGAGAATAGAGTATATATATTTTAATACATGATTGACTATTGTTTCAATAACCGAGGGTTATTTCATGGATCTAACAGACATAAAAAAACTAAGGTTAAAGGCTGGAATGAGCCAATGTGAACTTGCCAAAAAAGCCGGGGTTTCACAGGCCCATATCGCAAAAATAGAAACCGGAAAGGTAGATCCTCGATTTTCAACAGTGAAAAGAATATTAGAATGCCTGCAAGAAGAAGAGAAAGACTACTGCACCAAATACATGACTCCCACAATATATCATGTACGTACTGAAGATACGGCGGCAGAGGCGGGCAGGATGATGAGTGAGAAAGCAGTCTCGCAACTTGTAGTCATGCATGATGAACAGATAGTCGGTCTCATAACCGAAAGAGACCTGCTCAAATTCTCAGGAAGACTGTCTGAAGTATCAGCCAGAGAAGTCATGAGTGATTCTCCCCCGGTCGTATCAAAAACTGCCAGTTCAGAAGTCGTGAAAGAACTGCTGCTGGAGTTCCCGGCGGTTGTAGTCATGGATGGCAACAGCTCTGTCGGAATTATAACAAAATCAGACATGATTGAGTCTAATTGAGTTCATAAATCTCAATTACATACAAAACGGTTATATGGTCAAATGGGTTCATGTCCAGGCGTGCAAGGAAAAGCGGACCTCCACGTCCATACCAAATTTTCAGGCGTTCATAAAATGGGACCCCTGCGGTTTCCTGAGTCTGTCTCAGATCCTGTAGATGTTGTCAAGAAAGCTAAAGCTGCAGGAATGGATGTGGTGTGCATAACTGACCATAACTCTGTCGCTGGAGCTCACAGGGCAGTAAGAGACTGCAAAGACATCAAGGATATCAGCATTGTAATAGGTGAAGAAGTTTCATCAGCAGACGGAGAGATTCTTGCATACTTCATAGAAGATGAAATTCCTGCAGGCCTTTCTGCAGTGGAAACCATTGAACGCATCAGAGAGCAGGGCGGCTTGACCGTAGCTCCTCATCCTTTCAGCCTTCACTGTCCCTGCCTGAAAGATCAGATTTTTGATTTAGACTTGGATGGAATTGAAATTCTTAACGGCGGACATATTGATGATTATGCCAATTCTCATGCACAGGAAATCGGCAGACAGGAAGTTGGCAGATGGGCATTGACCGGCGGTTCTGATTCTCACTGTCTGAAGAACATCGGAGCCACTTACACATTGTTCGAAGGAAATACTCCGGAAGATCTGCGCAAAAGTATACTAAATAAAACTACCAGCGCCGACGGAGAGATAATTCTTATGAACCAAGCAATAGCCTGGAGTATAGAAGTCATAGTTCATTCTGATAAATTGATATTGCGTTCATTCTTTGGATTAGATAAAGAGAAGATCGAAGACGATCCAATTGTGTATAAGGTCCATAAGATGAAGCTCGGACAGAAACTGGGGGCCCTTTTTGGATCTTTAGTGTATTTTACTCCGCCGATACCGTTTGTAGCTGGCGGCCTGAGCAAAGTCATATTTAAAAAATTGGAAAAACACGGGATTAATGATTCAGAGATGTTTGACATCTTCAAGCCATTCCCGTGATTTGCATCAAACTGAATTAAATGTTTAGACATTAATAAAATTTGGTCTGTCAAGATCTATACTACCAGACAGATTCAGAGTGTATTCTGTATGGTCTGAATATCTTTCACGATTTAAAATATCATGGCTCATATTGCAGAAGGTAACGGATATGTCAGTGTTAATGTTATACAGTGTAGTATATTCCAGATAGACCAGCTGATATGTTAAAATTACTGGGTTATACACACCTTCTATTTTACCTTCATTCAAGTCAAATTCAGATTCAAACCGGCTGAATGCTGAATTGGTGTAGCTAAGTGCTCTAAATTTATCAGATGATTCCCAAGTATGTGTGTTTTCAACATAGACTGGACAAGAATACATACAGGTGTATGGGAAATACGTATTCATTGCACATGATGGATTCAATACTTCATTTTCTGAACATACTGAAACATAGGACGTTCTGTATCCATTGTATGAGTCTGGAATACATTGAATATAATTAGTGATCAAATATGCTGCTTTGTAGTCATACGAAATCACATTATCTGCTGGCATCTGCTCATAAAATGTACCAACTTTAAAGCGTCCATATTCATCACAGGAAATCGTTTTGACATCCAGGCATGATGAGTCATCATTCTTTTTCAGTTCATCATAGGGGGTGAATAAAATATCAACTGCCCATTCATATGCATCCACCAATGAATCAAGCGGTTCTGAATAGCCTTTGCCACTGTAGCAGTATATATTTGGGGATTCTAATGAATTTTTAAATCCGTATATCTGATACCCTTTTTCATATGTGGCGAAACCTAATGGCTCTACAAGATCCATAATGATCTTAAAAGAATAATTAGAATGTCCAGGAATCAATATTACCGGCTTTCCACTCATAAAAAGATCTTTGATTTTGTTTGTCTCTGATTGATGTTTACCGTCAGTGATCCAATTTTCATCAATAATTATTATTTCACCGTCAGTCAAATCACTAATTGAGTTAGTAACTGTTATCTGATTTGTATTCTCTGCAAGCGTCTTTTTGACCTCATCGTCTAAGCCGTCAGAAATTAAAACAACAGATCTGTTTGAAAAGATTGTTTCATTCAGACTGCCCTCTAAATTGTTTGAATCAGTTTCACAAGCCATTGTATAAGCACCCTGCAGTTAGTAGCACAACTGATGCCACACTGATCAAAATTGCGATCTTATTTGACATGATACACCACATAAGAAATTTAAAGGACGTATTACATCACAAGATAATAATAGTATTGTATAAGAGTACAAAAATAATGTAAATTTCATAAAAAATTATCAAAAATTCAGAACTGAAAATAAGTTGAAACCGATTAAATGTGAAAAATCATATCTGCATAGAACAGGGTCGAAAATTCAATAGATCAAAAATTTCCAAAAATAAAGGTTAGAGAAGAATAGCCAGATAATGAAGCGACACATATGAGGCAAATTAATATCCTAAAGCCAGGTAAAGAAATAAACTGTTCGATAAACTAAAACTGTTTAAAAATCGGGATTTAAAATCAAGATTAAGGAGAATAGTGGCGCACACGGGGGGATTCGAACCCTCGATATGTGGCTTAGGAGGCCACCGCCATATCCAAGCTAGACCACGTGTGCATTATTAAGTTTAAAAAATTAAGAGAAGAGCTTACTGCTCTTCTGGGGGTATTTCTTCAGGAGCGATCTCTTCAGGAGCACGCTCTTCTTCTTTTGGCTCATCTTCCTTAGGAGCGTTTTTGACGTATTCCTCAACGAACCTTACTGTCTTGTCACCGAGTGCTTCTCTGAGATCTGCAATTACACGGTATTTAGCCATGCTCCAGTTGGAGTCGTATTTACAGACGTCGGGGAGAGTGATCTCAATGACTTTGTCACTGATTGAAATTGAAAATCCTTCAGAGGTTCCGTAATCCATCTTTAAGATGCCTTCGATCTTCTCATCGTCGTTCTGAGCTTTGGAAACCACTGTGAAAACATATTTGAGGTTCTTGCCTGCAAGAGGGCTGTTGTAGTCAACACGGACACGTCCGGCGGTAACGGCTGTAACGATACCAGTGCGGTTACGGGACTGGAATTCCATTCCAACGTAAGGCTGTACATCCTGTTTTGCAAAGTCTCTTATGGAGATTGTCTCAACAAGCCTGGAGTCTCTTGCACCAGCTCCCTTTTCAAAAGGAACTGTTAATTCATATTCCTTGTTTAATTCAGCTCCTTCAATGGCTTCTTCCAATCCGGGGAAGATTCTGCCGCTTCCTACAAGGTAGGAGATAGGAGCGTATGTTGCTTTTTCATCGTAGATGCCGTTGTCCTGAGCAACCTGTTCGCTGGTTGTATCAAAAAGAGTGTTTGACTCTTCGATATAGCCGCTGAAATCAAGACTAATGACATCCCCTTTAACGATTTTATTATCCTCAGACATGAAATATCACCATGAAATATCCAATTATATGGAACTCTGATACTGCGTGATTGATCCTTGGTTTTTAAACTTTACGGCATTTCATCATACATTAATATATGCTCATTCAACTGGATGTACTTCTTAAAACAGCGCATATTGTATAAAAGCAGGTGCAATCAATGGTAAGTAATAAATGGGAGATGTGTTTTCATCCTCTCTACAACGCCACCTTGGCTTAGCCCGGTATAGCGGCTGACTTGTAATCAGCAGGTCCTGAGTTCGAATCTCAGAGGTGGCTCCATTTTAAATTTTAAATATTGATTATTCACAGCGTTTTATGGATCTTTTTCAAAACAGCAGTTTTCATGAGTTCTACAACACTGATGTGTTTTTCTGCAGTCAAATGTGGTAGAAATCTACATTACAATGTGTTAATTTCCAACATTTGATTACAGTTTTTCACACATGAGTGATGTGAATAGTATTTGATAGACATGATGAGAAGGTTATTGGAAAAATTTACCGACGATCAGTTACTACCTTTCCCCACCAGCAGATTTTAATGCTTATACACTTAGCAGTCCATACAGCGGAATTCCTTCTACATCTGTAGTTTCTAATATACATCATTACCGATCCATAGTTGCAGCGTCATCATTAAATTTTAGATACCTCTGTGTATAGGGGCATATCTCAATACATTTTCCACAAAGAGTGACACGTTGCCCGAAACCCTGTTCAGAACGGTTTTGAGCCGTAATCCTGCACTGTTGATAATCAAAGAGTTCATCACGAGACAAAGACTGGTTCCACTCTTTTCCATAAACTGCACCAGCTGGGCAAGCATTAACACAAGCCGTGCAATTACCACACATTGATTTGTTGATGGGCTCAGATATCTCCAATGGTGCGTTGGTGAGAATAGATGATAAACGTATCATAGAACCATATTGTTTTGTAACAAGAAGTGCGCACTTACCAACCCAGCCAACTCCGGCACGTGTTGCTACTGTTTTGTGAGGAAGAGTTGTGCAGCATTCGTCTCCATATTCTCCAACCTGTGCCATGGTCTGTGCTACTGCTTGATAACCATGACTTTGCAATAAGTCTGCTCCTACAGATACCAGAATATCCAGCTGTTCATTTAAAGAATCATACCAGTTTTTATATGACTGCGTCGGCAGCTCAGAAATTCCTTGAATAATTTTTTTCGGATATTTCACTGCAACACTTACCCCAATCGGAAGGCTGTACCGCACATCCTCTGACAATTTCTCTAAACTACCTATGCCAACTAGATCTGCACCTTTTGATATCAACGTCTCCTTCAATTCCTTTGTCAAGTCCGCTCCCATTTCATTCCCTCAAATTAAAGTGCAGCCCCCTTGGCTGGGACAAACAACTTTTCTATATTGATTCCTTCTAATGTAAGAAGCTGGATCTTTTTTTCTATCCCGCCTGAATAACCTGTTAAACTGCCATTGGAACCTACAACACGATGGCATGGTATGATTATTGAGATTGGATTGTGTCCCACAGCCCCTCCTACTGCCTGGCTAGACATGTTTTTCACACCAGTTCGTTCGATCAACTGCTCGGCTATGTTACGGTATGTGGTGACCTCCCCATAGGGAATCTCAATAAGAATTTTCCAAACTTCCTGACGGAACTTGCTGCCCATAGGCGCCAGAGGAAGTTTTGAGATTCGTGGTCTTTTGCCTGAGAAATAATCATCTAACCAATTTTTACCTGCAATCAAAATATCATGATCCGGGCTTTCAATGAAGTTGCACAATGTGCCGCCAAAATACTTCTGACCTTCCATCCACAGCCCTACAAGATTATCGTCATCGCACACCAGAGTGATTTTTCCTACCGGTGAGTCATATTTCAGTGAATAGTATGTCATGATTAAATTTCATCCGCTACACTATTTGATTTCCATATCATCGGCTTATCAATATTTAATCGATATGATATCCATGAGCACTCTGTCTCATCAACTCACATAATTTTTTGAATATGGTGGTGAGTATATTCAGATTTTGAAAAATTTCTTTACGAATTAGATTAGTTTTATATGATGGGATGCTGTAAATTTCATACTGGATAGAGTATGGGGAGAAAACAGCATAAAGGAAGAACTGCGCAAAAAATCTAAAGAACTAGGATTCCAGCTTTTTGGTGTTTCAGATATTGTGAAAATAGAAAATATGCCGTTCCCTGATGACCGGGGTCTGCAGAAACCGTCTGAAGTCATGCCATCGGCCAAGTCATTGATCATTATAGGCATGGTCGTATGGGAATGAGGGTATGAATGCTGCAGTACCAACAGCAGTCAGCGGAGACTTCAGTGGTGGCGGCACTGAATATTATAACCTTTACTATCAGATCGTAGAGAATAAAAGGCGGTATTTCTGCAAATGGCTGATTGATGAAAAGAAAGTAGATGCAATTCCATCTACAACCATACACGCTAAAGCTGCAGCATCTATTGCCGGTCTCGGCTTCATAGGGCACAATACTCAGGTCATTACACCTGAATACGGCCCTCAAGTCTGCTGGATTGCAGTTCTTACAGGTTTAGAATTAGAACCGGACGAACCATTTATACGCGATCTGTGTGCCGAGCAGCCCTTATGCAAAAACGGCTCGCTGTGCGTAAATGTCTGCCCCTACCAGGCAATATTCCCGGACTCTCACAGGGCGTGGAGCCTGGAAAGAAGGTTGTCTATGACAAATGTGTCGTGGCACACGAGTTTGATCCTAAACTTGACAAGACCTGGGAAGAGCATCTACGCCGTGTTTCCGACAGGGGGTTTGCAGAGTGCACCTTGTGTAATCTAGTATGCCAATACGGCAAACCTGTAGCAAAAGATATTATTCCCAAAAAACGCGGATACTGAAACTACTTTGAAAGGAGGGTTCAGGCAAAGAGTGTATATCTACATCCCATATTAATTAAGAATTTAATGATCTTCGTCCGTCTCAGTTATATAATACGAAACAATCTTTCTGCTGATGTCTTTCAGATACGACAAATTGGAAAATTCAATTGTCACCGTAATCAAAGATAATGTCAAAGGCAAAGATATCGGCGTGGCATTCTCCGGCGGACTTGATTCAGGATTAGTTTCGGCTGTCGCCAAAGAATATGCGGATTCAGTTACGCTTTACACCTGCGGGTCTGACAATTCATATGATGTTATCGCGGCCAAGGACCTTTCCGAAAAGCTCGGGCTTCCCTGGATTCAGGTAAAGATATCAAAAGAAAACATTGAAGATCTCATTAAAGAGATGATTCTTGCCACCGGGACAACGGATCCTTTTACAATTTCATATGAACTCCAGTTGTTCTGCGTCTGCAGGGCATCTAAAGAAGACTGCATCGTAACAGGCCAGGGAGCTGATGAGTATTTTATGGGATGCGCTAAATTCATCGATCAGTCTGATGAAGATTATGAAATCTTGAAAAATGCTGCGGTGGAAAGGCTCCTGGATGTTTCTATACCCTGCGAGAAGAAAATTGCAAGCCATTTCAATAAAGATCTTGTCTATGTATACACCAACCAGACAGTAGTCTCTGAGATCTGGAATGTTGATCCTGAGGAGTTGAAACCAAAGGACATGGACTCCAGAAAATCGGTGCTCAAAGAGATTGCTGTTGATCTCGGATACCCATTCCTTGCAGAAAAGAAGAAGAAATCATCACAGTACGGTTCTGGAACTACGGACTTAGTGCGTGCTTTGGCTAGAAAAAATGGAATGAAGTATAATGAGTACATCGAATCACTCTGCGAAGAGGTTCTGTGCGGATTGGAATCAAGAAGAAAGACTGCTGCAGTCTATGCCCGCGTCGACCCAATTGTCAAAGCAGAGGCAGAAAGAATACTGCAGCTGCAGGGATCGTCACCATCTGAAGCTGTAGAAAAATTATATCTGAAAATCATAGCAGAGAATAGCTTGAAGATATCAGAAGATACCCAGCCGTAATTGACTCTTCTACGGAAGTGCAAGTTTAAGGAGTGAAGTTACAAAATTCAGGTGTGTTACATGTTATCTGAAGAAAGGATTATTAAAAAAAGAATTTGCACCGTTTGATGAGATTCAGGACAACTATCCAAAATATGTACTGTCTTTAGATAAGTTAGACATGTCACGCAATGGAATTCGCCACCTTAATGTGATAGAAGGTTTCCTGCTATCTGATGAGTTTTAAACCGGTAAGTTCTCCAGTGAAAGTACCGGTAAGTTCTCCAGTGAAAGTACCGGTAAGTTCTCCAGTGAAAGTATATACCAGATGTACTATTAGAGTATGGGTTTGCATGAGCGATTATCTGCCGCGTCTTATCGATAATTTACTGAAAGATGAGTTGAGACTTTTCGGAGCTACAGTCATAATAGGTCCAAAATGGTGTGGAAAAACAACAACAGCTAAACAGTTGGCAAAAAGTGTAATTTCTCTGCAAGATAAGAAGCAGTATAACAGATACAGGAACATAGCAAATTTAGACCCTTCATTACTACTGAAAGGAGAGAATCCTGTATTGATTGATGAATGGCAGATGATTCCTGAGATCTGGGATTCAATCAGATACAATATAGATGAACGCAATGAATACAATCTTTTCATCCTTACTGGCTCGAATACCATAGGAGTTGATTTAATCGGTCATTCTGGAGCAGGAAGAATTTCCAGAATATACATGAGAACTATGAGTCTGTATGAATCTAACCAGTCTACGGGGGAAATCAGTTTAGAATCATTGTTTAACGGCAATGAAAAGATATCGGGGATGTCTGAATTAGAAATGGAAGACGTAGCAAGAATTCTGGTCAGAGGCGGGTGGCCAGCTACAATAAATCTGAATGACGCAGATGCTCACAAGGTTATTGCTGCATATTGTACAACAATCACTGAAACTGAGATTAAAACCATTGATGGAAAGAATCGTGACAGTCATAAAACAAGAGCTATCCTCAGATCAATTTCAAGAAATTCTGCAACACAGGCGACTGTATCAACAATCCATGAAGATGTCACATCCCAAGAAAACATCAGCATGAACATTAAGACGTTGTATGATTATATAGATGCTTTAAAACGCATATGCATAATAGAAGACCTGCCGGCATGGAGCCCAAAACTGCGGTCCAAAACAGCAGTACGTTCATCAGACACCAGACATCTGGCAGATCCTGCTATAGCAGCATACTTCTTAGATGCAAGTGCTGAAGACCTCCTATACGACCCGAATACATTCGGATTGCTGTTCGAATCTATGGCAATACGAGATCTGCGCGTATATGCTCAGATACTCAATGGTAATGTGTATCATTACCGGGACGAAGACGGCCTGGAAGTTGATGCTATTGTTCACATCTGGGGAGGAAAGTGGGGAGCCATTGAAATAAAGCTTAATGATTCATGGGCAGACGAAGCAGCTGATAATCTTTTGAAACTGAAGAATAAGATTGATTCAAAGCATATGAACAGTCCTTCATTTTTAGCAGTGGTGACGGCTACTGGAAGTGCTTATACCAGAAAAGACGGAGTGCATGTCATTCCAATTACATGCCTTAAAAACTGAAGAAATTTGGTTTAGAATAACTGACTAGCATACTGATTATTTAGTAATTAATCTTCATAACCAAACAGTATCACTTTCTTCATAATCTATTTTTAAAACTAAAAATCCAAAGTCAGTTTTTATCTCCGGTATGCCGTGTACATCTCCCGGCTCACAAACAATAATATCTCCTTGTGAGATTGTAATTTCTGAATTATTGATGATCATATACCCTGAAGCCAAAGCATAGAAGATCTCAGTCTGCTTCTTATGATAATGGTCAGGCATTGACGAACCTTTGGAAAACCTGACTTCCTGAATAAAATCCACTTCTGCAGGAAGAGCACTGGAGACTGGTAGCCTCTTTTTTCTGTAGCCTCTGCCTTCTATCCATGCAGATTCGTCACATTTGAAATGTTTCATGCCGCACCAGATATCCTTTCGGCAGATTCTATGCATTTTGATAGAATCGAATATGCATTGATCATATCTGACTCGTCAATGATGAATATTGTATCGGTGAATACACTTACAGACTCAATCACATTTATTCCGCCGTCTGCCAGATTGTTTGCTAAGTATGCAAACACACCGCTTACATCGCTGATACGCTCGGGAGAGCGTACTGATATCTCTACAAGGTTTGTGCGCGTCTTCACAACGTTTTCATTCCGTATAGCGCTGATTACCTCATTCATCAGATTTTCATCACAGATGACTGTGATGGCCTGCTGACCTTGAATGATCTGCATAGCGGATTTTTCATTCAAAAGTTTTGAGAAAACAGTCTCCAGACATTGAAGTACATTCCAGTCATTTTTAGCTGTGATTATAGAAATCTTTGTCTTGAGAACAAGCCTTGAATTACTGAGAACTTTCAGGATGCTTCCTTCGTAGTCATGATTGTTCAGTTTCATAGCATACCGTCTGCATGCGATCATAACTGCTTCTTCATTATTGACAGCAAGATCTTTCATTATCTGCCGTGCCAAAGATGAATAGTTTATCAAATCTTTAGACATGCAATCCTTGATGCTAGGATGCGCATCGATGTATTCGCGGGTGCGTTCCGCGATGCTTTCCTTACTAGTCTCTTTTTTCAAGTGAAAGTCGAATCTCAGACATATTTTTAATACTTTTGTAAGGGTGGGCCTGTTTTATCGAGAACTTTTGTAAATTCACAAGATTCAAACGTTAAAGACAGCGCCTGCTGAGAATTAAAATAAAAATAGGCGCGGTTAGCGCCCGTTCGTTTAGAGTTTTTCAAAGATCAGCATTTCAGCCGACTGCTCTCCGCTGTCGGTAAATGAGTTGACGGTCATATACATCTGTTTACCGTCTGGAGAGAATGATGATGTAGAGCGGGAGTGTCCGTTTTCACCTATCCACAGCATATTAATGCCGATTAAATCTCCAGCAGAGAAAGTGTATGCCGAGAAAGTCTCATTTTCTGTGATGCCGCCGGACGGCGTCTCAGTTCCAACGACGAGGTTTCCGTTTTGCGCTGTAAACTTGATCACACAGTCTCCGCTGGTATCAAGATAGATTTCTCCGTTCAAAATTCCAGTCGCATATGTAGCTTTCCATTCAGTTTCTGTAAGATCTATGTCTTGTTTGATGGAAGGGGCGTTTTCTCCATTAACGGTGTATATGCGCTCTGCAGCTACTGGCTGACCGGCTATTCCGGATATTTCAGATTCCATTGCAGCAACAATTCTCAGGTAATCTTTGCCTGCATTAACTGCCCAGATGTTTCCGGTATCATCTATCACGTTGCCCAGGACCCTGTCTTCCCAGGCATAGGCATATCCCACAATCTGCTTTTCAACAACGCTGTCTCCGACAACCTGCTCCATTGTTCCCACAAGTCTGAAACCGTCGTACTGCGTGATTGTGAGTTTATCTCCAGAAAGTGCATGATCTTCACCGTTGAAGGAGTTGCCGTCTACAAGAATCCAGTCTTTTGGCAGATCTGCAGGTTTCGGAAGATTCAGAGTCGCACTGCTGCCGGTCTTCGTGTATGCCAGATACCAAGAGGCACCGTCATACTTCTCTCCATTTTTCTCCCCTACCAGCATCGTCATGTAAAGCTTTCCATCAACAAGAAATCCGGAAGCCATGATGGTGACGCTGTCTGTTTCTATATTATATGAGAGATATCCATCGCAGTATGTGCCTACAAATGGTATGTCTCCAATCTTGCCATCTATGAAACCATTCTTACAGGTCTCGATGCTGAGATCATATTTTGTAAGATAATTATCACTGTTGCGGCTGACGGCTTTGTAATTCTCATAAGCTGCTCCACCTGCACCGTTGACAAATTTCCAGTTTCCAAGTATGCTGCTGGAGTCTGATTTTTCAAAGACGTTGCAGATCAAAAGTGACGTGTTGTCAGACAAGTCTGTGCTGCGAGACATCAGTGTTAATGTGTTGCCGTCGTCAGTCATGTATCCATAAATAATTGAGAAATATTTCTGTTCCTCCAGACCTGCCGGCTGCTGTGCCATCTGGATGCAGATATTGCCGCCATTAGTCGGATATTCATATGTATATGCAGAAACGCATCCCACCGCAGTGTTAAACGCATAACTTCCAGACGCTATTGATCCTGAATAGTTCAGCAGAGACATGCTGTAAAGTTTGGACGCAGCGTCACTGACGTTTCCGTTCTCATCCATCTGCAGGGATTTCTTAAGGACCCAGTCTCCCATTAGCAAAGAAGCTGTATCTATTTTAGGAATCTCAGCTCCGTCTGCAACATACTGCCTTTCAATGGTAATTGTCTTACCTTCGCTGCCGCCAATATCTGAGATCATTGAATTATTTAATACTGCATAGGTTGCATCATTGTTAAGGTACATATCCCAGACATGACCGTTGGATTCAACAAATCTGCAGAAGATCTTGTCTGCAGAAGAATATGCGGCGCCTGCGATATCAAGCGTGACATTATCGTCTCCAACAACCTGCTCCATAGTTCCTTTGAAAGCCCCGTTTTCCTGTTCAGTTATCTTTAGAGACTGAGACATGTCGCCAACAAAATCAACTGTTTTTCCTTCACTGCTGTAAATGCCGCTGGCAAGCTTCAAGTCTATGTTATTCATATCAGGATACAGGGAATCTTTCTCTACCTTGTAATTGCTGTCTTTAGAGAATATTCCAGAATAAATATGGGTGAAAAATGTTCCGTCGCCATACTCGCTCATGGTGAGCATGAATTTGATTGCATCGCCTTCCAGATACCCGTCGAATAGGAAGGAGCTTTTATCAACAGTATGGAAGGATACCCTCCCGTCCAGATATGTTCCGGTGATCTTCTGATCGCCGTACTTTCCAGAGAAAAAGTTTTCCTTGACTTCTGTAATATCAAGAATCTTATAATTTTCTAAAGTTTCAATAGAATTGTCAATATTTCCTGCAGAGTCTATTCCTGTAGACTCTACAACACTCCACTCTCCGATAAGCGGTGATTTTTCATCGGCCTTGTTATCTTCATACAAGAAAACAGCTGCAACAGCTGCTATCAGGATAATTATGACTATTGCAAGAGCCACAAACTTTTTGTTCATAGATAGGAATTAGATTAAACATATATTATATTATCCAGAAAAATAGATAAACAATGAAATTTTGCCATGGCTTAACATAATGGGCAGATTTAATCATTCATCGTTTGTACATAGTATTTTCTTTGCCGGGGACCGTCAAATTCACAAAAGTATATTCCCTGCCAGGTGCCTAAGAGCAGCCTGCCTTTAGAAATTATAACCGTCTGAGAGCAGCCTACGCAGCTTGATTTCAGATGAGCTGATGAATTACCTTCGCAGTGCCTGAATTCACTCCGGTCGGGAAATGCGGCATTCAGACCCAAAAGAATATCATGCCGCACGTCCAGATCGGCATTTTCATTTACAGTAACTGCTGCAGTTGTATGAGGGACATAGATTATGCAGATGCCTTCATCTATTCCGTCGTTTTTCACCGCCTCTAATACCTTAGCTGTTATATCGATCATTTCTTCTTTGGAAGTGGATATGCTGAACTCGTGCAGACTCATAATCAGAAATCACATCAATCCGTATTAACAGTTCTCAGCGGATCTCGTGATCCGATAAAAACGCATCACCAGCCGGCTTCATAAACGACAGTGGCAAGGATTGTTCCCATAATTGCAAACAGGATTGCAGTCTTCCAAATGCTCCTGTCCAGCCTTCTTGCATAAGCTGCCCCTAAAACTGCAAAGATCGCTACCGAGATCATGTGGGAGGCATAAACGGCAGTGTGGTAATCTTGGATGAGATACAGCGGCACTATCAGCGGAAAAACCATAATGAAATCCAAGAAAACGATTCCAAGCGCATACCCGATGTCTGACTTTAAAGGCCTGCCTCTGCATTCTTCCACCTGCCTGCTTTTTGAGATTAAATCAATGACCTTATCCATGTCACTCTCATCCAGCGAAGCTACGATAGTATCGCCCAAAGACCGTCTGGCATCGGCCCTGGCGGTCGCGTCTCCCTCCTGAAGGCGCCTTATTATCCTGTTTTGCTCACGCCTGCCGATAACCATTCCATACATCACGGTGACTCCGTCGATGATGCCCCAGATGATATTTACTGAAAATGCAGCGATGGTTACCACGACGATTGAACCGATAGAGGCTTCCATCGCTCCCAGGAGACCTATTGACACTACAACCATCCAGTTGGCGTAGAACAGCTCGCTCATACGCTCGCCGACCGGTATATACTGCAGCAGATCTCTTAGTTTAGCCACGGCTCATAATATTAGAACGATTAAAAAGAAGTTTGTAAGCGGTCAGAAGAAATCTTCAACCACTTTGGTAAATGCAGAAAGAGATTTGTCTGAAGTTATCAGCGGGGGAATTAAGCGTACGACGCCACCGCCGCATACATTGACCAGAATATTGTTTTCCAAGGCGGCAGACTGCAGTCCGCGGCCGTCTTCCACAACCATTCCAAGCATCATACCATATCCGCGCACTTCCGATGAGGAAGCTTTCTTCAGATCAGCCATCCATTTTGATCCTGCTTCTGAGGAACGCTCTACGAGCCTGTCGCGCTTCATCACGTCAATGACTGTTTTGACAAGAGCGCAGCCCATTGGGTTTCCCCCGAAGGTAGTGCCGTGCATTCCGGGTTTGAGAGTCTCAGCAATTTCCGGAGACGTGACGCATGCTCCGATCGGAAAGCCTCCGCCGAGAGCTTTGGCCAGCGTAAATATGTCTGGTACTACGCCGTAGTTTTCAAAGCCGAACCATTTGCCGGTGCGTCCCATTCCAGTTTGCACCTCGTCAACGATAAACAAAGCACCGTAATCATCACAGATTTCACGGGCTGCTTTGAAGAATTCTTTTCCCGCAGGAATAACTCCGCCTTCTCCCTGAATAGGTTCCATAAGAACGGCTGCAGTTTCTGAATTCACTGTATTCTTGAGCTCTTCCACATTACCATATTCGATGTACTCAAAAGCGTGTGAAAGAAGAGGAGTGAAACCATTCTGATATTTAGGCTGGCCGGTTGCAGAAAGTGATGCCGCCGTCCTGCCATGAAATGAATTCTTTGCGGTCACAATGCGGGAGCGGTTTGTATGCTTCACAGCAAGTTTCAGTGCGGCCTCGTTTGCCTCTGCCCCGCTGTTGACAAAGAGCGTCTTGCAGAGGGGATCAGGACAGACTGAAGCTAATGCTTCTGCAGCCTGTGCCTGCTCTTTCACCAGATACAGGTTAGAAACATGCATCAGCCTGCGGGATTGCTCACAGATTGCATTTACAATATCAGGATGAGCATAACCTAGAGCATTTACTGCTATTCCTGCTACCAAGTCTATGTATTTCTTACCATCCAGATCATAAAGAAATTCCGCCTCCCCCCTCTCAAAGCAGAGGTTCTGGCGGCCGTAGTTCTGAAAAAGATATTTTGAGTCTAATGATTTTACTTCGTCTGTATTCATAATTATTCGACCATTATTGATGTACCGCAGTCTTCACCATTTATGAGACGCCTGGCTAACGAATGCGGCTCTTTTCCATTCAGCATATATACTGTATTGGCGCCGTTCAGCAGCGCCGCGCGGCATGCTTCTACTTTTGGGAGCATTCCGCCTGTAATAACCTTGGCATCAATCAGCATATCAACCTCTGCCAAAGTCAGAGAGGGAATTCTCTTTCCATCGTTCAGAATTCCCGGAACGTCTGTGACCAGAACCATTTCTGAAGCTCCGGCGGCCTTTGCAACTCCTGATGCTACAGTATCTGCATTGACATTTAGTTTCAACCCATTCTGGTCTGCGCAGATCGGATAGACCACCGGGATTTTACCAGCCGTGAGAAGAGGCTCAAGGTTCTGCGAGTTTACTGAAGAAACATCTCCTACATATCCCAGATCAACTTCCCTACCGTCGGAGAATACTGGAGGTTTCTTTGAAGCCGTTATTACGCCTTCAGCAGACATCCCCTGAACGCTGCAGCCTGCCTTCTGAAATACCTGTACAATGTCTGAATTTAATGATTTCAACACGTCTTCAGCGACATGAAGGGCCTCAAGATCAGTCACCCTCAGACCAGCCACTTTCAAAGCCTTCATCCCGCGCTTTTCCATTTCGGCACTGATTTCCGGGCCTCCCCCATGAACTATGACGGGAGTAAAGCCCATTTCAGAGATTGTGCGGACGTCCTGGGCAAAGCGGTTTAGATCATCTTTGTCAGACAGGGCGTTTCCTCCGAATTTGAGAAGTATGCGGCGGTTCATTGCACGCACCACCTCATGTCGTGTACTCAGCGTTGATCTTTACATATTCATATGTAAGATCACAGCCCCAGGCTTCAGCACTGCCGTTTCCTACACCGAGATCTAGATAGACATCAATGCGGGAATGCTTGAGAATCTCGCGAGCCTTGGCTTCTGATTCCCCGCCAGGCACCAGCTGCGGTTCGCCATTTTCAAAGAGAACAGCGATTTCATTGCCGTCGCCAATGCAGAGCTTTATCTTAGTTAGATCAAACTCGCTGCCGGAATTTCCCAAAGCTGCCAGAATACGCCCGAAATTAGGATCGGCACCGAAAACTGCAGTCTTCACCAGTGCAGAGGAGATGATCCAGCGTCCGGTGTTGCGGGCCTCTTTATCTGTCTTGGCGCCGCTCACTTTCAGCTCAATAAGCTTTGTAGCGCCCTCGCCGTCCATTACTACCTGCTTAGCAAGCGACTTGAGGACATAGAGAACTCCGTCCCAGAATTCATGGCTGTCGTCAACGGGTTTTCCACCGGCAGCTCCGTTGGCAAGCATTATTGAGGTATCGTTAGTGCTCTGGTCTCCGTCCACGTTAATCATATTGAAGCTTTTGTTGATGCATTCCTGCCATTTATAGGTGGGAACTTTTGTAAGGACGGCATCGGTGGTTATAAAACTCAAGGTAGTGGCATGAAGCGCTTTCATTGAGGGGGAGATCATACCGGAACCTTTTGCCATGCCTGCAATAGTGACAATAGTGCCGTCTTTAAGGGCGACTTTACATGCGGCTTCCTTAATTGTCTTATCAGTGGTAAGAATTGCCTCGGCGGCCAGGTGGTCCTGTTCACGGCCTGCCCCTAATTTTCCGGCAACCTCTTTGATTCCCGGCACAATTTTATCCATCGGCATATAATGAGATATGACACCAGTGGATGCTACACCGACAAGAGAACCGTCGATTCCAAGGCATTCTGCAGTGGTGTCAATCATAGTCTGTGCATCCTGCATGCCCTGCTCTCCAGTGATGGCATTGGCGTTTCCGCTGTTCATAACAATAGCCTGAAGCTTTGGAGAGGAACGCTTGACCATCAGCTCAACCGGAGGAGCACGCATTTTGTTCTGCGTATATGCTCCCACAGCCCAGGCGGGACGGTCTGAACAGATCATCGCCAGATCTAAGCGTTTTTTCTTGATGCCGCAATGAATTCCATATGTGCTAAAGCCTTTGGGAGTTGATACTCCCCCGTCAATAATTTCCATTTTTATACCCCCAATCCTGGGAAGTCAAGGCCAGTTGACTCTTCTAAGCCGAACATGAGATTTGCATTCTGAATTGCCTGTCCGGCGGCCCCTTTCACTAAATTATCAAGCGCTCCCATGGCAACAACAGTATTCTCGGGAGCAATTACAAAACCTGTTTCGCAGACGTTGGATCCGACTGTAGAGGGAATAGACGGCAGATTTGTCACACGTACAAATTTGCTGCCGCTGTACATCTTGTCATAGGCAGATTTGACGTCTTCTTCTGTAACATTGTCTTTGAGCTGAGCGTACGATGTGGTAAACATTCCACGCACGATCGGTAAAAGATGAGGCGTAAACACAGTCTTGACCTCATCTCCATAAACGCGGCTAAGAATCATTTTTATTTCTGGAATATGCCGGTGGTTTCCAACCTTGTAAGGTGTTATTGAAGATCCGCAGGCCGGATGGTGCGTCAGTTTAGACAGCTCCTGACCTGCTCCAGATGTTCCACTTTTTGCATCTATAATTACATAATCGTCTACCAGACCAGCAGACAGCAGAGGTGCAAGAGACAATGAAGAGCACGTGGGATAACATCCCGGATTTGCGATTAATGAAGCTTTCTTGATCTCTTCACGGAACAGTTCTGGAAGACCGTATATCGCATCATGAAGTCCACGGAGGTCTACGTGCGCACGTCCATACCATTTTTCATAAATCTGGGGATCACCGAGACGATAATCTCCACTCAAATCTACTACCTTTATGCCGCGTTCTATCAGTGACGGCACAATTTCCATTGATGCTCCGTGCGGAGTTGCACAGAATACTACATCATAGTCTCCATTTTCTTTAAGATTGGAATCAAAGTATAAATCCACAAATCCGCTTAGAGAAGGCAGAACACTGCACACCTTCATTCCGCAATTCTGTCGAGAAGTTATTGTTTCAAGCGATATGTCTGGATGACGACAGAGAATGCGAGCTAGCTCGCTGCCTGTGTATCCCGACCCTCCAACGATTGCAGCCTTTATCATTTTTCAATAGCCTCTTGAATATGTGAAGACGGCACATACATAAGTCCGTGGCTTAAGCATGATGACTCAAATGAGACAAAGAGGTCTAATCTGTAGCCATAGAGACACAATCTGACTAGATTCTTTCAATATAGATAATATAGTGAATTCCGGAACGTTCAATAGTTAATCGATAATCTATAATAATCAGTGCGGATATCACACCCTTATGCAGGCCAGTTCTACCAAGAATAAGAGTGCAAAAAAGTCTAAAGATAAAGTCGTTTTAGCATATTCCGGAGGTCTAGACACTTCGGTTGCAATCAAATGGCTGGAAGAAAAATACAACCTAGATACAATTGCCGTTTGTATTGATGTCGGACAGCCTGGAGATATGAAAGCTAACATTGAAAGGGCAAAATCAATCGGTGCTGTTGGAGCTTATGCCATTGATGCCAAGCAGGAGTTTGTAACTGATTACATCTGGCCTTCCCTCAAGGCAAACGCCATGTATCAAGATGTTTATCCATTGTCAACTGCCATAGCCAGGCCTTTAATCGCTAAACTTTTGGTAGACATTGCTAAGAAAGAAGGCGCGGCTTACATCGCACACGGATGCACCGCAAAGGGAAACGATCAAGTGAGGTTTGATGTGTCCATTGCGGCACTGGCTCCCGAACTGGGAATTATCGCTCCTATGAGGGAGTGGGTAATGACCCGCGAAGAAGAGATTGATTACGCTAAAGACCATAATGTACCGATACCAGTAAAGAAAGCATGTCCATACTCTACTGATGAGAACCTATGGGGAAGGAGCTGTGAGTGCGGAATCCTGGAAGACGCTTCGGTAGAGCCTCCTGAAGATTCCCATGAATGGACTGTGTCTCCTCAGAAAGCTCCTGCCAAACCAACATATGTTGAGATCGGTTTTGAGAAAGGAATTCCAGTCTCAATTGACGGTAAGAAAACTGCTCCAGTAGAGTTAATAAAAATCCTGAATGAAATGGCTGGACAAAATGGTGTGGGCCGCATTGACCACATTGAAGACCGTATGGTTGGAATCAAATCCCGTGAGACTTACGAATGCCCGGCGGCAATCGTGTTGATAAAAGCCCACCGCGCACTGGAAAACATGGTTCTGACCAGGGATCTGCTCTCATTCAAGAGGAGCATTGAACAGCGTTACTCCGAATTATGCTATGACGGAATGTGGTTCTCTCCCCTCAAAGGAGCAATTGATGCCTTTGTAGACAAGAGCCAGGAAAATGTTACTGGAAAAATCCGCGTTAAACTCTACCGCGGAAGCGCAGAAGTCGTAGGCCGCTCATCCCCATGCTCGCTGTATGATGAGGGATTAGCTACATATGCCCAGGGAGACAAATTCAATCACAAATCCGCTGAAGGATTTATTTACGTCTGGGGTCTGCCACTGAAGACTGTTGCTTCAATCAAGAAAACAACAAAGAAGCCGGCAGCGCAGTCCTCAAACGCTAAGAAAAAATCTGCAACTAAGAAGAAGTGATTTTGATCACTTCCCCCATAAACCTTTTTCTAAATTTTTTCCAAGGGTGGTGTAGCAATGAACAGCAAAAAAGTTCTATGGTCTGGAAGGTTCAAAGAAGGTGCGGCTGATGCAACACTGGCATTCACATCTTCTCTCCACACTGATGTAAAACTCGCCAGGTATGATGTTCTCGGTTCAATCGCACATGCAAAGATGCTGAGCGCCCAGGGAATAATTTCTCAGGAAGACGGAAAAGAGATTCAAGAAGGGTTAAAAGAGATTCTATCTCAAATTGAAGACGGAACGCTTCCAGTCCAGGAAAGCCTGGAAGACATTCATTCCAACATCGAGTTTCTCCTGACAGACCGCATAAAGGATGCTGGTGCTAGACTGCATACAGCCCGCAGCAGAAATGATCAGGTAGTCACTGACGTAAGAATGTTCATGCGTGATGCCATTCTCGACGTGATTGAAGAGCTCGTTGGATTTGAGAAAACTCTTCTTGAAGTTTCAAAAGACAACATCGATACCATTGTACCTGGATTCACACATGTGCAGCATGCTCAGCCTGTAACTATCGGCCATCATTTCATGGCTCACTTTTCAAGAATAAGAAGAGATGTTGAAAGGTTTATTGAGTCATACAGCAGAGTTAACGTATGTACCCTGGGGTCTGCTGCCCTGGCTGGAACTACATACAACATTGACAGGGAATATACTAGCTCACTACTGGGATTCCATAATCCATGCTATAACTCAATGGACGGGGTATCTGACAGAGATTTCGTTGCTGAGTTTCTGTTTAACGCTTCACTGTGTGCTATCCACTTATCATCAGTATGTGAGGAGTTAGTTTACTGGTCTTCACAGGAATTTGCATTCATTGAGATGGATGACGCATATGCAACTGGAAGCAGCATCATGCCTCAGAAAAAGAACTCTGATGTTGCAGAACTTACAAGAGGCAGAACAGGAGCAGCCATTGGAGATTTAGTCAACATTCTGACGACTATGAAAGGACTTCCACTTACATACAATAGAGATCTGCAGGAAGATAAGGATGCTTTATTCTCATCATACAACAGACTGACTGCCTGCATTAAAATGTGCAGCGCAATGATAGCCACTCTCACATTTAACAAAGAAAGAATGCTTTCTGCCGCTTCAGAAGGGTTTATGAATGCTACAGATCTGGCTGATTATCTTGTAGTAAAAGGAATGCCGTTCAGAAAGGCACATGAAGTCGTCGGAGGAGCTGTCAGATACTGCATAGATCAAAACAAGAAACTTGAAGATCTGAGCCTTGAGGAACTGCAATCTTTCAGTGATCTGATCGAAAAGGATGTCTTCGAGATCCTGCCTCTGGAAAAATGCGTAAGCAGAAGAAAATCATTCGGCGGCACATCTCCTGAAATAATTCCGACACAGCTTGACAACGGTCATTCGGCAGTAGACCGCCAAAATGCATTTGTTATAGGCGAGCGGAATATCATAGAGCAGGCATTTGAATCTTTAGAAAAATAAACTTACAAGATAATATCAGCAGAAACTGCCACGTCTGCTGATATTATTCAATTAAAAATTAGATGTTTAAAGTGCACACACTTGTTAATGATATTAAGTAACTAAATAAAAAAATATACTGCGCTGAAATACATCTCAATGAATTATTTTTACTAAATTATATAGATTAACGCTTGTTGAACAACAGATTTGAAAGTTTATAACCAGATAGCATTATTCAGAAGATATCGGTAGAAAAACACATAAAAAACAAAGATTCAGTTTATAAATTATGAAAAACGTAGCAATTTTAAGCAAACAGTAATTTTTGAATGCATCGTATTTATACTTTATTATTCATTTTTTTCATGATTAGGGCAACCTTATATATTCTGAAAGTTCATTAATGATATTACTCCTAAGGAGGAAAAATTATGCAAGGAACTGCAAAGGCATTGGTTGGAATGATTGTCGGAACAATCATCATGATCATTTTGAGCGTGATTTATTTCATCATCACGTTGTTCATCGTTGATTTCTCCGCCGGTCTGTTGCTAGGTGACGGTGAATACAGCAGTGCAGTAATTATTGCAGCTGCATTGATTACACTCGGCTCCATGCTTGGTGGATCATACGGACTCCGCGATTAAACCCCATAAAAAACAATCTGAATCTGAGCGTGAAAACGCTCAGATTTCATTTTTTAGATTTCGTGATGAGCTGATCCCACTCAACTGTATGCTGAACACCTTCACGAAGCAGTAATTTGCTGATCTTTTCTGTTAAGCGTACAGTTTCTACATTTGATGTATAAGATTTTATGTAAAATTCTTTTTTGCCGATTGGAAATATCAACCTCATGCGTCCTTTTCGATTGTATCCTTCAGGCTTTTCATTTCTAGCTATTTCCTGCATATTTGCATAAAGAAACATCTGAAGAATGTCATTATCATCTGGGACTTGGTTTGTTTCCTCTAAAAATGTAGTAAATAATTCTGGGAACACGCGCTCTAAGTCTTTGTAATCTACGCCGTCTCCAAATATAAGATGACCGCTAGTAGCCTTCATTGATGATTCAAACTGCTTTGTGTATTTAAGCATATGCGTTTCTGCATATTTAGAAAGTGCTGAATTAGTGAAGATAGTTCGATTCGGCACTGAGCCAAGCAGTTTTCGATTAATCAACTGGAGATATCAGTATCCTAATTGTAACTATGTTTCCCAATAGTTTCTATTTGATACTTATATCCCTTTAGGTATTATAGTTTTGAGTATGAATTGTTCAAGAGGTAAAAGATGGTAAGTTACAAAGAGATTCAGATGGAAGTCGGAAAGATGAGAGTTTATGATTTCGGAGAAATCAGACTGCATGCATATCAGACAAACGATCCAGTTAATGATGAAGCATTCATTATTGAAAAAGACAAGAGGGCTGCAGTTATCGAACCGCCGTGCTTCAGGAATAACATCGAAGAACTCACTAAATATATAGATTCAAACAATCTGAAAGTAGAGGGAAAAATGGTATCATATCATGCTGCTGGGTCATCTTTCCTGCCTGACGTGAAAAACTATGGAACCGAAACTTCTGTGAAGTACAACACCAATGGTGGAGGCAAATCACTAATCGAAAATTTTACCAGAGTATTCGGAGACGCTTTTGATGGCGAGATAGCCGTGACAGATGAAATAATGACCCCTGGAAAAATAAACATTGCCGGTATTGAAATGAATATCATGTCTACGCCTGATGCATATAACATAGAAGTTGAGTCAATAAATGCAGTTTATCTTCACATGATGGGACACGATTGTCATTCTATAGTCGCCAGCAAAGACCATGCAGATGCAATGATCAGAGAGCTTCAGAATTATATTGATAGAAATTATTCACTGATCCTTACATCACACTACACACCAGAAAATCTAAAAGATGCTAATGAAAAAATCGCATACCTGCAGAATATTAAGAAAATAGCATCAGAATGCAGCTCTGCAGATCAATTCACAGAAGCAGTAAAAAAGAGATATCTGCAGTATTCGGGAGATAACTATCTGGACATGACAGCAGGATTTTTATTTTCACAATGAGCGTACCCGCTCAAACTCATTTATTTTTCGAATTTTGCATAATCTTTTTCGAATTTCGATCTTAAATGAGTGTGTTTACTGTTTTTTAACAAGAAATATAAGCAAGTTCAAAAGGAAGAAGTCTATCTTAAGCCAATGGTTTCTAAAAAGGTTCAGTCTATCAAACCTTCTGGAGTCCGTGCCATTTTTGACATGGCTCAGGAAGACAGTATCAACTTAGGGTTAGGAGAACTTGACTTCAGACCACCTCAAGAAGTTACTGAAGCCTGTAAGAAAGCGTTGGATTCTGATTCACATCGTTACGGACCTACCATGGGAATCCCTTCACTTAGAGAAAAGATAGCTCAAAAGATCTCCAGATATGATAAAGACATCACAATGTCAAATGTGATGATAACTTCCAGCGGCACTCAGGGAGCTATGGCAACGTTCCAGACTCTGTTTCAAGAAGGGGATGAAGTTCTCATTCCAGATCCTGGATTTGTTGTATATTCTCCAGAATGCACTCTCTGTGGAGCTCAGCCTGTGCCGTATACCATGGACGAAAAGCTGAATATAGATCTTGAAAAACTGAAAGGAAAGATTACTAAAAAAACTAAAGGTATCGTTGTCAACTCCCCTGCTAATCCATGCGGGTCGGTTCTTACAGAAGAAGCTTTCAAGACTATACATGATCTGGCAGAGGATCATAATCTCTGGATAATCTCTGATGAAGTTTATGAGAATTTTATCTATGAGGGAAAACACTATTCATTCAATGAATATCTTGACAGGTCTGTTGTATTGAATTCATTTTCAAAATCATTTGCAGTAGCCGGCTGGAGAATAGGATACCTGTCTGCACCTGAAGAGATACTTAGCGAGATTTCTAAAATGCAATATCATATTCTGGCATGTCCACCTGGTCCTTTCCAATATGCCCTGAATGATGCATTTGGCTGCCAGGAATCATTTATCAATGAGATTTTTCCCATTCTTAAAAAACGCAGAGATCTGACTACAGACCTGCTGAATGAAATTCCAGGCTTTTCATGTATTAAACCAAAAGGAGCGTTCTACGCATTTCCATCATATGAAATTGATATACCGTCTGCAGACTTAGCAATAAAACTTGCCCATAAAGGAGTGCTTTGTTCGCCGGGAACTGCATTTGGAGATTCTGGAGAGAAGCATCTGAGAATATCATATGCGGCATCTGAAGACAATATCAGAAAGGGAATAGAAATCATACGAGACTTTATAAAAAAGTTTTAAGGAGAGATCAATTGAAAAAAGAAACCGGCATGTCATATAAGTGGGTTGTGCTGATTGTAGCATCCATCGGCTCCCTCATGGGTCCGCTGGATTCCACCATTGTAAGCGTTTCAATGCCTTCAATATCAGACGCGCTTCAGATGGATTATGCTCAGACGCTATGGGTCCCGACAGCATATCTTGTTGCGATAGCCAGCATTCTCCTTATTATCGGCCGTGTTTCAGACATATTTGGAAAGAAAAAGATATACATCAGTGGTTTTGCAATATTTGCAGTCGGCTCTCTGCTGTGCAGCATAGCTCAAAGTGGAGAGCAGTTAATATCATTCAGAATTATACAGGGAATCGGCGCTGCATTCATTATGACTTCCGGAACTGCGCTGGTCTCTGCTGCGTTTCCGCCTGGAGAACAGGGCAGAGCCCTCGGCCTTAATGTAATGGCTGTTTATTTAGGTCTAGCCATAGGGCCGCCGCTCGGCGGAATACTTACACAGAGTTTCGGATGGCATTCCATATTCTTAGTAAACGTTCCCATTGCAATAATCACAATTGCACTGGCAGCATGGAAGCTGAATGAATGTGAGATACTTGATAAAAAAGTATCATTCGATATCAGCGGAGCAGTTACATTTGCTGTCGGACTGATTACCATTCTACTGGCTTTAACATTAGGAAATACAAACGGCTGGCTCTCTGCAAGTGTCATAATTCTAGTAGTTATCTCTGTGATATCGTTTACCGCATTTATCAAAATAGAACAGAAAAAAGGAGACGGTGGATTGTTTGATCTCAAGCTGTTTACTAAAAATCGTCTCTTTGCCGCAGCAAATTTCTCTGCATTTCTAAACTATACATCATATTATGGATCCACATTTATTATCTCATTTTATCTTCAAAGAGTGCTTGGAATAGATATCGGAACTACCGGCTTGATACTACTAGCAATGCCTCTGGTGATGTGCATAATTTCACCAGTATCTGGAAATTTATCAGACAAAGTCGGATCAAGAACACTTGCAACAGCCGGCATGATAATCATGGCGGTCGGACTGTTTCTTATAAGCACTCTTGGTACAAATACATCGATTACTACTGTTATAATCTATCTCATGATCTTAGGAATAGGCATGGGAATATTTTCATCTCCTAATACAAGTGCTGTGATGAAAAGCGTCAGGAAGGATAAAACCGGTGTGGCATCTGGTATGCTGTCTACTATGCGTACAGTCGGTCAGTCACTGAGCTTAGTTTTAATGGGAAGCGTAATGGCCATTGTAACCTCATCAGCTCTCGTGTCTTCAGTATTTATGGGAGGAAGCTCGAGCATAGACAACGTCGAATTCATAACAGGGATGAGTGCAGCCCTAAAGGTATCAGCACTAATTGCATTAGTCGGCGCAGCAAGCTCCACACTAAGAGGAAAGATTGAGACTGAAACTGAATATGAAGTAACCTGCCCCAAATAAAGGGAATTGCTATATTTAGGAAAAAGTCAATGTATTTACATATGAAAACTGTCGCAGACTGCATCAAGTTTCTGGAAGAACATCCTGATATAACTGATTCAAATGAGAAATATGCTGAGGAGATATTTAGACTTCCAAAAAAGATAAGAAATGATGTTTTATCATTACTAGAATCAGAAGCTTTCGGGGATTTGAATCACATAGTCAAACTTGTTGAAATCTGCAGAGATAATAAGATAAAAATCAACAGACTTGATAAAGATATGATAAAATCATATTGTGAATTTAATCAATCTGCGGATGAGATTATTCAAAATATTTATAGAAAAGACATGGAACGTCTAGCCCCAAAGTACCATGAAGCTCCATGCAAAATAAGCAATGCTGATGCAATTAATAAACTAAAAGGAAATAAATGAAAGAGTTATAATCTTCTTGCATGAAGATAAGCGATTATACATCCTATGAGTATAATGATTATCGGCAGGAATGACAGGATTACATCCAGCGCATCAGATACATCACCGATGAATATGTAAGATGCACCTAAAACCGCAGTAATGATACCGACAACAATCAGGACCTTTCCACCATATTTGTTGATTGCATACCAGTTTTCATCAGATTCAAAACTTTTTCCGATTCTGACACCATAGAGTGCATTTCTACCCACCTTCTGTGAGATTAATGGAATAGACAATATTATCAACAGCAATCCCACAAAAATATACGTTATTCCCAGGATTCCTAATAAACTGTCAATAATCATACGTGAGCAAAAATATGCATAGTTTCTATATATGATTATTCCTACGATTTTAAAAAGATAAATAAATAAGAAGTTTGGAAGAAATTTTATGCTTCAAGAGCAGAAATATTCTCACGGAACTCTTCAAATTTCTGTGACAGAATTTTGAGAGCTTCTTTGAGTGTGTCTATGGCTGCGAGTGAACCATCAGTTTCAAATTCAAAGATAAACTTTGAATCAGATCCAGACAGTTTTATCGCATTTAGTTCACAGACTTCAAAGCATGATTTGCACAGGATGCAAGATTCCAGATCTACAACCTTGACGATTCCATCTTCTTTAGCTAAGACTCCCCTTGGACAAGCTTTAATGCAAGTACCGCCGGAGTCACAGCGAGCTGGATCAATCTCAATTGTAGGATAATATCTGTATCCTGCTCCAGATACGACCTGCCATTTAGCGTGACGCTTTGCGGTGCCAAGCTCTGCAGAGGCATATGCCAGCAAAGCCTGTCCTGGACCCAATTTTACAATGGGGACTAGTTCATCTTTTATCCTCAGCTCAGGAGGTCCAAGAGGTTCCATATCGCCAGAGTAAACTTCACAGGGTCCTTTTTTGTTTATAGAGTACATAATAGTACAATTGGGGCAGCCTTCCCCACCACAAACACATTCATCTTTGGGCACGTAAAGGCTAAGATCAGTCGGAACTGGCACTAAACCGAGTCTGTGCGCAATAATCTCATCAAAGAGAGGACTTACACTTTCATATTCATTTCCTTCTTCATCCATGATTGGACCCAAGTGAAATTCTACCAGCTCAATAGCCATCTTGGGAATCTCGGTCATCAGGCATCTCCTGAGGGAGTTTACCAGAGATGGAGAAGCGTCAGAAACTACGAAGCGTATGCGTGTCTCGGTCTGACTGATTACTTTAATATCCATAAGTTTGCCCCGCGATTATACTCTACGTCCTCTTCTTCCACCTTTCTTTTTGGTCCCATCGTGTGGTATAGGTGTAACGTCTTCAATGCGTCCGATTTTAAGACCGGCACGAGCTAAGGCACGAATTGCGGCCTGGGCTCCAGGTCCAGGAGATGTGGCTTTGTTTCCGCCGGGAGCACGTACTTTTACGTGGATCCCTTCAATTCCCTTTTCCTTAGCGATATCGGCCACTCTTTCGGCTGCACGCATTGCAGCATATGGAGAAGATTCATCTTTAGCTGCTTTTACAACCATTCCACCAGATGCTTTGGTGATTGTTTCAGCACCAGTAACGTCTGTAAGGGTGATTATAATGTTGTTGTAACTAGCAAATACGTGTGCAATACCCCATTTTCCCATACTCATTCCTCCACGGGTTCATTGATTACATCTTCAGAAGGAGCGTCCTCAACGACGTCGGCACCTTCTGCTGGTTGCGGCTCTGCTGGTTTTGGCTCAGGAGCAGCCTCATCTTCACTCTTTTGAGGATTTCTAATGGGGTGCATCTCATCAGCAATGGGAGATTGTGGATTGTATGAAATAAAATCCTCTTCATTGCGCCTAACCATGTATCCAGGCACGGTTACTTTACGACCATTTATGGATATGTGTCCATGGACAATAAATTGTCTGGCTTGCTTGGCAGTAGTAGCTAAGCCTTTCATGTACACAACCGTCTGAAGACGGCGGCCAAGAATTGACTCTTGGTTAAGACCTAGAACATCATCAAGGGTGCTGCCGTCTGCCGGCAGAATGCCAAGGCGTGCGCACTTGGCGAGCAGAAGGTCAGCTTCCAATTGTGCCTGTGCATCATCTAAACGCACACGGGCTTGGAGGTTTTTAGACTGTGTTCTCAGATTTCTGAGGTAAGCCTGCGCCTTCCAGAGTTCGGTCTTGCTTTTCAATCCATATTGCTTGCATATCTCGGTTTCGGCCTTGATCCTTTCTCCTCTCCAGGGATGTGAGGGGGTATCATAGGCTCTGCGCGGAAATTTCGGGTCTCCCATTTAATTCACCTATTTACTTTGAACCAGGCTGGTTTTTAGTCCTGCTAACACCCATAGTGAGGCCAGTCCTTCCGTTGGACCGGGTTCTCTGACCGCGAACTTTCTGTCCCTGCTCGTGCCTGCGACCACGGTAGCATTTGATCATTTTCAGCCTGTTAATATCATCTTTATTCGTCAAGTCGAGGTTTTGACCATACAGGTGCATGTCCTCGCCTGTCTCAATGTCACACTGCCTGTTAATTGCCCAAGCAGGTGCGAATTCAATATAAGAATTCAATACATTTTCAATCTCAGCTGTCTGCTCTTCAGAAAGGTTTCCAAAGATTTCATCAGTTGGTATACCAGTTCTCTTTGCTACGATTCTAGCAACTCTGGCTCCAACTCCTTTGACGGACTGCAAACCCAAGATTATATTCTTGTTACCGTCCACATCTGTATTTAAGATACGGACGATATAGCGGAAATTCTCATCCTTAGCCTGCTCATCAGACTTGGACTTCTTGTCCGCTTTCTTTGCTTTAGTTTCTTCTGCCATTTTACTGCCTCATTTATTTTTCAAAAATCTGTGACATGTATAACATGTAGATTTATGAAGGGTTGCCGTTAGAATCGGTTTGCTATATAAGCATTACTATGCAATATTTTGCATTTAAGCAATGCTGGCAAACCTCAATATTCAAGCATATTGTTCTCCGACAACGGCTTTAATTCTGCGGACACCAGCACTGCTTGCTTCTTCCTTCTTAATTTTAAATCCGCCAATCTGAGAGGTATTCGTCACGTGAGGGCCTCCGCAGATCTCGCATGAAACGTCTCCGATTGTGTATACTTTGACCATGTCTCCGTATTTATCACCAAAGACTCCTTCAGCCCTGCGTTCTCTTGCATCGCCAAGGGTCATTTCTTCGCATACGACGTTTATACCGGCTTTGATAGCTTCGTTGACCAGCTTTTCAACTTCATCCAGTTCCTCCTTGGTCATTTTTCTTTCAAAGGAGAAGTCGAATCTTAAACGTTCAGCAGTGATGTTGCTTCCCTTCTGGTGCACATCAGGTCCTAAAACTTTTCTTAATGCCGCACCCAGCAGGTGAGTGGCAGTATGCATCTTTGTCGTTTCTTCACTGGCGTCTGCCAGACCGCCTTTGAACTTCTGCATTGAACCAGCCCTGGAAATTTCCTGATGTTCCTTGAATAATTCTTCAAATTTGACGCTATCGACCTTAATGCCTTTCTCAGCAGCTAGTTCGATTGTGAGATCCAGGGGGAATCCAAAAGAAGTGTAGAGTTTGAATGCATCTTCACCGCTCACGATTCCATTTTCGTCTATGCCTTCAAGAATACGTTCCGTAAGCCTGAGTCCCTGATCAAGGGTCTTTGTAAATTTAACGGCTTCATTTTGAAGCTGCTCCGCGATGAATGCTTTGTTTCTTTCAAGTTCAGGATATTCTCCAGAATATTCCCTTATGACTGTGTTGGCAATATCGATCATCGGCTCCCAGCCCATGCCTAGTTTCTGCATGTATCTGATTGTTCTTCTGATGAGTTTTCTGAGAACGTAACCTTGATCCAGATTGGAAGGTGCTACTCCTTTGTCATCACCCAGAATGAATACTGCCGCCCGCATATGATCAGCAATGATGCGAAATTCTCTTACAGAGTCTGCGTACTTAAGTCCAGAGGCATTTTCAATATCATTAATAATTGGAATAAAAAATTCAGTGTCATATACACTGGGAATATGCTCCAGTACGCAGAGTGTACGCTCTAAACCCAGTCCTGTGTCAACATTCTGCTGCTTCAGTTTCTCATATTTGCCTTCAGCAGTTTTATTGTACTCCATGAACACATTGTTCCATATCTCAAGGTATCTGCCGCAGTGGCAGGAAGGTCCGCATTCATCAGAACATTTCGGCTTAGACTGATCAATATAAAATATTTCGGTATCCGGTCCGCAGGGACCCGTAACTCCAGCCGGACCCCACCAGTTGTCCTTTTTTCCGTAGAAGAAGATGTTATCGTCATTCATCCCCATGGATTTCCATATGGATACTGTTTCTTCATCTCTCGGGGCATTTTCATCTCCGGCAAATGCCGTAACAGCAAGGTTGTCTGGATCAATACCTAAAACATTGACCAGAAAATCATAACTCATCTGGATAGATTCTTTTTTGAAATAGTCACCAAGTGACCAGTTTCCCATCATCTGAAACATAGTTAAATGAGATGCATCGCCTACCTCGTCTATGTCTCCAGTCCTTATACATTTCTGACAGTCAACAAGCCTCTTGCCTGCCGGATGTTTTTCCCCCAGAAGATAGGGAGCCAAAGGGTGCATCCCTGCAGTAGTAAACAATACACTGGGATCGTTTTCTGGGATGAGTGAAGCGGATTGGATTTCCGTGTGACCTTTGTTTACGAAATAATCGATATACTTTCTCTTTAACTCATTAGCTTTCATGGTTTTCGCAATCGGTGCAGTGTTAAAGATGTCTTAATTGTTTTGCAGGTTGCATTCGTTTAGGCTTCGTTTTGATTGTCGTTTTTAGCCTGCACTGGAGAATTGACTAAAGTAACGACAGTCTGCGGGAACGGAATCTCCAC
The DNA here is from genome assembly GCA_905202485.1 of uncultured Methanomassiliicoccus sp. Lineage (GTDB taxonomy): Archaea > Thermoplasmatota > Thermoplasmata > Methanomassiliicoccales > Methanomassiliicoccaceae > Methanomassiliicoccus_A. The sequence goes on from CAJKRY010000001.1 coordinate 55,353, forward strand.
CCCTTCCTCTTTGAATCTCTGATTGATTCTTTCCCTCAGTTCAGACCTGACTCTCCATTCTTTCTTGAAATCATCTACATACACCCACAGAGCAAAGGTAATGGCGCTGTCATCAAAGGATGAAAGTCTTGTGTATGGAGACTGAGACGGATTGTTGTTCACTACATCCAGGTGATGTCTGGCTATGTCCATGAGAATTTTATCAACTTTTTCAGGGTCTGTACCGTAGGATACACAGACTTCAACAGAAATGGCCCTGTGCCCGTCAGGCCTGGAGAGGTTTGTAACCTTGTTGCTGCACAGAAGAACATTTGGTATTACAACTATTTCATTATTGGTTGGGCTGTATGCCCGTGTAGAACGGATTCCAACTTTTTCCACGTCGCATACTTCTCCAGTGCTCAGCATGATCCTCTCTCCAATTGTAAAAGGCCTGTCGACCATGATCTGGATTCCTGCAAATATGCTGTTGAATGTGTCCTGTGCTGCAAGTCCAATAACTAAGGAACCTATACCCAAACTGGCCAAAATTGCAGTGAAGCTTATATTAAAATAATTAAGAAGCACAACAAATGCAATCAGCGGGATGAGAATTGTCCCCAGAGTATGCATGAATGGAACTAAAGCATCATCCAGTTCATTTTCAGTTTTGCTGGCCAGTTTGCGGGCAAAGTCAATAATGACGTCATTGTATACGCGGTAGGCTACCCAGGCATATAGTATAATGAAAAGTATCGTCAAAGTGTCATTGATCTGGAAAATAGTATCGGCTGAGACTGAGAGTATCGTAAGAGAATTGACTAATGCATAGACAATAATCGTCAGAAACAGCGGCTTTTTAATTAACTTATAGATTTTAGGAATGACCTGCAGGCCAGATTTACTGAATATACGCTTAAATATGGTATCTACAGCAACTATTACAACTGCAGTCGTCCCGATCCAGATCAATATTGTAAAAATAAAAGTCCAGATGGCAGTATTGAATGGCGCTGGCAGCGTGTTTTCCCAGAACAATATGCTATTCTCGGTAGATGCAATCAGCGAAGCAATATTGATCTCTACTTCCTTTGTATCTACAATGCTTCCAGAACTTGATGCCATATCGGTAAGGATGAAATTTACCGTAAGCGTAACAGTCTGTGTCGGAGTTGCTCTATCAGTATACAGCGTCACAGTGATATCTGCTGAATCTTTAGGTCCGAGAATCTGAGGTTTACTGTCTACAGCCGTCCTGAGGTGAGAATCATTTCCAGAAAGTGAAGAATTTACCTCAAGTGCATAAGAAGTATCATCTGGATTATAAACAGTCCAAGTATAATTTGCGCTCTGCCCCGCTTCAACATCTGTAGTCTGCTGCCAGTCTCCGATGCCCGGATCAGCAGAAACTGCGGGCAGGAAAACTAAAGATGCAACACACACCAACAACAATGCAGAAGCAACTCGCGCATTCATCAAGTCTGTACCATCATATCGGTTAAAAGGTTTACTCTTCAGGATCATTTCTGAAGAGACTGATTGTTTATTCAGATTTGTCTTTTGAACGACTTTTCTTTTCCTGATCCAGTTTGTGATATTTTATCAGAACTTTTCCAATCCAGACAGTAGCTACAACGGCAATGATCGTGACAAGAATGGCATAAATCATCATTCCCACTAAATCATCTGAGGTATCGAAGATTTTTGCAATCAAGGCCTTGATGGCTTCGTTCCAAGCCAAAGCGGCTACTAATGCAAAGGCTGCAGTTATCAGACTAGCCACTGTTTCTACCATAATAGTTCCAGTGCTCTTACCTTCATCATATTCAATTGCCATAGTAATACACCCATACGTGTTATTGCAGGGTTGTATAAGTCATTCATCAATATAAATATTATAAGCACTTTACATCACACAACGTATGAGCAGGTTAAAGGGCTATTCATACGACATTCGTTCATTAATTTGTGATTTCGTAGGTTATTCATTCATAATTTCACATATTCAGATCGTATTCATCTAATGAAGTATTACATACAAATGTTCATAAAACTTGCAGATATGTAGACATATACATCTAATACTCAGAGATCATAGTATATATGTAAATGATTATCAATATTTATTAGACATGTGATTGATATAGTCAAATAGAATAATATGGCAAATTCTTAACTACCACATCACAATACCTCTCCATCCGTTTTACGGAATTACATAGAGGTGTATCAGTGATTTCAATTGAAAATGCACGATCTACAACAGGTACAAAATGCAGAGAGAAGGATATCAGCCCCATTTCGGGAATGTGCCCGCTCTGCATTGAAGAATGCAATGTTGTATGTGAAGTAGGTAAATCAGCATTCAGAGGAAGAGAAGTCCTCTATCCCAGCAATGAATATTTTGGTCACAGTACAGCTGCTTCCAATAAAAATTATATGATCGACTGGTCTCATTTCCAGATACTTGCAGAATTGCTGGGTGCTCAGGGAATCGAAGCTAACCCGGATGTAGCATTTTTTGAGAATTCTGACGTAACAACCCAGGTAGCTACCCATTCTAAAAAACCAATAGACCTCAAAGTACCCCTGGTAATTGCAGGACTGGGTTCTACAGATGTAGCAAAAAGAAACTGGAAAGGAATGGCAATGGGCGCGGCCATGTCCGGCATAATTGAAACAATCGGCGAGAATGTCTGCGGCATGGATAAAGAGTCTATATACACCAACGGCAAAGTTTCAAAATCACCGGACATGATGGGTAGAATCTCTGACTTCCGCGAACTATGGGACGGAAAACACGGAGACATAGCAGTCCAGACAAATGTAGAAGACCAGCGTGGCGGCGTTGATGAATATGCAATATCCAACTTAGAAGTCAACATCATCGAGCGCAAATGGGGTCAGGGTGCAAAAGCAATCGGCGGAGAAGTCCGTCTTACTACGTTAGAACGTGCACTTGAACTCAAGAAACGCGGTTACATAGTAATGCCTGACCCTGAAGACCCGATGGTTCAGGAAGCATTCAAAGCAGGCGCTATAAAAACATTCGAAAGGCACAGCAGAGTGGGATTCCCGGCTCATGAAAGCTTTGTTGAGGACATTGAAAAACTCCGTGAAAAAGGTGCAAAATATGTATTCTTGAAAACCGGCGCATACCGTCCAGAAGTAGTAGCTTTCACCATGAAAGCTGCCTCTGAAGCTAAAATCGATATGCTGACGTTTGACGGAGCAGGCGGCGGAACGGGTATGAGCCCTGTGCCGATGATGAATGAGATGTCTACACCGACAGTTCACCTAGAAGCCCAGGTTCTTATGTGTGCAGAGATCATGAGAAAGAAAGGCAAGTTCGTACCTGACATCTGTTTTGCAGGCGGATTTACCAATGAGACACAGATGTTCAAATCAATGGCAATGAGCAATCTGGGAGACGGCCCGATCGTAAAAGCAATCGCTATGGCTAGATCCCCTCTGACTGCAGTAATGAAATCACAGTACTTTGCCAGACTTGCAGAAACAGGAAAACTCCCAGCCCAGTTTGCTAACGGATACGGAGATGACCCACACAAATTCTTCATGCTTTCATCTCAGATTCAAAAGAAATATCCAGACAAAAAAGTCGGAGTGGATATACCATGGGGAGCTGTCGGTCTTTACACTTATTTCACAGACCGTATCGGAGAAGGACTGAAACAGCTCATGGCCGGATCCAGAAAGTTCAAACTAGAATGTCTTGCCCGCGATGATATCGCTTCACTGAGCGAAGTAGCTGCGAGAATCACTGGAATTGAAACTTTTGACCAGATGGCTAAAAGAGTTATTCCAGGAATGTTAGAGTGCTGGTAAACACCACTCCAAACTTCTTCCAATTTTTTCCTTTCTTTTATAAAATGTATTTTGTTTTTATTTAGAATTCATTTTCACAAAAAAATACATTGATTTATGAATGCGAATATTTGTGAAATGATGAACAACTGATTAAAAATGATTTTAGTCCGTCGCAACATGCGTGTTGGCGAGCGGAAAATTCTTCATTTAGAGCAGATCTAAAGCTGCAGTTACTGCGCCCTCTTCAGCCAACTCTAATTCTGCAGATGTTCCGATGATTATAATGTCATCATTCTCTAAATCAAAAAGTTTGTTGAGTGTTGAAGCTGTATCAGGATAAACACTTTCCAGATCTATTCCCCCAGGAATCTGAAGTTTGTCGTCTTTAACAAGCACTGTTGTGGCCCCGTCAGCACCGGCAATCATTGCACGGTCGCGCTGTTCCATTCCAGAGCCGATCTTGTCTACAACGCCTTTGACCTGTACTGCCACTCCTTTCCTGCCATGCACAAGATCAGATTCGCCCAGAGTATATATCTGGAGGGGAATGGTATTAAAGAATTCACTCCCTTTTTTGGTGATCTTTATCCCTGTTTGTTTAACGTCAATATATCCCTTTTCACGAATACATTCTACGATAGTACGCATGCTGCCTTCGCCAACGCCTACCTTGTCTGCCAACTGCTTTCTACCCTTGCGGGTACCGTCAGAAAGCACGGAAAGAGTCTTGTACACGTGATAATCTGTGAAACGGTGCAGCGGTCCATACTTCGGACGTTCTATTAGTTTCATTGAATAGTAATATGGCAATAAGTAATATAGAACTACCGGTGAAAATTAATCTAAATCATAACGCAAATATGTGAGAAAAAATTTCATTCTGAGAAATTCACTTTGAAAGTATAGAAGTCGTAAGCAGCGGTGGTATCGGGAAAAATCTTTCTTGCTTCTGACTCGATCTCCTCTAAATCTTCATATCTGTTGGAAAAATGAGTTAGAATCAGCTTCTTCGCGCCTGCTTTTTTAGCAATCTCTGCAGCAGCAGCTGATGATGAATGCCCGAACTCAAGACCACGGTCTGCCAGATCTGCCATGACAGTGGCTTCATGAATCATAACGTCGCAGCCTTCGGCCTCTTCTGCAAAGAGATCGGTCGGTCTAGTATCCCCCGAATATGCTAATTTTCTTCCTCTTCTGGGAGGTCCCATAACCATTGAAGACTCAATGGTCCTGCCATTCACCACAATGCTCTTTCCGCTCTGAAGCCTGCCATAAAGCGGACCTTCTGGTATTCCCAGCTCTTTTGCCGCAGATTTGGAAAACTTTCCTGCACGTTGCCGCTCCTGAACAATGAATGAAACTGCTGGCACTGTGTGATCTGCTTCTACTGCTTTAATCGTCAATCCAGAAGAGTTTACAGAATCACCTGGATTCATCTCATATACATTGATTTCATAATCTGGATTGAAATACCCCAAAGATAAGGATGAGTTTATGAGATCAACGGTACCGGAAGGGCCGAAAACAGAAAGAGGGTCGGTTCTTCCAGACAGATTCATGGACTGAATTAATCCCGGTATGCCAAGAACATGATCCCCGTGAAGATGAGTTATAAAAATTGAGCTGATTTTCATGAATGATAGAGATGCACTCATGAACTGCCTTTGAGTTCCTTCTCCGCAGTCAAAGAGAAGTATATCCCTTCCGTACTGAAGAGCTATTGCACTTACTCCTCTTTGAGGAGAAGGAAGACCTCCACCAGTGCCCAGAAAAGTTAGATTCATGATAGACCAATCATCTTCCAAGAGATTCCAGAAGACGGTCTGTTTTTGTAGCTTTCTTCAGCTCTTTGTTGTGCTCTTTGCAGAGGTGCACCCTTTTTGCTTTGTCATTGGCCGGTTTAAGACCTGCTTGGGTACACACTTTGGCGGAGTACGATTTTACAGCAGGTGCAGAACATCCTTCAATTCCGCATGTGTCTTCAGACATGCATAACGCATTCTCGTTAAAATCTATATAACTTTCGTGAGTCTTTTCTCTTTAAAGCCAGTCGCCTCCACCATCGCAGATAGTTTCAGACATATTTCATGCCGATGGAAAATTAATTCGGACACCAGAGCAGAGATTGTCCAGCACCCGGATAATTATAGGAAGATTGTCTTGATCACCAGAACAATTACTGTTAGAAAAGCTATACTAGTAGTCATAAACATAAACTTTGTCAAAGGACGCCAGTATTTCACATCATCATCAATTTTTAATTCCTTCATAGCTTTAAGCGGCAGCAACAGAGATAAGAAGAGAAGAATGAAATAAGGATCAGTGACGACAGCTGCTGCAACCATCAGATAAACCATTAAAATCAATGTCCATTCGATCTTTGGAAGGTTCTGCAGACCAAATCTTACTACTAAATTTTTTTCGCCCATTGCGATATGAGCATCGTAGCCTGGAACTTCATCAGCTATGCGCATCAGCATGGCCCCGAAGCCTATTGCCAGAGATATGAAGAAAAAAGTAATGTTAAATTGGTTTGTTATCACAAAAAATGAAAAGAACGGTATACAGAAGAAAGACAGCAGAACATCTATTTCCCCGAACCCTCTGGCTCCCAGATTAACAGGTGGAAGCGTATAAAGAATGCATAAAAGCAGTGCAACAGCACCTAAAATGAGGGAAATTATTCCAGATAAATAGATAATTGGAATAGAAACTATCACAGCACAGGCGATGATTGCAATCATCAGCATCTTTCCCTGCTTGTCCGTAATTATGCCGCGATCGAGGGAATTTCCCGCCCAGTATACCTTTCCATCAGTCAGGCGTTTCATCTGCTGCATGAAATCTTCATCATCCAGACATTTAAATCTGAGTTTGTCAACACCGCTTCTATGATCAAAATAATCATTTGAGAAATTTACAAGCAGTGCCAGAAAGAAAACGTCCAGCGGAATGAGCAGCGCCAACAGCCATTCACCGGACATTGTCATGGCAAATGCCACTCCGGCTACTGATGCCATTACAAAAGGCAGAGTGTACGCAATTCTCAGCACCTCTTTAGCCTTCCAGGCAATACTGTGATCACAGCTGTTTACGGTCTCCATAACCCACCGTAATTATGGGAGACAATATAACAATAACGGAAAGATTTGATCGTGAAGTTCTACAGTTCATGCCATCTGGATATCTCTGTTCTCATGTCTTTAGCTTTAAATATGGCACTTCCTGCTGCCAAAACTGAAGCTCCTGTTAAAACTGCAGTTTTTCCAGTATCATAATTTATACCACCGTCAACTGAAATTTCGGTATTGTAGCCATTCTCACTGATTGTTCTTCTGGCATCTGCCACTTTAGGAAGACATTCAGACATGAACGCCTGCCCGCCAAAACCAGGATGAACAGTCATTATGAGCAGCAGGTCGATTTTATCCAAATACGGCTCTACTGCGCTAAAGGGAGTCTCTGGATTCAAGGAAAGCCCGGATTTCTTGCCGAATGAATGAATTTCATCCAAAACAGAATCTATACAATTGCATGCTTCCTGATGGAAGGTTATGTAATCTGCACCAGCATCTGAGAATTCTTTAACATACCTTTCAGGCTTTGTAATCATCAGATGGACATCAAAAGGCAGCGTAGTGAAAGGCCTCAAGCTTTTAACAACACTCTGGCCGATTGTTATATTGGGAACAAAAACACCATCCATCACATCGATATGGATCCAATCCGCGCCTTCTCTTTCTAAACGCTTTATTTCATCCCCCAGTTTGCTGAAGTCTGCTGAGAGTATGGATGGAGCTACTTTTACCATAACCATGCTTATTCAGTCGTAGGTAATAATTCTTAAGGTAGCTAACTGCTGTCAACCCGCATGAAATTCAAAAAAAGGTTAACCCCTCTTTGAATTTTTATTAGTCAAGGCAAACTGCTTTGACATCTTCACAACTGTCTCGATATTAAAATCAAGGATCAAACGGTACTCACGGACTGCATCGAATCCGCAGTGTTTGCAGGAATCTGTTCCCTCTGCCGGACAGCCGTGGAATTTTGAACCATTTGGTATAGTGAAAACAGACACAAACTTAGGACATTTTTCAGAGTAATCCTCAATCAAAAGTTCTCTCAATGCATTCTCAGTGTTCAGTACAGGCAGTCCCTCTTTTTTGAATTTAAGAAGATCTTCAATAATGGCTGCTCTCTCTTCTGGAGACACGGCAATCTCATACGGCGGTGGAGTGAGAAAATTTACCATCAGTCCGCTGATCTTTGGGTTGTCTTTTACGATCTCCAAAGTTTCTCTGATGTGGTCTTTATTATGCTGCATCACCACCAGATTGGCAAAGATGTTGGTATGCTCCAGATTAGAGATGTTTTCCATCATTTTATCAAAGACGCCTTCACCCCTGATAGAATCGTGAATTTCCCTGGGGCCGTCCATGCTTACAGAGATGACATCACAGTCTTCGTATATCCTGCCAGTTCCGTTTGTGGTGTATCCGATTACGTAGTAACCTATTTCCTTTGCCGCTGCGACCAGATCGGGAAATGTTTTGTTGCCGTCTTTCCAGATTGTTGGTTCACCACCCTCAAAAAATATTATTCTGGCACCGTTCTTAAATTCACCCTTCATCTCTTGAATGGCTGTGTCGTATGAAAGGGAATGATCCCCTTCAATTTCATCGCTGTGGGCTACAACGGAACAGTGTTTACATCTTAAGTTGCAGTTATATCCAATGATCATAGTATTGACAAGCGGTTTTTTCTTTCCAAACTTTGATTTAAAAAACCAGCCGGCATAGTAGCAATACTGGTGGAAGGATGACACCATGGCCCCCTTAACTGCAGAAGACTATAAGTGATTTCTCTATACCCAATCAGAATCACCCAGCATCAGATGGCATATCGGATCGCTGGGAATTTTTCCGCCGTCAAATCTCCTCAGAAGGAATTTCATTACTCTTTCACCAGCGATAGGTTTCAGTGCCTTAAAACCAAAACGCATAACATCATAGGAAATCCAGTCCCTGCTAGAAAGCCAGGTCTGAATAGTTCTAGAGCCGTATTCTCTGCACAGCTCTGTAGACCGGTTTAGCAGCATCCTTACGACAGAATGCGAACCTGCACAGAGATCTACAATATCCATGTATTTTACACCGTCTGCCAAGTAGAATCTAGAAACCATATATCCGCAGGTCTTGCTGTTGCATTTTGCCACAGAAACTGTAAACGAACCGCCGTGAGGATGCAGATATCTATGAGTCAAATATTCCCGGCTGTGCCTGAGAGAAAGATCATAGTCCATTTCAAAATCACGTGTAAACTCGTCAATGTCCTGTGGGAACTCACTTACCTCTTCAACTCTGATTCCTTTGATATGTGCCGTTTCACTGGATTTCAGATACATGACTGTTGCATAGGCAAGTTTCTTCACTCTGCCGGATTTGCTGCTTCCAAAAAATCTGTCTGGATCAATTATGAGCTCATACTGCCTGAATCTGCAGGGAACTTCCTCCATGCCTGAATTGATGCCGATTACGTATCCAGCCGGAGAAGGAAAAGAAAAATCAGCTTCAATCCCTGCTGCAACTTCAAAGTCTTCCAGACTCTTTAAAGCCTTTTCAATCAGACCCTGTTTTCTGAATTCAGGATCAGTGAAAAAATCAGACCATTGTGCTCCATCCAGAACTTTCCCGTTTACCATTATTGCAGTCGGCAGAGATGCAGCGTGTGATACTGCTTTGTTTCCGCAACAGACTGAACTTATGAGATTGCGCTCTCTGCTTGTATCATATCTCCAGTGCCAAAAGTCCTCCTTGGAACCACCGTGATTAAAACCAGGCCACTCTGGAATGGCTTTTAAAAGCTGCACAACTGCAGTTGGGTCTGCCTTGCATATATGAGGCGTCAGAGAATTTGTCGACTCTGTCTGCACCTGGTTTTCTATGTTATGTTATTCTATTTGAAGCGTCCGATAACACTGATGTACACCATATAATATCAAAATAGATGCTACATCTTCATTCATCTGCAGCATATTCAATGAGAAGCTTTTCAGCCGGATTGGTAATTTAAATATATTTGCTATTGGCTGGATGACATTTGTTTTATCATCATGAGAACAGGATTACTGCTCAAAACAGTAGAATCTAAGTGGTTATACTCGAAAAAATAAGATAACAAACCGATAACGGCATTATTTCATAAGATTAATACGAATATCGATAAAATACAACTGATATCATAATGTTGATAGCACACTTTATAATTATAGAACGCGATAACCTGCTTATGATAGACGAGATGATGATTGCAATCATAATGCTTATCATCGGTATAATTCTGCTTTTAGCTGAAGCAGCTGCACCAGGTAACTTCATAATTGTTCCTGCTACAATGCTTACCATTCTAGGAATTGTGTTTATTTTCATTCCTGATCAGCTTCTTACAATTTACACACCGATTCTCGCAGTAATAATTCTGATAATAGCAGCAGTTCTGGCTATACAACTGTACAAGAGGATGTCTCCTGTGGCGCCTCCAGAAACGTTAGTCGGAACGTCGCTGGTAGGACGCGTAGGGGTTGTTACCACAATGATTACACCAAGCACTATGCTGGGAAAAGTCAGAGTAAATGGCGAAATTTGGAGTGCTGAAGCTAGCTGCAATATTCCAGCAGGCACACCTGTTAAGATCGTATCCTCTGAGGGAGTTCATGTGACTGTAGAAGAAATCTCCCAAGAAGAGTATGACAAGTGCTCTGCTCAAGAAGCAAAGGCACCTGCTCCAAAAATTGAAGAGGCAAAACCTGCAAAATCCAAAGGCGGAGAAACTGCAATAGTTGTAACATTAATTTCTCCTGGACTCGGAACAGGAAAAGTCAAAATCGGTGATGAGGTCTTTAACGCCACATCTGACTGCAATATTTATGCAGGCACAGAAGTAAGAGTAATCTCCAAAGATGCGAATGGCGTCCGCGTTGAAGAAATCTAAATTGAAGGTCCGCCTTCAATTTTTTCTTAATTTTTACCCAATCTTTTTAGTACATATACATTGGTATGTAATCGAGGTAACTCAAATGGATCAAAGCCTAGTGTTAGGTCTTACTATTTTTGCTATCATTGTAGTGCTAGCAATTGTCTATGGGAGCGTAAAAATCGTCAGCCCATATGAGCAAGGAATTTACATTAGACTGGGTACATTTATGAGGGTTCTGAATCCAGGTATCAACGTAGTGACTCCGATTGTGAGTCAAGTAATCAAGATGGATCTCCGTACCCAAGTTTTAGATGTTCCAAGTCAAGAGGTTATCACAAAAGATAATTCACCAACGAATGTTGATGCAATAATTTATATCAAAGTCATTGACCCCGCTAAAGCGTATTTCCAGGTCACAAACTATCGTTCTGCAACTGTGTATCTTGCACAGACAACACTTCGTTCAGTAATTGGTGACATGGAACTTGATGAGATCCTTTCCAGCAGGGAAAAAATCAACTTACGCCTGAGAGATATTCTTGATGAATCTACAGACAAATGGGGTGTAAAGGTTGACGCTGTTGAAATCAGGGAAGTAGATCCTGCTCCAAAAGTCAAACAGGCAATGGAAGAGCAGACTTCCGCAGAGAGAATGAGGCGTGCAACAATTCTCCGTGCAGACGGAGAAAAAACAGGTGCCATCCTGCAGGCTGAGGGTGAGAAGAAATCCCGTATTCTTCAGGCAGAAGGTCTGAGGCAGTCTAAAGTTCTGGAAGCCGAAGGCGAGAGGCTAGCAATTATCCTTCAGAGCCAAGGAGAAGCCCAGAAGCTTCGTATAATGTCAGTAGGTGCCAGCACACTTGATTCAAAAGCTCTGACGGTTCTGTCTTTAGAGACCATGCAGTCACTCGGACAGGGGCAGTCTACCAAATGGATCATACCATTTGAAATTACAAGCATTATGGAAGGGATTTCAGACTATCTGGGAAGCGGAAAGAAAGCCCCGGCAAGAGAAATTTCCGACGTAGAGAGCATTGAAAAGGCTGTGGGAAAACCAGACGACATCCTTGGTCCCATACCATCTATTGAAGAGCTCCGTATAGACCTTAAAAATCTAGAGGCTTCAATTGAGCAGGAAAAGAACAAGGCTGAAGCTGTAGCTAAAACAAGAACTGAATAAGCTAACCAAAGCAGAACTGTCTGATGACAGTTTCTGCATCATATTTTTTTACAGATTTTGGAAAGTTTTGACATGGTTGAATCAGTTATTCAAAAACGTTGAAATATCTCATTTCATTAATAGTCCTGAGCGACTATGAGTTCTAAGTTTACTGACACCATCAAAACAAAAGATGGAGACATCACAATTTACAGTTTGAAAAAACTTGAAGAAATGGGATATCTCAACTTAAAAGAAGTTCCATATTCCATCAAAGTTCTGATAGAATCAGTTCTCAGGCAGAAAGATGGATTTCTGATTACTGAAGAAGATGTTAAGAATGTGGCATCATGGAACCCTGACAGCAATGCAGATATGGATATACCATTCATTCCAGCAAGAGTAATTTTACAAGATTTTACAGGCGTTCCCGCGGTCGTAGATCTGGCTGCAATGAGAAGTGCTGTAGCCGCTTTAGGAAAAGATCCAGCTAAGATAAATCCGCTGATTCCGGTAGATCTTGTCATTGACCACTCAATACAGGTAGACTATGCAGGCACTCCTGACTCCCAAGAACTTAATGAAAAAGTCGAATTTGAACGCAATGCTGAGAGATATGCTCTTTTAAAATGGGCTCAGACTGCTTTTAACAACTTCAGGGTCGTTCCTCCAGGAAATGGAATTATCCATCAGATCAATTTAGAATATCTCTCACCACTCATTCATATAAAAGAAGTAAACGGTAGCAAAGTCGCATATCCTGATTCATGCTTTGGAACAGACTCGCATACAACACAGATTAACGGTCTAGGTGTTGTCGGATGGGGGGTAGGCGGAATTGAAGCTGAAGCGGTTATGCTGGGTCAGCCGTGCTACATGAAACTTCCCGACGTCATAGGATTCAAACTTACAGGTTCACTGAAAGCCGGCGTTACGGCTACAGATCTGGTTCTTACAGCAGTAGAGATGCTGAGAAAGAAAGGTGTAGTGGGTAAGTTTGTAGAATTTTACGGACCGGGATACAAAAATCTAGAAGTTGCTGACAGAGCAACTATCGCCAATATGGGACCTGAATATGGTGCTACATTGGGATATTTTCCGATTGATGAAAAAACCATGGAATACCTGAAGCTTTCAGGCAGAGATCCTGAACATATTGAAATTATTGAGAAATATGTAAAAACACAGGGTCTGTGGTACACTGATGAACCAAAGTATACAGACACTCTTGAACTTGATCTGAACACAGTTGTTCCCTCATTGGCAGGGCATAAAAGGCCACAGGACAGAATTCCTCTGGATAAGATGAAGAAAAGCTTTGAAGAACTCCTTAAAAACACAGGAATTCAGAAGAGAACGGTCAACAGTTTATCGGACGGGTCTGTAGCTATTGCTTCGATCACTTCCTGTACAAACACCGCCAACCCGTCTGTAATGATTGCCGCGGGACTGCTGGCAAAGAATGCTGTTAAAGCTGGCTTAGACGTTAAAGATTATGTTAAAACATCATTGTCACCAGGATCTAAAGTTGTCACAGATTATCTGAAAAATTCCGGTCTTCTGCAGTATCTAGAAAAACTTAGATTCCATGTTACTGGATACGGCTGCATGACCTGTATCGGCAACAGCGGACCCTTGAGAGAGGATATAAAGTCAACAATACAAGATAATGATTTAATTGCTGCAGCAGTCGTTTCAGCAAACCGTAACTTCGAAGGCCGCGTATCTCCATATGTAAAAGCCAATTATCTGGCATCTCCCCCCTTAGTTATTGCATTTGCAATAGCTGGACGCGTGGACATAGATCTAGATAAAGAACCGCTGGGAGTTGTAAATGGCAAAGAGATATTCCTTAAGGATATCTGGCCCGATGATGCAGAGATAAATACGCTTATGGAAAAATATGTCACATCTGAAACATTTAAATTACAATATAATAATATATTCAAAGGATCTTTCAGGTGGGAGAGTATAGATGTACCGGAAGGAGCATTGTACAACTGGGATAAAAAATCAACATATATTCAGAATCCTCCGTTCTTCAACAATCTTACTTCCAAGGCCACAGTAAACAGCATTAAAAATGCAAGGGCTCTGGCAAGTTTAGGGGATTCAATAACCACAGACCACATCTCACCTGCCGGAGAATTCTCAGATAAATCAGATGCCGGTAAATACCTGATTTCTTTAGGAATAAAACCTGCTGATTTTAACTCATACGGTTCCAGAAGAGGCAACCATGAAGTAATGATGAGAGGAACTTTCGCTAACATCCGTCTGAGAAACAAGCTAGCCCCCGGCACAGAAGGAGGTTATTCCAGATATATGCCTGACGGAGAAAACGGTACAATGTTTGAGGTGTCTCAAAAGTACATTTCAGAAAGTACTCCTCTGATTGTAATTGCAGGTAAAGAATACGGCACTGGAAGTTCAAGAGACTGGGCTGCAAAAGGCCCGTTCATGCTGGGAATAAAAGCTGTAATTGCAGAGTCTTTTGAAAGAATTCACCGCTCAAACCTAATCGGCATGGGAATAATCCCTCTGCAGTTTATGAACGGCGAGAATGCTGAAACTCTTGGTCTTGACGGATCTGAAACTTTTGATATAGATTTGGAAAAAATGGAACCAAAGTCTGCTGTCAAAGTAACAGCAATAAAAGACGGCAAGAAGAAAGAATTTGAAGTTCTTTCTAGAGTAGATGTTCCCGCAGAGCTGGAATATATCAAAAACGGCGGCATTCTGCAGACAGTATTAAGAAAAATGATTGCCGAATAAGCATACCATACATGGTTGATGAAAGCTCATTAACCATGTATTTTTCAACCATATTTTTTTATTGGATTCAAATAAATATACTTTACAAAAAATTATCATTGCAGACTACATATCAGGTTAATGGCCTCCATTGACACTCAATAAATCCATATGAAAATAATTCACACATATGTCAATCTGATCCTGAGTGATATAAGCAACTTTGCAAATTATTGGTTGGTGAGTTTGAAGCGGTTTAACAAATGATTGGAGCATCATAATTCTTAACAAAAAAAATGCAGTAAATGTCCATGCTGGTAGATATTTAAAGGAGCTTGCTTATTATAAAGCATAGACATTAAAAACAGATAATAAAATAAAAATAAAAGATCGGAGGCTCAGATTGAGCCACCATCTTTATGTTTGCTGCGTTTTTGAAGTTCTCTTTCTTTTTTCCTTGCAACTTCTTCTTCATGAGCTATTTCTGCTTCCAGATTAAGCTGCTCATATTCTTCATCGGTCTTGAGAGGTACACGCTTTACCAGGAGACAGGCAATAATTGTACATAGCACAATTACAGAGCATATTACGAAAGCATAGGAAAGACTCTGTCCGTATGAGTATATGATGTCGACAGGCAGGGTAGGATATTGCGGGAACATTTCTGTCAGGGTGTTAATCCAGTTTAATATACCTGTTGTGTGCGGAGCCGCATCAAATACCTCAGGCGGAAGATTCTGAGAGAGTTCTACTGCAATGCGGTTATTAATCAAGGTTCCGATTATTGCTGCACCCACAGTTCCTCCAATACTTCTGAACAGACTCATAGTAGAAGTCATCACACCCATGTCTCTCTTAGGCGTGATATTCTGGGCTGCAACGATAAAGTTAGACATCACACAACCCATACCGATACCAGCTATGATTAGGTAGAGTGAAGCTTCCCACTGCGGGCTTCCCATTCCAAGAGTAGAAATCATGTACAGACCAGCTGCGGAGATCGGCGGACCGACTATTAGCCAAGGCATATATCCAGTTCTTTTGAGCAAGAAACCGCTTCCGATAGATGTAACAGACATACCAATTGTAAGCGGAATAAGTGTTGCTCCGCTGTTAGTAGCACTTAGTCCCACATAGTCCTGTAAGTATATTGCGATGTATGAAAGGATACCAAACAGACCTAAAGCCATAACCAAAAGGCCAATGCTTCCAGCTGTAAATGTACGGCTCCGGAACAGATGAAGCGGAACTAAAGGCTCTTCCACTCTCGTCTCTATATAAATGAACAATCCTAGGAATATTATTGCTGCTAAGGACATACCGATTATCTCAAAGCTGGCCCATGGGTATGTTCCACCACCGAATGTTACAACCATGATTAACAGAGCTAAGAATGCAGATAATGCCCCCATTCCAAGATAGTCGATTTTTGCATTCGTATCTGCTTCGGCTTTCGGGAACTTAATCGCCGTAAATGCTATGGCTAAGATACCTACTGGAATGTTTACAAAGAATACCCAGTGCCAGCTTGCATTATCGACAATTACACCGCCGATGAATGGACCTATTGCACTTGCTATGGCAAATATTGCACCGAGAATACCTTGCATTTTTCCTCTTTCCTGAGGAGAGTATAGATCAGCTACAACAGCCATGGCAACGGGAATAAGCATACCGCCACCAAGACCCTGAACAGCACGTCCAATGATCAGCCATTCCATATTTTGCGAGAATCCTGCAAATATTGAACCGCCTAAAAATAAGATCATACCTAGTAAGAAAACAGGCTTTCTTCCATAGATATCAGACATTTTACCTGCTATCGGAGTAGTAATAGTCTCAGCAAGCAGATAACCAGTAATTAACCAAGTATATAGATCGGCACCACCCAGATCTTCTATGATTGTTGGAATGCTGGTACCAACGACTGTACCGTCGATACAAGCAAGCAACATACCAAGAACCAATCCGATCATAATCGGCGTTCTTACTTTTTTAACGTCGATTTCTGGTTTACTTGGAGCATTTGTAACATTCGCGTTTTCCATCTCAACACCTCATACCCAACGCGGTGCAAGATGACCCGCTGGGTTTTTGATTGTAATAAGCCGGCGGTCATACTGACTGTCGGTCAGTCAATAACTTTTCTCAAAGAAAAAGGGGTATATAAAGATAACTGGGCCATTTGTAAATCTGTCTCTGATAGATTCAATTCTTAAAGCCCTAGCGATTTATATACAATATCCAGTCCAGGAACACACTGGTAAGATGTGGTCTCTTCTATACAAACCCACTTGTATTCTGTATGTTCCCAGTCTATTTGAATTGAACAGTTTTCTTCTTCAAATAAGAAAGGATGGATTACCCATATTGTATCTCTATCTCTGACTTTGAAAGGTTCTCCAGCTTTGACAGGCTCAGAAATTAATGTAGTTTCTTCCCTGACTTCCTTTATTGCCGTCTCAAGAGGTGTCTCATCAATCTCAATAAAACCGCTAACAGCAGACCAGTATCCTTGAAAAGTCCCGACTTGAGATGAACGTCTCAAAAAGAGAATTTTTTCGCCCTCTTTAATTACGCAGCTTACAACGTTGATCTCCTTGACATCAGGAAGTTCTACAGTTCCAGCTGATCCGTCGACGATGCATTCATCTCCTTCTCTGAGAAGCGATAGATCTATGGAGTCCACCATAGGGACTGAAGCCATGACGGCACCTGTTGCCACTATCGGTTCAGCAGATTCGTTTATAATTGCCGCCGGCAGCGTTCCGTGCTGTTTCATATCCATGATTACATAAGATCCTACAGTGCTACCTTTACCGCGCGGAAAGACAAATACCCTGCCAGTTGCAGACTGACCGTTCACGGATGTATCCGAAACTTTTCCGTCTGCCGGGCTTACACCTCCCAGAAAGCTCACGGGATTAGGGCACAGCAACACTCTGCCCTGAGATTTACCTTGTGAAATTTTTCTTCCAGTCAGCATCATTGAATCATCTCCAGCAGGTCATCGGTGTCTCTAAAGACTACTTTCTGAGAGCATAATGTAGGAAGATAGTTGCAGGCTTTGCCTGAGTCGACTGCGGTACATTTGAACCGCTCTTCAATGGGAGTTACTATCATACATGTATCACAGATGACATTGCCGAACTTAGAAAGGATGTCGAGATCTTTTTTGCACTTCGCGGCAGTGCACCTGGATGTGCAGAACCACACTTCAGTGTCTCCTTTTTTTGTCTTACCTTTCAGTTTAGATGCCAAAGAGTGTATTTCTTCACAAGACAGATGAGGACAGCCCAGTGCAATCAGCTCGGGATCGTCTCCAGAGCTCATTTTATCCTTTACGTACTGTAATTCTTTATCATCAATTGATATCTTTTCAGTTTCTGATGCATCAGCTGGAATAGGGGTCACTCCATCTACGTAAAACAACGCCACAGAGCCTGCTGCCGCCATGGCAGCCGCGAGAGTCTTCAGCTGATCCTTGGTAGGCCTGATTCCTCTAAAGTACGGAATTCTACCTCCACCCAGCTGTCCAACAGCCTGCCCTAAAACAGAATAGTTAACATTTGAAGCCTTTACATCAATCATGATTGAGGGAGCACGGTTTTCAGCCAGATGCAGCCCGTACTCCGGTGTTTTACCAAGTATGGCTGCTGCCAAGGCACCCGGACCTCCCTCGCGGTTTGTTTTAGCACCAATAACAGAATTAACATAAGAAAGAGCGCTTGACTCCGCCCATGAAACATGTTCTCCGAGTTTAGGAATATTTACATCTAGATATGGAGTGCATGAACAGTTAGAAGTTACTCCTAATGTTTCATAGCATGAGATAATCTTGTGCTGCCGTTCAGCAAAATGTTCAGAAATACCCATTCCTTTCCATTTTTCACGATCCATTCCCGGAGGATTAAGTGTAGTAGGCACGCATACTTGAGAGTCATTAGACATCTCCTCCAGAAAAGAAATTCCTCCTTCACCAATTGTTTTATAAGAAACACCGGAAAGATGTGCTGAAGTTATGGGAATCAGCTTTTCCGCTTTGTATATATCACCCAGAGCTACCAGCAGCTCCATTGCTTTCTTTTTTCCTTCTCCGAATTCTCCTGCAAGGATCTGTTCTTCTTCTCTGGTTAAAAACATCTGTAATTGGTATGTATATTTGGATGAAATAGTTTGTGCCAGGTAAATATGCAATATGGGTAATCTTTATATAGACAAATTATCATTACTGACTGACAGTCAGTCAATTTAGCAGTTGAAGGATTGTCACACACAGGTGAAAAAACATGTATGAGCCAGTTACTTACGAGGAACTGCGCACAGCGATTGAGAGAAAATCAAAGATCGATGCGGAGACCTCTGGGCAGCTAGCAGAAAGAGTACTAAACTACTTTGGATACAACAGTGAAATGATCGACAACGCCCTAACGCCTGAGGACAGGGGAATGTTCTATTTCCTTGAAGAATTTCAGATAATTTCCTCCAGGTATGAAGAGGAAACACTATTCACAGGGAGGCCCTGGAGAGTGTTTTACTGGACGCTTGATAAAGATAAAATAATGAAAATCATAGGCGCTCCGGTAGATAAGGCAGATTCAGAATATGGAGTATATGAAGGACTCCCGGACAACGTCTGGGTACGACAATCAGCATAACCCATTAATAAAAAAATAGATAGCGCAATTTACAAAATACCTTGGTGATCTGACGACTAAAAAAGAGTGTGTATCTGCCGAAAGAAAAGCCGAATTGATAAAAGCGGCTGAAGAACTCTTCAAAGAGAAGGGTTTTGAAAATACATCCGTAGATGACATAATTAAAAAAGTCGGAGTTGCCAAGGGATTATTTTATTATTATTTTAGTTCAAAAGAAGATATGATCGATATCCTGACCCAGAGAATGCTGAATGAAATTGAATCTTCTGTTGTAGCAGTAATCGAAATGAAAGGAGTCTGCGCCACAGACAGATTCGTAGAGTTGTTGAAATCTCAGAGAGACGTCGGTATGCGGTCGGAGACGGTAATTAAATATTTTGCAGTGTCAAGAAATAAAAGTTTGCATCTCGAATTAGAAAGACTTGCACATGAGATCCTTGTGCCGGCATTTGAAGTTATAATAAAACAAGGAATCGAAGAAGGTGTCTTTGATACCAAATATCCGTTTGAAACTTCTCATATGCTGAATATGATGATACAGGCGGCTATGTATAATCTGAAAAATGATCCTGACTTAGAAAATATAAAGCGTTCTTTGGAAGTAGTTCAATATATGACCGAAAGACTACTGGGTATGAAAATAGGAACTTTTGAAGCATACCGTATTTTTGTAAAAACCGCCTGCCCAGAACTTGACCATGCATTAAATAAAAAACAAAAACAATAATTTTATTATAAAAAAATAATAGTGAGATTGCTCTCACTTGTAGAATTCTGCTACGGCCAAATAGGTCATGTAAACATCAAGTTTAGACACTACTTCAAATGGAGCATGCATTGACAGAACCGGAACGCCTAAGTCCACAGTGTCTACATTGTGAGTTGATACGTACTTAGCAACTGTTCCGCCTCCACCGATGTCAATCCTTCCAAGTTCTCCAGTCTGCCATGCAATTCCTGCATTATCCAGAAGGGATCTGACGAAACCCATCATTTCTGCTGAGGCATCGTTTGTGTTGTATTTTCCGCCTCCGCCACCGTATTTCTCAACCACTGCCCCGTGGTTTATGTATGAGGCATTGCGACGTTCAAAAACCTCAGCAAATGCAGGATCCACTGCAGCACTGACGTCACATGAAAGACACTTTGATGTCTCAAGAACATGACGCACTTCTGCATCATATGAAGACACCAGATCTTCTAAGAAATCTTTGAGGAAGAATGAGTTCATACCAGTATTTCCGTCAGAACCTGTTTCTTCTTTGTCGGCAAAGACTGTTACTGTTGTATGCTCAGGATTTTTTGTATTGATTTCAGCCATTAATGCGGTGTATGAGCAGACACGGTCGTCGTGCCCGTACGCTCCGATCATCGCCCTGTCAAAACCTAAATCTTTAGGCTCAAAGGCCGGCACTGCGCACAGCTCTGCAGAGTTGAAGTCTTTCTCAGTTATGCCGTATTTTTCAAAGAGAATGTTTGCTATATTCAACTTAACCTTCTCGGACACCTCTTCGTCTTGGAAAGGCTGGCATCCTATCAAAAGGTTCAGAGCTTCTCCGGAAAATGCTTCTGCTACAGGTTTTTTCACCTGAGCTTTGTCAAGATGGGGAAGAAGGTCAGTAACACAGAAAATTGGATCTTCGGGTTCGTCGCCTATACGGACTTTTACTGCAGTTCCGTCTTTAAGAATTACTGTACCGCGTATCGATAAAGGTATTGCAAACCACTGATACTTCTTGATCCCACCATAGTAGTGAGTTTTGAAGTAAGCCATTTCAGTGTCTTCAAAAAGAGGGTTAGGCTTAAAATCAAGCCTTGGACTGTCAATATGACTGACACCAATTCTCAGACCTTCAGAGATGTCTTTCTTTCCCACTGTGACCATAATCAGCGCTTTTCCGCGGTTAGTCTTGTATACCTTGTCGCCTGGAGAATATTTCACTCCCCGCTTAAACTCGGTATAACCATTCTGTTTGAGAAGTTCCACCGTATAGTCTACAACTTCCCTTTCAGTTTTATTGCGCAGGAATTTCTTATAGCCCTCGCAGAACTTGTTCGCCTTCTCGATTTCTTCTGCCGATCTCTGCCCGATGTTTTCTGGTTTCATCAGCAGTTTTTCTGTTAGAAGCTGCCCAGGCGTTTTTTCCGACATATTTATCGCTATACGCATTCCACAGACTATACATTAATGCTTTCCCTCTTTGTAGGATTCTTGCGTTTTAGATAAATATGCCGCGGTTAAATGATAAGGTCATGAGTCTCTACAAAAAGATTTTGATAGCGACAGATGGAAGCGACTACACCAAAAAGGCAGTAGAGCATGGATTGGAACTGGCTAAAGCATTTGGAGCTGAAGTCACAGCAATGAACATTATGGATTTGGGAAGTGTAACCAGCAGTTCTCAGGGATATGGACTCCCAGACATAAATGCATACATGCAGAAAAGCAGCGACGAAGCTTTGCAATACGTATTGGACAAAGGTAAAGAAATGAACGTAGAAGTAAAAGCAGTCTCAAAGATGGGTTCTCCAGCCAATGATATTGTTGAAGCTTCAAAGAACTATGATTTGATTGTAATGGGTACAATCGGCAGAACCGGAGTTTCCAAGCTCCTGCTGGGAAGCGTAGCTGAAAAGGTAGTAAGATTTGCAGAATGCCCAGTGCTTGTTATAAGAAACCATCCTGCTAAAAAAGAATGAGCTTGCTGCACTCCAGCCATCTGGAGTGTGCATCTCTTTATTCATTATTTTTGACTTTTACAGATTTTACAATATGCTCTGCATTCGCATGAGCATCCTTTGTAGCATCAAGTGACCCGTTCAGACTGCGCTTGGCAATTCCCGTAACCGGCTTGAAATCAAACACTTTGGAGATACCTTTGGAAACCAATGCCACCAGGGTTCCGGTGAAAACAGCACTTATGATCGTTCCTATGCCGATGTCTCTGATTGCTCCTGCAAAGACTAAGGAAACTGCAATAGCAAAGATCAGACAGGAGACGTCGAATATAGTTTTTGTACGTCCCAGCGGAAGATGCTTCTCTATGACAATATTTCTTACAAAAATGTCACACGGCATCAGCGGCAGCTGGCACTTCATAAAGAACGTAATTCCCAACGAAATTATGAGCATTGAAGCCGCTACATACACAGGTATGAGCCACGTCTCATCAGGCAGAGAAAAGACTATCGGCTTCATCACATCTAGAAGAATGCCGAAGACTACTCCTACTCCTAAGGATACAAAATAGCTGATTTTAACCTTTTTAAGTATGGCTATTAAGAGCAGCAGCACTCCAATCTGGAATACAATATTCCAGGTGCCGAATGACAGCACAGGTGCAGAATAATACAAAGAAAGCGCCACGGAGGAAATGACTGAGACTCCAAGTCCGCTTTTTAAAAGAAGACAGACTGCTATTGAAGCACAGACAAGTCCCGCGATTAGAGCTAATTCGCAAGGAAACAATATTTTTTTCGTTAAGACTCGCCTCGTAATTTTTGATTATCTGATTCAGGACACTATTTGTGAAAATATACACGTATTAAAGTTTATTCTTATCAGCTTCCCAAATATCCACATCGGCTACAGTTTTACAGCTGCTGTCTCTGTTTTGTGTAAGGTACACCTGATAATCAATGATGGATTTTACGAATTCGTCTTCAACTCCCATATCTATGATGGATTGAGCAACCATCATGCAGAGATCGAACTGTTCTGATCTTCTTAAAATATCTAAGAGGATTACTGCCAGATTTTCATCATAGCATTCTTGCAGCTGTGCTCTTATTGAAATCACTGCACCTAGACGGGCGCCCATGGAACTGTTCACATCTCCCAGATCATCGAAAACCCATGCGGCATGCAACGATTCTATTGCTGACCTGTGCAGATTTCCTGTTTTATGAAGAAGATGAGCTGAGGCAAGATATCTTCTGGCAGATTCCGGAAGATCGTTATCATCAATTATGCTTTTATATTCTTCAGTTTCCAAAAGACTCCTGTCACCGATGATTGCCTCTGAAATGTCACTATTGCAGTAACCGCAGAAAGAACACTGCTGAATCAGATAAGGCAATGCGGACCTCAGATTCTCTGCCGGTCTTGTATCAAGATCCATCGGCCCAAACGGTACAGCGTCTATTACTTCCTGAACATCCTCATTTTCATTTCCACATATCGCACATTTCTTAGGAATAAACGCTACCATTGACATTGATAATTCCATAAACAATACTGGTAAATGATCTTTCCCAAATTTTGTTAGATTTAAATCGGAGGATATTTAGATTTTATTCATTTTGGAAGAATTGGTATTGAGTTTGCATAGATCAATAGTATCAGCGGCAGGGGCCAATATCTCAGAGCTGCAGATATGTTATACATTTCAGGCATTAGTAAAAAACAAAGATACACTACAATCATTAAACTGGTTACTGCTAAAAACCATTTCTTAGACGGGCTGCCCATATTCTTTATTCTATCGGATAAGCGGAATGCTGCAGCAAATATAATTGCAATATCAAAAAGAATGATTATTAGTATGAACTCGACCTGATAAACAACATATACAATCACGGTCGCAACAATCAATATGAGTAAAGCTACCATCAGTAGCATCCAATGATCAGAACCGTATAGATATGACAAGTTGTAGTTTTTATAGAACTGTCCGTAAAATAAAATCAATATAAAACAAAATGGAAGTATGTATAACATTGAATATTTAAAATTATAATATGTCACGACAGCAAAAGCTGCTGCCCAGATTATTGTCAAAGCTATGAGGATACTTATTGATGATCTTCTTGACATCTGATCTCCATCAGATGATCAAATTTTTACCGTTCAAATGGAGTTTGTGCAAAGTCATAGGTTATTAAGTATGCACGCTGCAGACAAATACAAACTAGCATGCAGTTGTATACATCTATATCGCATTTTAGATATATAAATTGATCGTGACATTCTCAATCTAATTATGCAGCATGTTGTGTTGTACATCTTTGCTATAATATAGTGAACCGCATACTGTGTTTCAGTTATCCAACGTTATTAAAACAGTAAGAGGGGCGTACATGAACTGGGAGCCGTGGACAGGATGTTACAAAATAAGTGAAGGATGTAAAAATTGTTATTTTTACGGACCGCATGCTAAACGCTATGGTCAGAATACAATTCAAAAAACAGATAAATTTGACTGGCCAATAAGAAAAACTGCAAAGGGTAATTACAACATTAAGGGGAATAAAATCCTTGCAACCTGCTTTGCAACTGATTTTTTTCTTCCTGAAGCTGATGAGTGGCGCAAAGAAATATGGGCGATCATCAAGGAAAGGCCCGATATAGAATTTCTAATTCTAACAAAAAGAATCGACCGTTTTTTGGTATCACTCCCATCAGACTGGGGTACAGGATATGATAATGTAAATATCGGATGCAGCGTTGAGAATCAAGAATTAGCAGATTATAGGCTGCCTCTATTTTTATCCTACCCAATAAAGAAACGTTTTATCGCCTGCGCTCCTCTCTTAGAAGCTATCGATCTGACAAAACATCTTCATGGTATAGACCATGTTACAGTTGGCGGTGAAACCGGGCGGGAAGCGCGTGAATGTGATTATGACTGGGTACTTGATATTCGTGAACAATGTATAAAGGCAGATGTAACGTTTTGGTTCAAAAACACAGGCTCGCTTTTCAAACGTGACGGCGTGGTAGAAAAAATAAACCCATACAAACAGACCAGTACGGCAAAAGAACTTGGTATAGACATATTAAATGGAAAAAAGTTATTTTGAAAATAGCTTAACATGTGACAATATTAGGACACCGTTGAAATGTAAGTATAAACAAGGATGAAATACTATATAAGGTCTGTACTATCTAATTATATACTATTGGAGGAGACACATGAGCAAAGAATTGCCCAAAGAACTGCCACAATGTCCTGTGGAAGTTACACTTTCATTAATAAGCAACCGCTGGAAAGTTCTCATCTTAAGAGATCTGATGTATGGAGCCAAACGATTTGGAGAATTGAGAAAATCATTAGGCAACATAACTCAAAAAGTCTTAACCTCGAACTTAAGGGAAATGGAAGAAGACCGTTTAATCATCCGTACAGTGTACGCAGAAGTTCCCCCTAGAGTTGAATATCAGCTTACTGAACTGGGATACAGTCTCAAACCGGTTCTTGAATCTATGAAAATCTGGGGCGACAGGTACAAAGACTCTGCAGAGAATGAGATCATTGAAGGGTATGCATAACTGCATTCAGTCATGAGATATAAAAACGTGCTTCAGTAAATTGTCACAGCTACTGATATAAATGGAATTAACTGTGAAAAATGTCAGCCGAAGACTGAATGAATATAGACAGATAAAGGAATAATTTAAACTGCGTTTTCTAAGAATGAACAGATTCCAATGTGGCTGCTGTTAATCACATTAAAATAAAATGTGTTGATTTAGCATTTATTATGGCAGTGCTTTCTGCGGAATAAGTTACACGGTGAAAACAGAAAAAATGGTTTTTATATTGCATTTAGCGGTCAGCAATGAAATTCATTCAAAAGGCTATGGTTCTAAGATTCTCAATCATCTGAAAGTGCTGTATAGAAGAAAAGAGATTGCATTGAATATTGAACCAGTTGATGAAAAGACAGAAAAATATGGTCAGAGAATAAGAAGGGTGGAATTCTACAATCAAAATGGTTTTTTCAGACACGGATAAATTCTTTAGAAATAAAAACAGAAGAATATTCCATAGTATCTGCATCAAAAAATTTTATAATTGAAGAATATAACAAAGTCATCAAAAAAGCATCTTTTGGATTACATATGAATAAAAATGAGATGGGGAACTAGTCCCGCATCCCTAAGGAGTTTTGAGGAGATTGTATCTGGGTTAAGTTTTCTGTTTTTCCATGGAGAAGAATGCACATATAGTGGCAATTATCATGCATATGAACATTATCATCCACAGAGTCTGGAATTGCTCTGGTGTTTTATCAGCAACGATGTACCCGGATATGCTTTGAAGAATTGCTCCGCCAAGGAAGGGGAACAGATTTAAAGCGGCTGTTGAAACTCCTACGATAGAAACCGGATAGAGTTCTTTTACTTGAGCATAAGACACTACGAAGAATCCTCCAAAGAATCCAAAGCAGAAGTTGATGATACCCTGAGCGACTAATGAATCCAGCTTTCCAGACATCAGCCAGATTACAGCCCAGATGATGGTGTAGATTAAGGTACCTATGACCAATACTTTCTTTCTGGAGTGTAAGATTTTATCCGAAATGAATCCAGCCAGTGGACATCCGATGATCATACCAACACCGACGAGTGTCAGCAGAATTCCCCAGGTTCCTTTTTCCCAGTCGTAGACGTTTGTGTAATAAGCACCTGCCTGAAGTCCCTGGTACACCATTATTGATCCGTACATGAAGAAGAACCATATTGCAAGAGTCCAGAATTTTCTTCCGCTTCCAAATGTGAGTTTGAGTGACTGGACCATCGACATCTTTTCAGATGTAGATTCTTCGATAGGTTTTCCAGTCTCTTCTGACTCGATTTCTTCGATGCTTGGAAATCCTTTGTCCTTTGGGTGGTCTTTAACGATAACCCAGCACATCAGACCAATTATGAATGTGATAACTGCTAAAAGGATGAATACATTCTGCCATCCGAGTGCTTCAGTCATCAATACTAATGGTGTTGCCGCAGCGATAGCTCCGACGTTACCTACCATAAGCAAAATACCGCTTAAAGAAGCAAACTCATCCTTTCTGAACCATAAGGCTAATACTCTCATAATGGGGATATAAATAACTGCTACACCAACCCCGATAATGACTCTTCCAGCTATCAGCATTCCATAGCTGCTTGAAAGGCCGCATACTAATGATCCAATTGCTGTGATTATAATAAATACAGTTGCCGATCTCTTTGGCCCCCACTTGTCAGTGAAAATACCGCTGGGCAACTGCATAGCAGTATAGGCATAGAAATACGCCGATGCCAAAAGACCTGTAGCCGCAGCGCCGATACCAAATGCCTCCTCAATGTCAGGAGCCATTGCAGTAGTCGACACCCTGTGGAAGTACACGAAGAAATAAGCTATTGCTAAGACTATGAATATAGCCCACCTGTACTTCATCATTTTTGCTTTTAATTCAGGATTTACTGTCATCTAATTCCTCCATCGGGCAAAGATTTCAGAATAAAACTGCAGGAGGACATCTACCCTCAAATGCATAATCAAAATGGCGAACATGTTCGCAAAATAATAATACATCTAAAACGATAGGAAATCGGTGAGATCATTCAGTATACTAGATTATTGATAGATCGAAAAATAAACGGATGCATACCTGACGGTCATCCGTGCCACAACCTTCTGCCGATTGATATAAATGAAGAAAATATAAAGATTGAAATTACACAATGTTCAGCGCTCAGCAAAGGTGCAGGCTACTCTATGATCCGCATTACTGATATAGATGGAAAGCACGCTGACAAGCTGAATGAAGGAATGACTAGCAGCCTTTACGGTGAGTGCGAGATTCTGAAGATTTCACCAAAACAATACTTAGCAATGGTTTCTAATAACAACTGCATGCTTGCTACAATACTCACAGAATCTGGATGTTTCCTTACATCCGCAATACCCTTTACTGATGATATAATAGAATGGGGAATATTCAGTTTAAACAGTACTTATGTGGATAAGATGATAGAGCGGATGAAGCAAGAAGGTTACAAAGTCAAGATGATCTCTACCAATAAAATAAACAAAGAAGCCATACTTACAGAGAAACAAGAAGACGCTTTGATGGCTGCATACAAACTAGGCTACTACTCTATTCCAAGAAAAATTACTATCGATGAACTTGCCAACAGTCTCAATTACTCTAAATCAACTCTGAGCGTTATGCTTAGAGAAGCTGAAAAGAAGCTGGTATTTAATTATCTGAATCTAGGAATGAGTACATTTAAAAAGAAATAACTGTTTATAAAAAATAAATATGTGCGCTTAGCGCACAGTTTAAGCTTTGTAGTTTTTGGTAGCGTTAACCATCGCCCAGATGTTTTCCTTCTTAATCAATGCAGACATTCCGCAACCTGCAGATATGATGTTGAAACCTGCATCTATGCTCGTCTGAGCTGATTTTATGACGGTTTCTGGTGTGCCCTGAAGAAGGTCTCTGACTACACCAACATTTCCTACCAACGCAACTTTATCCCCTACCGCTTTAACAGCATCATATGGATTGGCTTTTTCTTCGATACTGAGTGCATCAGCACCGGTAGCAGCCATATGAGACAGAATGGGTACGGTATCTCCGCAGATGTGAAGGACTTTCATTGTCTCTTTAAGCGGCTTGTATACTCTCTGAAGGTTAGGCAGAACATATGTATCGAACATGTCTTCAGAGATCATATCGTATGATGCAGTGGGTTCGCTCATCTGGATACTGTCGATTCCCAGTGTCTCAACAAATTCCAGCCACATCTTAACATAGTCGCCCGTGAACTGTGTGTATTTTGACACTACGTCAGGGTCCGTCAATGTCCATAGAATCAGACTCTCTGTTCCGGCTAAATGACCGGCTATGGTGAAAGGACCCGTAACTCCCAACAATGTCGGAAGATCCACTGTTCTTTCTTTAATGATTATTTCTGCTGCATCTGCTACAGCTTTATTTCTGGCAAGCTTCATCATTTCTTCTGGACCCATCAGCTCAAACTTCGGATCCAGTTCTCCTTTGAAGGGACTGTTCTTAACCATGGGCGTACTGTTTTTCTTACCCAAGTCGATCGTGCATCCCAATGCTTCCGCTTCATATGTCAAACAGTAAGGAACTCTTACTGATTCCAATCCAAGGTAATCATAAACCCCCAATGCAATCTTTGCCATTTTTCTGGCATCAGTGTGTGCATCTGGCCATGCAGCTCCTACATGATCCATAAGCTCCACCGTTGCAGTAGTTGTCATGCCACAAACAGGCGGTCTGTCTACAGGCTCCCTATGCATGGCTTTGAAGAATCTCTCCCTTGGTGTTATATCATCCATAATATCACTCCCTCGCAGTTGTTCACCTGTCTTTGCCCATAGATACAACTTGTTTTTTATAATCAATGTGTCCACGAACATGTTCGTAGTTTGAAATTTCATTAACAAAGAAATGAGTCTTGTAAGTTTTAATAAATTATATCCAAAATAAAACAGTTCTTAAAAGGTCTCCAGCAATCTCTACACCACTGGAGAGATCATTAATTCCGCTTAGATCATACATGAAATTTAATACATTGTCAGAAGCAATGTCCATTGGATGAAAAACCATTTTTACAATTCCAGACTTCCATTCGTCACTCAGTCCAATCATTCTTTCTTCAGGTGTTAGGAAGTTTAGCGTATGAATGCTGCATATGTGTTTTTCCAAGCCGCATCGGAATCTTTTTCTCCGCTTATGAGGACATCACGCAGATCTTTGAGTCCCTGATCTGATGTTCTGACAAAATACAATCTAGCAGATCGATTTCCATCACCAGTTTTGTATGAGTAAGTCTTCCAGCCTAAACATTTCATATGAGCTGATGCAGATGTTACTAAAGCTGCAGAATGTTTTAGATCCAAATCGGGTTCTAAACGAACGCATATGACTTTTTCCGAAAGAAAATACTCATTCGTTGTGAGTGTTTGTTCTAAAATCACATCGAGGTCTGACAGTATCTTAGCTTTTGCTTCAGCATATTTATGGAAATACACCTTAGGTCTTCTTGAAGCGTGTTCTAAATATGCTCCACAAGTCAGAAGTGGATAGATCACAAATGGATATACGCAATCAGCAATAAATATTTTAATATAGTAATATTGTTTTTAGTAATATCTGGAATATGTAATTATAATAGTAAATTATGACTGATTCTCAAGTTAGTTTACTATTGTAATGGATGCATATCTAACAAAATATGAGATAAAACATGTACATATCATCGACTGGCTTCTTGAGCAAGACTAATATAAGATTTATTTCAACCACATAATTATATGTAAAAATGTGATCTTTATCATACTTTTACGTATTATTGTAGGATATGAATAAATGTATTAGATATCTGGCTAAAGAATTCATAAAGATTTATAAGTGATAAAATGTAGCGGGTCCGCCGGGATTCGAACCCGGGTCTGAGGCTTTCTCCAGGACAAGTTCCTGCCGGAGGCCTCGGTGATATCCAAGCTACACCACGAACCCATTGATCTGCAGATGATAATACATTAGATAAAGATTCTCAAGAAATCAGTGCATGCGTTCAAACATTTTTTTGACTGTTGGAGGGATCTCATCATCCATGACACGAAGGCCTTTTTCCGTTATTCCGCCTTCCGTGGCAACTTTTTTGATTAAATCATTAAGTGAAAGTTCTTTTTCATCAAGCAGCAAAGCTGTAGCAATAAGAGTTTCTTTAGCCATTCTTAAGGACTCTTCAGAAGGAAAACCTGAAGACTCTGCAAGCATCTCTGCAAATTTAGCAAAGAAAGCAGGCGCACATCCAGTTATACTTTCTGCCGCAGGAAATCTGCACTCAGGCAGAAGTTCTAAGCTGCACACTTTAGAAAAGAGCTCTTCCACTGCTTCAGATGTAGGACAAAGCTGACTATGACATAAAAGAACTATCCCTCTGCCGATTTCGACAGTCAAAGGAGGCATAGCTTTAGTCACAGGACCAGAATACACAGAAGAAAGATCTTCTAATGATATTCCTCCGTTGATGGAGACTAAATGACCTTTAAATGAAGTTAACTGCTTCAAAACTTCCAGAGCATCGCTGCTTCTTACACAAAGAAAAAGAATGTCTACAGATTGTACTTCATCCTGATTAACTACAGATATGCTGTACTTATCTAAAAGAGACTTGAGTTTATCAGGAGATCGTGTAGAGATCATAATCTCATCAGCCGGGACTCCATGAGAAAGAAATGCCCGTACAAGAGCACCTCCCATGTTCCCGTAGCCGATGAAACCGATCATTCAACCACTAATATAGAAAAGATATGTGGAAAACCACAGTATCAGTTTTTGTTTTTGAATTCTGTATATCCGCATTTGCCGCAGGATACACGGTCTTTGTGTTCAGCAAGGAATACGCCTGGTCCGCATTTAGGACAGCTACGCTTTACACGTTCCAGTTTATCTCCGCTGACGGAGTAATAGTTTTTCTTTGCTGAGGCTTCCTTTTTAGGTGCTGCGGATTTTTTCTTATCAGCCATTTATATCACACTCACTTTTTCTTCTTCTTTGATGTTCTGACTTTCTTCTCAGCAAGGCCGTTTCTTACGAGAAGATAGTTTCTCTCGTGAGTTTTTGCAATGTCTGCTGAATCGTAAATTTTAGCATAGCCATCGGTAGAGCATTTTCCATACTCAGAGTTCATGCGGGTAACTATTATGTTATCCTTTGGTGCTGAAAAGTTACTGGCCAATGCATCTTTAATGGCGTCGCGGTTAGGTGTTGATTCTCCGACATGAATCGCCTTGAACTTTACTTCAACGCGATGCATGAGCTTATTTTCAGTTTTATCAATTATCTCTAACTTCAATTCAATTCCTCCATGGAATATAGTAAAGATTTTGCTCGGCCTGAAGAGGCTTCATTCACTTTCAGTAAAGCCATACCAACACCTGGTACGCCGTACATCAGGCATGAGCCAGTAGGAGCCATAGCTGCACAGGCCAAAGCAGCAAGGTCTTCTTCACCTTCGACTCTGATTTTTGTAGGGGCATCCCTGCCGAGAGCTGAACTGATTTCATTGATAAGCTCTGGAGTTATGAACCCTGCAGGGTTTTTAACAACTACTTCCTCGCCGCACAAGAGACTGAGCTTAGAGGAGAGGGGAGAGAAGGGTCTCCGCTCAGTCTTGAGGTCATAGATGATCAAATCTGGCTTGAAACCGTTGTCTAACAGAGTATATGATACAAAATCACCGACAGACAACAATTTAACACAACCTTTTAGTTGAATTTTCAAATCTTCTAATTTTACCAATTCGCCAAAACCTGTACTAAGTTCACTTCTCATGTTTTCTGGAAGAGCCCATCCCTTAGCAGGGCACTGCAATTCAGCGCACCTTGAGGGCGAACTTTCCATTGACATTTATTCCCATCCGTTCTGCGATCTTTGAATTGGTATGATCTAGAATCACTACATAGCCTTGCCATTCCTTGGAAGTGGCATTGCCGCATAGAGGGCAGGTCTCTTCTTCAGTCATGTAGCTGCAGTGTTTACATGCACGCTGAACCTTCATTCTGCATCACCTGTAGTATCAGAAGGGCTATGGTCTTCTTCTAACCATTCGATTTTTCCGAGTCCAGGCTGCCTCATTGTGAGACCGATCTTGGATTCGCGCGGATTTCTTTCGTTTATGCTGAGTGCCACAATTCTTGCGCGCACCCTGTCTCCGACTTTAAGATCACGCTTGGTATCTTTACCGATGAGTCTACCATTGTCTTGATCTATGTCGATACGATCGTCCATTATCTGACTGACATGCAGTAAGCCGTCTAGAGGTCCAAATCTTACAAATGCACCGAACTTTAAAACTTCTACAACTGTACCTTCGATAACCTCTTGAAGAAGTGGACGGAACATAAGGGCATCATACTTAACATTCTGATAAACTGCCCCATCTCCGTGGACTATGCGCCCAGGACCCACTTGCTCCACGTTGGTAATCAGTATGGTGTACGAGTTACCACTTTCCATGCTTCCCTCAAATGTTGCGCGGGTACTCTGATTGACGACCTCGTCGAGGTCTTCTCCCAACATCTCTGGGGGAATCCGTACTACCTTTTCCTTCGTAGTCAGCAAATACATAGCATATCCTCTGAACGATATGGTCCTCATGAATCAACTGTTATTTAAAACTAAGCGTCACCCAGAATACTAAAAATAACCTGGATGTCTGTGATTCTATCACATCATATTGATGCTTGAATATAAACAGATTGGCAGCCAAAATTTACCAATGAATCACTGAATATATAAGAAAAAAGGAAGGGGTTTGAGTTGTGCTTATAACAAACATCTTTAGAATGTTCCAGTTACAAACACTACTGCAAAGACCAGAGAGATCGTAGACAGCAGTTTGACTAACACGTGAAGTGATGGTCCGGCTGTATCTTTGAATGGATCTCCCACTGTATCTCCGACGACTGCTGCAGCGTGGGCTGGTGAGCCTTTTCCGCCGTGGTGTCCGTCTTCGATGTACTTCTTAGCATTATCCCAGGCTCCCCCTCCGTTGTTTAGGAGGATGGCCATCAGGATACCGGCAATTGTTGCAACCATCAGGAATGCACCGACTGCCTGAACTGCGATTACTCCGCCGTTGTCTGTACCGTAGTCATATGCATAGAACATCAGAAGTCCTAAGATGATAGGTGTCAGAACTGGCAGGATAGCCGGCAGAACCATGGTCTTGAGAGCAGACTTTGTAGAGATATCTACGCAGCTTGCGTAATCTGGCTTGGAAGTTCCTTCCATAATGCCTGGATCTTCTTTGAACTGTCTGCGGACCTCTGTGATCATTCCGCCGGCAGCTTTTCCTACAGCACGGATAGCCAGTGATGCAAATATGAACACTAACATAGCACCGAGAAGAGCTGCTACGAAGATCTGAGGCTGGGCAATATTGACATCGAATACTTCAGAAAGTGAAGTGTTGAGTCCCATGTTGTTTCTTGCAATTACTACCTGCTCGAAGAATGCAGAGAATAGTAAGAATGCTGCAAGGGCTGCTGAACCCATGGCGTATCCCTTTGTAAGGGCTTTTGTTGTGTTTCCAACGGAATCCAGCTTGTCGGTTCTGTTACGAATTTCCTTCGGCTGATTAGACATCTCGACGATACCGCCGGCGTTGTCGGTGATTGGTCCGAATGTATCCATAGCCAGCACGAATGTGGCTGTGACGAGCATACCGACTGTGGCAGCTGCCGTTCCAAATAGACCGAAAATGAATGACTGGTCTGGATGTCCAAGTAGGGTTGCTGCATCTGTTCCCAGAGCATATGATGCTAAGAGAGATATTGCAATAGCAATGATCGGCAGGACTGTGGTCTCAAGACCAACTGAGAAACCTGTAATGATGTTAGTTGCAGGTCCTGTTTCAGAAGCATCTGCAATTTCACGGACTGGACGGTAGCTTCCAGATGTATAATACTGAGTAATATACACAATAGCAATGGAAAGGATGATACCGATAATAGCGCACACGAAATACTGCCATGCTCCCAGCATGTAGTCAGTAATGAAATACAGACCTACGGCAGCGATAATTGCAGTAATGAAATAACCGCGGTTCAGAGCTTTCATCGGCTCTTCGTTTTCGTTTCTG
Source organism: uncultured Methanomassiliicoccus sp. (assembly GCA_905202485.1). Lineage (GTDB taxonomy): Archaea > Thermoplasmatota > Thermoplasmata > Methanomassiliicoccales > Methanomassiliicoccaceae > Methanomassiliicoccus_A. Next base: position 90,106 of record CAJKRY010000001.1, read on the forward strand.
AGCCTGACTGTAGCAATACCTACTAATGATGCAAGCAGACCAAAGGCGCATACTACTAACGGGAAGAATACCCAGAGGGGATCTCCAGTGTAAGCGTAAATTGCAGAACCCATAATCATTGCACCGATGTTCTCGGCAGCTGTGCTTTCGAATAAGTCAGCACCACGGCCTGCACAGTCTCCGACGTTGTCTCCTACAAGGTCGGCAATCACAGCAGGGTTACGTGGATCGTCTTCAGGAATACCAGCTTCAACCTTTCCTACAAGGTCAGCACCGACATCTGCAGCTTTAGTGTAAATACCTCCGCCGAGCTGAGCGAATAATGCAGCAAATGAAGCACCAAATGCATAACCAGCGACTAAGTTCAGTGTGCTGGAGAACCATGCGGATTGAGACTCAAAGTCGGAATCGTTGTTGAGCATGAACAGATACAGGAAGAAAATACCTGTAACACCGAGTAAGCTCAGAACAACTACAGCGAGACCGGATACGGCTCCACCGCGGAATGAAGTCAAAAGTGATTCATTCAATGATCTCCTTGCAGCGCTAGCAGTCCTGATGTTGGAGCTTACAGATACTCTCATTCCTATGTAACCAGACAAGGATGAGAAAAATGCTCCAATCAGGAAGGCGATGCTGATCCTCCAGTCTAAAGCGACCAGAAGCACCGCTACTATAACGCTGATTATGGCGATTGTCTTGTACTGACGGGCCAGATAGGCCATGGCTCCCTCGCGGATTGCATCTCCGATTACTTTCATTTCTGGAGTGCCTGTATCCTTACGCATAACCCATTTTGTAAGGACACCCGCGACGATGAGGCCGATTATACCCGCAATTGGTACAAGATATACCAATGTGTCAATATCAACATTCATAATCAGAACCTTCTTCAGGGGTTTGAGGTCGTATTATAGTTTTTATATATATTGGTTGCTGACAGTAATTTTAGGATATTCAGCAATAATTCTCACTAAAATGAGACAATCACCGGTTAATCAACGAAAATCGCATTCGAGATCTCTGCAAGCTTAACAAATATATGATTATAATATATATTAATAATGACAATAAATAAATATGTTTAAATACTAAAAATAGCTTAGTGAAATCTGGCTCGAGGGAGTAACTGATGTCAGGACCAGGGTGATTATGGAAGAAGCCGTGCTGCTTGTAAATATAACATATCTGCTTTTGATAGCAGGCGTATGCTCGATAATTTTCTCTAAACTAAAAATGCCTGCGATCATTGGATATTTAGCAGCCGGTATAATTCTGGCAAATTATTGGAATGGGACTTCTGAATCCACTGAAGTTATCGTTTCGATACTCGCGGATATGGGACTTGTCCTCCTGATGTTCTTTATCGGACTTGAACTGAATCTGCAGAAACTCAAGAAAAGCGGCATGTTTGTCGTAATGGTCGCTGTGATTCAGCTGCCGCTGATGCTCATTGCGGGTTATCTTGCTGGCATAATGATGGGTTGGGACATGGTGCAGTCAATATTTCTAGGTGCCGTGATCTCAGGATCCAGTACGGCTGTTATCGCTGCTGTCCTCAAAGAACAGGAACGCATAGACAAAGATACGGCTGAAACAATCATTCTGATTACAGTCATGGAAGATATCGGCCAGGTTCTGATTTTAACTATGGCTGCACCGCTCTTGGTAGGAGATACTCCTGCCTTAGGATCAATTATCAGCATGATAGTTGCCATTGTGGTGTTCATTGCTGCAAGTATCGGCATAGGCCTTATTTTCATACCAAGAATCTTGGACTGGATAGGAAAGAAAATTTCCTCTGAAGTTCTGCTTATCGTCGCCATAGGCCTGTGTTTCGCAATGGCTCTGCTCTCGACAAAGATAGGGCTGTCTATGGCAATCGGTGCTTTCATTATGGGAGTTATCGTGTCCCAGTGCAAATTCTCCCATGATATCATGGCAAAAACTGAGCCTATGAAAGAGCTGTTTATGGCCATTTTCTTCATATCAATCGGATTGGAGATTGTTCCGTCTGAACTGCTGGATAATATTCCTCTCATACTAATTATCTTCGGAGTGTTTGCAATCGCTAAAATATCCACGGTCCTGCTGGCCTACCTGCTGGGAAACAGGGGTCTGAGAATCAGCTTCATGTCAGCCGTGAGTCTTGTAGCAATGGGTGAGTTCGCATTCATTATCGCTAAAACAGCTTTAGACGCCGGTGTTGTCGGACAGGATTTCTATTCTGCGGTGATAGGAGCTGCGCTGGTATCGATGGTAGTGCTGCCTCTGCTATCTAAAAATTCATTCAAAATATATGATAAAGTGTCAGCGAAAGCTCCTGCATCAGTGCACAACGCCGTCGCCAAAATGTCCTGTGCCAGAAGCGATGCCTATGAAAGGGCAAAATCGTCCAAGCAGTCTGCTTCGATTGTCCGGTCCAAACTGATAATGATTTATATTGACCTTGTGGTAATCGCAGCTATTGAGATTGCATTCTATTTCATATCTCCGTATATCTACGAAAACCTTGATCCTCTGCTTCCTGGAACCATCCACATAGCCAACTCAATCTCAATGATTGCCAACTTCTTGATACTGCTTCCACCAATAATCAACTTAGTTCACAATTTGAAGTTGATAGACGAAATAATGGTAGAAGGAGGCAAGAAGCAGCGTCATCAGGCAGAATGCTATGACTCTAGCATATATGAGAAATTCATGAAGCTGAGCAGCATCCTGCTGATACTCACCATCGATTTCCTTGTGTTGCTGATTATACCGAATCCGCTCCTGCTCTGGGAACAGATTGCTGTGATACTCATATGCTTCATTGTTTTCGTAGCTTTACTGATCAGAGGGCTTCCAAGAGGAAGATATGCCGCGGCCAATGAAAAGATCTCAAGTAAGATCAAAAAGAAGTGATTACTTGAGGCTTAATTCCTTTTCTGTTATGTCTAAAATCGTCTTCTGGGACTGCAGCCTGGCGCTCTGTTTATCGTTGGAATCAATGATGAACCACGGAGCATGTGGCTGAGAAGTCCTCGCAATCATTTCATCAATTGCTGCGGTGTAATCATCCCATTTTTCTCTTGCCAGCCAGTCATCGTTAGAGATTTTCCAGTTCTTCAAAGGATTATCTACGCGTTCAATGAATCTCTGCAGCTGCTCTTCTTTTGTAATCTCCAGCCACATCTTGATCAGAATAGTATTGTCATCAACCATTGACTTTTCAAACTCATTTATTTCTCGGTATGCTCTGCGCCAATCCTGTTCGGGTGTGATCTTATCTACTCTTTCTACGAGAACTCTCCCATACCATGAACGGTCAAATATCGAAATATGGCCCTTTTCAGGCAGCCCAAGATAGAATCTCCAAAGATAGTGGTGAGAGATTTCCACATCGTTGGGAGCGCCCGTTGGCACAACCTGATATGTTCTGGGATTAAGGGACTGAGTTATTCTAAGAATGTTTCCTCCTTTTCCAGCCGCATCTCTTCCCTCAAAGACCAATACCAAAGGTCTCCTCTGGCGGTACAGTTCCATCTGGATTTTTTTCAGCCTCTGCTGATACTTTTCCAGTTTAGAATGGTAGGTATCAGAGCTTAACTTCGGATATGCCGGCGTGCTCTGAATTGCGGGATACTCCATCTTACAGTATCCGCCGTCTGATGCCACACCATTCAGATCCAATGCAGATTCCATACGGTTTGCTACAGTCTTGAGAACTTTCAGAGTTGCAAATTCCTCATCGGCAGATTCGACAATCGTCCACGGGGCCAGTGGAGTCTCGGTGGCGGTGATCATTTTGTCGATGATCGGCACATACTGCTTCTGCCTCTTTATCAGTTCCAGATCATCTTTCACCAGCCCGCAGACTTCTTCGTCTGTGGGGCTCCTGTCTGCATCTTGAACATGCAGGAAGAGCTTAATTATCACGACACCGCTGTCAGCAAGCTGCCGTTCGAATGTGTTTATTTCCTTCACATCTTTGATGATGATGCTTTCCATCCCCGCATCCATAGACCTGGCGGCCGATGAGGAATACCAGGAACGGTCAAAAATTGTTATTCTGCCTTTAGCTGGCGTCTTTATCCAGAATCTCCAGAGAAAAGAATGCTTGGATTCTTCCGGGCTTGACGGTCCGATATTGTAATAATCAAACCCGCGGGGATCCAACGGAACGAGAAGCTGGTTAATCACTTTAGCCATCAGAGCCGGTTCCCAGCCCTCAAAAAGGATTATCACAGGAATCTGAGCCCTTCTGAGTCTGCGCTGCAGCTCTCCGAGCTGAGTTCTGAGGTCCGGGAGCTGTTTCGCAAACTCTCCTTTTTTAAGTTTCTTGGTTAGGTCTAGGTTCTGAAGCATTGTATAAGACGAGTGCACTCTTTACTAATATTAATGTCTGAAGAATAATGAACTACTGCATTTGTATGGCCGCGGGTGCGCACATGTAGTCCATTTAATACTGCTGCACTAAAATCACATCACTGGACAATTAAATTTTCTGAGATCATATACAGCCTAAAACAGATTATAATAATGGTAGCGCATTACCTTTACGTTCAAGGGTTCGAATGAAATGGATAGCTATTGAGGGCACTGACGGTTCCGGCAAAAATACAATCGCAGAGTGGATTAAAGAGTTGTACGCCTCAAAAGGCAGCAGTGTAGAAATTTTCATTCACCCGTCTGAAAGATTTGCAGGAAAATGCATGAAATCCTGCCTGCAGGGAAATGGTGTAAAATACCATCTTTCCGTGTTTTTCTTTATCTTGGATCTTTTGACTTCTTTATCAAAAATCAAAAGATGCCAAGCAGACGTTGTGATTTTTATTAGATATGCCATGAGTGCAGCATACCTGCCTCCTAAACTGGTAAAGCCCTGCTACAAATTCCTGACAAACCTGTTCCCAACACCGGATGAACTGCTGTTTGTAGACATTGACCCGAAGACCGCCATGAACCGAATTCATATGAGAAATGAAGAATGGGAGATGTTCGAAACAGAAGAAAGCATTTCAGACATTAGAAAAAAGATGATATCTATATCTGAAGGCTGGGATGTTGTCAATAACAGTCTGGATTTAGAAACAACATACAGGCAGCTGGAAAAATTGGTAGATGCCTGGAATTTCAAGAAGATTTGTTGAAGCAATAGATAACCTTTTTAGCAACCCTAGCGCTTGATGGTTCTGATGAATACTAAAAAGCCTGTAGTTGATATTAAAATCGGCGGGGCAATGACTGTTAACAACCTCATAACCCAGATGAGCAATTGCGGAGGATTCACAGCAAAAAAACTGTCTGATGCTGTGGACATCACTGAAAAAATGCTTAAGAAGAAGGACTGCACAGTTTTCCTTTCTTTCCCTGCCTGCATAATGGCCACCGGAACAAGGGGAGTAATTATTGAATTGGTAAAGCGCGGTCTTGTTGATGTAATCATTACTACCTGCGGAACACTAGACCATGATCTGGCTAGAACATGGAAAAAATACTACCATGGTGAGTTTATCATGGATGACGCCAAACTGTATGACGAGGGAATCAACAGACTGGGAAATGTCCTGGTTCCTAACTCAAGCTACGGACTCATTCTTGAAAAGAAAATGCAGCCGATGCTGAAAAAGATCCTCAAAGACCGCAATTCAATCTCCACCAGAGAACTGATAGATCAGGTGGGTGCAATGGTCAACGATGAGAGTTCATTGTTATACTGGTGCCACAAAAACAATGTGCCGATATTCGTGCCTGGAATCACAGACGGATCATTCGGAAGCCAGGTATGGATGTACTGGCAAGAACACCGCGATCTTCACATTAATCTCTTCCAGGATGAGCAGGATCTCATGGATATGGTATTTGATGCTAAAGAATCCGGAGCCATCATGATCGGTGGAGGGATTTCAAAGCACCACACTATCTGGTGGAACCAGTTCAGAGGAGGACTTGACCACGCTGTGTATCTTACTACTGCTGAAGAGTACGATGGATCACTCTCAGGAGCTAGAGTAAGAGAAGCTGTTTCATGGGGAAAAGTCAAAGCTGCAGCAGATTACATGACTGTGGAAGGAGATGCTACAATCACTCTTCCGATTATAATTTCTGCAGTTCTGGAAAGAATGGATTCTGAATAAATCCTTCCTTCAAACCTTTTTTTAAATTCCCTTAAATAGGCTGTACTCTCATAATTCACAGAGTGGATAGATTAATCGTTATCTCCAACAGAGAACCCTATGTCCATGAGTATAATGGAGAGCGTATAGACTGTTCAGTCCCCACTGGAGGAGTTGTTGCTGCCATAGATCCTGTGATGCAGGCTGCAAAGGGTACCTGGATTGCCTGGGGAAGCGGAGATGCCGACAAAGACTGCAGCGATTCTAAAGGGTGCGTCAGAGTTCCTCCGGAAGATCCTAAATACACTCTCCGCAGGATCTGGCTGACTCAGAAGGAAGTCAACGATTATTACCTGGGATTCAGCAACAGAGTAATCTGGCCCGTGTGCCACTTATTCCAGGAAAATGCCCAGTTTAAAAAGAATTACTGGGAGACTTACAAAAGCGTGAATATGAAATTTGCCGATGCTGCAGCAGAAGAGCTGGAGAAAGGTGGCAGAGTATTCATTCAAGATGTGCATTTTTCATTAGTTCCAGACATGCTGAGGAATAAAGTGCCAGAGGCTGCCATAGCATTGTTCTGGCACATTCCCTTTCCAGCAGCAGAGACGTTTTCCTGCATACCGTGGAGAAGCGATCTTTTAAAGGGACTGCTGAGCGCAGATATGCTCGGATTCCATACCAAAGCTCATGCAGATAATTTCATTGCAACTGTATGCAGAGAGTTTCCTCAGGCTGAAGTAAATGATAATGTAATCAACTATAACGGCAGAAAAACAAAGGTTGCAGCAATCCCGATTGGAATTGATTATGAAACATATGCTAAAAATGGCAGCATGCAGAGCATTATAAAGGGAGCTGAGGCAACAAGAAAGTCAATCAATGCCGAGCGCATAATTTTAGGAGTAGACAGACTAGACTACACTAAAGGAATTTTAAACAGATTTTTAGCATTCGAACGATACCTGGAAGCGAGTCCAAGAGCAAGAGAAAAGGTATCATTCATACAGGTAGCTTCTCCTACCAGGGTTAACATCAATGAATACAGAGAGATGAAAAGAAAAGTGGAGGAGAGCGTAGGCAGAATCAACGGCAGATTCCAAACTCCGTCATGGACCCCTATCATATATATCAACAGAAAAGTCGACGAGGACAAACTGCTGATGCTCTATAGAATAGCCGACGTTGCCATGGTTACACCAGTCATTGATGGAATGAATCTCGTAGCCAAAGAGTACGTAGCAGTAAATGAAAGAGGAGTGCTCATTCTCAGTGAATTTGCAGGAGCCAGTGAGGGGATGAAAGATGCGATAGTAGTAAATCCATACGATATTGAGTCAATGGCAAAAGCAATCCAGAAAGCTTTAAGGATGAAACAGAAAGAGAAAACAAACCACTGCAGCAAACTCAGGAAGGAAGTTAAAGATCATGACATCTTCTGGTGGCTGGATGAATTCTTCAGACAATGGGAGTCTGATTACTGAACTCAATGTTCTGGCAAAATCACCCCGGCTTCTTTTGATGCTGGATTTTGACGGCACGATTTCTCCCATAGTGCCGACGCCCGAAGAGGCAGAGATAGACAAAGAAATAGAAATGATTCTAATTGAGCTGGAAAAACTTCCTTCAACGGATATCTGGATTGTCAGCGGCAGAAGCTTAGACGATCTGAAAAACAGAGTCCCTTTTAAAAATCTGATCGGCAGCCACGGCATGGAATGTCCTTTTTCTGAAGGAAAAATAGACTGCGGCAATCTGCCAGAAGTGAAGAAAAATATTGAATGCTTATTAAAAAATTATAATGGAATTCATATTGAAGAAAAAGCCTATTCGGTGAGTGTGCATTACAGAAATGCAGATGCTGAAGATGAAGAAAGCATTAGAAATATTGTCAGAAAGAACTCTGGTGGCTTTGCCACAATTGAGGGGAAAAAAGTCATAGAGCTGAGAGCAAAGGGAAGAGACAAAGGGAATGTCTGCCGAATGCTCCTTGATCATACAATGTGTGAGTCATCGATATACATAGGTGATGACACCACGGATGAAGATGCTTTCAGAGCTTTAAAGGAAAAGTCTGTGACCATAAAAATAGGCGATGGAAAAACCGATGCAAGATTTAGACTGAAAAACATAGATGATTTGAAATTAATTTTAAAGAAACTGCTTGAGGATCGATCGCTACCTTAATATGATGCTTGCTGGAGATTAATTACTGCTTCATGAAATTCAGCGGCCAGAATTCCAAAAAGAAATTTAAGATTCCACCTTTGGCTTACGCGGCAGCGGCAGTAGCAGCCATTGGTGGAATATTGTTTGGATTTGACACAGGGATCATTTCTGGAGCGATACTCTTTGTGCAGCAGGATTTTTCTCTGACTCTCTCTGAAAGATCCTGGGCCGTATCCATGGTTCTGGTCGGAGCCATAATCGGATCAGCTTCCGGAGGATATTTATCAGACAAGCTGGGAAGAAGAAAATCGATAATCAGTTCTGCTGTTTTGGTAATTATAGGGACAGCAGTAATCGCTGCATCATCTGATATTTATCTCTTCTTTGCCGGGCGGTTTATTATTGGAACAGGCATAGGCATTGCTTCTTTCATAAGTCCCATGTATATTTCTGAAGTAGCGCCTAAACGCATCAGAGGCGCCATGGTGTCCCTCACACAGCTTATGGTCACTATTGGAATACTTGTAGCCTACTTAGTCTCCCTATACTTCTCTCCGTCTGGAAACTGGAAAGCTATGTTTCTGGCTGCTGTCATCCCTGCCGCTGCTCTTTTGATTGGGATGGTTGTCCTTCCATCCAGTCCCAGATGGCTGGTTTTTAAAGGAAAGGTAGACAGTGCAAAACATGTAGCTGAAGAATTTTCATATGATAAGGAAAAGGCTGATGAAGCAATTCATCAGATGGAAGTAGAAAATGAAGAACAGAAAAATACCAAAATCAATGAATTATGGTCTCCTGCGATTCGGCGTTTAGCTGTAATCGGCATAATGCTGGCAATACTGCAGCAGGCTACAGGTATCAATACAGTCATCTACTTCGCTCCTACCATTTTCGAGTTTGCAGGTTATGCTGATGCTACAGCTTCAATAGCCGCCAGCGTCGGAGTCGGCATAGTAAATGTAATTTTAACAATAATATCAATATTCCTTGTAGACAGAATCGGAAGACGTCCATTATTGTTGATAAGTTTGAGCGGAATGATTTTGTCTCTTCTTGGGTTGAGCGTAGTATTCACTATTGGCGCTGCGTCACTTGGCGTTTATACAGCCGTGTTTTTAATGGCGTACATTGCTTCATTTGCCATAGGCCTCGGACCGATATTTTGGCTGCTCATAGCAGAGATATATCCGCTCAGAGTAAGGGGCAAAGCGATGAGTGTGGCTACAGTAGCTAACTGGGCTTCTAATTTCATAATTTCATTGACATTTCTAGGACTTGTAGGACTGCTGGGAACCAATGGGGTGTTTTTCATATATGCTGTCGTGGGCATATTCTCACTCATTTTTGTCTGGAGGTTTATACCCGAAACAAAAGGTCTTTCATTAGAAGAAATCGCTGAAAGTGACCAGACAAAATAAATGACTGATGTATATGTTTCATTGAGTATGAAAGTGCGTGTAAATCAGTATAATAAAATTCTAATTTTGAATGTGCAGGAGTATTCTCATCAAAAATGAAAGTAGAATTTATAGTGAACAAGAAGTTTATGACACGAAACGATTATTGATTGATAAGTATGAGTGGATTGTACGAAGGTTAAGTAAGTCTTTAAATGACCGTTTGTTCAAACTAACTATCATCTTAAAATTCAATCGTTACAGCATATATTATAGAACGCAAGATTATTTGAGTGCAGAATCGTTAATTATCTAAGAGTATAATTTTTATTTATCATATGTATTATTAATTCTTACCAGACATTAAGGTATCATTAAATGTAGAATGTACTCGTTCATATTTTGACACTGTAGACTCATAATGAGGTTTGGATCAAGTCTGCATCTTACATTGTATGTCTTGCATCACTGATGGTTACCTCATGAGATGTGAATTAAACAATAACCTAGTTCATCATATTATTGAGAATATGTTGATTGAAGTATGCAGAGCGGCGATCCGCATACTTTAAGTACTCTTAGTTCCGTGAATTCTTATCCTTGGGGAGATATATTTGTCACAAGTTTCCAAGGATATTATAGAAATAAGATTTCACGGCAGGGGAGGCCAGGGAGCTGTCATAGCTTCAGAAATTCTTGCAAAAGCTGCAATCAAAGAAGGCATGTATGCCTCAGCCTTTCCAAGTTTTGGTGTTGAAAGAAGAGGAGCACCGGTTTCAGCGTTCTGCAGAATCTCCAGTAAGCCAATACGAACTCATGCTAGCATATATGAGCCTGATTATGTAATAGTTCTTGACCAGGGTCTGATAAAATTAACAAACGTCCTTCAGGGAATGAAATCAGACGGCACTGCAATAGTAAATACTTCAAAAAGCGCTGAAGAGTTAGGTCTGCCGGACAGCACTGTAACGTTTGACGCCACTTCGGCAGCTTTAAAATTCGGGCTCGGCAGTCAGACTTCCCCCATTGTAAATACAGCAATCCTGGGAGCATTTGCCAAGGTCTGTGACGTCGTGCCCATGGATTCCATAGTGAAGTGCATAAGAGAGTCTGTACCGGCTAAAAGAGAAGAAAATGCTGCTGCTGCAGAATTTGCATATGGAGTGGTAGCATGAACTTCCAGGACCTGCCCAGTATGCCAGTGGCAAACCAGAGCACCGAAAAAATAACAACCGGAGACTGGAGAACAATCAGACCTGTTTTAAATAAAGACTTATGCGACAGATGCTACCAGTGTTGGACATTCTGCCCTGATGTCAGTGTCATCGTTGAAGAAGAAGGATCATTTCCCAAGGTAGATCTGAACCACTGCAAAGGCTGCGGCATCTGCTCTATTGAATGCTCCAAACAGGCAATCACCATGGTGAGGGAAGATCTATGATTGAGGCTTCAACTGGAAACTATGCAGCAGCTCAGGCAGCAAAGCTGGCTAAAGCAGACGTAGTAGCTGTATATCCAATCACACCTCAGACGACAATCTCAGAATATGTCGCCTCGATGGTTCAGAAAGGAGAAATGAATGCTGAATTTCTGCTGATGGAAAGCGAGCACTCTGCAATGTCGGCATTAATAGGCGCGTCAACCATAGGAGCAAGAACATTCACAGCCACATCATCCCACGGTTTGGCATTAATGCACGAAATGCTGATGTGGGCAGTCGGAGCAAGAACACCAATCGTAATGCCCGTAGCAGCCAGAGCAATCGGGGGGCCGTGGAACATATGGGGGGATCATCAGGATGCTATTTCAGAAAGAGACACGGGCTGGCTGCAGTTCTTCTGCGAAAACAACCAGGAAGTTTTAGACACCATTCTCATGGCTTACAGAATTGCAGAAGACAGAAAGGTAATGCTACCTGCCATGGTTGTAGAAGACGGCTTTGTTCTTTCACATACTGTAGAAAGAATTGACATTCCAGACCAGGAAGAAGTAGACGCATATCTTCCAAAATACAGTCCGGAATTCTTTGCTGACACAGAAAACCCGATGAGATTCGGCGGATTGGTCACTCCGGACTTGTGGACTGAATTCAGGTATCGCATAGCAGAGTCTCATGAAGCCTCAAGAGAAAAACTAAAAGCAGCTGAAAAAGACTTTGAGAAAGTGTTCGGAAGAAGCTACGGCAGCCCTGTAGAAACATACCGTTGTGAAGATGCAGATGCCGTGCTGATAGCCGCTGGCGCAGTAGCCGGAACAGCGAAAGAAGTAGCAGACCAGCTCAGAGAAGAAGGGAAGAAAGTTGGAGTAGCAAGAATACGCGTATTTAGACCGTTTCCCTCTGAAGAGATAAGAAAGCTTGTTTCCTCCGTGCCGTCCGTAGGAGTTCTGGATAAAAGTTATACTTTCGGAGACGGAGGAGCTATGTTTAATGAGGTCAGGTCTGCAGCCGGAACTCTAGAAATAGGAAGTTACATCGCTGGACTCGGCGGAAGAGACGTGCCTCCAAAAGTGCTGATTAAAATTTTTAATAATATTTTAGAGAAAAACAGAGGAACCGTCTGGGCGGACCTCAAAGGAGGAGATTTTGATGACTGAGTTTCAATTCCCGCTACCTAAAGAAGAATATATGTACCCTGGACATTCCGCATGCCCTGGCTGCGGAGAACCGATTTCTATGAGAATGCTGCTTAAGGCTTTGGGACCAAATACGATTATGAATGTCCCAGCGGGCTGCTGCGCGGTAATCCCTGGAGTCTGGCCTACATATTCATTAAAAATACCGCTGGTAGACCACGCTTTTGAATGCACCGGAGCAGTATCTTCAGGAATAAGAGCAGCTTTGGATCACTTCGGAAAAGATGACGTGACTGTAGTAGGATGGGCGGGAGACGGAGGCACGGCAGACATCGGCCTGCAGTCCCTTTCAGGCGCAGTGGACAGAGGCACCGACATGCTGTATGTGATGTATGATAATGAAGCATACATGAATACAGGAAATCAATGCAGCTCTGCCACCCCGTGCGGAGCTAACACTACTACAACACCAGGCGGAAAAAACCATCAAAGAACAAAGAAAGACGTTATGAAGATGATGATCGCCAACGGCATAGTGTACGGCGCATCCCTCAATCCTGCGTTTCCTGAAGATTTTATAGAGAAAGTCGTAACAGCCAAAGGCATCAAGGGTCCTAAGTTCCTGCACATACTTTCACCGTGCCCTTCAGGCTGGAAATTTGACCCTCGAAATACTATAAAAATTGCAAGGCTTGCCACTGAAACAGGAGTGTTTCCTCTTTACGAATATCGCAACAGAGAGACAATTTTTACCAAAGACCTTAAAAATAGGAAGCCGCTTGAAGAGTATCTCCGCCTCCAGGGACGTTTCAAACATTTGTCTCAGGCCGATGTGGAAGGAATGCAAAGAATTCTTGATGAAAGCATTCAGAAACTTCTGAAGGAGGAGTAGAGGGTGACTGGTTGGAAAAACTGCTTGCGGACAGCGGGAGAATCCTCCTGCTCGGTAATGAAGCTATAGCACGGGGATTAATTGAAGCCGGATGCGGGGTAGCTGCCACATATCCAGGGACTCCTTCCTCTGAAATAGGAGGAGTTCTGGATGACGTAGCTGACAAAGTTGGCATGTATTTTGAATATTCTGTCAACGAAATTGTGGCAATGGAAGTGGCGGCTGCAGCCGCAGTCTCCGGAGTACGATCATTTGCTTTCATGAAGCATGTAGGGCTGAATGTAGCAGCTGATGCTTTCATGACTCTGTCTTATGTAGGAGTAAGAGCCGGCATGGTTATTCTGACTGCAGATGATCCGTCAATCCATTCATCACAGAGTGAGCAGGACAACAGATATTACGCAAAATTTGGCTTAGTGCCGATGCTGGAACCTACTACTCCTGCTGAATGTAAAGACATGATCATTGAAGCTTTCGAGCTCTCAGAGAAGCTGCACAGCCCTGTGCTGGTCAGAACTACCACAAGAGTAAATCATGCCAGAGGTGCAGTCAGTCTCAGTAAGCCAAGAAAAATAGAAAGGAAGGGAGTATTCGAAAAAGATCCTGCCCACCTTGTAACAGTACCGGCAAATGCCAGAAGAGACAGGATCGACCAGCTTGAAAGGATCGGAAAAGCACAGAAACTGTCGGAAATTTCTCCTTTGAATTATATTACTGGCAGTGGATCTGATGGGATCATTACCAGTGGCGTGTCGTATACCTACGCGGCTGAATACATTGAAGATGCTGAAATCCTCAAACTCGGATTCAGCTACCCGCTTCCAGAAGAAAAAATCAAAAAGTTCCTGCAGAACAAGAGTAGAGTAGTTGTCATTGAAGAGCTGGAGCCGGTCATTGAAGACGAAGTCAGAAGAATAGCTCAGCAGAACAGCATAAAAACAGAGATCATCGGTAAAAGAACAGGCCATCTGCCGAGAGCTTATGAGTATTCTCCAGACACCCTGAACGCTCTGTCCAGCATATTGAAAATCAAAAAAGAAGCCCAGCCGCTTTCATCTGAGATTAAGCTTCCTTCAAGGCCCCCGGTCCTCTGTGCAGGCTGCCCCCACCGTTCCACCTTTTATGCTACAAAAAAAGCAGTGGGAAAAGAAGGCGCTATTTACTGTACAGATATAGGTTGCTACACATTGGGAGTTCAGCCACCGATGAACTGTGCTGATATCACCCTCTGCATGGGCTCATCTATAGGAACTGCAGGAGGATTCTCAGAAGCTGCAGACAAAAGGGCTGTGGCATTCATCGGAGACTCGACATTCTTCCACGGCGGAATACCCGGGCTGATTAATGCAGGCTACAATAAACACAACAACCTGGTGCTTGTAATCTTAGACAACAGAACCACTGCCATGACCGGACACCAGCCCAACCCTGGAACCGGCAGAGATTACGGCGGAATAGAGAGCCCTCCCCTGAAGATCGAACCACTGGTAAGAGCATGCGGAATTGAATTTGTCAAGACTGTTAACCCTTATGATCTTGCAGCTACAGAAGAAGCTGTCAAAGAAGCTCTGGAATTTAACGGTCCAGCAGTGATTGTAAGTGAGCATGCCTGCCCTCTGCTGAGAAAGAAAGAGGGAAAACTGGAAAAGAAACTGTATGAAGTCAACAGGGAAAAATGCATCAACTGCAAAATATGCCTAAGCAAATTTTCGTGCCCTGCATTAAGCGTCGATGACGGAAAACCCCTGATTGACAAAACTTCCTGCATAGGCTGCGGAGGATGTGCCCAGGTTTGTCCTCAAAATGCAATAGAGGTGAAACAATGAAATACGGAATTCAGCTGGTAGGCGTAGGAGGACAGGGAGTGCTTCTGGCCTCGACTGTATTAGGCAGCGCTGCTGTCTCGGAAGGCATGGATGCCGCCATGTCTGAAGTCCACGGAATGGCTCAGAGAGGAGGAAGCGTCCAGTGTACCGTACGTATCGGCCAGGGCGTGCTAAGTCCTCTGCTGGCTCAGGGAGAGGCCAACGTTCTTCTTGGTTTCGAGCCTGCTGAAACCTGCAGAAATCTGATCTATGCCAATAAAGACACGTATGTCATTACAAACACTGTTCCTGTAGTGCCTGTTACCGTCTCCTCCGGCATGGAAGAATATCCTGCCGTGGATGACATTATCAAAGCAGTAAAGGACAGCGGAGTATCCAGACTGATAGCGATTGATGCTGTCAACATGGCCCAAGAAGCAGGGAATGCCATCGCTGCAAACTCTGTCTTGATAGGCGCCATGTCTGCAGTGCCTGGATTTCCCCTTTCTAAAGAAAAAATGCTTAGCATACTTTTAGAAAGAGTGCCGGCAAAAGCTAAGGATGTTAACCAGAAAGCATTCGAAATGGGGTATGAGGCAGCGTTTAAATGCCTCTCGCCTCAATAATTAATCTTTTTAGATTGGCAGCTGCTGCGGACACATCTTCCCGCGATACTACCGCTGAGATAACAGCGACTCCGTCAGCACCAGCCGATATCACTTCTTTTATGTTGTTTTCATTGATTCCGCCTATTGCAAGGACTGGAACTGAAACTGTCCGTTTCATTTTTCTAAGCTCTGCAATACCTTTGCCATGGCCGGCGTCATCTTTTGAAGATGTATCAAAAATAGGACTGAGAGCAACGTAGTCTGCTCCGTCCCTCTCAGCTTTCAAAGCTTCTTCCGCCGTGCCTGCTGAAACCCCGATTATAAAGTCTGAAGGGACAAATTTTCTGAGAGCTGCTACTGGGATATCAACCTGTCCGACATGAACTCCTTCAGCCTTTGCTGCAAGTGCTACATCTACTCTGTCATTGACAATAAAAATAACATCATGCTGTCTGCAGATTTTTGATATTTCGAGGGCTGTTTCATACAGCTGTCTGGTCTCCATGTATTTATCTCTGAGTTGTATAACATCAGCGCCTCCTTCCACTGCTAATCTCGCTAACTCAATATGGCTCTTGCCTTTGGAAATAGCTTCATCAGTCAGGACGTAAAGCGAATAATCTCTCATATTCTCTCTACCTTTGCTTCAGCAGCTAGATCTTCCGGGGTCAGAGCCGCAACTTTGTCAAAGAGTTTTGTCCTGAAAGAATAAGGACCGTATGATTTATCAGCAGCTGCTCTTTCGCCGGCGATACCGAATGCCGCCGCTGCCGCCACTGAGGCTGTAAGCATATCGGAAGCTACGGCACTGAATGACCCAGTTATGGATGAAAGCATGCAGCCGGTTCCAGAAACTTTATCCATCCATTCATGTCCATTTGATACTGCATAGGAGGTTATGCCGTCTGTAGCTATGTCTTCTTTTCCTGTTGCCACCACAACAGCACCTGTTTCCCTTGCTAGAGATTTGCATACAGAGATTAAATCATCTGCAGCGTCGCATGAGTCTACGCCTTTAACAATTCCGCCGGCTCCAGCCAGGACTGAAATTTCACCCGCATTGCCTTTAATTACCGACGGACTGATCTTTTCAATCAGAGTCTGTGCAGTTTTGGTTCTATAGGATGTAGCTCCAGCTCCAACAGGATCTAGAATTATCGGGATATCTTTTTCACGGGCAACTCTGCCTGCAAGAAGCATAGACTCTACCGTTCTGCTGTTCAGAGTCCCGATGTTAAGCACTAGAGCTCCGGCGATTGAAGTCATTTCTTCCATCTCTTCAATTGCATCAGCCATTACCGGAGAAGCTCCTATGCACAGTGTAATGTTAGCGCAGTCATTCACAGTAACATAGTTCGTGATATGGTGAATTAGAGGGCGGCTTTCTCTAAGTGTGGCAAAAAGTCCCTTTAAACTGCTGTTGTCCATGTTAATCGCTCTCAGCAATGCAGAAGGTAAATATCATATTTACCCAAAAGAGAACAAAACAAGAAAGTAGTAAAAATTCAGGATGTGAATCCTGAATGATAGTAGTTAAACCCAATCAAGCTGGTGAGATACCAGTTATCTTGATTGTGATTGGATCTTTATCGATATGCACTGTATATATGTATTTAGAACCGTCAAGTTGAGGTTCTAGAGGAACATTGCTGTCATCAACATATACTTTGGGAGTGCCTGCATATCCATCATCAACAGTTATGGCAAAGGTATAATCACTATCAACATGTACCTTTTCCACAGACCCATTTATGATATTTTCATCAGCATCTGTTATAGTGCAGCCTTCAGTACCCTCAAAGGTAATGCTGTCTTTTATGTTGTCTGCCCCAGCAACCGCTACAGCGCCTAAAACCACGATGGGGATAAGGATGACTACTAAAACTAGGAGTACATCTTTTTTCTTCATTGGGATGGCGATATATGGACAGAATATATAACAGTAATGGAAAAGAAATAGAAAATTGCTCAGTTCAGTAATCAATAGTTAATTGCCAAAATGCCTTTTTCAAAGATTTCGTAGTACCTCTTTAAATACTTAATGGTGCATAAGCTGATTTACACATGCTTCGGTATGTGTAGAACACAATAGGTAATTTAAATGTACGAGAGAAGAGGCGGATATAGGCGCGACGAGCCCCGTGAAATGCATACAGCAACATGCTCTGACTGTGGAGCAGAAACCCAGGTTCCCTTTAAACCGACCGAGGGAAGGCCGGTATATTGCAGGGAGTGCTTCCAAAAGCACAGGCCACCGCGCAACGATAGGAGATATTAAACGTCTCTTAATCCTCAAACCCTTTCTTTAAACTTCTTAATGGTTTCGCTGAGTTTCGGATATTAATTTGATAGGATGCAAACCAATTTTTTTATAAATCTGATTATGTCTAAGATCCCAAGCTTTATGTTTTTTAAATCATTGTACCCGCTGATGGATAAAACGATAAGTTTTTGCGGCACCATCTGTTCTGATTGTGAATATTACCAGAATGAGTGTAAAGGTTGTAGTGGTGTAGATGGCAGACCGTTCTGGATTCAATATGTAGAACAAGACACATGCAAAATTTATGATTGCTGTGCAAATAAGAAAAAGGTTGCCTACTGCGGAAAGTGCAATGAACTGCCTTGTGATTATTATTTTGACACTGTTGATCCAAACATTACAGAAGAACAGCGTAGAGAATGTTTGAAAAAGCAGATTGAAACGCTGAAATCATTGTAAAGTATCACCTATGCATAAATCATATGATTCTCTGATAAAGCCCATGAGATTAGAATCAATTTCAGAGTCATCGCTTATAATCGTATGGTGAGTCTATCTGCCCGGATACAGTTCCACTGCCTGAACGATACGTAACGAGTCTGAACAATACGGCAGGAAAAATGAGACAAGCGTGTAAGTATCCGAGCGGTTCTTTGTTTTATGTATTTGAACCCATACAAAGACAAAATTACGCTTGTCCGAAAAAAGCAATCTGAGTTTTTGAATTTTTATACTAACTGCCGAATTCAATACATATCAATCCACTTAGTTTTATATACAATGGTAATGCCTGCGGTATCCTGCTGAAAAATGATATTGCAGCATTATCCATAGCATACCATCGTTATATTCTTACCAATTAAAGTTTAATTGCCGTGGTCTTCAACAATCTGGATTTCAATTCCATCAGGATCTTTTACAAATACACAGTATGTATCTTTCCCCAGTGTCAAAGGTCCTCTCAATATTTCTACACCATTTGATTTTAATTTCTGGATCATTGATTCAAGATTATCAACCATGAATCCAATGCTTATTTTTTGATTATTATATTGAATGTTATCTCCAGAAATTAATTCAATTTCTGCACCATTATCATCTCCGTTGAAAAAAGCAATAGTGTGTTCAGGTGCCGGGCTGAATGTTCTTTCTAATTTCAATCCTAAAACATTTCCATAAAACTTTTTAGACTGTTCCATGTCATTTACATGTATTGTACACCAGCATACTCTCATGTTAACATCTCCCAATATGATTAAGTGTATGATATGTTGCGGTTATTAATCTTTTTAATCAGAAATGATACATATAAAACTATTATCTATATTAATTAAAAATATGTTTCCTGAGAGATTATTACTCCTCAGAAATATACTTAATAAACTTTGCTGGATTTCCACCCACAACCGTATCTGCAGGAACATCTTTTGTAACTACTGAACCAGCGGCTACAACTGCATTTTTTCCTATGGTGACGCCTGGCAGAATTATAGCACAGGCACCTATCCATGCGCTATCACAAACTCTGATAGGCTTGGAAATCGTTGACCGCCTTTCGTCTGGATTGAACGAGTGGTTGGTAGTGATTAAATTTACATTCGGACCGAGCAGCACATGGTCTTCCAGAATTATGCCGCCGCGGTCTATGAATGTACATGCAGTATTGATGAAAACATCTTTACCCAAACGGATATTTTTGCCAAAGTCCGTATAAAAAGGCTGGCATATAACAGTTGTTTTATCCACAGCAGCCCCGGTCAGCTTGGAGAACAGTTGTCTGATTTCATCTTCAGTATGGTAAATTGTGTTTATCTCAGCAACGATACGCTGAGCTTCCTGGATTAGTCTGTAGATCTTAGGATATTCTGGATCATAAATTGATATTGTCTCTCCAGCCCTGTCTCTGTCAAATATATCAGACATCTGCAGGACTAAATTCACAATAACTATAGATTGGTTTGTATACAGCAATCATACAAATGCAAAAGTATCATCCACAAAAATATAAAGATTCATAATCCAACTAAATATGGAGTAGTAATTAGACTAAGGTATATAGGGAAGTGTACAATAACACATATGATAACAATGGATTCTGGAAAAAAGATCCTAATAGTCGTTATGGATGGACTTGGAGATCGAGCTGTGAAGGAGCTGGATTATAAGACGCCTCTTCAATATGCAAACACACCAAATCTTGACTGGTTCGCTAAAAACGGATCTACTGGGATTATGGATACAATAGGACCCGGCATAAGGCCCGGATCTGATACTTCTCACTTGGCCATATTAGGATACGATCCTTTCGAAGTATATACTGGTCGCGGCCCGTTCGAGGCTGCCGGTGTAGGACTTGTCGGACAGAGCGGAGATGTAGCATTCAGATGCAATTTTGCTACAGTAGACAGCAGCATGAATGTAACAGACCGCAGAGCCGGGCGTATCAAAGAACCAGATACAACTGAACTTGTGAAAGCCTTGAAAGATTTGAAAATCGGCGATGTTGAATGCATTGTAAAAGAGGCTACAGAGCACCGTGCCGTACTCCTTCTGCGCGGAGAAGGTTTGAGTCCTTATGTTACAGATGCTGACCCCCATGGTCTTGCAAAAGTAGGAATTTCCAGAGCCATGCAAGAAGGTGCAGAGAAAACAGCCAGAGTAGTAAATGAGTTCGTAAAGAAATCATATGAAATTCTCAATAACCACCCAGTGAACATTAAAAGAAAAATGGAAGGCAAGCTTCCTGCCAACATCCTCCTGCCGAGAGGAGCGGGAATGTTCCCTGACATTGAACCATTTGAAAAGAAATACGGCATGACTGGATCATGTGTTGCCGGCGTATCTTTAATAAGGGGAATAGGCAGAATCTGCGGACTTGAAATTATTGAGCCGTCCCTCTGCACAGGCGGTCTTTCCACCAACATGGAAGCAAAAGCAAAAGCAGCCCTTGCAGAGTTGGAAAAGAAAGACTTTGTTCTGATGAATGTCAAAGCCTCCGACATCAGTTCACACGACGGAGACGCCATGAAGAAAGTCGAAGTCGTTGAACGCCTTGACAAGATGGCTGGATATATCAAAGAGAATCTTCCTGCCGGTGCTATAGTAGTGTTTACAGCAGATCACTGTACACCTGTAGAAAGATTGGATCATTCAGGAGACCCAGTACCACTGTGTATCTACTCAGAAAACAGCCTGAAAGATGATGCTACAGAATTCAATGAAGTATCCTGCACCCGCGGCTGTTTAGGAAGAGTGCTGGGAAAGAATCTGATGTCTATTCTCATAGACAAAGCAGACCGCTCAGAGAAATTCGGGGCATAAATATCAGGCCTTCAAACCGCGGAGATAATGCCCCGCGGTTATCGAGCCGCATTTCTTTTTTAATTTATCTTTAGCATCAAGATCCCTTTGTTTGAATGCCTTAGCAACGGCTGCTGCCAGCTCAGGTTGCCTATACCTCATGTCCAGACCGTATGAATCAATGCCCATGGTATCGATCTCATCAAGGAAATCAAGTAGGAATAAATCTGAAGAATTCATGATGTGAGCCCATCCATATGGATCTCTAACGACCGGGAATCTCTTGCCTAAACCGTCAATTAAAGTTCCAGTTCTCAGGCTGGGATCCTTAGTAACCATCGCCTCAACTCTGCCGAAAACCATGACTTCCAGCTTCCCTTTGTAATGAGATGTGAGATTTTTTAAATCTTCTCTGGAGAGTTCAACTGAAACTGTGTACTGATAGAGGTCAGGAATAGTATATGAATTGAAGAAATTCATGAAATATGATCCGTACATTCTGTGACCGATAAAGTGATATGCCTGTCCCGGAGAGTTTACCATCACCGGTCCAGAAGCATCTGGAATTACCGGCGTAACACGGGGAAGCACGGTCACCATTTCAACGTCTCCGCACAAATCCCTGGCTTCTTCTGTATTAGGCGCGTCATAATATATGCGGTCGGAAAAAGGTAGAACGGCTTTCAGAGATTTTATATCAGATACGTAACAAGAGAGTTTGCATTCTTTTTTTCTTCTGTTTGCTACATTATTAGGTATGTCAGCCCATCTTCTTCTTGCAGTTGTATAGCGGACATCCATCGAGATCAGTTTCTCAATCTCGTTGAACTCCCTGTCTTTAGTTTTATATGCGTCGTATTCTCCCATTTCAAGACGGAACGGAGAAGTGAATTTTGAAATGCCGTTTCTAAAGTCAACTGACCTCACCTCAAATCCGCCGACCTTGTCAGTTCCGCGATAAAACGTAATCCCGTCACCTGGTTTCAGCTTGTCTGAGTTTACAGACACATTTCTGCCTTCAACTGAAGCTTTTCCCAGCGGAAGCCCCCTAGATTCTGCATAAGCTTTCTGCATAACTTTGTCAGTTTTCAGATACCCCTCTGAAAATCCGCGGTTGAAAGCAGTCATCAGAAGCTCAGCATCGCGCTCGTCATAAAGCGGATATTCTCCTCTTGCGGCCCTGTCTGCAGCCGTTTTATATAATTTTGTTGCTAAATATACATAAACCGGAGACCTGAGCCTTCCTTCAATTTTTACCGACCCGACGCCGGCCTCAATAAGATCTGGAAGAGAATCAGCACAGAACAAGTCAGCAGTTGAAAGCATGAAACTTGTTTCTTTTCCCATTGTATACTGCTTCCTGCAGGGCTGGGCGCACATTCCCCTGTTGCCTGACCTTCCTCCTATGACTGAAGAAAAAAGGCACTGTCCTGAAAAAGCGTAGCATAAGGCGCCATGGACAAAAACTTCCAGACCGATTGAAGTCTCTTTCCTCAGAGCTTTTATTTCTTCCAGTGAAAGCTCCCGAGAAAGGATTGCCCGTTCAAAGCCTATCTTTTCAGCCCATAGCAGATCATCTTTGGAATGAAGACCCATCTGCGTAGAGGCATGCAGAGGTATTGACAGTTCTTTTTTTACCAGTGAAGCGAGGCCTCTGTCCTGTACGATGACTGCATCTGCCCCGATTGAGTCTAAGAAAGAAACGAAAGAGAATGCCTCCTTCATCTCAGAATCCTTGATCAACGTATTCACGGTAACATACACTTTCATGTTGTTTTCATGCGCAGTCTTGACTGTAAAATCTAACTCTCCATCGGAAAAGTTAGCCGCAGAGCTTCTGGCACCAAATGCTTTGCCTCCCAGATATACGGCGTCTGCGCCTGCTTTCAACGCTGCTGCAAATGCTTCCTTCGAACCTGCCGGAGCTAATACTTCAACCATTTAATTCACATCCACATAGCTTTCCAGACAGTCTGTGTCAGAGAATCCGGCAGGACAGCCACTGTATATGCATTCCCTTTCTGAATGACCGCAGCAGTATGCTGAGCATCCCGCAGTCAGATAAGCTTTCATTGATTTTTCACTTTCAAGGGAATGATCCATAATCAGATGTAAGATTCAATAGATTATCAAGGTAGCGATTGCCTGCATCCTGCTTTATTTTTCTGATAAGACAAAAGTGTAAAAACTAAAATTCGTTGCGAATGAAGGTTCATTAATGAGTCATATGAAACAATTTTGCATTAATCAACAGATTAAGGAAGGAAAATTCTATAAATGTTTATTATTTCGGTTAGTTGCATTCAGCAGAGTTTTCTCTGCTGTTTCGTTGCAAACGGTGAAATGATGAAAGTATGCTACGACCTTTGCCTTCATTGCGGAGCTTGTGCTGGCAGCTGTCCTGTCAACGCAATATATCTTAACGACTACATTCTAGAATTTAGTGCAGAGTGCACAAACTGCAGAAGATGCATTAAAATCTGCCCGGTGGGAGCTTTGTCGGAGGCATCTGAATGAAGTATACCTGCGATGTCGTAGTGGTCGGTGCCGGCCCTGGAGGAAGTATGGCCGCAAAACATGCTGCCTTAGGCGGCCTGGATACCATTTTGATAGAGAAGAAGGCTGAGGTAGGGGCGCCGCTAAGATGCGCAGAAGGCGTCTCAAGAAGAAGACTAATAGAGGTAGGAATAGAACCAGACCCGAAATGGATTTCACAAGAGATTCTCGGTTCAATAATGCGCTCCCCTGCCGGACATACCTTGAAAGTCATAGAGGCCCACGGAGATCATGGCGTAGGATATGTTTTAGAAAGGCACCTGTTTGACAAGGCCGCAGCAGAACAAGCTGTCCATGCTGGTGCCAGAATAATGATGAGAACTGGCTGCACCGGCGTAATTAAAGATACTGATGGAAAACTTATCGGAATCCGCGCAAGGAGCATGGGTGCTGACATAGAAATATATGCCAAATGCATAGTCGCTGCAGACGGGTTTGAATCTCAGACAGCCAGATGGGCCGGTGTTGATACTTCTGTATCTCCCGGTGACATAGACACCTGTATCCAATACAGGATGGTCAATGTAGACATAGAGCAGGAGTTTTGTGAGTTTCTTGTAGGTTCGGCTGCTCCGGGCGGCTATGTATGGATATTTCCCAAAGGAAAGGGAATTGCCAATGTAGGCCTGGGAATACAAGGCAGCAAGTGTAAAGAAAAAGCAGATCCCAAGTACTATCTGGATAAGTATATAGAAAAAGACGAGCGCCTAAGAAACGGCCAGATTTTAGAGATCGCGGGAGGCGCTGTATCTACTTCTGCAGGTCTTGAATGCTCAGTGGCAGATAATCTGGTAATTGTAGGAGATGCTGCAAGAGTAATCAATCCCCTGACAGGCGGAGGGATATATCATGCCTGCATGACCGGCAAACTGGCTGGGGAAATCATCTCCAAATGCGCTGAAAACAATAACTTCTCAAAAGAATCCCTAATGGAATATGATACAGCCTGGAGAACTAAAATCTATTCAGAGCTGGAGAGAAACTGGAGAATAAAAGAAAAGTATGTAGAAATGTCAGATGATCTGCTTGACGAATTCATACTGGCAATTTCTGATTATGATCTGAAACAGATCAGAGTGGACGATCTGCTTGAAGCTGCAAAAGAAAAGTTCCCGCAGATTCTGAATTAAACAGCTCCAAAAACAAAGGCGATTGCAGTCATGAACATGGAGACAATTACCAGAGTTTCGAACTTATCCAGGTTTTTGAAAACGGAATAGGCTGCAATGGCAATAAATATGTCAGCAAGGACAATGATGCAGTAAAAATAGCTGACACCGCCCTGCAGCAGCGGATAGATGCTTACCACAATGGCAGCTGCAAAGAATAATGCCGCTAAGACAGCAGCATTTCTATTTCCTATTTTCATAGGAAGCGTTATCCTGCCTACATCACCGTCCATATCCTTTATATCCAACCCGATTTCCCTTCCCAACGATATCAGAATGATCATTACTGCAATTGCGTAACAGGCTTCTGCATTTCCCACTACAGCTCCCCCGAGAAGGAAGACCATGCCTGTGAGAACGCCGATAGTTATATTTCCTATGAATCCGCGCTGTTTCAATAATAATTCATAAATAATAATAAACAGGCATGCTGCGATCACGATCGCAGTCGAAGTATAGTTCGGCAGCAAAAATGATATAATGATCGCAAATACCAGCGCTGCCATTCCGATGTACAGAGCCGTGTCGGCTACCATGCGTCCGGAAGGTATCGGCCTCCCCGGATGCGCCAGTTTATCAACTTCCCGGTCGACGTAATCATTTATCGAGTTTCCACCGATGACAAAAGCCAGCACTACAGGAACAGCTATCAGCAGATCATTGAGGTAGATATTCAGTTCTGAACCTGCTGCAATAAAGGCGGCGGCGATGAGAAACACGACTCCCATCAGCAGAACTACGGGTCTGAATAACTGCAGATATTTGTTCACGCCATGCTAAGAGCATTTTTACACTTAAATTATCTGAAGAAGAGAGGTATAAAATACTACGGCAGAGGTGGGCTTACTGTGTCCAAGGCCTTTGACTATGTCAAAAGAACTAAAAAGACGCTCGCAGTCATATTCATTATCTGGCTTGCCCTGATATTCATAGCTCCTTTAACTCTGCCTTCTGGAAGCGTCGAAGAACTGGCTGGTTCAGTAGGCAATATGGACAATATGGATGTCATTTCGGAAATGAATCCTCTGGCAGCAGTGATGTATGCTCTGGGAGATATTAACTGTCATCAGATGGCCAGCAACAGTATTTTTATAAATGGCAATGAAATGCCCTTCTGCATAAGAGATACTGGCATATTCATTGGCTTGGCGGTAGGTTCTCTAATCTCACTCTTCCTCGCCCCGAAATTCAGATGGACCGCTCTGATAATTCTGATTCTTCCGATCTTGTTAGACGGAGGAGCGCAGATGATATCGGATTATGTATCATTTAATGAACTCCGGTTAGTTACTGGAATTCTTTGCGGAATCGGTGTTACCTATTTCTTAGGATATCTAGCAGAAAATGCAGTTAAAAAAGTGAGGGAGCAGGCACAAAAGTCCTGACGCGAGGCCGCTCTAGTATCTATTTTGGAGCACACAGTTTTAATGTGGTGCGTAAGAGAGCGGGCTTATATCGCTACTCCCTCAATAATCATTAAAACATACATGGATTTGAAACCTTCCCCTTTAGTGACAAAATGGTAGATAAATAATGTCCAGTTAGACCTAAACATATAAGAACATGGACGCTTTTGCAAGAGGTTACCATTTCTTAAAAAAATCATAGATTATTCTGACATCTGTAATATATAATATTTCTAATTTAAAAATACCTCAATTGTTTTGAGATTTGTTTAACTGGTTTTTGAAATGTTTGATATCGTCAAAAAATTACACATTTTCTGAAATATAGAGCATATGGTTTTTTTATACTAAGTTAACGACTTGCATTGTTTATTAAGTTAACAATCCATTTGAGTCTATTCTAGATTTTTGGAATTATGAGCAGGGAGTTTGCATTCTCGTCAGCAAATGATAATTTAACTATCCAGAGTTTTGGAAAGCATCGTTTAATCTAGACAAGTTATAAATACAGCGCCTTCATTTCAAAGAATTAGCGAGAAAAACATTATCTTTTAACCGCTTTTGAGGTTGATCGCTATGGCAGATGATAATAAATTAAAGACTGGGACAACTACGCTGGGTATTGTGTATAGCGACGGTGTGGTCATGGCTACAGAGCACCGTGCTACAATGAATAACGTCATTGCTCACAAAGACGTTAGAAAACTCTTCAAGATAGATGACAATCTTGGATTGACTGTTGCCGGTTTAGTTGGAGATGCCCAGGTTCTCACCCGTTATGTTAAAGCAGAAATTGAACTTTACAAACTTAAGCGTGGGGCGCCTATGTCAGTCAATGCTGCCAGCACACTTCTTGCAAACCTCATGAGAAACGGCGGCGGATCATACGGTTTCTACTACGTAGGACTCATTATGGGCGGCATAGACAAGACAGGAGGACATCTGTTCTCGCTTGACTCTGCAGGCGGCCTTATTGAGGATTATTTCATTTCTGTAGGATCAGGTTCACCATATGCATATGGTGTCTTAGAAGACAATTACAAACCAAACATGTCTGAAGATGAAGCCGTCAATACTGCAATCAGAGCTTTAAATGCTGCAATGCGTCGTGACTCTGCTAGCGGAGACGGATATGCAGTAGCAGTCATCAATAAAGACGGTTTCCGCGAACTATCTGCAGAAGAGTCCCTTAAACGGGCTGAAGACATGAATCTCATGGTAGGCTTCGCTAAACACTACTAATTTCAAACTTCTTTTTTTAATTTAATTTATTCAGCTGGAATAGTTTATGAGTACAGAGAGAATTTTAGAAGAAGCTAGAGAGCAAATCAGCAAAATAGTTCCGGAAGGAGTTAACATCTCTGGCATTGAATACGAAGGTCCTTTAGTTGTAGTTTACACAAGGGACATGGACACATTCGCATCCAATAATGATATAGTAAAGCAGCTTGCCCAGGCATTGAGGAGAAGAGTCGCTATCAGACCAGACCCTTCCATGCTGGCAGATCCCGAGGAAGTCGAAAGACGTATAAGAGAAATTATTCCAGATGAAGCTGAGATTACTGACATTTATTTTGATGATGATATCGGAGAAGTCATGATTGAGGCTATCTCCCCAGGTCTCGTTATTGGAAAGCACGGGAGCATTCTTAATGAGATTAAAAAAGAAGTGGGATGGGCTCCTAAAGTCGTGAGAGCGCCACCTCTGCCGTCAAAAACAGTTTCTGACATCAGAAGTTATCTGCGCCAGATTTCAGACGACAGGAAAGTATTCCTGAAGAAAGTAGGAAGACGTCTGGCAAGACAGAGACTTGAAGGTGAGACCTGGCTGCGCATGACTGCTCTCGGAGGTTTCAGAGAAGTAGGAAGAAGTGCCACACTGCTTTCTACAAGAGAGTCTAAAATTCTTATCGACTGCGGAATTGATCCGGGAAAAGACGGCGGTACACCTTACTTCAACGCACCCGAGCTTCAGCCGCTCGATACTCTGGATGCCGTGGTAATAACTCATGCTCACATGGATCACTGCGCGCTTCTGCCTGTTTTGTATAAATACGGATATGACGGGCCTGTTTACTGCACTCCGCCTACCAGAGACTTAATGTCACTGATGCAGCTGGACGGCATAAAGGTGTCATTCGGGGAAGGCAAGAAAGCTCCGTATGAGTCGTCTCATGTAAGAGAAGTCGTGGCCCACTGCATTCCATTGAAATACGGAGAAACTACTGACATTGCACCAGATATCAGGCTTACATTCCAAAATGCCGGACATATTCTAGGTTCAGCAGTATGCCACTTCCATGTCGGCGACGGACTGCATAACATTGCCTTTACCGGCGATATGAAATTTGAAAAGACCTGGCTGTTCAATGCCACAGCTAACCGCTTCCCGAGACTGGAGACATTGGTTATTGAGTCCACATACGGAGGACACAGAGACTTCCAGCCCTCAAGGGCTGATGCTGTTAATACACTCAACGAAATCTGCGACAGAGTGCTCAAAAGAAACGGCAAAATCCTTGTTCCTGTGTTTGCCGTCGGACGTTCTCAGGAAGTTATGCTGGTTCTTGAAGAATTAATGCGCACCGGCAAGCTGCCTAATGTTCCTATCTATCTCGACGGAATGATCTGGGAAGCTACAGCCATACACACAGCATACCCAGAATATCTGAACTCACAGCTGAGAACACAGATATTCCAGATGGGAGAGAATCCATTTTTGTCTCCCCTGTTCAAACGTGTTGAAACTCAAGATATGAGAGAAAGAATCTGCCACGACACCGAACCGTGCATAGTGCTATCCACCAGCGGTATGATGAACGGCGGCCCAGTCATGGAGTATCTGAAAGCTTGGGCTGATAACCCAGATAACTGCCTCATATTCGTAGGATATCAGGCTGAAGGAACTCTCGGAAGCAGGATTCTTAAAGGCCAGACAGATCTGCAGATTCCTGAAAGAGGCAAAATGATCAATCTGAAAATGCGCATGGATATCGAAGTTGCTGAAGGTTTCTCCGGTCACTCAGACCGCAAACAGCTGATGTCATATATTGCATCTTTAGATCCCAAGCCCAACAAGATCATTATTGGACATGGCGATGAACATAAATGTTCAGATCTGGCTTCTTCAATATACAAGAAATTCAATATTGAAACAAGAGCGCCTATGAATCTGGAAACAATAAGAATGCGCTGATCAGCGCGTTCAAACTTTTCATTTAATATTCTAAAAAGAATTACTCCAGTCCAGGAATTTTGACTGGAGAGTTTTTATCCCCCAGCAGACAGACTCTACTGTCCGGTCTTTCTCTAAGAAGCTCCATGCCTAAACGTGATGCAATCCTCTTGCCGAACTCAGCCACAGATGCAGGAGATGGCATATTGTCGATAGTCATGCGCCGGCGGGAATCTCCTACGAAAACATATCCTTTCGGTTCTATGAACAAAGGATCAGCGAGTTCATCCAGTTTGGCGTACTCATCTTCCCACCCCACATTCCATCCCTGCACAAGCGTGTGACGGATCACAGTCCTTGTGTTAAGAGACGGAAACAGTTCTAAAGTTTTCATCAGCCTCTCCCAGCCGTCGGGGATTCTGGGAACACAGATTCTTTTATAGACCTCTTCGTTCGGCGCTGCAACAGTCACATACAGCTGAGTCGGCAGAGGATCCAGATTTTCAAGTATTTCCGGCGTAGTGCCGTTTGTAACAAGAAATGTAGTCATTCCTCTTCTTTTACAGAGTTCTATGAAATCCCCCAACATCGGATAGAGTGTTGGTTCGCCTGAAAGGGAGATTGCCACCTGCTTCGGCTCTCTTGCCTCCAGCCACATCTCTTTGCTGCAGCGTTCGTCTCCTCCGAAGCCGGATACCAGTTTTTTCTGCTGTTCCAGGCAGTGTTCCAAAATATCTTCAGGCTCCTTCCAGGTGATGTTTTCAGAATCAAAGCCCTGCACTCTCCAGCAGAACAGGCAGTTATGGGTGCACATATTGACTACGGGCGTCATCTGCAGACACCTGTGAGACTTGATACCGTAGAATTCCTGTTTATAGCAGGGTCTGTCATGAAGAAGACTCTGCTTCACCCAGTGGCATAACTTCACGGCTGCATGGTCGCCGTGGAGTTTGTACTGCTGTTTTTTGAGGGTTTCTGTAACATCACTCATATCTAAGCCTCAGAACAGGGTGCTCTGATTCACGGGGGCAGCCTTTTTCTTTTCTTTTTGTTTTGCAGGGGCCTTCTTCTCTTTTGCAGATTTTTCATCATCGGGATTCATGGCTTTCATAATCTTCTTGACTGATGCCGAGTCTATCTTTTCCCCTAAGATATAGGCAATCTCCTCCTGCTCCAGTTCCAGATCCAAAGATGTTTTGAGTGCAAAGTCCGGATCGCTTACATAGATTTTTGAAAAGTAAGGCAAAATGTCCTGCCTTGTCTGTTTTGCAGACATGTGTACTGCTTCCCCAAGTTTACTGCATATGCTGGCCTGCACAGCCCTTGTGCCTTTTGACCTGGACATCTTCATCAGGTACTGAGGGAAATTATACCTCAGAAATCCATGCATTTCTCGGCTCTTAGCAGAGCATACTCCGTAAGATAAGAAGTCGCCTGCATAGGACCAGAATCCAAAATACTGCCTGCGGTATACCCTTCCCAGATATTTATCGGCTGTCGCTACAGCCTTCATTCCTCTATACATATCCAGATGGTCGCGGTAGGCAACTGGCAGATTCTCTTCAATCCAGAGCAGTTTGGTCTCCGGAGGCTCGTCCACCTCTGCCAGAGACCGTCTTGCCCGGTCTGCATCTTTGGATTTGAAGATGTCATCCATGACATTATACATTGTCTTCTCTACTTCTCTGTACGAAACAGAGGTAGCATCAATGTCTTTGACTTCCTCTTTACCCATTGAAACTGCCTGAAGATCCCTTACTGCAGATCTCATATCGCCGTTAGCATTGTCTGCAAGAAGCTCTAAAGCCCTGTCAGTAATGGCAA
Organism: uncultured Methanomassiliicoccus sp.; assembly: GCA_905202485.1. GTDB lineage: Archaea > Thermoplasmatota > Thermoplasmata > Methanomassiliicoccales > Methanomassiliicoccaceae > Methanomassiliicoccus_A. The sequence goes on from CAJKRY010000001.1 coordinate 121,345, forward strand.
TTCCCCGATCTTTGGCAATTTTTCTCAGAACACCTCTTATTGTAACAGACTTAATCTGTGCAAATTTGATCTGCTCTGTATCGTTTTTAAGAGCTGCACTTTTTCTGGAAAGAGCATACCAGTCGTTTACAATCAGAATAACCGGCTGTTTGGTTGTTTTAACAACTTCCACCAGTGCAGGCACTCCGCCTCTGTCTTCCTTACCACTGAGGTTGTCTGCTTCATCAAGGATTATGAGCTTGAGATTGCCGTCTAATGTTGAACGAAATTCCCCCGAGTCTGTGAATGTCTGTCCGAGAGCACCACGCAGAGCAACGCTCTTTACGGCATCAGCATTACGCTGATCAGAAGCGTTCATCTCCACTGTGTCCCAGCCGTATTCCTTAGCCAATGCTAATGCAGCGCTGGTTTTTCCCACTCCGGGAGTGCCTATTAAAACTGCAGCCTTTTTTACCGGCTTTCCTGCAGCCCAGGCATCCGCCCACAGCCTTAATGACGCTACAGCCTTCGGATTTCCTACAACCTCATCAAGATTATTAGGCCTGTAGAGTTCAGTCCAATCGTCACTCACAAAGGTTAGATGCAGACACAGGATAAATAGAATACTCTCACAATTACCGAGTGAGTAGCTTAAAGAAAAATGGAAAAGGTTTGGCTCATGCTTGAGCCGTTTCTGGAGTTTTTAATCTGATTGCGATGTAACCGGATACTATGATCAGGGTTCCGGTTATGATAGACATATAAACACCGGCACCCATGGATATGGCCGCTAATCTGCCGTATATGTATATCGTTCCGATGTCTGATGCCCAGATGCCAAAGACAACTGCAAGAACTATTACAGCTGCACCTAAGATCATAGATGTATATCCCAGATCATTCTTCCCATGCCGCATCTGCAGTGCAAATAAGTAAAGTGCAGCTAAGGAGATAATCACAATTACAAACGGCAAGTAAGTTTGGAATCCGCTGAAATGAGCATTCCACAGATCCAGACCTGTCCAGTTATATTCATCTCCATACATGTAAAAGGTGGAATTAATCCAGCCAAACGTAATGGATACTACTCCAACCAGTGATGCCAATGCTCCGACAAATTTAACCAAGTATGCTTTTTCATACTTGTGAGACGGCTTTTCATCACCGAGCTTATCACGCCTTCTGCTGATGATAGGAAGCAGGAACATCATAATTCCGCAAATTAATGAAATGCAGAATCCTATGCCCAAATCTTGAAATGAAGGCTGATTTCTTACGGCATTGAATTCCAACAGTGTAAATGCAATTATCAGCATTCCGCATACAGCAGACAAAGTTAATCCAGTCCGGTTTGAAACGAATATGTCAGTAACAAGCGGGACCATGCAAAGCGCAGAAAATAAGGAAACTAGCAGAGGAAGATACTCTTGGACATTTCCCCCAAAAATATACACATTGTGTAGAAGCTGTAGACCATCCTCATTGAAACCATGATCCATAGTGAGAGTAGTTGTAAATATAGTCGTTATTCCAATGACTGCAAAGGCAATGCCAATAAGATTGGAAGTTTTTATTGAATTGCGTTTATAATCTGCATCATGAAATAAACCGCAGAAAAACATGCCCAGTCCAGAAATCAGGGCCAAATAAACCCCGATTCCAACATTAATTAACTCAAGCGAACCTCTTGAAAAATCCAGATAAATCCATGAATGGCCAAAAATTGCAAGGATAATGATAGCTAACCCAAAAATTGATGAGAGGTAAGCAACTTTATTTCTTGGTGCAAATAAACCGTATGCAAAGAGTATCAAGCTTATTGCAGAAAAGATCATGATCATTGATGGGAAATATGCCAGAATAGAATAGTCGGATTCAAATTGAGCAATTAATTCCCAGCCGTTCAGATTGCCTAAGCTGTCAACATAATTGGTATCAACCCAACAGCAAGCTAATGAGATTATACCAATAAGGGCAAAGAGTATGCCGACTGCAGCACACATTATCGGCTTTTTAAATTCTGCATCCTTACTCAAACTCAACATAGTGTATGAAATTAGAATACAATGTATAATATTCACTTATGAATTCTGAATACATATAATTCTTAAGATTAAAACGTAGAATATGAAGAAGGATAATAAAGAGATTGTTACAAGAGTAGTGTTTCTATGACTTAGAGGTGATGCGCAAAGTACTAAAAGATTCCCACGCGGTCATCATAATACAAAAACAATTTTTGTATTACAAATAAATATCACAATGACTATTAGGGTTTGATGAGCAGTATCCGATAGTTTTGGTTAGTTAAGGCTCATTATTTACTGGGGGGTAAAAATGAATAAACAGAGAACAGCCATATTTGTAGTGAGCGTTGCCATGCTGGCATTGGCCATATTCGCTATGCCGAATTTTGAGGACGATTATTCAGATGATGTGGTACTCAGCGATGAAGGGGATTCGTACCCCCTGTATGATATCCACAGTGACCTTCACATCTCATACCGCATGAATGAAGATGGCAGCAGTGTTACTGTCACGGGGCTGAAACATTCGGATATGACTGACTTAACGATACCAGAAAGTATAAAAACAAAAGACGGAAACTATAAAATCACTGCCATAGGAGATGATGCATTCAGTAACATCATGGCTCGTGACCTTAAGAATATAAGAATTGAAGCTCCCAATATTTGCATAGGGAATCTGGCATTCTACAACTGTAACTCTCTGGAGACTATCTCATTTGCCGGCGGAGTCAGCGAAATAGGAGAACTAGCATTTTTCAACTGCAATTCTTTAAAAGATATTGAGATTAATGGAAATGATCTGAAAATACACAATTACGCATTCATGAGTTGCTCATCATTGATGTCTCTGAAACTATCAGGCAGTGTCGCTTCAATAGGGCAGTATGTATTCATGGGCTGTACGGATCTGCATTCTGTAAACATCACAGGCAGCATAGAGATTATTGACAACAATGCATTTTACAGGTGCAATGGGCTCAAGACTGTAAATCTGCCTGCTGGGATGAAAAGCATCGGTGACAATGCATTCAAAGAGTGTGGCTCAATTGAGCGTTTTATAATAAATGGAGATAATAAAGTTTCTTTGGGAAACGATGCATTTTATGATGCTTTTGCCATAGCGGTCATACCTAATGAAAGTCCATATCTGAGAGTGGTGGCGTCATCACGAGCTGAGCTCATTACAAGCGGTATTGAGCATCCATCGAATAATCATGTACAAGTCTGCGTTGTCATACCTCCAGAAGACACGGTAATTGAAGAACGTGCATTCAGAGATTCCAGATGTGACATTGTAGAAGTAATAATGCACGACAATATCACAAAGATCGAAATGGAAGCATTCGCTTACACAAGTATATTTAAATTGGATCTTCCAGATTCTCTAACATACATAGGCGACAGTGCATTCAAATTGAATGAAATTCACACACTAATTATTCCTGAAAATGTTACATATATCGGAGATTCGGCATTTGATTACTGCACTTATCTTTCATCAGTGTCGATACCAGAAAGTGTGGAACATATTGGGGCTTCGGCATTCGCACATTCAATATATATGAGAGAAGTTTATTTTTCACATTCAGACATGCTGCCTGAGATGCCTCACATGAGCATATATGGTGCAAATTCACTATTCTATAACTGCCAAAAAACCACACAGGGAGAAACTCATGAAGGATGGTATCCAACACTTGGCAATGGCGGTATCAATGTGTATATCAGAAGCGGCGTTAACAATACACAGTCTCTGGATAACCAATTCAACAATTTGAATATCATTGAAGTTAAAGATTATATTGTTACATTTGATCCAAACGGCGGAACAATAGATACTATGTTTAAAACTGTAAAAGATGGAGAATGTGTAGTTCCATCTGTACACCCTCCGAGCATACGGGAAGAATGGGGCGTTTCATACATCTTTAAAGGCTGGTGCTATGGAGATGAACTTTATGATCTTAACACGCCAGTGACTGAAGACATGGTGTTAACTGCTAGCTGGGAAAGATCTGTGCGCAGCATTTCTGATGATAATAATAACATGATATACTTCCTGATAACGCTTGCAATTATCATCATAGCTGTGATATCAGTTGCATACATCTACATAAAGAAAAAATAAGGAGGAGCATTCCTCCGATTTTTTTATATTACAAAATTTCAGATAAACACCGCTAAATGAATTATTAACAAGGGGTTTATAAGAGTCTTAATATTTTTAGATGAGAAGTTCAATGGAAACTCTTGAGATCTGCGGAATTGAAATAGAAATAGAAAGAAAGAAGATCAAGAATCTTCACATTTACATTCATCCACCATATGGAAACGTTACTATTTCTGCACCGGTCAGAATGAGTGACGAAACTATCATAAAATTTGTAACTTCAAAGATCCCCTGGATAGAAAAGCACCAGAGTGCATTTCAAAAGCAGAAATCAAAAATGTGCCGTTATCTAAATGGAGAAGAAATCAACATCTGGGGAAAAAAATACAGCTTAGCAATTATACATTCAGAAACTAAAACACTTATAGTAAGCGGAAATGATGTCCTTCTGCTGATTGATGAAAACAGTACTTTTGAACAAAGAGAAAAAGTCATAAATGCATGGCATAAAGATCAATTAGAGCCAGTAATGCTTGAACTTGCAAGAAAATGGGAAGAAATTATAGGCGTAAAGGCAAGTTCGTACATTATCAGGAACATGCGTACAAGATGGGGAAGCTGCAATACATCCACTAGGAGAATCTGCATCAATTTGCAGCTTGCTAAAAAGTCCCCAGAACTTTTAGAGTATGTGATAGTCCATGAACTCTGCCATCTGTTGGAAGGCAGCCACAATGAAGTTTTTAAGGCATATATGGACAAGTATCTGCCCAACTGGAGACATTTAAGAAAAGAACTTAATGAGAAACCAATAGGTACCTTTTAAGGTATAGAAGTGTATCACATTGTATCTCTATGAAGTCATATTCCATGTTTAATAAATTTTCATAGATGTGATGGGGATGATGTGAATGGAATCTAAAGAAAAAATAACAGCCATGACTGTTATTGGGGTCGTGGCAGTTGTTGCAATATTATGTGCAACAATGGTATGGAGTTTGAGTATCGTAAATGAGCATGCTTTCAGTTCAAATGATGATTATATATATTCATATTCTAATGCTCATGTAACTGTAATGGGATCTGAAAAAGACGGTGAATTTATTGAATCTGCATTAGATCAATATACAGATAATATAATCATACAAAGTGATTTTGAAAGTATAACTCATCCAACGATTGTATTCATCACAGAAGATTACGCATCGCATCAGGAACATGATTATTTAGTAGAAAATATAAGATATCTAATAAATCATGGATGTCCAGTCATTACACTGTTCGAATCTCCAAATCTTCTTATTGAAGCATCCAATGGAAGTTCCAGCATCGCACAAGATTCTAATGCAAATGGATTGATACAAATAAAAAATGGGGAGCATTTGATCACTAAATGGTTTAGTGTATCTGGATTCAGTGAAGAAGGCACCATAAAAGAAGGATATATTTATGGTATATACTCCATAGTAATTTATGCAAATCACACAGAGATTTCAGAATCTGAGATACAAGAATAATCGGCGATGTTATAATAACTTCAGAATGTATGCTTTGCACGATATGAGCTCAATGCTGCCGCAGTGCACTTGAATTCATAGCGGAGATGATAGCATATCTTCTAAAAAGTTAACAAATGAGGTCGGAGCTCCAGTAGCTGAGAATGAGCATTCATTGACTGCTGGACCTCGCGGACCGGTAATGCTGCAGGATGTCTGGTTGTTAGAGAAACTAGCACACTTCGACAGAGAAGTGATTCCTGAAAGACGCATGCATGCTAAAGGCAGCGGAGCATACGGTACATTCACAGTAACACACGACATTACAAAATATACAAGAGCCAAAGTCTTCGAACCGGGAAAGAAGACTGATGTCTTTGTCCGTTTTTCTACAGTAGCCGGTGAAAGGGGCGCTGCAGACGCAGAAAGAGATATCAGAGGATTTGCCTGTAAATTCTATACTGAAGAGGGAAACTGGGATCTGGTTGGAAACAACACGCCTACATTCTTCATCAGAGATGTTCATGACTTCCCAGATCTCAACAGGGCTGTGAAGAGAGATCCAAAAACCAACATGCGTTCAGCACAGAATAACTGGGACTTCTGGACCATGCTCCCTGAGACTTTTCATCAAACTACAATCGTAATGTCCGACCGCGGAATTCCTGCTTCCTACAGGCACATGCATGTATTCGGTGAGCATACATTCAGCTTCTACAATGCTAAAAACGAACGCGTCTGGTGCAAGTTCCATCTGCGTACTCAGCAGGGAATCAAAAATCTGACAGATGCAGAAGCTGAAGAGTTAATCGGCAGAGACAGAGAAAGCCACGGTAGAGATCTGTATGAAGCGATTGAACGCGGAGACTACCCGCGCTGGACTATGTATGTGCAGACCATGACTGAAGAGCAGGCAAGAAACCACTACGAGAATCCCTTTGATATTACAAAAGTCTGGAGGCATGCTGAATTCCCACTTCAGGAAGTTGGTGTTCTGGAACTTAATAGAAACCCTGAGAATTACTTTGCAGAGGTAGAGCAGGCTGCATTCACACCTGCACACGTCGTACCCGGCATAGGATTCTCACCGGACAAATTCCTGCAGGGCCGTCTTTTCGTCTACGGAGATGCACAGCGTTACAGGTTAGGTGTAAATTACAATCAGATACCTGTTAACCGTGCAAAGTGCGAAGTTCATGACTACCACAGGGATGGAATGATGCGTGTTGACGGCAACTACGGAGCCACTCCTTCCTATACACCAAACAGCCTGGGAGAATGGGCCGCTCAGCCGGAAGTTATGGAGCCGCCGTTAGATCTCAGCGGAGCCATGTATGCATTTGATCCCAAAGATGATCCTACAGACAACTGCTTCCGCCAGGGAGGCGAACTATATCGTCTGATGACTGAAGACAAACGTGCTCTTTTGATTGAAAACACTGCACGCAACATTGCACCTGTTACTCCTAACATCAAATACCGCCACGCTGCCCATTGTTATCTGGCAGACGAAGAGTACGGGAAGCGCATCACAGAAGCAATGGGCATAAACTTCGAAAAAGTCAAAGAGCTTTCAAAGCTGTCCAATGCTGAACTGATAAAAGCTACCTTAGATCAGAATATACAGTAAACACTTACTCATCAGATGCGTTGTCATCTGATGGTCTCTTTTTTTAATAAATTTAAACTTAAAAATCAATCAAAAAGGCTCATCTGTTTTCCGTTAGATTTTTCTTCAAACTGATTCAAGTATTCGAATATCTGATTGTTATCATGAACAATACCATTCTGCTCGCATTTCTGATGAAATAAACGCATCAATTCGCTGTTGTTTCGGCTGCTGAGAGAATACTGGCTGCCGAAAGTTTCAATGTATCTTTCTTTCATATGCGGAAACAGTTTATCCAGCTGATCGTAAAAGTATTCTCTGTTTCCTTCCCTGAGCGTCAGCCCCATGCCGAAACAGATAACGCCGTATACTTCAGCTTCAATGCAGTAATCCAATATTCCTGAGATATTTTCATAAGTGTCGTTGATGAATGGTAGAATAGGGCAGAGCCACACCACTGTGGGTATGCCTAAATAACGCAGCTTTTTCAAGACTTCAAACCGTTCTTTTGTGGTGCTGACGTTCTGTTCTATTTTCCTGCATAAATCTTCATCATAAGTGGTCAGAGTCATCTGCACCACGCATTTTGTTTTCTTATTTATTCTATCCAATAAATCCACATCTCTCAAAACAAGATTTGATTTTGTTATCAGTGTAAAGCCGAAACCGTAATGATCTGCCAGAGATAATGCTTTTCTGACGTAGCCCAATTCTGCCTCAAGAGGAATATATGGGTCAGTCATTGAACCTGTGCCGATCATGCACTTTTTCTTTTTATGCTTGAGTGCATAATCCAGCAATTCAATTGCATTCTCCTTGACTTCAATGTCTTCAAACTGATGATTCATGTGATAACAGCTGCTTCTTGAGTCACAGTATATGCACCCGTGCGAACATCCCCTGTAGAGATTCACTCCGTTTTTTGCAGATAAGATCCCCTTAGATTGTACGTAATGCATTAGCAATAGACAACAAATTGACGCTTAAATAACCTTTCAGACATTGATTTTTAAAATAATAAAAAATAAATTAAAAGATGTGTTACATCTTCATTGTTATTTTTTCCCGCTCTTCTTGAGATGCCATAGCCAACTTTATGACTTTATCGACATCAAGTGACAAAACTTTGGCAACTCTCGTACCGTAGTCTTCATCAACCTTATAGAATAAAGCAGTCTGGCGGTACTGTAAGCTTTCTTTAGCTCCTCCGAGGTGTCCAGAGACATTTGAAATCAAGTGGTCCTTGTCTTCATCACTTAGAACTCTTGTGTAAAGAGCCCTTGCCTGAGCAAAATCTACGTCATCTATCGGCACCTGATGACGTTTGGCTTCCTCATTCACCATCGGTGCAGGCGGTGTGTAAGACATGTCTGGAGCAGGAGCATTAGGAACAGAATTGGGATAATAATTCGGATCAGATCCAGCAATTGCATAGCTCATCGGTCCGTCCCTCTGATAAATATTCATTGCTTTAGGTGCATTGATCTTTAGCTGCTGGAAGTTTGGACCTAATCTGTAACGCTGAGTATCTGTATATGCAAACATTCTTGACTGCAGCATCCTGTCAGGAGAGGCTCCAATTCCCGGAACCATGTTGGACGGCGCAAATGCAGACTGCTCTACCTCATCAAAGTAATTATCGGGATTTTTATTGAGAACCAGCTTTCCCAAAGGAATCAGAGGAAAGTCTCCATGGTACCAGACTTTGGTTGCATCAAAAGGATCAAACTCATATTTCTCAGCCTGTTCAGGAGTCATGATCTGCACATATACAGTCCATGAAGGATAGTCTCCTTTTTTGATAGCTTCAAATAAATCAATCGTAGCATGGTCTGCTTCTTTTCCCTTGAGCTCTATTGCCTCGTCTGCCGTAAGCGTCTCATTTCCCTGATCAGACTTGAAGGTATATTTTATCCAGACGTGTTCATTCTTTTCATTATACCACATGAAGGTATTAGTTCCAAAACCATCCATATGCCTGTAGTTTTTAGGAGTTCCACGATCTGTAAATAAGATTGTCACCTGATGAACACTTTCAGGAGTTAATGACAGAAAGTCCCAGTACATGTCATAATCGTGGAGATTGTTTTTAGGATTTCTTTTCTGGCTGTGAATGAAATCAGGAAACTTGATAGCATCCCTTATGAAGAAGACCGGAGTGTTGTTAGCTACAATATCGTAATTTCCTTCCTCAGTGTAGAACTTCACAGCAAATCCTCTCGGGTCCCTGTCGGCATCTGGACCGCCTCTTTCAGTATTGACAATGGAGAACCTTACAAAAATATCAGTTTTCTTTCCCACTTCAGAGAGAAAAGCAGCTCTCGTGTACTTGCTCAAGTCATTTGTTACTTCGAAATACCCATGCGCTCCGGTACCTTTTGCATGCACAACCCTTTCAGGAATACGCTCCCTATTGAAGTGAGCTAGCTTTTCAGTCAGATGCACATCCTGAATAAGCGTATAACCGCTTGCAGTTATTGATGCCTGGTCATCATCTACAGGAGAACCACTTGCAGTGGTTAATTTTCCTTTCATGAAATATCAGTTACAATGCCGAGTATAATCACATTGCTTGAGAAAAAATTAGTAAAACGGAAGATATCTTCCGCTAAGATCGGATTATATCAAAGACTCCATTGAATTCATGGGGACTGATTGATATAGAACATCTCTGGTTTTTTGTATTCAGCACAGCTTTTCAAGAACTCCTTGGTAGCAATTTTATAAGTAATGCCGTGAAAAGCCCTTGCATTTCTTGGACAGATGTGTATGCATGCACCGCATGAGATACAGGTCTCTTTGTTAGTTTTCTTTGGATTCTCTGCTGAGATTGAGTGTGTGGGGCATATTCTAACACACTTACACAATCCGCTGCACTTGCTGTCTCCTTTAGGATTCAGGGGCACTTTTCCTGCTGTAATATATGGTATGTTTCCCTTAACTTTAATATGCTTATAGCAGTCGGGAGAAAACTCTGTAAGCAAATGGCTACAGTTATCCGCAAACTCAGCTATGAGTTTGAGATCATTTTCATCAGGCCTGCCTGCTGCGATCTGAGGGAAGATTGAATGCTGAGCGATGAATGCACCGGCGCCGATTACACAAAAGCCCTCCGCTTCCAAGATATCCTTCAGTTCGATTAGCGCATCTTCATAATCACGGTTACCATAGACAACCATGGCAATTGCAGGCTGCCTGTTGCCTTTTAAGTGATGCAGCATGCCTACACAAAGCTCTGGAATCCTGCCTGCATATGCTGGCATTGCTACAATAAGTACTGAATCATCTGAAACTTTGATATCCTCAGTCAAAGGTGCTTTCAATAAATTGTATTCTGTAATGTCGTTGCATATTCTGCTAGATGCCGCCTTGATAACTTTTTCTGTATTCCCGTTAGGGCTAAAATACACCTGAGTTACTTTATCAAAGCACATATACTCACCATTTTTTACAAATGCAATAGCTAACTGGTATAAAATCACATGGTATCAATAATAATTTTAAGAATAAAAGTAAGACTAGAGATGAGACCGCTCATCCTCAGTCTCAGATGGTTCTTCTCTTGAGTTTACCGTCTTTGTCCCGATAGTATGCAGTACCATACGGCGCATGCAGCAGAGGAATTATATCAGGATCATAATTGCACAGCGTGTTTAATGAATAGATTCCTGTATTAAGAGGATTGTCTAAATACTCATCCGGTTCGTCACCTGCAAAAAATCTCCAGCCGCTGTCTGGAATGTCTGGATCTGGATCCTCCCGATACATATATCCTATTTTTTCACCGTTGACCATTATGCGATCTGTGGCTTTACAGCCTAATGGTTCATACCAGTCCAGCAGTATAGATTGAATCTCTTCGCGTGGAATGGCAAGGTTTTTCTTAGATTCAGAAACGCACCGACTTGGTCTGTTGAGATCGACAACATAATCAATGCCATCCAACAAATGCAGCAGCTCCTCTTTATTATGACTCAGTTTATATTCGATCTCTTCACTGTACAGCGGAACTATCTGATAGAAATTGATGCATTCTCCGTTCGGCATAATACATTTGTCTGCTCCTTCATCAAAGTCAACCATGGTGCAGACGATCATGCCTGAAAGTTTGGTATTCTCTGCTAAAGGCTCATTGTTTGATACAGTATGTCCCCAGGCTAACCAAGTGTTCTGCTCCCCCGGCAGCCTGGCCATAACTTTCAGCCATTTTACCGGCCAGAACCACATTTCGTTGCTGCTGTTTAAGGGCCAGTCAGGAGGAAGGCAGATAATGAGTTCTGCCCTGTCAAAGTTTTCTCCTTCGAGATTTAGCGGCACGGTCATGCGATGGGCGCCCATTCCCATAGTTACCAGCGTGTAATAATTACGTTCCGGAGTAGGCTCAATGATTGCTATGTCTACACGAATATCCGGAGATACTATCTCATGAAAAACTCTGTTGAAAGAGCCGATGCGTTTTTCGATGTGCCTCTGAACGACTTTAAGCTGCTCTTCAGTATAGATCTCCGGGTCAAAATTTTCCTGTTTCAAACCAGCCTCTTCCTGCAGCTTTTCTTTGCATATGCCTATGTAATGCATTACGGCCTCATCGCTCTGATCCATTTCCCAGGCCTTCTCAAATTCCTCTCTGGAGCTGTCAAAGTTCTCCAAGTAGAAATATGCGTAACCAAGCATATAATGCCAGAAGTAATCGTCTTTTCCCTCGTCCTCAATTAAAAGAAGTTGTTCAACAGCCTCATCATATCTCTTTAAATCGTTGAGGGCCCTCGCAAGATGAAAAATCACGTCGTAATCCATCTCTTCTTCAACCATTAATGAAATTTCATCCAGGATCTTCTGGAACTCCTTTTCCTCATGCCATTTATTTAATTTATAAAGAGTTTCTTTGTCCATCGTCATTCCTTCTTATCTTAATATATAATCATCTGAAAAATTAAATGATACCATCATGACTGATCCGCTTATCTCAAGGTCATCCCCTTTTTCCTTTGCATCACAGATCGCACTATAAACTGAACTTATATAGACATAAGATGAAAATGTATCATTCAAGAAAAGATTGCTGCTAAATCCATTTATTAGCGCTTTTTGAATTACATAATAACTTGCAATCTGCGTTTTATAAACCTCTATACTTTTTCTATTCCTGTAGATCAATATTGATTCAGGAGAATGAAGATATTCAAATGCATTTTCAGCACACATTTCCGGAATGAAAAACTGCAGCTCTTCAGCAAGATTTGAATCCTGAAGCTCTTCCGTCAGTTTTTCCAGATAATGCTGGTAATCATCGTCAGATGCACATTGCTCAAAGAGTCTGACTGCTTTTACAGTAGCGTCTTCCAGATCTTTCTCGCTGTAAGGGTATTCCACATAAGTCCCCTCATCCTGTGTGATGAAGAAAAACTGTTTCTTGGAACTGAACTCATTTGTTTCCCATTTAGAAGCTATTTCTGAAACTATGCTGCTGAGCTCTTCGCTGACAATGTTATTAACACGGCATTCTGCTGTAATTTCATCTCCATTTTTAGCAGCATATACTTTGACATATGCAAATTTTTGATTTCCAAGGCGTTTGGCAATTCCGCTTTTCAACAGACTCCAGAATTCATCAATGTCGCCGCCCTCTGGGTTTTTGCCCATGCCGACAATATCTGATTTGTATGCGTGCCAGCTGTGTTTACTGCCTGCAAACTCTGTAACTAACGTTTCTGAGTTCTCTCCGGCCTTCATGATTCTGATGCCGTCCAAGACTGAGAATAGAAAACTCCCTTCTGCTAGATTAATTGCCTTCTTCGGCGTATCTCCCAAGGCAACCGAGCACTCAAACAGTTCTCTGTCCCATGAACTGCAGTTTAGAGTAAAATACAAAACGGCCATGTTTTCCGTCAGTTCCCCTACTTCAGAAGAAATGGTTAAATCCCATTCAGGAATGAATATATTGCCTTTTTTGATCAGATTAGTTTCAGCAATCAGCTCATGAAGACCTTCAAGAACATACTGCCGGGGGTCATCGGGGGCAGAAGAATCATCTGTACGCTTAAGATAGTAGTTACAGTCTTCCAGAAGTTCTTTGGCATCTTTGTCATCAGGATTTAATTCAAGAACACACTCAAACTCTTTTTTAGCTTCCAGATCATTTCCCAAAAAATAATAAGCGTATCCCAGACGGTAATGCCACAAATCGTCGTCTTTTCCTTCTTCGTTTACAGAAAGCAGAAGTTTAACAGCATTTTCATAGTCTTCTAAATTATTATAAGCTCTTGCCAGTAAGAGAATGAGATCATAATTTCTTTCAGATTCTGGAATATCTAGAATAGAGTCCACGATCTTTTGGTGTTCTTCAGATTTATGCCAGCCGTCTAACTGCTCGATGAATTCTGATGACATTGTAATTTCCTCCTGATCAATAATCCAGCCTTATTGGAACTTTATTCTCTTTAGCAAACAAAACTGCTTTGTAAAATATGCAGTATGCAAATTTAGACAAGGCGTCAAAATCAAAAGTATCTTTATCGGCATCAGAAGCTACCTCAGTATTCAACCAGCTGAGAATGGTCTCTTCATCCGCATTCCATCTCATTTTATTCATATATTGAAGATCAGATTCCAATTGTTCCACTGTGGACATGTTAGCCTCTTTACCAGTTGGAAATATGTAACTGAATGACATGCATCCCTCAAACGGAACCCACATTTCAATTCCATTCAGAAACGGATTTGTATATGATTCGTTTATAACAAAAGTCTGCACTACAGGATCATCATTCCAATCACTGGATTTTTCATAGAATTTAGGAACTTCTTTTCCAGAATACAGGCATGCACTTAAAATGACTAAAGCACCATAACCATCCCAGCCTGGTTTATCAGTGTAATATTCTTTTTCATTATTTTCTTCCCAAGACTTAAACAAAATGTCTTTGTCAGACAGCCCGCTTGTCAAAGCCTCCATCCAGAGTTCAACTGAGTGCTGGACTTCTTCAGCATCTATGTTTTCATTTCTCATTTCACCATTTGGTGTTATGATGTCACAGCGGATGTTATTTTGTTCAGACCACTGTTGGACAGTAGTTTTCCAGTTGCGGGTGTAATACCTTGTCAATGTACCAGCATATATATCTAGACCCATTTTATAACCTCATTTCAGAACTAAGATTAACTATGTTTCCATCTGGACAAAAATCGGCTAAATAAAATTCAAATTGATAATTTTTTAACAAACTGTCAATCCTTTTGAAAAATTCAGTCATGTTGTAAATCAGCAGATCTGCATACTCATACATACTGCCGCCGGCGCTTCCCAGAGACATTCCGATTTCTCTGCCGCTCCCTTTCTCCCCAAGAACTTCTTTTATCAGATAATCTTCAAAATCATATCTGAGATCAAACAGCTTGTCTTCATCCATTTCCATCGGCCATGTGTAGAATAGGTAAACAAGCTTAGCTCCGCAGCTCTCCATATCTGCGTATGTATCTTTTACATCAGAATGATATTCAGCAACTGAGTTTAAAAGAGATGTTAAACCGCTGAGTATGTCATATCTCAATTTGTCAGTGTCAGCATTTCCAAAGGCATATGCAACACGGATGTCGCTGGGATTCTCGATCATTTCTTTTCCCGATGATTTTAGAATGTCGGATATTTTCTCACCCATCTGATCAATGGGAAACATATCATCCGTTGGAGAACGCAATAATGATACTGTGCTTATATAAAGTCTCAATAGATTTTCACTGAATAATTCTTTCAGCATCTTAGCAAATGTAATGTTTGCTTCACTGTCTTCAATTGATTGAAAATCTTCTGAATAAAAACACAAGTTAAATTTGTCAGATTCATAATTGAATGATATTTTAATATTTTTTATCGGAAATCCATTGACTGAAAGGTCAGAATTATAACTATTTAGTTTAGGTGCAGATAAGATAATATTCCATTTATTCTGAATGTTCTTTGGCGCCCTGAAGATAAGATATGGAAGCAGGTAGTGAAGATGACTGCTGCCTCTTAAAACAAATATGAGTTTGAATCCTTTTTCAATGAAACATTGAATGTTTTTAGTTATTAAATCCGTGCCTTCTGAAAGAAAAGCTGCGACTTCTGAATTACATGCACCATTTTCAGCAAATTCCGATAATTTTGCTTCATGGTCACAAAACCACTTCCAGAACGAAGATACTCTGTCAGAGAATTGATTCGACGGAATGAGTTCATGTCTGGAAACAAATCTCTCTGACAATTTTTCTAGATGAAGTTTGACATAATGATGAATATGACAGAATTCTACAAAGTCTGAAGCATAATCCCCTTCAGGGTTCAATTCAAATGCTTTATCAATCTCTTCATTTACTTTTGTCATCTCGTTTGTAAAATAATACGCCTGACCCAGCATGAAATGCCACATATAATCTTCAGCACCTTTATCGCTGACTGAAAGGAGGCAATCTATGGCTTCTCGATACTTGTAAGTGTGCAGATACGCCTCAGCTAAGAGAGTTACAAGACCATAGTCCAATTTATAATCTGAAATTCTTGTAATCACTCTAACTATGCTGCAATAATCTCCGTTTCTGCGCAGATCATCCAAACGTTGACAAAACTCCTGTTTCACCTGAATCAATTTCATATCAGGACATTAGTATTTAGAAAATGGTATTCCCTCATGAATATTGAATGCGGATAACGTTGCAGAGACAATATTATAACAAAGTATCCAATACCCTGGCAGAAATGCTTTAACGATTAAAACGGGTATGGCCATGCAGAGGGATTTAACAAACGGTAGTGTTACCAAAACAATGCTGCTATTTGCCTGGCCGATGATTTTAGGCAATCTTCTGCAACAAGTTTACAATGTCGCTGATACCCTGATAGTTGGAAGATGCATCGGCCCTGACGCTCTGGCTGCCGTGGGGTCTTCTTTTGCATTAATGGTTTTTCTGACATCTATCATCATAGGACTGTGTATGGGAAGCGGAGTCGTTTATTCCATATTTTTTGGTGCCAGAGAGAAAGAAAAACTGAAATCCAGTTTCTTCATGTCATTTGTATTCATTGCCGTTGTTACCATTGTAATCCAAATTGCAACATTGTGCCTGGTTGATCCGATACTCAGCGCACTGCATATTCCGTCTGAAGCATACAGCGCAACTAAAAGCTACCTTACAATAACCCTGTATGGCGTTATTTTCATTTTTGTATACAATTACTTTACCTCAGTACTGAGAGGCATTGGCAACTCCACAACCCCTCTGATATTTTTAGGAGTGGCAGTAGTTCTGAATGTCGCTCTTGATCTGATACTGATAATATCATTCGACATGGGTGTAGAAGGAGCCGCCATTGCAACTGTGATTTCTCAGGCTGTGTCTGCAGCATCTATTGCCATATACTGCATACTGAAGACCCCTGAATTAAGATTGAAAAGAAAACACCTGAAATTTGAAAAATCGATATTGAATAAGATCGTACAATATTCATCTTTGACTTGTATACAGCAGTCGATTATGAACTTCGGGATTCTGATGGTTCAAGGGCTGGTCAACAGTTTCGGAGTTTCGGTAATGGCCGCATTTGCAGCCGCAGTGAAAATCGACTCCTTTGCATACATGCCTGTCCAGGATTTTGGAAATGCATTTTCTACTTACGTAGCACAAAATTACGGAGCTAAGAAATCAGAAAGAATACATGAAGGAATAAAATCTGCAATAAAGGTATCTTTAATCTTCTGCATCATCATTTCAGCAATAGTTGTGATATTCGCCAAACCTCTAATGACATTATTTGTGAGTCCAGAAGATGTTGAAATTATTGCAATCGGCGTTCAGTACCTCAGAATAGAAGGAGCCTGCTACTGCGGAATAGGCTGCCTCTTCCTTCTTTACGGTCTGTACCGCGGAGTAGGAAAACCAGCGATATCTATTGTATTAACTGTTATTTCACTGGGAACCAGAGTACTGCTGGCGTACGTCTTGGCGGCGATGCCCTCAATCGGCCTGGTAGGAATCTGGTGGGCGATACCGATAGGCTGGGTGTTAGCAGACATCGCTGGAATTATGTACTATATACGAAATAAAAAATTGATAACTGTGTAGTCTGGTTCATGAAGATAAAAATCAGCTTCATGAACAGACATCTAATAGAGTTTAGTCTTCATCACCGTATGCAAGATCAATATCTATGAACTGGATTACCAGCTGGCATATTTTTCCGTCTGCATCATATCCAAAGTACACAGGATAAGTGCCGTCCCCAAATCCTGTTTGAAAAATCGGCAGATGGTAATTTGTTCCGGGTATTACCCAGTTTATCCAGTCCCCTTCTTTCCGCTGATGCTTCGGGTTTTCAGCATAGCTCTTTGCAAAGATCGCTGCGAAGTAATCATCATAGATGTTTTTACCTGGATTGTTCTCAGACCAGGTGTCATAAAATTCACAGAATATATCTCTTATAGCAACATCGCATATACACGCTAAGCCTGCATCTACATTGAAACCGAAATATTCATCATCTTCAAGTTCTGAGAGATTTTCATTCCCGATGAGCGCTTCTTCAAAAACCACAGCTTCTTTTTTAGTGAATTGAACACGTACTGCAGCATATCGTGAACAGTCAGAATCGTCTCCGCAGACTACACAGGCAACGGCATGAAACTCACCAGGAGGCACCTCTGTAAAATATGGTTCTTCTTCGCAGTCGAGATAGCACAGCGGATCCCTTACCAGGATTATTCCAGTAGGGATGGATACCAGCCCGAAGTCCAGCAGATCTAATTTCTTACCTGCCATTTCTGACAGGGTAAAGTAGTCATTTAAGGGAGCTGGACATGCTAATTTTTCACGATGTTTGTTAAATGAACTGATCCACTCTGCAGTAGGTTTCATTGGTCTCTCAATACTGTGATTCCATTATAGAGTTATCTGCAACATTCATCATGTCGTTTCGTTCAGTTTAAACTTGTTTTTTTCAAATTCAATCAAACCCTCGTTTCTCAGCTTAGACAACTCATTAGACATGGCGCTTCTGTCTACAGAGAGATAGTCGGCAAGCTGCTGCCTGTTGAAGGGTATTTCAAATTCGGAACTGCGGGATTTCTTAGACTGCTCTGAAAGATATGAAAGAAGCTTTTCTCTGATGCTGCGCTTTGAAGTATGCTCTATTCTTTTAGTCAGCACGAGATTTTTTTCTGCGAGACTCCAGAGCAGGTTACGAATAAGAATCGAATGAAATTCACATGCTGAAGTACAGACATTCATGATTTTATTTACATTAACGAAAAGAATGTCAGTGCGCTCTGTAGCAATCACACTCACTTCCAATCTTTCGGTGCCTAAACATGCATAAGCTTCAGCAAAAATCTGACCGTTGCTCAGGCTGGTGAGAATGTTGTCGTTTCCCCAGAAATCCTCTTTCACAATATGCACATTTCCAGTCAGAACGATGCCGATGTTGTGTACGATGTCACCGCTCCGCAATATAACTGAATCCTTCTGGTATCTTTTAACAGTGGCACCCATGCAGTCTAAGATAGATAGAATCTCATCATCATTCATGCTGGAAAATAAAGGAGAATTTCGTATCAAATGCAGATATTTCTTCATCATATTCACTTATGTTGTTTTTACAACGTAATCGTTTTATTTACTATATCACATTTGCTACAATGGTGAAGGAACATGATGCGAAAGATAGTGAAGATTAATGAGGAAAAATGCAACGGCTGCGGCATATGTGCAGATGCATGCCATGAAGGTGCCATTCAGATTATAAACAACAAAGCAAAATTGATCAAAGATGATTACTGCGACGGCTTGGGAGACTGCCTACCGGGCTGTCCGACTGGGGCCATATCCATTGAAGAAAGAGAAGCTGCAGAGTACGACGAAAAAGCTGTGAAATCTCATCTGCAGAATAAAGAGAAAAAACTCGGCTGCGGATGTTCTGATGAAAATGTAAAAATTATTGACAATTTAAGCAACGAACGCTGTCTGAACCAGTGGCCGGTACAGATTAAATTAGTTCCGGTAAACGCCCCATACTTTGAGAATTCGGATCTGCTGATCGCTGCTGACTGCACTGCCTTTGCATATGCAGATTTTCACAAGGACTTTATCAAAAACTGCATTGCATTAGTAGGCTGTCCCAAACTGGATTCAGTAGATTACAGTGAAAAAATTTCTGAAATTATAAAAAATAACAAGATCAACAGCATCAAAGTCGTAAAAATGGAGGTGCCATGTTGTAGCGGTTTAGAGAATGCAGTAAAGAAGGCTCTGCAGAACAGCGGCAAAAACATTCCTCTGAATGTCGTAACAATATCAATTAAGGGTAAAATAATTAAAAATATTGCAGGTGATTAAAATGGATACGAAGATGTTCTGTTTTCAGTGTGAACAAACTGCCGGATGTAAAGGGTGCACTGGCGAAAGCGGAGTATGCGGAAAGCCTTATGCAGTGGCAAATGCACAAGACGAGCTGACACAAGTGTTGATCAGCCTTTCACAGTCTCTTGATGGAAAAACACCTGATGATGAACAGCGCCGCCTCATGCTTGAAGGACTGTTCAGCACAGTCACTAACGTCAGCTTTGACGGTGAAAAGGTATCTGCATTAACCAATGAAATTAAATCGCTGTGTTCCTGCAGCAGCTGCGAACATCATGCATTCCAACTATGGACTGAAGAGGAAGATATCCGCTCTCTCAAATCACTTATTCTATTCGGCCTGAGGGGAATGGCAGCCTATGCACACCATGCGATGATTCTTGGGTATCAGGACAATGAAGTTTCGGACTTCTTTTTTGAAGGCTTAAGAGCCGTGGGAGATCAGAAAGCAGACATGAGCGGACTGCTGCTTGTTGTAATGGAAGTCGGCAGAATCAACCTCAAATGCATGGAACTGCTTGATAAAGCCAATACTGAAACGTATGGAAACCCTGTGCCGACAACTGTTTCACTTACTGTAGACAAGGGTCCGTTTATCATTGTGACGGGACATGACTTGAAAGATCTGAAGCTTCTTCTTGAACAGACGGAAGGAAAAGGAATTAATATTTACACACACGGAGAAATGCTGCCTGCTCATGCATATTCAGAACTTAAGAAATACAGCCATCTCAAAGGCAATTTCGGTACTGCCTGGCAGAATCAGAGAAAAGAATTCTCCGATATTCCGGCACCTATTCTGTTTACAACGAACTGCCTGATGCCGCCTAAGCAGAACTATGCAGACCGTATATTCACGACAGGAGTCGTGACATTTCCTGGAGCCGTGCACATCAATGAAAATAAGGATTTTACGCCGGTCATCGAAAAAGCGCTGGAACTCGGAGGTTATGCTAATGATGTAGAGTTCACAGGCATAAACGGCGGTAAAGAAGTCACAACTGGTTTTGGACATGCCGCTGTGCTATCAATTGCAGATAGGATTATTGATGCCATCCACAGCGATGCAATCAAACATTTCTTCCTGGTAGCAGGATGCGACGGAGCAAAATCTGGACGCAGTTACTACACAGACTTTGTCAAACTGACACCGCCTGACTCCATAGTGCTGACCTTAGCATGCGGCAAATACCGGTTCAATGATCTTGATCTAGGCACTATTGCAGGCATCCCCAGACTGTTGGATATGGGACAGTGCAATGATGCATACAGTGCAATACGTGTAGCTGTGGAGCTTGCTAATGCCCTGGACTGCGGCGTAAACGATCTGCCGCTTTCATTTGTCATTTCCTGGTATGAACAGAAGGCAGTCAGTATTCTGCTGACTCTGCTGTATCTCGGAATCAAAAACATCCGCCTGGGTCCATCTATTCCGGCATTCATCTCCCCAAACGTTCTGGCATACCTTGTTGAGAACTTTGGCATTGCTCCGACAACTACACCAAAAGAAGATATGAAAGACCTGCTCCGACAGACCTGATAAGTTTCATCTAAGCGCTTCAGAGCTGTCTGGAGCACTTTTTATTTATTTTATATTGATATCCTCAGAGTTACTGATCTCTATATATGCGTCAATAGCATTTCAGATAAGACAGACATGGAGAAATATGAAAAGTATCTGCACATGCTGGTGGATGAAATCCACTCCACAATTTTTGCTACAGTAGACAGCAGCGGAAATCCTGTGACTTGTGCAATAGACATAATGCTAGCAGATGAAGATGGGCTATACTTTCTGACCGCCAAAGGAAAAGCATTCTATGAACGCCTTGTAGCTCATCCGATTATATCGCTTACAGGAGTAAAAGGCAAAGACACCATGTCTTCAAAGTCTGTGACAATCTGCGGAAAGGTAAAGGAGATTGGAGACGGCCTCCTTTCCGAAATTTTCGCAAAGAATCAGTACATGGCTGATATATATCCTGAAGAAAAAAGCCAGAAAGCATTGACTGTCTTTCAGATTTATGAAGGTGAGGGGGAGTTCTTTGATCTCAGTGTAAAGCCGATATTCAGAGAAAAGTTTTCATTTGGAAATACTGCCGTCAAGGAAACAGGATACTTTGTCACAGGAAAATGCGACGGCTGCGGATTATGCGTCGATATCTGTCCTCAGAAATGCATTGATGCATCATGTATTCCATTTAGAATTGAAGAGGAACACTGCCTGCATTGCGGCAGATGTGCTGAAGTATGCAACCAGCAGGCCATAGAAAGAAGATGATAAAAATGAAACAGGAAAAACGCCTCCAATGGCTGATTGAATATCTTCTGCAAGAAAATGAAGACTATCGAAAAATACCGTCGTCTGAGTATGAAAGAAAACAGTTGCTGCGGGCCTTGATGAATGTAAGGATGCCAAACGGAATTGACGAAAAATTCTTAGAAATACAGGATGAGTATCTCTCAGAAGAACTGTCAAAGAAGACGATTGCTTCATTGAAGAATATTAGCCCTGTGGATGAGCATATTTACCTCTGGAAAGGAGATATTACCACACTGGAAGTGGATGCCATTGTTAATGCTGCCAACAGCTCGCTTTTAGGATGCTTCGTTCCCGGGCATGCCTGTATTGATAATGCAATTCATTCTGCAGCAGGAGTGCAACTCAGGCTTGCATGCGATGAAATCATAACGAAGCAGGGAAAGAAAGAACCCACTGGAACATCTAAGATAACTTTTGCATACAATCTGCCGTGCCGTTATGTCATTCATACGGTCGGACCGATAATTCAAAATGAAGTCACAAAGAGAGAATGCGATCTGCTCGAATCCTGCTACATGTCGTGTCTGAATCTTGCTGCTGATCATGATGTAAAAAGCATAGCCTTATGCTGTATATCTACGGGAGAGTTTCATTTCCCCAATGAGCTTGCAGCCGAGATTGCTGTGCACTCTGTGAAAAAATTCCTAAATAATCATAAAATGGACGTAATATTCAATGTTTTCAAAGAAGTGGACTATGATATCTACAGACGATTACTCAATACAAATTGAACGCCTCCAATGCGAGCTTGATTGTGCTGATGCCATATTGGTAGGCGGCGGTTCAGGCCTGTCTACATCTGCAGGTTTGACATATTCTGGAAAACGATTTGAAGAAAACTTCTCAGATTTCATTTCCAGATACGGTTTCAGAGATATGTATTCTGCAGGATTCTATCCATATCAAACGACAGAAGAATACTGGGCATACTGGAGCAGGCATATTTATTTCAACAGATACGACAGGCCTGCCGGACAGCCATACTTAGATTTATTAAAAATTGTAAAGAAAAAGGATTATTTTGTAATTACAACCAATGTGGATCATCAATTTCAAATCTCCGGATTTGATAAAGACAGATTGTTTTACACGCAGGGAGATTATGGACTGTGGCAGTGCTCAAAACCGTGCCATCAGAAGACATATGACAATGAAGCGATTGTACGTCGCATGGTATCTGAACAAAAAGACATGAAAATACCTGCAGGACTCATACCATACTGTCCCCTCTGCGGAAGAAAAATGAGCATGAATCTGCGCATTGACAATAACTTTGTAGAAGATGAAGGCTGGCATTCGGCAACAAAACGCTACTCTCAGTATATACAGAAACATCAAAACAGCCATGTTATGTTTTTAGAGTTGGGAGTAGGAAGCAATACTCCGGCCATTATCAAATATCCATTCTGGAATATGACACATTCAAACCCAAAAGCAGTTTATGCCTGCATAAATCTGGGTGAAGCATACACAGCTAAAGAGATCAAAGATCGTTCCATATGCATTAATGAAGACATAGGTAAAGTTCTGAGAGAGATTGTTGCATAAGATATTACAAAGATTCAATAGCTTAAAGTTTGAGCAAACTCTAAGTTTAAATAATATGTGTGATGTCCCTGTAATCAATCGAAGAATTCAGAAAATCAATGAAATGATACTTTCAAAATTACACTGAAGACTATACAGATAAGGAGGAGCTAAAATGGAAAAATCAAAAGTTTACTATACTGACCTACGCACAGTTGCATTCGGCAACGGACTGCCTGCTAAACTTAAAGAATTGATCAAAGCTGCTGGAATTGAGCAGATCGATATGAGAGGCAAGTTTGTTGCTATAAAGATGCACTTCGGTGAACTGGGCAACATCTCATACCTGCGTCCAAACTATGCTAAAGCTGTTGCTGATTTAGTCAAAGAATTGGGAGGAAGACCATTTCTGACTGACTGTAATACAATGTACCCTGGAAGCCGCAAAAATGCTCTGGAGCATCTGGAATGCGCATGGGAAAACGGTTTTACACCTCTATCTACAGGCTGCCCGATCATAATCGGCGACGGTCTGAAAGGCACCGATGACATCTCTGTACCAGTTGTAGACGGAGAATATGTCAAAAACGCCAAGATAGGCCGTGCAATAATGGATGCTGATGTAATCATCAGTCTGACTCATTTTAAAGGCCATGAAATGACAGGCTTTGGAGGTGCGATTAAAAACTTAGGCATGGGCTGCGGTTCCCGCGCTGGAAAAACAGAACAGCACAGCAACAGTCAGGCATGCATCGATGAAGAGAAATGCCGCGGGTGCCGCTTATGCCAAAGAGAGTGTGCCAACAACGGCCTGATCTTTGATGAAAAGAAAAAGAAGATGAGCATTGACTCTAAAAATTGTGTAGGGTGCGGCCGCTGTCTGGGAGCATGCAACTTTGATGCCATTTCATTTGATAATTCCAGTGCCCTGGAAGAATTGAACTGCCGCATGGCTGAGTATACAAAAGCTGTTGTTTACGGCCGTCCGCAGTTCCATGTATCTCTGATTATCGATGTCTCACCTAACTGCGACTGCCACTGCGAGAATGATGTACCCATCCTGCCAAACATCGGAATGTTCGCATCGTTTGACCCGTTAGCTCTCGATCAAGCATGTGTCGATGCCTGTCTTGCAGCTCAGCCGTTACCTAACAGCCAGCTCAGTGACAACATGAAGAAAAAAGACTTTGTTGATCATCATGACCACTTCACCAATTCCACTCCTGAGTCAGAATGGCAGAGCTGCCTGAATCATGCTGAAAAGATCGGCCTGGGAAGCAGATCTTATGATCTGATGTTTGTAAAAACAAATTAAGTGAAAAACAGCCTCCTTTTGGAGGCATTTGATATTTTTTAATTATAATCTAAATTGGAATAACTCTACATTATTCAATTGTTTCTCAAAATCATTCTATATCGCATCGTGATATAGTTTATATATCATGACGTGATATAGTGTAATGTGATATAAGAAGAGTGAAGGAAATGAATCTGGACAAAGCAATGAAACGATACATTCCAATGAGTGAGACCATGTTCTACATTCTCCTATCTCTTCGTGAAGAACGCCATGGATATGGAATAATGCAACATGTTGAAGAACTGACACATGGAAGAATCAAGCTTGGAGCAGGAACCATCTATCAAAGTCTAAGTAAACTGAACGGAGACGAGCTTATCAGACCAACTGAAGAAGTAGACAGGCAGAAAAAATATGTGATTACTGAGTTAGGAAATCAAATTTTGACAAAAGAAGCAGACAGAATAAGAGAACTATACAGCGCAGTGGAGGAGTTGCTATGAATGATAAAAAGACTGAATTGTTTGCTGGATTCAAATATTATGTACCAGCAGACTTTGAAAAATTCATGGAAAAGAATGCTGCAGAAGGATGGAATGTTGATGAAATTCATCAATGGAGTTCAGTAGCTATGAAGTTTCATAGAACTGAGCCTAAAAAATATAGATATGTCATAGATCTGAACGCATTTCCCACTGAAGAATATAAAGAAACATACAGACAGTTTGGTTGGGAGTATATGGGCAGAATGGCAAGCATGTATGTCTGGAGAAGAGAATATTCAGACGAAAGGCCAGAAGCATTCACAGACTGTCAGAGTGTAAGAAAAAGAAATATGAATGTGTTTTGGGTAATCACAGCACTAAACATATTTCTGATTGCCTCGATGATCGCCTTGACGGTATTGTACTTTGGAGATTACACTTCAGAAGTTTCAGAAGATCTGGTTGGCTACTCAATAGCAATGGTTCTTCTGGCAGCTATGACCGCAATAATGCTTTATGTATCCAATGGAATCTATAAAAATAGACAAAGGTGAAACTAAGCCCCTAAAAGGGCATTAATTTATTTATAATCAGAATTATTTAATAAGTATTTGAAACATATATAAGATAATAAAGAAATAACAAGGGGATTTTCTCCCCGTTTTAAATTTATTTTGAAGGAGTCAGGGCAATGACTACCTTTTCTCCTTCGATGTCCCAATCGACAGAATACTCTCCTGCAGGAGCATCTGAAATAATCAGATCTGTAGATCTGGTTTCTTTCATGATATGTTCTTTCCATGCCGACACGGCATCTGCAAGAGACCCGGCGTTAATTTCTGCAGAAACAAAACTTTCAACATCAAGCTTCATGTCTTTACGCATCTGCTGAATACGCCTGATCACTTCTCTTGCATATCCTTCCAGTTTGAGATCTTCATCGAGATTGAAGTCAATGTAGAGGTCTCCGCGGCTGAACGGCACGGCAATAACATCAGACGGCGGAACATAATTGTAGGAAACCATTTCTTCTGTGATTTCATAGGTTTCTCCGTCAATCTCAAGCGTGTATGCACCAGCATCTGTTCCAGCTTTGATAGCACGGGCATCGCCTTCCTTGATTGCAGGAATGATCTTTGCCGATGCCTGCTTGTATGTGTGGCCGATCGGTTTAGGCACAGGACTCACGACAAGCAGAAGCTCATCCCAATTGTTTGAAGAGTATTCAATCTCTTTCACATTAGCCTGGGAAAGCAGAACTTCTTCCATCCTTTTGATTAAGCCTTCAACCTCTGGAGCATTTATTCTGACAACGATTCTGCGCAGAGGCCAGCGGAGTTTGACATTGTTCTTCTGCCTCTCTCTTGTAATGTCTTCCACTAATTCCTGCATCAGTTCCATTGAAGCTTCGAGATTGTCATCAATGAGAGACTTATCAATGGTGGGCCAGTCAGACATATGGATTGTTTCTTTGCTGCCATCCATTGCCATGTAAATCTCGTCGGTGATATGAGGGCAGAATGGGGACAGCAGTTTCACAACAGCCATCAGCGAGGAATACAGAGTATTGTAGGCTGCAAGCTTATCTTCATCTGCAGACTCACTCCACATCCTGTCTCTGATCAAACGGACATACCATCTTGAGAGATCTCCAAGAATGAAGTCTTCCAGTGCACGGCATGCTTTGTGAATGTCGAGAGACTCAAGATTTTCAGTCACAGCCATCTTAAGCTTCTCCGTCCTGGACATTAGCCAGAGATCTT
This sequence comes from uncultured Methanomassiliicoccus sp., assembly GCA_905202485.1. Taxonomy (GTDB): domain Archaea; phylum Thermoplasmatota; class Thermoplasmata; order Methanomassiliicoccales; family Methanomassiliicoccaceae; genus Methanomassiliicoccus_A. Next base: position 148,354 of record CAJKRY010000001.1, read on the forward strand.
CGGGACGCAGCGAGTCTTTAGAGACTTTCTGAGTCTGAGGATCAAAGTTGTCTATCGACATATATGTAGAAGCAAAGCTGGCTACATTCCAGAGAATATTCAGAGTTTTTCTTGCACTCTTAACGCCGTCATGCTGGAAAGACACATCTTCCCAAGGAGATGAAACACGGAGAAGATAGAAACGCAGAGCATCTGCACCATATTCTGTGATTACATCGTGAGGCTCCACCACATTTCCGCGGCTCTTTGACATCGGAAGTCCTTTGGCATCAAGCATCCAGCCGTGCATCAGAACTCTCTCATAGGGAGCTCTGTCAAAGGCCACGCATGAAGATCCCAGCTGAGAATAGAACCATCCTCTGGTCTGGTCATGCGCTTCGGTGATGAACTTTGCCGGCCACCATCTTTCAAACTCTTCGGTCTTGCGGGGCCATCCCAGAGCTGCCCAGGAAGCAACACCGGCATCAAACCAGACATCGAGAACATCCGGAGCACGCTTCATCTTACCGCCGCATTCGCAGTCAAACGTTACGTTGTCAATCCAGGGACGGTGAAGATCCATTCCTTCTTCATAGCCTTCAGCGCCTTTGAGATCATCGGCAGAACCTATGACTTTCATTTTGCCGCAGGAGCATGTCCAGACTGGAATTGGAATACCCCAGTATCTCTGACGGGAAATGCACCAGTCGCGAGCATTCATTGTCCAGTCATATTCTCTAGAAGAGCCGGCCCATTCCGGAACCCAATCAATCCTGGAAATCTCATCTAACATTTTGTCCTTGACTTCAGTTATCCTCAGGTACCATTGATTTGTGTTGCGGTAGATGATAGGAGAACGGCATCTCCAGCAGTGTCCGTAACGATGTTCGATTTTTCCTGAGAAGAACATCAGACCCTTAGATTCCAGATTTTCAATGATCAGTGGGTTTGCTTCCTTGACTTTCATTCCGGCATAACGCTCTCCGACTTCTGGAATGAATCTTCCGCCGCCGTCTACTGGACAAAACGGAGGTATGCCATATCTCTTACCGATCTCAAAATCGTCAGGACCATGTCCAGGAGCAATATGCACCAGACCAGTCATGTCTTCTTCTACAGTATCTGAAAGAAGAACCTTGTGAACCCATTCTCCGGTGATTGTTCTCTGAGAGTCTATCTCCTCATAGAGGGGAGGGAGATATTCCATGCCTTCGATGTCTTCCCCCATATAGGTCTCTAAAATTTCATATCCAGCCCATCCCCCAACTGCTCCTACAGCCTCTATGAGAGATTTCATCATGATGACCGTGTCTTCGGCACCGTCTTTCTTGAATTTGACTTTAGCATATTCATGATCTGGATGAGCTGCAACTCCCATGTTTGCAGGCAGAGTCCAAGGTGTCGTTGTCCAGATAAGTAAAGAAACTCCCTTCTCGTTTTTCAGAGGGAACTTCACGTAAATTGAAGGATCTGTCTCATCTGCATATTCGATCTCTGCTTCTGCGAGAGCTGTTTCACATCTCGGACACCAAGATATGACCCTGTTGTCTGAAGAGAGCAGATTCTTCTCGTGAGCCTTTTTCAAAGTCCACCATGCAGCCTCAATGTATTCAGGAGCAAGAGTACGGTAAGGTCTGTCCCAGTCCATCCAGATACCTAACTCTTTGAACTGGTCTGTCATCATTTCCTGATGAGACAAAGCAAAATCTTTACACTTTGAGATGAAGTTGTCAATACCAAAACTCTCGATTTCTTTCTTGCTTTTAATTCCTATCGACTGCTCGACTTTAACTTCAATAGGCAGCCCGTGCATGTCGAATCCAGGCTGGTCACGGACGTTGTATCCGCACATCCTTTTATAACGAATAATAGAATCTTTAATCGTCTTGTTCCATGCAGTACCGAGATGGATATACCCAGTGGTATATGGAGGACCGTCTACGAAGTAATAGTCCTCGCCCTCGGCACGCATCTGTTTAGTTTTCGCATACGTGTCGTTGTCTTTCCAGAGCGTTTGAATTTTCTTTTCGAGCTCTGGAGGGTTGTATTCAGCCTGAACCTGCTTTATCATCGCCTGTTCACTTCCACCGCGGTAATCCGGTTGTTGTTAATTAAGGATGCGGTATGCCAGAAATATTACTCTTTCTGTAAGTGAAAATGCCATACAGACTAGAAAGGCAATATGTGTGATCTTTACGTCAATTTAAAAAAATAAAAGATTGATCAGTGCCAATCATCTAAGCTCATCTGAGATTTGGTAGGCACCGGTTTTTTGTAGTCCCCTTTGACCCTCTTTTTATTCTCCAGTTTATTCAATGAGGATTCCACACGCTTTCTCGAGAATCCGTGCTCTTCACACATGAATTCTATGATGCGTCCGACATCGGGATGCTTCCACTCTAACGAGTATTCATCAGTAATTGCCGTGTTGATAAACGCGTCCTGAACTTCATCCAGATTGGGGATGTTTTCTCCGATAGCCTCCAGCACCGCAGATGCTGAGCCATATTGTCTGATTAACTTCAGACCTTTCTTAGGTCCGATTCCCCTTATTCCCTTGTTGTAATCTGTTCCGATGAGAATGCAAAGAGAGATCAGCTGTTCTCTGTTTTCCAGCCCGTTTTCTTTCAGAACATTCTCAAGTTCTACTTCTTCAATGAAAATGTCTTTGTATTCTCGGCCACCGGGCATTTTGCGTCTCCCAGTAATGTTAAGATTGCGGACAAGCCTCGGCGCTCCGAACAGCAGCGAGTCGAAATCCTGGGAAGAAGCTGCCCAGACGTCGCCTCTCATAGCCATATAAGCTGCCTGCGCTTCTCCTTCACAGGGAGCCTGAATGATAGGAAGTCCAAGATATGTAAGAAGTATTCTTGAGCTTTCAACTACCTCATTGCTTATTCTTGTAGACTGAGTGGCTTTCGCTCTTGCTTTTTCCACATCTCCCTCGTCAATCGCCCTTTTCCATTCGTCATGAGCTTTAGTACGTCTTTCAAATCGCTCTGCCAGAGTCTGCGCTTTGAGTGCACTGGGTACACCGTCAAAAACATATGCCGGCTTTATACCAGACTGTAAAAAGTTTATATTGCGATACAAAAGTCCTGTGAGGTGGGAAGTTACTCTTCCGCTTTCATCTTTAAGGGGTGTTCCATCTCGGCCTCGGATTATGCTCAAGAATTGGTATATTGAATTATATGCATCAATTGCAAGCGTTCTACCAGAGAGGCCGGAAAGTTCCATCTTTTCCGAAGGAACGATGTCAGAGATGTTTACGCCCATATCTCACAGTTAAGCACATAAATAATATAAGCCATTCGTAGAACTTTAAAAAGTAAGAGGGACTTGGAAGTCCCTGATTGTACTAAAACGATCATTCGTCGTTTTCAGAATATCTTGGAACGTAGAAGATAAGGAATATCGCACCGATCCAAACAATGAAGAATACTACGGAACAGATACCAGTTCCTGTAAACAGGGATACTAGTAATAGTATAAGCGGGACTACAAAGGCCACCAGCAAAAGGAACCATTTAGTTCCGGCAAACTCGAATTTCATAGCATGCCCCAATACACAAATGATTAAAAACTTTGTGAATCAAATCGTATAAATTAATCAAGATTCTTGTAAAAGTTCAAAGAATTAAAAATTAACTTGAATCGTCCTAAAAGATAAAACACACATTATAATTTCTGGCGCCCTGGTCGGGATTTGAACCCGAGTCGAAGCCTCGACAGGGCTTCATGATAGGCCGCTACACTACCAGGGCTTGCTTTTTCTCCTCAATAAGTAGGTCATATATATGCATTTCTATCTTTCATTCATCTAAGCCAAATATCTGGCAGTTATTTATTACATGCACATACATTAAACAATGATACAGATAGATTTTATAATTGAATATACGATTTTCGGAAAAATTTTAGATGCATATGATTTCAAATTTAAAATTGTTTAAAATTACTTATACTAGTATCCATTTTTTTATATCATGTAGTTCGTTGTAACTCTTTTGTAAAACGTAACATTAGGCTTAAACTAATTTGATTTTACAAACAATTTCAACGGTTATCACCAAAAAGACGTTTGGTATACCGAAAATAAGACTTTTAGAATCAGCTCAAGTTATGATTTTATATAACAATATAATATACTATTGTTTAAATAGTAGTTTTTCTTTAGTAAATATGGGAGATTATTATGAGGAAGAGAAAAATTGGTTATGAGTGGGTTGTGCTTTCTGTTACTACGATCGGAGCTTTGCTTGCTTCGATGCAGTCGTCTGCACTTCTTATAGCTCTTCCTGAATTGATGGGTAGCCTCAATATCGATTTTCTCACAATAATGTGGGTAATTCTAGCATATATGCTGATGACCACCGTCATGCTGCCTATAGTAGGCAGGCTGGCAGATATATATGGTAGAAAAAAATTGTATCTTTCTGGATTTGCAATATTCACGATTGCTTCGCTATTGTGCTGCCTGTCCGTTCCGCAATTAAACGGCTGGGACCTGGTTATATACAGAACAATTCAGGGATTAGGTGGATCATTACTGTTAGGTAACAGCACCGCACTAGTGACAGACGCATTTGATTCTCACAAGCTTGGATTAGGCATAGGAATAAATCAAGTTGCTGGAGCTGCTGGACTTATATTAGGTCCTGTTGTAGGAGGATTACTGGTTGGATACGGATGGTGGGCAATATTTGCTTTCAACGTCCCTCTCGGAATAATAGGAACAGTATGGGGCATAAAGAGCCTTAGAGAAACGGTGGTAAAATCTGCTGATAATTCCTTTGACGTTAAAGGATGCATATCGGTATCAGTGGGACTTACCTTCCTTCTATTAGGAATTACATTACTGGCTTTCCCGATGATCGATATGATCTGGGTATGGCTCATGATAATAGTCGGATCAATTGCCCTGATCGCATTCATCTACACAGAAATTAAAGTAAAAAAGCCAATGATCAACATGAAACTTTTCAAAAACAGGTCATATGCAGTATCAAACTTTACCAACTTTACAACTGGCCTTGCCCGAAGTGCGATTCTGTTTGCATTAATCTGTTATTTCCAGGGACCATACGGGATGGACCCGCTAACTGCTGGTTTGGCTTTGATCCCATATGGTTTAGGCTTTATGATGATGGGGCCAATAGCTGGACGTTTATCAGACAATTACGGAACCAAGTATGTTGCACTTTCTGGATTAATCCTAATGGTTGTAGGCCTCCTGTGCTTAACAACTATCGACGAAAAAACCAGCTTCTTGCTGTTGGCTGTATATATGCTAGTGGTAGGCATAGGTTCTGGACTGTTTTCATCACCTAATTCAAGTATGATCATGAGAGCTTCACCGCCAGAAGAAAGAGGATCAGCCGCTTCAACAAAAATGATGCTGATGAATGCTGGTGGAATGTTTAGTTTTACTATTGCATTTCCAGTTCTATTCAATGGCATTGAAGAATACATGGAGCAGATATTCATCGAAGGTGGCGGAGTGCCTCTGGAGATTCTCAGACCGATTGTGGATAATATCCATGAGACGTTTCTGATATTTTTCATAGTGGCGCTAATCTCTGTTATAATTGGCTTATTCCAAAGAAAGGATGATGACCTAAAAACCTGAAAAGAGTAGAGCTCCTGCTCTACTTACTTTTTATACATCTAACTTGATTGAGACTCTACACATCCTTGAGAAGTGATTTTATGGATTCAAAACTGAAAGTCAGTGATTATATGGTGAGAGATGTTGTCTCTATCCCACCAGACTATACAATTGCCCAGGCAAAAGAGAAAATAATCAGTACAGAATTCCATGGGCTTCCAGTTTCAAAAGATGGAAAGATTTTAGGATTTGTAACTGCCAAAGAACTTCTGAGAGAGATTGATAATCCTGATAAAAAAGTCAGCGAGATTATCAAAGACGGCACTGTGACCGTATCTCCTGACATGGATATTGATGATGCATCACGTGTTCTTTTCAGATACGGACTCAGGAATACGCCTGTAGTAGACGAAGACGGAACGGCTGTTGGGATGATCTCCAATATGGATATAATCCGTTCTGCTATTGAGAAAGCCACTCCTAATAAAATCAACATGCTGAAGAATTTTCTATCACAGCAGCATGATGTTAAAATTGAAGTCAGAAGACGTGTGATCCCGATAGATCAGCTGAGACCTACCCAAAAAGAAGTTTATGCTGATGAACTCCGCGGAAGGCAGTACGAGATTAAACGCGGACTTGTAGAGCCGTTAATTGTAATCCGTAAAAACGGCTACTATGTCTTAGTTGACGGTCATCACAGAGTACTCGCCGCCAAAGATATGGGTGTCAAGCAGTTTCAGGCCTTCGTTCTAGAGCCGGAACACGACATTGAATTAGGCATGGAAAAATCAGCTGACGAAATGGGTGTCAAAACAATTGATGATATTAAAATAATTGAGGGTAAAAACCACCCTCTGGTAAAAGTTGCAACCCGTCTTTTAACCAATAAAGATGCAGGCTCAGAATGAGCCTGTTTAATTTATTTATTGGCTCAGCTGCTTTCTTATTGATTCCATAATAATCCTTTTTTCTGCTGCAGCTACATAATTTATGGTTTTAACAACAGTGTCTGGATTAAGTGAAATTGAATCTATTCCGGCACGTACCAGGAATTCACAGAATTCAGGGTACACAGACGGGCCTTGTCCGCATATACTGACCGTAACCCCTTTCTTGTGAGCTCCGTCAATTATCTGTTTGACAGCTCTCTTCAGGGCTTCATTCCTCTCATCAAAGTATCCCATTTTGCCAAGTACGTCAGAATCTCTGTCCGCACCCATTACGAGCTGCGTAAGATCGTTGGATCCAATTGAGAATGCATCGCAGTGTTCTGCAAATTCTTCGACCATGAAGACGACCGCCGGAACTTCTGCCATCAGATAGAGTTTGAAGTCATTGCTGCGGTAAAGTCCAATCTCATTCATCATCTTCTCGATTTCGACGACTTCTTCTATAGTACGTACGAAAGGCAGCATGACCCATATGTTCTTGAGACCCATTTCATCACGGGCTTTCTTGACGGCTTTGAGTTCAGCCCTGAATGCTTTATTGTAGCTTTCAGACACATATCTGGAGCAGCCTCTCCATCCGATCATTGGATTGGATTCCTTTGGTTCATAATCGGCTCCGCCTTTCATGTCGTGATACTCATTTGTCTTGAAGTCTGAAGTCCTGAGAACCACAGGCCTCGGGTAGAAGGCTCTGCCGACAGAGGCAATTCCTTCTGTCAGCTTATTAATGAGTTCTTCTTCCCTCCCATCTTCAATCAGTGAGCACGGGTGTTCCTGAACGTGAGATGTAAATAAGAACTCACTGCGCATCAGACCTACACCTTGAACTGGAAGTTCAGAATATTCTGCGGCTTTAGTGGGAACACCGATGTTAACCATGATCTTTGTGGCTGTTACAGGGACAGCGACTGCGACTGCAGTGGCAGCAGCTGAAGTGGATATAACTTCAACTGATGGGGCTCCGCCTTCATAAACGATTCCCATCTGACCGTGAACAGTTACTTCCATTCCATCTTTCAGAACTTGAGTAGCTTCTGTAGCACCTACAACACAGGGAATTCCTAACTCCCTTGCCACAATAGCGGCGTGGCAGGTCATACCGCCTTCATCTGTAACAATGGCAGCTGCTCTGGTCATTGCTGGAACCATATCAGGTGTGGTCATCTGAGTTACTAAGACGTCTCCTTTCTTCACCACATCCAAACTCATGTTCTCGTCATAGATCTTTACTTTGCCGCTTGCATTTCCGGGGCTTGCTCCAAGACCTCTGACAAGGATGGTACGGCCTGATTCTTCAGATTCCTCTGTGGTTTCTTGCTGTTTAGTCTGCTTTGATAAGGTTGTAATCGGCCTAGCCTGAACAACATAAACGTGATTGTCTTCTATTGCCCATTCAATATCCATCGGACGGTTGTAGTGCATTTCAATGCGGTTCCCGATATCAGCAACTTCCTCAATCTGAACATCTGTTAACTTCTGGGATTTTACCTGATCGCCTGGAATCTCTTCCCTCAGGCATTCTCCGCTCTCTCCCCTGACTAATTTCCAAGTCTGAGTGGAAATCCTCTTGTTGAGGATGTTGCGGTGGAACTTGTCGACGACGTAAGTATCCGGAGTTACTTTTCCTCCTACTAATGCCTCGCCTAATCCATATCCCGCTTCAATGATAATGTGCGGTAATTCAGAATTCGGATCAACTGTGAACATAATTCCTGATTTCTCAGAGTTGATCATACGCTGGATTACAACAGCCAATTTGACTTTGTCGTGTTCGAATTCCTTAGATACTCTGTATGAGATTGCACGCGGAGTGAATAAAGAGGACCAGCATTTTTTAATGCATATTAAAAGAGATGAAGGTTCTGAAACATTCAGATAAGTATCCTGTTGACCTGCAAACGAGGCTGTAGGGAGATCTTCCGCGGTTGCGCTGGATCTCACAGCAACAAGGGGGTATTTTCCTTTTCCCAGCTTCTTGTATTCAGACAGAATCTGTGATTCAAGGTTCTTTGGAATTTCTCCGCTTTCAAAAGCATTCCTGATCCTTGCAGACGCTTCCTGAAGTGCTGCATCTGAATCCACATCAATATCCTCAATTGATTCCGATATGACAGTCTTAAGATTGTTGTGCTCTAAAAACTCGTCATAGGACTCTGTTGTCAACACGAACCCAGGAGGTACGTCAAACCCGGCAGCAGTAAGCTCACCTAAATTGGCAGCTTTACCGCCAGCAATCGGAATATCATTTACACCTAGATCCTTGATGCTCATTATCCCTTTCATGATTATCCCCGGAAACTGTTCCACCTCATATTAAGTGAAACAACGCTCTGATATAGTCAACGCTAATATATTTTCCCTTCTGTCATTAAGCCGGGAAAATGCTAATAATACGCTTTTCGGATTTTTTCAAAAAATAACTGAATCTAAATGTCTGTTTCACGCGAATAATATAGAAAAATTATCAGATTGCGTTATGAATTGTCCCCCGAGCCTTAACAGATTAGTTCATGGACGGCTTCTGCCTATTCTCCCCACACTGACCCAGGCCGGGGGTTTATTGTCGTTCGCCGGGGTTGTTTCCCATTCATGACCCGATGTCACATCGTTGTTCATGGAAAGACCCATAAATTACGGCGATCTGTATACTAACGGTTTGCAAGGAAAATCACGTAATCATTTCCGGTTTCCGAAAGCATTCTCTTTACTGTAACATCTGATTTTAACCTTTTGTATGAAAACAGCAGAAATTCAGCCTCTGTGACCATAGACTTTATATCATTGTTATCGATGAAAGGCCGATATTATGCACTGGGCAGACGTATTGGCCAATACTCTTCTCGAGAAAGGAAATAATCACTTGATTTCTACTGGTATAACACCTTCAGGTACACTTCATGTAGGCACTCTGCGCGAGTCAATAACAGCTGAATCTGTACGCAAGTCATTAGAAAAACAAGGTGCTAATGTAAAAATGATTTACCTTGTGGATTCCTGGGACCCGCTGAGAAAAAGATATCCGTTTCTTCCAGAAAGCTTTGAGGCTGAAGTGGGAAGGCCATTAGCATATATACCCTGCCCCTGCGGAGAGCATGAAAATTATGCCCAGCATTACATCCAGCCGTTTTTAGATTCGATTAAAGAGCTCGGCATTCACTGCGATGTTTTATGGACTCACGAACAGTATGAACAGGGTAAGTTCGAAAAAGTAATTGATACTGCAATAACAAAAAAAGACCAGATTGCCCAGATCCTTACTGAAGTAAGCGGACGTGAACTTCCCAAGGACTTTTTCCCTTATTCTCCAAGATGCGAGTGCTGCGGCCGTCTCAGCCACACAAAGGTACTGGGATACGAGTATCCGTATGTCTCATACTCATGTGCATGCGGTCATGAAGGCAAAGCAGACATAAGAAAAGGAGACGGAAAACTGCCATGGAGAGTTGAATGGGCAGCAAAATGGAAAGTGTTCGGCGTAACCTGTGAACCATTCGGAAAAGACCACGCGGCTGCCGGCGGATCTTATGATACGGGAGTAAGACTGGCCAAAGAGATCTTTGAGATCGATGCCCCTTATCCAATTCCATACGAATTTGTGCAACTGAAAGGCAAGGGCCAGATGCATAAGTCAACTGGTTCTTCAGTCACCGGTGTGGATGCACTGCATATCACGCCAGCTGCAGTAATGAACTATATAGTTCTGAGAGTCAACCCTTCTAGACACATTGATTATGATTCTGGAGCCGGCATACTCGACATGGTTGACGAGTACGACCGCGTAGAGTACATGTATTATAATCAGGAATGCGAAGACAGGGATAAAGATCTCCTGAGGGCATATGAGCTCTCGCAGCCCGAGGGACCCCGTGCCACCGTACCCTTGCAGATTCCATACAGACATCTTGTTTCCTTAGTGCAGATTGCAGACGGCTTCGACGGCGTTCTTGCAATCCTGAGGCGCATGAATTTGATTGACGACAGCGTCGACCAGGAAGATCTGGATATTCTCAAGCAGAGAATGGAATGCGTGAAATACTGGTTGAACGGCTTTGCTCCGGACAATGTTAAATTTGCAATATGCGATGATATGCCAGAATGTGAGATCTCCGAAAATGAGAAGGCTTTCTTCCAGAAACTCGTGGATTCTCTTTCTGCAGTGGAATGGAGCGGTGAAAGCATACACGATGCAATATACCAGTGCGCAAAAGAGACCGAACTGGGTCCGAAAGGTTGCTTCCAGTCATTGTATAAGATCTTCTGCAATCAAAAGCAGGGACCCCGCCTTGGCTTCTTCTTTTCTACTATAGAAAAGGACTTTGTAATCAGCAGAATCAAAGAAGCTGGCAATTAAAACCATTTACCAAATTTACTGGCAAAACTACCTATATGCAGGTAGCTATGCCCCTTCATTTAACTCAGGTGAACCTATGAGCCACGACGATGAAAAACCATCATGCCATTGCGGATGCGGAGAAGAACTCAGCGAAGAAGAGCTTACTTCACTGGATGAGCTTGCTGAAGAAGTAATATTCGGAAAGAACCAAAACAGAAGCCGTGCCATCAAAGATCTGTGGTTCGACGATATGAGTAACTACCTCAAAGAATGCGAAACTCCTGAAGAATCCAGACCTGAACTGATGTTTTTATCATTGTCCAACGCTCTACTGGATATGTTCTTTGATATTGTTCCCAGAGAGTTTGCAATAGCCTCTGCCAACAACATGAGCCACTTTTTATCCACACTTCTGATCAACAAGGAATATGACATTGATGTGATGGAAAAATACATGGATGACTACAACAGAATCATCGGGGACTCTGAAGACATAGAAAAAATTGAGAAATTCGATGAAGAATGGTGGAATGAGAAAAAAGAGTATCTCGGCGGAAAAACAATGAATGAAGTAATTGCAGAAATGTCAGAGAAATATGGTCTATGATAGGGTCTAAAAGCTACGGTGCAGTTGCAGCACTGTCGATTGCTGCATTCATGGTGATGACTGGAGTTTCAATAATATCTCCAATCCTGCCAGCATACGCAGCCAGCTTTGGAATACCCTATGCACTCATAGGCATAATTATCTCTTCATTTGCCATAGCAAGAACATTTTTAGACATCCCCTCTGGGCTTATAGCCTATAAGCTGGGGATGAAGAAATTCATGGCGATCGGACTGATACTGGTCGCCGCATCCTCATTTGTAGCCGGTTACGCACCTACATATGAAACACTTCTGATAGCCAGAATACTGGAAGGCGCCGGTTCAGCCATGTATACGACAGTTTCAATGACTATGGTTGCTGTCGTGTCTCCTCCGGAACGCAGAGGAGCCACCCTCTCATTTTACGTAAGCATGATGCTGCTAGGAACAGTCAGCGGTCCGGTAATCGGCGGATTTATCTCCGAAGCCTGGGGCATGTCCGCTCCGTTCTATGTATACGGGATGTTCGGTTTAATCTCACTGATAATAATAACGGCAGCTGTCAAGGAAGCCGGCAGTGAGAGCAACGCGGCTCATCCCGCCAGTATGAACATTACTAAACTTCTCAAAGATTACAATCTGATGGCCATATGCTTCTCGGTGCTTGTTACATTCTTAATCAGGCAGGGAGTGATCAATACAGTAATTCCACTGTATGCTTACAACAATATTGGCATGGGGGAAGTAGGCCTCGGAATTGCCTTGGGAGTTCTGGCCATCGGCAACACAATCATGATGCTGGTGATCGGCAAACTGTCTGACAAGTTTGGAAGAAAGACATTTATGATGCTGAGTCTGATTCTTTCAGCAGTAGTTATCTTGATCATTCCATTTGATAAAACATTCTTATCTCTTGTTATAACAATGGGCATGCTGGGAATCTGTCTCGGTTTGGCGGGACCTGTTTCAGCCTGGATTACGGATGTTTCAAAACCAGAAGATCTGGGTGGAGCGATGGGCATTCAGCGTACGGTAGGAGATTTAGGATTTATCATCGGCCCGATACTGCTGGCAGCTATCGCAGGGATGTCTGGACAGACTGTTTCATCTATGCCTTTCATCGTGGCGGCTATAATTTCAATTTTACCGGTGGCGTTTTTAATAAACGTGAAAGATCCGGTAGCTACAGAAAAATTCTCATTCCGTAAACAGAATGTTTGATCTGCTGTCTTCACAAAAAGCTTCATCGAGATTGTTTAGGTCTGAAACATGCTCAGGCATTAAGTCGGATCCGTTAGCTTCGCTTTCAGGAAATGACCTTGCGAACTGACTCACATCACAGAATAAAACTTCCCATTTAGCATCGCCGGTTCTAGAGATCATTTCACTCAGTTTATTTACGCCTGTGGAATAGTACTCCATTCCCCTCATTCGGTTCTCAAACATCTTCCATTCTACAATTTTTCCATTTAATGTTGTTAATACTGCAACTCTGTCCGTCATATGCTATTCTCCGAGTTTTTCTATCATTTGAGAACGCAACGTATTTTAAAATAATCCTGAAGTTGAGACAGATTATCCAGTAAATACCGCCTCTGAACACATAAATGTACTATCTGCAACAGCACCTAACCTGAAGGATTTTATCATTTTTACTTAAATCTATAAAGAAGAAGAATATACTGTAATCGTGATTTCAGCTTCCGCACCAGGAAAAATCGTCCTTATGGGAGAACATGCAGTGGTATTCGGGAAGCCAGCTATAGCTTTAGCAGTCAATTTACGTTTAAGATGCAGAATTGACCGCAGCAATGAGAATCTAGTAAACGGACAGCCTTTGGCGCTGGCCGGAAATCCATATTTGAGTTACATTGTTAACAAATTACCCAATGAAACTGCTCTCAATCAGCATTTTTCATTTGATGTTTCATCAGACATTCCTGCAGGTTCAGGCCTAGGATCGTCTGCTGCTCTGAGCGTGGCAACTATGGGTGCCCTGGCAGCCCTGAAAAACATACCATTGAATGAAGAAGAAATCTCAAAAAAAGCTTTTGATGTAGAATACAGCGTCCAGGGAAGAGCCAGCCCGATGGATTCGTCAGTGTCTGCTCATGGTGGAGGCATTTTTTTAGACAGTAAGAAGGGTCCTAATTTTCTCTGGGAATCAAGCAAGAATGACAAGTCCTGGTTCATACATGATTTGAAAGTCCCGGAGATGGGAATGGTCATAGGATATACAGGAATAAGAAAGCCTACCGGCCCCATGGTTGCCAAAGTAGCAGCATACTGCAAGCGCACTAAATTCGCCTGTGAGATCATTGATGAAATCAGCGACATAACGCTTGAAGGGGCGTATGCACTAAATCACAATGACATTGAAAAACTGGGTAGGCTGATGACTAAGAATCACAAGCTTTTAGCAATACTCGGGGTGTCTTCTCCAGAGTTGCAAAAATTAGTGGATGCCGCCATTCCTTACTCATATGGTGCAAAATTAACCGGCGGCGGGGGCGGCGGAAGTATGATTGCTTTGACAGATAAACCAGAGAAAGTTTACAGGGCAATAGAGCTTCGCGGCGGAATTCCTTATATTGTCCGTACCGGAGTAGACGGAGTAAAAATAATGTGAGCGGGGGTTAACCCGCTTAAATTAAGTCTTCAAATTCTTTTACGAGATCTGGATGTTTCTCTTTAACAATTGCCAGTAAATTCCTGACAGAAAGTTTTTCAACACCAACCTCTGAGATGGTCTTGACTAATGAGTCCAAAGTAGCATCATCTAATGTAACTAATTTCTCTTTAGCCATCCAGTTGCGCCAGAGCTTGTTTTCCAGACGGTCTCTCCAGTTGTCTTCGTACTCCTGGAAGACGTTCATAGTGTAGTCGCCTGTTTCTTTTGCCTTGGCAAGAGCTTTTCCGGCAAACATACCAGCGATACAGCTAGTGGAAATTCCTCCTCCAGTAATCGGATCAATCTGTCTAGCAGCGTCTCCGACCAGAATCACATGATCAATGCAGACTGAGTCCAGAGGTGCACATACAGATACGGCACCGGCTACACATTCCAAAGGCTGTCCGTCTTTAAGGCCAGGAGTCTCGGCAATGAACTTGTCGAGATACATCTTCGGGTCACCGGGATTCTTGATGAGAGGAGTAAGAACTCCCAATCCCACGTTAGCTGTGTCTTCTGTCTTAGGGAATACCCATACGTATCCGCCTGGAGCTGCAGAACCGAGTACGAATTCACAGTAGTCATGGTCGTACTTGATATTGGTTAATCTGTACTGATAGCAGGTCAGGATATCATTCGGTTTTAACGATGTATCAATTCCAGCCCAGCGTCCAATCTGCGACTCATAACCGTCAGCGCCTACAACTGCATCGGCCAGGATCTCTATTTCTTCACCGTGGCTTACAGCTTTGATACCGGCTACTTTGCCGTCTTTCCAGATCAAACCAGTTGCTGCAGTCTTGAGCATTATTTTTGCACCGGCTTTAGCAGCGTCTTTTGCCAAGGCTTTGTCAAAGAATACCCTGTCTACGACCCAACCGACTTCATTGCCTGCATTCTTTTCATCAACAAAGTAGGTGAAACCAGTCGGAGAGACAAATTTTGCTCCCTTGATATCTCTAGCGATCCACTTAGGATCTACTTCAATGCCGACTTCATCAAGCCATGCTTTGGAGATACCTTCGCCGCATCTGACTGGAGCGCCTATCTCCTGACGCTTCTCAATCAACACAACGTCTACTCCATTTTTAGCTGCCCATTTTGCAGTCATACTGCCTGCTGGACCGGCGCCTACAACAACCACATCGCACTTAATCTGCCTCATTTCTTACCCTCCATCTCTAAAGCTCCGACGGGGCATATTTTGACACATCTCCCGCAGCGGTTGCAGTTTTCATTGAATTCAAGCATGACATCATTTAGATATATTGCATTTTGAGGGCAGGACCCAACGCATGCTCCGCACTTGTGACATTTTTCGATATGCACTATCATAGAACTATCTCCTTTGGATCAGGTATACTCGTTTCCCTGCTTAGCTCTCCATTCATCTAATGGAACTGAGAATTTCTTCTCAACTTCAGCACGGTATTCTGGTCCTCCGTTATATGCACAGAATGGAATGATTCTTCCATCTGGTACAACGTAGTGGATTACACAGCGCTTGACTCTCTCGATATCGTAGTTATAGTCATCCTGGAAGTGCATTGCACTTACAAGCAGCATGTTCCATGAGAATTTTGCCAGTCCTTCCTTGGTTTCGTTGTTGAACACGTTGGTCATCATTTTTATGAACTGCATCGTATTCATACCGTCTGGTATCTTATCCTCAATCATATGCTTCTTGATGATCTTCTCTGCTTTCAACAGAGAGAGCTTCTTGACTTTTGAGTTCTCAGTCTTCTTGGCTAACTCAAACAGATCGTCAAAAAGACCTTCGACTTCAATGAAGTCTGTGATCGGAATCACATTGTTTTCATCTTTCACAAACCAATATGTCGCAAGTCCGCAGTGAGGGTGTGCTGAGAATGTTACTTTGTCTTTGCCCAGGAAGGCAGAAGCATATGCAGAGATAGGCACAACGCTCGGTACCGGATACCAGTCTTTCTTGTGAGCGTATCCAGTCTGTTCTTCAATATCCTTAACAAGATCTGGAATTGTATATCTGCCCTTTTCCCTCTCTTCCTGCTCCATACGGCCCGTAAATGCCACTGGTTGGAAGTTGACGCCTCTGACGACATCCATATTCTTAATTGCAAATCTGATGATGTCTCCGATCTGATGATCATTGAGACCTCTGACTAATGTCGGAACTAATACGACGGAAGGACGCTTGTTGGGAACATTCCTGATGTTCTCAATAGCTTTGTTTTTGATATCTACCATCTTTCTGCCCCTGGTTCTCATGTAAATGTCATCATCCAGACCATCGAACTGAAGGTAGATTGTATTCAAACCGGCTTCTGCGCATTTGATGGCAAATTCAGGATCGTTTGCTAACTTTACACCGTTTGTAGCAACCTGAATCTGAGCGAATTTGAGTTCTTTCGCTTTTTTAATTACATCAAAAAATCTAGGGTAAATTGTAGGCTCTCCGCCTGCAAACTGAACTGCCGTGCACGGCACTGGCCTTTCCGCACGTAGGTTTTCAAGCATCTTGACGACCTCATCGTATGAAGGCTCATACACATACCCGGCCTGGTTAGCATTTGCAAAACAGATTGGACAGTTCATGTTGCATCTGTTAGTCAGATCCAGATTTGCTAAGACGGTGTGACTTGCATGCAGATTACAGAGTCCGCAGTTATCAGGACAGCTTGTAGCATCCTGGATCAGAGCATTCGATACACCAGTGGTATCATATGCGAATTTCTCTGCTTTTAAGTAAAGCTCTACGTCAGACCAGTAAATGTCTGTGACCTTACCGTGTTCTGGACAGACCTTATCCATCAACACTTTGCCATTTGATTCGTATATGGTAGCAGGTACAACCTTTTTACATTCGGGACAAAGAGACTTTGTATCTTTTGGGAGTCCCTTCTTTAATGCACTATCTATTGTAATCATAACAAGTCCCCGAAGTTAGAATGATAGATAGGTATTTAATAGAATTGTAGCGCTTGTTGCTACAAATGAATGAAGAAAATTTATTCAAATTTTTATCTTCCGATCCAATGGATGTAGAACAAACTAAGTCGGAATTACTGTCGCTTCTGAGTAACCTAGGATTCTCAGAATATGAAGCTAAAGCGTATCTCTCACTCATAATGAAAACAAGAGCTTCAGCAGAGGAAGTAGCGGAAATGGCTGAAATCCCAAGAACTTCTTCATATAAGGTTCTTAAAAGTCTGATATCAAAAGGATTTGCAACTTCTAAAGAAGGCCGTCCAACGCAGTATTTTCCAGTTCATCCGCGAAACGTCCGAGACCGGTTTATTGCCGATTTCAGCAGATCTTTTGAGAAACTGGAAATGGCTTACGGCCTCATCACTGAAAAGGGAACGCCTCAGATTGTATACACGATGACTGGAAAAGCAAAAATAATTGCAAAAATAGGCGACATGCTTGATTCTACAGAAGAGTCGTTCTTCATCGCCTCACCGCTGATAGAAGAGATATATAGGTATTGTTTCCACAGCTTTTCTAAAGCCGTCAAACGCGGTGTGAATATTGTTGTCGTTACAATTCCAGGACCTGAAATACATTATGCTTCAGAAGTTGTCAGAAAAAAAGGGATAATGGCTACAGACGTGCTTGCAGATTGTAAAGCTGCCATGCTGGCTTCAAATGATCTCGGCATCTGCGGTTACACTGATAATGAATTCATTGTAGGACATATGCAGTCATTTCTGCTGATATCATTATTAAATGAAGGTTAGGATGATTTTTCAGATCATCCAATTATTTTCTGTCCTTTCATGTACGGACGCAGAACTTCTGGAATTACGATCTTGCCGTCAGGAGTCTGATAGTTTTCCATGATAGCTACAATCGTCCTCGGCAAAGCGAGGCCTGATCCGTTTAAAGTGTTGACAAATTCACTCTTTAGATGCGGCTCCGGACGATATTTTATTCTGGCTCTGCGGGCCTGGAAATCAGTGAAACAAGAGCATGATGAAACTTCCAGCCATTGATCTGCGGCTGGAGCATAAGCCTCCAGATCATACGTCTTTGCAGACGCGAATCCCATGTCCCCTGTGCATAACAAAAGAACGCGATATGGCAGTTCCAGACCGCGCAGGATTGCTTCAGCATTGCCGCGCAGCGTTTCCAGTCTTTCCATAGAACCCTGCGGGAGAACGAATTCGACAAGCTCGATTTTATTAAACTGATGAACCCTGATTATTCCTCTGGTATCAGCATTTCTTCCCGCTTCGCGTCTGAATGAGGGGAGATATGCTGTATAATATTTTGGAAGATCAGTCTTCTCAAAGATCTCATCCTGATGCATGTTTGTTACCGGAACCTCTGCAGTCGGATTGAGCCATAAGTCATCTCTTTCGCACCAGTACATATCCTCTTTCATTTTAGGATACTGCCCGGTCCCTATTACAGCATCCTTGTTGATTATCGCCGGAGGAATTATTTCAGTATACCCCTGATCATAATGGACATCCAGCATATACTGGATTACGGCACGTTCCAGCCTAGCTCCGTCACCTTTCATGATATAGAACCCGCTGCCGGTTATCTTTGCGCCCCTTACAAAATCAATAATGTCAAGGTCTTCACCTAGTTCATAATGTTTTTTAGGTTCAAAATCAAACTTTTTCGGCGTTCCCCATTCCATTATAACTTTGTTTCCGTCATAATCCTTTCCGACCGGGACACTTTTATCGGGCACATTTGGTATATTTAGAGCAATATCTTCCCTTTTTAATTCAAGCTCTATTTTGAGTGCATCGAGTTCTTTGATTTTTTCAGAAACCTGCTTCATCTCAGCAATGACTTTCTGTTTTTCATCACCTTTCAAACTCGGAATACGACTTGAAGCATCGTTGCGTTCGTGTTTCAGCCTGTTACTATCATCAACGGCCTTTCTCCATTCCTCATCCACGGCTAAAAAATCGTCCAGAAGCTTCTCTGAATAATTCCTGTTTTTAAGTGATTCCCTGATAAGATCGGGGTTGTTACGGATTAGATCGATGTCTAGCAATGCGGGTTCCCCACACGGCTAATTACATCAAGTATTCAAAAACTCTTGTATCAGTTTTCTGCTATTTTGGGATCACATAGCAGAATTGTAAAACCTCTTGTTTCAACGCACTTCACTTCAGCACGTTCTGCTATATCTGCTGCTACGACTTTGATGTCTTCACCAGCTGCAGGCAGCATTTTTACTTTGACGATCTTTGCTCTTTTTATCTGAGCTTTTATCTCATCAATTACACCATCAGAAACTCCCTCTTTCCCAACGTGAATTGTAGGATCAATGGTGCTTCCCCTCTTTACGAGTTCTTTTTTGCTTAACTTTGTTGACATTTAATCACTCTTTTTGTATGCATATGATGTTCTTATAATCTTACCACAGTTTAAGCAGTGTATGCTTAAATGACCTGAGTTCAGTCTAACTCTGCAGTTTGTTCCCGGAATAAGAGGAGACAGGCAGTCTTTGCAGTATAAATCTTCTTTGGGTATTGAGGTTTTGGTTTTATTGCTTATTTTTCTGGCTAGCTCGACATATCTTTTGCTCATTTTGTAATTTCCATACCGAGACTCGCTGCGGGCCATCTGCATTAAGGTATTGATTCTATCCATGGAAATATATTTAATTTCCTTGGAAGACATTCTCTTCTTAGTCATCCGGCGTTTATGTAAAATATCCGTCTATTAGATTCTTCGCTTCAAACTGCGGTTCAAAGTGTAAATATCTTGACAATATCAGGACAAAATGAAGCGTTGAATGTCTATGAAGAATGAAAAAAGGATATACCAAGACGGCTATCTGCCAGACGCTTTGTTGTATTTATACAGCACAATGAATTGGAAGGACTGACTTGGACGAGACAATATTGCTGATAAATCTTGCATGCCTCATGCTTGTAGCTGGAGCCTGCACCCTGATTTTCTCCAAGTTGAAACTTCCCTCGGTTATAGGATATTTAGCAGCCGGAATTATAATTGGACCAATATTGGAACTATCAAATTCCAGTGAGATGATGTCTATCGTCTCGATATTTTCCGACTTAGGCATTGTAATTTTAATGTTTTATATCGGGCTGGAGTTAAATCTTCAAAAGCTCAAAAAGGTAGGAAAATACGTAATTGTAGTCGCGGCCATCCAGTTACCGCTGGTAGTCATGTTCGGCTACATCGCCGGAATTGCCATGGGCTGGAGCTTTACTGCTTCTATATTCTTAGGAGCAGTTTTGTCAGGATCCAGCACAGCTGTGGTCGCGGCGGTGCTGAAATCAAACAACGTGATAGATGACGAGACTAAAGATGGTATCATTCTGATCACAGTCATGGAAGACATCGGTCAGGTGATAATATTAACAATGGCTACGCCTCTGCTGAGCGGAAATTCTCCAGAATTGGATGCAACTTTAATCCTGATATTCAGTATCGTAGTATTCATTGGATTGAGCATTGCCGTGGGTGTGCTGCTGATTCCGAGATTCTTAAACTGGGTTGGAAAAAAGTACAATCCGGAATCGCTGCTGATAATTTCAATGGGGTTGTGTTTTGCCATGGCTCTCTGCGCTTCATCAATCGGCCTTTCGATTGCTATTGGCGCATTTTTAATGGGTTTGATCATATCTCAATGCGAGTACTCAAAAATCGTCATGGCGAGGGTAGAACCCCTCAAAGAGATTTTTATGGCAGTATTTTTCATTTCAATTGGGATAGAAATTGTTCCAGCAGAACTTGTTGACAATCTCCTATTGATCTTCATCATCGTAATCGTGTTCATATTAGCAAAGGGCTTCTCTGCCACGTTTGCATGCTACATTGCCAACCGTCCGTTAAAAACAGCATTCATCTCTGCCGCCAGCCTCTTGGCAATGGGAGAGTTCGCACTTATCATCTCTAAAACTGCATATGATGCTGGTGCGGTTCAAAGCTGGTTCTACACATCAGTGATCGGAGCTTGTCTAGTCTCAATGATCCTGCTGCCACCAATTTCCAAGAATTCCATTAAAATATATGACAAAGCATCGGCGGCTGCACCCAGCTGGCTACACAAATGGATTAATAAAGCCAATGAAATCCGTGCTGATTTGTTTGCCAGAGTTTCATTCTCACCGGCATCCAAAAAGATTGCTGCTAGAGAGACACTGATGATTGTTATTGACTTTGGAGTAATAATAATCGCTGAGATACTGTTCTATTACCTGTCTCCATATGTCGTAGGATATGTAGCCGAAGCACTACCCGGTCTGAACCGTTATGTGATGTTAGCAATACTAATTGCAGACTTCGTTGTATTGATTCCAGTTGTCCACTCACTAGTTCAAAGTCTAAAAGCCATTTCCAAACTGATGATTGTAGGAGGAACCATCTCTAAAACTACAAAAACTACGGAAGTCACTCCTCTCTTTTCATTTGTTGAAAACATGAGCACGGTAATCAGCGTTACCATTATTACACTGCTGATCCTGATTGTTGTACCCATATCATTTGGCATATGGAATTACTTTGTAGGGCTACTCATATGCCTGATTATTGTTTTAGTCTACGTAGTGTACAGCAAGAAGAATAGTTACATGAAAGCCCGTACTGCCGTTATAAACACTATTTCTGAAAGGAGAATTCACTCTTCATGGTCTGAAGATAGATATGAAGAGGATCAAGAAGGATTCGTGTCAGATATTTCTACACATGAACATGAAGGCTTTGAAGATGCACCAGACTCACTGAAGAAAAATGATGATAAACCTCAGTAAGATTTGCTATTGAAAAATAAGAAAAAGAAAATAAAATTGGTTGATGCATATCTGCAATTATTTTCCCAGCAATTTATCCACTTTGTTCATGAACCGATATGCATGATCACTTATAATCTCTGCAACCCCTTCTTCTATCAAAGGTGATACTTCTACAGTTACTCTCAGTAAAGTCGATATTTTCGTCCCTTCGTTTGCTGTTGTTTCCCAGGTTCTTGCGAATGCTTCCAATGTGTTCATAATATACACGCTCAACACCTTTAAAAGGTGCTAAGCAGTGTATTATCTTGTGAATATTTAAAATGTTTTACGCTGTTAGGCAATGTAGCATGGCGAGAAATAAATCATCTATTAACATCACTGTAGATCCAGAAATTATAGCCTGGATAGATGAAATGATAGAAGACAGAGTTTTTTCAAGTCGTTCACATGCGTTTGAAGCCTGCGTTTTCTGGTACAAAAAGCAACTTGAATCCAAGAAAGAATGATTTTAGCAAAGTTCATCGATCTGGATCATATTATGCATTTAGTCTTGTGAGACTAAGAGCATTACATTTAGAGAGTCTTATATACACGTTACAATACTGATGAATGTTCAATCAGTTGCTACTGCTGGCAGTATAGACTTGATAAAGGTGCAAAAATCATGTCCTGCATTACTTTATCAGATGCCAAAATACGAATAGAGTTAAATATGACAAGGCTAATGCAACCGAATCTTCAGTTTAATTTATGGTGATTAAAAATGGCAAGGAAACCCAACAGAATGTACCGTCAAATTAGGGGACAGGCATACACTCGTAGAGAGTACATGGGAGGAGTGCCTGCTAACCGTATCACAACATATAACTTAGGCAATATAACTGGAGACTTCCCCATCGTTATGAACCTAAGAATAAAGGAGCCCTGCCAGATAAGGCATACGGCTTTGGAAGCCGCTCGTATTGCAGCAAATAGAGCACTTTCAAAAGGTACAACCTCTGCATCATACCATCTTCGCGTTCGCTTGTATCCTCACATTGTATTGAGAGAACACAAGATGGCAACCGGCGCAGGAGCAGACCGTGTATCTGGTGGAATGCGCAGTGCATTTGGAAAATGTGTAGGTACGGCATGCAGAGTTGAAAGTGGAACAGCAATCATTACACTCAGAGTTACACCTCAAGCATTCCAGCTTGGTAAGAATGCCTTGTGGAAAGCTTCTATGAAACTCCCATCTCCATGTCAAATCGAGATTGAAAAAGGCGCTGAGCTCGTAGCTTAAGCCACTTTCCCAATTTTTTGGAGGTGTGCATCTGGAATTAAAACTCGAGGATGTCATCTCCTGGATATTATCTAAAAATGTTTCTAGAGTAGCTATTCAAATGCCTGAAGGGCTGAAGATATACGCTCAAAAAGTAAAATCCAAAATAGAATCTGAAACTAGTGCATTCTGTATCATCTGTGCAGATCCTTGTTTTGGAGCTTGTGATTTTGATACTGATTTTAAACGGTATGCTGATGTTTTGATTCAGTTCGGACATTCAAATATACCATCCATGAATGCCTCATCTGACATTCTGTTTGTAGAAGTCTTCTTTGATTTTGAAGTAGACAAACTTATTGAAGAGATACAGCCCAAGCTAGGTTCTAAAATCGGTTTGGTGTCTGCAGTTCAATACATCAATCTGCTGCCAAAAATCCAAGAGATATTAAAAGCTCAGGGAAAAGAGGCAATAATTGGAAAGGGAGACTCCCGCGTAGTATTTGAAGGGCAGATATTGGGATGCAATATTTCCGCTGCATTGTCTGCTGATGTTGATCAGTACATATATGTCGGAAGCGGTAACTTTCATCCGATTAGTATCTCCATTGAAACGGGAAAAAGCTTGATTGTTTTGGATCCTCAGATGAATGAGGTCCGAGAATTGACTGATCTTAAAGATAAGATTCTCAGACAGCGTTATGGTGCAATTACTAGAGCACAAAACGCAGAGCATTTTTTGATATTAGCATCTTCAAAACCGGGACAGATCCGAATGGATAAAACTGTTGAAGTGAAGAAGCTTTTAGAATCAAAAGGAAAAACTGCTGATGTTGTCATAATGGAAAGATTTGATCCTGAATATCTCCTGCCGTTTAAAGCGGATGCGTATGTGTCAACAGCATGCTCCAGAATAGCGATAGATGATTACCTGAGATATGATAAGCCAATTCTCACCCCGATTGAACTTGAAATTGTATTAGGATTGAGAGATTGGGAAGATTATCATTTAGACTTTTTTTGAACGTCAAAGACTTCTCAACAGACAGTAGATGTTTTTTTATTTGCAGAAGTGTAGATATACCAGATAACTTGGCTGCAGATTATTCCTACAACAGCCCCTGCAATTACATCTGTCGGGTAATGCACACCTACGTACAGCCTTGAAAATCCCATAAGAATCGCTGCTGCAATGCTGGCTAATGCCCATTTCTGTGGCTGCGTTCTACAGATGATTCCTGCTACCGCAAATGCTATGCAGGTATGTCCAGAAGGGAATGAATTAGGATTGGATGCATAGATCAGCGGCTCTAAACCTAGAATATCAATCCAAGGTCTAGGCCTTTCGATTAGATCTTTCAATACAAGATTGTTAACTAGATACCCCAAAGCAATTGCTAGCAGTACCAATACACCAGCCTTGCGAGTTTTGGGAAAATAGATCATTACGGCTGCTAGCAATAACCAGATAATGCTGTAATTTCCCAAAGTTGTGTATGCTACCATCAGCGGATCCGAGACGAAATTGTGGAGGTTATCTTGAATCCACAAAAGTACAGAACTATCAAAAGTCTGTATAATCTCAAACATACAAATCACAATCTGCTAGGTTGTCAGTCAATTACTCAATGCAATTTAGGTATATGAACTATCAATCTACACAGAGCCAAAAATTCTCAAATGAGATTCTTTTTGAAACTAGATGTCATTGATGAGCTTTAGACACAGAGAAATGAGATGTTTATGAGTTTAACTAATATTTTTAAATCTATATCAGACTAAAAAGTCAGATAAAAGCTCAAGTTAGAGCATATTTGTTAGAGTTCAATTTAATGTATTTTTGAAGTCTTAAAATGTACTTTTTATCATATGATCTAAATGTAAAATGATTGAATAAAACAGGATAGACGCGCATAGTTAGCTTTAAATACTTAAATCTTGGAGAATTGTTAAAATCTTACTTGTCGTATTTTTATCAAAAGACGTCTTCGTTATACTCGCGCACGCGTGAGCGCGCGCGTCAATCCCTGCCCGCAAATTTGTCAAGTTATTCAGGCGTTTTTGAAGATTTTCTTTTGAAAAATTATGACCTTTTTGATTGAGATTTTTTACTACGCGATCTTTGAATTTTGAGTTGAAAATCTCGTAAGTCTGCACTTTTAAACTTCAAA
Organism: uncultured Methanomassiliicoccus sp.; assembly: GCA_905202485.1. GTDB lineage: Archaea > Thermoplasmatota > Thermoplasmata > Methanomassiliicoccales > Methanomassiliicoccaceae > Methanomassiliicoccus_A. Next base: position 173,627 of record CAJKRY010000001.1, read on the forward strand.
AAATAACAGCTAATATGACTTCGATTTCACCTGCATGCGTAAGCTATCGAAACAGAGCATAATTGAACGAATAAAACGAAAAAATGATTGAATCTAAGACTGCTAGCATTTCTCAGATCTGCTAAAACACGACTTTCTTGCCGACTGCAAACCTTGCAGGATTAACGATTCAAAACACTGCTTAGTATGCCATCAATCAACATGCAGAAGCTCTTGAGGAACGCAACTGCATTCTCATTTTCTTTCTATATTCTGCTTTGCATTTTGCAGTTGTTTCATGCATTAAACGAGTATTGAATGAGAACGCAGTGTGTGAGTTATGTTTTCAAAAAAAAAGAGCTGATAATACAGTTCTGCCTGTTTCTGAACAACTTGTTTATTGAAATTTAATTCTGATGCTGAAGACTCAATCAGAAGTAAAATGCGATTACATTACAAGATGAAACAAGATATGCAGAGTGCATAAACAATGCAGTTGATTGACAGAAAATGATTGATTAAGCAATGCAAAACAACACTATAACAGCTGTAACGTATGCTTCCTGAGCGTCTTATCTGCTAAAAGCCTAGAAAATAAAGACAGCGCTGCATTCAACAAGTTGTCTGAGCTGATGACTGTGATTCTCTGTGAGTTTCAAGCAATTCATCTTATGCTGCGTAAAACAGAAACATAAAAGTCATTGAAATGATTTTGATTTTTGTCATTTTTCTTGAAATTTGAAGTTGCTTTTATTTTTACCCCTTTTAAAACTATCGAAAAGCCAGACTTCTATATTGAGTGATTCGAAAAAAGTGTTTAAATATGCTCAGCAGTTACAGCAATCAAGAACAAAAACAGAGGTAAATCAAAAAATGAAAATGTTAACCAAAAATGATTGAATGAACTTTTAAAAGGGACACTGCTGCAAAATATTCATTTTTAGAGTTCATGACTGCAATGCTGATACTAGTTTTAATTAATGTTGGAGATGAAAAGTTTTCAACTAATCAGTCATTTTATGATGCGTATGAAGGAATTTTAGCTGGTAATTACTGATTGGATTATAAAAGTAAAATAACTATCAAATAATGTTAAGTAAATAAAAGAATGGTTGCTGATATCGACTGATATTCAGTAAATGAGTTTGTTTCCTATAATCACCTATTATCAATGAATAACGCTGATTGAGATAGAAACGTGCGCATTCGATTGAAAGCGAGGCATTTTGTTTGTGTCTATTGTACTCGTTTCTATCAAAAATCACGCATACAATACATACTGCTTAAGATTCAAGGAAAATCTAATGGAAAAACATCCAAAACGTCTTCACAAAACGTACCCATCTTTGCATAAATGTAAAAAGATTTGAAAGGAAATAGCGCAAATATATATGATGAGTGTATCGCATTGCCATTGTGTATGCTCAGCGTCACCGACATACTCAATTTAGCTCAAGATTCAAAGGCTCATATCGGCATATGCGGAGATTGCAAGGCAGAATCAAGCGCATCTAAAGCCTGTGATCTCGGATACGGGACAATCGATGTTTACCGTGATCCTTTAAAATTAGCAAGAGACCTCCATGACGGCAAGATAGATGCTGCGGTGAGGGGAGATGCCTCTTCCAATGATGCCATGGGCGCCGTTCGTGATGTTTTTGGAATATCGAAAGTATTACGGGCTGCCATGATGCAGCCAATTGATGGCAGATTATTTTTACTTGGCCCTGCCGGCATAGATGAAGGATGGGCAGTGCCTGAAAAAGTGCAGTTTGCAAAACTCGGAGCAGAGTTGTTCAGAAAAATGGGCATTGAACCGGTTATCGGCATAATGTCAGGAGGAAGATCATCGGACTTGGGCAGAATGCCCGAAATCGATAAAAGCATTCGCAATGCAGAAGAAGCTGTCAGACTTGCAAAACTGGAAGGGCTGAATGCAGTGGACATGCAAATATTGATTGAAGATGCTGCAGCAAATTGCGATGTTATAATAGCACCAGACGGAATTTCCGGCAACTTAATCTTCAGAACCCTTCATTTTCTCGGCCACGGAACGGCGATGGGCGCTCCCATATTGAATATGAATGATATTTACATAGACACTTCAAGAGCTAAGTCTGATTACGTTGATGCTATAGCTCTTGCATCTGCATTAGTTAACAGGAAGCTGCACAGCAGACGATAACCTTCAATAAGATGTTGTCTGTCATGGAGATCATGCGCATAGAAATTGACGGAGAATATTCAGGCATTAAGTTCTCTGCATCACATTTTATCCCCGGTCACTCAAAATGTGGCAGGCTTCACGGTCATTCTTATATCCTGCACTTGGTATTGTGCGGAGAGAAAGGCAGCAACGGAATGATTATGGATTTTGTAGATCTGAAAAAATGCTTGCGCGATATAGTAAGCGAACTGGATCACAGGATTCTTTTACCTAAAAATTCACCAGAGCTAAATATCAGCGTCGGATCTGAAATTGAAGTAAAAACCTGCACAAAGCGGTACGTCTTTCCTTCCGAAGACGTGATGCTGCTGGACATCGCTCAGACAAGTGCAGAAGAGATGGCAGAAATGATTCTCAACATGCTGCTGAGCAAGATAGACTTCCCAGACAATGTAGAATATGCCGAGATCGGATTGGATGAGGAAAGAGGACAGACAGCATGGGCCGGTAGGAGGCTCCACCAATGAAGAAAGCTGTAGTTCTTTTGTCTGGAGGATTGGATTCAACAACTACTATGGCATGCGCCATCAATGACGGCTATGAGGTAATCGCCATAAGCGTGCTGTATGGGCAGAGACATTCAAGAGAGATCGAATCTGCAAAAAAAGTAGCAGAGCATTACCATGCCAAGCATATAATTTTAGACATGGACATGAGCTTTCTGCACTCCAGCGCTTTGACATCTAAGGATCTGAATGTACCTTCACATAATTCTGCAGACGAAGTAAAGGCAGACATACCGGTAACTTACGTTCCGGCAAGAAATATAACAATGCTCAGTCTAGCAGCAGGTCTCTGTGAGTCGGAAAACGGAGAAGCCATTTACATTGGTGCAAACTCAGTAGACTATTCCGGATACCCGGACTGCAGGCCGGAATTCTTTGAAGCTTTCCAAAAAGTGCTCAATGTCGCCACCAAATGCGGTGTGGAAGGACATGCAGTAAAGATAATGACACCGATTCTGTCAATGTCTAAAGCAGAAATTGTTAAACTGGCAACTAAACTCGAAGCTCCTCTGCAGTATACATGGTCCTGCTACAATGGAGGAGAAAAAGCCTGCGGACACTGCGATTCCTGCCTGCTGAGATTAAAAGGATTTAAAGAAGCAGGAATCAAAGATCCCGTTGAATACGAGGAATCCTCATGAAAGTCTCCGAGATCTTTTTTTCAATTCAGGGCGAAGGGGTTCTCATGGGAACTCCGACCATTTTCATCAGATTCTCCGGATGCAATCTCGACTGTGCCTGGTGCGATACTGGCTATGCAAAAAATGATGCTGACGCCAAAGAGATGAACGTGAATGAGATTCTTGACGAGGTTGAACACTACAACACTCCGTTTGTATCAATAACAGGCGGCGAACCGATGATTCAGGAAGGCATAATTGATCTCATAAATGCCCTTCTGGAAGAATCTTACCATGTAACAATTGAAACAAACGGCTCGATACCTCTGGACACCATTCCCACCTCAGAAGAGATAATGATCTCTATGGATATGAAGTGCCCAAGTTCAGGCATGACAAAACCGGAAATGTATGACAATCTCTCATTTCTTTCGCCGAGAGACCAATTAAAATTTGTAATTGCAGACAGAGTTGACTATCTCTTCGCCAGAAAAGTGCTGAGAGAGAATGACGTAAACTGCCCGGTTATTGTGACACCCGTGGGAGGATTAGACCTTAAACCGCTGGCAGAGTGGGTCATCCAGGACTGTCTGATGGTGAGAGTCATGCCTCAGCTGCACAAACTGATCTGGGGAAATGCTAAAGGAGTGTAATTACTGCAATCACAGCATTACTAGATTCATATTTTTCAAGTTAATCCAAAGAAACTTGTATCAAATCCTTTCCCTTCTTTATTGTTGGAGTATGACATTATCCCAAAAAGGGATTAGTGTAATTGACATATACTCACTAAAATCAGAAAAAGATTAGGCAAATGCCCATCAAAACGTTTTACGATATTATGCCATTTGTAATGCTTCTCGAAGTAAATATGAAGGGACTGCGTAGCTTAGTCCCTGCACAAGATTACCAGTTTCATCTCTCATTCTAAAAGACATCATACCTACAATATTACCTTCTTCATCAATCAATGGCGCACCACTACTGCCTCAAGGGTATTGTCGTCTGAATGCTGAGTTTCTCAGTGCCATTTGAGTTAATGATAATGCTTGGGATAGATACTATACCTTCTTGCACTGAAATGCCATAGTCCCTAGCATTGCTTGCCGTGAAGATTTTTTGCCCATATGCTAAATCAGAAGTGCTTATTTTCAACGCATTGATATCAAGATTTTCTGATAGCATTAGTAATACTGCAATATCATTCTTTACATCTGTATAGAGCACTTCTGCCCGACACTCATTTCCTTTTATATCTCTGAGTCTGATGTCTTCGTAAGTTAGTTTTCCATCTTCCATCACTACATGCGCATTTGTCATGATTTTAATGCTATTCATTGTGATTTACAGCAAATCTAGTGCCGGTGCCAAGCTCTAAACCATCGTCAAAAATAGCTATTGTTACAGTTCCGTCTATTCCTTTTTGACATGGCATTTCATTATCCTGATTAAACACATATGTAAATGCTGCAGTTGTAATCAGAGAAATGATTACAACCGAAATCAGTATAGCAGCAATGAGCTTGTTTTGTTCTTTCATATTTTCACTTCACAAAATGATATAGAACGCATAGTTCAAACTCAAATTCTTCTCCACTGATATCCAGATCACTTACTTTCATTGTTCTTATCTCAACTGACTCAGCAGTAGCTATCTTGTCGGGAAGCCACTGTCTGATATACCAGACTTCACCCTGTATGTCTACGATGCTTTGAATATATCTGAGCAGTTTTTTTACCACGTTTCTTCTTTTCTTCCTTTCATCTATGCAGCCATAAGGGTAAAATGAAGGGTTTAATGCTGAAATATACAGATTCTTAGGAAGTATGTTTGTTAGGTTGGTAGATAACGCCTGTAAGTAGTACCAGTAGAATATTTCCAAACCCAGATGGAGCTTGCTACGATCTATATGAAATTGATTAAAATAGGGTGTAGTTACACCGTCTGGAAATTCAAGATCGTGTTCTTTGGCATAACCATCAGGAAGTTCTTCAGGACATGCTAAGAGGGTAATACAGGAATATTTACTGTGAATCGGATTTCCGTGATGCATAGGAAAAGGTGCCTCTTCACGGCTTACAAAACGATAAAGTAATCCGTAATTGAAATAAAACCAGTCGCCATCCAGATCAAGGTCGTCAACGCACATTGTGACAGAAGGAATATTCTCTTTACATGGCAGTATATCCGGCACAATGAGAAATAACAGATCTAATTCACCCATTTCTTCGACTACGCTTCGTACATATGCTCTCAATCTTTTCAGACTCAATCTTGCTTCTGGAACGTTCATTACTTCGTTTTTACTATCAAAACCAAACCAATTATCAAGAAAGTATACGCATTCAGGAAGTATTTTTGGCAGGTTAGATAGCGCATCTGCCTGCCAGTTATCTGCACCATATCGATCATCATCAATCGATAGAATCTCAATGCCGTAGCAGGTGCCTTTGAGATATGCGGTAATATTTACATTGTCAACTGGTCCATACTCAAATGGTTCTCCATTGTCAATTTCTGGATCTGCCACTACATGTCTTGATAATGGTTTAGATGATGCTATAAAACTCACATTAGACGTATGCAATACCACCTGGAAGTCCACAGAATGAGTGCGCAGGAAGTGGATTATTGTTGCGGTCTGCCATGTGAGCATGCAGATACGTTCCTGAGTCTTTAGGGTTGTGGTAAATTGGAGTAGGTCCTCCAAATGCAAACTCTTTTTTGGTATATTCACATATCGCCCAAGCCTCTACGGGTGAAGGAGTCCATGTATTATATTGCATATTGTAGCATCTTATTATCTGCCTAGCTTGAGCTCCTCTCAGTTTTATTGGGGCAAAATACAAACCATCTTTAGAATCAGTATTATATAGATACACAAAATAGAAATTTCCTTGACTAGCTTTAGCATCTACTAAATTAGTTTTATTCATAACAATTGCGTTTGTCACAGTACCATTCACATAAATATATTTTGGAATGTCCTCAAATAATATTAAGCCTACATCATCTATAACATATTTGTCTAGTTTTTTTTGTCCAGTTTCTTCTGCTTCCTCATTTATACATTCACATAACTTATCCCAAGTGATTGCAACTCCAACAATTGAAGCACCAAGAAGGACTATAACCCATTCAATAAGTAGTGATCCTCCATATCCCATAAACGGCAAAAGTGGCAAAATACACATCTCTAATTCATTAGCACTTAAAAGCGTCTCCGACAAATCTTCCCAATGATTGTTCTTATACATGTATGCAGATTTTATAGAATGGTTTGAATTCAGTTCTGATTTTAATCGAATATCAGCATTATACATGTTGATATCATTTTATTTGAAATTTAGAGCAACATCACCAATTCCTGTAGACTTGTCTACAGTAAAATGAGCGTTGACGGTGGTGTATGCAATGGATTTATTCATCAGCTCTGAGCCGTTTAGAGATTTTGAACTTACATTCTCTTTAATAATCGTTCCAGATAGGTCCTTATTTATCTCGAACTCGATGATATTTCCAGTTGATCTGTAACTTTCAGCATATCCCAGTTCTGAATAATCCATTGAAAGGTCATCAGTGTTATCCGTTGTGTAAGCATATTGTGGAACCGAATCCTCTGCTTCTACACCACCTGCACTAGCAGCGACAGTGTATGCCATGAGAATAATGGCAGTTACCACTAAAGTTTTCATTACCATTTTATTCAGTTTTTCACGCCTTTATGCATAATATTTATTTAAATATGGATTGTTTTCAACTAAATAATGATTCAAATCTAAACTATGAATTCATACATTTGATTATTCCACGGTGATATTTGTCTAGATACTGCATTTTCCATTCAAACCATCATGTGTTTCTCTCCCATCAGACTATAAAAACTTACAATTGGCATCAAATTAAAAATGCTAGATGATCTCAATACTAAATTACTCGTAGGAATGTCAGGGCATAGGAAGACGGACTGCAGTTTAGTTAATGTCGATGATAATTAATATCAATCGTTTTGACACTTCCGAAAAGACATCTGCCTACTTCGGAATGATTCCGCGTATGGATACGATTCAGGTGGTAAAGAGAGGCACGGTAGAATGACGAGGAAAAGAAACAGAGTAATGCAGAGAATTTTAGAACGGTGTGTTATCATCATATGCATTTCTATGATTCATCAATTAAGGATATTACACTCGAAAGAAGTCTGAAATGGGAGCTAAGAAAGCAATTGTGGCTTCAGCGAGAAGTTATCGATGATAATATTATGATCCTCAAGTAAGAAAGAAAACGGCGTATCTTGAGGCTCTTTGTCTAATGAAAACTGTAAAATCGCAGTAATCTTAAAATATTGTTAATTGCCTCGGAGGCATATCGAGGCCCTTAAATGTGGAATGCAATTAAAATTGAGTTGCTATTCTTGCGTTTGTATTGCTAAATATCACATTTGTAGGGTAGATGCCGTGAGGCGTTTTTTATGATTGATCCTAATGTTGTAGATTCAGATTGCTGTCGAGGTTCGCTAGACAAAAAGAGAGTGTATACCAGTAAATTCAATGAGCTCTTTTTATCAGACGACGTTCCCAAAAATATAACTGTATTCGATACGACGCTCAGGGACGGTGAGCAGACCCCAGGTGTGGCTCTTACCTGCGATGACAAGGTAAGAATCGCAAAGGCGCTTGATGAATTAGGCGTTAATGTTATTGAGGTAGGTTTTCCAGCCTCATCTCAGGGAGAAAAAGATGCTGCCAAAGCCGTCATGAACCTTGGATTAAATTCTAAGGTCTGCGGATTAGCCCGCTCTGTAAAAAGCGATATCGATGCCGTGGCAGACTGCGGCCTGAATTATGTTCATACCTTTATCGCTACTTCTGATTCTCACCTAAAGTACAAACTTAAGATGACTCAGGATGAGGTTTTAGAAAGAGCAGTGACTGCAGTGGAATATGCAAAATCCAGAGGGCTAGAAGTTGAGTTCTCCTGCGAAGACGCCACCAGAACCAGCCTCGAATTCCTCAAAAAGATGCATATCGCCGTTCAGGAAGCAGGTGTCAACCGCATAAATGTTCCAGATACTGTAGGTACGATATCACCCACAGCAATGGAATACCTTATCCGCGAGCTGAAAACTGTTACGAAAGTACCGATATCTATACACTGCCACGACGATTTTGGAATGGCTGTGGCAAACACTCTTTCTGCTGTAAGAGGCGGAGCCGAACAGATTCATGCAACAATCAACGGAATGGGCGAGAGAGCAGGCAACGCCTCGCTGGAAGAAGCAGTACTGGCATTAATGGCATTTTATAATGTAGAGACTACAATTAACACTAAAATGATCGGACCTACCTGCAAGCTTGTCAGCAGGCTGTTTGGATATCCGATTCCGGCTAACAAAGCAATTGTAGGAAAAAATGCCTTTGCCCATGAATCGGGAATCCACGTCCATGGAGTCTTAAACGATCCTTCCACATATGAGGCGTTCGGACCTGAGTTAGTAGGAGTGGAAAGGAACATTGTATTAGGCAAGCATTCCGGAACCCACTCCATAAAAGAAAAGCTGAACGAGTACGGAATAATGCTGGATGACGACCGCATCGCTCAGGTAGTCGATAAAATAAAGGAGCTAGCTGACAGCGGAAAAGAAATTGATGATGCAGAATTAGTTGCGTTAGCATCTCACTTTGCCGAGCAGCATGAGTCCAAACATATCAATCTGGATGAATTCGCTGTATTCACCGGAATTAAAACAACTCCGACCGCAGTCGTCACACTTGACATAAACGGAGAAAAGAAAACAGGAACATCAATAGGTATCGGACCTGTAGATGCTGCAATCAACGCTATAAAAACAGTCATGGGTAACGTATTTAGACTCGAAGAATATTGTTTAAATGCCATTACTGGCGGCAGCGACTCTCTGTGTGAAGTGATGGTTAAAATCAGCAAAGATGGCAAAGGAAAGGCAGTTTCTGTAGGAAAAGGCGTCGGCTCTGATATCGTGCAGACCAGCGTTGATGCCACCATGGAAGCTCTGGACCGCTTATACTCTAGACTGGAGTGAGAAAATGGTAGATGCAAAAACAATCGCTGAAAAGATAATGTCCATAAAATCAGGCGTTGATGCCCATGCAGGACAGATCGTTGAAGCTGAAATAGACTATGTTATGGCAAATGATGTTACAGCCCCTATAGCATTCAGGGAGTTTGAAGCATTAGGAAGAGAACCAGTGAGAGATAAGATTGTTCTGATTCCAGATCATTTTGTACCGAACAAAGATATTGCTTCTGCAGAACAGGCTGCAGAGATGAGACGGTTTGTTAAAAAATACAATATTAAAAATTATTTTGAAGTCGGAAGAGGCGGGGTGTGCCATCAGGTAATGGTAGATGAGGGATTTGCAGCGCCGGGCAGATTGATTGTCGGTGCCGATTCCCACACCTGCACATACGGAGGCCTCAATGCTTTCTCTACTGGAATAGGAAGCACGGAAGCGGCTGCCTGTTTTGCAGAAGGCCGTCTCTGGTTCAAGGTGCCTGAATCAATTAAAGTCAAAATAACCGGAAAATTCAAGGAATATGTTTCCGGAAAGGATCTTATTTTAAAGATTATCTCTGACATCGGCGTCGACGGCGCCAACTACAAGGCATTCGAATTCTGCGGAGACCTTGAGAATGTCTCAATATCCGACAGGCTTGCAGTGAGCAATATGGCTATTGAAGCAGGAGGAAAAGCTGGAATCTTTCCCTGCGACAAACTTACCGAGGAGTTCCTGAAGGGAAGGGTAAGAGGAGAATACACACCGGTCTCACCAGATGCTGACGCAGTATACTGCAGAGAGCTTGAGTATAATCTTGATGATTTAGATTATATGGTTGCTTTTCCGCATCTGCCGGAAAACGGCAGAAATGCCAGAGATGTGGATGTCACCATAGATCAGGCATTTTTGGGATCGTGCACCAACGGCAGGATAGAAGATCTCAGAGTAGCGGCTAAGATCATAAAAGGAAAGAAGGTTCATCCAGATGTGAGAATGATTGTCGTTCCCGCATCAACAGAAATTTATAATCAGGCCATGGATGAAGGCTTGCTCAAAATCTTCAGTGAAGCAGGGGCATTTGTTTCCGGCCCGACTTGTGCTGCATGCTTAGGCGGACACATGGGTGTCCTGGCTGCAGGCGAGAAATGCGTTTCCAGCACCAACCGCAACTTTATCGGAAGAATGGGCGACAAGGATTCTGAAGTATATCTGGCCGGCCCGGCTGTGGTGGCTGCAAGTGCTTTGACTGGTAAAATATCAGTCCCCTGAGGTGATTATATGAACACAATCAAAGGAAAAGTTTGGAAATTCGGGGATCATGTTGATACAGATCAGATAATTCCTGCTGAGAGGCTTACCAGCCAAAACAATGATAAGCTGGGAACTTTCCTGTTTGAAAAAGTAAGACCCGGTTTTCCAGAAATGGTTTCAAAAGGAGACATAATTGTTGCAGGCAAGAACTTCGGCTGCGGATCTTCAAGGGAGCATGCTCCCAGGTCGCTTATGCAGGCCGGCATAGTCTGCGTAGTCGCCGAAAGCTTTGCCAGAATCTTCTACCGCAATTCAATAAACATCGGTCTTGTATTAGTTGAGTGTAAAATCGAAGCTGATGAAGGAGATATATTGTCAGTTGATGTCGATAACGGAAAAATCATCAATGAAACTTCTAAAAAATCATGGTCGTTTCCTGAGTACCCGCCGTACATCAAAGAACTGATAGCGTCCGGCGGATTGATGGCCAGGCTGAAGGGAGGAAAGTAATTGTACAAGATAGCAGTGGTCCCGGGAGACGGCATAGGTCAGGAAGTAATCGCAGAAGGCGTGAAAGTCCTCAAGGCATTGGAAGAAACTGCTGACGTGTCATTTTCTCTTGATTACCTGGACATCGGTTCAGAAAGATATCTCCGCACAGGAGAACTTCTTACTGAAAATGATGTAAGCGAGCTGGGAAAACACGATGCCATATATTTTGGAGCTATCGGCGATCCCCGCGTCGCTCCGGGGATTTTGGAAAAAGGCATTCTGATATCAATGCGCACAACCTTTGACCAGTATGTGAATATCCGCCCTTCCAAAGCGTGGCATCCGTATACGCCGTTAAAGGAAGAGAAGGATTTTGATATAGTATTCTTAAGAGAAAATACTGAAGATTTTTACATGGGAGCCGGAAGCAGGTTTTCCAACGGCAAGAATGTCTCTCTTGATCTTAAACGCGAGTTGTATAATGCAAAGATCACTATCGGCATGGAAGCAGACAGCGATGATGAGTTTGCATTTGAAATAGGCATGATGTCAAGAAAAGGCATCGAACGTTTCGCTGACTACTGTTTCAAAACAGCAAAGGACATGGGAAAAGACAAAGTCACTGCTGTGGACAAAGCCAACGTCTGCACTTCCTTGTATGGGATGTGGAGAGAAATCTTCAAACAGAAATCTCAGGAGTACGGAATCGCCCTGGAACACATGTATGTTGATGCAATGGCGATGGCTCTGGTAAGGGCTCCGGAACGTTTCGGCGTTGTCGCCTGCCCCAACATGTTCGGAGACATTCTCACAGACATCGGTGCAGAGATCATGGGAGGTTTGGGGGTTGCGGCCTCGGGAAACATCTCTCCAAACAGTGTTTCCATGTTCGAACCGGTGCACGGATCAGCTCCAGACATTGCAGGTCAGGGAAAGGCAAATCCTGTTGCAGCCATTCTCGCAGCCAAACTTATGATAGACAACTTAGGCAGAAGAGACCTCGGCGTCTTAATTGAAAAAGCTGTCAGAAAAGCTATGGACAACAAAGATCTGACAGCAGACATGGGCGGTCATCTCAATACCAAACAGACCGGAGATGCAATCGCAAAATATATTTCGATGGTTGAGTGAGTATAAGAGTTTCATGCTCTACTTTTAAAAAAAACAGGTGATGAAAATTGTAATATCCCTCTAACAATGGAAGCATACAAAGTCCCCTACACTGATGGATATTTGATGGACTGGATGAGATTATATGAGAACATTAAACTAATGTTAGCGTTGATAGTTTATAGTGAAGGTAGAAAATAATGCTGCCATATTCACAATAAACTATCAATAAGCTAATTAAATATCTTGTAAATTAATGTATAACACCAATGTTTAGTATTTTCAAATGTAGTATTATAAATAGATAATGCTACATATAGGTGCTTGATCTATAAAAAGATAATAAAACAAAGATAATTCCTTATTATGGATCTATAAAAAGAATGAGGGATTTAAATGAACGCAAATAGATTAATATCTCCGATATTAGTTGCGGCACTAATTTCCTCTTCCACAGCTATTGTATATGCATCTTCTACAGGAGATAGCTATGAAGAGCCAAATGATGTAGCATCAGCATCTGGCTTAACTTTAGGAACGAATAGCGCATCCACAATTATCGAATGATATACAGATGAAGAAATACTAGAAGCCTTTGAATTGATTATTCAATATGCAAATCAGATAACAATTACAGTAGATGAACATGGTAATACGAATGTATCAATATCCCCACTTCCACCAACCACAAGAGGAGGTAGCACAGGAGTGGATACATGGTATGATAGAATAATCATAAAACTAGACAGCACATGGTGTTACAGGATAGTTAATGAAGGCGCAGATATGGTGGCAGCAACACTTATCGGAGCCCTTGGAGCAGCGTTAGGGAGCACCGTACTACCGGCACTTGGTACAGCAATTAGAGGAGCTGCGTTTAGTGTTGTTGGATATTTAGTGTTGAAGCCATAAAAAATGTAGCAAAGGTAGATCAAATGAACTTTGACTCAGGAGTTGCTGTCAAAATTAAGCTAATAGGACACGCATATGGAATTCCCTATCCATTTCCACCATTAGTAAGTGTAACTTCCAAATGAGGAGCATTATGGCTAATAAAGCATATTGGTATGGAGCATCAGCAGGATTCATAGGAATATCTGGTCTGGGATTTGCACTTTCTCCAGATAATATAGACCAAGCAATAATATCAGTTCTTATCTGGATAATAGGAGGAGCATTGATCGGATTATATGGGTATTCAAAAAAAACATCCCTAACAAAAAAAGAAATATATCAAATTGGATGCATATTAATTATATTACCAATAATAACATTCACTCTGAGCTTGATAAATTGGACACCGATGGAAATTGCATCGTGGGATCCAATTAAACTCTTAGCGCTTGTAGGTATCCCAATAGGTGCGATATGCATACTGATAGGATATAGATCACCAGATATCGAATGATCCAACTGGTAAAACCTTTTTATTTTTATTTTTTATATAAAGAGGCACAGCGAAACTTAAACATCTTATACTCTTTTTATAGATTACATGAATATGGTGTCTGAATTCATTTCCTCTATATTTTAAAGAAACATGTCGGGTTTTTAACCCGCGATGCGTTATGCTCGCCTGATGACATATCTTTGATCTTGAACCTCATCGCTTGTTACACTTAAGTGCTCTCTGCGCCTGCACAAGTCCTTCAGTTCGCATTGCTGACGAGTAGGAACAAATGACATCGATAACCCAATCTCTTTTCTCTTCCAGAGACGTAAATACTTTCCTAACTTGTCTGAGTCTAACAGGTCTGTCTTACGGTCTGTGTCTGTTATCACCTTGAATGACTGAGCATGAATCATATGCGTCTCGATTCCTAAGTCATCAAAGAATCTGTAAGGCAAGTAAGCATAAGTTGATGATTCCATTATCACGCAGTACTCCGTACTGCCGAGATACTGGCGTATCTTCTCCAGACCTTCCGGAGAAGCTTCAACGCTCATAATTTTAACATTCTTGCCTTTGTCGCTGATAACACTTGCGACAACGATATCCTTATGTGCATCCAGTCCTATGTATTTCATGCAGTATGCCTCCTTTTTTGTTTCACTTAGGAAAGCGCATACCGCGCTTTTATCATGTCAGCGTTTTAACATAGGAAATGAGAATTTTCTTACTTTTATCATCCACCGATCAGGAAATCAAGAATGTTCATGCCGAGTGAAGTTTCTGATTTATACAACTCAGTATAGCCGCATTTTTTACAGCTTATGGTTATAAATTTTTTTGACTGAATGTCAAAAATTTTTGAAAGGTTTCCGCCGGTGGCTTGAAATGTATCATTTTCAAATTCGTTGCAGCCACATTTTGGACAGACGTACTGCATTTTTGCCATGACTACTGCCATAACATATTAAAAAATAAAATCACCGGTAGCTGTTTCATTTTTCTAAATCGAATCACACAGGCAACAAAATTAAGATACCAATACCATCAGGGAAACGATCAAAGATGTCTGATATTCGTGAAAGAATCGAAGATGACAGAGGATTACTGAAAAAAATCCAGATGTTCGTTCCAGGGTTCCGTGGCTACCGTATAAAAGAAGATATACGCGACGCAGACAGAATGCTGAGGAATCAGTTGGCAGACAACATCGGCTTATTGTGCAGGGACATAGAGAATGCCCGCGGCATGATGCCCATAAAATTTAATTCTAAAGATCCGGAGCATATCGGCGGGATTATTAACAGTTACAAAAAACTCGAATCGCTGGTTCAGCATGCTGAGTTTGGATATTCAGGAATAGCTGCAGATATTGCATTTAAAGAAGAAGAGTTAGACAGACTGTATGAATTTGATCTTAAGCTGTTTGAAGAGCTTGATGTAATTAAGAAGGCAAATGACTGTTTAAAAAACCACATAACTTCAGGCAGTTCTGATTCAATAGTTAATGAAATAATCAACATAAGGAATTTACTCGATAATTTTGAAACGGAATTCAACAGACGCATTGACGTCGTACAGGATACGGTGGTGAAACAATGAGCCTCATTGGTGCTGAAACAATAGTCTGGGACGATTCTCAAAAACGTCAGAATATAATGTACCGCGTCCCCCGTAATATCAAATATAACGACAATATCGTTGTCAGAGAGGACGAAATAGCAGTATTTTACAGAGACGGAAAGGCGCTGGCCTACTTTGACAGGCCGGACCGTTATGCTTTAACCACGACGAATATTCCTGTGGTTGCAAAGGTCGTAGAAGCACTTTCCGGCGTTAAACAGGAAGCGGAAGTTGTCTATCTGCAAAAGAGAACCTTTGACGGCAAGTTTGGATCTAAACAGCCGTATCAGTTCCGCGATGCAGAGTTTGGAATGGTTAACCTGAGGCTGTTCGGAGAATTCAGGTATAAGGTTTCAGCTCCTGAAAACTTTGTAAATCAGTTCATCGGCACATTCAATTATTCACGATCAGACGAAGTTGAAGACCGCATAAAAGAGCAGATTGTGGTCTTAATTTATTCAATTCTGGGTGATATGAAAAATCAGGGAATGGGTGTTGCAGACATTGCCTCAGCGCTTTTGAATATCGAACAGGCAGTGCTTGCAAAATCCAAAGATCATTTTGATTTGTATGGCATAGAAATCGACAAGCTCTCAGGATTATACATTTCACTTCCAGAAGAGGTGCAGAAAGCTGTTGACACAAGGTCTTCCATGCAGATCTTAGGAACGGATTACATGGGCTATCAGACTGGAAATGCCATGAGGGAAGCTGCATCTAATCCTGCAGGCGGTGCTGCCGGCGCAGGTGTCGGTGTAGGTGCCGGTTTTGGAATGGGGTACATGATGATTGATCAGATGAAGCAGGCCCAGAACCAGCAGCCCGCTCAGCAGGCACCTCAGCCTGCACAGGCTCCTGCAGCGCCGACTGTTGCATGTCCGTCATGCTCAGCTCAGATAAATCAAGGAAGTAAATTCTGTCCGTCATGCGGAGCTAAGATTGAAAGTTCTAAAAAGTGTCCCAGCTGCGGAGCGGAAGTACCTGCAAATTCAAAATTCTGCCTGGAATGCGGAGCTAAAATGACACCGGCCAAGTGTACATGCGGTGCAGACATTCCAGCAGGTGCAAAGTTCTGTCCTGAGTGCGGAAAGCCTACACAGTGATAGTATGATTACTGTAAAATGTCCTAAGTGCGTAGCACCGATTGAAATTGACGCTGGAACTAAGTTTACTAAGTGTCCGTACTGCGACACCCAGATATATGTAGACCGTTCCGGCGCTGGATTTTATTATATTATAAACTTTACACTGGACAAAGATGCAGCAATCGGAACTTTCAAAAGATGGGCGAGTGGACCGTCGAAAGTTAAGAATCTAGATAAAACTGCATCGATTACTAACATAAAGAAAATGTTCTTTCCCACATACTTCTTCCGCAGACATGTAGATGGAAAAGAGAAAGTCATCATTGAGCCGGCTCAGTCTACTACCTTACCTGGTCTGCACAGATTAAAAATTCCAGCTGGTGACTTTCAGATCTTTGACAGCTCTTACAACATAGATGATGCAGAATTGATGGAGCCGGATATTGAAATGCTTCATTATCTAGACAGTCTTCCGGGCAGCGGTAAAGAACAAGCCCTAGTATACTTCCCAATATGGATTATTGAATATTCATATAAAGGAACTAATTACAAAGCAGTGATAGACGCCTCATCCTCTGAGGTTTTTGCATCGTCGTTCCCTGCCAGAAGTTCAGCTTCATATCTTGCAATTACTGCAGGCGGATTTATGGCATTTTTTATAGAAGGTGCGTTGGCAGTAAAATATCCAGTAATTGCTGTAACATTGATGGGAATTACAGCACTGGCAGTGTTTCTTACATCATACAAAATAACAAAGGAGGCTGCATGATATGCCTGAATTGTCAGTAGGATTAACGTGTCCAACATGCGGCGGTACCATTTCCGTTGGAGAAGGAGAGAAGAATATCACATGCAAATACTGCGACTCAGCGCTGCATATTGACGGTGATGAGGGAGTAATGATCGCTGCTTTTAAGAATAAAGTCACTAAAGAGCAGTCAATTGATACAGTCAAAAAATGGTGGAAGAAAGGGCTGAAATCAAGGGACCTGAAAACTCACGGAAAGATCGTAGAATGTTACTCAATATATCTTCCATTTTGGAAAATTAAATCCAGAACTGCTGGCTGGGTCTGCGGTTATGAAGAACGCAGGAGAACGAACAGCAACGGCCACGTACATGTAGAAAGAATACCAATGGAACAGATGGTATTGAGAGATGTCATTTACAGCAATATAGCCTGCGATCCGGGGGACCTCGGCATCCGCCGGCTACACAATTTCAATGGAGAACTGACATTAGAAGATTTTACCATGCTGCCTACATATGAAGCAGTAACAAGCAAAGACGATGCCCTGTCTGCTGCCAAAGCATATGCGATAGACAGTGGCATAGCCGGTGCCGGAGTTCCGCACATTACTTTTCAGAAGGTGAGTGCAATCATACAAGACATTTCTATGATATACTACCCGATTTGGATTGTGCAGTATGAATATAATGACAGAATATACCTGGCAACGGTAGACGGTGTGACAAACTCACTGCTGTCTGGACGCGCGCCTGGAGATGCTCTGTTTCAAAGTCTGGCAGTGACGGGCGGTGCGGCTGCCGGCGGTCTTGTAGCTTCATTGTCAATACCGCTCGCATGGTACTCTTCACCCGAGTTGGGAGTGGTGGGATTCATATTTGGTGTGGCGATTACAGCAATTGCATACCACTTCTTCCGCAATGGATCTGAAAGGGTAGAAGGTGACTTTAAGTCAAACAATAAAAAATCTACATCGGATGTAATTAATGACTTAAATGAACTAAGCGGTTTGATGAGGGGGATGAAAATATGAAGGTTTCTGCAATCACCTGTCCAAAATGCGGAGCCCCTTCTAAATTAAACGGCGTTGATCACCTGTTTATGTGCGAAAGATGTGAGACTCTTCACGACATTGAAGAAAACACATCGCATATGCTTGAATATGAAGTTGTCAGGCCCGATGATGAAGATGACGACACGCAGTATCTGCCAGTCTGGAAACTAAAATCAGAAGTTACTGTTAATTCTTCACAGTCTGACGGCTTTTGGTCGTCAATGTACAGAGCAGATGATGCAAGTAAAAGAAGACTTGATATTTTCATTCCTGCGTGGGATACTGACCCGGCGTCATTCAGATCATGGGCTATCAATCTCACAACTAACAAATGGAATTACAAGATGGGCGGCAGAATCGGAAGACATGAACGGGTTCCAGCAACAGTATCACAAAAACAAGCCTACGAACTTGCTGACTTCGTTGTCGTCACGATTGAAGCAGAAAAACCTGGAACGATGCAGTATCTCGATTACAGCTTGAAGATACTAGACTCGTCTGTTATGTACATTCCACAAATTTTACATTGACAGAAAATCTGTCAATTCACCTTTTTATTAATCTTCATGCACGAGATATAAATACTGATATAGTTTTAATTTGGATCATCAACTCTAATGTAAAAAAATCACAATTAAAAAAAATAGGTAAATGGTTTGAGTTGATAAAACATTAGTGATCTGTCTCTTTTTGAGCACTTGTGATATTAGATAATATACATACATGCCAGTACCATCACACAAGGGAATAACCATGATGTATCAAATTGCGAGATCATACATTCTGATATGGCAATCATTCCAATCACGAATACACAGCAAGTATGATGATAGTTGTGCCAATCCGTTTCTGAAATTTAGACATAGAGAATATTTCAAACCATTGAACATCCTTACACACAAATATGAAATATCAATTTATAAAATAATATATAATAAGTATGTAATATTTAACTTATTTAATCAACATATGAAACTATGTGATGCTGATAAAAATATGTCACAAACAACAATAGGTGTGGAATTGTCAGATAAGTTAAAAAGATAATGAGATTCTATGTCTATTAGTCTAGAGATCAAATTCATAATCTACTGGTAGTTTTTCACAAATCGAGATTTTAGTTATCAATGTATAAATACGATCATGATACCATCCACATCTAAGTCATAATGCATCTTACATATTAAGAAGTAATAGAAAGTGTGATACGTAATTATATAAAAATTATAATATAAAAAAATAAAAGGTTTGTAGAGCATTTTAAATTGTAGCCTGTATCTTGCCCTTTTGCATACAATCAACAACATATCGTATAATAAAGACGATTATTGCCATCTCAAAAACCATCACACCTGCTAAGATGTATGGTTTCAATGAGAAGACTGTACCGCATACAATCGTGATTGTAACAATGATCATTAATGCACTTATATATCTTTGAAATGCAGGTGTGGAGAATATTTTTAACCATTGAACATCCATTAATATGACACGACACCAAACTCCAAATATTATCAGATCAAAGAACAACCACGCTGCAAGCTCTATAGAGTCATCTAGATTGCCTACCTGATAGGTGCATAAGAGCAGTATTGCCAATAATGATGCTACACCTGCTAATCCGACTACTGGTGGTCTTCTCATATATAATCACTCTCACATATGGTTATTGAGATTCTGTATGCAATAAAGTGATAAGTGGTACAGTAGTACTTGATGTTACGTATATTCCAGTAGATATTACGAAGATCATTCCATTAGGATATACTTCATTTAGAGCTATTCCACCAAATGCAGTAATAGCAGTTTCAATAATTGTCATTACTGCTGATGGAAGACCTCCACCAAGTATGTCAGCCGCTGCCATACTACCACTTAGAATTAATGTAAGAGCAGTATTTGATAAGTAGATTTTATATCCATCATAGTGCTCAGTAAATCCCCATGAAGAAGTCTGTGCATAATACCTAAATTGTTCTATTTTGTTTACTCCACCACCATTAACAGATGCAGAATTAGTAGATGGCAGATACATATGCACTTCTTCAAAATCTGTAGTTGAAAATGTGCCTGTTTCTACATCATATGCTGGCATCAGAATTGTAAAATATTCTGCAGCTTCCATGGCATTAATACTCATGAGCCCATTCTCATACTCATACTCATACTCACTATAGCTAGCTAGCATTGGCGAATCATCTGAGGCAGTGTTAGAGTCGCCGGGACCTAATGCTGCAAAACAACCCACAGATGCAATCATCAATGCAACAGCTATTGATAATATTTCTTTGCATTTCATTTCTATCTCCTTTCCCATCTAAACTCAGATAGCCAAAGCTGTTTTCTAACAAATTACAGATAATAACTAAACAACTTTAGATATTGACTTAGATCAAAAAGGTAACTTATTAGTAGCATATATAAAGACGCATTAAAGAAATATCGATTTATAAAATACATATTAACCATAAACTATATTTACATACTAATCATGCAATATTATGCACATACAGATCGTATATTATTTTATCATTCCCTATTTTAATTAGTATCTGGGTATGCTTTTAAGAATTTGAAATCAGTATTAATATTTTTAAAAAAATAATGCATAGATACATAATATAATATCATAATATATATATTTTAAATATCGTCTGGATATCACACCACGACTCAAAATCTATGTAAATTAGATTCTAGATTCTACAAATTCTAATTAACAAACATCTGATGACTTATATTGAATAGATGAGTACTTTAATAAGGACTAATTTGTACAATAATGTGAAAATTATTGGTGTTGCAAATAGCTAGATATTGGATATGGAGTTAAATAATGATTCATATTAGAATATTATAGAGTCTATGTTTGCATTAGACATCTTTAAAAAAAATACCAAAAACATACAAACATGAGGCATATATTACCTTGTATCTAAATCAAACCGAGACTTTGATACGTATAAATACACGAACATCTACAAAGTATGTGATACTATGGTACTAAATAAATTAGATATTTACATACATAAATTATTTTGAAAATCACAGAAAGGAAGCTTCACCAAGAATCTGAGTTAATTAACAGCTAAAAATTCGGGTTGAAATATGATTAATACTATGACACGCAATGTTTAAATTCAACATATCAAACGTTTTGTCATGCAATCACTAATTGAGTGTTTGAGCCGTAAAGTTGCATATATTCTGCAGCCATTCTATATTTTCGTTTTTGTGGGATTATCTTTAATAGTGTTATCATAATTGGAGTTTAAACTAGAATATTGAGTTTACATCTAAATTGTGATAGAATGGGGAGTCAAAGCCGAGAAGACAGGATACTAAGTTCATTGCTTGAGTCTAGAGCCAGTAATGAACATGTTATAGATGTCCCTAAAGATCGCGCATATACTTGGATAACAAATGTTGTAACTTTTCTAATCGGCATTTTGATAGTATTGCTGATCTGGCAGGGATTTTCTGTTTTATACAATGAATACATCGGCAATTCTTTGATTTCTTTCCCTACACCCCTGGAAGCTTTTGATCGTCTTTTTGAATTATTGTCTGGAAGCAATATGTTCGGTCTTACAATCTATGACCATGTGTTTGCAAGCCTTAAGAGATGGACAATAGGATATGTCATTTCGGCAGTCATAGGCGTTTTGACAGGATTGATTCTTGGATACAGTCCTAAATTGTATTCTGTCGGAATAATCCCAGTACATATTCTTCAGATGATACCGGGATTAGCTTGGATTCCAATAGCAATGCTCATATTCGGCCTGGGCGATGAGTCGGCAATATTCATCATCGCAATGACTGCAATGGCGCCGATAATCATAAACGTGTCATCAGGAATCAGAAAGGCACCCCCTGTTATCATGAGAGTAGCTAACATGGTCGGTTCTTCCAGACTTTCTATTTTTTCAAATATTCTGATACCTTATGCTTCATTAGATATCATAAACGGTTTAAGAATCGGTCTGGCCAACGGCTGGAGAGTGCTGATAGCCGCTGAGATGGTAGTCGGTGTAGCAGTCGGATTGGGATTTTCCATATCTCAGGCTACGTACGTTGTTGATTACGTCTCAGCATTTGTCTGCATAATGGTGATCTGCGCAATTGGACTGTTCGTAGAAAAAGTCGTATTTGTATCAATTGAAAAGTACATACGAAGAAGACTCGGACTTGAGGGGGGAGCATGATATGTGCATCCTTGAAACAAAAAACGTTTACAAAGTGTATTTAGATCAAAAGAAAACCAAAGGGAGACTTGTTCTAAATAATGTATCACTTAAGGTAGATGAGGGAGAGTTCATCTGCTTAATCGGACCAAGCGGGTGCGGAAAAACCACCATGCTGAATCTCATGGCCGGTTTTGAAACTCCTACCAGAGGAGAAGTTCTGTACCGTGGCAATCAGATTAAAAAACCGTCATGGGAACGCGGAGTCGTATTTCAGGAATACAGCTTGCTGCCGTGGATGAATGTAATCGAAAATGTAAAGTACGGACTTGACGGCAAGAAATTATCTGACAAAGAAAAGGATCAGATTGCCATAGACTGTTTAACAATGGTAGGTCTGAGTGAGTTTGCAGATCACAGGCCAAATCTTTTATCAGGCGGCATGAAGCAAAGGGTAGCGATTGCAAGAACTTTAGCTATGGATCCAGACATCATGCTGATGGATGAACCTTTTTCCAGCCTTGATGAACAAACCAGAAAGAGATTAGATAACGAAGTTTATGATATCTGGTTAAAGAAACAGAAAACTATAGTTTTTGTAACTCACAGCGTAGATGAGGCACTTCTTCTAGGGACGAGAATAGTAATGTTTTCTCAATCTCCTGGAGAAATAATAAGAGAATGGAAAATCACAATGGACCATTCTAAAAGAGATCTCGCAACGAGTGAGTTTGCGTCCTTGAAACAAGAGATTCTGTCGTCCCTGCAAACGTGTTCTTGTGCTGATAATTATACAGATAATTCCCAAAAGATAATAAATATTGAAGGGTGATTGAATGAAAAACAAGATATTGATTGCAATAGTGGCTGTTATACTTGTTGTCATACTGGCAGGAGCTGGATACTATGTTCTTGCTGAGGACAATGATGACAGCAAGGAAACAATAAGAGTAGGATACTGCAATAAAGTGTGCTACGAATCATTTATGATCGCCAAAGAAAAGGGATTTTTTGATGAATTAGATGTAAATGTTGAAGTTATAATAATCCCAGGCGGCGGAACAGATGTTTCGAGTGCACTTCTTCAAGGCACCGTGGATCTTGCTGCAATGGGTGATACACCTGCAGTACAAAACCTGAACAAAACAGATAAGACTTCAATAGTGTGCAGATATGGTTACAGCGAATCGATGCATGTTTTCGTAGCCAGACCCAACAGCGGCATAGATGTTAATGATCTGTCTACCATCGAAGGTAAAACTATCGGAGTTCAAAAAGGATCCTCCACAGAAGGAGCATTACTAGACTGGATGAATGCTAATAATATAGACACCAAAAAAGTCACATGGAAATATCTGCAGCCTAACATTCAGGTGGATGCTTTAAGCAAGGGAGATGTGGATATGATTGCAAGCAGCCAGCCGAATCCTCAGAAAGCTCTGCACCTTGAAGGAACCTATGTTGTTGGAACTTCAGAAGGCCTTGGAAACTACTACCCATTGATTCTCCTGGGATCTAACTCTGCAATAACTGAAAAATCAGATGCTGTGAACGCTGTAGTTGATGCTCTGAAAAAAGCAAGCGAATACATGAATGAAAATCCTGAAGACTCTGCCAGAATAGCTGCTAACCTGATCGGATGGGACCAGGCTGATGAGCTGAAGTGCATGCAGGATATCACTTGGGAAGTCGATTTCACTCAAGAGATTGATGTAATGAGTCTTGAAAAGACGGCACAGGTCCTCAGAGACGCCGGCCAACCCATATCTGAAGATTTAGACTTTGTCGACAGGTCAATAATGAAACCGTAAGTGATGGAATGACATC
Source organism: uncultured Methanomassiliicoccus sp. (assembly GCA_905202485.1). Taxonomy (GTDB): domain Archaea; phylum Thermoplasmatota; class Thermoplasmata; order Methanomassiliicoccales; family Methanomassiliicoccaceae; genus Methanomassiliicoccus_A. The sequence goes on from CAJKRY010000001.1 coordinate 197,765, forward strand.
AAAAGAGCAGGTAATGTCCAGGCTGGCCTTGGATTCGATCGGATCTACTCCGGTATTTCCGCGTGATTTAACCTTAGGTCTGGATGCACTGAACATCTCAACTAAAGAGATCTTCAAAAAAGAGTATAACGCAGATCTGGCTGCCAAGGCAGTACTTGCTCTTCAAAAAATCACGCATCATGATGCAGTAATCGGATGCATACACTCAGCAGGATTCGATGTTGAGTGTTTGGGAGGTGAAATGGGATATCCGGAAAAAGGTATCCCGTATGTCCAGAGACATTCGTTTTCGTCTCCAGAAAATTTTTATAAATTTAAAGAAAACGAATATGACTATTCACAGGTAGTCAGATCCTACAATATTATTAAATCAAATTCTCCAGATCTTGCTGTTTTCGGAAATCTGGAAGCTCCTGTAACTAGAGCAGGAATATACAGGGGATTGGAAAATCTAATGATGGATTTGAGTTTAGATAGAACATTTGCTATTGAAATCATAGAGTTAGGTGTCGAAAGAGCGATGGGTTACATTGAAAAACTAGCTGAAAATCAATCAGTAGATGCGATATTTTTTGCTGCAGCGTCAGACAATCCAGACATGATCGGACCTGAAACATATGAAACAATTACGCTGAAATACATGTCGCGGCTGATTAAGAAAATTCATAATCTCGGGCTGCCGGTAGTATTTCATCCGCATGGTGATTTTTCAACTGAGGAACTGAGCGGCACACTGGATAAAACAATTGATTTAGGAATCAACGGTTTCCAGTTTGCCGAGCAGAATGACCACAACGTAATACTGCAGCATACCAAAAACAGGTGCTGCATATTGGGCGGGATAAATGTAACTGACAGCCTGCTGTTAGGTCCTGATAAAAGAATAGTTGATGATTGCAACAAATACATGAATGATCTTTCCAATGAAGATTATATCTTTATGTGCTCCTGCTCACTTCACAGAGGAATTTCAATTAAGAATATTAAAACGATGGTTGACGCAGTAAAATCATTCAAGCCAGCCTAGAATTTTTAGAGTATTGACTAAGAATATTAGTTTTGTCAATGTATTGTGTAATTCTACACTAAAATAATAACATTTATAATTCAGTAAATCATTGATGAAATCAGGTGTATATGTATGGATGAGAAAACTGTCGCTGGTCTTTTCAAAAATGGTATTGCATGTTCACAGATTGTATTTTCAGAATTAGCTGATGAAGTAGGCATAAACAAAGATGATGCCAGAAAGATAGCCTCTCTCTTCGGAGGAGGAATGTGGTCCGGTGAAGTCTGCGGTGCATTTACTGGAGCGCTTATGGCACTGGGATTAAAATACGGACACTGCAAAGAAGGAGATGTCGACGCTCAGAATCTTGGCATGTCTAAACTGATGGAATTCAAAAGCAGATTCGAAAAGGAATACGGATCCATCGTGTGCCGCAAGATCATGGGATATGATTTGTCAATACCTGAAGAAATGAAAATCATTGATGAAAAAGGCTTGTTTGACAATTTCTGTCCTAAGCTGGTCATCAAAACTATACAGATTGCCGAAGAGATGCTCTCTGAAGACAAGCCGTGATCTTAATGGATCAATACATAAAGCAGCTGATAGACGAAGCTAAAAGCGCAGCTCTTGCAGGCAGAGCGGTGAACAAAGACGCCCTCAGAACCTTTCTGGATCTGGATCCTCTTTCAGAAGAGACTGAATATTTAGGATCTGCTGCAAGAGATATTGCTAAAGCTGTCGGCAACATGGGAAAAGTCTGGAGCGCCATAGGTGTAGATTACAGGCCGTGCACGATGAACTGTGAATTCTGTTCATTCGGTGAAAAATGGAAGCTGATGAATGATTCTCACGAGCTCAGTGATGAGGAGATTGTCAGGAATGCCATCGGCTTTGTTAATCAGGGTGCATCTTGGGTTACGCTGCGTACGACAGAGTTTTTTGATCTGAACAGACTTTGCAGTATTGCAAAGAAAATCAGAAATGGAGTACCTGGTAATTACGGGCTGGTAGTAAATACAGGTGAATTTGATCTTAACATGGCAAATAGATTTGCCGAATGTGGTATAGATATCGTATATCACACACTAAGGCTGGGTGAAGGAAAAGCAACACCTTTCAACCCAAAAGACCGCATCAGAACAATCAATGCAGTGCGGGACTCCCCGATGAAACTGGCATATCTGGTAGAGCCGCTGGGAGCAGAGCATACGAGCCAGGAGATCCTTGAAGTTCTGGAGGTGGCGCTTGATAATAATGCCTCATTATGCGGTTCAATGGCCAGAGTAAATATAGCCAACACTCCTTTTGAAGGCAGCAAGGAAGTAGACAACGACCGCATAGCGCAGGTTGTAGCTGTAACGAGAATCGCCGGAGGAATTAATGTACCGGAGATTTGCGTGCATCCGCCGAGCGAGAAAGCTCTCAGATACGGAGCCAATGTATTGGTGGTTGAAAAAGGCGCTATTCCCAGAAGCGAAACGGAATGCTGCGACGACTGGAAAGGATTTAAAGTGGAAGACGCTAAAAAGATGTTCAGGGAAGCTGGTTATTCAACATAACCAGCTCTAATTTTTTTAAAACAAAAATTAATCCCCAGAGGGGATTGTTTATGCCTGATCGACAAAGTCGACACGGCGGCTTAGGTCTCTGGGCATGTATAACGGCCTGAATGGTTTGTTGGCGCATTCTCCCTTGATTTTTTCTATGAGTTCTGGGATTGTCATTTTTACATTTTTATCCTCAGACCTAACATACACATCAAAGGAATCGGCTTCCAACTCATTGTCGCCGATGACAATTACATAAGAGCACCAGTCCTGTTTTGCCTGGCGGACTTTCTTTCCGACGGTTATTGAACGCTCGTCAATGCTGGCTCTTATTGAATTGGACTGTACCATATCTGCAAGCTCATTGGCACGTGCCTGATGTACGTCAGAAACGGTCAGGAAACGCACCTGCTCAGGATTGACCCACACGGGCAGACATCCAACTTTTCCATTTGACTCCATCTGAACTGCGGTGTCTAAGATTGCATAGAGGTATCTCTCGATGGTACCTATTACAGCACAGTGGAGAATTATCGGATATTCATCTTTTCCATTCTCATCAGCATATCTGATTCCGAAACGATGTGCGTTGCCTATATCTATCTGCACTGTTCCGATCTCCCTTGCACGCTTCATCTCATCAAGAAGGTGGTACTCAATGTTTACTGTCCAATAGTAATTAATACCCTCAGGATAGAAGTGAAGCAACGCCGGTTTGTTGTGTTTTTTCATCAGATTCAAAATTAATCCCTTATGCTGCTCAAACGCTTCTTTTGATGAAAAATTAACAAGCATCTCGTAGTCTCTGCCGAGCTTTGCAGCTTCCTGATAAATACGTTCATCAAGTTTTTCGAACCATTCTTCCGCTGCATCCATTCCATTGCAGACTACATGCAGATCGGGCATATTCATACGCCTTGTACGGAAGCACAACATAGTTTCTCCAGACTGCTCCAGACGATACGCATCTGCTACTTCAAAAGCACCGAAAGGCAGATTTTTGTAGCTCATATTCCAGTTTCTCATCATAGCAAACTGCTGATGGCAGGCCGCATACCTGAGAACATAGGAATGCTTTTCAGTTTCAATCTTATAAAGTCTGTCTCCAAATAATTTAGCATGTTCTGCAACCGGGCCTTCATCCAGGTTGAACATGTTTGTTCCTTTTATGGTGTAAACTGGAAGTCCGGTAGAGTTGACGGTCTGCCATGAGTAATCAGAACAGAGGTCAAACATTAAAGCCCCTTTAGGACTGAAAGACATATGGCCAGCATCGCTCATAGATTCCCACTGCATTCCGAATTTCTTGCAGAGCCTGAGATACTTCGGTTCTCCGCTTAATTTAGATTCCTCATGCAATGCTTCTTTTTTCATCATTACCTGGAAGCATTCTGTGCCGTCTTTGTAGTCCTCAGGGTTTATCATTTTGCCATCGAGTGTAAAGACAAAGTGTTCATCTTTTCCTTCAGGTTTAGAAACTTCTTCTTCTCCCGTAATTTCTCTGGAAAGTTCCGAAAGAGGATGCCCTTTGCATGAGATTTTAAATGCTTTGTACCATCCGAACGGAACACGGTGGACATCGCCTCCAACGAGTTCTTCTATCTTTCTCATTACGTCTTTTCCTACACTTGGAGATGATAATGAAGATGAAAGGTGAGCATATGGATAAAGAACAATCCTTTCTGCGCCTACGGTTTCAGCTGTTTCTTTGATGTCTTTGGCAGCTGCTCTGGCAACAGCATCTGGGTTATCTTCGTCCCTTTTTTCAACGCTGATAAATGCTACTAAAACCTCTTCGAAACGTCCCTGTTTCTCCTCATCAGTAATATCTTCCGCTACTGGTGTAGCTTTTTTGACGTTAAACTCGAGATAATCTGCATGAATGTATAAGGTCTTCATTTAGCTCCCACCATTAACCGACCCATACTAATAATATTGCTTTTGAATTTAAGCGCTTTTTAAATATAGGTATAGGCTGATGCGGGGACAGATGCAAAAAGGTAAGTTTATAAGATGTAAAGCACCGCTAAGAATAAGTTTTGCTGGCGGCGGGACTGATGTATCCCCATACTGCGACGAACGCGGCGGAGCTGTTCTAAATTCAACTATAGACCAATTTGCATATTGCACAATATCACCCAGATCTGATGAACAGGCTACAATACGCTCTCTGGATTATGAAACAATACAAAAATGGAAAACAGGAAACACATTAACATACGACGGCAATCTGGATCTCATTAAAGCTGTGGTTAATCACTTTAATGTAAAACAAGGATTCGATATGTTTCTTCACTGCGGTGCACCCCCCGGATCCGGTCTGGGATCTTCTTCTGCAGTAATTGTTTCAATAATCGGCGCCATGTCTGCATGGCTGAATGAGTCTTTATCACAATATGAAGTTGCAGAGCTCGCATACGTATTAGAGAGAGAAGAGCTGAATCTGCCAGGCGGAAAACAAGATCAGTATGCCGCCGCCTTCGGCGGATTTAATTTCATGGAATTTAGCCGCAACAGAACACTGGTGACTCCACTTAGAATAAAATCAGATATTCTCAACGAATTAAACTATGTAATGCTCTTAGCCAACACCGGCAAGACAAGAGATTCCGGCAATATCATCAAGGCTCAGACACAAGGATATATTGAAGGAAATTCCAAGACATCAGAGGCTCTCGATAACGCAAAGCGTCTTGCTGAAGAGATGAAAAATGCCCTCCTAAGGGGTGAGATCAGATATATGGGAGAGCTTCTCAACGAAGCGTGGACATACAAAAAGAATTATACAAAGAACATCTCCAATGAGTATCTTGATAAGATTTACAACACCGCAATGTCCACAGGCGCTGTAGGCGGCAAGATTTCAGGCGCAGGAGGCGGAGGATTTATGTTTTTTATATGTGAATATGATAAAAAGCGTGACGTTGCTCGCGAGCTGACCTCCCTCGGCGCTAACATCGTAGGATACAATTTTGAAAAACATGGATTTCAGACGTGGGGGTTCAGCGAATGAGCTATTTAATTGAAGAAGAGCTGCGTGAGAATAACTCAGTCATCTCATCTTTGGATCCAAAACAAATTGAAGAGATCTCCGCAGTCATGATTAAAGCCATTAAAAACGGCAATAAAGTGATCTTCTTCGGAAACGGCGGCAGCGCGTCAGACGCAGTCCATATAGCAGCTGAATTTTCCGGCAGATATCTAATGGAAAGACCGGCCATGGACGGCATTGCGCTTTCTTCACTGTCATCCATTACAGGAATAGGGAATGATTACGGCTACGATCGCGTATTCGTAAGACAGTTGGAAGCCTGCATGAAGGACGGGGATGTAGCGGTAGGACTGAGCACCAGCGGAAATTCCAAAAATGTAATTCTGGCTCTTGAATTCGCCAAGACAAAAGGCATAACAGTTTCATTTACCGGTTCCAGCGGATCAATAAAGGGTATAGTTGACTTCCCGTTGATAATTCCATCCACACATACCCCGAGAATTCAGGAGGCATACCTGTGTGCCGGCCACATTATCTGCGGATTAGTGGAGAAAGGGGTATTCGGGCACAAAGCGGTATTTATTGACAGAGATAACACAATAGCTCCAGACGTGCCGTACTGTTCCAACCCTGATGAATTTAATCTATACCCATACGTTGCAGAATCTCTGAAGAAACTCAATGATGCCGGTTATATATCTGTGTTGGTTACAAATCAGTCTGGAATAGGAAGAGGATACTTTACTGAAGAAACTTTAAAAGCTATTCATAACAAAATGAACTCTGAACTTTCCAAACACGGAGCATTTTTTGATTCGATTCAATTCTGCCCGCATAAGCCAGAAGACAAATGTTCCTGCAGAAAACCCAACACCGGAATGTACATGAAGGCTGTCAGGGAGCACAACATAAACCTCCGCGAATCCTGGGTCATAGGAGACAGCGATGCTGACATGGATGCAGGTAAGAGCTTAGGATGCAGAACGATCAGGATTGAAAACGGCATTACCTTTGAAGATGCTGTAAATATGATTCTAAACAGTTGAAAAATAAACCAAAATGCACATATAGATTATAATATAATGAATCGGAGAATACTCATGTCTAAATCTAGAAAAAGCAAGGAAGAAAAAGTAAAGGTCTTGATGGCTCTTTTCATAGTGGCAATTATGGTAGGTTCAGTTGTATTCGCCTTTGTTCTGATCTGAACAAGATAACGCGTCTGCAATCTGTCAAATCACATATGGTCGCATTCAATATTGATCAGATTGATTAGGGGCAATCTTAAAATTACATATTGCGATGTTTGAACTATCTTAGAATATAAATTGCAAACGCTGGGTGGAAACAATCAGCATAATTATTCCACTTCAGCTTGTAATGTAGCATTGATTGATAGCTGAGCAGATATGCTGCATATTTCAGAGACAAATGTAAAAAAAGAGGTGTTAAATATGGCAATATTAACGATTGAGAATGAAAAGCAGTTCGAAGAGGAAGTTTTACAGTCAGAGCAAGCGGTTTTAGTTGATTTTTGGGCACCTTGGTGTAGTTTCTGCAGAAGGCTAGCACCGGTAATCGACAGAATTGAAGAAAAATATGGAAAAAATATCAAAATTGCCAAACTGAACGTAGATGACAATAAAGAGCTTACACAAAAATACGAAGTTAATTCCATTCCTACATTAATTCTCTTTCAAAACGGCAAATCCACTGATTCAGTAATAAGCCCGCCGTCTGAAGCTTCCATCGCAGAATGGCTGAAAAAGTATGGTGCACTCTGAATGCATGAAGGAATATCCATGAAACTGCAGGATAAAGTTGCTATCATCACTGGATCATCACGAGGGATCGGATTTTCCATTGCTAAGCTGTTCATTGAAGAAGGAGCAAAAGTTGCACTTTGCGGCAGCAGACTGCAATCTGCAGAAAATGCCGTAAAAAAATTAATGAAAATATATCCAGAAGCAGATGTTCTGCCGCTCGGTGTAGATGTTTCTAGCACGCAGTCGATCAAAAACGCCGTTGCTGCAGCGATGGAAAGGTGGAACCGCATAGATATTCTAGTCAACAATGCCGGAATCACCTCAAGCAAGCAGATTTTTGAGATGACTGATGAAGACTTTGATTCAGTCATAAGAATAAACCTGGCTGGTGCATTTAAATGCATTCGTGAAATAGCATCGATTATGAGGGAGCAGGGCGGAGGCAGCATTATCAACACAAGTTCCATGGTTGGAACTTACGGAGGAAAAATGCAGACTGCATATTCCTCATCCAAATTCGGAATAAACGGATTGACGAAGTCATGTGCTAAAGAGCTTGGACCGTATAACATCCGTGTGAATGCTGTCGCTCCCGGCGTAGTCGGCACAGATATGGTGGCTCAGTCCGTATCAGACAGAATGATGGAAACTCTCAAAGCGTTGACACCTTTGGGAAGAATGGCAGAGCCGGATGAGCTTGCCAGCGCATATGTTTACTTAGCCTCTGATGAGTCATCATTTACAACAGGAACCATAATTCATGTCGACGGCGGCATAGTAATGTGAGGGGTCAAAATGGATCAGATAAATGACGTGACGATTATCGGCGGCGGTCCGGGAGGATATACTGCCGCGCTGTACTGCGCACGAGGCGGCTACTCTACAGTTGTCATAGAGAAACTGTCGCCCGGCGGACAAATGGCAACTACAGGTCAGGTAGACAATTATCCAGGATTTGCAGAGGGAATAGACGGCTTTGAGTTGGGAGAGATGATGCAGAAAGGTGCAGAACGCTTTGGAGCGGGAACAGTCTTTGATGAGGTCATTGAAGTGTATCTAGAAGAGAATCCCAAACGCATCATCACAACATCTGGAGAGATTCTTTCATCCACGGTGATTGTAGCTACCGGCGCCTTTCCAAAAGAGCTCGGGCTTGCAGATGAACTACGGTTGAGAGGCAGGGGCGTGGCATACTGCGCCACCTGTGACGGAATGATTTACAAAGACAGGACGGTTGTGGTGGTGGGCGGTGGAAATAGCGCTGTTACAGATGCACTTTACCTTGCAAAACTATGTAAAAAAGTCTATCTGATCCACAGGCGTGATTCGCTCAAAGCCTCTAAATTGTACTTGTCGCTTCTAAAAGACAGCGGTGTAGAATTTGTCTGGAATTCTAAGGTCACAGAGATCATTCATGACAAACAAGTCACAGGAGTTAAAATTCTGAACATAATAAATAATGAAAACAGCAGGATTGAATGCGAGGGTGTTTTTGTAGCAATAGGCCGGGTGCCGGATACAAAGCTTTTTCAGGACCAGTTGAAACTTGACGACCATGGATATATCGTTGCTGACGAGACCACGCAGACAAACATTCCCGGAGTTTTTGCGGTAGGAGACGCCAGAACTAAACCGCTGAGGCAGATTGTCACAGCCGCCGCCGACGGCGCTGTAGCATCTCACTATATAGAAGAATATCTTATGAAGCAGTGAATAAAGTAAACTCTAAAGGGGATTTACTGATTATTCGCTAGCTTCAATATTTTTTAAATAGATTTTCTCAAGATCGCTGACAATATTGTCCCAGTTGTATTTTTGAATTTGCGTTTTAGTGTTATTTATAAGATTACTCCTCAGTTCTTCATCGATCATGACGGCATTGAGGGCGTCTGAAAGCGCCTGAGGATCTTTTGGAGGCACTAGTATTCCGGCATTGCCTACAACTTCTGGAAGACCTCCGACCCTGGAGGCTATTACAGGCTTGCAGTGAGCAAGAGCCTCTTCGGCTGCCAGCCCGAGCGATTCAAAGACTGAAGGCATTACAAAGGTGGAGCAGGTAGTCATCAACCTAGTTTTTGTTTCTTCATCGATATATCCAGTAAATTCCACTTTATCTCCTAGATCATACTTTTTAACCATTGATTTGAGAGTCTCTTCTTCAGGACCGGTACCGGCGATTACCAGTTTGTAGTCTACATTATTCATTGCCTCGATTAAAGTAGATAGGCCTTTAGTTTTAACAAGCCTGCCGACAAAAAGAATGAAATTTTCATCTTTTCCGGAATCAGTGACGAAATCAACGCCCGTGGGAACAACTTCAAGATTTTCTTCTTTAAAGTCCCTGGAAATCAGATCGTTCTTTACAAAATCGCTCACGCAGATTACATGTTTGTCTCTGATCATCTGACAGAAGAAGAAGTCGTTCAGTGTGCTGAGATAGCGCATCGGACCCTGCCCTTCACCATAGGTGTTATGGAAGGTAAATACCCACTTTCCCTCGTATGCTTTCATAGCTTTGGTATACGAAGGAGACCAGCGATAATGGAAGTCAACAAGGTCTGGTTTTAGTTCATTCAATGCCTGAAGAACTCCGGGTGTGGATACATGCGGCGGATTGTAATTGGTATAAAATTTTGAAGGAAGACGTTTTACAGTGTATCCGTCCATTTCTTCTTCGAGCTCAGTATCTTTCAGCTGAGATGTGAGCACTATCATTTCGTGTTTTTTAGAGAGTCTGCGACACACCTCATGCAGACGGCGTTCTATCCCTCCTTTATATGGATAATAGTAGGGATTAAGCTGGACGATTCGCATTATTTACACCCTTCTTCTTGAAATATGATGCTACTAAGCTTATGGCCATCACAAGGATTACCATAATTATTGTGACTTTCTGCGCTGTCCCGTGCTCCATATATGCTAAGAAAGCACCACTTAATGCCAGAATCACTCCATATTTTATTAAACCTCCTGCAATAACGTACCCTAAAGACTTTTTCATGTCCCAATTAAACAGGTATACGAATGCGCCCATGAAGGGAACTACAGGTGCAACACGGTTCAATAAAATCATGCGCTCATCCGACACGATCAAGAAATCCCTGTACTGATGAGCAATCTTAGCAATTCTTTCCGGAACTCTGATTTTCTTTACAACTGTATACAAAGTGAATACACCGCTGACTTCAGCCAGTGCAATTGTGATCAAAATAGCAATGGCAAAAACAAAGATATTGGCATCTGGATAAGATGTGAATATGATTACCGTGAACAATTCCGGTAACGTCGGAAATATTATAGCATCAATGTAAAACAGTAAAAAAATGCAGATCAAGCCACCCAATATACCCAGCGGCTCAAACAGATCAGTAAAAAAAGACCCAATATCCAGAATTATCGCCTTCCAGATTGATGTCTTTTCTTTTTAGCTTCTATCGCATATTCATAAGTCTGCAGGAGCATGGAAGCACATTTTTCAGAAGAAAAGCGCTCGCCTGTATCTCGTGCATGATTTTTGATCTCCTGCGGACAGTTCAAAGCATTGAATATGGCATCAGAACATGATGCAATATCGTCTTCAAACAAAAATCCATTTTCGCCGTCATGTATAATTTCTGACGTTGCACGGTAATTGATCCCGGCAACCGGCTTTCCGCAGGCCATCGCTTCAAGCGTGGTGAGGCCCTGCGTTTCAAACTTAGATGCGGTTATGAACGCGTCACAGGCTGCATAGTACTCCGGTAAATCTTCATCAGGTACAAACCCGGCAAATACTGTTCTACCAGTTATGCCGGCTTTCTCAGCATATTCCATGTAGTATTCTTTTGCAGGTCCAGAGCCTGCGATAAGAAGCGTAATTTTGTCATCTTTCTTCATACAGTCTGCAAAGCTGTCCATTACCAACTCAATGTTCTTTTCTCTGGCAACCCTGCCAAGCTGCAAAAGCACTTTTTTATTCTGCAGACCGTACTTCTCACGTATTCTATCCCCGTTTACGCTGGTAGAGAAACGCTTGCAGTCAATACCAGTAGGAACCACATCAATGTGTCTCATCCCAGGAGCCTGCAGACATAGCTCCTTTCTTATGGCATCTGTAGGAGCGATGACGGAATCGGCATGTTCCAGCAGTTTACGGAGATAAATCCAGGACAGCCTCTGTGTCATCCATGTTGGAAACGGAAGCGGGTTGTAATACTGGGCGGCATCTGTAACCATGGTGTGAAATGTTACCACTATCGGCTTTCCAGTCTCTCTTGCATCCAGCATGCCTCTGAGGGCCATTACTGCGAGTGCATGGCAGTGAATTACATCAACATCTAGATCCTTGAGGATGTCTATTTTTTTCTCAATATAGATAGGGAGGTTGTATCCGGGATATTTTTTAAATTCCTTTGACTTATAATACTGGACGCCTTCTTCTTTCTCACCTGTGGACGGCTCAGGAGCGAATATTATGACTTCATGGCCTTTTTTTTCCAATTGTTCCTTAGATGTGAGAATGGAAGTCACTACGCCGTCTTTGGTAGGCAGGTAGGTATCAGTAAACATCGCAATTTTCAACAGTCGTCCCCATCCAATTGAAGCTTTACCAAAGCTGAATAGCATACAGCTTTTAGAGCTTTGGCATGCGATGCAGCTTTTCAGCATCTAAGTAAGTCTGAACGATAGGGCTCATTGCAGGCACTCCGTGCCCGACGGGATAGTTTGACTTGATAGCCTCATCCAAAATAATCTTAGATCTCAGGTAAGACTCCCAGACACTCATTCCTTTTGCCAGATGCACAGTTATGAGCGACGACAGGATGCATCCTCCCCCGTGACCTCTTATCTGCACTCTTGGAACTTCCACGGTGAGAAATCTATTTTTGCTGAAGAGAGTGTCGACGCAGGGACCATCTAGATGTCCGCCTTTGATAAGAACAGAATCCGCACCCATTGCATGCAGCCGGCGGCAGGCATTCATGACATCATTTTGATTGTTTATCGTGATGCCCGTGAGATCTTCAGCTTCGGGTATGTTAGGAGTAATCAGAGTTGCAATAGGAACTGCAAATTTACAAACCGCCTCGATCAACTCATCGGTTTTCAGCGAGTCCCCTACTCCCGCAATAAAAACTGGATCGATAACTATCGGAAAATTCTCGTTTTTCAGCCTTTTAGCAACTTGCTCAGCGACTTCTGCAGAATAAAGCATTCCAAGTTTTGCCCCGGATACGCGAGAATCTTCGAGAACTGCGTCTAATTGAGAAATAACCACTGACACAGGAATAGGAAATATGCCAGAAACCCTCTGGCTGTTTTGAGATGTCACCGCAGTTATAGAAACAGCAGGATGAGCGCCCAACGAAGCCATTGCCTTGATGTCTGCTTCAATTCCCGCTCCTCCCAGTGAATCCGAACCAGCAACTGTAAGAGTGACTAACATGAATATGCCCTGCTACCAAATAACAGAAGTACTAAAAATAATAAGCATTCATAATTCAATTAAGTGAATTAAGACTGCCCTCCAGTAGGAGGACAGTGGAATTTATAATTCACTATGGGGGTTGTGACTTTATCAGTTGAATACATTGATATTATACTTTCGCCTAAATGGCGTTAATATAAAGTATAGTATCATACCAATATAATTATGCAGAAGACATAGTCTGCAGAAAAACACGTCAAAACATATTATTAAAAATCAAAAACAACCAGATGTGTAAAATAGTGCTCTTGTCGGGATTTGAACCCGAGTCGAAGCCTCGAAAGGGCTTCATGATTGGCCGCTACACTACAAGAGCTTATGCTCGGCTCGATACAAGAATAAGTACTTAATATTTACCCCAATATCCTCTTCAGGAACTTACAAAAAGATATTTGTTATCAGGGTAAGTATTGAATATCTGTTTGGATTATCTTAGATGACTCAAACAAGCGATTATGCTATAATCGCTATTCAAATTACGGAGGATTCACGTGACATCATACGATTCAGAGGAAGTCAGCGAGGAAATTACCCGCTGTCCATTTCCAAATCATAAAGAAGGAGAGATATTTGGCGTTGCCGATCAGCTTCTAGGTGCATCTCACATTAAGGTGATGTGCGAAGACGGCACATCCAGAATAGGACGTATTCCTGGCAAGATCAGGAAAAGGATGTGGATCAGAGAAGGGGACTTGTTGATAGTCAGGCCATGGGAGTTTCAGGACGATAAGGCAGATATTAAATATCGTTACACCAAGACACAGGCCAGCTATTTGCATCGCAGAAAAGCAATTCCAAAGAATCTGGATATCTTCTGATTGGGCTTAACATGCCGGAAAAAGAAGCTTATGCTCAATTAGAGCACAAGCTAATGGCTCTTAGAGAAAACAGTCGAACTGGTGATGAAAGAAAAACCCTCGATGAAGTTTTCGATCATGAAACTGTCATGGGAATATACAAACTCATGACTTCGAAAATAATCGAGAGTGTATTGTTTCCGATATCAACTGGCAAAGAAGGAAATGTTTTTGCCTGTGAAAATCAGCAAGGAAAGCTGTTGGCTCTAAAGATTTACAGAACGTCTAATTCAACATTTAACCGTGTCAGTAAATACATTGAAGGAGACAAGCGGTTTCTTGGGATATCTGGCTCCAAAAGAAAAGTTATGGCTGCATGGGCAAGCAAAGAGTTCAGAAATCTGCAGAGGATGCATGAGGCACGGGTAAACGTCCCGGAGCCTATCAAGTTCCACCGCAATATGGTAGTGATGGAATATATAGGCACAAAAACTGCCCCGGCTCCGACAATCAGGCAGGTGGAGCTGGATGATCCTTCATCTGTTTACAAAAATATTCTGGATAATGTCCGACTCATGTATCAGAAGGCCGGGCTTGTTCATGCCGATTTAAGTGAGTACAATATACTATATTATAAACGCAAACCGGTGATAATTGATGTCGGACAGGCTGTTCTGACTGATCACCTGAACTCAAAGGACTTTCTTGAAAGAGATGTGAAAAACATTAACAGATACTTCAGGTCGCTGGATGTAGACATTGAAGACACTGATTGTATCATCAACAAAATAATGGGGATTAAGGAATGAGACTTATACGCATACCAAAAGAACGAGTGGGAGCTTTAATCGGTGAAAAAGGAGAGACAAAAGCTCTTGTTCAGAAACTCACTGGTGTGAAATTAAACATAAGCAGCGAAGGTGAAGTAGACATTGAAGAAAATCCAGAAGATCCTGTTGCATCTCTGAAAGTAATGGATTTTGTCAAAGCAGTGGGAAGAGGATTTTCTCCGCAGCGTGCAATGAGACTGCTGGAAGAAGATGAATACCTAGAAGTCATAGAGATTGCGGATTACATCGGCAGTAAGAAACCGGAACAGATGACCCGTGTGAGATCCAGACTTATCGGATCTCAGGGAAAAACCAGAAAGATAATTGAAGACCTAACCGGTGTGAATATGTCCATTTTCGGAAGCACCGTCTGTCTGATAGGAAATTCTGTTCAGCTACCGGTAGCAAAAACAGCCGTTGAAATGATCTTGCGCGGAAGTGAACACGCCACTGTTTATAGATATCTAGAAAGATCCAGGCCCATGCTCAGAATTGCTGAGATGGGTTTTGACTGAGGCTGATCTGATGAATAAGATTGTATCAAGAGCAGATCAGGCTCTAAGTTCACATGACCTGTGCGATCATTGTCTGGGAAGACTCTTTGCTCATGTAGACACAGGAACCACAAATACAGAACGCGGCCGCAACATGCGCATCGCCGTTAGCTTAGAACGCTCTGCAAGAAGCGAAGAGTTGCCACCACATGAAGAATGCTGGATATGCGAAGAGATTTTCGACAGCCTGGACCGTTTTGCAGATGCATGCATAGCAGAGCTCTCTAAAATAGAATGCAGAACATTCCTCGTCGGCACTAAAGTAAGTCCAGATATTCAAGACCGTGAAGAGAGGCTGTGGGCTGAAGTCGGCGGAGAAGATGCTGAACCCATTAAAGCAGAACTGAACAGAGAAATAGGCAAAATTATAGAAGCACGCTCTCAAAAAGAGGTGGACTTCAAAAATCCAGATGCTGTTACTCTGGTTGATACCCGCTTTAACCATGTTGAAATGACAGTTACTCCTTTATTCATTTACGGCCGGTACAACAAATATTCAAGAGAGATTCCGCAGACAATATGGCCCTGCAGAGTCTGCCGTGGAAAAGGTTGCGAGCGTTGCAACGGACTCGGAAAAATGTACCAGACAAGCGTTCAGGAGATTATAGGAGATATAGCAATTAAAATGGCCGAGGGCAGCGATCATTTCTTTCATGGAATGGGAAGAGAAGATATCGATGCGAGGATGCTAGGCACCGGCAGGCCGTTTGTTCTTGAGATTTCCAATCCAAAAAAGCGTTCGATAGACCTCAACGTTCTGGAACGCGAAGCTAACAAAAATGAAGATGCTAGCTATTCAGACCTGAGATTCTCAAACAGGGATGAAGTCCGTAAGATTAAAAATGCATCACCTGATAAAACCTATTCAGCGACGGTGTCTATGCAGGATAAAGTTAATAAAGGGTTAGTGGATGAGGTACTCCAGTCGTTAAGTCAAGCATGCATTACCCAGCAGACGCCAGTTCGTGTAAGCCACAGAAGAGCTGACATAGCACGAAAAAGACACATCCGCGAGATCAACCTAAAAGATTTCTCGGAAAACAGCATGGTGCTTGAGATCACGGCGGAATCCGGTACATATATCAAGGAATTCGTCAGTGGGGATGGGGGCCGTACAGTCCCTAGTATCTCTGAAAAACTCGGCATCGACTGCAAAGTTACAGCGCTTGATGTCATACAGATACTTGATAACGTTCACGAGGAATAAACATGGTCAAAGCTTCAAAAGGCCTTAGGCGTAAAACACGCAACATTCTTGGAAAAACACCCCGCACAAAGGGCATGTCACCAATTACACATGAGTTTAGAAACTTTGAAGTGGGAGAAAAAGTAAACGTAGTAATTGATCCCGCTGTTCACTATGGGATGCCACATATGCGTTTCCAGGGAAAAACTGGCGTTGTTTCAGGTAAACAGGGCCGTGCATATGTAGTAGAATTAAAAGACGGCAACAAACCAAAAACCCTAGTAGCCCGTCCAGAACACTTGAAAAAGAGTTTATGAGGCGATTGTGATGCCTGAAGAATGCTATATAACCCTATCAGAAGCAAAGAAGATGCTTGACGAAGCAGGTGAAGAGAGAGAGTTAAATCTTACTCAGAAGTTTGCACAAGAGCATGCATCAAAATTTGCTAAACTCAGCGTAGAGGATGCTAAGAGCCTTCAGGCAGAACTCGCAGACATGAAATTCATTCCTGAAAACATTCAGATTAAACTCGTTGATTTTCTGCCTGAATACCCGGAAGAGGTAAGGGTCCTTTTCTCAAAAGAGAGAATGATCTTAGAAAAGGCTCATATTGATCAGATACTATCTGCTGTAGGGAAGTATAGGTAAACTTCCTGCAGGGAGCGGATCTAATGGAAGACTATGCGCGTATAATAGACTATTTGCCGCAAGGACATCCTTCAGAAAAAGGATTTAAAAAAGAGCCTGTGGCTTACGGCGTTGGAGAGGTTGAGTTTAAACTCTTTGAGTTAGTTCCAAAATCCGATGCTATTATCACCATGGGTGACAGAGTCTACATAGGAAAGGAAACTTCCCAGCGCGATAAGGTCGCTCATGTGAAAAAGCGTGTGGGTTATGATGAACTCACTGCCGCAGCGCAGGCAGAGCTCCCATTTGTGATTCAAGAGATTGTAGAGAGCAGCGAAGAGCGTTTTGTGAAGTTTTTCAATGAATCTCAAGCAATAAGCACAAGATATCACATGCTTGAGCTCATACCAGGTCTGGGAAAGAAACTGATGTGGGCAATAATTGAAGAGCGCAAGAAAGGCAACTTCAAGAGCTACGAGGATATTACAAAAAGAGTACCAGCAATAAAAAGTCCTTCCAAGCTTATCGCCAGGCGTATTGAAGAAGAACTTTCAGATCCCACTCAAAAATATCATCTCTTCATCTCTAAGTGATATTTTTTATGAATCCTTCACAGTTAGCAGCGGAGCTTTCATCAATCGGAGTGTCCCCTTCCAAAACATGGGGCCAGAATTTTTTAATTGATGATGGCATAGCAGACAGACAGATCGCATATGCCAGCATACACCCTGAAGATACTGTACTGGAAATTGGTCCTGGCTTAGGGATGATTACCAGCAGGCTTGCAACAAAAGCTGAGAAGGTCATTGCTGTTGAAACTGATAGGAAGTTAGCTGAATATTTATCAACAAAATTACCATCGAATGTAGAACTGATCACTGCAGATGCACTATGTGTAGACTTTCCAAAGTTCGATATTATGGTTTCCAATCTTCCTTACTCAATATCTTCCCCGATAATTTTCAAAATCCTCAATTATAATTTTAGAAATGCAGTGGTAATGCTGCAGAAAGAATTTGCAGACAGGATGGTTGCAAATGCAGGATCAAAAGACTATTCGCGGTTGAGTGTAGCTACATACTACCGCGCTAAATGCAGCATCTTAGAAAATGTCCCGGCGTCTAAGTTTTATCCGGCCCCTAAGGTAGATTCGGCAGTAGTAGAAATCATACCAAGAAATCCTCCTTTTGTGTTATCGAATAAAACATTCTTTTTTAAATTAACGGAAATGTTATTTCAACACCGCCGGAAAAAAATAAGAACTATTTTGAAATCTAAAAGATTGATAGAATCAGACAGCGGTCTCCCGTATTTGGATTTGAGGGTAGAAACGCTTTCTCCAGAACAGATCGGTGAGTTATCAGAGGCCATTTTAGCACTTAGGGACCGTTAGTATTTCTAACTAAGAGGCTTTTAGGGTACGATACTATGCAGATAGGAATCGTCGGAAAGCCTAACGTTGGAAAGTCCACCTTTTTCAGTGCAGCGACGATGGCGCCTGCAGAAATTGCGGCATACCCATTCACAACAATCAAAGCAAACAAAGGTGTAGCATATGCAAGAGGAAAATGCCCCCATGTAGATTTTGAAGTGCAATGCGTTCCTCGCAATGCCATCTGCGATGGCGGGGTGAGACATATTCCCATTGAGATGCTTGATGTAGCTGGTCTTGTACCAGATGCATGGCAGGGCCGCGGATTAGGAAATATGTTCCTTGATGACTTAAGACAGGCCGACGTATTGATTCATGTCGTTGATGCTTCTGGAGCTACAGACATAGAAGGAAACTCCGTACCGCTGGGAAGTCACGATCCGGTAGAGGATGTTGAGTTCTTAAAAAACGAAATAGCGTGCTGGATGAGAGGAATTCTAGAAAAAGGATGGGACAAAGCAGCCAGACAAGCATATCAAACAGGACAGCGCATAGAGATCGTAATTCACGAAAAGCTTACAGGCTTAGGAGTCACAGAATCTCAGATAAGCGCTGCCATGAGAGATGTTGAACTGAGCAGCAATCCCTTAAGCTGGAGTCCAGAAGACATGCTGAAACTGATGCATCATATACGAAAATATGCCAAGCCGATCATTGTTGCAATGAATAAAGCAGACATGGCTGATGAAGAGACTCTTGAAAGGATTAAGAAAGCAGCCGACGGAATGGCTGAAGCCACATGCGCAGAAGCTGAATTAGCTCTTAAAAAAGCAGCTAAAGGCGGATTAATTTCATACAAACCTGGCGATTCTTCATTTGGAGTGGTAAGTGGAGTGAAACTATCCGACGGACAGAAAGCTGCATTGGAGAAGATATCAGAAGAAATCAGCAGATATGATGGTACAGGAGTGCAGAAATGCATAGAAAAAGCCGTATACGAACTGCTGAACATGATATCTGTTTATCCAGTTGAGGATGAAAGCAAGCTTACAGATCATGACGGCCGCGTTCTTCCCGATGTTTTCTTAGTTCCAAACGGTACAACTGCAAGAGAACTAGCATACAAAATACATACAGATTTAGGAGATACGTTCATTCGTGCAATAAATGTCAGAACGCACAGAACAGTAGGTAGTGACTACATCCTCCTGAACAATGACGTAATCTCAATCGTTTCAAGGAAGTGAAGTCGTGGGTAAGTGGAATGTTCGTTTACTTTCAGCAGGTTATAAAAGAGTCGAGGATGATCTCAGGATAGAGTTGTACGGAATTACAGATGACGGAAGGTCCATCTGTATATACTACAAAGGATTCGGCCCGTACTTTGAGGTAATAGAACCTTCAGAAGAGCTTTTGACTGAGCTCTCGAATGATGAGAATGTAAAGAGTATTGAAAGGTTAGATATTTTCTTACGCGGTAAAATAAAAAAAGCTGCAAAAGTATTCGTTACATATCCATGGCTGGTACCGGATTTTAGATCAAGAATTAAGTCCAAGTTTGAAGTTGTTGCTGCAGACATTCCATTTCATCACAGATTTATATATGATGTTAACATGAATGCATGTTTCTGTGTAGAAGGAGAAGAGGTTCCTGGAGAAAGCAGTACAGATCTCACCGTGAACATGGGCGACGGACCTTCCTTCAACAACATAGATCCATTCAATCCTGATTTGAAAATATTATCATTCGATATTGAAAATTCAATCAAAGAAGGAACAATTCTTGCAATTTGTTACGTAACAGAAGAAAACGGTGTAATGAAATATCATGAACCGATACACGGCGATGAAAGATCAATAATTGATAATTTCACAAAAATTATTCAAAAAGAAGATCCTGATGTCATCACCGGATACAACATTGATAATTACGACATACCTACAATAATGGAGAGAGGCAACATTGCTAAAGCTGGTAAGCTCCTGTGGGGAAGAGATTATTCAGAGCCTAAGAAGGTAGGAAAAAGAGGCTGGAAAATAACCGGCAGATTAGTTGTTGATGCCTGGTGGGCAGCAAAAATGCAACTGCGTCCAAAACAGGAAACTTTGAACCACATCGCTAAAACATATCTTGGTGAAGAAAAGCTGGATGTCGACCCATCTCATATGGATGAAGAATGGGCAAATAACAAAGAGAAGGTTCTAGAATACTGTAAAAAAGATGCTGAACTGGCTTTGAAGATTGTTGATTATTTAGAAGCATTAAGAAAATTAATGGATCTCGCTGCAGTGTCAAAATTGCCGCTTGAAGATGTCCACACATCCGGAAGTTCTACACTTATTGATTCCATATTGATTCGTGAAGCTGACAGAACTGTTCCTCCTACCGCTGTTCCCATGACCAGCACGATGAATAATGATGAAGATGCTATCGAAGGAGGATATGTTCACGACATAGAGCCTGGGTTGTATCACTGGGTCATAGTGTTGGATTTCAAATCTATGTATCCTTCATTGATCATACGCAATAATATCTGCTTCACAACATTAAACCCAGAAGGAACAGTAGTGGCACCCAACGGAGCAAGGTTCCTGTCAAAAGACGTTAAAGAAGGACTTCTTCCAAGAATTTTAACTGCATTAATGAAACAAAGAGATGAGATTAAAAAGAGCATGAAGGAAAGCAAGACTCCAGAAGAACAAAGGTACTATGACGGTCTTCAAAATGCAGTAAAAGTTCTTATGAATGCATTTTACGGAGTGTTTGCTTCGTCATTCTACAGATTCACAGATCACGACATTGGAAGTGCAATCACTGGTTTTGCAAGAGAGACTGTTAAAAAGTTAATAATGGAACTAAATGAAAAAGGTCTGAAAGTCGTGTATTCAGATACTGATTCATTATTCATTCAGTCTCCGTACGACAACCTAGAAGATACAGTAAAATTCGGAAAAGAAACTGCAGAGAAGTTCTCTCAAGAAGTTTCTCAAATGGAGTTTGAAAAAGTCCTGGAACCGTTATTTTCCCATGGTAAGAAAAAAAGGTATGTTGGAAGATCAGTGTGGCCAGAAAACAAAATGCTTATCAGAGGTTATGAGATAAGAAGAAGCGACGCCTTCGAATATCAAAGCAACTGCTTAATGTCTGTATTTGAAAAGGTACTGGATGACAACCCGCAGGAAGCAATAAAGGTAGCTAAAGAATGCGTATCAAAAGTGCTGTCGGGTGATGTACCGATTGAAGATCTGGTAATCTCAAGAACAAGCAAATCTTTCAATTCATATAAAGACCCAGATACTCAGGTAAATGTCATTGCAGCAAAGAAGATGATCGCACTGGGTTATGACTTTACTCCAGGTATGAAGGTTTCGTGGATCGTAACTGATTCTAAAAAGACTCCTCAGGAAGTAGAGCCATATATTAGCGGCAGACCTTTTACCTACCGCCCAGACTACAGATACTATGCGGAGAGATTATCACAGACTCTGGCAAGAGTCACAGAATTCTTCGGTTGGAGTGAAAAAGATCTGATCATGGGATCTCAGCAGGTAACGCTGTTTGATTCATCATTTGAGGAGAGTCCAGCGGCATCTCAGAAAAAGTCTAAACCAGCTAGCAAAAAGACCAGCAAAACCACTAGTCTGAATGACTTCTTCTGATTATCAGTTGCTAAACATCAGAGCGATGCGTTTAATTCCACTATCGAAAGTTTCTATGATACATGAATCTTATCGAAGTGGACGGACAGCTCCTAGATGCCGAGGAATTTTTACTAAACATTTCCTTGGATCAGGATCACTGCATTACCATCTCCGGGATGAAAGCAACATTAAACCTTTTTTGTGACGGCAGCTATGCGCTGATGCTCAAAGTAGTGCTTACAGAAGACGAAGACGGAGCATACGATGTTGATCGTTTGGAAAGCAAAGTAGAGGTCATAAAAGATCTTGCCAGCAAAGGATTCTTTCTGCGCGGCTGCGACGGATATGTAGCCTGCTTCAAAGATGGAAAAATTGACGGCTTAAGAGATGCTCTCTTTGAAGCCATCGACTGCTTTAAGATCTAGTGACACTGGTCACTAGTTAATCTTCAAAAAGGTCTCTGGCCTTTTTGAATATATTAAGACTGATCATCTCACCGATGAGCTTTCCATCTTCATCAACTATCGGCAGATCGTTAAGATGCTGCTTGACCATAAGTTCGATAGCATCGGTGAGCATTGTATCTTTTTTAATCGGTATGACGGAGGTCATCATATCGTCAATCTCTTCTTTCAATGAGTCTCTGAGAAACTGATAAAAAGCCACACCTCCGCTCTTTCTAACACCTATCCTGTATCCAACCAGGCGCAGCAGTGTTTCGGTGTTAACCATACCTAATAATTTTTCATCAGAATCTACGACGTAAGCTTTACGGGAAAGAGGATTTTCAATCATCAGGTCGATAATTTGACGTATTTTAGCACCTTTCTGTACTACTGACGGTTTAGTAACCATGTCATCAAATACGTCTCCAATTTTAGTTTCACTAAATTTCATATTCATATCGGCCATGAAATGATAATTGTGCCATGCATATTTTAAATGGTTGGCGATATACGGCAGATTGTTATTGTATTTGATAATAAAATAAAGATCTGCAACTGCATGGAGTTTATCAAGATGAGCGAGTTTGAGAGGAAATATGGATCGTTCAGAACGGGCATTTCTGGTGCATTGAGCTATGCACTTACTGCAATAATTGTTCCCATACTGCTGGCAATTGCTCTCAACTATATAATTGAAAATTACAATATTTTGACAGAATTCAGCAGCTATGCAAAAGATTTCGGCAGTATAGTCGTAATCGGCGGTATACTCACCTGCGTGGCATTTTTCAACAACTATTATCCAAAAGGTTCTTACTCACGTACCCTCGCCGGACTGCTGCTTTCGGGAAGTCTGTTCCTCTTCTTATGGCAGATTTCATCCCTCATTCATCTGATGTTTGATCTGACAAATATTTTTGTTAATGTGGATTATTCGTTCTTTGTGTTCCTTATAGAATTATTCTGTGGCATGAAGGCCATATATGTCCTGGGAGAGTTTGCATTCTACCGCCGCAGATGGAAAAAAGAGAAAAATCTGATAGACTCCTCTGCCCACACCGGATGTGAACTTTGAGCAGAGCTGTCATGCTTTGTTTTTCCTTGAAAGATTTAGGATTGCCAGGCCGTAGAACAACACTGCAGTTACGACAAGCACAAGTACGCTGAATTCAGATCCCGGTGTAAAGTCTCCGTATGTGAATGTAACACCCATTTCATGATTGAAATCAGCAATGACGTCTGAAGGAGCTCCTGCAAAAATTGCATTCATCGGAGCCTCCATGAATACCTGTCGGAAGAGAACAGCAGAATGCGATACGGGGAAAATCATTACAACCCACTGAACCGCATAAGGCAGAGTGCCTATTGGAATGAATACGCCGGTGATGAAACCGATCAGCGTACCAAGTACTGTGCTGGCAGTTGCAAAAGACTGTGTAGTGTAGAAGAAACTGACTATGAAAAACACCAGCGCACTCGACGAGATCACAGACAAAAGCATTATTCCCAAGACTTTGAGAAGATCTACAGCGCTGAGAAACTCTCCTCCGCTGGCAACTATATATGCTTCGGCAAATGTCAAAGCTACTAAACTCATTATGATTCCAATAATGAATGTACTGAGAATGTATCCACCAGCAATCTCATATTTCTTAACTGGAGATGCATTGAAATCTCGAACTGTTCCTCTAGCGCGATCGTCCACAAATGTTCCAAATGCACCCATGGTTGCCGTGATTGAAGTAATTGCTAAGACGCCGGACATTATCCAGCTATCCATGAGATATCGAGATCCTTCCATATTCAATGAGTCAGTCCAAACATCTCCCAGAAATAAAACATAGAGGGCAATGACAATTATAGCTCCCATCAACGAAAACAATACCGCTGTTTTGTCTCTGAAAAAGAGTTTTAGATTTCTCTGTGCAAATCTGATCAGAATGATACCTCTTTTCCAATTATATTGATGAAAGCGTCTTCCATCGTTCCATGAAGAACTTCAAATCCTTGAACCAGATGTTTTACAGAATCTATAATGGGTATAGCGTCTAACGTACTGTCTATCCAGATCGTAAATGTACTCTCTTTAACAGAGTATTCGATGCCATTTTTATCCAACACTGATTTAAGAGCGTCAGTGTTGTTTGCTATGAACTTTATGCAGTCTGAGCTGTATTTTTCCTGCAGTTCATATGGAGTTCCCTGAGCAGCTATTTCACCATGATTTATTACGACGATGTAATCAGCAGATGCTGCTTCTTCCATGTAATGGGTAGTAAGAAATACAGTCATGCCAGTATTTTTCTGAAGATCGATTATTTTGTTCCATACGATGTTTTTAGTCTGTGGATCAAGCCCGGTTGTCGGTTCATCCAAAAACAAAATCTTTGGAGTATTTACCAAAGCTCTGGCGATGTCTGCTCTGCGCCTCTGTCCACCGGAAAGTTTGCCGTAAGGCCTGTCTATGAATTCCAGCAGGTCTGTAGCTTCAGCAGCGTCATCCACTGCCTTTTTCAAATCTTCACCTTTGAGACCGTAAAATTCAGCACGGACAACAAGATTTTCTCTGACTGTCAGGAGATTATCCAGCACACTGTTCTGGAATACTATTCCAATCCTGCTGCGGATGGCGTCGTCATCTTTTCCGCGAGTTAAGCCGTCCACTATGATCTTTCCTTCATCCGGCTCAAGGAGGGTGCAGATCATGTCGATGGTAGTTGACTTTCCAGCACCGTTTGGTCCCAGGAATGCAAATAATTTACTAGATTCAACGTCAAAAGTTATTCCAGATACAGCGTTTAAGCTGCCGTACTTCTTTTTTAAGTTTTTTATTTGGATTATGGGATCATCGGACAAGGCTCGCGCAATGCTCATTGGAAATATATAATTTCTCTACCTGACAGAAAAAGAATTCCACAGCTGGATTATGACACGGATGAGAAGCGTCAGACTGGCATTTTCTGAAGATTATGCAACGATTTACGACTCACAATTTATATATTCCACTAAGTAGTGGAAGAAACCGTGATCATATGGGAATAAGCATGGCCATCTGTGAATTAGACTGCAAAGGTTCTCTTTGCAAAAAAGGAAAAGAAACAGTAATCAAAGCCCGTCTGCCTTCAGTCGCCGGGTATGAACAGTATTCTGATTATGATGAATTTGTAGACATGTCTGACGCAAAGAAGGTGTTCTCCTCAGACTTTGAACAGTTCTTAAAAAAGAATCGCTTAGATGGGGAAAAAGAGTCATTCTTACTTTCAAAATTAAAGAATGCAGATGACGCAGAAAAGCTCAGGCCTTATTCTAAAAAATCATACACAGGATGGGTAAACCTAGACAAGCTGTCAGCTGATGTCCAGGCAAAATTGATTGCTGAAGCTGGCCAGGATAACCTCATGACTGAATGGGATACGATTCCTCTGACAGAAACTAATGAGATCTGCGCAAAATGTCCGATGTCATGGGACAAAGGCAGAGGATGCATCGGTGCATTCGGTCCAGATTCTTCACTGCTGCCTTCAATAGCTGAGAAAAACAGCTGCAAGCTGGTAGCTAACATAATGAAATATGCAGAAAGCGGAGAAAAGTTAAGTCCAGAAGATGCCAAAGCATTGTCTGCCGAGTGCAAGATTCTCCGTGAAAAGCTTGTTGACGAGGGAAAAGCAATGGTCAGGCGTTACAGCGGAGTAATAGACCGTTTAGAGACCATGGCTGACCTGTGTTCATCTACTGGAACAAGATTTTACTTTATCTAAGCAGTTTTACAGGCGGGACAATTTTCCCGCTTTTTTATTTCTATAATGTCCCATTGGTTATACTGAGTATCTCCAACGAGAAGTTTTGAAGCCAGAGTGTTTCCTATGCCTGTTAATATCTTTATTGCTTCTGAAGCCTGCATTGAGCCGAATATTCCTGCCGTTGGTCCCAGTATGGGAAATGTTTTTTTGGCAGGCGGCTGATTTGGAAACATACATTTCAGGCAAGGAGTTGTTTTAGGAATTATGGTCGTTATCTGGCCGTGCCAGCTTTCTACAGCTGCATGAATGAATGGAATGTCGGAGTTAATGCAGTACTCATTTAAGATCATCCTGGTTGAAAAGTTATCAGTGCAGTCAAGAATAACATCAGCGTCTACAAAAATCTCTTTGATGTTATGATTGTCCACCTCAGCCGTTCTTTCAGCCACGTTTATGTCTGGATTAAACCGTTCTAGTTTCCAGGCAGCCGATTCGGATTTACTTCGTTTGCCGATATCTTCCGGCCAATGGAGAGTCTGTCTGTTAAGGTTGCTTTCTTCTGGAGATTGAGAGTCGACTAAGATCAGCTTTCCAATTCCAGCACCTGCAAGATATGTGGCTGCTGGACAGCCTAAACCGCCAACACCCAGTATACCAACAGTGGAATCTGAGAGAATTTCTTGTTTCTCAGTTCCAAAATCATCTAAAATTATCTGTCTGGAATACCTCTCCATGTTTGCTTATCCAGTTATTCGTTATTAAGCTTTAGGCGGCACCTGGAAAGGTAGTAAGTTCATCTTTTGTGATGTCTACGATAATCATGTCCCCTGCTGCTTTTATATCATCAGGTTTAAGATAGAGAGGTTGTGCGCTGTGAAGTCTGAGAGTCTCCATTATTTCCCGTTCGGGCTTAACCCGTATGCATGAAACTGTAAAATTATCAGGACCGAAGAAGATCATGTCGGCTGAACCGACTTTATTGGCATCTTTTAAGATTATTTCTGTTCCCAGAATGGATTTGGCAACCATTCCACCCGGGTTTTCTTTGATGCTGTTGACAATCTCATCAGATGGTATGCTTAAAACGACTGTGTCAGATAAAGCTTTGACACTGTCTAGCTCTATGAACATGCTCTCAGAAAATATCTGTAAAATCTTCTTTTTCTGCGATATCTCTATTGATTTTATTTTCCAGTCATCCGTGGAGATGCTTACATCTTTGACTATGCCTATGTTTTTAGCATCTGAAGTCAGCACAGGCAGGCCTATTATCTGATCTAAACTTCTCATTACAGATAGTTGAGTGGCATGGGTTAATAGAATTTCCTTTAGATTGGTTGTTCAGCCACAAACTTAATGCTGTTGGTGATTATCAAGTACCGTTCTAACGGCGCATATGCGTTAAGTACGCCGTGTTGGATTGGTGATTCTTAATGGAAGGAGACATTAACGTAGTTACTGCAAAACCAGAAGACGTCAAATTAATGAAAAAGCTCTCTAAAATAAAGCATACAATTATCGTGATGTCTGGAAAAGGTGGTGTGGGAAAGAGTACAGTAAGTGTAAACATCGCCGTTGGATTGGCACTCAGGGGCTACGAAGTCGGTATTCTGGATGCTGATATCCATGGACCAAATGTCCCTAAAATGTTGAAGCTTGAAGATGTAAGGCTGGAAGCAGATGAGAATGGTATTTACCCAGCTGAGGTTCCGCCACGCATCAAAGTAATGTCCATGGCATTCCTCTCTCAAGATAAGGATACACCGATTGTCTGGCGCGGCCCGATGAAGATGGGAGCACTCCGTCAATTTATTGAAGATGTATACTGGGGAGAACTGGACTACCTAGTTGTGGATTTACCGCCAGGAACCGGTGATGAACCTCTCACCATCGCTCAGCTCATATCTAATGCAGACGGCAGCGTGATTGTGACCACACCGCAGGATGTGGCATTGCTGGATTCCAGAAAGAGCGTTTCATTCTCTAATGCTCTTGAACTCCCGGTACTTGGTATCGTTGAAAATATGGCAGGATTTGTATGCCCCCATTGTAAAGAAACAGTAAATCTGTTTAAGATCGGCGGGGGAGAAAAAGCCGCCAATGAACTGGGTGTTCCATTCCTAGGAAGAGTTCCAATTGATCCTAATGTAGTTGACGCAGGAGACAGCGGAATGCCGCTAATCGCCGACAATGGAGCCTCTCCAGCATCCGAAGCGTTTGAAGGTATAATCGATAAAATCTTGGAAAAAACTGAAAAGCACTGAGTGCTGGTGCGTGCACGTCATTACTGATAATCAGAAAGATTTCTCTAAATATGGAATCTTGACCTCGAGGCTTGAGGTGAATGACGTATGCACGCACTAGAAACATCTAAACTACTGACAGAAGAATACTCGGCAAAAATTCTTTTAGCACTGATGGGAAGACCAAAAAATGCTCTAGAATTATCAGAGAAATTGGACATACCGATAGCAGCATGTTACAGAAAAATCAATCTTTTGGAATCTGCTGGATTAATCTGCTGTGAAGAAAGAAAACTCACACGAGCAGGAAAAAGAGTGAATATGTACAAAGCTAGGGTAAAATCCGCTTCTATCGCAATGGAGAGAAACGGCATACGCGCTAGAATTGAAATGGTTGACGGAACATTTGTTGACAGCGATTACTGCATAGACATGGACATTTTCGCTGAAAGTTGATTTTGTGATGTGAATAGTTCTTTCAAACCATCCTCGATAGTAACGGATGTGTGAAAGTTCAGCAATTCTTCTGCTAGCCTCACATCCGCTACTGAATGCTTAATGTCTGCAGCCCTAGGCTGTGAATGAACAATATCAATATTTTTTGATGACGCATATATTATTTTCTCAGCAAGCTCATTGATACTGATTTCTTCACCAGATCCACAGTTGAAAGTGACACCGCTTACATCAGATTCTATTGCAAGATAGATTAATCTGGAAACATCAACGGCATGAAGAAAATCTCTTGTTTGTTTGCCGTCCCCTTCAATTACTACAGGTTTGTCATTTTTAACACATTCTGTAAATTTAGTTATGACTCCGGAATAAGGACTGTCAGCATCTGCTCTGGAAGAGTAGAAATTGAAAGGTCTGATGATAGCCGTCTTTAAACCATATGTACTCTCAAACATTCTTACATAGCCTTCCGCAGCGAGCTTGCTTGCACCATAGACTGATAAAGGGTTGACCGGATGCATTTCTGAGATGGGGACATTAACTGGATTTCCATAAACTGCAGCGCTAGAGATGAATATGAATTTCTTAACATCAGAATCTATTGCAGCTTTAAGGGCTGATACTGTACCGGAAACATTAATGTCAACATCAAAAGCAGGATCAATTAAGGATTTTTGAACAGATACCTGAGCTGCTGTGTGTATCATCACATCAGCTCCGTTTGCTGCTTTAGTTAATTTTTCAGTATCCCGGATGTCTACAATATCTACTTTATCCTCTGCACTTGCATGCTTCGGCGGTACAATATCCACACCCCATGCATCATGATTTCTAGCTTCTGCTTCTTCAAAAAGGTATGAACTGAGCTGGCCAGATGCACCGGTTATCAAAATATTCATAACACTATGTTTCTAACAATAAATAAAAAAAAGTTACTACAAAGAGCATGCCCGGCATTAGTCTGATTTTAATTACGTATTAACTCAGAAAACTATGCTGCAACTGCTAGATTTTATATCAATAATGCATTGACCCCTAAGAGGTGTTTGATGATAGAAATCGGATGGACTGAGATAATAGTTGCAATTGCAATTATAATCATAATAGTCGCTCTGATTAAGTCTGTTTATGTCCTGATACCCCCTTCAATAGCAGCTGTAATTGTCTGGTTCACTACTGAAAATTACATGTATACAATAATCGGATTTATTGTGATAATGGTTTTGACAATCTTGTTTAAACACTAATCTGCTCTTTTTCATCAGTCTGAGCAATTTAAATACTCGACGTTCCAAAGTCTTACAAAACGGACTGGGGATTATGGGCTTAGCGAGGAATGTAGCAAAGAATACTATAGCAATGGGTTCTGTACAACTTGCTAGCCAGTTATCTACTTTTATTCTCTCAGTATTCTTGCAGTTCTACTTGGGAAACAGCTACGGAATTTACTCCTACGCATTTTCACTGGCATCGCTTATCTTCATAATCGCGGATTTTGGACTTAATTTCCAAACAGTAATTGATGTAGCTCCCAATAGAGAGATCGCTCCGCAGTACCTGACAAATACCATTTTTCTCAGAATTATTCTCGGCACCATAGGCATGGCAGTAACATTCGTTGTTATCGCTGTATCTAATCTCGGATACGAAACAAATCTAGCCATCCTGATAATTGCATTGAGCACAGCATTCAACTGGATATCACAGTCGTTTACCGCTATGCTGTCTGCATTTGAACAGATGCACTATATAATGTATACCACCCTGGTGGAACGCTGCTTTACTACTTCAGTAGCAATTGTGGCACTCTTCCTTGGCTACAGGTTAGAATTTGTAATTCTCATCGTTTTATTGGGATCCATTCTAAATGTATTCCTCAGCTGGGCTGTGACGTCGAAATATATTGTAAAAGCAAACAAAAGGCCAAACATCAAGCAGTCCATGAGGCAGTTGAAAACAGCACTACCATATGCAGCAGCAGGTGTTTTAAACACCTCCATGTACTCGCTGAATGCGGTAATTATCTGGAATGTGATTCTGTGGACCGGAGGAGGATCTGTGTATGCTGCTCATGACACGGCTCTGTATAATTTATCATTCAATGTCATCGTAGCTCTGATTACCATACCTACAGTTTTAATGACTGCGCTCATGCCAGCCATATCAAGACTGTATCGTACTTCTTCAGACTTGACAAGACTCACTCAGCAGAAAGTCATGAAATACATGTTTGCACTGGGAATCCCTCTTTCGGTCGGAGGCGTGATCTTAGCAAAAGATATAATCTCTTTGATTTACGCTCCAGAATTTATCGATTCATATCAGGTTTTTGAGGTTTTAGCTCCGGTGATAGCAATCAGTTATTTTGGAACTGGACTGGGGGGAGTCTTAGCATCTGCCGGACTGGTTCACTACAATACGTTAGCCGCAGCCATCGGAGCAGCTGTGAATGCTGTGCTATGCTGTGCACTTGTGCCGTTTTTCGGAGCAATCGGTGCAGCAGCGGCGTTCACGATATCATATGTAGCAATAGTAGCATCCGGCGAGAGGTTCATGGCAAAGAAGATATTTTCAGTAAATATTAGAGACATTGTTACAAAACCGATAATTTCCGCTATGGTAATGGGCATTATTCTTCTGATACTCCCGCATATGTCGCTCATCATGTCGCTTCTGGTCGGAGCTATTTCTTACTTCGGAGTGTTCCTAGTATTAGGCGGATTAAACAAAGAAGATCGCGAAATTCTTAAAAGGGTTATGAAAAAGGGAGTCTAAACTTTAATTACCATGCATTACAAGTTATAACTAGGTGTAATATGTCTAAGTCTGAAACTCTTGCAGAAACAAGGCCTCTTGAAATTGGTGAAACAGACACTAAAGATGTCGTATCATCAGACGGGAAAATTCTTGGAAAAATGACTGGCATGTGGATAAACACAACAAACTGGAATGTAGAGCATCTCATTGTCGAGATGGATAAAAATACGGCTGAAAAATTAGATCTAAAAAAGAAGATGCTGAGAAGCACCAAAACTGCGCTTCCAGTGCGTTATGTTGAAGTGGTTTCTGATGTCGTGAAGCTTAACTCAACTCTGGAAGAGCTAAGCGGCTCCTTGACAGAATCTAAGGTTTAAACTTCTCAGTGTGTATGAGCCTCTCCTGTAAGCATATTCAGAATAAATATCAGAAGTATGCCGATAACAACTAATGCATAGGCTTTGTAGTTATTGCGCTTTTCATGGAATGCTTCAGGAAGCAGATCATACATACCAACAAAGGTGAATGTTCCTCCAGCCAGAGCCATTAAGATACCGATAGGTGCAGAGTCTATCAAATCTACTGCAAAAAATGAGATTATTGCAGCAATCGGCGTGATCAGGGTGAATAACCCGATATTGATTAAACCTTGTTTTCTCGGAACATCTGCCAGACAGAATGTTGTAGATAATGAGAATAAATCTATGGCTTTGTGAGCTAAAATTGCAAGAAGTACCACTGTTCCCAATTCAGAATTTGCTTCAGAAGCAACTATGGCAGCTCCAAGGGCCAAACCATCTACCGCAGAGTGAATGCCTAAGCCAGTAAAAGCTGCCATTGAGGTGAGTTTATGCTTATGTTCAGTCGTATGATTGCGACATTTCTTTTCATGGCGCTCTTTTATTATGATCTCTAGCATTAAAAGGACTATAAATCCAATCATTACCCACATCAGAGCATGAGACACCGCATCGTGTGTATCTCCACCTTCTTCGATGAGTGTGTTTATTGCTTCAGGAATCAATATTAAAAAGCTTGCACCGATAAACACACCAGCACTG
The DNA here is from genome assembly GCA_905202485.1 of uncultured Methanomassiliicoccus sp. Classification (GTDB taxonomy): domain Archaea; phylum Thermoplasmatota; class Thermoplasmata; order Methanomassiliicoccales; family Methanomassiliicoccaceae; genus Methanomassiliicoccus_A. Next base: position 230,260 of record CAJKRY010000001.1, read on the forward strand.
ATGGCAACAAAATAATGAAGATTTGAAGAACCCCATCTACGCAGATATGGAAGGGCTCCGCCGATTAAAGAGACTACGATTATTGCCAGTAAATAAAACACCAGCTCCACTAAGGTATCACTCATTGCTATCCTAAAATGAGAATTGTGACTTCTTATTAAAAACTTTTGTATTTTTTAATAAACTCACGTTTTTTTATATTCATTTTTTAGAATTTAATTAATTACTGTATACCAATATAAATGACACAGCAAAGTAAAAGCATCAGTGTGATCATTTTGTTCCATCAAATGGAACACATTGCTTTTATTTTGCTTAGTCATTTGAGTACTTATTCATCTAAATTAATAGCGTTTGATAGTTTACATACAATAATAGTGTTTATTCCCTTCCCCAGGCATCAGAAGGCAGTTCTTCATAGATTTTCATAAATTCTTCGTCTTCAGATCTGCTTGAATCTATGCGTGCCAGTCTAGCCACCTGATCAGTTTTCAGCATCCAGTAATGGATTCTCCACATTTTTCCTTTTTTCAAATGGACTTCTTCTTCCATAGTTGTCAAAAGTCCTTCTTCCTCCAACATGTAGAAAATATCTCTGTCTTCAGATGCTAAGCGGTTATCAATAACAGACCCTGCATAACCAAAGAATCCTGCTATGTACTCAGCAAGCTTTTTCAAATCTTCATTTTTCATGCCTTTCTTCCCAAGAGTATTCTTGAGAGCTAGCTCCATTTCCAGTACGGATACGACCGTCATGGTTAAGTAATCTCCAATTAGGAAGTAGATATATCTTTTCATAAAGGTATACTACCATAAAATAATCATATGGACTGCTGGATGTTTTAATCCATTTATGGTTTTATTCTTTCATCTTCTAGATTTAAATTAAATGACAATACAATATTTTGCTACAAAATCTAATTATAATTATATCCTTTAACGAATTTGATCACTATGAGTATCACATATGAAAAACAAGTATATTTATTTGAGGAAGAAAAAGCATTTAACACGAACATCGCTGTAAGAAAAGAGCTTAAAAATGGAAGAAGGATTTTATACATATCCAAGACACCCATTGGAGTTCTAAAAGAACAATTTGATGATGAAAATGAATTGATAGACTTAAGATCGTTATCGCCCAGACCTGAATCGGACTGCATTTCACCCATGAATACTGAAGCACTGAAATGTACAGTACAAAAATTTATTGATGAAAATTCAGATGGAGTAATTGTTCTTAATGGAATCGATGTAATGGAAAAATGGATGAGTTTCAATATAATTAAATCGATCGTAGAAGAAATGATAGAACTCGCTATAAGCAACAATCATTCTGTTATAATTACACAAAACCCATTGGCAATTAATTCTCAAAAACTGTTAATCTTAGAATCATTAGCAGACGAAATAGTATCTAAAAAATCTAAAAATACTAATTAATACCAAATAAGTACCTTAATAGGACTTATAGGTGCTAGATAAGTACGCTATAAGGCATACAATCAAGCGTTAGATAGCTCCGAGACCTTCAAGGAGAACCTTCAAACCAATCAGGATCAGGATTATGCCACCGAATATCTCTGCTCCTGACTGGAATTTCATTCCAAAGAAACTACCGGACTTTACTCCGATGAATGATATTACAAATGTGACTAAACCGATAATCACCACTGCAGGAAGTAATGTAACGCCCGTAAGCGAGAAACTTATACCGACCGCTAAAGAGTCTATGCTGGTAGCAATTGAAAGAAGTATCAAATTCTTGAAGTCCAGACTTTTAGTGGCCTCTTTTTCTTCTCTGGACTCTTTAATCATTCTGAGTCCTAATATTATCAGCAGAGCTGCTGCGATTATGTAGCTAAAAGATTCAATGAAACCATGAAAACTTTCACCAATGTAGTAGCCGATTATGGGCATGATTGCCTGAAATCCACCGAAAAATAATCCGATTATCGCTGCGTCTCGTATCGTAGCTTTTCCAATGGAGATGCCCTTGCATATTGAAACGGCAAAGGCATCCATGGACAATCCTACTGCAATAAGGATGAGTTCAATCAGGTTCATGGTATCGTAGGTCGCTTAGGTGTCAAAGTTGTTAAATGATTACATAAAGTCCGTGAGCTTGCACTTTTTAATCTTATCTGATTGAAACAGTGAATTCATGGATTCTTCTACAATTGCAATACGCTGCTGAGTATAGGCATCGAGATCAAACTTTTCGCTGATTTCTTTAGCTATCTCAAGGTATTTCTTAACACTTTTCTCATGTACTGTCAATGTTAAGCTGTTTCCACAGTAACAGCGTCCGATTAAAGGCACTCTTCTGTATTTAGCATTACATTTGGTACATCTCAGAGTTTGTGAAGAGAAACTCTTGAGGTTTCCAATCATATCTGGTAAAAAGTGTTTTGTAATCACCCTATAAGCTACATCCTGAGCATCCACAGCTCTTACTTTACGTGCTATTTCAAGCTGCGCGTTCATCTTATCTATCATTGTTTCCAATGTTTTGTATGCAGATTCCGCAGGTCCAGCTGAAATATTAGATGTATCGTGTGTGAATCCAAATCCCTCATACTGCAGAGAAGACCCGATTCTGGTTGCTACAGTATCCATTATTTTTTCGATATCTTTCGGATGCTTATACTCAAGTGTCGCATTATAAAATTCAAGCGGATATTCCCATAAGACATCTATGTTATGAGCTTCTTTATCAATCTCATTCGGATCAAGCCTGGTAGTAAGAACTAACGGTGCATCCATCAGACCTCCTCGTCTATCCGGCAAGAAGGATCTTGAGAAGTTGATAAGACCGTCTAAAAGCAGAATCACGGAGTCTTCATCTCCATCTGCGTTACGTCTTTTCGAAGCGTGAAAGAAAGGATGGCCGTAACCGACGTTTGATTTGGTATACCCGATGAGCCTGCAGAGAATTCCGCCGGAAGTGTGCGGAGCAAGACCTATTGTCAACTGTCCAATAAGATCCTCCCGAGTTTTTGCATTATAAAACCGTTCCATCCCGTATTGCTTCTCCAGCAGATCATCGATAAATTTGGAAACTTTAACAAGATAATCTCCGCATCCCACAGAAGGTATGATATCCTGAACACGAAGTTCACAAATCTGGTTTCCATCAACCAGATCATTTCCAAATGTGTCCTTTAGATAGCCAATGTTTCTAGCTTTCTCTACGCTCAGACCAATCTCATTAGGTTTGAAATGGGTGACGGGAACATCGGTCATATCATACCTGATTGTTCCGTCTTTAAAAACAAAGAGACCATTTGCAGCCCTCAGCACTCCTTTTTCCATAGCTTCGGGAGTTTTGTTTTTAGACATCATTCCCTGTACCCCTTTGATTTCAGGTGCAGGATAAATGCCCAATTTGCTCAGAGCGTCTGAAAGTACTTTCGAGAGATCTATTTTTTGAGAGGTAGGCTCGCTTATCGGTACTGTATGCCCTCCGCAGTCTGGACATCCGCAGAAGAATCCAGTTTTTCCACATCTGGTACATTGTCTGAGCCCGATGTCTACTTCGATTGTCCTGCCCCTGACGGCTACAGAAACCAGACGCTGCATTCCTCCATTCTGGCCGAGAGGGAAAAGAGCATGTGGCGGCGGCTTCATTTCTCGTTCTTTAGCCTTCTCCGGACGTCCCATTCTGGCACCGATTCTGGTTACAGCACGGGCCCGGACGTCTATGCCCATAACGTTTGAAATAGCCCTGAGCGTACCTGATGAGAATGCTTTATCCTCCTCTTCCCCTGGATCAATTAAAGAAGATCTTTCGACAATTTTTCCGTCTTCTATGCCCAGACCTAAACCTTCAAGCAGCGGAACCGAGTAAAAATCAACTACAATTTTACCATCTTGAATAGTATGCAGAGCACCTAGTGTCTCAAGCGTCCTTTTAGGAAAGTTTTCTCTTGGAAGTATCAATTTACCTTCGGCAAAAACTCCATGTCTGAGTATTTCAGAGCGGAGAATGTTGAGTTCATCTACTGTTTCATCATACCAAAAAAGATTGAATTTCGGATGCAACGGAACTCCGTATGTTTTTGAAATTTCCTTGGCGCGTTCATACGTGGGATCGCTCCAGTCCTCAGGAAGCTCCTCACATTTGGATCTAAGTTCTACCTTATACCACTCTGGTGAATATGCACCAGGAGCAAGTACATGGTTATTCTCCATGAATTCTCCATACGGCAGCAGCACCTCTCCGAGATCGACTATTTCTGCGATATCTTTCCTAATTGTTCTGATCTCTTCCGCCTCCTTGGGCTGTATGAGATCTCCGTTCTTCATCAGCAGAATGGGGCCTTCGATCTGATCGCAAGGAGTTACTGCTCCGGCTTTGCCTGGCCTCTCAATCTTAATCTGGGTTCCTATTGCTAAGAAGTCATCCAAAGCAAACATGGTTCCTGGATGAATTGCCAAAGCAGCTAAACCTGTAGTCCTGCCTCTACCGTACCTCAACCGCAGTCCGCCTGCTTTCGAGGGGTGCCCAATAACCGGCCTTCCAGCTACCATATCTTTTAAAAACTTAGAATCAGGAACTATGCCTTTAGTCTCTTTCCCTCCTGAGACTTCTGCTTCATGGTGCTGTTTCCATTTCAGATATTCATCGATGAATTCCCACCCGTCAATTCCAAGTTTTTTCACGTGTTTTTGAATCTTAGGAGCCTTGAGACACATTCCCTCAGCAATGACCAGACATGCTCCGCCTCTGACCTGGTTTGTTTCAATGCGCGGAAGATCCCTGAATCCTGAGATTTCCATCTTTTCCGTGCCTTCGCCGTCAACGCATACCGGGCAGGATCTTGTGATAATCTCTATCTCCTCATTGCCCGGACAATACTGAAGATGCTGGCACTGCCTGTAGAGCGGAATCTCTTCCTTAAAACGCTGAACCTCAGATTCAGTAGGAATATATTTTCCTAAGCCCAATTCTCGTCTTACCACATCTCCGATAAGAACGCTTAAAGCCTGTCCGGTGCCGCCGGCGGCACGTATAGGTCCAGCGAATGATAAAGAAAGATATTCACTGCCATCGGCATTTTTACCGATTTTTGCTCCAGCAATTCCCTCAAGAGGGGCAACAAGAATTCCTTCTGTCAACACAGCAAGACCAACTCTCACTGCCCTGTCGACTCGTTCTTCCCGCGTTTTGGCCTCTCGAGAAGCCATTTCTTTTGCAATCAGCAGTGAAACTTCTTCCCTGTTATGATCGATGGACAATTCCCTGATACGTTCGGCTACACCTTCGACATGCCAATCAGCTAGCAGTTTTTCTACACGGGAAGCAAGATCTTCTGCCCTAGGAATCTCTACAGTTAACTCAGGATCCAAACCTTTGCTTCTGGCTTCATTTGCAATCTGATAGCAATGTTCTGCACCATCTGCCAAATTTTTAAAGTACTCTTTCATGTGCTGGCTGCACGCGACATCTGGCATTGTTTAGTTCACTCCGGAAGTTTGTCCATATTTTCAAGACGTTTTGATTTTAAGAGCTTTTCTATCTCATCAATCAATTCATCCACACCGTCACCGGTTTCACCCGAGATCTTTCTGCGGTCTGTGAAGTTCCCGGGAAGGTCGCATTTGTTTTCCACCTCAATCATTGGAATTTCATAAAAATTATTTTTTACAGAATTTAGCAGAGCTATCTGCCTTTCAGTGGTGTATCCACAGCTTTCAGACGGGTCGATTACGAAGACAATTACATCCGCCAAATATTTCAATGCCAATATGGCCTGGAGCTCAATGCTGTTTCTCTCTTCCAGCTCCCTGTCTAACAGACCCGGAGTGTCTATAATCTGATATGTGCGCCACCCCTTTGTCAGATGGCCTATGATTACACCTTTTGTCGTAAACGGGTATGAAGCTACAGTAGGATTGGCAGTTGAGATTTTCTCTACAAGCTTACTCTTGCCTACATTGGGATATCCGGCAATTACAATCGTCTCAAGATCTGGATCCACAGTTGGAAGAACTTTCAGTGAATCTCTTGCTTTCTGAAGGAATACTAGATCGTTATTGATTCTTTTTATGACCGATGAAAAACGTCCGTAGAACTCTTTGGTTAATTTGGCAACACTGTCGATGTTCGGTGCTTTTCTGACCTTGGCCAGGTACTTTCTCTGCAGCTCAGAACACTTCTCAGCGCACCATGAAACATTGGCAAGTGATATCTTGAGTTTGTCCTGACCGATTATCACATCAACCAATTGGGAAAAGAAGTCCTCTTCTTTCTCGATCTTTGGGAAGCCTCGTACATACTTGAGTAATGTGACGATTGTCATGTCGCCGATCGCCGTTATCTTAGCGATATTGGTTTTTTTGACAGTATCGAAAGGTACGGCACCATTTACTGTGATTTTAGAGGCTCTGGCATAAGCTTTATCCAGCAATTCTTGCGAGGTCATAATGGTTGGTATCTTTCTTTTCCAATCGGTCATGCCATTCAATATGAGATGGTGTTATTAAAGGTAAGTATACAGAATGACCTTTTATAAGACTGATTTACTATGAAGATGGGTTTGCATGTATACTCCTGAACCGGTAATCAGATTGAAAAAAGATAATCGGGTTGTGCTGAGCGCAGAAGATGCGGAAAGTCTTCTGGCATTAAAAGAAGGGAATATCTCCAAAGTGGAAAATCTTCCCTTATTCACCACTCCAGACGGTTCTTCGTTAAATAAAGAAGGAGAGGGAATACTCAACGAGTATACAGAAAAATCACGCTACTTCAAAGACTTTTTTTCTGCAGCATATAGAAACCCCACCCCGACAGTTGACGGAGTAATCATATCTTCAGGAAAGATTGTACTCATTCAGCGTAAAAAAGAGCCATTCAAAGGACAGTACGCCCTACCAGGTGGCTTTGTAGAATACGGCGAAACTGTAGAGAATGCGATAGTACGGGAAGTAAAGGAAGAAACGGGTCTGGAAACTGAAATAGTTGATCTGATAGGAGTTTTCTCAGCTCCAGACCGGGATCCGCGGAGACATACGTTATCGATTGCATATTCGCTGCGTATAACCAGTGGGACCCTCTGTTCCGGAGATGATGCGGCTTCTGCAGACTATTATCCGTTGGATAATCTTCCGCCTTTAGCTTTTGACCATGGTAGCATAATTGAGAAATGGAAGGAGAATGGCAATAGGCATTAAATTCCCGGATATCTGATCACAGGCTCCAAAATCATCGTAATCTCGATATCATAAAAACCCAGCGGTCTGATCTTCTTGTCGATGATTTCCGACAGCGTCTTGTTGTCTGTCGCAGAAAGTCTGAACATTATCTTCCGTCTGCCGGTAACCCGCAGTATCTCTGAAACACCCTCGACTTTTTTCAGAGCTTCTACGGACTCAACTTCATCAGACGGAATTGAGACAGCAACGTACGCATCTGCATTGATACTCATTTTTTCATGATCTACGATCACAGAATAGCCAGTTATTGTTTTATTTTCCTCAAGTTTTTTAATCCTGTCCCGCACAGTTGAAGGAGATCTGTCCACGATCTCTCCTATTTCTTCATAAGTCAACTTACTGTTCCTCTGAAGATACTTTAGTATCTCCGAATCCAAGTAATCTTGAACCATCTTCTAAATTCTATGTTTCCCTACGTTCTTATAATTTGCAGTCATATTGATGATTCTGCTGAAATTTCCCAAAGTTCTGTATGATTGAGCCTTAATTTTATATCCTTATGTGCTTACTCATCGAATATGTCCAATCTTAATGTAGCTGTAATCGGCCCTGCTGACTTTGCTCGGGAACTCGGCAAAAAAGGAACGGTTTCAGATATTACTCTTTATGATCTAAAACAGGGAAAAGATACGGTTACTTTCATTGAAGCAAGCAAGTATCCAGAACGTCTTGCTCCTTTGTTCTTTGCTGTCTCCATGGCAGACAGCGCAATGGTTGTTATTGAAGAGATTAATTCCCAGCTGGGCGAATGCATAGTCATGCTTCATGCTGCTGGAATCTCTCATGGATACATAATTCTCAGAAACTACCTGACGTCTGAGCAGATAGCACCGCTTATTAAAGGAACCGTTCTTGAATCATACACCATTGTAAATGAAGACATGGTTGCTCTGAGAGAGCAGTTTCTCAATGATGCTAGAACTCTGCAGGATGAAAGTGAAGGCGCATGCTCCATTCCAATTGATCATTTTTTCAACGTTAAAGGAATAGGAACAGTCATTCTGGGATATGTCGCGGCAGGAAAAGTTTCAAAGCATGATGATCTGAAGATACTTCCTACTGACAAGACGGCACAGGTGCGTTCAATCCAGAAGCACGATGATGATTATGATGAGGCGTTTAAGGGCGACCGTGTTGGTCTGGCACTTAAAAACATCACCGTGGAAAATCTTGACCGGGGAGACGTGCTTACTTCGGACCCTAATATCAAATGCACATCTGATCTGGAGACCAAGCTGGAACTAGTTCCATTCTGGAAAAGCCCAATAAAAGAAGGAATGGTTCTTCATATTGGACATTGGATGCAATTTATTCCTTCAAGAGTGGAAAGTGTTTCAGATGAGAAGGGAATAAAACTGATTCTCGAAAAACCTATGGTCCACTTACCAGGCGACAAAGCCGTGGTTATGTATCTAGACGGAGGCAAACTCAGGATTGTGGGATCAATTTCCCTCCCCTGATTCTTTCTGATTTAAACCTTACATCTTCGCACCCGTGGCGAGCAAAATACTATTACAAGGCGGAATAAGATTGGTTTATGAAAATGAGCCTTGAACAAATGATTGAAGAAGACCACAATCTGCTCAGAAATGGTATGGATGCAGTGGCAGACACCAGCATTGAAGATGTCGATGAACGTTTAGAGATGTTTGCAGAAATTGCATCCAGGCTTTTTGCTCATGAGAAAGCCGAACAGGAAAGCATCCATGCACAGATGAAGATGTACGATGAGACCAAGCCTCTCGCACTTCTTGCAGAAGAGCAGGAGAGAATCGCAAGAGTTTTGGCAGTAGAGCTGAAAGATGTGAAACTGGATGATGAGCTGTGGTTACCTAAATTCTTAGCTCTTCAGGGACTCTTATTACAGCACATGTCATTTGAAGAAGATTCGATCATGCCGCTGGCAAAACAGATGCTGGATCAGGCAACGATGAACCGCCTCGGCATAGACTTTGAAAGACATGAGAAAGAAGATATGAAACAGTCCGAAATGGTATACCAAAAAGCTAAGGAATGAGTCTTAAGCCGCTACATTGATAATGGAGACTGCCTTGATACGGGCATGGTCGGCAATTTCTGCGACAAATGCGGCAGTCTTTTGAATCCTGCAAGTGGGAGATGTCCTAGGTGCTCATCATCGGCAGCACCTATGGCACATTTTCAAAATGCAGTACGGTCGCCGCAGAGCATAGAAAAACACGGCCATGAATTATTTCCATATGAGCCGAGACCGTTTCAGCTAGAGATTGTAGACTGCATCAGAAATACTCTAGATTCCGGGAAACACATCATAATGGAATCCGGTACTGGAACAGGAAAGACCATATGTTCACTGGTAGGAACTTTGGAACATTCAAAACCCAGAAAAAAGAAGATAATCTACCTTACAAGGACGGTCTCTCAAAGCGATCAGGTAATGAGAGAACTTAGAACCATATCAAGAAACCACAAAGTTACTGGAATTGCGATTGCGGGCAGAATGAAATCATGCCTCCTGCAGAAGCAGGAAGGAATGGGAGATGTGCCGCCGGCGGTAATGTCAAGAATTTGCGAAGACCGCAAGAAAAGAACAATCGCCAAAGAGCGCGGGGGATGCCCTTATTATGCAGATTTTCTTGCAATAGGAGAACTGGCATTTACGCAGTATTGTTTCGCAAACCTGCCTACTGTAGGAGAATTTGACAGATTTTGTGAAAAACAGGGAGCATGTCCCTATGAAGCAAGAAAAGTAGTAATGCCGATGGCAGAAATCATTGCTGTACCGTACATCCATTTGCTTTCAGAGGATATCAGGAATAATCTGTTTGACAGACTAAAGATAGAAGGCGGGGATTTTACAGTAATTGTAGATGAAGCGCATAACCTGATAGATGCCGCCAGAGATCAGGAGAGCTTTCACATATCGGTTTCAGACATTGACTCTGTACTGATTGAAGTCAGGGAAACAGGCAATACATTCCTTAAGAACAACATCTCAATTTTCGATTTATGCATCCTGCTCAAAGACATCATTGAAACAGCAGTTAAAGAGCTGATATCTCCGCGGTCAAACGACGCTCGTCTAGGAAGAAGGTTTCTGGAAGGAAAATTAAGACAGGAACTGGGTATCAGCAGCGAAGACTTGGATAATATCTGTTTTGCAATGATTGACAGGGGCGAGAAGATTCTGGAAGACAGGGTAGATTCTGGAAAAGAGCCGATGTCTCATATTCTCAAGCTCGGCTCTGCTCTTCACTCGTGGATAAGATCTTCAGACTCGATGTATCTTAAAACAGTCTCTTCTGATAACGGCGGAATGCTGTGTGCTGCCTGTTTGGAGCCCAGTGAGATTTCTAAGTTCCTTTTAGGCACCGGCGGAGCAGTTCATATGTCGGGTACCTTAAAGCCGCTTAAGCAGTATGCAGATCTGCTGGATCTTACTCCGGTTTCAGTACTGAAAGAGTTCCCGTCTCCGTTTCCTAAAACTAACAGACTCACGCTATATACCGAAGACGTAAGTGCCGGACAGCGCGAAATGAAAGATGATCCCTCAATGAAACTAAGGATTGAGCAGTATATAATTGACATATGCAATGCTACCGACAGAAACACAATGGTATTCTTCAGATCGTATGAAATGCTGAAGTCCATGAGATATTCTTTGGAAAGCGAGATTGACAGAAAACTGTACTGGGAAGAGTCGGGCCATTCATACAAACTTGCAAATGCCATTGAATCCTTCAAAACTCACAAAGACGGTGTTTTTTTTACAGTCATGGGCGGAAAGATCTCAGAGGGCTTAGACTTCCCTGGGCAAGAATTGGACATTGCAGTGATCGTCGGAATACCTTATCCGCCTCCAAGTCTGGTAAGCGATGAACTCAAAAGACGCTATGATGCTAGATATGGATCTGGAACCGGATGGGAGTATGTATCTGCTGCTCCTGCAGTACGTAAAATGCAGCAGGCCATCGGGAGGCTGATCAGAACAGAAACCGACAAAGGTGTTGCTGTGATCTTAGATTCAAGAGCTTCCCGCTACCGTGATCAGTTAGAAGCTAAACCAACCAAAGATCCTGTAAAAGACATTACAGATTTCTTAGGCTGGTCCAGAAGATTTTAGAGTCTGTCCAAATCATCCATCATCTTGTTGATTACAGGTTCCACGTGTTTCTTGGTTGTATCTAATATACTGGCAGTACGACCGTACATCTCCAGTCCATCATGCGGGCACATCTGCACGCAGCGGGTACATCCGCGGCAACGCCTGTCATCAATTACAGCCTTTCCATCAAAAATGTTTATGGCATGAACCTTGCAGAATTCTTTTCTTATGCAAAGCCCACAGCCTCTGCAGTTGTCATTAGCACGGACGTGGATACCAGGAATTTTAGCATACTTTACAGCCAGTTCTTTTGGAACTCTTGGAAGAGCGTATAATATTTCCCTGATTGGAGAATAATCATCATCTGTACTATTCATTCTGACACCCATTACGTTGATGTTATTTCTTGTATTTACTGCTCCCTATTGTTCATAAGATGCATTCAGATTTGCAGCGCCGCAACGGTTTCGGCTACATGCATCTAATAATATTGCACTTTTATGCGAGATTTGCGAAATGCACATATAACACTTCATTCTTCTCAATCATAAATGACTGTCCATATGTTCCCTGGCGCTGGATGCGACAGCAATATATTTCTTGTTACAGGGACACAACCGATTCTTGTCGATACTGGATCGGGACTAAGATCGTCTAGAATTATAAAAGAAATAGAAGGAATTACAGATCACATTTCAAAAATCATTTTAACTCATTGTCATTTTGATCATGCTGGAGGAGCTGCGGAATTATCGAAACATTTCAATGCTCCTGTATTTATTCACAAGCTTGATGCTGCAGCAGTTAGAAACGGATTAGTAAAAGAAACAGCAGCAGATATGTTTGGATGCGAGATGCCGGCAACGGAAGTCACGGAACTTCAAGGCAGCGAGATGATAGATACTGGTGAGCACCGGTTTGATGTTATATGTACACCAGGACACACTGCCGGCGGAATATCGCTGTTTGATCGAACTAATCTGATTTTATTCAGTGGAGACACAGTATTTGCAGAAGGAGTCGGCAGATGGGATTTTCCAACTGGCGACCTTTCATGCCTGAAACGTTCTGTTCATAAATTAGCTGAATTAGATGCTTCATATCTGTATCCAGGTCACGGACCTTGTGTAAAGGGAAGCGCTAAGTCTAAGATCGTTAATGCTTTAATGTATGTAGAGGGATTCTAATGCGGACGATAGTTTGCGAGAACAACAATGGAAAGCTTTCGATTAACAAGGAGGATATGGACTCAATAGTGACTGAGCTTTCAGCCGGTAGACTTATTGTATATCCAACAGAAACAGTTTACGGACTTGGATGTGATCCGTTTGATGAAACTGCTGTTAAAAGGCTTTTCATGGCAAAGAGACGTCCGTTTGACATGGCCATGTCTATAATCGTTCAGGATATTGACATGATGGAAGAGCTAGCTTACGTGGATGATAGGGTTACAAAACTAGTCAAAGAGTTTATGCCCGGTCCGCTTACTTTGATACTTCCAAAAAAACCAGTCGTGCCTAACATTCTCAGTGCGTCCACAGACGAAATCGGAATAAGAATTCCAGACTGCGGTGTTGCACTGTCGATTGTGAAAGAATTCGGACCCATAGTCTCAACCTCTGCAAACGTACACTCACACAAATCCCCTCTGACATGTCAGGATGCCATGAATGATCTGGGTCCAAGTGTTTCATTGTATATTGACGGTGGAAAATCTCCCATAGGGCAACCTTCTACGATTATCCAGCTGACAGAGAATGAAACAATTCTGATTCGTCCTGGTTCTCTTCCTAAAGAACGCGTAGAGGCTGTTCTAAATGAATGAAGATATTGTCGAATGCATATTAAAAGCAGGTAAAATTGCAGGAGAAGCCAGATCTCTCGGGGCATCCATGGTAGACGAAAACGTCCGCCTCCTAGATGTAGCTGAAGAAGTTGAAGCATACATGATGCGCAAGGGTGCTAAACCGGCATTCCCTACAAATCTCAGCATCAACAATCAGGCGGCTCATTATACACCGCACTCAAAAGACACTTTGAAGTTTCATAAAGGAGACCTTGTTAAAGTCGATGTGGGAGCACATGTCAACGGATACATCGGGGATACTGCTCAGACGGTGGAAGTAGGAACAAAAACACATTCTTCGCTCATTGAAGCTTCTGCAGAAGCGTTAGATATGGCACTGAATACAGTAACAGACAATATCTCAGTAGGTGCCATCGGAGCGGTAATTGAAAAAGCAATTGAAATCAACGGTTTCGTTCCTGTTACAAACCTGACAGGGCACAGCATGAAACAATTCAATCTTCATGCCGGCCTTTCTGTACCAAATTACGACAACGGCGACAAAACAAAAGTCATGAGCGGAATGCTGATAGCTATCGAACCATTCGCAACCGACGGAGCCGGAGAAATAGATAATGGAAAGCCTGGTAACATCTACCGTCTTTTGAGGGACAGACCTGCAAAGGATAAGGGAGCGGACGAGCTACTTGAGAAAATTAAGGACAACTTTGGTACGCTGCCTTTCTGTGAAAGATGGTGTTCAGATATAGATCCCAATGCCCAAGTTAATCTCAAAACATTGCTGCGCCGCGGTATTGTGTATTCCTATGCAGTCTTGAATGAGGTTAAAGACGGTCTTGTATCTCAAAAAGAGCACACGGTGTATATTGACGGCTCTAAAACAATCGTCACTACTCGTTAAACGGTACTTTTAATTACCCAATGCATATACAAGCTTGCTAAGCGAGGGTAGCCAAGCCAGGTCAATGATGAGATTCTCATCTCATCGGCCAAAGGCGACAGACTCAAGATCTGTTCCGTAGAGGTTCAGGGGTTCAAATCCCTTCCCTCGCACCAGCAAATGCTGATTGTTTTTACTTTACGTTTTGATTGACTCAGTGTGACCGCTCAAGACACCATTTTTTACATTGCTCAATTTTTACAGAAGGGTCATATCCTTGATCTTTTCCCATATTGCTGAGCATGTCGCATGGAAATTCATCACACTCGCCGCAGTGGTTGAGTTTCTTTGATTCGCAGCAGCTTTTTACTTTGCATTCCCCGCCCCAGAAAGGTTTTTCCATATTTATGCAGCCTTTGCAGTGTACAGTCTCTTTTCGTTCACAAGAATTGCAGAGTACGCCGCAGCGTGATTCGTACATATTGTTAACCAACAAGCATATATTATTAAAATTTTGAGATGTATCTAACAAGACGGTTTTTTACAAATGCAGTAAAATGCATTAGAGGTATAGCCGTTCATCGTATTGTACACTACATTTTCCAGTTCCAGTATCTTAAATGAACTTAACAGCTCCTTAATCCAAGCAATGTCATGATGCCTCAGGACTGCTCCGTCTGGAGTTTCAAAAACTCCGTATTTATTGTACTTCGATTCATATACATTATAGCGGGCTAAGTTCCTTTCATCATCATTGATTAGAAAATCAGTTACATAGAATGTTCCATCTGGCTTAAGAATACGGAATATTTCATTGATTAGATGTTTTTGTTCATCATCAATAATACACGTCAGAACAGCAGACAAAGTGATTGCATCAAAACTGCAATCGTCAAACTCTAAATTTTTATTATATTTAACAGCTAGATTCAGAAACGGATAGAGCTGCCTGCCTTTTTCAATCATTTTTGAAGAAAAATCAACACCTTTCAAATTTTTATATCCATTTACATATAGTTCATATAGGGTTCTTCCATAACCGCATCCCACATCTAAGATGCAATCGCTCTTTTTTATATATCGAGATAATTTATTAAGATGCAGTGTAGAAGTGAAAGTTTTGCCAGTAGAATTATCCCAGTATTCTTTTTGGTCCATTGCTTATCATTTCAGCATATCCACCAGTAATTAAAATAAATTACTGATATGTTTTTATAAGCATTCTTTTTGAAAATATGGTTGCAAATAGGATTTTATAATATCTTTATTTGACGTGGTTGTGAACAACCAAAAGGCAAAGAAGACCTTGGGCTACAGATGGATCATATTAATCGTACTGCTCATAGCTTACTTCTTTGTTTATTTTCATAGAACCTCCACTGCCGTCGTTGGTACTGAAATAGTTTCTGCAGTGGGAGGGTCTGTGGCACTGCTAGGCTCTGCATATTTTTATTCATACATGCTGATGCAAATCCCAAGCGGGCTGATGGCAGACAGATACGGAGTCAGATCACTGGTAAGCGTATTTCTTTTGATTGCGGCTCTTGGCGCATTTCTTATGGGCATGGGGGATTCGTGGGATACTGTCATTCTTGGAAGAATTCTTATCGGCCTGGGTCTTGGCGCCATATACATTCCGATGCTGAAAGTATTAGCAGTCTGGTTCAGGAAAAATGAGTTTGCTTCACTGAACGGAGTGATATTGGCAGTGGGAAACGCTGGAGCCATAGCCGCAGCAACTCCGCTTGCAATGCTCTCGGATGCCCTCGGCTGGCAGGATGTGTTCATACTTCTCGCTATAATCACATTGATTCTGGCAGTGATGTGTTACCTAATCATCAGAAATCATCCTTCAGACAAGGGATTCATGAGCATAGAAGAGATAGTCTCAGATGAGACTGGTGTTGTTGCTTCAGATTCTACTTCGGCCAAGGTATCGATGAAAAGCGGTCTGATTACAGTAGTAACCAGCGGCAGAAAATTCTGGGCTCCTGCAATTGCTTATTTTCTTCTGTATGGAACCCTGATGACGTATGAAGGGCTGTGGGCAGGAACATACTACAATAATGCTTACGATTTTGAACATAGTGCAAGCTGGATGATCACGGCGGTCGGCGTAGGCATGATTATCGGAGCTCCTCTCGCAGGTTTAATGTCAGACCGTGTATTTCATTCCAGAAAACGTGTGAGCATTACAGGAAACATCGGTTATGCAGTCATATGGCTGATAATATTCGTATTTGCCGGAATGATTAACAGTTACGCATTCTGGATAGCAGTCAACATTGCGATGGGTTTCACAGCTTCCTGGATGATTGTTACCTATGCGCAGTTAAAAGATTGGTTTCCCATTGCAATTTCCGGCACTGCAGTTGCTACTATGAATGTATTCTTATTCATGGGAGCTGGAGTAATGCAGAGTCTTTCTCATTTCCTGGTGGATAAAGACAGTTCTGTAAGTGATTTTAGATTTTTATGGATGATCATGTTCATATGCCAGGTTGTAACGTGCATCTTGGTATACTTGGCTCCAGAAAATAAGAAGGGTACAGAAGCAGTGGTAAAAATCAAACAATCATGATTTGCCACTGAATTTGACTTTCATGCCGTGGACAACATCCATGTGATATGCTAGATTATATGAAAGCTTATCATCAGTCAAACCTCTGACAGCATCCCCGCAAATCGGACAGATGACAGATTCCGGCAACGCTTCACCGGGAAGTTTTTCAGATCGAGAATCATGAAATTCAATAATTGCTTCCTGATCATACGGCCTCTGAGAATTATCCTCTGGCTGAATGTTGCTTCCCTTAGGTACTGAAGCTACTGAAAGATTATGTTTTCTAAGAAAATGATTCTGTAAGTTCTTACTAAGATCTGCTTCTCCTGCTCCTGTGATCGGATCATTGCACAGCGGACACAATAAAGTTATCATACACTAAAATACTCTCAACTAATCAGTTTTAAAAATTGTCTAAATTTACTTTTAAAATTCTCCAGAATTTTGGCATAAAACGCAAAAGAAATATACTGGAGCAACCGTAAGTTTTAATCGTAGGGTTACGAAGTGTCCATAATCGGCAGCTTATTCGACACGATATTTGAAATTGTTACTAATTTTATTGATTCTATTGGATATGCAGGAATATTCCTAGCAATGTTTATAGAAGGCATACTGACACCTATTCCAAGCGAGATTATTGTTCCGTTTGCAGGTTATCTAGCGGAAAATGGCAGATTTCATTTGGTTCTAGTGATAGTTGTAGCATCGGTGGGAGCCACAATCGGTGCAATAGTAGCTTATTATTTAGCAAAGTGGCTGGGACGAGCTGTAATACTGAAATACGGCAGATATGTTGGTTTGAATGATAAGTCCCTAGACAAAGCTAACGCATGGTTTGAAAAATACGGATCATACGGCGTCTTAATCGGTCATGCATTGCCAGGCATACGCTCCATCATCTCTTTCCCTGCAGGCCTTGCAGAAATGGATCTTAAAAAATTTATAATTTTTACATTCGTTGGAGCAACAATATGGAATACCATATTGGGATCTGCAGGTTACATATTGGGGGAAAATTATGGGCAGATTGAGGAACTTTTCGAGGCTGCACATATAGACGCAATAATCATAGGTTCATCAATAATCGTATTGGCCACATATTTTATATACAAACATTATAAAAAAGTTAAAAATGACGCAACGGATGAGTAAGAGACTCATATGGGTAGTTAAAAGACTTAATTTATCACAAATATGGTACTTATACGGGCAATAATAGCCAGATCATTAAAGAGGCCCATATAGTAACCATTCGGTACATAAACACTCATTAATTAAATACCATTATGAGGCAAATATGTCCAACACTAGGCAAATAAAAGTCACCGCTCCACCTGCAATTGTAAAGGTTATTGATGAAGAAGTTGAGAATGGAAGATTTACAGGCCGTGGAGACTTTGTACTCTATGCAATCAGATATTACATAGATAATCATAAAACTCCTGCAGCTAAAAAGGAAGCAGAAGATTGAGAATAATATCATGCAGAATAATGATTAAGACATTATTCTGCAATTTATTTAACATACAGCATCATTTTAAAATCAACAGGATTATGTTAAAAATATAGCTGCAACGCATAAAAACTACTACGCTGCAGATATTAATAAATCAAATATTGTTTTAATCATCAGTATATCAATCACATCAGCAGACGGTGATTGGAGAATTTGCCTGCAGTCCCCTAAGGCAGGAAGGAAGATTCTTTTTTACATCCCTGTGATAAATCACACATTCACAGCATTTACCATGTCTAGGACAGCTACTTGAACAGCTGCATTTTGAAGCATCGTTGTCACAAGCCATGGATGTAGCATTATGATATGAGATATATTGCTTTTCACCAAACTGCTGACGATGCACTATGGAAATTCATCGAAGAGTGTGTATCATTAATTCTGACAGAATTATTCCATATCAAATGTCATCGTAGAAGTGGGTGAATTTTTAGCAGCTGTTTTTGATATCATACCAGACTCTAACCAGCAGGCATTATACACAGAAACGGGAACTAAACAGGTCGGTGTGATATGGGAAGTTTCTGCAAGTTTCATTATTTTAGAATCAGTTATTGAGGTCATATCTATCAATCCAACTTCTGTTAATGACTTTGCATAATCCCGAACATGGCTGCATGTAGATTTTATATGAACCTTGACGGATCCATCATCATTCAACTCTGTTTCAATGACTGTGTGATTAGGACAGATAGGCATATCAACTACAACTTTTGAAGACATATACAACCCGGTGTTATAATCTGCAATATGGTATATATCAATCACTACCAGATCCACTAGATGAAATAAAATTTCATAAGTTTTTTATCAACCCAGACTGAAGAATCAATCATTGGTTCCGATTACAATGATGTTCAATCCATCGATCAGATCTTCATGATAAACTTTGGTCTTTATTCCAAAAACTTTCTGAAGATTTTCTGCAGTTATAGTTTCTTCTGCGGAGCCTGCAGCAAATATCTTTCCATGCTCCATTACAATTACACGATCGCAGTACCTTGCTGCAAGGGCGATGTCGTGAGTTACGAATATGACTAGCATATTTCTTTCACGTGATAACCTTTTAACAAGATCCATCAATGAATATTGATGATTGACGTCTAGATGCAGTGTCGGTTCATCCAGAAGCAGTATTGAGGGTTCCTGAGCTAAGGCTCTGGCAATCAGAACTCTTTGACGTTCCCCGCCGCTCAACTCATCAATAGATTTGTCTTTAAATTCTGTGACGCCGGTTTCTTCCATTGAGTTGTAAACTATGTTGAAATCATCTTCAGAATATGAATCAAACTTATCTTGAGATGGAAATCTGCCCATCATAACAGATTCAAAAACATTGTATGGAAAGATGATAGAGGACGTCTGAGAGACCACAGCAATGTTTCGTGCTATATCTTTTCTAGACATTTGCAAAACATCATTTTCATCAATCAGCACGGTTCCGTGTTTGGGTTTCAATGACCGGTTTATACATTTTAAGAGTGTGGTTTTTCCACATCCGTTTTGCCCCAGTATGCCAATGATTTCACCCTGAGATGCTGAGAAAGCAACATTATCAACTGCATTGACTTCAGAACTGTATGAAAAAACTACGTCAGCAACTCTCAGATCCATCGTCAATTACCCCATATTTCTTTTTTCCTTGTTCTGAGAATATATATGAAGAACGGTGCTCCCAGTATAGCAGTTAATATTCCAACTGGCAATTCTGAAGGCTCTACCAACAACCTTGATAGTGTATCCATGATTACCATAAATATTGCTCCGCCAACAATAGACATGGGAATTAAAAGCCTGTGATCTGGGCCTAAAAGCATTCTGAATATATGAGGAACTATCAAACCTACAAAACCAATTATTCCACATACAGAAACTGCGCCTGCAACGGCAAGCGCAGATGCAATCAGAATGATTATACGCGTACGCTCAACATTCACACCGAGATTAGTAGCCTGGTCATCTCCTAGAGATAATAGATTTAATTCTTTAGAATAAAACATTAAAATTATTAAACCAACTAATATTGGTATTAGTATAATGTAAAATTGATCCCAACCGCAAGAAGAAAGATCACCCATTAACCAAAATACCACGCCTTCTAATTTATCTCCAGAATAATATTGTAAAAGAGATACTAACCCGTTAAAGAACGCTCCTACAGCAATACCAGAAAGCAACAGCATTGATATTGGAACACCCATCTTGGTTCTAGCCATGGAATATACTAAAAATAATGTTATGAATGAAAAGATAAATGCCATGGCTGGAATTGCAAATGACCCTGAAGCTACACTAAATCCAAATATGATCGATAAGCATGCTCCGAATGCTGCTCCAGAAGAAATGCCTAAGACGGATGGAGAGGCCATTGGATTTCTGAATATTCCCTGCATGGCCGCACCGGAAACTGCAAGTGCAGCTCCTATCAGCATTGCACACATTACTCTTGGTAGTCTAAGATTAAAAACAACATTGTGTGCATCTATTGAACCATTTGGACCTTCAATTGTCTTTTGACCAAAAAATAAAACATTTATGACCTCCTCCAAAGACATATGAATTGATCCGACTGAGATAGAAATCAGGATAACTAGAACTAATAAGATTAAAGATACAGCAATCACTATTGCTTTTCTAGTGTTACTCTGATGGATATCTTTCTTCAATTCGGCAATGGATACACTCATTTAATTACCCTTATGATGATAAAAAGAGATTATGGAGAGTTGATCTCCCCATAAATTAGATTATATAAGAATTCCAGACCATCAATCAGACTTGGAGTTGCTGATGCCCATGTACCATTGAATCCTGGTTCGCTGCTGGTTGTTGTGTAAATCGATACCTCTGTGTTTGGATTTCCCCAGCCTGGAGCATCTGGTCCGATTGTATCATTTCTTAAGATTTCTGATTCGGATTGAGTTCTGGGACCCATAAATACCATGTAGTCTGGAGCATACGCAATGATGCTTTCTGTCTGATATGCCTGAGTTTTAGCAACACCTTTTCCTAAATAGTCGACTCCCAGGATCTCAAGCATTGAGCCGGTGATCGAATCAGTGTTTGGAGAGCCGTAGTTTCCGCTATACAGAGTGTCCAGTTCAATATACACTTTAGAGTATGATCCGTATTTATCCCCAGCTTTCTCTTTTGCTTTTGAGGTTATCTCATCAATCTTATTATTCATATCAAGAACTATGCGCTTAGATTTCTCTTCTTTATCCATGATACTACCCAATAAAGTTATCACACTTTCGACATCTTCTATGGTCTTTGGATAAAGGGCTATTGCATCAATCCCAGCATCCTCTAGCAATTTTATGCCATCCGGATAGTATCCCCATGCCAAAACAAGATCGATATTATACTTTATGCAAAATTCTACTGTGTTTGAAGTGGGCTTACCTGAATCAATAGTCATTAGATCCAACACTTCTGGATGCAGCGATTGTAATCTAGTTATGCTACCTTTGTCAACAGCCTCAATATTGTCAAAACAATCAAGATAAATCATGCTCTCTGTAAAAGAAGATCCTAAACACAATACTCTTTCAGGCACCTTCTCAATTGTAACTGTTCTACCTAAGTAGTCAACATACTCAGGTCCTTCAGAAGATTTGTCATTTCCGCTAGTATATTGCCATACAACAACAACTGCAGCGAGTACAACAATTAGTGCAAGCACCACAGCTATGATTTTTTTATTCATTCTCGTATCCCCTACGTCATGTGATGATTCACATAACGGATAGGTTGATCGCTGAACTTCAATAAATAAACCGTTGCTGATAAACACATCATTTTAAGATAATTAATACTGATGCAAGATATAGCAGCAGAATCAAAAGTATTTAAAATAAAGCCACCATAAAGACCTCATGCGTTGCCTCCTACGGAGTAAGATTCATCGCGCAACGGTAACCGAAGCGAATGTAGAATATGTCGGTAGCATTACGATTGATCGATCACTTTTAGCTGAAGCTGACATCTGGGCAGGAGAAAAAGTATTGGTCTCGGATGTAGACAATGGCAGCCGTTTCGAAACATATGTCGTTCCCGGAGACTCTGGAGTCATATGTGTAAACGGCGCTGCAGCAAGGCTGGTAGACGTAGGCGACAGGGTAATTATCATGTCATTTGAGTACGGCAATACTCCGATAGAGCCGAAAATTATACTTGTAGATGAAAATAACAGATGTATCCAGATTTTAAGATCTGTTGAATCTCAGCCACTTAGTGTGTAATTAGAATTCTTGAAGGATTTCACCGATCTTCACTACTTTCTGTTCACCACTCTGCATATCTCTGACAGATACGCATCCTTCAGCAAATTCCTTCTCACCTACAATAACTGCCTTCTTAACATTTATTGAAGAAGCGTATTTGAAGTTCTTTGAAAGACTGCGGCCCATCAAATCCAATTCTGTAGGTATACTGGATGATCTTAGATCTGCAGCAATCTTGTAGCATTCATCTTTCATTGCATCTGTCACAGGAATCACATATGCTGCAATTTCGTATTTAGGAGTCTTAAAGCCTTCGCGCTCCAGAGCAAGAAGCGTTCTGTCGAATCCTATGCCGAAACCGGTAGAGAATGTCTTTTCCCCGCCAAACAGTTCAATTAACGAGTAGGAGCCTCCGCCGCATATCTGTTTTTCAGCTCCTAAAACCGGTGCATCCATCTCAAACACTAAGCCAGTGTAATAATCTAAGCCCCTTACAACACCCAGATCAATTTCCACGTTGTCAAATCCATAGTAGCTGAGAATCTGGAATACTTTTGACAGGTGCTCTTTCGCATCCCCTTCAATTTTCTCTAAAACTTCAACCGGTCCAATAGTCCCAGTTATATCAATGATAGCAGAGATGGCTTCATCTGACAGTCCGGCTGCTTTCATACGCTGAGATGCTTCCTCATATTCTTTTTTATCAAGTTTCTGAAGGATAAGCGGAATGTTTTCCGCACTAGCTCCAGAAGAAGAGAGCATTTCCCTCAGAACACCAATGTGACCTATTCTTATCCTGTAATCCTTCAAACCAATGTGCTTCATGATCGAAGCGGCCAGGGAGATTACTTCAGCGTCAGACTGCGGTCCGGCAGATCCGATCATTTCTGCTCCAAACTGGAAAAATTCTCTATACCGCCCAGACTGAGGCCTTTCGTATCTGAAACACTGCCCAAAGTAAAACATCTTCAGTGGTCTTGGCTCTGAAGAGAGCTCATTAACAAAGAATCTCATTGCCGGTGCAGTAAGCTCTGGACGAAGGGATATTTCTCTTCCCCCTTTGTCTGTAAATGCATAGATTTCATCGATTACATTAGGGCCAGACTTCAGAGTGAATAGTTCAGTGTTCTCAAAAATAGGTGTGGCGATTTCCCTGAAACCAAAAAGCGCTGCTTCTTCACGCATCAGTTTTTCGAGATATCTTCTTTTTTCCATCTCATCTGAGCGAAAATCCCTAGTGCCGCGTGGTTTCTGAATCATCAAAAGTACAAATAAATAAAGGATATAAAATGGTTAGTCACCACCGCGCTTAACCACGACAGTTACAATATCACCATTTTTAAGAATATGATCAACTCCGACGGTCTGTCCAGGGAACTTAGCGCTTTTGCCCCAGACGATAGCGTATCTGAAATTTTTTCTGAAAGAACGGTGAATGCGGTCGCATAAATCTCCAATAGAAGAGCCGTTCATGATAACCATTGGTTCATCCATATCCGCATCCATCCCCTGCGGTTTTAAGAAAATATGAATGAAGTCGAGCTCCTTGTAAATGCGCTCTTTCAGCTCATCCAAGCCGATTTCTTTATTTGCTGATATGTAAACTGGATTATACTTGCTCATCTTCTCTTTAACAGATTTTAAAAGTTTAGGCTCGGCTGAGTCGATTTTATTGATCGCTACGATTGCTTTAAGATATACGCGGTTGCCTGTAAGAGCGTCAATGAGCTGTTCCTCATCAATGTCTTCCCTGATAATGACTTCAGCGTTCACATACCCATATGCAGATACCATCTCTGCAGCGGATTCTGCGCTCATTTTTGTCATGGTGGTCGTAGGTTTAACCTCAATACCACCGCGGTCTGTTTTTGTGATTACAACGTTTGGAGGGTGCGTGTTAAGTCTTATACCGGCACTATAAAGTTCATCCATCAGGACTTCTACATTAGTGTCAAATACATCAACAATAAAGAACACCAGATCGGAAGTTCTTACAACAGCTAAAACCTCCCTGCCTCGGCCTTTTCCCTTTGACGCGTCACGAATAAGACCTGGCATATCTAATATCTGGATTTTAGCAAATTTATATGTCATCAGTCCAGGAATTACGTCCAGTGTGGTAAATGCATACGCAGCAACATCACTCTTGGCACCGGTTAGTTTAGTTAAAAGGGTTGATTTTCCCACACTTGGAAATCCGACTAGAGCTACAGTAGCATTGCCTGACTTTTTAACAGAGTAACCTTGACCTCCGCCACCTGAAGCAG
Organism: uncultured Methanomassiliicoccus sp.; assembly: GCA_905202485.1. GTDB lineage: Archaea > Thermoplasmatota > Thermoplasmata > Methanomassiliicoccales > Methanomassiliicoccaceae > Methanomassiliicoccus_A. The sequence continues at coordinate 254,824 of CAJKRY010000001.1, forward strand.
CACGTCTTTTTTCCTGCTCCATTTTCAGTCTGGCGATTTTAGCTTTCAGAAGTCCTATGTGTCCCTGTGTTTTTTTATTATATTGGGTCTTCTCGATTTCTTCCTCTATAGCTTTTATCTGTTCATCAATCGTTAGAGCCAATAAACACACCAACCGACTATAATTCGGTACTCCATGACCTTATTTTATCCTTTCCCTTCTACATAGCGCATAATAATATGGCTTATGATGTTGAGTTGGTAAACAGCCATTGATCATGAGATTTAATTGCAAGTACTGCAAAAAATATTGTATTTTAATACATTTTAGATTTACATATTCCCATAATTTAGAAAGAAAGTTATATATGCTGCAACGCATGAGTGAGCTGGTTAAACATGGCCGGACTTAAATCATCTCTAGACGCGATCGCCAGTAAAAAATGGGGACCGATCTTGGGTATAATAATTGCATTTGTTGTTGCATACCTAATGCTAGTGTATGTATCACCATACCTATGCTTCGGTATCTTATTGGTCGCTGTTATAATATTTTTCATCCCTTATTATTTCGGACTGAAAAATTTCAAATGGCTTGCAGTATGGGGAATTGTCTTTATTCTTTTGATGCCAATACCATTCGCTGCAACTCAAGTAAACTCGGCATATGACTATGATGACAAGGGTTATACTGCATCTGCAACTGATGGAACATTAGTGAATGGAATTGTAGCTCCGTTCACTGACTCAGAAGATGGTGTATATGTCTACACAGTAGAAGCTGATCCTAAGTATGGTGAAGTAGCACTGTTACTCCTTAACAGATACAATGAGACTTCATATACAGCTTATCCAATGAATAAAACAGGAGAATTAACCGAAGATGGCAAAGAGATATGGACGTTATCGATGGATAATTTAAAAACTGGTTACTACCAATATGCTTTTGAAGGAATATATAAAGACGATAATGGCGGAGCAGTAAAAGTCCAGACAGGTGGAGTAATTGGTCCGATTAATGATACAAAAGACGGTTTGTATCTACAGATGGTTAAATCATCATTAATCAGCATGGCACTATATGTTGGTCTGCTGTACTTCTTATTGATGTTCATGATGTATACCAACCGCAAGAACAGAGAGATATTTGAGCAGCAGAGGGCAAAACAGAGCCGTCCGCAGGAAGGACCTGACGGAACATTCCACTGTCCTAAGTGCAACTCAGAAGTAATCAAAGGACAAAAATTCTGTCCGCAGTGCGGGGAAAGCTTTGCAGTAGACCCCAGAGAAGTTCAGATGCCGTCTGCGCCATTCAAAGGTGCTGATGACGACTACTTCTGCACAGAGTGTGGCACAAAAGTAGATGAAAACGCTACTGTTTGTCCTGGATGCGGGAAAAAATTCGAATGAACGGGAGACTTTGTCTCCCAAACTTTTTAATCTTTTTACATATTGCCCTCATCTGGCATGCCATCTAAGACGACGACTACAAAAACAATGAAAAGTCAAAAAGACATTTCAGTTTCAGAATTCTTTGAAAAAAACAGACAGATTCTTGGTTTTGATTCTCCTGTAAAGTCACTACTGATGGGAGTTAAGGAAGCTGTTGATAACTCCCTGGATGCTTGTGAAGAAGCAAGAATTCTTCCCGATATACTTGTAGAGATATCAAAAGTGGATCAAAAAGAATACAAGGTAATTATTGAAGATAATGGACCTGGTATACCTTCTGCAGCCATGCCTAATGTATTTGGAAGATTGCTGCATGGTTCAAGATTTCACGCTGTAAGACAATCAAGGGGGCAGCAAGGTATCGGTATTTCCGCAACGGTTATGTGTGCGCAGATAACAACTGGGAAACCTGCAACTGCCAGATCAAAAGTAAAGAGTGCTGAAGCAGCCAAAGAAATTGACATTATCATTGATACTAAAAAAAATACTCCAGTGATCTTAAGAGAAGAATATATCCCATGGAATGAGAAGAGTTCTGGAACTCGCATTACATTTTACATGAGTGGAAGGTACATCACTGGAAAACAATCCATTTATGAGTACCTAAGACAAACTGCAATCGTCAATCCTCACGCATCACTTACATTCATCGATCCTGAAGGACATAAGTACATTTTTGAAAGAGCAACGGATGAGCTGCCTCCTCAATCAAAGGAGATTAAGCCTCATCCGGATGGAATAGAGCTTGGAACGTTAATGAATATGGTAAATGCCACTTCTGAAAAAAGTCTGATAAAGTTCCTTCAGAATGATTTCAGCAGAATATCTGAACGTGTTGCTAAAGAGATCTGCGCTGCGGCCAATATACCAGAGACAACAAGATTATCAACAATGGATCTTGAAAAATGCAAACAACTGCAGGACGGCATCGGCAAAGTAAAGATTATGGCGCCACAGTCAGACTGCCTTTCACCAATTGGCGAGAACTTAATAAGAAAAGGTCTGAAACACGTTCTTTCAGATATTAAACCAGAATATTATGCACCGCCCATTACTAGGGATCCTAAATCACATTCAGGAAATCCATTCTTAGTTGAAGTGGGAATTGTATACGGAGGCGGACTGCCGTCAGATCAGCAGGTACAGATTTTGAGATTTGCCAACAGAGTCCCTCTGCTTTACCAGCAGGGTGCATGTGCAATCACTAAAGCGATTGAATCAACAGACTGGAGAAGATATGGACTTGAACAACGCGGCGGAACCGGCATACCATACGGCCCGGCAATAATTCTTGTGCATGTCGCATCCACTAAGATACCATTCACATCAGAAGCTAAAGAAGCAGTTTCTTCAATACCACAGATACAGGAAGAAATAACTCTTGCGCTCAAAGCCTGCGGAAGAAGCTTGCGTACACACTTAAACAAAAAAGAAAGAAAGAAAAAAACCAGAGCAAAGTTCGAGATCGTCCAGGTCATCATTCCGCTGATGGCAGAAAAAACTGCCAATGTTCTTGGTAAACCTATACCAGACCTAAGAGGGACTATCACGAAGATTATGAATGTAGTGTGGATTGATGAATCAATAACATATGATAAGGGAAAACACCGTGCTAAAATAATAATATACAACTATACTCCAAAAAATCAAAAATTCAAACTGCACACAGTGTTACCAAAAGAAGGAACGGGGCTTATTTCTTATTCATTAAATCCAACAGAAGTTAAAGATGATATAAAGGTAACATGGGATTTACCGCGCATTGCATCTACAGAGATCTTTGAACTCAGCTTTGAATTAAACGGCCTTGATAAGGAAGCATATGAAGAAATGGACATCTATGTTTCAAACATTAACCCTGTAGATGTAATGGGTGCTGATCCATTGCCTGGAGACTGGGACCTCCAGGGAGTTAATTTCACAGAAGTAGATATCATTCCAGATGTGGAAACCAACGAAGAAGAAGATGAGGAACCCGACTACGATGAGACCGAGGAGGACTTATATGACGAATGAACGTAACACTGAAGCGATAAAACGCCTTTATTCCATATCTGAAGATATATATGATCAACTGGAAACTGGGAAGATTCCAAAGATGGTACTTCCTCTGAGAACAAAAGCTAATATCAAATTCGATAATCGTTCTCAGGTATGGAAATATGGAAGCATGAATGGTGTCAGAAGCGCAAAAAAAGTGAAGGGCGCTATGATGCTGCTGAGAACATCATATATGTTAGAGCTTATTCAAAACATGATTGAAACTAATAAATCATCTACATTAAGAGAAGCATATTACATTTCAGAAGCATGGGGTAAAGCTAAATTCAACTCACAAGATGAATCTAATCTACTGGCAGAAGACTTAGAGATTGTTACTGACTGCCTCAGGGAAGATTTTAAGCTCAGACCAGAAGAAAATGGAGCACATATCATAGGTGATCTGAATATCGTTGAAACAGACAGAAAAGGAAAGAAGAAAGCACTGAACTGCAGAGATGATGTCGGTGACTCAGGATACGGCATTCCATACAATGTAGAAAAAGAAAAATTAGAATTGAAAAGTACCAGCGCCAAGTTTGTAATTGCAATCGAAACCGGTGGTATGTTTGATCGTCTTGTTGAGAATGGATTTGACGAGAAGAGTGATGGAATCTTAGTGCATCTCAAAGGACAGCCGGCACGTTCCACCAGGAGATTTATAAAGCGCTTAAATGACGAAATGGGCCTGCCGGTCATCGTCTTCACCGATGGTGATCCGTGGTCCTTCAGAATATACGCATCTGTAGCATATGGTGCCATCAAAACAGCCCACTTATCTGAATATCTCGCAACTCCGTCTGCAGAATATATTGGCATAACCGCATCAGACATTGAAAACTATGATCTGCCAACTGATAAACTGTCTGATGTAGACATAAGAGCACTTAATGCAGAATTGAAAGATCCAAGATTCCAGACATCATTCTGGAAAGGCGAGATAGAACTGATGCTGAAATTAAAGAAGAAAGCTGAACAGCAGGCTCTGGCTAAATATGGTCTGGATTTCGTTACGGACACGTATCTTCCAGATAAGCTCAATGAATTTGGAATACTCAGAAATTAATTCTGAGCAAACCAACTTTTTTAATTTTATTAAAAAAATTACGATTCAAGGTTGGGAAAATCAAATCCCACCAGAATCGTTGCAAGTTTTGGATCATCTTCATACCCGTGGGTTGCTCTGATATACATATCAGAAGGCGGGGCTGGAGAACATGAAACGATATTCTCTGATCCTTCGAATTCATTCACTTCCGGGAAAGATACCGGCGGCATTACAAAACATTCTTTACCGCCGCCGTAGCGTTCAGGATACATAACGAATTCTTCTGAAAGCCATAAAATTGATTCTTTCACATTTGCAAGAAATTCTTCTTTAGCATTTGGAAGAACTTCCTCGCCGAGTATCAGATCATCAGAAACTAATTTCAATGTAGGTTCTGGCGGAGGACGGAAACGCTTGTCTTTGATGATGCATATAACATACTGCCTCTTCAGACACTCCTCCACACCGATGTTGGATACACGTATCCCAGCAGTAGCAGTAATGTTTTTTTCGATATCCAATATTTTTTCACGACATTCATCTTTTAAAGGGAAAACGTGGTGAGTGCCGTCCATTAATTTTATGCGGTCCACTATGTCTTGAAGCTTTACCATCGAGTTGAAATGAAAATGTCTATAAATAAACCTTATTACCTGAAAAGTAGTGATTGGAGATATACTCCAATATAGCCAGATATTTCAAAATAATGTATCCATCCAAGTTAAAAGCTGTACTAATTTATTTTAAATCAACTGCAGAATAATCCAATTTGAGTATCATGATAAGTAAAAAATGAAATGAGCGCAAAGTAGAAGATTAGTTAAGGAATTATGGCTATCGGAAAGTGCTCATGGATCCAGAGATAATACCACTAGGATCGGGAAACATAAACCCCAGACCTCCGGTCAAAGCGATAGGCATAGGGGGAGCTGGGCATAACATACTTAGGGATTGTTTCCTTGACAAAGTGGCATTGTGCACATCCAGAGATGCATTCGTCGACCCGGCCCTTCCTGCATACAAGCTGGATGACAGTGATGTTCAATTTTTAAACTCAATAACTCCTGAACTTATCGGAACTTTGAATCATGCTTCACTCGACAAGATATGCAGACTAATAGACGGCATAGAAATGGTGTCGGTATTTTCTGGTTTAGGAGGTGAGACTGGAAGCCGGATCACTCCGCTTACCTCGTATGCCTGTAAAAAGTCCACAGCCTTGGCAGTATCATCTGTGGCAATACCGTTTTCAGCAGAAGGACAGGCTAGAAAGAAACAGTCTGCAACTGCTCTGCCGACGATAGTAAAACACTCGCATATTACAATCTCATATCCAAACGACGGCCTGCTGAAGCTTGCACCTGATCTGCCGCTTCAATCTGCACTTAAAGTCATGAATTTCTTCATGACAAAACCCATATTGGATATGGCAGGCATAATTACAAAAGATGATGTTTCAATAATAAAAACAAATCTTAACAGGAGTCATATGAGAGTAGGAATAGGTCGCGGAGGCGGTACCTGGGGTGAAGAAGCAGCGATTCAGGAAGCATTAACATCTCCGTGGTTTGATTTTGATTTATACAATGTGGAAAGAGCGCTTATGATCATATCAGCTCCGAAAGCTGATGAGTATACCTTCAAAAATGTAATGAAATATCTGAGTCCAAAGATACCGCATTCCAAGATTCTGTATTGGACTGTTCCTACGCAGGACGACAGTGCAGAATCAGAAGTCACGCTGCTGCTTGACTGCTCTAATCAACAGTGAGAATTGATTTTGGTGCCCCGGCAAATGCACATAAGGACTCGGCTTCCATAAAATGCAGTTTCCCAGGCATAACCAGGCAATGAAGCGGCGAGCCGAGATCGGCATTCAGAATATCATTGGGGAATCCGGCAACCAGCTTTTGAGTCGAAGAGCCTATTCTCGCTCCTGCACAGAATAATGAGTTCTCGGTGATTAAATCCCTACCGAGTCTCTCTTCTGCATCCAGCAGCCACTGCATGGCGATGTTTGCCGTCATGTACCTGTTTTCATCAGCTTTGATATCTAGAAGGATCAGAGTATGAAGACCGCGCTCATGATTTTCCATAATGTTGTCATAGGGAGAAGCCGGCAGAAAACCTGGTTCAGGAAAAGGGATCGTCACTGCTCTTCCGAACTTATAGGGCTGAAGGCCGAAAGCCGCGGCACAGGCCGTAAAAATCGAAACTCCGTGTACAAGTTTTGTAGGAATTTTCTCCTTTTCAGCCCTCAGTCTTATGTCCACATGAGTTGTAGCAGACATCGGATCACCGGCAGTCACAAAGGATACTTTTCCATTCTTTGCTTCTTCTATAATGGCATCGTGCTCTTCAACATCTGATCTTTTTAAAACCGTGATTTCTTTGCCGATGAAGCTTTCCAAATCTTCAATGGAAGAGTCAATGAGCTTAGACGTGTAAAATTCTGCAAATATTTTATCAGAAGTTCGCAGCGCTTCGAGTGCTTTTACGCTCATGTCTTCAGGCCTTGACATGCCTAAACCCACAAATATTATTTCGCCCATGATGCCACCGTGCTAGCCACTTGTCTTAAAGTTCCTCGAGAGAAAGCGGAGTCCATACGCAAAAGACTTATAGAATCCGGTCTGCTGGATGTTTCATTCAGAATAAAAAGTCAAGGTGAATTTATACTAATACCTGTCGTTTCTAAAAATATAGATTGTGAATATGAAATTGTGGACGAAGAACTCCAGTCACAAGAAAAAGTAGAAACAGATTACAAAAATATTGTGGATATTCCGGCGGATCTGAAAGAACATCTGCCCGCATCATATGACATCATCGGAGAAGTCATCATAATCAAACTGGATGACGAGCTTCAGGAATATAAAAAAGAAATCGGTGATGCTCTGCTGAAGGTCCATCCCAATATCCGCACAGTGGCTGAAGACCGCGGCGTAAAGGGAGAGCTGCGAGTAAGAGACTTGAATGTAATAGCCGGAGAGGATAAAACAGAAACAATGCATACGGAGCACGGCATAAGGTTGCTGCTGGACCCGGCATACGTGTATTTCAATCCAAGACTGTCGACAGAACGCCACAGAATAGCATCGCTGGTAAAAGATGATGAGGTTGTAGTGGACATGTTTGCCGGCGTCGGACCTTTTTCAGTAATGATTGCCAAATATGCTAAGCCTAAAGTCATATTTTCAATGGATCTTAATCCGTATGCAATTGATTACATGAAAAAAAATATTGAGATAAATAAAGTAAAAAATATAATTACATTGGAGGGGGACTCCGGTGCGATGATTCATGATCTTCCGCCCGCTGACAGGATCATAATGAACCTGCCGCACTCAGCCCATGAATTCTTTTATGATGCCCTCACATGTCTGAATCCAGGCGGAATTATTCATTTCTATACAATCTGCGAAAGAGACTGCGTAGACTCGGTGTTCATGAAACTCTCTATGCAGGCAAGAAGCATGGGATCCAAGATTGTCATTGACAGACTGGAAGAGCTTAAAACGTATTCACCGACAATGAGCGTTTACACTGCAGACATCAGATTTTCAGCGCTGGACCTTATCGAGGACTGGTGAAAGAGTTATTCCCCTCTGCCCCTGATAATTTCCGCTTCTTTTTTCATATGAGATTAAAGCCGGAGAATGCAGGGTTTCAAAAACAATCTGTACAAATCTGTCTGAGATGGAGAGTTCAATTTCATTGTTAGATGTATTATAGCCCATAAATGTCAGGGTGCCTTTGAATCCAGCATCCACTTTTCCCAACCCGGCAAGTATTCCTTTTCTAATCCAAGAAGTTCTCAGCCATAATTGCGCCGAGATGTAATTCGGCAGTTCCACATTTTCGATCGTAGAAACATAGAACATAGTTTTCGGGGGAATTCTCACCTTTCCCTCTGAAGCCTTTAATTCAGAATCAGGAATAGATATCTCAGCGATTCTCAAATCATATCCATTTGGGGTGAGAGACCCGTCATAAAAATCACTGATGTTTAAGATTCCATTTTGAATGCAAGACAGTATTTCATGGTCTGGCAGAATGCACATAATACCCCGATACATGTCTCAGATAAATATCTCCTTCGAGGATGGATAGAAATATCTGATATGCATTATGGGTCTGAAACGTGGCGATATCGTGAGTATTGAAATCCACAAAGTTGAAAAAAGCAGAATCGACGAAGTCGACTTTGATAATTTAGTGTTCGGACATACTTTTTCCGATCATATGTTCCAGATGGAATATCGCGACAAGAAATGGAATTCTCCAGCGATTGTTCCTTTTGGAAAGATCGAAGTGTATCCGTCACTATCTAGCCTGCACTATGGACAAAGCATATTCGAAGGATTAAAGGCATTCCGTTCAGCAGACGGCGCTGTAAATATATTCAGGCTAGATAAGCACATTGCCAGAATGGAGAAGTCATGCAAGAGAATGTGCATTCCGACTCTGGACAGTGAATTATTCAAAGAAGCAGTAACCACCTTAGTCGGCCTGGACAGGCAGTGGATACCTAAAGCAAGGGGATCTTCGTTATACATACGACCATTCATATTCGCTTCAGAGAATTATATCGGAGTCAGAGTCTCAGAAAAATACGATTTCTACATACTGACCGGACCTGTTTCAACATATTTCAAGGAAGGACTGAGCCCTGTTAAACTTATGACTTCCGAAGGATATGTCAGAGCCGTCCGCGGCGGTCTCGGAGAGGCTAAGACAGCTGCAAATTATGCTGCATCATTGCTGCCTGCAATGGAAGCTCAGAAAAGAGGCTTCTCACAGGTGCTGTGGTTAGACGCTCTGGAAGGAAAATATATCGACGAAGTCGGAACGATGAATATTGCATTCGTCAAAGACGGTGTGTTAGTCACTCCGCCGCTTGAAGGTACAATCCTCCCGGGAGTTACACGTGACAGCGTAATTCAGATTGCAAAAGATAAAGGCATGAAGGTTGAAGAAAGAAGAATTTCAATCGACGAAGTGATGGAATCTGTCAAAAACGGAAGCATGACTGAAATCTTCGGAACCGGCACCGCTGCCGTCATCTCGCCTGTCGGAGAAGTATATCACAACGGAGAAAGCGTAACCGTCAACGAATTCAAGACCGGCCCCGTTGCAAAAATGTTCTACGATGAAATCACTGGAATCCAGTATGGAGAGAAAGAAGATAAATTCGGCTGGATAACAAAAATTCAGTAAAAGCCACAAGGGCGAGAGTTGAAATAATCTTTGATGTATGAGATTCTCATGCGCGTTCTTAATCAGGAAGAACAAACTGGAGAAATCAAAGTCCTTATTGAGACTCTCGACGACCTGTGGCACCTATACAATATCATCAGCCTTGGTGATATTGTTATAGCCGTCACGTTCAGAAGAGATGAGGTAAAAGCTGATAAGATTCGTGCAGAACGTGCAGAAAAAAAGAGAATGGTTTTAGGAATCAGGGTTGAAAAAATAGAATTTCATGATTCTGAATCGAGACTCCGCATTCTGGGAGTGATCGAGGAAGGGCCGCAGGACATCGGTGCGCATCACACATTGATTTTAGGCGAAGGCGAGAGTCTTACAATCCGCAAAGAAGAATGGAGCCGGGTAGCTCTGGAGAGAATTGAAAGAGCAGTCAGCGATTCCAAAAAACCAAAGATTTTATTTGTATCCATAGAAACCGATGAAGCATACATAGCCGCATCCAGGCAGTTCGGGGTTCAGGAAATAGCAACAATTAATGCCTCTTCATCCGGCAAGATGTACGAACAGAAAGAATCCGGAGACTTTTACGGGGATGTGCTGGAAAAAATAAAAATGAGTTACGAACCGGGAACTCCGATTGTAATATTAGGACCTGGATTTGCGAAGGAAACACTGATGTCGCTGGGAAAAGCAAAAGAGCCGGAGATTTTTTCAAATGCGTATATCTACCACACGGGACAGGCGGGAAGCGCAGGAATTCAGGAACTAATGAAATCTGGAATGGGTTCAGAGGTCATAAAAGATTCAAGGATTTCTCTGGAAACAAAGCTTGTAGAAGAGGCACTTGAGAGAATTGCCAAAGACTACCTGGTTTCATACGGACCAGCTGAGGTAAAGCATGCTGCGGATATGAGCGCGATCGATACATTATTAGTTCTTGATTCAGAAATAAGAAAAAATAACGTAGAAGACGTTATGAATCAGGTTGAAGAAGCAAGAGGAAAAGTAGTGGTTGTGAGTGAAAATTTTGAAGCAGGCAAAAAGCTTGAATCCATCGGCGGGATTGCGGCTCTTTTGCGCTTCAATATCTAAGGTCAGTTGGCGTTTGATTTTTCAGCCAGCCTCATAGCATCATTTATAGCAAGCTCGGCGATGTCTGCTGAGTACATTGCAACTCTGCTTACAGAGTCTAGAATCGACATTACTTCAGCAGTGAAATCATTCTGGCTGGAATATGCTGTTTCTTTTATCTTCTCAGAAAGTTCATCTGCAGAATCAATCACATTATTTGCCTTGTCAACATCTCTGGAGAAGAATGATTCCGTAGCCAGGGAAAGAATGTTTACGCTTTCCTCGCTGAACTTAAGAATAGTGTCCATCTCTTCCTGGGATGCTTTTTGAGATTTTCTCTCCAGCACATGTTTTGCGATTTTTTCTGCATGGTCTCCTATGCGCTCTATTGCTCTCGCTACCAGCATCAGGCTCATTGAATCATAGATGTTGGTGCCTACAATCTCAGCAAGCTTACGGTCTTTTTGAATCAGATTAAACTGTTTCACAGTCATCCAGTAAAGCCTGTCAATATCCTGGTCTCTGTCAATAACATCCTCAGCGAGAGCTGAATCTATTGAAACATACGAAGTTATTGCATCCTTATACATTGAACCTACCAGAAGGTGCATTCTGCGGACGCATTTCTTCTGCGGCAGCTCCACTGGATCAGACAGATCGTGCAGTGTGATTGAGTTGCTTGTCTCTTCTATAACCTCAGGTCCGATAACAAGTCTGGAAAATGCCTTGATGACATGCTTCATCTCCAAACCGATTCTTTCTTTGGACTTTACTTCGATTATGTCGAAACCAGCAAGATATGCGCCAATAAGTTTACGGCCCAGATGTTCTGCTTCGCCTTCATCTACTTCGATAATACTCTTGGCGGGCATAGATTTCTTTCTTTCACCGGCATCTATGCATAGAGTCCCATCCTCTGTTATGCACATGTTAACCCTGTCGCCTGCTTTGATATTATTGGAATCAATCCAGCTTTTAGGAAGAGACACCGTGATTGTTGATGTGCCTGTTTTTTGCACTTTTCTAGATTCGGTATTGCTGGGCATAAAACTCCCTAAGTATGTAAAAGTATAGTGTAATATATTCTTTTCTATGAAATATGACTTGCATGGAATTTAACATACATACAATATAGTTTAACAATATAGTACAGTTATTTCTAAAAATATAATTACAGTATATAGGTAATCTATATAATTTGTAATTTAATTTAAGTTTTAGAACCCGTTTGGATGTGAATAAATGGGCAATAAGCTAATAGCTGGAGGATTTGCAGTACTTGTCGTACTCTCTACAGTATTGGCTCTGTTTACCAGCATGACTTTTCCCGGCGTCGGCGTTTTAAGTGTGCAAAATGGAGACAATGCCAGTTATTCACCGTTAGAGAATCCAGAAGAGTATCCGATCACACGGCCGTTGTATATTTACACTGACGGTATCCCGGCAGAAAACAGCTCTCTTCATGAATGGCTTGAATATATTTATTCTGATGACGGGCAGCTGTATGTTAAAAATGCAGGTTTTTATCCAGTTGATCTTGAAGTAAAAACTAAAATGCAGGCGCAGCTGAACAGCAATGAAACCAATGATAAATACGGCAGTGGTGAAATAACTCAAAGCGGATCCACAACGCTAGGTGATCTAGCAACTCTGTGGGCCAATGATTTTCAAAAGAAGTATAACATTAAGGTAGTACTTAACACGCCTGGCTCTGGAACTGGGATAACTAATCTGATTAACGGTTTTGTGGACGCCGCCCAGTCATCCAGAGAAATCAAAGATGTTGAAATGGAAAGTGCAAAAAATAACGGCGTAAATATCACAGAATGGGTTGTGGCATATGACGCCCTCGCAATAATAGTTCATAAGGATAATCCTGTAACGAATCTTACCATTGAAGATCTAAAGAATATCTATACCGGAACCTACACAAACTGGAGTGAAGTCGGAGGCTATGACCATCCGATCGTGCTGTATGGAAGAGACAGTGCCTCTGGAAGCTATGATTATTTTAAAGAAGCCGTGTTGAACGGAGAAAGCTACAGCATTAAAATGCAGCAATTTTCATCTAACGCACTCATTGTCGCTGAGGTGGAAAATAACCTCGGCGGAATTGGTTATGTAGGTGTAGGTTATGCAGAAGAATCATTAGCGGATGAGTGGATGGAGGAAAAGAATGGAGCTTAAGATCTACAAAAGAGAAAGCCGGGTGCGCCGTTATGCAGAAGGTGGCATCACTGGCGTGCTTGGAGCATGCGGCATTCTTTCTGTTCTCATTCTTGCATTAGTCTTCATTTTTTTAATCACTAACTCGATTCCATTCTTTCAAACTGTAGGCTTGACAAATTTCTTCACCGGCACTCAGTGGGATCCTTTTGCCAGTGAAGCCATGTGGGGAGTGCTGCCGCTTCTTTCAGGTACGATACTTGTGAGTTTTGTAGGTGCCATCATCGCCATCCCGATTGGACTCGGCTGTACAATCTATTTGTCCGAATTGGCTGATTCTAAAATAAAAAAGATCTTGAAACCGGCAATTGAGATATTGGCGGGTGTGCCTTCAGTCATTTATGGTTTATTTGCAGCATTGGTTCTTTCTAATTGGATTATGGAGATATTCGATCCGTCATACAGGCTGAACGCTCTGAACGGCGCCATAATCCTCGCAATAATGATGATTCCCATCCAAGTTTCCGTTTCCGAGGAAGCCATGAACGCAGTTCCCAGAAACCTCAGGGAGGCGTCATATGCTATGGGTGCTACCCGATGGGAGACCATAAAGAGCGTTATCATTCCAGCAGCTCTGCCAGGCATAATTGCATCAATTGCACTGGCGATCGGAAGAGCTGTAGGAGAAACAATGGCTGTACTCATGGCAACTGGAAATGCATCGCAGTTCTCATTTGATATTCTAACATCCGTGAGAACAATGACTGCAGCGCTGGCGATTGATGTGCCGGAAGCTGCCATCGGATCATTGCAGTACCAGGGACTGTTTGCGGTAGGTCTGCTTTTATTCATTATAACATTTGTAATTAATCTGATTGCAGATATGGTTCTTTCAAAGTACCAGGAGACATACAAATGATGATGAGCCGCAAAAATAAGGAACGGGTGATCTTCTGGCTATTCAGAGGATGTGCTGCGGCAGTCGTTGCTTTTTTAACGATCATCATCATGTTTGTAATTGTAAACGGAGCCGGTACAATAAGCTGGGACTTTTTGACACAGAATCCAATGCCCAATGAGACTGGTGCGTTGGTGTCTGGCGGGATTCTCAGCCCGATTATCGGAACTTTGATGTTGATGGGACTTGTGCTGATAATTGCCATTCCAATCGGAGTTTTCGGAGCGGTGTTCCTAGTGGAATACTGCGGCTCATACAGATGGTCCCGCTATATGTGGATGACTGTCAACAATTTAGCTGGGGTTCCTTCAATAGTCTGGGCACTGCTTGGTGTAGGTGTATTCGTATATTACTTAGCATTCGGGCTGAGCCTGATTTCTGCCGCCATTACTCTGAGTCTGATGATTCTCCCGATAGTAATGGTGTCTACCAAAGAAGCATTGGAAGCCATCCCCAGTTCGATATATGATGCATCTATAGGTCTGGGAGCTACCAAATGGCAAACAATTCTTCATCATATCCTTCCATATTCAGCATCTGGAATAATAACAGGAATAATCTTGTCACTGTCCAGAGCCGGCGGAGAAACTGCTCCTCTTCTGCTTACCGGTGTTGCTCTGAATGCAGCAATTCCCTTATCGATATTCGATCAGTTCCAAGCTCTGCCTTACTACATTTATATGATGACTTCTGCTTCAGACAGAGCTAATGCATATCCGATGGCGTACGGTGCCGCATTGGTCCTGATAATACTCATGATGATTATGAATCTGGCCGCTGCTACATTACGCAGCAGATACCGTGAAAAATACAAGTGGTGATCAAATATCAAAAATAGAAGTAAAAGATCTGAATCTTTGGTTCGATACAAAACATGTACTTAAAGATGTCAGTATCGAGATATATGAGAAAGAAATCACTGCAATAATTGGACCATCTGGGTGTGGTAAATCAACATTTCTCAGATGTCTCAACAGAATGAATGATCTCATACCATCTACAAAGATTGAGGGCGAGATATTGCTGGATGGTAAGAATATACTAGCAAATGACATAGATCCAGTAGATTTAAGAAAAGACGTCGGAATGGTATTTCAAAAACCAAATCCATTTCCTAAGAGCATTTACGAAAACATAGTGTTCGCACCTAAAATACACGGCGTAGAAGAAATTAAAAAAGATCCTAAAACTGGAAAAGAAAAGGTTGTGCGCAGAAAGCCAACAAAAGAAGAACTGGATCAGATTGTTGAGAAGTGTTTAAAGAGGGCTGCTCTCTGGGATGAAGTTAAAGACAGATTGAACAAATCAGCATATGATTTATCAGGCGGACAGCAGCAAAGGCTGTGCATAGCTAGAACAATGTCGATTGAACCGGAAGTAATCTTATTCGATGAACCTTGTTCAGCATTAGACCCGATAGCAACTGCAAAAATCGAAGATTTGCTAGTCGATCTGCGTAAAGATTATACAGTAGTTATCGTAACCCACAATATGCAGCAAGCTGCGAGAGTGGCTGATAGGACAGCGTTCTTCTACATGGGAGACCTTGTCGAATATGGCCCAACTAAAAAATTATTTGAAAAACCAGAAAAAGATCTCACAGAGCAGTATCTGACAGGGAGAATGGGATAATGGCTTCAAGAACTGTCTTTACACAAGAAATGAATGCTCTGGATCAAGAAATGATCCAAATGGGCGTGTTGGCAGAAACAATGATAAAAACAGGAACCAAATCATTTGTGGAAGGAGATGCAAAGTATCTTGAAGAAATGAAAAGACTGGATAATGAACTGCACATAATGGATCAAACAATTGAAAAGCACTGTTTAGATATTATAGCACTCCATCAGCCTTTAGCAATAGATCTCAGAACAGTATCATCAATTTTGAAGATAATAACTGATCTCAACAGAATTGGAAGATATGGAAGAGATTTAGCAGAAACTGGGGACCCGGATAAGTCAAAGCATGTACCTCAGGCATTGATTGTAATGATCGGCGAGGTCTTATCATTAGTATCAGATGCAATCAGAAGTTTTGTAACTAGAGATATTGAGCTAGCTAAAAGCATATCCCGCCGTGATGATACAATTGATGAGCTATGGAAACAGACTTTGAAAGAATCACTAGATTATATAAAAGAAAATCAAAAATGTAAAACTAGTGTTTCTGTTGGAGCTGAAGCCATACTGGCATCTCGGTATTTGGAGCGTATCGCTGATCATGCATGCAATATTGGAGACAGAGTTGTTTTCATGATTTCAGGACAAAGGCCAGATCTGATTGTTTAAACAAACTTTCAAGATCTTTTATTTTCCTTGTTCTTCTTCTTGTTCTTTCTCCATCATTTTAGATATGCACCATACGACGCCGTGTGATCTGCTAGCGAAATCGCGCTTTTCCACTTTTTCATCTAACCAGTTTAATAGCTCCAGTGGAAGTCTCGTTACTATTGGTTGGGATTTGGGCAAGGTATCGTAGCTAAGAACATAAATTACCTAAATAACTAATGTAACCTAATGTATTACAATGTATTATTTTGTATTATATATTTAAAAACTTAAGACAGATTTTATAAAAAATGATTCTTTGTATGCTTATGGGGATACATATCAAAACAAATTGAGAGACTTGCATATGCTTGTTTGGAAAAATACATGCCTGATGCAGTTCGATTTAGCAAACCAAGAGTTTCTCATTCTTGAGTCTGAATAGTACTATGACATTTGTTCTTCAAAGCTCTTGCGAAGATTACATGGTAAAAGATTATATACGTGCTAGAGTTTGTCTAGCATGAGACTACTATGTCCGGTAAAGAAATTAGAATAGAAAGAATATTGGATAGGAACACGAAAAAGGCAGTTGTAGTACCCTTAGATCATGGAGTTTCCATGGGCCCGATTCCTGGAATTGTTGATCTAAAAGATACTGTAGACAAAGTAGCAGAAGGTGGAGCTACAGCAGTCATTGAACATAAAGGCGCGATACCATACGGACACCGTGCACTAGGCAGAGATGTAGGTTTAATAGTTCACATGTCTGCATCATCTTCGCTGTCCATAGATCCTAACTCTCGTGTGTTAGTCTGTGAAGTTACAGAAGCCTTGAAAATGGGTGCTGATGCCGTTTCAATTCATGTAAACATCGGAGCCGACACTGAAGCAGATATGCTAAGAGACTTCGGATACGTTTCCAGAGAGTGTACTGAGTGGGGAATGCCCCTGTTAGCAATGGTATACCCACGCGGACAGAATATAAAAGACAGCTTTGATGTTGATATGATTAAGCGCTGTGCTCGTATAGCTCAGGAACTGGGAGCGGATATTGTAAAGACCTCATACACAGGAGATGTTGATACATTCAAAGAAGTTACAAGAGGAGTTTCAATACCTGTATTAGTAGCAGGCGGACCACAGATGTCATCAACTAAAGAGATATTGCAGATGGTGCGCGATTCAATAGATGCTGGAGCAAGCGGAACCAGCATTGGAAGAAATGTATTCCAGCATCAGAATGTAGTTGGAATCACAAAAGCCATATCTGGAATCGTATTCAACGATCTGAACGTTGATGAAGCAATGAAGTTCCTAAAGTGATTTGATATGGATAATAAGATCGTTTGGATTAGATCTGACCTGCCAGAAGACTATAATGACCGAAAGTCTATCGTATCTTCTGCACTTGAAGCAGGGTTTACAGACATCATCATCAGAGAAGATGATGAGCAGCTTAAACATCTGGGTAGATTCAATGCAATCGTATACAAAAATGGCTGCTACAGCATGAATGGTGAAAAAATAGGTGAAGAAATAAAAATAACTTCTTCAAAAGATCAGGATTTTGCAGCCACACTGGCAGGAAAACTAGCTAATGTAGTGATATCTACCGAAAATTGGAGAGTTATTCCACTTGAGAATTTAATAACTGTATTTCAAAAGACAGATACAAATTTAATTGTGTCCTCATCAAATCCAGACGATGCAAAACTGTTTCTAGAGACCATGGAAGTAGGGTCAGACGGCGTGTTGATTAACATCTCGGATGCAGATGAAGTAAGTAAATTTTCATTCTTAATTGAGAATAATGAATCTGTTTGCCTCAATGAAGTTAAAATAACAAAAATCGAGACATTAGGCATTGGAGACAGAGTATGCGTAGACACATGCTCCCTTATGGAAATCGGCGAAGGAATGCTTGTCGGATCTCAATCATCCTGTCTGTTCTTAGTTGCCTCTGAAAGTATGGAAAGCGAGTATGTAGCATCAAGGCCGTTTAGAGTCAATGCGGGTGCTGTCCATGCATATGTCATGACCTCATCCGGACGCACAAAGTACTTGTCAGAAATTGGATCTGGAGATGAGCTCCTTGCAGTAAAAAGCGATGGGCGTGCAAGAAAGGTCAATGTAGGAAGAGCTAAAGTCGAAAAACGCCCGCTGCTTCTTATTGAAGGAGAGTACAAAAATAAGAAACATAGCATAGTCCTACAAAATGCTGAAACAATACGCCTTTGCACAAAAAACAGCACAGTATCAGTTTCTGAACTGAAAGTGGGAGACTGTGTACTGGCTAAAATTGAAGAGGGCGGCCGCCATTTTGGACGCGTGATCGATGAGACAATTGTGGAATTATAATGATCTGCACAGCCATATCTGAACAATCTGCTGAAGATGCTGTGAAGATCGGCGTTAATTCAGCATCCTTAGGAGCAGACCTTGTAGAAATAAGGTTTGACTCTATGCTTAAAATACCTCAGAGTCTAAATGCATTCGAGAAGATACCAGTTCCAAAAATAGCTACCTTCAGAACAGTATCACAAGGCGGAAAATGCAATTTGGATGAGGGACGTCTAGACTTTTTTAAAAAATGTTCAGAATGCTTCGAGTACATTGACATAGAGTATGATTCCAAATTATCAGAAGTGCAATTCAAGAAATGCACAAAGATCGTTTCATTTCATGATTTTTCAAAGACTCCGTCTGCAAATGAGATTGAAAAGATAATAAATAATTTACAAAAAAAATCAGATATCGCAAAAGCTGCATTTCATGTTAGATCAATTACAGACTTATATGAAATTATAAGTGCAGCTCAGCATCTCAAAGGACGCTATGTCCTGATAGGAATGGGTGAGCTTGGAGAATTGACCAGAATATGTTATGATAAGCTGGGTTCGGAAATAACATATGCATCTCCATGTGTCGGCAAAGAGACTGCTGCAGGGCAGATAGACATCCAGTCACTAATAAAACTCAGTAAAGACAGTTGTCTGACGGGAATAATCGGAAACCCAGTCGGTCATTCCAGATCTCCAGATATGCATAATGCTGCCTTCAGATCTCTAAATATAAATGGACGATATTTTAGATTTAAATGTGAAGAAAATGAGCTAAGAAAGATCATGGATATTGTCAGAATATTAGGAATGAGAGGTATAAATGTAACAATCCCATACAAACAAAAAATCATGGAATGCCTGGATGAACTAGATGAGACATCTAAAGCTGCCGGAGCCGTAAACTGCGTAATAAATGATGGAAACCAGCTCATCGGAATGAATACCGACATAGCTGGTTTTAGAGAATCGTTTAAAGCCGCTGGAGCCTGCGTGTGCGGTAAAAATTCTTTAATAATCGGAGCCGGAGGAGCAGCTAGGGCATGCGCCGCATTTCTATCAGAAGGAGATGCGGACATAAAGATAATCAACCGCACAAAGGAAAAAGCAGAAAGGCTGGCAGAGGAATTCAATGGCGCAGCGATCAATTCCATCTGCGGTGATTTTGATATTATTATAAACTGCACTCCGATTGGAATGGAGGGTTTCGATGAAAGCCCAATTTTTCAGAGCTGCATGTTTCACAAAGGGCAGACGGTTATGGATGCAGTTCCAGTACCGGAAATAACTAAGTTTCTGGAAAAAGCTGAAAAATGCGGTGCAGATATAATTTCCGGCAGAGAAATGTTGATCTATCAAGCCATTGATGCGTTTGAAACTTGGACTGGATGCAAACCTGACTATTCTGTCATGTCTGAGGCATATGGTGAAAGAAGATGAGGGGAACTGGCACAGCACACAGTGCTGCAACCATAGTGAATGCCATGGCTACTGGATATGGAGCGGCATTCGGTATTGATTTAAAAACAGAAGCAAATGTTACAGTCAGCTCAGGCCATGGAATCTGCATAGAAACAGATGTTGATGAGTCCCCACGGCTTGTAACGTTATGCATCGAAAGATTTTTAAATAAGTTTGCACCGGGCGAAGAATACTGTATAAAGGCTGAGTTAACATCAAACATACCAGTATCAAGAGGGCTTAAAAGCAGCAGCGCTGCATGCAATGCCGTTCTGGATGCTATGAAAAATGCTTTTTCGGTGGAATGCGACATACTAGAACTGATAAAAATCGGTACTGCCGCTTCAATCGACTGCGGGGTGTCGCTGACCGGTGCATTCGATGATGCGTGTGCATCTATGCTGGGAGGTGTCGTACTCACCAACAATGCTTCGAATAAGATGATGAAAAGAAGACCGCTTGAAGAAGACGTGTCTGTTGTAATTGACATTCCGCAATATCAAATAAGAAAACCTTCGCTTGACCGTACAAGGATCAAAGCTGTAGCACCGATAGCAAAAATTGCATTTGAAAGGGCAAACGAAGGAAAATATTGGGAAGCTTTAACACTCAACGGTATGTGCTATTCAGCAGCATTCAACCTTGATCAGGAAATATCTATACGCGGATTGTGCAACGGCGCACTTGCATCCGGTCTGACGGGGTCCGGCCCTGCAACAATAATGGTCGTTGACAATGATAAATTAGATAAATTCATAGAAAATATGGGTGAGCATCGATTAATTGTCGCCAATGTAAATAACGGGGATTTTAATGAAACTTCAAGTCAAACCATCTGAAATAAATGGCACGATAACTGCACCTCCATCAAAAAGTTGTACACACCGGGCAATAGTCTTAGCCTCTTTGGCTAAAGGAACGTCAAAGATAGAAAAAGCACTGAAGAGCAGAGACACTCTGGCCACAATGCATGCGATGGAGTCGTTCGGAGCGTCTATTAAAGAAGATGGCGATATGCTAGTCATTCGTGGCGGAAGGTTGAAAGCCCCGATTGAACCTATCAACTGCCAGAATTCTGGAACCACATTGCGTTTGTGCTGCGGAATAGCTTCTCTGCTGGATAATAACATCACATTCATTGGCGATGAGTCACTGAAAGGCAGGCCTATGAAACCTCTGTTGAACGCCTTTACAGAAATGGGGGTTTACTGCACTTCTACTTCGCAAGGAGTGATAATCAGGGGGCCTAACAACGGAAGATGGACCCACATAAGAGGAGATGTTTCTTCGCAATTCATATCGTCTCTCTTGATTTCTTCTGCGCTGAAGCCAAGAGATACGGATCTTGTGATTACTTCCCCACTGGTGTCAAAACCATATGTGAATATTACAGTAGAGATGATGTCGCAGTTTGGAGTCAGATGTGCTGAAACCAAAGACGGATACAGAGTCATGGGAGGTCAGTCGTACAGATCTAGAAATTATACTATCCCCGGAGATTATTCATCCGCCGCGTTTGCACTTGGAGCAGGCGCAATATCTGGAAACGTAACTGTAAGCGGATTGAATCCAGACGATGTTCAGGGAGATAGGGCAATAATTGATTTTTTAAAAGAATTCGGTGCAGATGTCGAAATATGTAAAGATGCAGTAACTGTTAAAAAATCAGAATTAAAGGGGATTAATGCTGATGTTGGCAACTGTCCAGACTTATTTCCTATTCTGGCAGTTATTGGAACACAGGCCGAAGGAGAGACTGTGTTATTTAATGCATCCCACCTAAAACATAAAGAAAGTGACAGAATAGCCTCAGTTGTCACATTCTTAAAAAACATGGGTGCAGACATAGAAGAGAAAGACGATGGTTGCATAATAAAAGGCAAATGCAGTCTGACTGGATGTACAGTGAATCCCAATGGGGATCACCGCATTCTCATGGCTGCAGCGGTCGCTGCTACAGCAGCAGATGGAAAAACCACAATAACTGACGGCGGCTGTTACGATGTGTCATATCCCGCATTTATTAAAGACTTCAATAACTTAGGGGCGGATCTGGAGGAAGTCGAGTGAATACGATCGGAAGCAGATTTCAGGTTACCCTTTTCGGCGCAAGCCATGACACGTGCATCGGATGCGTAATCGACGGCATCCCTGCAGGAATCGATATAGATCTGGAATATGTCCAGAAAGAGGTAGACTGCAGGAAGCCGGTAGCACTCATAGGTACTCCCAGAAAAGAAGATGACAAAGTGGAGATACTTGCTGGATTGAAAGAGGATGTTACAACTGGAACTCCACTAGTAATCCAGATAAAGAATTCCAATACCGATTCATCAAAATACGAAAAATTCAAAGTTATACCAAGACCGGGACATGCAGATTTCCCAGCGTTTGAGAAATACGGACCAGCTCATGACATAAGGGGCGGGGGACAGTTTTCTGGAAGAATGACTGCACCCCTGACTGCCGCCGGTGCTGTGGCAAAGGAAATGCTACTCGGAATAGGCATTAAGATAGCAGCATACACACAGAGCATCGGATCAATAAATGATCCTGCAGAATATTCATTTAAAGAAATTAAACGAGAAACTAAAGAAAACCCAGTTCATGCTGCCGATTCAGAGATTGCGCTGGACATGCTGAATGAGATTTTAATTGCCAAAGAAGACGGGGACAGCGTGGGCGGCGTAGTGCGCTGCCTGACTGAAGGCCTGCCTGTCGGAGTAGGAGAGCCTTTCTTCGATACACTAGATGGAGAAATTGCAAAGATGATGTTCGCAATTCCAGGTGTAAAAGGAATAGAATTCGGAGCAGGATTTAGAGCTGCAAAAATGAGAGGATCCGTGCATAATGATCCGTATGTAGTTGTTGATGATTATCAAATCAAAACAGGCACCAATAATGCTGGTGGCGTTCTAGGAGGACTTTCAAACGGCATGCCGTTGGATTTTAGAGTTGCATTTAAGCCGACAGCATCTATATTCAAAGAACAAAAAAGCGTCAATCTTGGAAAAATGGAAGAAGAAACTCTTCTCATTGAAGGCAGGCATGATCCCTGCATTGTCCCAAGAGCTGTTGCACCGATAGAAGCCACAACTGCAATAGTGCTGACAGATTTATGTTTAAGGGGAGATTTTATTGCGTGAAGATATAGATGACATTAGGAAGCGCATAGAGAAGATTGATAATGAGATACTGCGCATGATGGCCAACAGGACAGCTGCCGCCGTTGAAATGGGTAAAAGAAAAGCTTCAGATTCTCTACCTTTACGTGCTCCTGACGTAGAAGAAAAAGTTATTGGAAGATATGTCAACAAAGCTAAAGAATTCGGAATGTCAGAGAACTCAGCAGCTACAATAGCCAGACTGCTCATCCATGAATCAATTGAACAGCAGGGGCTCATCCCACGTCCAGCAAAATCAAAAAGAATGCTGATTATTGGAGGAAATGGAAAAATGGGGCAGTGGCTGTGCAGATTCTTTGCGTCTCGCGGTCATAAGATAAAGATATACGACACTACAGAAAATGTAAAGTATCCCTGTGAAAAGGATTTAAAACAAGGAGTTCTGGAAGCAGAGGTTGTGATCATAGCTGTACCTATTTCAATTACGTCAAAGATCTTAGAAGAAGTGCTGTCGTACTCTCCGTCTGCATTAATATTTGATGTTTCGTCAGTTAAAACTCCCTCTGCGGCGAGCCTTAAAAAAGGAGCGAAAACTGCAGAAGTCTGCTCGGTGCACCCGATGTTTGGACCAGAAACTAATTCCATAATTGATGAAAATGTAGTAATCTGCAATTGCGGATCATACAGTGCAGTTGACAAGGCTGAAGAATTATTCGACGGAGCCAATATTACAAAGACTGATTTGGATGAGCACGACCGTTTAATGGCATATGTTCTGGGACTGAGTCATGCTACCAATATTGCCTTCTTTGAAACACTGAATAGGAGTGGCAAAAGTTATTCTGAATTATCAAGAGTAGCATCTACCACCTTCAAAGATCAGGTTGAAACATCCCATAATGTAGTGTCTGATAATGCTCAATTATACTACGAAATTCAAAATCTGAACCCATACGGACAAGAAGTTCTTAGTACTCTTATCGATTCGGTGACTACTATAAAAGACGCCGCTCATAAAGGTAATAAAGAAGCCTTCACCAAAATGATGAATGAAGGAAAAGAATACTTTGGAGGCAATTAAATGTCAAAAATAAATGTAGCAGTTCTGGGAGCTACCGGGATGATCGGGCAGAGGTTCATACAGCTGCTGGAAGACCATCCATGGTTCGAAATCGGAGGATTATACGCATCTGAACGTTCAGAAGGCAAAAAACTCAAAGACGTACTTAAGGTCAGAGACCACAGCTTCAAAGATGAGACGCTGAACATGACCATAGAACTTCTTGAGACAAAAAAGATCTCCAAATTGAATAGAATTGCATTCTCCGGCCTTCCTTCAGACATTGCAGGTCCGATAGAAAGCGACCTGGCGGACGAAGGCGTAGCTGTTTTCTCAAATGCGGCCAACCACCGTATGAGAGACGACGTCCCTCTGCTCATCCCAGAATGCAACTCATCTCATCTGGATGCAGTCAAACAGCAGAAAACATACAGCAACGGCGGATATATAGTCACAAATGCTAACTGCTCAACCACCGGCATTGCTGTGCCGCTGAAAGCAATTGATGCAGAATTTGGATTGAAAATGGTCAGCATATCCACATATCAGGCAGTATCTGGAGCTGGATATCCAGGCGTTCCGTCATTGGATATCCTGTGCAATGTAGTGCCGTATATTAAGAATGAAGAAGAAAAAATGGAAATGGAACTAGCAAAGATTCTAGGCAGCTACGACGGCTCAAAATTCACAGAAGCTAAAATAAATGTACTTTCCAACTGTGTGCGCGTACCAGTAATTGATGGGCACCTTGAATCGCTAGTATTCAATTTATCTAAAGATGCAGACATAAATAAATTAGCTGAAGCAATGCGTTCATTCACTGCAGAACCGCAGAAACTGCAGCTGCCTTCTGCACCAATCGCTCCGATAATCGTGCGTGACGAACCAGACCGCCCGCAGCCTGCATGCGATGCTTTTGCCGGATCACCTGCCAGAGCACGCGGAATGGCATGCACAGTCGGCAGAATCCGTGAAAAAGACAATTATTTCAAGATGTTCGTACTATCACATAACACTCTACGCGGTGGAGCAGGCGGATCTGTGCTTAACGCCGAATTAGCTGTAGCAAGAAATATGATATGAGGCTAATATAATGAAGAGGACATACGAAGAGATAAACGCCAAAATACAAAATGGCGACGCAGTGGTCATGACAGCTGAAGAAGCTATCGCACTCGCTGAAAACAAGGGTGTTGAAAAGGCGGCGGAAGAAGTAGATGTCGTGACCACAGGCACATTCGGAGCCATGTGCTCCTCCGGAGCATTTGTGAATTTTGGGCACTCGGAACCGCCTATTCGTATGTTTAATGTTACACTAAACGGAGTCCCAGTATGTGCTGGTTTAGCTGCAGTTGATGCATACATCGGTGCTACTGAAGAGCGTCCGGATTCTGACCCTAAATACGGCGGAGCTCATGTAATAGAAGCTCTTGTCAAAGGAGAAGCTGTTCATCTCAAAGCAACCGCTCCAGGAACAGACTGTTATCCAAGAAAGGAGATAGATACATACATCTCGTTAGAAACTCTCAACCAGGCGTATTTATACAATCCAAGAAATATGTACCAGAACTATGCTGTAGCTACCAATTCTTCTGAAAGGACCTTATTCACATACATGGGAAAGCTCCTTCCAGGATACGGCAACATGACCTACAGCAGCGCTGGACAACTCTCACCTCTGCTTAAAGATCCAACCCTGAGGACAATTGGAATAGGCACGAGAATATTTTTAGGCGGCGGCGTAGGGTATGTGGCATGGGAAGGCACGCAGTACAAAACAAATGTACCAATCAGAAACGGCGTACCGTCGGCATCAGCGCGTACTCTGGCTGTAATTGGGGATATGAAAGGAATGAGCAGTGAGTTCCTGAGAGGCCTGAGCGTTCACGGTTACGGCGTCTCTCTTGCGGTTGGAATAGGCGTGCCGATACCGATTCTAGACGAAGATTTGATGAGAACCGCTGTTACCACTGATAAGGACATATATGCACCAGTGCTAGATTACTCAGTGCCGTCAAGAGATAGACGCCCGATAGGCGAAGTGAGCTATGCAGAACTTAAAAGCGGCAGCGTAGAGATTCTTGGAAAGAGCATTAAGACTTCATCATTATCTTCTTACAATAAGGCCCGCATTATCGCAGATAAGCTGAAAAAGATGATAACAAATGGTGAGTTTCTGCTTACCCAGCCGGTTGAAAAACTTCCGGAAGAACGTAAACAAAAACCATTAAATATCTGCACAAAAGACGAGGTGGCTCCATGATGGTTAAAAAGAAAGTTAAGCTGAAATTCATACCAGAACAAGCCAATGAGCCGATTACGTACGTCCTCGTGAAAGATTACAATCTGAGATTTAATATTCTTCAGGCGAAGATAATTGACGGCGGGGGAAAGCTCCTCTTAGAGATAGAGGGGGAAGAGAAATGTGTTGATGCTGGTCTTAAATACCTCCGTGACTGCGGTGTCTCAGTTAAAGAAGTTTGTGATTTCGTATCTAAAGATGAGAATAAATGCACAAACTGCGGACTGTGTGTTTCAATATGTCCTGCAGAAGCAATAGAAATGGACAGGGAAACATGGATTGTGAAATTCAACACAGAAAAATGCATAGGCTGCTTTATGTGTGTTGAGGCCTGCCCGTTGAACGCAATGGTTTTAAAGATATGATCATCCGCAGGCATTTTGAAGTGGAAGAGACGGCTGTTACCATCGTGTGTGATGAGAAATATATATCTCCCATTCAAAATTCTATTTTTGACTCCAGAGAAACAGTTAAAAAATGCATCAGAGACTTTCCAGAATTTCAGTGGTCTCTGGAACCTCTGGATGTCAGCGGCGACGAATTGATAGTTAAGATGTGCAGAGCCGCAAAAAAAGCCGGAGTCGGACCCATGGCGGCTGTAGCCGGTGCAATCGCCGAAAAAGCTGTTCAGACTGCTGTGAATGAAGGTTCGAAACACTGTATAGTCGAAAACGGAGGAGATATTGCATTAATTTCAGAGGAACCGGTGAGTATCGGAATATTTGCACCTGCCCTCGAAAATATAGGGTTCCGCATTGATCCGCTTGATCACATCCTCGGCGTATGCACCTCGTCTGCAAGCGTGGGCCCATCCATATCTTTTGGAAAATCAGACGCCTCTGTAGTCATCTCCAAAGACGTGTGTCTTGCGGATGCCTGCGCTACGAAACTAGGCAATTTAGTGACCTCAGATGACGATGAAACCATAAAAGAAGCGATGGACATCATATGCAGCATTGAAGAAGTTGAAGGGGCATTCGTTGCGATAAATTCGAAAATTGCCATGAAAGGAGTCCTTCCGCAGCTGTGCAGAGTTCACTTTGATGATTCTTCAATAACTAAAATTGAATTTTAATAAAAAAATTATTTAACTGATAAGCACATATTCAACGGATGTCCAAGTCTGCAAAAGGCCTGATCGCGATTATCATACTTTTGATATTAGCATGCCTGCTTATTTACCCGCTCTTGTCGGATGAAACACCCGATGAAGAGAACCCCGGCAGTTATACAATCACATTTATGAACGGCGATGCCGAGTATTCTAAAATCGAAATAAACTCTGCAGATCCCGTTATCGGAAGCAGTATGCCTAAGGCACCTTCTGCTGAAGAAAACAAGATTTTTGTGGGCTGGAATACTAAAGCAGACGGATCTGGCAATAATATAACTTCTGAAACTCAGGTAGAAAAAGACATCACAGCCTATGCAATCTGGATCAATAAAGGAGAGTCTTCTGAAACAGGATTCACCTCCACTTCGAACCAGTCATTCAAAATAGACGACAAGACAGTAGAGATTGTACTGGGGAATTTATATCCGACTCCAAAAATAGAAGATGTCACAGTAATTGTGTATGACCCGGAAACTGGAAAACAATGCAGCGGATCATTCAGCGGATCAGAATACACATTGTCGTTTGACAATGTAAGGGTAAGCTTTCAGGATGCAGATAAAGACGGGCTGATGGATTCCGATGAAAAACTGACGTTCGAAGCAGACAATGGACTGGCTGCAGGCATCTGGAATATAGAAGTGGATTACGACAGCTATGAAACGGGAAGTAATCAGTTCCATTTCCACATCTTCGAAGAAGGCGTAGAGAATTACACTGAAAATGTAAGAGTTAACTTTCTGGATGTCGGGCAAGCCGACTCAGCAGTAATATTCACATCAGACAACAGAACGATTCTGATTGATGCTGGTGTTCCCCTGAATAAGAAAACTGAATATGTTCCAAAACTTCTTGATCAGCTGGAAAAGCTCAATGTGAAAAAGATAGACGCAATGATATTGACACACCCGGACTATGACCATATTGCAGGCGCAGAGGCTGTGCTGAAAGAGTATGACGTTTTAAATGTGTACATGTGTAAGAAAGCCAGTACCAGTGCAACTTACAAAAATCTGCTGGACGCAATAGATAATGAAGGCTGCGAAAAACACATCGGCGACTTTTCAGCCGGCGATTATCTTAATCTGAGCACTACCGAAAACTTCAGAGTTTTATCTGTAGACAGTAAAACAAAGAATGATGCCAATTCTGCAAGCATTGTCATACGGATGAGCTGCGAATCGTATTCATTTCTGTTTACTGGTGATGCTCCGGAGAAAGTTGAAAAAGAGATGCTGAAAAATTACTCAGAAGAACTTGATGTTGATGTGCTTAAGGTAGGGCATCACGGTTCCAGCACATCAAGTTCAGAAGGGTTTCTGCAGGTTGTCACTCCCTCAGTGTCTGTAATCTCATGCGGTACAGGCAATTCATATGGACATCCGCATGAAGAAGCTTTGAAGAGATTGGAAACATACTCAGATGCAATCATCAGAACCGATCTCACCGGAGCTTACAGCTGTACATCATCTGGAAAAATCATTGATTGAGAGTGTCTTAAAAACGGAATCGTGGCGGCGTTCCATGATTCCTGACACAACAATGCCCAGTTGGGCAAGATTCTTAATATATGGGCGCAATGATTGCCCCACGGATATACTGGTGAATCAGATGCCCATCAAACTGGCTGTACCAAATAAAGGACGATTAAACGAGCGCTCGCTGGAGATGCTGAAGCGTGCTGGATTAGAAATAGAAAACGGGGGCGACAGGCTCCTTTTTGCATCTGTTAAAAATGGAAATTTTTCTGTTCTGTTTCTAAGAGCTCAGGACATAGTGCGGTTTGTGCAGACCGGTGCAGTCGATGCAGGCATTACCGGCTGGGATCTCGTTTTGGAAAACGGCAATGAAGTTGAACTGGTAAGAGAAATGGGCTTTGGAAAATGCAGACTTTCTGTAGCCGTCCCGGAATCATCGGGAATTAAAACCATTGATGATATACCAAATGGTTCCAGAGTAGCAACTTCGTTTCCTAACATGACAAAACAGTTCTTTGAAAAGATGCAGAAAAAAGTAGAAATTGCAGTTATTTCTGGAGCTGCAGAAGTTATGCCACGCATGGGCGTAGCTGATTTTATTACAGATCTGGTATCAAGCGGAAGCACTTTAAAAAGCAACAATCTCAGAGAGATAGCAGTTATTTCAGACTCCCAGGCTGTTTTGATAGCGTCTAAAAACTTAGATTCGGAGAAAATGAGAGAACTGGAAGAGCTTGCCAATGCACTTGAAAGTGTAGAAATTGCTGAACACAAAAAGTATCTGATGGCAGACGTACCAGTGGCTGTATTGGATGAGGTAAGATCTTTTCTGCCGGGCATAGACGGCCCGACGGTTATGAATATTGCAGGAAGAGATGATGTTGTGGCAATTCACGTTGTTATTGATAAATCACAGATATACAACACAGTAAACAAACTCAAGAAACTGGGGGCGTCGGGCATTCTGATTGTACCCATCGACAGGATGGTGCCGTGATGGAAGAATGGCTCAAAAGCACGGTAAGAGATTTAGAATTGTATTACAACCCAAAAATAAAAGCTATCAGGATGGATACATCTGTAAACGTCGTCGGCCCCAATCCAGCAGTAAAAAAGGTACTTGAAAGCTGTATGAATATGGAAGTTAACCAGTATCCTTCTCCTTATTCAGACGACCTGCGCAGGGCACTGGCTGAAAAATACAGTTTAGATGAGGGTAATTTTGTAGTCGGAAACGGGTCAGATGAACTATTAGACGTTTCATTTAAATCATTTCTAGAATCAGGCAATGCTGTTGTCGCTCCACACCCCTCATATGTGCTGCACAGTTTCTTCGTAAAAATAAACGGAGGAAAATTCGAAACTGTTGATCTGCTGCCCGGCTTCCAGCTAGACGTAGACGGAATGCTGGAAAAAAAGAGCAAAATGATAATTCTCTGTACTCCGAATAATCCAACATCGAACTGTTTCAAAAAAGAAGACGTGAAACGCCTGATTGAAGAATATGAAGGACCGATTATTGTCGATGAAGCTTATGCAGAATACTCCTCAGAAGGATTTATTCCATACATAAATGAATTCGATAATCTGATAGTAACCAGGACTTTTTCTAAAGCATACGGCCTCGCGGGTATGAGGGTGGGATATCTGGCTGCAAATAAAAAACTGGCAACCATGATGCAAAAAGTAAAAATTCCTTATTCCCTAAATAAAATAAGCGAAGCCGTAGCGGTCGCAGCCCTCCAGAATACTGAATACCTCAAGAAAGGGCAGAGAATTGTAAATGAACAGAGAGAAAAACTATCTAGAGGATTGAGCGAACTCGGCTTTGAAGTATTTCCATCTGAAGGAAACTTTATTATGTTCAGAGTTAAAGTGCCGTCGGATGAGTTCGTTTCAAGACTGGCTGCAAAGGGAATTCTGATCCGCGATTTTGGAAAACGCAGAATGCTTGAAAACTGCGTACGAACCACAATCGGAACGGAAGAACTCAACGGGTTACTTCTGAGCAAAATAAAAGAGGTGAACGAAGAGTGGTAGAGATTCGCCGTTCAGTAAAATATCCTGAATCCAATGATTCATATAGAATTGGCCAGAGGCCGAAAGTGAAGGTTTCCGTTGTAGATTACGGAGTGGGAAACCTACATTCAATAAGAAAGGCGCTTGAGTTGGCAGGCGCGAGGCCGGTCATAGAATCAAATGTAAGAAATATTCTGGATTCGGAGGTAATGATCTTTCCAGGCGTAGGTGCGTTTGATCCTGCAGCAAAAAAATTGGAACCCTACAGAGAGATCATACTGGACAGATTAAATGCAGGCACACCGTGTCTGGGGATATGCATTGGAACGCACATACTCTTCGAAGAAAGCGAAGAGGGATCCGTCCCCGGAATAGGATTTATGAAGGGCAGAGTAGAAAAGCTTCACAGTGAGAAAGTTCCACATATCGGCTGGAATGAAGTAATTACAAATGACAAATATTTCACCGGTATCGAATCGCCTTACTTTTATTTTGCACATTCATACAGAGCCGATCCAGAAGAGGATATTGTTAAAGGAACTACTGAATATTATGAAACCTTTCCCTCAATAATGAGGAAGAAAAACACCATAGCAGTGCAGTTTCATCCAGAAAAGAGCGGTGCTTCCGGTGCGATATTCCTTAAAAATTTCGTAAAATTCATTGAGGAAAAATTATGATTGTCATCCCAGCGGTTGATATTCTCGGCGGAAGAGCTGTTCAGTTAGTAGGCGGAAAACCGGGAACGGAAAAAATCAGTCTGCCTGACCCATGGAATGTCGCGAAAAGCTGGGAAGATAAAGGTGCCAAGCGCCTGCATATCGTAGATTTGGATGCTGCGATGGGCAGCGGAGACAATCTAGCTGCAATTTCATCGATAGTTGATCATACAAACGTACCGATAGAAGTCGGCGGGGGCATAAGGACAACGGAAAAGGCAGAATCCCTGCTCGATCTGGGTGTTGATGTCGTGGTCGGTACCCGCGCAGTTATGGACCACAAATGGCTGAACGAACTGGCAAATTCCTACCCGAGGCGTGTTATTCTAGCACTAGATGTAAAAGAAGGAAAAATACAGGTAAAGGGATGGAAAGAGTCTTCTCCGGAAACGTTAGAAGACATGCTTAGACACACATCGGATCTGCAGTTAAAAGGCGTATTGCACACCAATGTTGACGTGGAAGGACAGAATAAGGGAATAAATGTAGAAGAGACTAAAAATTTCAGATCCATGTGTCCTCACCCCGTGATTGAATCCGGCGGCATCTCAAGCCGTTCTGATGTGAAACTGCTGGAAGAAATCGGCATTGAATATGCAGTAGTCGGGATGGCCATATACACAGGTGCCATAAAGCCCGAAGAGGTATGGAGGAAATGAAATGAGGTCGGCGAATTTAAAAAGGAAAACTAAAGAAACTGATATTTCTATAACGCTTAACCTGGATGGCACGGGTGCATCTGAAATCTGCATAGATGACCAGTTTCTCAGACATATGCTTGAAACGTTCAGCAGATACGGTTCGTTTGACCTGAAAGTGACTGCAGGTGGAGACAATATACATCATCTGATCGAAGATGTTGCTATAACTCTCGGTAGCGCTTTCAAATCAGCTCTGGGAGAGACGCCGGTGGAAAGAGTTTCATATTTCATATTGCCGATGGATGACGCGCTGGTAATGGCTTCTGTAGACATAGTAGACAGGCCGTGGTGCGATGCTGACTGTCCAGATGATCTGTATCTTCATTTCTTCCGCTCATTCGCAATGTCATCTGGAATGACTTTGCATATCCTTGTTTACCGTGGTTTCGACGACCATCACATTATTGAAGCTTCATTCAAAGCGCTGGGTAAAGCTCTCAAAGGTGCGGTAAGTGTGAGAAAAGATGTGTTAAGTACTAAAAGTAAAGTAATTACGGAGAGTGATTGATTGCTTACTAAGAGAATAATTCCCTGTTTAGATGTTACCGATGGAAAAGTTGTGAAGGGCGTCAAATTCCAAAACCTTAAAGGTATTGGATATCCGCCGGACCTTGCCCATCTGTACGAACAGCAAGGTGCTGATGAAATTACATTTTTAGACATTACTGCCTCGTCTGATGCCAGAGAGACGCTTCTGAATATTGTAGAAAAAACCGCTGAAAAGATCTTTGTTCCCCTGACTGTCGGCGGTGGAATCAGATCTAAAGAAGATATGCGTTCTGCCCTCAGAGCAGGCGCCGATAAAGTCTCAATAAACACTGCAGCTGTGAAAAATCCAGATATCATATCAGAATGTGCTGAGGAATTTGGAAGTCAGTGTGTAGTGGTTGCCATTGATGCTAAAAAAGATGGAGATTCGTGGAGTGTTTATACACACGGCGGCAGAAATAAAATTGAAATAGATGCCGTAGACTGGGCTCAGAAGGTTGAAGATCTGGGTGCTGGAGAGATATTACTGACAAGCATGGATGCTGATGGGACAACGGACGGATATGATCTGAGATTGATAGAAAAAATAGCAGATCAGGTAAACATTCCTGTTATTGCCTCCGGCGGCTGCGGTACTCTGGAACATATTTACGAAGTCTTTTCACAGACTAATGCCTCTGCAGCACTGGCAGCTTCGATATTCCACTACGGCACATATACAGTAGGCGACGTAAAGACCTACCTCCGCGATAAAGGAGTGCTCGTAAGATGAAGTTAAACTTCGATCCCAATGGATTAATACCAGTAGTTGTCCAGGATTACTTAACTAACGAAGTTCTGATGGTAGCCTGGGCAAACGAAGAAGCTTATGAAAAGATGCTCAGTACTGGAAAAACACACTTCTGGTCAAGATCCAGACAAAAACTGTGGATGAAAGGAGAAACATCCGGCCACGTACAAGACATAGTATCGATACAAACCGACTGTGACGCAGATACTCTGCTTGTA
Source organism: uncultured Methanomassiliicoccus sp. (assembly GCA_905202485.1). Classification (GTDB taxonomy): domain Archaea; phylum Thermoplasmatota; class Thermoplasmata; order Methanomassiliicoccales; family Methanomassiliicoccaceae; genus Methanomassiliicoccus_A. The sequence continues at coordinate 288,837 of CAJKRY010000001.1, forward strand.
AGAGTAAAACAGACCGGCAACGCCTGTCATCTGGATAAGCATTCGTGCTTTGATGAAGTATTATATGGAAGCACTGAAAAGACTGCAGCCATAATTCCAGAACTAGTCGGGATTATTCACGACAGAAAACTAAATCCTAAAGAAGGCAGTTACACCAATGCACTCCTCAATGACGAAGATAAAGTTCTGAAAAAGGTCATAGAAGAAGCAGGAGAAGTGGCTATAGCTGGAAAGGGCAAAGATAGAAATGCACAGATCTGGGAAGCTGCTGATCTGATATATCACCAGCTTGTAATGTATGAATATCTGGGCCTTCCGATGGATGAAGTCTTCGGAAAGCTAACTCGCCGCCACGGGGGATCTAAAGAATGAGAATAGATCTTCATATGCATACATTTCTCAGTGACGGGGAACTTCTTCCGATAGAACTAGCAAGAAGGGCCGCGGTGATGAATCATGAAGCAATCGCGTTTACTGATCACGCTTCACTAAGCAATCTGGAAGATATTATCTCAAAGTGTAGTAAGGACGCAGTTCTTGCAGAAGAATATGGACTAAAAGTTCTTCCCGGAGTTGAGATTACACACGTTCCGCCCACCAAAATTGCAGAAGTTTCTGAAAAAGCCAAGAAGCTAGGGGCAAAAATAGTTGTAATTCATGGGGAGACCATATCAGAGCCTGTAGCACCAGGGACGAACCATGCATCTGTCATGTGTAAGTATGTTGATATTCTAGCTCATCCAGGATTTATAACGGAAGACGACGCTAAGCTGGCTGCAGATAATGGAGTCGCATTAGAGATTACATCCAGACCATCGCATGCATTAACAAACGGACATGTCGCCGCTACTGCAAAGAAATGCGGTGCTGATATGGTAGTCGATACAGACACCCACTCCCCTAAAGATATGATCACAGAAGAGAGAGCAATACAAGTTGCAATAGGAGCTGGGCTTACGAATTCAGAAGCTGAAAGATGTGTTTATGATATTCCTAAAAGTTTGGTAAGGAAATTAGCATGAAGTTCCGCATCGCCTTTCAGGGGATTAAGGGAGCATACAGCGAAGATGCTTGCAATAAAATATTCGGTGAGTCTGAAACTCTACCCTGCCACGATTTTTATGAACTTTTCTCAAAGGTGGCCTCAGGAGATGCCACTCATGGGGTAGTACCGGTAGAAAATTCACTACACGGGAGTGTTACTCAAGTAAATGACCTGCTGCTGGAAAACGATCTGACTGTCACTAAAGAAACAGTTGTGCAAATCAAGCACTGCTTAATTGTACAGCCGAACTCGGATATATCAAAAATCAAAAGAGTCTATTCTCATCCGCAGGCATTGGGACAATGTAGCAAATATCTTAACGAAATGCCATGGGAAATAATGTCTGCATATGACACCGCAGGTTCTGTGAAAATGATCGCGGACAGCAGCGCTGAAGATGAAGCTGCAATAGCATCAAAGCGTGCAGCAGAAGAATATTGTATGAAGGTTGTCGCTGAGAATATACAAAATGAGCCTCAAAATTACACTAGATTCTTTGTTATAGAAAAGAACCCTGAAAATGTAGAGGGGGATCGTCTTTCTATAGCTTTTGCAGTAAAAGACGCTCCGGGTGCATTATATGGGGCGCTTGAATCTTTTGCAAAAAATGATGTGAATCTTACAAGATTGGAATCAAGGCCAAGAAAAAATCATCCATGGGAGTATGTATTCTATGCTGATATGAACTGGAGTGAAAGTGCTTCTAAAGCAACGACAGAATTGAGTAAAAAGGCAGCATTCGTGAAGATACTTGGAAGATATTCACGAATAGCGGACAAAACATGACCAAAATCTTTATTCTAAAGATTTAATCACCTTTTTAATGGCAAGACGAAGACGTGGCAGCCCGGCTGAAGAAGAAAAGCCGTTTTATACTGAAAAAATACCCTTGAGTCTCATGCCAAGAAAATGGCTGAGAGGTAAAAAATGGAACAGACTTGAGAATCTAGGAAGATTCGTCGGGATATTTTTGATATTTATGGCAGTCTTGTCCATAGCATATGGCCTGAAGATTGAGTATTCGGTTATATTTTTAATTGGAGCATTACTTGTATTTTACATAACTGAAGTACTAAGTCCAGATGCCCAAAGAGTCGTTAGACCTATCAGGATCTATAAAAACGGAGTTTTGGTATACACAACCAGCTTTGAAAAAACGTTAGGAAAAAAATCGTTTATGACTTCAGAAGATGTTAAAGGAGTTAAAGTAAAAAGGATGAATCTTCAAACAGAAGATGGTATTCAAAATCTTCCTACTCATCTAACGTTCATACTGAATAATAATATGAAAATTAAGATGGGAAGAAGGAATTGCACAGAGCTTCAAACAATAATTGGTATGCTTAGTGATCTAGGGATTAAAGAGATTTAAGTTAAAATCACATAAGCTACATCCAAATATGTGTAATAACTATCGAAATGATTTGAAAATACAATTATTTTAAGTATTCCGCTTAAACTATCATCACAGAATAAGTCAAAACTACTGTTAAGCTCATAAACTAAAATATATTAACAATGCATCCTAATGGCATGCAACCAAAGATAGGCATCATTGGGGGTACAGGTGTATACCCGGATAAATTAGAGATAATAAAAGAGATAGACATTCATACACCATATGGGCCTCCATCCAGCTCAATAGCCATTGGGATTATGAATGGAATAGAAGTCGCGTTTCTTCCTCGTCATGGAAAGAATCACAATATACCGCCACACATGATTAACTATAGATCCAATATATCTGCACTAAAACAGATTGGAATTGAAAGGATAATCTCACCATGTGCGGTAGGATCTCTTAAAGAAGATTATAAACCCGGTGATATGGTCATAGTCGATCAATTTATTGATTTTACAAAATCAAGAAAATACACATTTTTTGATGGTCCTAAGACGGAACATATTGCAATACCTGATCCATTTTGTCCAGAATTAAATGGAATTGCAGAAATCGAGTGTAAAAACTTAAAAATAAATTCACACAACAAAGGAGCATGTGTTTGTATTGAAGGGCCAAGATTTTCAACACGTGCAGAATCTAAGATGTTCCGACAATTTGCAGATATAATTAGCATGACCATTGTTCCAGAGTGTCAATTGGCAAGAGAAATGAATATGTGTTATATGTCACTGGCAACCATTACTGACTACGACGCATGGTCCGAAGAAACTGTTGATGCATCCACTGTATCAAAAGTCATGGAAGAAAATTCAGAAAAAATCAGAAATCTTCTAGGTGCAATTATTCCAAAAATACCAGTTAAAAGAGAAAAGTGCTGTTGCCCTCACACATTAGAGGCGTCAGCAATATAATTTTTTCATAAAATCTAGAGGGAATAGAATCTCTAAACCCTCTGTTCTTTTTAAAATATGATTTGTTAAGATATTTATCGATCTACTCATACATTGATGATTGAATGTCAGATATGATCTGTTAAAAAAAATCAACAGACTATAACAATCTAAACAATTATAATTATCCAAAAAACCCCAATTAAGGGATGGAAGAAGATCATACGCAACTCGATTGACTGTCAAGTCGACACGTTCGCGACGAAGCAAACGTTAGTAACTGCGGGCTGAATATCTCGGCGAACCTTGATACTTACACCCCAGTCCTATCAAACTCATCATTTATGAGCGTTCTAAGATGCCTCTTTTCCGGGGGAGTTTCGAGCTTAGATGCTTTCAGCTCTTATCCCTTACAGCGTGGCTGCTCAGCAGTGCCTTGCCAGACAACTGATGAACTAGAGGCTACGAATCCCCGTTCCTCTCGTACTAAAGGATCCTTCCCGTCAGGCATCAATACACTTCCACCAAAAAGCAACAAACCTGTCTCACGACGGTCTGAACCCAGCTCACGATCCCTTTTAATGGGCGAACAACCCCACCCTTGGTAGCTGCTGCACCACCAGGATAGGGAGAGCCGACAGCGAAGTAGCAAACCGCTAGGTCGATATGAACTCTTGCTAGCGACGACTCAGTTATCCCCAGGGTAACTTTTCTGTTATCACTCGCCCCCATTCAGAAGGCTGAGTGGTTCGCTAAGCCCTACTTTCGTATCGCCGATTGTTATTGTCCCAACCGACGTCAAGCCAGCTTTTACCTTTGCATTCAACGGCAGATTTCTGACCTGCCTGAGCTGACCATTGGGCGCGCTTGTTATCTTTTTGAGCGCGTGGCGCCCCACCCAAACTGCCCACCTATAGCTGTCCTCTCAGAAAGAGTAAGTGGTACGAGTCCTAAAGGGCAGTGTTTCATTGATGTCTCGGAACTTGCCTGGCGGCAAGCCCTGATAACGACTCCTGCCTACGCTACACATTAGGGCTCGTATCACAACAACAGGTTGTAGTAAAGCTCCATGGGGTCTTCGCTTTCAGGTGGAAGATACCGGATTGTGCGCCGGTACTATCAGTTTCACCGGCTTCGAAGCGGGGACAGTAGAGCTCTCGTTGGGCCTTCATGCAAGTCGCCAATTAAGCGACAAGGTATTACGCTACCTTAAGAGGGTCATAGTTACCCCCGCCGTTTAACGGTCCTTCGCTCAGTTGAACCCGAGTTTCAGATACCGTCACTGGGCAGGCTTCAGCCACAATACACATCCTTTCGAACTAGCTGTGACCTATGTTTTTGTTAAACAGTCGGAGCTCCCTTGTTACTGAGACCAGCCATCTTCATGGCTGGCACCCCTTCTACCAAAGGTACGGGGCTATTTTGCCGAATTCCCTCGCTACGATTACGCCGACACGCCTTAGGCTTCTCACCTAGGGGCACCTGTGTCAGTTCTTGGTACGAACATAACAGACTAAACTAATACAATTTTCATTGACACCTGGAATCAGCTGAAGCGAGCCTTCGCTCGCCTACTCGCGCATTCGCCTAATTCTCACCATTACGGTACTCCAAAGGCTTCGACGCTTGAACAGATTGACACCCCTGCTCAGCTTATCCGGATGTGTTTCATATTAGGCGATGACTATTATGGCACAGGAATATTAACCTGTTTCCCTTTCGGCGACTTCGATTAAGAGTCGTCTTAGGATCGGCTAACCCTCGGCTGACGAACATTGCCGAGGAACCCTGGCCCCTGCGGCGGAATGGATTCTCACCATTCTTTGCTGCTACTCCTACCAGCATCCATATACGAGCACGGTCCACTTGACCTCACGGCCAAACTTCCACCCATGCACGTCACCTCTCTACCAGATCACCTTGCGGTGCTCTGAGGTATCGGTAACCGGCTTTAGACCCGTCTCTCTTCCCGGCCCATAATCTCGACCGGTGAGCTGTTACGCTTTCTTTAAAGGGTGGCTGCTTCTAAGCCCACCTCCCGGTTGTTTTAGACTACGGACTCGGTTTCATGTTTCACTTAGCCGGTATTTAGGGACCTTAACCTCAGGCTGGATTCATTTCCTTATGGACCCCAAGCTTACCCCAGAGGCCCTCAATCCCAGCGTCTTCGGCGATCGCAGGTTCGGAGTTTAACAAGAGACCGACCGATTTCTCGGCCTAAATCCCTAATTGGTCGCTCTACCCCACAATCTACCTCGGCTGAGGTCTTGCTGCGACAAGTTTCGAGAGGAACCAGCTATTTCCAGTTTAGATTGGCCTTTCACCCCTATACGCAGGTCATCAGAAAGATTTGCACATCATCACCTGTTCGGACCTCCACCCCCCTTTCGAAGGGCTTCATCCTGCCCACGCATAGATCAACTGGCTTCGGGTATCCCACCAGTGACTCCAGGCGAGCACACCTCGCACCTCACCCGAAGGTTGCGTGCTTGTTGGTTTCCCTTTGATTCCAATATTCAATATTTTAATCTCGCCACTGATCAGAACTCGCTGGCCCGTTATTCAAAACGGATGATGCAACGCTGCTCCACCATAAAGGTTTCTTAGCTTCCACGCCACATCAGTTTATAGTTATATAGTTTCAGGCTCTTTTAACCTCCCGTCAAGGGTGCTTTTCAGTTTTCACTCACGCTACTACTGCGCTATCGGTCTCAAGACGTATTTAGAGTTAGAGATGAATGTTCCCTAGCTTCACGCGCGATATCCAACGCACGTTACTCCGGATCACCAAAACTCATCTTTCCAACTTACCCCTAAAGGGCTATCACCCACTATGGCGCGTCTTTCCAGACGACTTCAGGTTAGTTGGTTAAGACGTATCTGGGTCCACTACACCACATCTCCCTCATATTTCTATAAGGGATTCGGTTTGCTCTGTGCCGCGTTCGATCGCCTTTACTGACGGCATCTCGGTGATTTCTTTTCCTGCGGGTACTAAGATGTTTCAATCCCCCGCGTTCCCGTTCATTACTGAACATTCCGAAGAATAGGAAGTCCCATTCGGCGGTCACCGGATCATAGACTTCTTGCGTCTACCCGGCGCATATCGCTGCTTGACACGACCTTCATCGGCGCTTGAGCCGAGCCATTCCCTATATAACGTAGCATATGCCGCTACTTGTGTCGACTTAACACACGTCCGAATTGCATATGATCGAATTCACTGAACAACAACGTTATCTTCCAAACCATTGTTGTCCTCCATCTCTTCCCCGGGAAATACATTTCTCGGGTGCACATTAAACGTTACTGTGATTGCGTCCGAATATCTCTATTCGACCGCAGCTCCCCTCCATATCTGAAGGAGTATATATAGCTTAGCATAGGAGACAATCCTATACCCCTGAAGTCTTACCGACTTACTCAGGTATCCCATGCTATACACAACTAGTATATAAATGTTTCCAAGAAATATATCTTGACTACATCAATATAGCATAAATTGAGATATGCACGAGATTATATTATCAAAAAAAGAAGAGCGTTTTACTACTTAAGGATGTATATTGCACTCCGCGATGTCAAAAATACCACGATTTTAAGGCTTTCAATCGAAGTCTATATATGTAAGTGTATAATACAGGGAAATATAGGGCTGATAGATCAGCGGTAGATCGCATGATTTGCAATCATGAGGCCGCGGGTTCAAGTCCCGCTCAGTCCACCACTTTATAATTTTAAGAAATATAAATCTGGCTTTCATGTTTTATCAGATTTTAGAAAGTCTGATGCCATCACATTGAAAGATTTGGCGTTGGCCAAATCCAACAGAGCCTACAAGGACGACGGGGTTTTACGCCCTCGGTTGGGAGACTTTGCTTCCCATAATCTGAAAATATTCAGATCAAGCGCTTTGGAAGCTGCCATATATTCAAATGTCTTTTCTAAAGGCGACATTGTATGATCATATCTAGAGTGGATGAAACACTCAGAATATGCCATGTTAAAGAATAAAGAGAATAATAAATTACTCTCAATTCTTTTACTTAAACGAGGTAATGAGACTTCCCAATAGTGTAATATCCAAACTTACAGTCTCATGTCGAAATACGATTAAAGTATGTATCAAGTAAGGAAAATAAGTTTGTTTTGTCAGCTAGCATATTAATTTGCCTAAACAATCTAAATATATCTATCTACTACAACACAGAATGAAAATAAAAAAAAAGGTGCTGGTAGGATCAAGCACCGTTTAACCTATAGTCATATTCCCCATCACGTAATCTTTCCATTATCCTATCTGAAACTTTTGAAAGCTCTGTCTCAGGAAAATATCCAGATGTGATATTGCGTTCACCCATTGAAGATAATAGAGAAATCTTACATTTTGCAAGACCAAAATGTCTGGCGAGGTGTGAAGAATATATTTCGATTATCTGAACTCTGTCATACGAAACGATGGATGTCTCTCTATCTACAATCCCATTCACAAAAGTGAACAGATCTTTTCCCATGTCAAATTCCCGTATAGAATATGAATAATGAGCTGCAGCGAATAATGAAACTATAACTAAGACAGCTAGTAAAACAAAGGCATAAGCAAGCATAGATGAGTTGCTTAAACCATCAGAGCCCGCTAAGTATGGCATTGAAGCATATCTGATGGCTGTGAGAATTAAGACTGAGATTATAGCCGCAATAGAATATCCAAATAAGATGGGGTATTTGGCGGCAGCCGGTTGTTTCATTGAAATATGATTGTAAACAAATTCTGGTAAAAGTTCACTTACTACAACGGGTATGAGATTATCATCTGTAAGAAGACAGATTGTGGGTTTTTTACCATCGGAATCACTTAACCCAACAACCTCTAATTCAATTAACGATTTTTTCAATAATCTAGCTAGAAATGGTTGTTTTATGCAAACTGCATTTATCCTAGAAATTTTAAATGACGATCTATACGTTTGAAGCATCCCATGCTGGATGTGTATTGAGTCTCCATTGCGATACATCTTAAAATTATAGAATTTAATCAGGCCTCCGATAGATGGCAGTATTTCTGTCAATATGAATAATATAAAGGGAATAGCTATCCCGGCCCCCTGTAAAAATATAGATACGACGGTCCATGCCAGAAAAATTAACGCAAGAATTGATTGACCAGTTGGCATTCCAAAAACGCTGTGAATGAAGATATCTTTGAAGGTAAAATTGATTAACGGCTTGACAGCATCATCACTGGCTTCATTGTATGAATAGTCAAATAATTTAGATGAAAGTTCTGCTCTAACCTTTATAGCAAAATCTTCTTTGAATACGAGTGTTGCCTCCGGTTCTAGTGCATTGACACCAGAATTGATGTTTATCTTAAGAGCAGAAGTACCAAAGAGTCTGTTCAAGACTTTACGTTCGATATTTACTGATGCTATCCTGTCATAGGGTATAGTCTTCTTCATTTTTGATACTAAATTTCTCTCAATTACCAATTCATCATCTTTAAAGTAGACCAGTGTTCTTTTCCACCAGACATATGAGAAGATCACAGCGACGATGGCTAACAAGAATATATATTTGGAATAAGAGGTTGTTTCATACAACACAAAAAACAAGACGACTAATGTTAGTAAAACTCCCAGCAGTTGATCAATTATGATAGAGGGGTGATTCCTGATTCCTTCATTGCTGTTCAATGGAACTACCTCTGTCTTTGATCATAGATCGAATGAAATCATTTAGCATCTCAGCAATTTGTTCTGCATCTTGATTGTCTAAAAATTCCAACCTAACTTTTCCACCTGCAGTTGTAACTTCAATATCTGCAAGGCCAAGTGCATTGTTTATGGGCCCTTTTGTTATCTCAACTTGATGAATTCTCTCAATAGGGACTAAGATACGCCTAAGAATGATTATCCCACGTCTGATGTCTATCTTTTCATTAGTAACCAGATATCTGTAATGATGATAATAAAGGTGTGGCGCTGCAATAATATACACAAACGTAATAAATGTTAAAACGATCATCACATATTTTGCATAATCTAAATACTCGTGGTTGTAGATATTTATTAAGTAATAAATACCATAAAATAAAATGATTAAAACTATGAATGAAATTGCATACCCAGCATACATTGAAATAATCGATTTATGATTGAGCATTTTGTAATCATCACTCATTGTCTCACTCCAGATATGCTCCTTCGGAAGCATCTTGCACCAATGCCCTGTATTTTTTTAAAACGCCTGTCGGTTTACGATCTAAAATTTTGATGTTTTTCATACGCTCTAACAATTCTTCATCAGAGATGCAGAGAGTTAATTTTCGTTCGGGGATGTTTATTTCGATTATGTCTCCATCCATCACTGCAGCTATCGGACCGCGGTTGAAAGCTTCGGGAGATACGTGACCGATGCTGCCACCGCGTGTAGCACCAGAAAATCTTCCATCTGTGATGAGTGCCACGGAATCACCAAGACCCATACCTGCAATTAAGCTGGTTGGCGAAAGCATTTCTGGCATCCCTGGTGCACCTTTTGGACCTTCATATCTGATGACAACGACTGAGCCTGACTTTACATTTCCAGCAGTTATTGAATCAATAGCAGCCTGTTCTGAGTCGAAAACCAGAGCAACGCCCTTGAATTTCATCATTTTTTCACTAACAGCAGCCTGTTTGACTATCGCACCCTTTGGAGCTAAGTTTCCTTTTAGGACTGCTATGCCACCTTCAGGATGAAATGGGTCGCTCAATGGTCTGATTACAGTATCATCAAGAATTTTAGAATCTTCTGCAATAGATATTACAGATTTGCCATTTACTGTTGGGGAATCCTCTAAGTGAGCTTTTAAGCGATTTAGAATTGCAGGCACACCACCGGCATTATCCAGATCCCGTATGCTGTATGGTCCACTAGGCCTTAAACTAGTTATGTGAGGTATTTCCTTGGAAATCGAATCAAACTCATCTAGAGAAATAGAATATCCAAAAGATTTTGCAATTGCCGGTATATGCAATGCAGTGTTTGTAGAACCGCCTATCGCCATATCAACTTTTATCGCATTTCTAAATGATCTGCAATCTACAATATCATGAGAAGTTGTATTGTTTTTTATTAATTCTACGATCTTACGCCCAGTTTCCCTGGCAATTTTTAACTTTTTATCATCGACCGCTAGAGATGTTCCACATCCAGTTAAACTCAAGCCAAGAACTTCAGTGAGACAAGCCATGGTATTTGCGGTGAATAGCCCCGAACAACTTCCTTCACCTGGACAAGCAGCACATTCTATACCAGTCACGTAATCTTCGTCAACCTTGCCGGCTTTGTATTCTCCAATTGCTTCAAAAATAGATTGAAGGTCTAACTTTTTTCCATCTTTTACTCCAACTTCCATTGCACCACCGGTTAGCATCACTACCGGGATATTCATTCTGCCGGCTGCAATTAACATGCCTGGAGTAACTTTATCACAATTTGTTACTCCAACCCATCCATCGAGAGCATGACCTTCCACCATAATCTCGCAGCAATCTGCAATTGTTTCTCTAGAAACCAGAGAATATCTCATGCCTTTATGACCCATTGCTATGCCATCACAAACTGCCGGTACTCCAAAAACAAAGGGAACACCTCCGGCTTCGATTACTCCTTTTTTAATCTCGTCGACAAGACGGTTTAAGTGTATGTGTCCAGGAACAATTTCGTTCCAGGAATTAGCAATGCCAACAAAAGGCTTTATCAATTGTTCATCAGTTAAACCAGTTGCACGCAGCAAACTACGACTTGGCGCTTTTTCAAGTCCGGTCTTTATCTGATCGCTTCTCATTAAATTTGCGATAACATGCCGCATAAAAATACTTGTCTAATAAAATTCAATAAGAATATACAGAATATAAAAATAATGCATATTTCAAACACAATTAGACAACAACAATAAAAAATAGGTAAAAGGGAAAGGAGTTTGGAAGGTGTTGATTTAGGATCTTAATACGATCTCAATGTTTACGCCATCAGGAACTTGGATTCTCATGAGCTGCCTCAAAGCACGCTCATCTGCATCAAGGTCAATCAGACGCTTGTGGATACGCATTTCCCAACGGTCCCATGTTTCAGAACCTTCTCCATCAGGGCATTTCCTGACAGGAACAACCAATCTTTTGGTTGGAAGTGGAATTGGTCCACGGATCGCAACCCCAGTTCTCTGAGAGATAGACTTAATCTGACCGCAAACGCTGTCTACCTTCTTAGGGTCTGTACCGCTTAGCGATATTCTTGCTCTCTGTGCCATAGACATTCGCCCCAAAAAAATTGGGAGGGGAAGAAGATTACTGCACCTTCTTCTCAACGTCTAAACAGACACCAGCAGCTACAGTCTGACCCATATCACGGATAGCAAACCTACCGAGCTGTGGGAATTCTTTAGCTTTCTCAATGACCATAGGCCTAGAAGGCTGAATTCTTACAATAGCTGCATCTCCAGTCTTTAAGAACTGTGGGTTCTCTTCTTTGACTGAACCGGTAGCGGGGTCGAGCTTAGCCAGAAGTTCTACAAATGTACAGGCAATCTGCATCGTGTGGCAGTGGAACACAGGTGTGTATCCGACTGTGATGACAGATGGGTGGTTTAAGACCATTACCTGAGCTTTGAATGACTTTGCAACGGTTGGTGGGTTGTCAACTGGACCAGCAACATCTCCCCTGCGCACATCGTTCTTGGCGATACCACGGACGTTGAAACCAACGTTATCTCCAGGAATAGCCTGAGGTAACTGTTCATGGTGCATTTCAATGCTCTTTACTTCGCCGACGACGTGAGAAGGTTCAAAGATGACTTTTGTATCTGGCTTCAGTACACCGCATTCAACACGTCCGACAGGAACCGTTCCGATACCGGTGATGGTATAAACATCCTGAATAGGAAGCCTGAGTGGTAATTCGGTAGCCTTTGCAGGTTCTTTCAAGCTGTTGAGAGCTTCTAAGATCGTAGGTCCTTTGTACCAAGGCATATTCTCAGAGCGCTTGGTAGCGTTGTCACCAGTGTATGCAGAGTATGGAATGATTGGTACATCCTTGTAGCCAGTGAGTTTGAGGAGTTTCTCAACTTCACCTTTTGCTTCATTGTACTTCTCTTCAGACCACTTTACAGCATCCATTTTGTTGAGACCAATGATAAGCTGTCTTACACCAAGTGTAAATGCAAGGAATAAGTGCTCCCTGGTCTGAGCCTGAGGTCCTTCAACTGCAGATACAACAAGTACTGCTGCGTCTGCCTGAGAAGTACCAGTAATCATGTTTTTGACGAAGTCACGGTGACCGGGTGCATCAATGACGGTGAAATAATACTTGTCAGTATTGAATTTCTTATGAGCAACATCAATTGTCACACCTCTTTCTCTCTCTTCTTTCAGAGAGTCCATGACCCATGCAAATTCAAAAGTGGCTTTTCCAGTTTCCTCAGCCATCTTTCTGTATTTTTCAATCAAGTATGCATCCACGTTTCCAGTATCGGCGAGCATACGACCTACGGATGTAGATTTACCGTGATCGACGTGACCGATGAAGACTAAATTCATGTGTGGTTTGTCTGCCATTTCTATGTCTCCTGAGTATGTATATCGGAATTGGTTTCACTTCATTATGTTAGTTGTATATAACGCTTATTCACCATCATGCTGAGTAATAAGCTGCATCGTAAGGTTCTGGCTTCAGACCTTTTCTTGTTCTAATTTGTTCTACGACTTTGGTTTGCAGTTCAGGTGGAACTGGTACAAATCCAGAGTTTTCTGTAGACCACAAAGCACGTCCCTGAGTAGCTCCACGAATAGTAGAAGCGAATCCAAACATTTCGGCCACAGGTGCTCTGGCAACAATTACTGTTGCTTCCCCTTCCTGTGATATCTCGTCGATTACGCCTCTTCTCTGCTGTAATTCACGCAGAGCATCTCCCATTACAGATTCAGGGCAGTTGATATAAATCTTAGTTAATGGTTCCATCAGAACTCTCTTTCCTAAGCACATTGCTCCATAAACAGCAGAACGGAAAGCCGGAATAACCTGAGCTGGTCCTCTGTGGATAGAGTCTTCATGAAGCTTAGCATCTAAGAGTTTAACCTTAAGGCCCATTACTTTTTCCTGAGCTAAAGGTCCAAGGTTCATAGCCTCTTCAAAACCTTGTTTACATAATTCAATGGTTTCATTAAGGTACTGGATACCTTTTGTTCCGTCGATAAAAACGTTGTTGTCTTTGAACATTACAACGCCTTTTGCTTCTTCGCGGTCCATTCCAAGATCCTGCAGTTTCTTTGCAAGCTCTTTGGTATCCTTGATCTTACCATCTACGGAGATTTCACCAGTCTTGATTGCATCAATGATAGGCTGTTCAAGCGGAGAGACTTCCACAAAGAAACGGTTGTGTTTGTTTGGAGATTTTCCTTCGAAGGTTTCGCTCTTGCCTTTTACAGATTCTCTATATACAACAATTGGCGGTGATTGGTTGATTTCAATCTTGAAATCATTTACAATACGATATGTTGTGATTTCTAAGTGAAGTTCACCCATACCAGACAGTAAGTGTTCACCAGTTTCATTGTTAATTTCAACTTGAATGGAAGGATCTGCTTTTGCCACAGTTCTCAAAACTTCTACAAGCTTAGGCAGATCTTTCATATGCTTTGCTTCCAATGCAACAGTAACTACTGGTTCTGTGTAGTGGCTGATCTTTTCGAATGGTTCAGCATCTTTAATTGAGGTTACTGTTGAACCTGCAATTGCATCTTTCAGACCAGCTACTGCTACGATATTTCCTGCAGTCATTGCATCTACTGGAATACGGTCTGCACCGACACTCAGAGACACCGTCTGAGAACGCTGCATGTTTGGCATACCAGCAATCCAAAGTTCCTGACCTCTGGTCAATGTTCCAGAGAATAGTCTACCAAGTGCTACCTCACCAGCATGTGGATCAATTACAATTTTTGTAACCATTAATGCCACTGGACCATTAGGATCACAGTTTAACATGGATTTTCCAATTTCAGACTCCATGTCTCCTTTCCAGATTACTGGAATACGAAGCTTCTGTGCTTCGACTGGATTGGGAACATGCTCAATTGCCATGTTAAGGAGAACTTCATGAACAGGTGATCTTTTAGCTAGAGTCTTCTGATCCTCATTCTTGCAGTATTCATAGACATCTTTGAAATTGATGCCACTCTTCTGCATGAATGGCACATTTACAGCCCAGTTATGGAATGCACTTCCAAAAGCAACGCTTCCATCTGCAGGGTTGACTTGCCATTCTTTATTCAGAGGCTCTGGTAACTGAGATGCAATACGGCGGTTTACTTCAGTAATAATAGAAGTAAATCTCTTCTGCATCTCTTCGGGAGTTACTTTAAGTTCGTTGATTAATCTATCAACTTTGTTAATGAATAATAAAGGCCTGACACGTTCCTTGATGGCTTGCCTAATCACAGTTTCTGTTTGTGGCATTATGCCTTCAACAGCACAAACTAAGATAATTACACCATCGAGAGCTCTCATAGCTCTAGTCACATCTCCACCAAAGTCCACGTGACCAGGCGTATCAATCAGGTTAATAAGATATTCCTTCCCGTCGTATTTGTGAACCATTGATGCATTAGCAGCGTTGATTGTGATTCCTCTGGCTTGTTCCTGTTCATCAAAATCCAACATACGCTGCTGGCCAGCAAGCTCTTCTGACATCATACCAGCACCAGCAATCAAGTTATCGCTTAGTGTGGTTTTTCCATGGTCAATGTGAGCGGCTGTACCGATATTTCTTATGAATTCAGGGTTTTTAGCTACGGCTTGCGCCTTAGCAACATTCTCTTCTTTACGTCCCATGTGTGTTCACCCTGATTACCTAGCAGATGCGGCTACACGTTCAAGTTCTTCTTTCTTAGCAACTGCGAAAGAAGTCATATCCCCTTTGGAAGCAAGTATTAGTTCCTCAGCGAGACAGTCATCTGCTGATTTTTTGCTTTTGAAGGAAGCGTCAACTGATCCCTTGGCAATATTTCTAAGTGCAATGTCTAATCTCCTAGCAGGAGAAATATCCACAGCTTTTGGTACAGAAATTCCACCAAATTGTAACCTTGTAATCTCTTCACGAGGGGCAGCGTTTTCAATCGCCTCTACAAGCACCTGAAGAGGATTGTTTCCAGTTTTCTTTTCAATGATCTCAAAGGCTCCCTGTACGATCTTGATGGATTTTACTTTTTTACCAGTATAAACTTCAGTCCTCATAAGGTTGTTAACTAATCTCTCAACAACACTCATCTTAGACTTTGCAAATGACTTGTTGGCATGCTTTCCACCAGAATGTGGCACGGTGATGGGGGAGAGGTCTATGTATTTAGCTAATCCGCCGTCCCTGATGGCGATGTCAGTCATATCATATTTACCGAAGAGCAAAATATTGCTCTGAACTTGAATTTCTCCGTCCACAGTTTTCACCTAACCGGCTTCTCCTTACGACCTCTTACAAGTTCGTTAAGGGAAACGTTGTTTACTAAGATGACCTTATAACGGACACCAGGAATGTCTCCATATGACCTTCCCATTCTACCACCGATGCCTTCTACCATAACTTCATCGTGTTCATCGATGAAGTTAATAGCACCGTCTCCTACTGCAAAAGCAGTAATCTGACGTCCGTTCTTGATAAGTTGAATCTTTACGCATTTCCTGATAGCGGAGTTAGGCTGTTTTGCTTCGATACCGACTTTTTCCAAAACGATACCGCGGGCTTGAGCTGCACCTTCTAATGGGTCAGACTTCTCCCTTAATTTCAACATTCTCCGCTTGTATTTGCTGTCAGACCATCTTGATTTCTGATGATCGTGTTTCAGCTTACTAGCAGTATATAGACCTCTAGCCAATGTTTCACCTTCTTATGTCAGAAGCGGTTCCCCATAATGGTAGCTATATTTAATAGTTAAGGGTCGAGAACCCTGCTGAATTGCATGATTCTAGTTGAATTGTGATTATTTCGCTTCACGACTTGATAAGCTTGGAAGATAGCTTACCTATATTAGATTATTGATAGCAGCATCGTTAAGAATCAGATTATCAAAGCCTCTATTTTTATAATATCAATGAAGACTTTAGATATTTACAATCTGGATTACAAAAAAACGTTGGGTGAAATCGCACTCTGCAATATAATAATAAAGAATATTGTATCATTACATCAGCGTTAGATGCCCTGTTAATTTATCAAGGACTTCGTTGGAGCCTGGACCAAACCCTATGCAGGTTACTGTTCCAGGAGGAACTTCGGTTAATCCAGCGTCGATAACTGTTGAAGAGATTATTCCCATAGACTCCGCTGAAGCTTTGAGTTCATAAAGCTCCCGTAAGCTATCAACTTTTACTATTATTTTTCTTTGACCTTCTGCGTACCATTTTTCGAATACCAATGGATTTTTCTTTTTAGATGCAAAAGAGCATGATACTGCAGCGTGCGCAGCTTGTGCGGCCATTTTACCGGAAGAGAGTTTTATGTCTTTCCTCATGGCAATTACCATTTTGTATTCCATGAATGACGAGAATCTTGAAAACTATATTAACATTCAGATGATTGATGAGACTGCGAATAATTTAATTAATCAGTATTGTGTCTTCCAAGCATGTTTGAATTAATCCGTAGAGATGGGTTAGCAAGAACTGGAAAGCTAACTACACCTCATGGAGTCCTTGAAACTCCTGCATTATTACCTGTAGTCAATCCAAAACTCAGCACTGTACCCCCAAAAGAACTGTATAATATTTTTGGATTTAAGGCAATAATTACCAATTCATATATCATAAGAAGTGACGAAAAACTGAAAGAAAGAGCTTTGAGCGAGGGTTTACACCAGATGCTGGACTATCCTGGTGTGATCATGACCGATTCTGGAACTTTCCAATCTCATATGTATGGGGAAGTTGAAGTTAAGAATGAGGATATTGTTAACTTTCAAAGAGATATCGGCTCGGATATTGGGACTGTGCTCGACATATTTACAGAGCCGGAATGGAGTGAAGACAAGACAGCTCATGCTGTGGATGTGACACTTGAACGTACAGAGGAAGCGGCAAAACTCAAAGGAGATATGCTACTTGCTGGTGTAATTCAAGGTTCCGTCTATCAAAATTTAAGAGAAAACTGTGCAAAACGCATGGCACTTTTAGATGTTGACGTCCACCCCATTGGGGGCGTTGTTCCCCTTATGGAACAGTACCGCTTTTCCGATTTGGTAAATGTGATTATCTCATCAAAAAAAGGTTTGGATCCAAGCAGGCCGGTTCATCTGTTTGGGGCTGGCCACCCCATGGTGTTTGCATTGGCTGCACTCTTGGGATGCGATATGTTTGATTCTGCATCGTATGCAAAATTTGCCAGAACAGACCGTTTCATGTTTCCTGAGGGTACTGCAGGGTTGCAAGACATGAAGGGGCTGCATTGCAATTGTCCTGCCTGCAGCGGACACAGTTACGATGAAATCGTAAAAATGAAACCTGCCGAAAGAACTGCACTCATAGCAAGGCACAATCTTTGGGCTTCGAAATGCGAGATTGAAAGAGTAAAAAGAGCAATACTGGAAGGCGATATCTGGGAATTAGCAGAGAGAAGATGCCGTGCACATCCGGCTCTGCTCAGTGCATTGAGAACTCTTGAAAAACATAGAGATTTCTTAGAGCAATATGAACCACTGAGCAGAGACAATTCGTTACTGTATACGGGAATTGAAACACTTAACAGACCTGCATTTCTCCGCTATTCAAAAAGATTCTTTTCAAGATATGAGTACCCTAATTCAGAAGCTCTTGTGGTATTCGAAGACAGCACGGGTAAACCATACCACAGATACAGAGAAGGAGAGATTAACAAAATCTCAGAAAAATATGATGCCCATTTCATGGTTCATACCCCGTTTGGGCCTGTCCCAATTGAACTAGATGAAATTTACCCGATTGCGCAATCATTGTTTCCTGATCCAGAAGACATGGAAACAAAGGAGCATTCCCGTACTCAGATGGAACACATGTCTCACAAACATCCCTATGCAATTACGATGATGTGGGATGAAAACAGTACAATGGAAGCATTAGACATGATGTGCCAAGAGCTCCCCAAATTTGATCTTGATAAGGCTCGCGTAAAGGCTGTTTCAGATTATCAATTTGGAATTGGTGCTGGAAATGCATTTCTAGACGGTGAAGTTTCAATTATAAAATCAAAAAGCACTGGTAAGATTAGGAATGTACTGTTGAACGGCCGGCATATACTGTCAATGCGTGCTAACGATGGTTTCTTCACCCTCAGGCCTGAAGGAGCTCAGATCCTCATGAACACATTTCCCGCTCCAAAACTGAGAGTTGTTGTGAAAGATGATGCTGTACCCTTTAACAGAGAAGGAAAAAATGTATTCTGCTCATTTGTCGAAGAATGTGACAAAGACATCAAACTAATGGATGAAGTCATAGTGGTTGATTCTTCTGATAATATAGTAGCCATAGGCCGTGCGATGATGATCAGGGAAGAAATGCTGTCGTTCCAAACTGGAATAGCAGTCAAAGTAAGGGAAGGAATTAAGGAAGCTTGATTGCCAATTTTTGACAATTCATTCTCCACTGGCTGCATCAAATGTCATTTCTGCAATTTTGATGCATGCCAATAGATCTTCCATTGTATGCAGCATCTGCATGGATGTGTCAGAAGATGAAGTAATGATTATTTTATTACCTTCGGCGTGTGCGTTAACATAATTGAAGTTATCAGGAGATATTGACTCTAGAACCACATTTGCTTCCTCATCGGAGGGATATTTCAGTTCCAGCTTACAACTCATAGCCATAAATCTTGAATGATTTAATACAGAATAAAGCTTCTGATGATTGCTTCTTAAAAAAATAGTTAGGAAGTGGTTTAAAAAAAATATTTATTGTTAATTAAATTTTATTTTTGTAAAGCAGATACACCAGTATTGCTACGATAATGCTGATTATTGCAATAGCCGTGTAAAACCAATTTGGTTGGTTGCTTCCTACATTATCTTTTTCATCAACAATTGCTGCCGTTTTCTCCCATTCTGCAACTAATTCAAGATCACTTGTTACTGCAGAAGTAAAATCGTACTCTGCATCATTCAGACTCCAGTACGTAAAAATATACCCATCTTTTGTAGGTGGAACCGGCATCTTAATGAGTTTTCCAGATTCGACTTTGACTGATGAATGTTGTTCATCATCTACTAAAAATAACACTGTATACTCAGGTATTTTTTCCCATACTGCAACAAAATGTATTGATTTTGAAGGCATCCTAAAACTGGTTCCATGTTGATATACCATATCATTATAAGACCAGCCAGCAAATGTAAAACCATCCTTCACAAGACTTCCTGCCCCAGGAAGCTTAAACATGTCTCCAGATTCAAAATAAGAGGTTGTCGGAGCGGTTCCATCAGTAGCACCGTTACCGTCATAGCGGACTTGATAATCGATAGAATAAGTATACCATTTAGCATATAGTGTAAAATCTTCAATGACTGGATCATTTGATGAATAAGGAATTTTAAATTCTTTATCCAAATACCATCCAATAAATGTGCTACTAGGTCGTTTCGGATCGTCCGGAAGCGTCAGAATATAATTGTAATTGATTTGTATTGGAGCAATTTCTGTACCACCAAACGTCTCGAATGAGACTGTTAAGGCATATGGATTCCAAATTGCATAAAGATCTACGTGTTTTGAAACTGCACTATACAACTTGTCTGTGCCATAAATAAAAGGACTGCCTTTAGGATTTTCACACCATCCAAGAAAATTAAAATCATTAGATAGTAACCCAAGCTTAATTGGTGATTCTGGATAAATAAAACTTAGATCGTATGATTTATCTACAGTTTTATCTAGCCCATTATTGGAATGGTATGTTACAATAAGCGTCGGCTCATCGATCTCATCTGATAAATAAGAAATATCATATGAAGAACTGGTCAATTCACAATCTAGATTATTTTGTAAATCTTCAAATTTGATACCCCCCCCCCAGGAAGGTGTGGGTCGGGACATACGGCAGTTAAACAAAGAGCCAGCAACAAAAATGCAGAGATAGATATCAATGTATGTTTTTTGAGGATATTATCATACTCCATGCGTATATATTACTACAAATTATCTGAAATAAAAATAGTACATTGAGTATTTAAAAATGAGTCTTGGATACTACCGTATGGTGGTCTAATGAGTCCTTGTTTCTAATCGCTTTAAACTCAGATGAATACTTAATTACCGCTCTTCGAACAAAAAATGATGATATAAGCGACGGTACACAATTATAACATCTGGAAGCGGGGCCCGACTTTTCCTCCTAAGCGACAGTTCTAAGAATCCCCACTGCCCCGCTCCGGATTCATAGCAAAGATTTTGAGATAAAACGAGATTTCGATCTGATGTCTTTAGAAACGTCCATATTGAGTAAAATATCACCCTCTGCAGGCGACATTGAGCATATAGAAGCATGTGCTCAACGAGTTCTTGAGGAGATTAAAGATGATGATCTTGTAAAGGAATATGGCGCAGAAGTCATGCTAGTAGGGTCTGTTGCTAAAGGTACATTTCTAAGGGATCCAGATATAGATTTATTTATTCTTTTTCCTGCCTCAACGGATAGAAAACAATTGCAGAATATTGGATTACAAATCGGCAAAAAACACTTAACATCTTATGAAGAAAGATATGCTGAGCATCCATACACACACGGGGTCCGAAACGGATATGAGATGGATATTGTACCATGTTACAAACTAGAATCAACTGAAGACCTAAAATGTGCAGTTGATAGAACTCCATTCCATACTAAATACATAAAAACAAACATGGATGCTGAGATGAAAAATCAGGTCAGACTGCTTAAACAATTCACAAAAGGCATCGGCGTATATGGGGCTGAATCCAAAACAGAAGGAATGTCTGGATACTTAATTGAATTGCTGATAATACATTATGGTAATTTTAAGGGAGTAATTGAAGCGGCATCAGGATGGAAGCTGGGTCAGATCATATTTCCTAAAAACAAAAGAAAATTCGAAGGAGATGCTTTGATTGTTCATGATCCAGTTGATTTCAATCGCAATGTAGCCTCCGCCGTATCCATCCAATCATTTTCTAGATTTGTGTACGCTGCTAAGGAATATTTGAAAAATCCATCAGAGTTATTTTTCTTTCCAAATCCACGAAGCACATATTCGTTGGAAAGTATCCAAAGCTTTGTCTCAGAAAGGAATACTGGAATAATTGTAATTGAACTAGATAGACCCAAGCTGATTGATGATAATTTATATCCCCAGATTAGGAAAACTTTGGAAGGGATTGTTTCCACATTACAAAAGGAGAATGTTTCGATAATTGATTCAGCATACGATGTGGAGGAAAGATCGGTAAAGTTTGCTGTAGAAGTTGAATCGCTCAAGTTATCGCTGATAAAACCACATTACGGTCCTCCAGTTTGGAGCGAGAATGCCCCTTCGTTCATAGAAAAATGGAAGTCAAATAAATTTGAACCATATGTGGAAGATGGGTTGTGGAAAGTTATTATCTGCCGTGATTATACAAGCATTACATCATACCTTAATAAAAATCTAAAATCATCAGCACTGGGAAAAGACTTTAGAGACCTGAAAGGTATGAAAATTGCAGAAAACGAAGAATCAATATGCAAAGAAAATATAGCGATTTTGTCAAAAATGATTGATAAAAGGATGAATTGGGAAGTGGTTTAGATAAACGGTTCGTTTATCAGTAAAATCCACACACCAAGTGCTAATAAAGCATACAGCAGGATGTTACCAACCAGACTCATTTTTTCAACCTCTTCCTTTTTAAGTCCAGCCAGTCTATATGCTCTGGTCATCACTATTGCACCAACAATCCATCCAATGAAACCATA
The DNA here is from genome assembly GCA_905202485.1 of uncultured Methanomassiliicoccus sp. GTDB lineage: Archaea > Thermoplasmatota > Thermoplasmata > Methanomassiliicoccales > Methanomassiliicoccaceae > Methanomassiliicoccus_A. The sequence goes on from CAJKRY010000001.1 coordinate 311,144, forward strand.
AGCATTATTTCCTAATCCTCTGCCGATCAATGCAGAAATTATACCAAAAACAATAGCGATAACTGCAGCTATTGCCAGAAGCTTAGTGCTCAGAATATCCTTTTTAAGGAATGCCTTTTCATCAAATTCTGGAGGTACCCAGACATATTCTTCTTCCAGCTCTTTCTTTTTTCTTTTCTGAGCCATGCAATTCAGATATCGTATGCATATTATAAACTTTCTCTCAGATTCAAACAAAATATAAGCTTAAAGTCAAAAAATGATGGCTCGGATGGTTCATTGATAGGTTTCGTTGCTGTATGCAGCCAAATCCTTAGCTTTTCTAAAACTAGCTTCCAAAATATCCAGACAACCTTGGATTGTTTCATACTTCCATCCAAAATGATTGGCAAATTTTTTAGAATTGGCTTCACACTCAGATTGATTTTCTAACCCTAAATGGACATAAAGACATCTGTTATATCCATCAAAATATTGCTTCACAAACCACTCTGGACCAACATCTGCAATTGATTCTGTATCTACTTCAGAAGTAAACTTATCATAATATCTTTCGAGTATGTTATTTCTTGAAAGATAGGGTGTAGCATAATACGTGCCAGCACATTTGCGGCGTTCGGTAATATAAATTGCAGGAGTCAGCAAAGCAGATATGCAATCATCAGTTTCAATCATTGCTGTAGGCACTTTTAATTCAGATGTTACCCCTTTTAATGATCTGCACCAAGCATAACCTAAGAACACTGAGTCTACTTTACCATACAAATTGTTTACGTGAGCTTTGACTTCCTCCTTCAGCTCATCTGGCTTTTCATGTAACTTATACGGAAGATACTCTAAGAAAACCACATCGAGATCGCCCTGAACTAAATGATCGATTTCTAATTGCAATGATTCACAAGCGACCACGCCCAATTTCATGAGTATGAATATTCAGCCATAAGCTATACGTGTTTTGCAAAAATACAAAGTAGTTACAATTGTCCAATACTGGCACTCAATTTAAGAAGAAAAGTAGTCCTGAGCAGATTCGAACTGCTGTCCCCGGCTCCAAAGGCCGGGATGATTGACCACTACACTACAGGACTTTCGAACGTGCATTACGCTTCTGGTACATATTTTCTTTCAATGATTTAGACCAATGATTTGTAAAACAGGGTGAATATATATACACTTTAAAATATCAGGTCAGATGAATGAAAAAAATAGAGAATCGGATGCTCGCCTCAGCAACCATAGTGTTGATTCTGGTTGTTGCTGTTATTGTTACCGCAGTTTATATCACCGCAGATGAAAAAGAAGAGAAGAAGAATATAATACTCGTAGTGGAAGAAGAAACTATTGGAAACGGCAGCTACAATGAGCTAGTACTTAACGGACTGAAATCTGGATCGAGTGGAGCCAACATTTCATATATAGCTGGAAACGACAGTATGAAAAGTAAACTGGATAAAGCTGCGTCCCGAGATGCAGATATAATCTGGACAATTCCATCCATAACCGGTAAAGATGTAATTGACTCTGCAAAAGTAAATCCAGATATTACTTACGTGATGGTTGATTTCAAATCTGAAGCCGTTTTAGATAATTTATTAACTATCTCATTCAACTCAAATGAGTCTTCTTTCTTAGGTGGGTGTGCCGCTGCAATGATTACTGAATCCAATATTGTGGGGTTTGTAGGCGGCCAGAAATCTGAAGTCATTGAAGCATTCGAATATGGATATAAATCTGGAGTTAAGTATACTGGCAAAATCCTAGGAAAAGATATAGAGATAGTTTCAGAATATGCTAACACGTTCTCTGACGAAAACAAGGGTAAAACCCTGGCCCATGATTTGTATGAAAAAGGCTGTGATGTTATATTCCAAGCTGCCGGCGTCACCGGAACTGGAGTTATTGAAGAATCGAAGATATATGACAGATGGGCAATTGGAACGGATGTAGATCAAGAATACTTAGCTCCGGATAATGTGTTGACATCAGTAATTAAAGAAGTTACAAAAGCAGCAGCTACTGTCAGCGAACAATTATTAAACGGAGAAGATTTGGCTGGTCTGAATGTGGTATTTAATTTTTCTAATGGTGCTGAAGGGATAGTACAAGGGAACTTATCTGACAAGCAGTACAATGAGATAATGGAAATAAAAAAGATGATAAACTCTGAAGAAATAATTGTACCGGATAATGAATCGGATTATGAAAAGTTTCTACAAGGATTAGTGTGATTGTACAGCGACTACCTCGCCAAAGAGGTATGTGGATTTGGAATCGGTTATCCTAACACGTACCTCTGATCCAAGTGGAAGCTTTTCGCAGATAACAACTGGACGATAAGCACTTGTACGGACAATCATCGTACCGGGTTTTCCAATCTCAGATACAATTCCAGGAAAATTTTTACCGATCAAAGACTTATTCTTGGTTTCGCTAATTGAGAATCTTAGTTTGGTAAGCTCTCTGGAACGCTCTTTGGAAATCCAGCCTGGAACCTGGTGTTTGAATGAAGCAGCCGGAGTATTTGGTCTTGCTGAATATCTGGTAACATTTACAGTATCGGGCATTACTTCATTGATTAGGTCTATTGTTTGGTTATGATCCTCTTCTGTTTCCCCCGGAAATCCTGTTATTACATCCGTTGAAATTGAAATGTCTGGACAATAAGAACGAAGCTTAAAGACTAGAGTCTTAAATTCATCTGGTGAGTACAAACGCTGCATATATCCAAGAATTCTAGGACTACCGCTTTGAACTGGTATGTGTATAAACTTGTAAACTTTAGGATTCATCCAGACTGGCATAAATTCATCCATAATTTCCAATAAGTTATTGGGATTCATCATGCCTATCCGTATCATGAATCTGCCATCAATTTCGGTTAACGATTTTATCAGATCAGTCAGACTTGAATCGATATCGAAGCCATAACATGCTGTATCTTGGGCGGTCACTAAAAGTTCCTTTGTTCCAGCATTTACCAGATTTTTAGCTTCAGACACCAAGTCTTGCAGTGGATAGCTGCACAATGTACCCCTGGCAAACCTAGTAATGCAGTAGGTGCATGATCCTAAACATCCTTGCGCAATAGGTAGTATAGAAGTAACAGTGGGATTTTTAATCACGGGTATCCCACCAGTTCCAATCATTGAAGGAAGCTCGTTGTAATTTCTTGGTTCTATTATCTGAGCATTTGGAGCTACAGAAATCACATCGTCAGGCTGTATTGATGCCATGCAGCCCGAAACAATTAATTTTTTACCGCTTTCAGAAATTTCTTTTGCACGCTTCAGCATTTTGTTTTGTGTTTCGGTGATAACTGTGCAGGTGTTGAGAACTATCAAGTCCGCATCAGAAGAGTCTGAAACAATTTCGTGTCCGAGTGAAGACAGCATTGTCTCTATTTTCTCTCCTTCCCCATGATTCATGGTGCATCCATAACTCTCAACGTACACTTTCACAGTTTTTCACCACATTTTACATCAGTCAGACGGCAGATGCAGGTTTCGATCAACGAGACGCTGTCTACGGGCGACTGCTGCTCTCACAAGACCCAAATGCAATGGAGATGGTTTTCCAGGACGAGATTTAAATTCTGGATGAAACTGAGATGCCATAAAATACGGATGATCTTCAAATTCTGCAATCTCCATCTTAATTCCATCTTCAGATCTCCCAGTAAATTTCCATCCTACTGCCTCTAATTTATCAATGTATTCGGGATTGACTTCATACCTATGACGATGGCGCTCGCTTATTTCCAAAGCGCCATAGAGTTCATGTGCGTTTGATCCTTCGGAAATTATCACTTTTTGAGCACCTAAACGCATTGTTGCTCCCTTATCCGTGACATTTATCTGGTCTGGCAACAGATCTACTACTGGATACTTTGTTTCAGGATCGAATTCAGTGCTGTTAGCACCTTCAAGTTTTGCAAGATCCCTTGCAATTTCCATAGTCGCCACCTGAAATCCAAGGCAGACTCCTAAAAATGGAATGTTATTCTCCCTTGCAAATTTAGCTGTTAAAATCTTACCGTTGACTCCACGGTTTCCAAAACCTCCTGGGATTAAGATTCCATCGACATTCGCAAGATCTTTCGGTATCCCATTCTGCTCAAGTTTTTCTGAATCAAAAAACACACATTCAACCTGAGCGCCAAATTCTGCAGCTGCATGGTGAAACGCTTCTAAATGCGACAAGTAGCTATCAGCCAGATTAGTGTATTTTCCCACCAGTGCGATCTTTATAGCATTAGATGGATAATGAATACGATCTAGATACTCCCTCCAAGGAGTAAGATCTTTAATGAATGTTTCGATCCCCATTTTCTTCAACAGATAATCTGTAATTCCCTGCTCCTCCAATACAATCGGAATTTCATATATTGAACCAGCATCAGCTGCTGAAACAACTGCTTCGATTGGAACGTCACAGAATAAGGAAATCTTTTTTCTGATTGAATAATCAAGAGGTTCTTTTGCCCTCGCAACGATTATATCCGGCTGAATACCAATAGAACGCAATTCTTTGACAGAATGTTGCGTTGGTTTTGTTTTCTGTTCGCCGACCGCCCCCATAACAGGAACTAATGTTGTATGAACAAAGATGCAGTTAGTTCCTTTTCCTAACTCACTTCCCATCTGCCTGGCTGCTTCGAGAAAAGGCATAGATTCTATATCGCCTACAGTTCCTCCAAGTTCTACAATACAAACATCAGCGCCTGTACTTTCAGCTACAGACTTGATCCTATGAATTATCTCATTTGTTATGTGAGGAATGATCTGCACAGTTTTACCAAGAAAATCACCAGCCCTCTCTTTTTCAATCACTGTTTTGTACACTTTCCCTGTTGTTATATTGTGATCGCTGCTCAGACTGATGTCAAGAAACCTTTCATAGTTTCCAAGATCTAAATCTACTTCTCCACCGTCATCTAGAACATAAACCTCACCATGTTCAAATGGATTCATGGTTCCGGCATCAATGTTCAGATATGGATCGATCTTAATTGCAGTAACTTTTAATCCACGTGATTTTAAAAGACGTCCCATTGATGAAGCTGTAATACCTTTTCCTAAACCAGAAATAACTCCACCAGTGACGAATATATATTTCATCATCTGCATGGGATTTTGAGATGAGGATAACATAATATATAAAGTTAGCTTACAATCTAGATATTAAAAACAAATAAAAAACAGACATTGACGTTCGATGCAAATTTTTGGTGCTTGGAATCCTACCTGGAATTGGGCAGAGAAAGGCACGGGGCCTCTCCTTGCTTAATATATTTACGTAGGAGGTGATCCATCTGCAGGTTCCCCTACAGATACCTTGTTACGACTTAACCCTCCTTGCTGAATCTCAGTTCGAAAGCCCCAATTAGAAACATCCTCACTGAAACCCAACTCGGGTGGTTTGACGGGCGGTGTGTGCAAGGAGCAGGGGCATATTCACCGCTTGATGTTGACAAGCGATTACTACGGAATCCAGCTTCATGGGGGCGAGTTACAGCCCCCAATCCGAACTATGGACGGGTTTCAGGATTGTCTTCACCTTTCGGTGTTGAAGCCCATTGTCCCGTCCTTTGTAGCGCGCGTGTTGCCCAGGAGATTCGGGGCATACGGACCTACCGTTGACCTCTCCTTCCTCTGACTTAGCGCCAGCGGTCCCATTAATGTGCATCCCCTCCGGAGAAAGGATTAGCAATTAATGGTGAGGGTCTCGTTCGTTATCTCACTTAAGAGAACGCCTTACGGTACGAACTGACGACGGCCATGCACCACCTCTCGGAAAATCAGGTAAAGTCATCGGCTTGACCTTCATATATCCGTCGCTCCTGGTGAGTTTTTCGGCGTTGAATCCAATTGAACCGCACGCTCCTCCCGTTGCGGTGCTCCCCCGCCAATTCCTTTAAGTTTCATCCTTGCGGACATACTCCCCAAGCAGCAGGCTTAACAACTTCTCTCCGGCACTGGGCGCCCACTAAGGACCCCCAACACCAAGCCCGCAGCGTTTACACCCTGGACTACCGGGGTATCTAATCCCGTTTGCGCCCCAGGGCTTCGTCCCTCACCGTCGGATCCGTTCTAGTCAGACGCCTTCGCCACCGGTGGTCCTTCCAGGATTACAGGATTTTACCCCTACCCCAGAAGTACCTCTGACCTCTCCCGGTCCCAAGTCTCCCAGTCTCCCCGGAATTCGGACAGTTAAGCTGCCCGATTTACCCAAGGATTTAGAAAACCGGCTACGGACGTTTTAGGCTCAATAATATCGACCACCACTTGGGGCGCGGGTATTACCGCGGCGGCTGGCACCCGTCTTACCCGCCCCTTACTTCTCATGTTTTTTAGACAAAAGAACAGCCAACATTAAATGCTGGCACTTGGAATTCCCTCGTCGGGGTTTCCCCCATTGCGAAGTTTTCGCGACTGCTGCGCCCCGTAGGGCCTGGACTCATGTCTCAGAGTCCATCTCTGGGCTCCCTCTCTCAAGGCCCATATCCGTCACGGGCTAGTGGGTCCATTACACCCACTACAACCTGATAGACCGCAGACCAATCCTAAGGCACCGGAGTTTTCGGCCTAAAAGCATTCCAGCAGATTAGACCTATGGGGTATTATCCTCAGTTTCCCGAGATTATCCCCCACCTTAGGGCATGTTGTCCACGTGTTACTGAGCGGTCCGCCGAGACCAAATGTCTCTCGACTCGCATGTCTTAATCGCATTCCAATAGCGGTGGCCGCCGGCAGGATCAACCGGAATCCATTATTCCACAAACAACAAAGAGTCGTTGCAGGACACACTTAATTTAAGATTGGCAGGATACCAAGTTTCACCAGCGTAACCACGCTGATATTCTTGTACTCACGTTATAACTTTGATTTGGGTTACATTTTGCATCGAACGTCAGAACCAAGAGTGCACGCGTGATCGCGGAGATCTTAGTCCTCCATGTTTGTCCAAGCGCTTTGGATACGAATACTTCACAGCTGATCTTCCGATCTCGGCTCTGTTCCGTTTCGCAGCGTTGGTTGCTGTTGAACGCAGCTTTCCCTCCAAAGAAGAGGAGGTATATAAAGGTTTTGGGATGCTTCCCGAAGCCTTCAATTTTTGCGTTCTCTGAGGGAGTGTACACATATGTTCCCACATGCCTCAGTATTTCCGTCTAAAACACAAGTAGTATTTAAAACCTTCGTACATTTTGAAATCTTTTCTCAGCAAAGAGAAAAAGATAGTATCCAAAACTGCATTTTGAAGGATTTTCTTGTGCGTTTTGCATAATTACGCTAGAAGTTATTAAGAATAACGCGAGCAGCGTATATGTGGAGAATTGTTCAAATCTCAGCCCATGCTCACAAAAGCTTTAAATCCCGCATTGTATTGTGAGTGGCTAAGCGGAGGTGGCCCAGCCCGGCAAGGCGTTGGATTGCTAATCCAATGTCCGCAAGGACTCGGGGGTTCAAATCCCTCCCTTCGCGCTTTTTTTCAATAATATCCAAAGGATTGATATTCAACATAAACATCAGTGATTTGATGAAACCACATCTTAAGGAATATGCATATCAATCCATAATAGAATTTATAAAGTGCCAGGCTGAAGAAAAAGATTATGTAGTTGTCGGTTTAAGCGGCGGAATAGATTCTGCCGTTGTTTCTAAATTATGCTGTGATGCGCTGGGATCTGAGCGAGTATTCAATATAATTATGCCATCGAATGTTTCATCAAAGGAAGACATTAAAGATGCACAAAACTTCTGCAATGAATTTGGCATGACGTATAAGATATTACACATAGATTCTATAATCAGTGCATTCTCCCACATATTAAACGCTGATGATCCAGTACTGAAAGGGAATATAATGGCACGCAGCCGTATGATCATTTTGTATAATTACGCTCATGCCATGAATGGTTTAGTAATCGGGACTGGCAATAAGAGTGAATTATTGACTGGATATTTCACAAAATACGGAGACGGTGGAGTAGACTTGCTGCCGATTGGTGATTTATATAAAACAGAAGTCAGGAAACTTGCAAAACAAATTCAAATTCCAGAGTACATCATATCAAAATCACCCAGTGCAGGTCTCAGATTAGGCCAGACAGATGAAGAAGATCTAGGCATTTGTTACAGTGATTTAGATGAGATTCTTTTTGATTTGGAGCAGATGATGACAATAGACGATATACACGAAGATACGGGGATTAACACTGATTTGATTAAATCTATATTAGATAGATATGTCTCATCCTCCCATAAAAGGAAAATGCCTTTGATACCTAAACTCGGAATCAGAACGATTGGCTGCGATTGGAGAGAATGATCATATATTGATATATTTTTTAAATACTAATCTATAAAAAATACAATTGATACCCACCATCACTAATGAAAGATTGCGTGAAATGACGGAAAGATTAATATATCCCACGCTATTTTGCACCTTATCACGCTCTTGTAGTGTAGCGGCCAATCATGAAGCCCTCTCGAGGCTTCGACTCGGGTTCAAATCCCGACAAGAGCACTAAATCTATATCCTTTTTACAATCTTATGGATCCTAGCACACATATGGTTGATTATGCTGCATTGGAAAGAATATTCAATGAAGACGCGGATGTGCGTGGATGAGAAAGATTATTGAAGAAACCTCTCATCCAGGAACATCATAGGGGTTTTGTGATTTACATTGGTTACAAGCGGAGCAGACAGTGTGCTAGATTTTAAAAGATCGTTTACAAGGTACTTGTTTGCAGGAGATTTTAAGATAGCATCATTAGACCAGTTTTCAACCAATTCTTCGACATGGCTTTTGCCGGAACTCTGGAATACATCTGCAAGGAATGAAAGTATTGTTGTATTCTCAGAAACTACAGCTATGTCAGAACTGATGAGTGCTAAAGGTGTAGAGTTGAACGCCACCACCAGCCCTCCAGATTCTCTAATCATATGAGCGATTAATGCGTCTGAGTCAGAAGAACAGACTAACATGACATCTCTCACATCCAATGCAGTTTTTCTTCGAATATCCAAGAATGAAGAGGCTTTTTCTTCACCACCTAATGGAGATGACGAAGAAAGTAACCTGAATGACTGAAGGCCAACTAGTTCATCTTCAAAGATTTCATCAAGCCTAAATAAGGTGTTTTTATCTGTGTCAGAAACCTCATCCATTGTGCATTCATCAGAGGGCTTTTCAATAAGAGGCATTGAGGCGATCTCCTCGCCGAGTCTTTTAAGGGTGGACTCTTCATCTTTAGATATGTCCCAATAATCTAAATCTAGACTCATAGAGTATGTGTTGTCAATCGGAAGATCCAATGCATCACATGCTTCATTGACATAATGTTCATATGATGAAGATATCAGAAATGGAAGGCTTATCTCCTGTGCAAATCGCATTGTTTTACGTGACCCTGGTGTCAGGTTAAGATTATTTTTATAATATTGTTTCAGAGAAGTATTAGACTGGTCATACGCTCTTAAAAACGGCAGGATCAATCGAAATGTGTCCTCCCGCCTATATGCAGGTCGGTCCGTTGAGATCACTGAAAAAGATGTATAACTGTACAGAACATCATAAAGTTTGGAGCCATTGGGAATTTTATTTGAGCACGTATCTCTGATTATATTTTTTGGAAATATTGTTCCTTCCCCACATGCAATAAAAAATTTCCAGCCGTCATATGATGTGTCGTCCATTGGTTCAAAATCCATAAAAAGTCTCTCCGTATATTCAAGGTAGCATATTTTTTAGAAACTTCGAATCAGGGTAAGATTCCCTGCCGTATGAAGTACTGGTTAATGCAGCAAGAGTTGCCCCTGCATTGCCACAAACGTCAAGATCAAATCCTTCAGCATATGCTGATAAAAATCCTGCTATGTATGTGTCCAGAAAATCACTGTTGTCTTTCAAGAACGTCTTTTTAAAAGGCAATGTGTAATTAGAATGCTTAGATGTAATGAAAGCGTCCTTATCATTCATACACACAACAACCCTTGCGCCTTCCTTAATCATTGCATTACATCCATCGGTGACATTTGATGAAGTCAAGAGTTCAACTTCTTTATTTGTAACAAAAACTACACGTGATTTGGAAATGATATCTTTCAGCTTTTGAAGCCCGAGAGATGCGCACTCACAACCTGGTGCATAAAACAGATAAATAGAATCATCCAAAAAATTCAAAAGCTGTTTGTATGAATTAACTGGATTCCGAGCCTCAACAGGTCCAAGGTAAACATAGTTTGATGAGTTTATGATTGGCAGATCATCTTCGATGAATGCTAGATAGTTATTAGAATTTGAAAATTTCAGATGAGTTTGTTCCTTTCCATTAAAGATCCGAATTGATATGCCGGATACTCCATACTTTCTGACTAAGCGTGTATCAATACCTTTAAAAAAAGACAAGATCCGATTAGAGTATTCATCATTTCCCAATGTACCTAGATACCCTACGCGATACCCCAAACGAAATAGTGCATAAATTGTGTTTGCACTGCTACCGCCGATCCCTTGATATATCAGCTGACAAGTGTCTTGGAGCTTTTTTAAGATTTGATCTGGCTCTGAATGATTGTTAAGAATTTCCTCCAAAGATGTGTTTGATTTTTTAGGAAGATCATACATGAGTTCATAATATACTGAGCCTGCGCCTAGCAAATCCATATCAATCCCCACTATGAAAGAGAATATATAATTATCATTCAAAATCCAGTTTTGAACTATACATCAAATAAAACAGTAATCGACGGTTCGTTTAGATCAATATTCATTTTATGATATGTGACTGCTTTTATCTCAGTTTTCGGATCATGTTTTACTGGGTTATACTGTTCGCCTTTTGATTCGCAAGTTAAAATGTCCTGGCTGAATGAGACTTTAAACTCCACTGGGACAAAATGCTCAGCATCGAATAGATATAGGAGCTCTGATAAAAAATTGTAAAGTTTATCATATAAATTATCGCCATCTATTGAAAACCGCACGGTTTTTAGCGGTTCCACAGCAGATGCATCCAGAATAGTATCAAACATAGCATATGCTGCATTTCCAAAACATTCTTCAATTGAGTTACCAAAGGCTTTTATCAAGACGTCAGCAGTGTGTTCAAGCCTTTCGTACTTCATGGAAGCAGACATGCACTGAATGTATGAAAATGTTTCCTAAGGATTATATGTGAGTCAAAGGATGCAGAGTCATGCGCATACTAATCATCGGTTGCGGATCGATAGGATCTGTACTTGCTAAAACAGTCCATGAGATTTCTGAAGTGGACCGTATATACGTTACAGATCAAAAAAAAGATTTTGCTGTCCACCTTACGGATTCACTAGATAAAACAAATTTTATTGATTTATCCGAAATGAATAGCATACTGACTGAAGTAGATCTTGTGGTAGAAGCCGCAAGCCAGGATGCTGCTAAAAAGTACATACCGCATATCCTAAAAAAAGGAACTGACGTAATGATGATGAGTGTCGGTGCGTTTTCTGATGAAAACTTTAAAAATGAATGTTTTGAATTAGCAAAAAATAATGATGCTAAGATATATATCCCATCTGGTGCCGTATGCGGAACTGATGGAATTCATGCAGCATCATCTGGTGCATTCGATGAAGTACATTTGATAACGACTAAAGGTCCAAAAAGTCTAAAGGGGGCACCGGGGATAATTGAATCTGGAATTAACCTAGATGCATTAACTAAACCTACTGTTGTGTTTGACGGCACAGCCAAGGATGCTGTTGATAAGTTTCCTAAAAACATAAATGTAGCTGCCACGATCTCTCTCCTAGGATCAGGATTTGAGGATACTAAAGTGACTATTATCTGCGATCCTCATACCAGCAAAAATTCTCATGTGCTAATTGCCAAAGGTAATTTTGGAGAAATGAGGTGCGAAGTGAACAACGTGCCGTCGCCCATGAATCCAGCTACAAGTTATCTCGCTGCCCTTTCAGCAGCTTCTTCAATCAAAAGAATACTCGGGAACGTCTGGATAGGAATATAAACATGATGTGTGGATGAGTTTTACCACTCATCTACATATCAGTTTAAGGTTTCAATATCATCTTTTTGATTTTGGCTTGGACGAAGCTTTTGGTTTGTTGGATTGTTTGGGTTGCTGCTTCGAAGGACCCTTTGCAGCAGCTTTTGGTTTTGAATTTGATTTTGGCTTTGATGAACTTTTAGGCTTGTTGGATTGTTTGGGTTGCTGCTTCGAAGGAGTCTTTGCTTGAATTGTCTCTGCTAAGACTAAGTCTTCTGCGGATTCGTCCACTTCTTCATAATCAAGAAAATCAAGTAATTTGTTTTCGAGGTCCAGCAGTAATTTTGCTGCTTCATCGTCTTTATTGTCATCCATGAGATCTAAAGCTTCTGAAACTATGTCTAACATACCTTCAAGCTCGTCTTCAATATCTCCAAAAGCTGTACCTAGTGTAACCATTTCGTTCACCATTTTAATTACTCTAAAGTAATTCAGATATATTAAATATCAGTTTTTAAACAAATCATCAAGAGAAAAATGACAAACGCAAAATAGCGGTTGCTGATTATGTTGCGTCATGAAAGAGAGAGTGGATTATATCTTCTCCAAAATGGAAAATGAGTGTGATGCGATTGTTCTAATGAATGGACAAGAGCCTATGCTCGACGCTTCATTTTACTATGCCTGCGGAATAGACTCTGGTCTTTTCGAAGAGTGCGTGGCCATACTGTTGCCGGATGGCAGTGTTACATTAATAACCTCTCAGCTTGAAGAAAGCGCAGCAAAAAATTCATCTGCAGAAATAATCACATATTCCACTCAGAAAGAAAGAGATGATGCCCTTAAAGGTGTCTTAAAAGATTCAAATAAAATAGGCATAAACAGCCGTGGAATCACGTATTCATCTATACAATATCTGATGAAAATAATAGACGATGCTGAATTCATTGATGCTGGAAGCGCCCTGATCAAAGCCAGAATGATTAAAGATTCAAACGAGATAGAAAAAATACGTTCAGCATGTAAAATAGCATCATCTGTGGCAGACAGCATCCCAGAGATTTTATCATATGGCAAAACAGAGTATGAAATAGCCGCAGAAATCGGATATAGAATGCAGAAGGGAGGAGCGTCTTCAACATCGTTTGACACCATAGCTGCATTCGGAAAAAGTGCTGCTGAACCTCACCACCTTCCAGAAGATTACAGGCTGCAGAAAAATGATATGGGACTGTTTGATTTTGGATGCAGAGTATCCAGATACTGTTCGGATATAACAAGGACATTTGCACCGATCGAGCCTTCAGATTTATTCAAAAAAGTTTATGAAACGGTGCTTGAGGCACAACGCCTGGCAATTGAAAATATCAGAGCGGGAGTATGCTCTGCAGATATTGATAAATTAGCAAGAGACCACATCGATTCTGTTGCAGAATTCAAAGGCAAAATGATTCATTCATTGGGACACGGACTTGGTCTAGATGTCCACGACGGCGGTTCATTTTCTCCTAGGTCACAGATAATTCTTGAAGAAAATATGGTGATGACAGTAGAGCCCGGAATTTATTTACCCGGATGGGGCGGAGTAAGAATAGAAGATGACGTACGGGTAACAAAAGATGGGTGTGAATTGCTCACACATGCAAAGAAAGATTTTGAGGATATGAAAATATCTTAAGACAAGATCCAGGATATGTTTGTTTTGATTATCCCAAAGAGAACATCTCCACTTTTACCAGAAAGCAAGGCACCATATGGAAAATTATTTACAGGATCTACAAACTGTTCCACTTTCAAGGTGCCGTTCTCCTTTTCTTCAATTCTCATATATTTTTCGAGTTCTTTGTCTCCAAACGGCGTGGGAACTTTTTCCTTTCCTATTTTGATGCCGTCAAAGACTACAGACCATCCAGCAACGATTCCTCCCAGATTTGACAGGTCGTTGCCGGCCCAGGGAAAATCAAGCTTTGCAGGATTCATGAATGGAATATCCTTAGGTAAAACAGCTACCTTGAAACCTTTATCAGACGTAGAGATAATTTTTACAGCTAACACCCCTTCTACATCTTTATCTCCAAGCTTTCCTGTAGCTGAATAAATATAATAGTCACCTTTATTGAGGATGTATTTCTTTTTTGAAACCATATTATGCAATCCTCACTGTAACTTTAGTACGGTCGCCGATTTTTTCAAGAAGTTCTGTGGGACAATTCACCTTTCCAATTGGAGTTACGTCAGAAATTGCAGCTGGCATATCTCCTTTTCCTATAGGCGTGGGTCCAAAAAATATGCACAAAGCCTGTCCTTCAGGCCAATAAGCTATTTCACCTGGTGTCATTATTCTTCTGCCGTTTTCAAGCCTTGTTTTAACAGGTATTTCAAAATATATTTCTCCACCCCATACATTAGTATATGAAGTGAAAGGAGCAGCAAGCCACACCGCATTGGCAGTGTCTGAATCATTGAGCTCAGCTTCAAACTCAATGTTGCCGATTAGGAAAGATATTCTGTTTCCCATATGCTGCCCTTAATCGAATAAAGGTATTAGCGTTTTGCCTTCAGAGATAATTTTCAGCTTTTCTGTTTGCAGGATTCAGTTTATCCACTGCAGATAAGAAGGAAGCCATTGTAACCTTGGCATCGTTCAGGTGCTCGTCAGTCGTGTCATTGCTTTTAACCAGCTCCCTCACAGCATCCATGATTGCTTCATTAACAACTGCAGACAGATCTGCACCCGTGTATCCCTCTGTTTTGTCTGCGACCATGCTGAGGTCAACATCGCCAGCCAGCGGGGTGTTTGCGGTCTGTATTGTTAAAATGCTCTTACGGCTTTCTAAGTCTGGCAGACCTATTTCCACCATACGGTCAAACCTGCCTGGACGCAGTAAAGCTGGATCAATCATATCAGGACGGTTGGTAGCTGCAATCACTACGACGTCTTGGAGACCTTCAAGTCCATCCAGTTCAGTAAGAAGCTGAGATATTACACGTTCGGTTACGTGTGAATCGTCACCGCTGCCTCTGGATGTGGCGATAGAATCTATCTCATCCATGAAGATTACGCATGGAGCAGCCTGCCTGGCTTTTCTGAAAGTTTCCCTTACGGCTTTTTCAGACTCCCCCACCCACTTGCTCAGGAACTCCGGTCCTTTGATGGATATGAAGTTTGCTTCAGACTCAGTAGCGACTGCTTTTGCAAGCATGGTCTTACCAGTGCCTGGAGGACCGTACATCAGTATTCCTTTTGGCGGGTTTGCATTCATTTTTCTGAAGATTTTTCCATATTTGAGAGGCCACTCAACTGCTTCTTTCAGCTGACGTTTGGCATCTTCCAATCCTCCGATGTCATTCCAGTGGACATTTGGACGCTCAACCAACACTTCCCTCATGGATGAAGGCTGCATCTCCATGAGCGCACCCATGAAATCATCTTCGGAGACTGTGATCTTATTCAGAATCTCAATTGGGATTATGTCATCTTCCAGATTAAGTTCTGGAAGAATTCTGCGAAGAGATCTCATAGCTGCTTCTTTGCATAGTGCAGATAGGTCGGCTCCTACATATCCATGCGTGAGATTTGCAAATTTATCTAGGTCTATTCCATCTTCTAACGGCATGCCTCTGGTATGAATCTGCAGGATCTCCAGACGACCGGCTTTGTCAGGAACTCCAATCTCAATTTCACGATCAAACCTGCCTGGACGCCTAAGTGCAGGATCGAGTGCATTCGGTCTGTTGGTTGCACCGATGACCACTACCTTTCCACGGGACTCCAGACCATCCATCAGAGACAGCATCTGTGCTACCACTCTACGCTCTGTTTCGCCTGTAACCTCTTCACGTTTCGGAGCGATTGAGTCAATTTCATCAATGAAGATGATAGTAGGTGCGTTTTCCTGAGCCTGTTTGAAAATCTCACGGAGGTGTTCTTCACTTTCTCCATGATATTTCGACATAATCTCAGGTCCTCCGATGGTCATGAAATTAGCATTGGTCTCAGACGCTACCGCCTTAGCCAGCAGGGTTTTACCAGTTCCTGGGGGGCCGTGAAGCAATACTCCTTTCGGAGCTTCGATTCCCAACCTTTCAAAGAGTTCCGGATGTCTGAGAGGCAATTCGATCATTTCCCTTACTTTCTTGACCTCATCGCCTAGACCGCCGATATCTTCATATGAAATTCTTGGAACTGAAGGCACCTCGCTTGCTGGTTTTTCACTGATTACAAACTCAGTTGATCCTTTTACAATTAAAGCATCAGCCGCTGGACTGCAGTTGGTTACAACTAGATCAATACGGCCTTCCAGAGTGTTGACTTCAACTATGTCTCCTTTAACAATCACCCTTCCATTGAGAATCTGGCGTAGATATTCTTCACCCCCCACTATTCTCAAAGCTTTGGTAGGCGCTACTGTGATCTTTGTGGCTTCTTTAGCTGATATCTTACGAATGGAGATGCGATCGTCAATACCAGTGTCAGCATTCCTTCTCAAGGTACCGTCTATCCTGACAATTCCTTTATTAGTATCTTCAGGTAGTCCTGGCCAAGCTATAGCAGCAGTTCTTTTCTTACCTTCAATCTGGATTACATCTCCTGCTGTTATATCTAAGATATCCATTACTGCAGAATCAATACGTGCTATGCCGCGGCCTGCGTCTTTAGAGCGCGCTTCGGCCACTTTCAACACTTTGTCATCATATTTCATATATTGCCTCCTCATGCTTACATCCGGGAGTAGTTAACTTACAGTTGTATACAGAATATAGGGCAGATCTTCTATAAATAATTAACTGATAACTCCTTTTAGTTTCTGAACGAGGAAGTTTACCTCATTCAAAGCTACTGATCCTTTTGGAGTTAATGAGTATAATTTTGTTTTTACGTCTTTGATGACATATGCGGAATCCCGAAGTGCGTTGAGATGGAATGTTATATGTCCTGTGGGCATTTCGAATTCTCTGCAGAGTCCCGATAAATTTTTAGGGCCGTCTGCAAGGCTCCTCATAATACCAATCCTTTTAGCATTAGACAGCGGAGCCAGATAAATTTCAACTTCTTCCTCTGTAGAGATTGCAGCTTTAACTGGCAGTCCCGCACTGGCTCCCATCATGCTGATGATTCGAAAATATGTATTCTGAACAGAGTCTATCTTATGCAGCATTTCGACTGTTTTGCGGGAGCATTCCTCGTCCTGACATGATTCTGAGTTGCAACAAACAAAATCTTTTGCATCCAGAAGGATGCGCGAGGCTTCTTCAAAATTACCATTTTCAAACTCTCTAGAAGAGCTGTCGATAATCGTTTTCAGTTTGGAAGTACAGGAAGCGCGCAGTTCGCATGCAGAAGAGCTTTCAGCATCGCTGCGGTCATTTTCAAAAACCCTTCTTCCTTCATCGGCAATGACCGGCCTCATATACTCTGTACAAAGATTTTTAAAGTCTGAATAACGCAGACTAGCCAGTTTCTCACTGAGAGAAGACATCTCATCCCGCAGCTCTCGGATCTCTTTGAGTATTGCATCGGTCATATGTATAAAATAGTATACATTCTAAATATTTATGTATTACTTATTCAATTTAGAATATAGGTGTTAAAATGGTATCATTACCGGAAAACGTCATGAAACTCGTAAATGATCCGTCTGCAGTCAAAATTTTGGCAACGGCAGACGCTCAGGGAAATGCACATGCAATCCAGGTTGGAAGTCTTTCAGCTCCAGATGCAAACACACTTGTGTTTGGAGCAGTCCTGATGAAAACTACCGGAAAGAACTTAGAAAACATGAAAGCAAACGGTAAGAAAATGTCGATTTTAGTATCAGGTGGAAAAGAGTCATACTCCATCAGTGCTTCTATCAAAGATTTCCAGACATCCGGCCCCATCGTAGATGGAATGAATGAGCACCTTGCTGCAATACATCTTCACGCTGCTGGAGTATGGGTTGTAGAGCCTGCAGAAGTATTCGACCAGGGTGCTAGTCCAAATGCTGGAAACAAAATCGCATAAAATTAACAGCCGCACTAGCGGCTTATTTATTTTAAATCAATTTTTCTAAAACTCATCTCTTTTTTAGGTACATCAATCCGCAGAACACCATCTACAAGTTTAGCTTCAAGACTGTCTCGATCTGCATCTTCGGGCAGTTCTATCCTGCGGAATATTGTTGAGACACCACGTTCTCTTCTTATGTAACCAGCACTTTTTGTTTCTTCCTCATCTACTCTGGTAGCTTTGACGATAAGCGCATGATCTGAGCATTCCAGAGAGATATTTTCCCTAGAGATTCCAGGCAGATCAATGTTTACAACATATCTATCAAAATTATCGATAATATCTACAGCAGGAAAATGAGGTGCAATCATATTGCCTGCTGATTGAACCATTCCGCCTACAGCCAGCTTGATGCTTTCCATAGCTTTTCCTATGTCATCGATAGCATTGTTCTGCGATTTACCGCAACATCGTTGATCTTCACCGTTCATAATTTAACCAAAGTAGTTTTGGGTGGATCAGATATACATTATTTACCAGCTCATTCAACATGTGTTGATGAAGACTGGTTGAGCATTTTTGAAGCGTTTTCTACCCATTTGGATTTAACATCGCTTATACTGAAGCCTTCAAGACAGCTGGCCATATTTTCTATGAATGATGTCACCAGATCGTTGTTTACTTTTTCTACATTTTCAATCTCATCAACAATAGACATTGCAACCATCTGAGCCAGGAATGATTTTACTGCAAAGCCCATGTTCCTTGAAGATCTTGAAAAAGCATCTTTTAAAACTTTATCTTTGGTAGCCTGATATAAAGTGTTGAAGTAGAGTTCTGGACCCCATGGACTTATGGCAGCTTCGAGTCCGTCAAACATCACTTCCATATAATTATCCATGTTTCCCATGACTGGTTCTCTGAAAATCTCTTCCATTTTTCTCTGGCCTTTTTTAAAGGTCTCGTACAAAATGTCCCCTGGGATTTCGTAGTGTGCTAAAATATCATCTAGTGGGATTCCAGATTTCTCTGAAATATCATTCATGCCAACATTAGAAAGTCCTTTTTCTGCAAATAATCCTAATGCTGCGTCGACGATAATTTTCTTTTTGTCGTTCGTGGACATTTTTAGATCTCCGTTACCGAGAAGAATGCCAATATAATTACAGTTTCCGCTTACTAAAAATGCGGAGAAGTAAGAATATTCCGCATTGTGGTTGGATAGATTGCATATAAAATGCAATGTGCCTCAATTTTATGGAGCGCAAACATCACTTATTGAGTATGGAAAGGAAGATTCTGAAAACACTCGAGAACAAAGAAGGATTTCAGAGAATCATTGATGCAGTAGACTTAAGCGGATTAGAAGAAGAACTGAATGGCAGTGGACCGTTCACATTCTTTGCTCCAACTGACAAAGCGTTTTCAACTATGCCTGCTGGATTGATGGATACCCTTATGATGGATAAAGCAAGAATGGCTGAAGTAATAAAACATCATGTTGTTGCAGATCAGATATCTTCATCAGATGCCATATCTGCCAAGAACGCAATGGCCTTGGATGGCGAAGTTCTTAATTTTGAAACCTGTGACGGCTTCAAAATAGGAAATGCTACAGTCACTGAAGCCGATATCGAATGCCGTAACGGACTTGTGCATGCTATAGACACAGTATTGCTGCCGAAGGATGTTAAGGGTGAACTGGTAGACGCTGATGCTCCACAAGGCGGAGATGTAAAGATGGTCCCTAAAGGCGGAATGATGGATAAGACCATGTCGGCCGGATCTCAGAAAATGCAGGACATGAAAGATAAAATGAAGGATATGGGAGACAAAACGATGTCTGCTGGATCTTCCAAGATGAGTGATATGAAAGATAAAATGCAGAATGCAATGAACAATACTTCTTCATCAGCATCTTCTAAAATGGATGATATGAAAGACAAAGCTCATGAAAACATGGGTAATGAATCTAAATCTGCTAAAATAGACGAAATGAAAGACAGGATCCATGATAGCATGAATAATGATTCTATGTCGGCTGAGTCGTCAAAAATGCAAGAAATGAAAGAGAAGGCTCAGAAGAAAATAGAAGATAAAAACTAATTACCAATAATTTGGTAGATATCTCTCAAGAGAGGGATATCCTTTTATTGTTCCATGCATACTCCTTAGCTGAAAGTAGGCAGGAACAGCTATGAATATTGTCATTATAGGGGCAGGTAACGTTGGATACCTATTGGCACAGATACTTTCAAAACAGCATTCGGTGACAGTAGTCGAAAGAGATAAAAAACGATTTGACTACGTCATTAACTCACTGAATGTAGGCGGAATTAACGCTAATGGTGCCAGTCCCAGAATTCTTAATCAGCTCCTAAATGAAAAAACAGACCTGCTGATGGCAGTAACAGAAAGCGACGAGGCGAACATATTTGCCTGTATGACTGCCAAGCGTTTGCAACCTAATGTAACTACTCTCGCCAGAATGAGAGATAGAGATTATACATTCGGAGATCAGCTGGAGAATTATTTGAGCGTGGACTGCATAATTTCTCCAGAATATATTGTGGCATCCAAGATGAAAGAAATAGCCATGATGGATAATGCCATTGATTTTGAGGATATTGAAACAGTAGGGCTGAGTTTGGCGAAATTCCGTGTCGGTCCTGATAATCGACACGGCATTCAGGGAATAGCCCTGAAACACCTTCCATTGCCTAAAAAATGTAAAATCATTATGATACACAGGATGAGCCAAAAGGGAATGGAGAGTATTGTGCCTACAGATGATGATTATTTTATTGTTGGGGATGAAGCTGTTGTCATCGGAGATAGGGAGTCCCTCAGAGAGTTTGATAGATTCCTCAGCCCTCATAAAAAACACCGTGACATATTGATGATCGGAGGAAGCATATTAGCAGAATATCTGCTTGAAATGCTGTCTGAAGAAAAAGTAAGCGTCAGACTCATAGAGAAAGATGAAGGGCGCTGCCAAGAATTGTCCAAAATGTTTGATGATGCTATCATCATCAACGACAATGGAACAGACCCGCTTGTTCTGCGGAGCCAGGATGCTAAAAACACTGATGTTCTGGTCTGTACTACCAATAATGAAGACGGAAATTTGCTGTCCTGCCTGGTGGGAAAACATCTGGGAGTTAGTAAAACTGTTACCGTATACACAAAGGGAGACTATAGAGACATTTTTAGAATGGCAGGTATTGATGCTGCCATCGGATATTACGGAGTAGTTGCTAACGAAGCCATTCGTCAGACTGTTCCAGAATATGAAGTCCTTATGACGATGGAGAGCACCACAGAGGAGTTTATCGGTCTTACTGTAGGTCCACGCTGCCGCCTTAAAGACAAGATGCTTATTGAAGCCAACTTACCAGAAAGGACTAATGTGGCGTTAATCATAACAGGAACAGACATCATCATACCAGGACCGGAAGCTGTAATCAAAGAAGGCGACACTCTCTTGGTTTATGCTGACAAAATGGATATTCATGCTCTGGAAAAGCTGTTTGGAACTACCATACCTATAACACCTTAAGAGGCACTGCATGGAACTGAACCAACCATCCCAAAACAGCCAAATGGTACCGATTAAGAAAAGATCGTTTCTTAAACGTCATGGCATTGACAAATATGACATTCTTAAGAAGCTCTCTAGAAAGGAAAATACCATTCTATATCTGTTTGGGACGCTCATTTTCTACGTGGGTTTGGCACTGATCATCCCCTTGGGGTGCTCATATATTCTCAAAGATCCACATGAGCCTTGGATCATCACGATGCTGATCTGCTTTATCATTTCCATTCCACTACTTATGCGGTTCAGATCAGCAGAGCATACTAGGCCTACAGAAACTCTGTTTGTAATAACCACTTCGTGGATTCTTGTCACAATATTCGGTTCACTTCCTTTTATCTTGTCAGGGATGGGTGTGATCGATGCACTTTTTGAAGCAATGAGTGGATTCACAACTACTGGTTCTACTGTAATGGGTGGAGGCAACGTTGCTCCGATTGAGGACTGGTCCAGAAGTATACTGTTGTGGCGTAGCATGATGCAGTGGCTGGGAGGTGCGGGAATCATTATGATATTCGTGACGATTCTGCCGATGATGGGAGCCACTGGTCGTAGCCTTGTAACGCTAGAGTTGGCCGGAACAGATACTCAGAATATTACTCAGAGAATGCAGGAGGAATCTAGAAAATTCCATTACATCTACCTTTTTCTGACATTGGTAATGTTTGGTTTGCTCCTCTTGACCGGGCTGGGAGCCTATGACTCCATAACCATTGCATTTTCATCCCTTTCAACGGGCGGTCTTTCGCCATATTCAGACAGTATAGCTCATTTCAACAGCAGAACGGTAGAATGGATCGTAATGATCTTTATGTTCTTGGGCGGTATGAATTTCTTCCTGCAGTTCCGTGCTATGAGCAGAGGTGGATATAAGGAGCTCATCAAGAATTCAGAATTCAGATCATATGTTTTTATTGTGATAGTTGCGAGCTTGCTTATGTTTGCATTCCTTGGTCCAGACTTAGCAGGGATGAGTATATTTGATAAGTTCACAACATCAGCATTTCAAGTTATATCAGCCATGACCAGTACTGGATATACCACAATTGGGCTAGGAGGCCTTGTAAACATAGCCAGCCTGATTTTGATAATTGTTATGATAATTGGAGGATCTTCAGGTTCTACAGCTGGTGGTATAAAAGTAGTCAGGTTTGTTATACTGCGTAAATTCCTATCCGCTACATTATACAGAACAATTCACCCCAAAGCTGTAGTCCCCATAAAAATCAATGAAAAAACGATTGAAGAGAGAACAATATCTTCACTCATGGCTCTGCTGGTATGCTATGTAGGTACGGCGGTGGTATGCATATTCATACTCATGATACTGGGAGTAGATACCATGGGCGCTGTATCTTCAACGATTGCCTCGCTTTCAAATGCTGGACTGGGTATGGGAGATGTGGCATCATCATATGGAGGATTGCCTGATCTTGCTAAGCTGGTTCTGATGTTTGCTATGTGGGCAGGTCGTCTTGAGTTCATTTCAGTATTTGTCATACTGAGTCCAGTATTCTGGAAAGAGTTCCTCAGATTCCACAAAAGATACAGTTGAGCATACGGTTGATTGAAATAGTAGCCAGCAGTTAATAAAACGGGAGCCCGATGGCTGAGTATGTAAAAGTATGTTCCAACTGCGGAAGTAAAGACATTGAAATGACAAGAGAGATGGGATATGTTCCCGGCCTCACTGGCAATGAACGTTACTTCTGCAGATCATGTGGACAAGAATCTGCACCTTTGCTGATTGAAGACACAAAGACTGAAGATGAAACTCAAAAAGGGGATTTTTACAAGATATGCTTAATTCCCATCGATACCATAGAGAATGAAATAGAGAGTGTTGTGTCCGAAGTGCAATGGAACGGCAGAGAGTATTTCACTACCGGCAGACGGGCTATGTTTGATCAATACAGAACTGCTGTAAAGAATAATGGATGCTCCAATACAATCGTCTTGGACTTGAGGGGGATTAAAACTGGACATCCCCAATACAAAATAATGAAGAATGTTGTAAAACCCAAATATGATATTTGGCTGGACATTGGCATACACAATGACGGCGATATATTTGATGCGTTTACTCTGGATGCAAGCAGAGTTGTGTGTAGCAGCATCTGTGTTTCATCAATCCAAATGTATGAAGAGGCATTCGATTTGTCAGACCATATAGTACCGTGCATCTGCATCTGCGATGACAAGGTGCAATGGAAATCCTCCGGCAATGAAGTAAATGCGTTCAGGGTGATTGAACGCCTCAAAAAGATAGGATATGATGAGATTATAATTCTAGATATAAAGCGCCTTGGCAAAAATGAAGGCCCCGATATGCAATATGCAGCCAGGATTTCAGAAGCATTTTCTGGCATCATTTTCGGTGGCGGAATGCGTGAAGAAGACATTTCAGAATTCTCAAACCTGAAGCTCAGGGGAATAATTCTTGATCCAAAATTTGATTAAAGGATATTTATATTAATTCTTACATCCTTCTGCGCTGATAAGTGGCAGAAGAGCTCTTTTATTTCCGAAGATGAGCCGTCCAGCACAATTTGCTCAACACACTGACCATTGACATGTGTATGCATTGATGAATGAACAACGTCTGTATATTCATGAACTATATCGTGAACATGATGTTTCTTCTTGTCTGAATAAAGAATTGTTACGATGCAGCTTATATTTTCACCAGTATCTGGTATGCACTTTTTAGTGGAGATGAAATCCCGGATAGCATCACGTATCGCATCCGATCTTGAGGAAAAACCAGCGTCTTTTGAGGCGCCGTCAAACTCTTGCAATTCTTCTTCCGGGATAGATATGCTAATTACTACCATTGTTCCACTACGTCCTGTAGTTTAATGCAATCTATCTACAACAAGTTTACGGCCTGCTTCTCTTACTTCATCCAATGAAAAAGGAGCATCCAATATGGATCCTGACTCCTCAAATCCTGGAAACAATAATGATTTTTCCTGCTGAAATCCCAGTGTCTTGAAGAATATACGAACTATTTTCTCTGCACAGGCAAAATCAGTACTCAGCCTTGCAGCTACGGAGATGAACAACCCCTTCTTTGAGTCGTTTCTGCTCAGATTCTTTGACCATACAAACTGACCTCTGTCCACAAAAGTCTTCATCCAAGAGGTAATGCTTTCAAAATAAAGTGGAGATGCCAGAATTACTGCATCAGCACTGCTTATGTAGCTATATATTTCTGAAATGCTGTCTGATATTTGGCATAAGCCGGTATCACTACATTTGCCGCACCCAAGACATCCTGAACAGACTGAATCGGCTAGATAGAACTTTTTAACTGCAGCACCCTCAGATCTAGAACCTTCCAATGCAGCATCCAGCAGTAAGTCCGTATTCCCATTCTTTCTTGGACTTCCAGAAATCCCCACTACAAGCATTAAAAGGGATATGTGCTGCGGTGGTTTACTACTTTCCGGCATGCATATATTTCAAGACACAGTTGTCAAAGTTCACCGAGAAGTTACAAATAGCCGTCCATGGTTAGGGTGGATTAAATGGATGAAGGTAGTTTTTGTAAAGTTCGTTCGATTCTTTTTCCCAGGAATGTACTGATGGGACATGATGTAATAAAGGACATTCCAGAGATGTGTAAAAACTTTGATCTGTCTGGAACTGCAGCAATAATTACAGGCAGTAAGACAAAAGATGTTGCGGCAGATTCTATATCATCTCTTCTCAAATCAAGTAATTATGATGTGACTACAATCAGTATAGGGGCTGCCACCAGAGAAAATCTACATGAAGTTGTAGATCTGGCCAGAGACAGCCGTGCGAGTTTTTTAATCGGAGTCGGTGGAGGCTCCAAAATAGATCTTGCTAAGATGGCTTCTAAAGAGCTGGATATTGAATTTATTTCCGTGCCAACCTCTGCATCTCATGACGGTATAGCGTCCGGCAGAGCATCTATTAAAGGTCCCGACGGCCCGATATCAATGGAAGCTAAAACTCCTTTGGGAGTTGTCGCGGATACAAGCGTCATTGTTAAAGCACCTTTCAGACTGCTTGTGGCTGGATGTGCAGATGTAATTTCAAATATAACCGCCATTAAAGACTGGGAATATGCTGAAAGACTCCTCGGCGAAGAATTCTCCAGATCGGCATGCGCTATGGCGCTCTACACATCAGAAGCAATGATTGAATCTGCAGATTTAATCAAACCCGGTGTTGAAGAAAGTGTCTGGGTTGCCCTAAAACCAATTATTGTATCAGGAGTTTCAATGTCTGTAGCCGGATCATCCAGACCAACCAGCGGATCCGAGCATATGTTTTCGCATGCTCTGGATATAATCGCTCCGGGCAGAGCTCTTCATGGAGAACAATGCGGAGTGGGGTGCATCATGATGATGTATCTGCATGGAGGAAACTGGATGGCAATACGAGACGCCCTGATGAAATTAGGAGCTCCCATCACGGCAAGAGAGCTGGGAATTACAAAAGAAGAACTCCTTGAAGCTCTGACGACAGCTCACAAAATTCGCGATAGATTTACGATACTTGGTCACCAGGGTCTCACGTACGAAGCTGCGGAGAGACTGGCTAAAATCACAAAAGTCATTTGAGGGATTAAAAATGGTAGTTGTTACCTTAATCGGAGAAGATTTTGCAGAAGTTGGAAAAACTTTTGTCTTTCGCGGCCCAATAACTGAATGCAGAGACTGTAAATTAAAAGGAATCTGCTTCAATCTTGACGCTGGCTGCCGTTACTGCGTAAAAGAAGTGAGGGACGTTCATCACGAATGTCGTATCCACGAGGGCGGTGTGTGTGCAGCAGAAGTTGAAAAATTAAGCATAAATGGTGCAGTTCCAAAGAAATATGCACTAGAAGGTTCCACATTGTCATTTAATCCAACAGAATGCAACCAGATTGGCTGTAAAAACTACAGATTATGCCATCCTACAGGTGTTACCAAAGGGATGCGCTTCAAAATAATCTCTGCCGGTGAAGAACTTGACTGTCCTGCCGGGCAGAGGATGATAAAAGTAATTTTAGAATGAGTTTATACGTTTCACCGGAAGCTTTCTCCGGTGAGACGTTCAAACATTTCAATATATAAGTCTTGGACTTTCTTTATCCATTCATTAGGAAGTGCTGGAATATCAGGTTCTGGCTGACCATTTTTCCTTGCAGCCATTAACTTGTCAAAGTATCCTGTTTCCCGGTAATACTGCCTTACTGCCTCTTTGGATAATTCTACACATTCTCCAGCAGCGTAAGCATCCTCATCCCACCAGCGGTCTTCATCAGAAGTTCCGAATGTATCAATCAGCATGATGTTGCGCTGAGAATCCATTGCAAACTCTTTCTTTCCATCTACATGGATAAGCATCCTCTCACCAACTTCTGATGCAATGATATCATCTATCTTTGCCACAAGCTCAAATACATCATCTAGTTCTTTTTCAGTTAATCCAGACAGTTCTAAAGCCTCTTTTCTTGTGAGCAGCCTATCAACTTTTTCAAGCTTGGTGGTAGTCTCATAATATGGAGTCGGGAGCTTTTCTCCATATTTAACTTCATGACCTTTCTCAAATCCTAGATCAGAAGCTGTTATGTCGCCTGAACGAACTCTATCAAAGAGAGATCCGGCTACGTAGTGTCTAGAGATGAATTCCAATGGAATTAGATAATTCACAGTCGATGTGTTTATCTTACTTGTATCTTCAATGACTTCGACCCTTTTTACTCTCATACGGTTGGGAGGAATTAACTCAGTAAAATGAGTTTTAATACCTGCCTTGCGACATACTTGGAACCAAAATGCTGCAGTTCTGCAGAGAGTTTCCCCTTTTCCTGGAACATTAGATGGAATAATCTTGTCAAATACAGAGATATTGTCAGTAAAGACGAATTCCAATGTATCCTCATCTACTTCATAGACTTCTTTCACTTTACCGGTTCGTAATAAGTTCATCACTAGCGCCCCATGCGAGGAGATTTATGGCAGTATATGAGGTTTTTGTATAAGCTTGAACAATAATACGCGCATTTCGAAAAAAACAGTGATCTAACGCAGTTTAAACTATGATCGGAGATGAAGTTGCCAGCCACTGTAAACGGCTTGATGCGCTGTGCATCCAAACCATGATTTTCGAAAGTATAATGTTGGTAGTCCTCTAAAAACTTAAACTAATGGCTCTTGAAGCTGAAGAAACTGATTCTCTGTCAAATATGCTGGCACTCAAAGATGTATGGACTGAATTACTGAAATCAAGTGGGGAAGATTCTTTTTTTCTCTCCATGCCCTGGCTGAAAACATGGTGGGATGTCTTTGGATCCAATTATAAATTGAAATGCATAACTGTTAAAGAAGACGGAGAGGTAGTTGGGATAGGGCCATTTGCAGTTTCTTCAAGAGGCCGTGTAATTCCCTGGAGAAAAGTCCTATTTATTGGAAGTGGCCCTTCTGACAGGTGCGGAATCATTGCAAAGGACGGTCGAAGCGAT
The DNA here is from genome assembly GCA_905202485.1 of uncultured Methanomassiliicoccus sp. Lineage (GTDB taxonomy): Archaea > Thermoplasmatota > Thermoplasmata > Methanomassiliicoccales > Methanomassiliicoccaceae > Methanomassiliicoccus_A. The sequence goes on from CAJKRY010000001.1 coordinate 339,211, forward strand.
ATACATATGGCCATGTGGAGCTACTTGAAATCAACTAATGACTGGGACGTTATTGAACTTAGAGATATGGTTTCTACACAGCCCACATTTGCAAACGTACAATCTGCGTTTCCGGAAGCAGAGTGCATTACAAGTTTGTCTCCTCACATTGATGTGTCATGCGGATACACAGAGTATATGGCTCGCCTCTCAAAAAACATGAGATACAATATTGGAAGATCTAAACGTAAAATTGAGGCTGCTGGCGGACGGTTTACGTCCAGGAAAGGAGAAGAAGGATGCAAAGATGGAATAAAAATGCTTCAAAGGCTCAGCGACGCTAGGTGGGAAGGAGATAATGTTCTAAAACTTCCCAACATGATGAAATTTGCTGAAAGAGTTTCTATGATACACGGTGATCTGGGAGAGACCGTGTTTCATTCGATTGATATCAAAGACACCCCTATAGCAATCTCGATGGGTTTTGAAGATGAAAACCGCTACATGTATTATCTTTCGGGTTTTAATCCAGAATATGCAAAAATGTCCCCGGGTTATGTGCTGATTTCAGAAATAATACGCGAATGCTGTACGAATAAACTTAAAGAAGTGGATATGCTGCGGGGTACTGAAGGATATAAATACAGATTCAATGCAGTTGACAGGATGCAATCAGTAATGAGGGCTGTCAATAAAGGAACCATTAGAAATATTGAATCAAGATTTAGAGAAGAGCAGCTTTCACCCTAAAACATCTTCTTCAAATCCCTGCCTGGCATGTACATGAATGACTCAGCATAGCCGCTTAATCGATTCATTGCTGCTCTGTATTCATTTATTCCCCTTACCATCCTTACATAATCAATATCATCTGTTTGCGTGCCGTGCATTCTGATCACACTGAGCTTCTTCTCCATTGTTTCTGAAATTGGAACTACGAGATTCGGCATCAGAGCACCCCAGACTTCATACATTAGAACGCTAATATTTTCATTATTTTCAAGAAGATCGGCAACAGCATGGAATGCCCTCAGATGCTCATCATGATTTTCAAAGGGAGATGGTACGAGAATTGTATCTGGTTCAAATGTGTAAATCTCGTCTGAGATTATGCTTTTAAGATCTGCAGAGTTTGGAAATGGTGCTTTGTTTAATCTATAGTTCAGAATGTCACTTTCAGTTATTGCTGCTTTTATCTCAGACAGCCTTTCATCTGGTGTGAAATTACCGGTCTGTATTGAGGCATAGAGCGTTCTTATTTCCGATCCGTTGTCGTGAAGTTTAAGTAGTGTGCCCATGCAACCTATTGCATCATCATCTGGGTGCGGAGAGATTACTAAAAACCGATTCCCAGGGGGAACATTCATCACTTTGGGATCCCAAGCGGTTCCTTCTAATGAATCAATCACTCCGAATCTTCTCCTAAGCTTCTCAGTTATGAACTTTAACTCTAACGACGCGCTATGCATACCCACATTGAATATACTGAAAGGTTCCCTTAATAAATTAACCGGAGAGATAGCCTTGAAAACTGCAATTATTGCACTGAATGATTATTCCCAAGTCAAAGGAGGCACAGAAGTGTTTACCAAGCATCTGCACACGGTGTTTCCTGAATCTACAGTCGTGAGTGCACCGCAGAATATAGGACAAGTCTTTGCAAAAGTAGGTTTTCAAAACGAGTACCGATCATGGAAATCCGGGAAAAAATTTCTAGAACTGGATGACCATTTTGATGCTGTTTTTAGAAATGCATATGCAGGATGGAATGTTAAAACTAAATCTCCGATGATAAACATATTTCATTTCACATATTCTGGATTTTCACAGGAAGCCATGCAGGGCTCAAAAGGCCGGTTTCAAGCTAAATATGTCTCACCATTTTTCGAAAAACTCTGTTTGGATAAAGGCATTAATATTGCAGTCAGCGCTAAAGTTCAGAGAGAGTTGAAAAAATACTATAAGGCAGAATCCAGAGTTATTGAAAATGCAGTTCCAGATATTTTTCACAAGATTTCAAGAGAAAAAGCCAGAAAGGAGATTAATATAGATTATTCCGGTCCTTTGGGCATATTCGTCGGACGCACTGATAGAACAAAAGGTTTTGACATTGTACTAAAAATTTCTAAAAATATAAAAATAATGTGCGTTACTCCCAATGATACACAAAGCACAGACAATATAATTGTAAGAACAAATGTAGAATATGGAGATATGCCTAAATATTATTCTGCTGCTGATTTTTTAATATTTCCTTCTAGATATGAGTCATCTGGATATTGTATTATGGAAGCACTAAAATGTGGAATTCCCGTAGTTGCTTCACGAACTGGCATACTTGAAGATTCTGATGAAACTGATGTTGGCGTGATAGTTGATATTGGCGATGAAGAGGGATATATGAAAGGTGTTGAAAGAGTTATTAATACAAATGTTGTTCCATCTTCAGAAATCAATAGACGATTTTCAATGGAAAGATTCAAAAAAGAATACACTGAATTAGTGGAAGAGATCGGGTAATCACAGATGTTTTCTGCTAGCCCCATCTTTCCAGCCTTTCAGTAATCCTACCGCTTCAAACATAGTTCCAACGACGACTATGTAAATCGGCAACTTGCCTTCTGTTTCTTCTTTCTCTAGAATTCCCTTAGGAGCAACACGTTTGTTAATAAAATTAGACATTCTGCAGTTTACATAATGTTTGAATCTCATTTCCTCCCCAAAATGTTTACGTACTAAATATGAATTATTTCTCCCCCAGAGATATCTGAGTTTTAGATACCAGCGCACCCGGTCTTTTCTGTAAGATCCTTCACACCATTCATGCCTCACAGCGGCAGTATCTGAATAAGCAATCCTGTATCCAGATTTTACAACCTTAAGGCAGGCATCTGTTTCATCCTGATGAAATTTGAAATATGGATCAAATCCGCCTGCATCAATCAGGATCTGCCTTCTGAATGACATATTGCATCCGACCATCACAGGATAAAGACCATCTAAACATTCTTCCCGTGATTCATCAAACCATCTTCCGTCTGGAGCGACTGCGTTTTTACCCATTGAAAGATTTCCGTTCATGTCAAAAACAGGGCCACCTACACCACCAACATTCTCATCATCGTATGCATCAAGAATGGACTGTAACCAGCCCGGCTGTGCTACTGCATCGTCATCAATGAAACAAACTACTTCTGAAGTTGCCTCTACCAGACCAAGATTCCTTGCGGATGATATTCCGCCTAAGGTCTCCTGACGAATTAGCTTGAGCTCTCCCTTTGTCGCTAACAGTTCTAGCATGTCTCTGGTACCATCATTGGAAGGCCCATCAACAACGATTATCTCATCCGGTTTTGGCAACTGTGACTCTATAGACCTTAAACATTTTGTAAGCCATTGTATTCGGTTATATGTACATACAATAATCGAGATCGAAGTCATTGTTTTTCACCTTTTTTAAGCTGCATCATCAAGTGCCAGCTTTTGTTGCCGTAATCTCTTTGAAAATCTGATTCTTCAATCCGCCTTATTGCATTTGATAGCCTTTTAACACCAAGACTGTCTGTAAACATTAATGCATAACCGCATAAGGGATACAATAAAAGTCCTCCATAGTGTTTATTCACAACTGTGTAACTAGGAAGCATCCTTAGTAATTCGTCGGTCTTGTAGTGTTTATGTTCCAGAACCGAGTCGTTTTTTCCTAAGAGTATCTTCCTGCCTGCAGCAAATATTCTGGAACGCTGAGCGTCTATGAACCAAAATGAGCCTTTATGTGGCACCGAGATTATCAGATATCCGCCGGGCTTGAGAACACGATCTATTTCGCTTAATGATTTTTCAGGATTTGGTACATGTTCAAGAACATCTAACATTGAAACTGTGGTGAATGATTCATCTTCAAAAGGCAGATTGTCTGCGCTTCCCAGAACAAAATCAAAACCAGGGTAGCGCTTTTTAGCCTCAGCCATTGTTCTGGTATCCACATCTAAACCTACAGCCTTTGAGCAGCGACTGCCTACAGAACCTACTACTTCCCCATCTGAGCATCCAACGTCCAAGTATGTCTCTCCATCGGACATCCATTCGGAGAGTATCCGGGTTCTTCCAAGCAGTCTGTTCTCAGAGCCATACACTACTTTGACTTTTGTAGTACAAGGTATTTGATAAGTGTCTTGATCATTCAGTAGAGGGGACATAGATAGGCATCCAAAGTTGTAATGTTTTTTCACTGCTGATTAATGTAAAATAGATCGTGTGACTGCCTGGTGTAGGAACTGAAAAGTAAATGTTTAAGCTTAATTCCTCACCTTCAGCAAGTGTTAGCATTGTAGACCGTCCGACTGATGGATCAAGAGAGATTACTGATCCAGGCGTAAAATAAACTGTCTGGCTATACCCCAGACCATCAGAAACTATCAGCGTCAGATTTTCCTCTTCGGATAGATGCGATTTTATATCGACAATAACGCTGGAGACTCCGACTACTGTTGTAGGAAGACTTTCTACAGTCCCAGAGGGGCCATTTATGCTAAATTCAACAAAATTCTCTTTCTGAGGTTCTTTAGCTAAAGTGCCTGCTGATACAGCGACAAATACTACTAAAGCTGCAACAACTAATACCATTATTGATTTCTCGGCGGCGGTATATTTTTTGCCAACTCCAAATTTAAAGTTTAATACGAATGGATCCCTTGCCCATGATATTCTCCTGCTGACAGCAACCACCGTAAAAACCGCAGTGAATACAAGAACCTCTAAAGTAGCGGTTATTGTGGTGACTCCCAAAATGCCTCTAGACAGAAAAGTTCCTGTTATACCTACGATTACAGCACTCAGTGCTACAGATAATGCAATTCTTTCCAGCATTGTGATTTCATGTGTTTTTTCTGCTCTTGGCAGTGTGAACGACTGTGACAACAGCGCCGTATTCCCAGGGAACAACGCAGAAACCAGAGCATAACCTACAGCAAAAAAGACTGCATAGAATGCAACAAGATCTAAAACAGTCCCGTATAGGCCAGCAAGGCTCATGATGACCGCAACGACTACGATGATCAAGTTGAGTATTAGATCAAACGGTCTTGTCGGTCCTGCAAAAACAATATTTTTCACTATAACACCTCCAGACAAGATTTTAATTTAGGAGCTACTGACTCCCAGGAGTATTTTTCAATGATCAGTTTGCGGCCTTCATTTCCAAGCGTGCTTCCCATCTCAGGATTGCACAGGATCTGTGCTACTTTTTCATGAAAATTATCTTTAGTTCCGATTAAACAATTTTTACCATCTATAAGCTCTGGAATTCCATCAACTGCAAGACTGCTTACTACAACGGGACATCCTACAGACAGTATATCAATTACTTTTGTAAGGATGCCGACTCCTTTCCACAGGGGAGCTACGCATACATCTGCGGCTGAAATCCAGAGGAATATGTCCGGAACGTATCCCAGCATCACTGCATCCCCAGTATTTTCGATAGTTCCGCTGCCAGCAACATATAGTGTTGCATCTGGAACCAGTTCTTTCAGACTGGGAACCGCATCATCAATGAGATACCGTACGGCATCCTCATTCGGATAATAGTTTAAAGACCCAAAAAATAAAACAACTCTCTGACCTACAGGTATTCCTAATTTAGATTTGGCTTCATTTCTGGGAGTTATTGTTACCTTGCTTAAGTCAGCACATGTTGGGATTACAATGAATTTTGAGCTGTCAAAACCAATCTTTTTGTAAACGTCTTCATCTTTTTCAGATACCACAATTATTTTAGATGCTGTCTTTGCCACCATCTTTTCCATTAAAAGATTTGATTTTATGAATGCGCTGGATTTACCTACTGCCGCACCAAAATCTTTTATGTTTCCATGATTATCCCAGACTGAAGGAATCTGCAGGATTTTAGAAGCCATTGCCCCTGCAAATGCATAATAAGAACCCTCTGCAAACACAATCGAATCTCTATTTTTCTTACCTGCCTTTAATATGCTTAGGAATGTCTTCAGCTCACTCAATATAAATAAACTGTATCTTTGAAATTTATTATAATCCTGATTATACACCTTTTTATCCAATTCATCGGTATGGATTGGCAATATTTTCGTCCACTCTGACAATATGTGAATAAGTTTGGGGGTTCTTTCACTGCTTTGAGGATTTGGATGCACATATGGCACGAATATGATCTTGTTCATTGTGATTCCTCATATATTCCACACAGCCGCTCTGCAGAAACACTAAAATCAAATTCATTAACGGCTAGATCTCTTGCCTTACAGCTCATCATTTCAATTCTGGACGTGTCGTTGAAGAGCGTTATAACTGATTCGGCGATGTTTTCAGGCGCCTGTGAAGTCATCAGACCTGCACCTTCGCTGACTATGTCTGTTTCAATACCTCTGCCAAATGAGGATATAACAGGTATACCGCATGAAATGGATTCTATCGCAGTAAATGGAAATAAATCATTCCTGCTACTCAACACATAAAGATCTGCACAGTTGTAGAGTTTTGCTAGACCATAGCTGTCAAGATGCTCTGTATGAATTAAGACTGTATCAGTAAGGTCTAATTTTCTTATGAGTTCTCTTAAATTTTCTTCTTCTGGACCTGTTCCTTTGATGATTAGCTTAAAATCAGGATTTTTATCTTTTATAAGCTTAGCAGCTCTTATTAAGATATCCATGCCCTTGTTATAATGCAGCCTTCCGACTGAAATGATCACGTTTTGATCTTCTGTTAGCCCAAACTCCCTGCGAGATTCTTCTTTATCCATCGGCTTGAAGATTGAACTGTCTACTCCAGAATGAACTACCTGTGTTATCTGTTCCACGTCAAATCCATAATTGACTAGATGAGCGGCTGCAGATTTTGAACGAGGAATTATTTTGCAATTTTTTGCTATTCTTTTTCCAAGTGTGTTGTAAAATTGTTTTTGAATTGTCCCCGCCAGGCCCTGCATCACGACGTCTAATTCCTGCCAGATAAATAATTTTGAAAGTGAATTTTTGACTGCAGAATTAGAATACATAGTTCCCATCTGAAAAACTTCTCCAGACTGAACTATGTCAAATGAGTTCTGCTTGAGATATGCTTTCAATAAAGGAGTACAGGGAAATACGGCCGGGGGGAAGATCGTCGATAGTCGCGTTGGCACATACACCGTGTTTACGTTATCTAATGAACATTTTACAGCTGGTTCGTATGCATCAGAGATGTATATAGTTACTTCATGACCTCTGGATGCCATAGTTTTAGCTAACTTTGTGATGTTTAGGTCGTCATCTGAATCTGGTATCGGATTTTTTGCTGTTCGGCCTTTCGGCAGATCAGCAGTTTTGGTAATCAGATTTACCAAGGCGATGTTCATTTCATATCCCCCTGGCGAACATTACCTGATATCGTCCGTTATCGTAGACTTTAGAGTTCATTACTTCTTGATTTAGGTAGAAATCATACCTGTCTTCTATACCCCATTGCTTATACCATAGCTCAGTAGTATCATCAAATAAGTATGAACCTGATCCAGAACTTGAAGCCATCTCAAGTACAGTTGTCGGATAAGTTGCGCTGAACTGCAGTCTCTGATATGACTCTCCGTCGCCCCAGTCTTTGTAAGGATAGTAACCTCCGATCACATATGTCTGGGGAACCTCTTCTGATAAGTAATCTGATGCGGCAATACTCTCAGCACTGCTTGTGTACAGACTCTGTTGATAGAATACAGTAGAAGCACAGGAAATAACGATGCCTGCCACAATGATAGTTGTAAGCACGGCAGTGACTTTTCTCTTTCTTAGAAGAGTCGGCACAAAGAATAATGGTGCTACCAGCATTAGATACAGAATTCCTCTGTCGTAAATCTGTCCGTTAAAAAACAGAGCATCCAGAGGAATAGCTATGGCTGGTATAAACAACAGAGGAAGTATGTGTTTTGGAATTGAAATTTTCTTTCGATTAAACACATAAACTAATAGTCCAATCAGCGTCAGCAAGCCGAACAAAAGTATAGTAAATGTACGAATCTGAGGATAAAGCGTTCCAAATATATTTTCTGTACCAGTCCTCATCTCATATTGGTTTTGAACTGCCTGATCCATGAATCCAAGATATTGAACCTGTCCAAGGACAAATTGCGTTAAATTCAACGTGAATTCGGCTGCTCCGACTAAAGACCAGATCACCCAGATTATCAAGAATAAAGCCGCTGGCCAATGGCCATTTGCTGGGGGAGCTGCAGTTTTGAACCTATGATATATTCTACTGATGATTTCTTTCGCAATTACTGCACTCAGTACAAACAGCACAGTGGTTGGATGAGACACTGTCAAAAATGCAAATAATGCAACGGCTGTTCCTTTCCACACAGTTCCCTGTCTTTCCAGACATACAAATATCAGCAACCCGATTGCTAAGCCAATAGATTGTGGTGAGAAGTTAAATTGCAGCCATACATTCACAAAGGCGGCTGCTAGAAATGCCAATCTGTATCCTGCTGCTGGCACATATGTTCTAACAAACAGATATATTGCCACCAGCGTAAATGCCGCAGCAAATACTGGGTAGAATCTTAGAAATCCCAGTACATTTGGATCAGCGATGGCTGAAAATGTTGCAGCGAATGCAAAGAATCCCGGATAGTTATATGCATATGAGTAATCAGGATCATCGGGTATGAAACCGGTAGACACTATTTCAAATGACGAATTATAATGCATGTATGAATCCCATACAGCAGGATACGTCTGAAACAATGCTGTTGATCCCCACAATGTAACAAAGACGGCCATTGCTTGTATGAAAAACACTCTTTCAGATGCAGTAAATGCCCCTATTGCAAGGGACAAGACCATTATGCCCATTCCAATCCAAAAACCAACAGGAAGCATTCCAAGAAGACCAAATGGCTCAGATACTGGGATGTGCTGTATAGAATATCCGTATGATGAGACTATGCATATTGCTAGTCCCACCAACGTCAAAAGATAGAGAGGTAATGGACGTACCCGGTATTCATTGTTCAAGAATTTCCCCATCTTTGAATCCTATTTCAACAGAGTGTTTATAAAATTAACCAATGAAGATGATTGTATTTCTCAAAAGAATTTCTACAGCTATTAAAACCGAAATTATAAGTATCTCTCCTTTACAAAATATGATCAGTTCTAAGCCGACGCTGAATAGCGAGATGTGATTCTAAAAATGATATCTGCGTGTGTAGCGTAAGCTATGAATGAGGATGCCAGAAATGACCAAAAAGGTAGCGATTATCATACCTGCACTGAATGAAGAAGAAAGCATAGCAGACGTTATTGATAATGTGTTAGATGTTGGTCTTCGCAATCCAGATTACAATTTATTTTTAGAAGTTATAGATGGCCGTTCATCAGATCGGACTGCTGAAATTGCAAGAGAAAAAGGTGCAAATGTAATTGTTCAAAAAGGTAAAGGTAAAGGAGTCGGTATCAGGCAGACCATAGATCTTTGCTTTCCAAAGAATGTTGTTGATAGAACGTTGTCTCTTGCATGCGGAAACTGCAACCATCTCCAAGACATTTCTTCACTTTTAGATACTAATTATATAATAATGTTAGATGCCGATGGAACATATCCTCCAGAACATATTCCTGATATAATTAATGCATTAGAATCAGGTGAAGATGTTGTAATGGGATCGCGGTTCAAAGGCACAATCGAAGAAGGTGCCATGACTGGCATGAATAGAGTTGGCAATAAGATTCTCAGTACTCTGGCGGCAGTATTGTACAATCACAGATGCAGCGATATATGCACAGGAATGTGGGGATTCAGGACTGATGCACTGAAAGTGTTGCAATTGGAGTCCAAACATTTTGAACTTGAAGCTGAATTATTTGCTGAATCAATAAAAAAAGGTCTGAATGTTGGAGAAGTTCCAATCAGATATTTACCGAGACGTGGAGAAACCAAATTGGTTCCGATAGCCGCGGGAATTTCCATATTATCTATGATAGTAAAGAGAAGATTCTGGAATGCTGGTGGCGGTTTTGGATTTCGATTAATAAAACCTAGAGAGGATTCTGCAAACTCGATTCGTATTGGATGATGATATGAAGATTGCAATGGTTACTCCAGAATTTCTCAGTTGGGGAGGAATAGGAAGCTATACAATGCAGCTTGCAAAACATCTTCCGCCTGAGTTTGAAATGCATCTGATATGTTTGAATGGAGATGCGAGTTCATGCGATATTGACATACACAGTCTAGGAGAGTCAAAAGACACTTTCTTCTGCAACGGGCAATTTCAATACAAACTCTGGCGCTCGTTTAAAAAACTACAAGATGATAATAAATTTGATCTTGTGCACGCCAACCATGCACAGATGCCTGATATTTTAATGAAACTCTCGCACAGCGGTGTGCCATCAATCACAACTGTGCACAGCACCATTGGATCTCAGCGTCTGGGTACTAAGAATTCAGCAGCGCCTGTAGATCGTTTAGAAAAATCAGAGCGGATGACATATGCACTTTTTCCGCTATTATCTGCTACCGAAAAATTCTATCTAAAACGGTCTCCTAATCTAATATTTGTTTCAGAGTACATTCGAGCATGGTGTGTTGACAGAATAGGCGTAGGAATAGGATCGGAAGTCATTCCTAACGGCATAGATGCAAATGTATTCTCACATAAAGATTATAGTGAAGCAATAAGGCATTTCCCTCAGTTAGACGGCATTGAGAATATCGTTTTATTTTCAGGACGGATGATTGCACTTAAGGGCATAGAAACTGCAATAGTGGCTAAAAAAGAACTTGCTGATGAGGCTTGTTTTGTTTTCGCTGGAAACGGCGACTCATCAAAATGGTTATCCTATGCTCATTCAATCGGCTTAGGCGACAAAGATTGTATATTCCTTGGTCCCGTAAATTACGAAGAAATGCCATACTTATATTCGTTGGCTTCTGCTTTCATTCTGCCTTCATTCTCTGAAAGCTTTCCACTGACCGTTCTGGAAGCTATGTCCTGTGGAGTTCCAGTCATTGCATCAAATGTCGGCGGGGTTCCTGAAATTGTTCAAAATGAGAAAGATGCCATACTTATAAACGCTGGAGACAGTGGAGAATTGTCAAAAGCAGTATCAAGAGTATTGATCAATGATAATTTAGTAAATAATATAAAAATTAATGCACGAAACAAAATTTTAGATAGATTCAATGTGGAAACTATGGCAAAAAACACTGCAGAAGCATATATAAAAGCTATTGAGGAGTCAGAATGAAAGTTCTTCTTGTAAATCCGCCCAGATATAATGGAGTCTCAGTTATACGTGAAGAAAGATGCGAAGTCACAGAAAGATATTCGGTGCTGGAGCCCTATTCGCTCCTGCAGATAGCTTCACTTCTGAGAAATGACGGGCACAACGTATCATTCATAGATTTGAATGGATTGGATATGAAATATGATGCTCTGAAAGATAAATTAGACAGGACTAAGCCTGACGCTGTTTTATTCCGTTTTACTCCCACCACATTCGATCATGATATAAAAACCGCCAGCATCTCTAAAGAATTAGATCCAAGCATACGTACCGCAGGACTTTGCTGGACATTGCATACTCTCGGATCGCAGGTTATGAACGAAGCACCAGACCTTGATGCATACATAACCGATGAGTATGAAGTTGCATCCCCTGCATTGATCAACTCTTGGGAAAAAGGAAGTGATGTGTCACCAGGTACAATAACGAAGAATGGATATGGTGGAAATGTAGAACCAGTTAAGGATTATGACTCTCTTCCACTCCCAGCCTACGATCTGCTTCCCAACCTAGATCCATACTTTGTAACAGCCCCTGCAGGGCAGCCGTTCAGTATATTGTATACTAGTAAAGGATGTCCATTTAAATGTTCATTCTGCACAGTTGCTGGTACTCCTTTAAAAATGAAATCTTCACAAAAGATAGTTGAAGAACTAAGATACCTTAAAGATCATTACAGTCTACGCACCGCATCATTCTTTGATGAAACGTTTACATTTAACAGAAAAAGAACAGAAGAAGTCTGCAGATTATTGAAGGAAGAAGATCTTGACATTAAATGGTACTGCAATACAAGAGCCCATTTGGTAGATAAAGAACTCTTGGAGATGATGAGATCTGCTGGCTGCCGCGGAGTATCATTTGGTATTGAATCCGGAAGCCAGAGAATTTTAGATTCTGTAGGAAAAAATATAAAAATAGATGAAGCTAAAAATGCAATAAAATGGGCTAAAGAAGCTAAAATCAAAACATTCTGTTCATTTATTCTCGGATTACCAGGAGAAAACTGGGAAAGTGTGTCGGAAACTATGCGCTTTGTAAAAGAGACTTTGCCTACATCAGCACAGTTTAATGTGGCTGTCCCGTACCCTGGAACAAAATTATATGAGGATACCTATGGAAAAGATGCACCGAGCACTGATTTTAGATTACTATATCAAGACAGTGCTGTGACAGGTACAGCAGAGCTGAGTCCTGAAGATCTTAACAACGCCAGAGAAGCTGCATATAGAGCACTATATACATCAGGAAGATGGTGGGGATCAAATCTAAAACATGTAATTACTGAACCATCTGACCTTGATCTGGCATTCAGATATGCTTTGAAGATTGTAAATAATTTTGTGTTTCACAAAATGAAAGATGCTCATTGAGGAATCATATGGAGACAATGAAGATACTGATGGTTTCAACGTTCTACCCGCCATATCATTTGGGTGGGGATGCAGTTCATGTAAAGTATCTTGCTGATGAGTTGACAAAAGCAGGTCATGAAGTGCATATAATTCATAGTTTAGATGCATATAATCTAAAAAAGAACGGGAAGAAAGATGACATAAATGATAATGCAGAACATATCTACAGACTGAAAACAGACTTAGGACCTGTTTCTGCGGCTGGTGCATATCTGACTGGCAGGAATAGAAACGCAGACAGGCTCGTTGATAAAGTATGTTCAGAGGTTAAGCCAGATTGGATTCATTATCACAACATATCTATGCTAGGGTGCGGAGTGTTAAGTAAAGGAAAATCTAAAAAAATTTACACATGTCACGACCACTGGCCTTTTTGTCAGCGCAACGATTTCATGAAATTTGGAGAACATATCTGTGATGTTCAGAATTGTGTAAAATGTTCAATAAAATCACACCGTCCAGTTAGAATGATCAGTACAAACCAAATCGTATCTGAGATAAAACGATTAGATGCAGTAATCTCTCCATCAAACTATATGAAAAATATGCTAGATGTGCTTGGATTAGAGTCTGTTCTAATTAAGAATTTTGTCCCCCGACCTACGGAAGATATCAGCACTAAAGATGATTTTCATTTCGTATATGCTGGAGTGCTTGAAAAACATAAAGGAGTGGATATTTTAATTAATGCATATTTGAAATCAAAATCTGATTTTGAATTACATTTTCTTGGAGATGGATCTCTAAAAGAAAATGTCATGAAGATGTCTGATAAGGGAATAAAGTATCTAGGATTTCTTCCAAGATGTCAATTAATTCCAGAAGTTGCATCATCGCTCTGTATGACCGCACCGTCTGTATGCGGTGAAAATTCTCCACTGTCCTGCATCGAAGCATTGTCTGTCGGTGTACCCCTTGTTGTTTCACCAAATGGAGGATTACCAGAGCTTGCTGAAAATTGTGGAATAATCACACCCCCAGATGAAAATGATCTCGCGTATGCGTTGATTCAGATGGGCAATGATAGAGATTTGAGGGATAAAATGTCACGTAATGCATTAGTAAAATACGAAAAAGAGCACAGTCCAGAGGCCTTCATGAAACAGTATTTTTCATTAGTGGAGGCATTAGTATGAGAGTAGCACTCATAAATACCGGTTTTGAACCCGGTGAAGGTGATTTGCGGCCTGCGCCACCATATGGCATAATGACAATAGGTGCTTATCTGGAATCTAAAGGACATGAAGTGGCTCTCTTTGATTGGAGTGGAGAAGAAATAAATGATGAAAAAAGAAGAATGCTCATCAATTACAAACCAGACATAATTGGGATGCATACAAAGATCTCTACTGCTTTGCTGAGGGCAATTAAAATCAGTAAGTGGGCCAAAGTGAAAGAGATTCCAGTGGTGTGGGGAGGCCCTGGAACTATGGTTATTCCAGAACTTATGTTAAGGGAAGGACCTGTTGATTATTTAGTCCTAGGAGAAGGAGAGATTACCACCTCAGAACTTTTGGAATGTTTAGAAAATGGATCCTCACTAGAAGATGTTAAAGGAATAGCATATTTAAAAAATGGAGAGTATGTAAGAACTCCTCCCAGAGAAAGAATGACCGATCTTGATTCTCTACCGTCACCACTCTGGAATAAACTTGGAGATCTTTCAAAATATTTTACTCCCCTGCATGGAAGAAATGCCGTATCAATTGTCACAAGCCGTGGCTGCCCTGGAAATTGCACATTCTGTTATTCTAAAATGATGTGGGGCTATAAATGGCATGCATTCAGCCCGCAAAGGGTTGTGAGTGACATGGAAAAAATTATGAAACTGGATCCCAGGATAAATGGATTCATTATAATGGATGATTTATTTGCTACAGATCCAAAAAGAGTGGAAGAAATATGCTCATTGATTATTAGTAAAAAACTAGACATAATCTGGAACTGTGAAATAAGAGCAGATATGATAAACAGACCGCTTCTAGAGATTATGAAACGTGCTGGTTGTAAACAGATATTAGTCGGTGTAGAATCTGGTTCAGATAGATTACTGACAATGGTCAGAAAAGACATCAGCGCAGATGAAATAATCCGTGCCTCCAACCTCATTCATGAAGCGGATATGGAAGTTTATGCAATGGTTATCAATGGTCTGCCTACTGAAACAAAAGAAGATATCAAAGCTACAGAACATATGCTTGACGTAATAAAACCAGAATATACTGAATTTCTTACATATATGCCGTATCCTGGAACTGCTCTTTTTGATTCTGCAGTTGAAAATGGATTTGATCCTCCTGCAAATTTAGAAGGCTGGGGAGATATGGGAACGTTCAGTGTATCTTCAATTCAGGATAAGGGACTTTCGAGTTATGCTAATAAAATGTATATTTCAATGGAAAAAAGAACTAAACGCAAAGCAACGATGAATTCATATTTGAAATCAATTACAAAAGATCCAATCACAGCACCGATGAGGGCTATTAAATTCATGATGAAGCGCAAGGGGGATAATAATGGAGCATAAACTTTTGACATCGCAAGATGATATTGAAAGCTTGGAAAGAGAATGGGAGATTTTAAGAAAATGCTGCGGTGCATCCATTTATTCATCTCATGCCTGGGCATTAGAATGGTTGGATAAATTTGGATCACAAGTACAGCCAAATGTGATTGTTCTTGAAGAAGAGGGCAGGATCTGCGCCATTGCTCCATTCATTATCTGTGAACAGAAAATGTCTGGAATAAAAATTAAAAAGTTATCTTTGATAGGAAACGGTACTGGTACCACCGAACTGTATGATCTTGGCATTCTTTGGTGTGGAGAAGCTGAAAATATAGTAGATTCTCTTATAGAGGCAATTGATAAATTAGATTGGAATGTCATTCAATTTCATGATATGAAAGAAGATGATGTTTCAACATTACTTTATGAAAAGATATCATCACTCTGGGATACTGACGAAGTGGTGAAAATTCCCTGCCCATATGTTGATCTGGAATCGGTTACGGATGCTCTAGATAATGCTTCCTCGCGCACCAGAAGAATGATTAGAAAAACGCTCCAGTCTCTGGAAGACGATTCCAGAATCAGATACAGAAGAGTTGACATACCAGAAGAAGTAAAAGAAGCTGCAGATTTCTACGCACTGCATCACATCTCAAGATGGGAAGACAGAGGTGGCAGCATTTTTTCAAACGAAGATATTGCATCATTCTTGAAAGATATTACAACATATGCAGCTAATGAAGGATACGGTGAAGTGTTTGAAGTCTGGATTGATGGCACACTTGCATCACAAATGATATGCTTTGAAGACGGAGATGTTATGAGGGCATATAGGGTTGGTATGCAGCCTAGGTTTTCACAACTATCTCCTGGGAATTTAGTATCATACTATGCCATGAGCGAAGCATTAAAATCAGGATTTACACAGTTCGATTTCGGTGCTGGTTCTGAAGAGTATAAGTACAGATTGGGATCAAAAGACAGGTTCTTAATGCGTATACAGTCAAAACGCGGATCCATGAAAACAATATCAAAACTGTCTTCACTTCCAGGTGTAAAATACGTACTAAACAAAAGCGGAGCTAAAGAAAATGCATTAAAAGCAATAAATGATTAATTCATAACAATATCAATAAGGAGGTTCAGCACATAGTCAGATGATTGTTTTCTGATGCTGTCTCTATCCCCCTCAAAAATCTCTTTTTTTGTTATTACACGGCCTTTGTAATCAACACCAAAACACACTGTACCGACAGGCTTCAAGTCCGTGCCTCCATTCGGTCCAGCTATACCAGTTATAGATATACCAATATCTGCTCCGGTAGCTTTTCTTATCCCTGATGCCATTTCTGCAGCGGTTTCAATACTTACTGCACCGTATTGAACTATAGTTTCTTCACATACTCCCAGAAGTTTTACTTTAGACTCATTAGAATATGTTACACACGATGCCAGAAAATAACTGGAAGCCCCGGAAATGCTGGTGATTATTTCAGAAACCATACCGCCAGTGCAGGATTCAGCAGCAGCGAGTGTGAGATTATTAGCCGATAAAAGATCTTTTAGAATGCTAGAAATCATCAGGAATCTCCCATTATCTGGCGGAGCCTTTCATCACCTTTGACTTCACAGATTGTTTCTGCTACACCTTCTGGCACCAGTGACTGCCAATCTCCGTTGTTAAGCATTCTGGTTCTCACTTCAGTACCAGAATAGATATGACGATCAAACATAGGTGCGATATCTACTTCATACCCTGCCTCTTCAAACAGCCTGCGAGTCAGGGGATTATTGCTGTATACGGTGTCAAAAGGAGGTACCATTGATTCTACATGTGCTACCCATAATGAGTATTGATTGATATCTACTATCGGGACAAGATAGCAGTTATCGATACCCTCGTGACGGAGCGCTCTAGATATCATCAAATGCCTTTCACCTGCGGTAAATGGATTTTCAAAGGTGTGAGATAGCTGAGCACTTCCTATGCCAATTATGATGCTATCACTTTTCTCAGCAACCATTTTAATGACGCTAAGGTGCCCCTTGTGGAACGGTTGAAATCTTCCTATTATGAGAGCGCTCATTGAAATCACCATACATCAAGTATGAATTAAAAAGATATCTGCGGTTACTGCCGCAGAATAAGAGTTAAAAAGGATTAGTTTGGAGTAGGACCGCTACCCCTGATGTTTACAGGTCTGATTTTTTCAGTTCCTTTGGAAACGATGTTTGTAAATTTATGCACCAGGCTTTCCTTTTCAGGACATGAAACTAATGCATTCTCTAAGACGTCTCCAAGGGTATCTACTGGGACGATTTCAATCATATCCATATAACGATCTTCAATGACGACGTCGCCTAGATTTGATCTTGGGATGATTACTTTCTTAATCCCAGAATCTGCAGCAGCTTCTATCTTCGCAGTAACTCCACCGACTGGTAGAACCTGACCTCTGACTGAAAGTGATCCTGTCATGGCTATTGTCTGGTCAATCGGGATGTTTTCATATGCTGAGATTACTGCAGTAGCTACACTTACAGATGCTGAATCGCCTTCAACTCCTTCATATGTTCCGATGAACTGAATGTGTACATCATGGTTGGATATGTCCTCACCAGAGTATTTCTTGACAAGCGCTGAGACATTTTCAACAGCCTCTTTTGCGATCTCACCAAGTTTACCTGTTGCTATGATTCTTCCACCTGACCGGGTCTGCGGAGGAGTGACTTCAGCCACGATTGGTAACACAACACCAGAATACTCAGACATAGAACTTTCAGCGTTAAGAGCTGCAAGACCATTGACTACTCCTACTGCATCACCCTCTACAACAAATGTGTTGTATTCCTTCTTAGACTCGAGATACCTGTCTGCAATCTGTTGCTCAAGACTGCGAGCGATCTTCTTAGCATCAACGACGATATCAGCAGTTACAAGATCCGCTCCCCTTTCTCTTGCGACATCACCAGAAACCCTTATCAGTCCGCCCAGCTCCCTTAATCTAAGAGTAAGGTGGCCGAATCTGCCAGCTCTGCGCTGTGCTTCTTTAAGAATTTCACCCACTGCAGCCTTGTCGAAATGGGGGATTTTTTTATCCTTGGCGATTTCCTGAGCTACGAATCTTACAAGCTTTATTCTGTTTTCATCAGTGTCAGGCATTGTAGATTGCATGTATACTTCGTAACCATATCCACGAATACGAGATCTCAGTGCCGGGTGCATTCCCTGAATAGCATCAAGGTTTCCAGCACAGACTAAGATGAATTCACAAGGTACTGGTTCAGACTTCACCATAGCACCGGAAGATCTTTCGCTTTGTCCGGTGATTGAGAATTTTCCCTCCTGCAGAGCAGTTAACAGGCTTTGCTGGCTCTCTGCCTTAAGAAGGTTTATCTCATCAATGAAGAGAACTCCCCTTGAAGCTTTGTGAATTGCGCCTACTTCTAAACGCTCGTGAGCAGGTGTCTCTAGCCCTCCGCTCTGGAAAGGATCATGCTTGACATCACCGAGTAATGCTCCGGCATGTGCCCCTGTTGCATCCACGAATGGCGGCATTTCATTATCATCGTGCCCAACTAATAGTTTAGGTACCAGATAATTTTCCTTATTACCGCCGATGTAGCGCATAGCCATCATAATGACTAGGATGAACAGCAGTGCAACAAAGAGAATTGTTGTGTCCATGGTTATTATGAACCATGCTAAACACATCATACCGACAAGCACCATGATCATAGTGAGCATTGTCGTCTTCTGCTGCTTTCTCTGCATAGCCTCCCTTTTTTGCGCAGCGACGATCTCTTTTCCTTTTCCAGCAGGGACTACCCTTATCTTAGGCTCATTGGGATCTTCTTGATTGTGATATCCAATGATGTCCTGCATCTCACTCTTTGGAAGGTATTCTGTCATCGATCTGGCAAGCATAGACTTTCCAGTACCAGGCTCGCCGATAAGCATCACATGACGCCTTTGCTCGGCTGCCTTTTTTACTACCTCGACAGCAGAATCTTGACCGATTACTTGATCGGCAAGCTTTTCAGGAATTTCTATATCAGCAGTTGTGTTAAAATTCTGAGAATTTAACCAGTTGTCGATATCAGAAGACCTTCCCGTAGAGCTGATTTGTTCGTTGCTCATATCAGATATTCTCCAACTCAAATGAACTCATGCCCCTGCCCTTAATTAAAGTTTATCCTTACCTTTATGAAGCTATGGCAACCAATTTATGCAAAATTTCTAAAGCCACCGTTGAAATCCAATATAATGAAGGAAGGCTTTTAATTCAAGTAAAGAATGTTGAAGCGAATGGCTAAGAAAAACGTATCAGTGGAAGATCTAGACTTACCAGAGGGAGTTACAGATATTCTAATAAAAAACGGCATTAAAGATCTGTATCCCCCGCAGGCTGAAGCTGTCTTCCCTGCATTAGATGGAAAAAATCTGATGGTAGCCATTCCGACAGCATCTGGAAAAAGTCTGATAGCGTATCTGGCTGCAGTAAAACAGGTACTGGAAAATCACGGTAAAGTGATATATATAGTTCCATTAAGGGCCTTAGCCGCAGAAAAATATGAAGACTTGAAAAGATTCGAGAGGCTGGGTCTGAAAGTTGGAGTTTCAGTCGGAGATTTTGATTCTCCTGATCCCCAATTAGATAAATATGATATAATCGTCGCTACCTCTGAAAAAGCAGATTCGCTGCTTAGACACAGAACCGACTGGGTCAAGACTGTCGCGTTGGTTGTGGCAGACGAAGTACATCTGATACATGATCCTGGCAGGGGCCCTACATTAGAAGTAACATTAGCTAAGCTGAAGAAATTAAACCCGACAATACAGATAATCGCTTTGTCTGCTACAATTCAAAACGCTAAAGATGTGGCTGAATGGCTTGGCGCTAAGCTGATAGAAAGTGAGTGGCGCCCTACCCGATTGAAAGAAGGCGTGTACTTTGAGAATAAAATCTATTTTGTTGACAATACCCGACATGAAGTAAGGAATCTTAAAACTCCCGTGGTGTCGCTTGTTTGTGATGCCGTGGAAAATGGTGGCCAGTGTCTAGTGTTTGTAAACACAAGGAAGGCTACCGAAACCGAAGCAAAGAAAATCGCTGCCACTCTGAAATACTCTCCAGAATTGGAATCTGAAGAAAACGAAGACGGAGAGCAGACATCTGTAGCAAAATTACTGAAAGAATGCATGAAACGGGGAGTCGCATTCCATCATGCCGGTCTGACAAATGACCAGCGTAAATATGTAGAACGGAATTTCAAGCATGGTCATATCAAATGCATTGTGGCTACGCCTACTCTTGCAGCCGGCATAAATCTCCCAGCTAGGCGCGTTATCATCAGAGATGTGCAGAGATTTGGACCTGGCGGACAGGTTTCGATTCCAGTGATGGAAATAAAACAGATGTGCGGAAGAGCAGGCAGACCCAGATTTGATCCATACGGCGAGGCAATACTTCTTGCCAACTCAGAAGAAAAAAAATCATTTCTGATTGAGAATTACATCCTTGCAGATTCTGAAGAGATTTACTCAAAGTTAGGCAATGAATCTGTTTTAAGATCCCACATTTTAGCACTCATTGCATCTGAGACTGCACATTCCAGAGATACTTTAATGGATTTCTTAAATTCCACATTCTATGCTTATCAGACGACGATGTCGCTCCTAGAAGATACAGCGGATAAGGTTCTGGAATTTTTAGAACAGGAAGGAATGATAAGCATATCTAATGAAGTTATAAAAGCTACATTTTTTGGAAAGAGGGTTTCTGATTTGTATATTGATCCCCTCAGCGCAATAAAGCTGAGAGACGCTTTGCGCAACTATGCTGACGGAAAAACCATATTTGGATTCCTGCAGGCCATTTGCTCTACGCCAGATCTGCTCCCTCTTTATCTAAAAGTCGGCGAGGACATAAAGTATGATGAAGCTGTGATTAGAAGATCCAGTGAACTTCTTCTTGAACCCCCTAACGAATTCAGTGAAGACTATGAATTTTATCTTACAGAAATAAAAACTGCATGTATGATTGAGTCATGGATTGATGAAAAGGATGAAGATGAGCTACTTTCTGAATTTGGAATAGGTCCCGGTGATTTAAGGAATAAAGCAGACACAGCCGAATGGCTGATATATGCCACAAGAGAGCTTTCAAACATATTCAATAAAGATGCTTATCCGATGCTTACGGAGCTCATGGCTCGGTTGAGGAACGGCGTTAAACCGGAACTTCTTGAACTAGTACGCTTGAAGGGAGTGGGCAGAGCCAGAGCAAGATCAATGTATAATTATAACGTAAGGAATTTTGAAGATATCCGTAACACCGAAATGCAGAAACTGGCAAGAATCCCCAGTATAAATCTCAAACTGGCTGAAAGAATTAAACGCCAGGTTGATCCAGAATGGTCTGCTAAAAATGAAAAAGTAGAGCTGAAAGAACCTGTCAAACAGGTTCCTTCATCCCCGCATCAAAAAAGTCTTTTTGATTTTTAAGCGATGACGCGCTTAACATCTGCTACATTTGGCTCGGCATTTAAGATATTTCCACAGGATTTTATGACCGTGTCGGGATCTTTAAGTACATTACCTGTACAGACACATACTACACGTTCATCAGAGTCAATTATACCTTCATTCTTGAGCTTGACTAAACCTGCAATTGATGCTGCGGATGCTGGTTCTACACCGACTCCTTCTTTACGTCCCAGCAACTTCTGGGCTTCGAGAATTTCTGTATCTGTCACCGTAGTAGAGTAGCCATTTGTGTCATATATCGCCTTTAGAGCTTTTCTGCCGCTGGCGGGGTTTCCGATTCTTATGGCAGTGGCAATCGTCTCAGGGTTCAATTCAGGCTTAAAATCTGCAGAACCTTCCTTAAACGCTTTTGCAACTGGAGCTGCTCCTTCTGCCTGGATTCCTGTGAGTTTAGGCATTTTATCAATCCAGCCGAGAGCTTTCCACTCAGACAATGCTTTGTACACTGCCCAAATATTGGCTGCGTTTCCAACCGGTATGATAATTCTATCAGGGACGTCAAAACTCAGCTGATCTATAATTTCAAAAGCTAAAGTTTTCTGTCCTTCTGGACGATAAGGATTGATACTGTTTAAGAGATATAGAACACGCTCGTCTGCAAGAGACTTCACAACGTTTAATGCGTCATCAAAGTTTCCATTGACCATTACGACTTTTGCACCGTAGAACATTGCCTGAGCCAATTTACCGGCAGCTACTTTTCCGGATGGAAGAAGCACTACACACTTCAGGCCGCCCTTGGCTGCATATGCCGCCAGAGATGCAGATGTGTTGCCTGTTGAAGCGCATCCTACCGTCTGGCATCCAAGTTCTATTGCTTTGGATACTCCAACCGTCATACCGCGATCTTTGAAAGAGCCTGTCGGGTTTGCCCCCTCATATTTCACATGTACTTCCTTAACTCCAAGCTGTTTGCTCAAAGCCTTGCAATCGTAAAGAGGGGTTCCTCCCTCAAGCAGTGAAACGTTGCATTTGACGGGCAAAAATGGCGCATATCTCCAGACATTCAATGGTTTTTCTCTCAAATCTTTTGGTTTGAGATTTGCAACTGCGTCGAGATCGTTTTCAATGGTTAGAATGCCGCCACATTTAGGACAGGCATCTAAAAAGGGATCTGTAACTTCTGATCCGCACTCAAAACATTTGATTTTGTGCATATTATAAACTCCTGCACCCTTCACCCCATGTAGTGATCCAGGTTTTATCAACAGCAATGTTTGATCGTTCATAGCTGCCAAGCATTGCTTCTAAAATAGATTTTCCGTCAGATATTGACATATCAAATATTGCTATAACGCAAGGGCCAGAACCTCCCAAAAATGATCCTGCCGCTCCAGCTTCAAGAGCTGCCTTTTTAGCTTCCATAAATCCAGGATTCAGCTTAGACCTTGAAGGTTCAACTATCACATCAGTCATACCCTTACCAATCAGACTGATATCTCCGTAACACATTCCCAAAACTAAAGATGAAGCATTTCCAACTTCATATGTCAGATCACTCATGGCAACCTGTTTGGGAATTACCATACGTGCATCAAGTGTTTTCACCGTAAAAGAAGGCATTACTACTACAACGCCTAGATTCTTCGGTGGTGTTACCCTCCTGAGTTCAAGAGGTTCATAACATCTGATTACTGTAAATCCTCCCAGAACGCAGGGACCGACATTATCTGCATGAAAACTTCCAGAGGTTACTTTCTCAGATTCAGCAGCACAGGCTATAACATCTCTTGGAGAGAGCTTGTTACTTAAAAGCAGATTTGCTGCTACGGCGCCACCAGCGGCAGAAGCTCCAGAAGAACCGATCCCAGATCCGGGACGGAACCCTTTTTTGATGTTGAATGCGATGCCAAAATCCGCATTACCTTTTTTCAAAACTTCAGCTGCGGCAACTCCCGTTGAGTTCAAAGTTGCATCACCAGTTATAGCTTCGGCGCCCCATCCTTCGATTGATTCTATGATCACCCCGGGTTCGCTGGTTTTCTTAGCCTCGATTATGTCAAACGGTTCTGACAAAGCCATTCCAAACACATCGAATCCGGATCCAAGGTTGGAGAGTGTTGCCGGAGCGACAACCTTTACTTTTTCCATGGTTATACCTCTGAGCCTTCATAAATATGGACTACTTTAAGCTTTCACAAATGAGCCCATGGCGATATAATTTCTAAAATCTTCAGTTTTGATTGATAATCTGCTATTTTCAGCAATAGGTCTAATTTCTTTCGAAAGCCTGATATCTAGTGTCAATTATCTACTCGCAATGGCTAAAGTAACTGTAGTCGGTGCAATAGGATTGTTCGATATTGAAGAACTTAAAATGAAACTTCAAGAAATAGGAATATTAGGAATAGATCCGGAAATGGTCTGTGGAAAAGATCACCTCATTTCAGCTGCCGAGTGTGCCATGAAAGCATTTACGTCGAAAAGGAATGCATGCAGCACTTTAGCCATGGAAACAATGCTCTATGCATCTGGAGAGAGACAAATTTCCAAAGCTGCTGATAAAATGGGAATAAAGTCCAATAACGCCGTAGCATTAGTCATATTTAATGAAAAAACAGAAGGAATACTCTCTAGATTAAACCTAAAACAGGACGATTCGATACTAGAACCTTCAGAAGAAAAAATGATAAGGTTTGGAATAAGTGAGAATGAACTGCGTTCGATTCCTGAAGATAAAAAATATGATCTTATTTTGGAACATGTGGCATTTGCATCTTTAAAGAAATGATTAATAAAGTCATCACTTAAAAACTAGCTTAATGCTTATAATTAATTTATAAGAAAATAAACAATACTAAGATGCAAATCAACAGCCTGCATTTTTTAAACATCTTTGCATGCGCATTTCATTGATTATTTTTCTGATTTGCAGAATGTCTCTAAAAGTTTTCTGAGTTTATACTGGCAATTCCTTCCTTGCATATAGAATATGCAAAGAATCTGTAAGATTGTCTGTATTTTTAGATTTTTTAACAAAGAGGGTTTTAATAGAAAGACTCTGAGAATGCATATAAGTTTCCAAAATTAAACAGCGGTGATGTGACTGAATTACAAAATGAGCATACTTTTCCGCATAATCCCCTTGGCTATGGGTGCGATATGCATAGCTTTCGGGATATATGTTCGTACAATGAACATTGGAAGCGGTTACATTATTGCAGGAAATGTTCTGATGGCTCTCACAGCCATATGTATAGCGCTTTTTTCCACAGCTGCCACAATTATAAGACAATTGATAGGAAAGTTCAGCAGGTCTGACAGGATATTCTTACCAATTTTAGGATATGCAGCAGGAGTAATTACCTGCATATGCGGAATTTATTTATTCACTTTTGGAAAAGTTACAGATGACGTGGTTTCTGGAAACGTTGTTTTCGGAGTCGGACTAATTGCATGCTGTGTAGCTACTGTTGCAATATCCTCTGCTAAATTTACAATGATCCCTCAGAATTCTGAAAATCTTACATATAAAGATATACCGTCGGACAGGTACTCGAATTCGCGATATTACGCATATTTCAGTATACCCATGATTGCTACGGCAATTGCCTGGATCTATGCATATATATTGCTCAGCAGAAACACTCCTCCTGATTTTGTAGCAGGACATGTCATGGTTGGATTGGGACTGGTATGTGCAAGCCTCATAGCTCTTGTCGGAACAGTTCTGCGTCAAATACAGAACAAGTTCAGCAGAAAAGAACGCTGGACATGGTCTATTTTTGTTGGAATTATGGGGTCAATATGCATAATATGGGGAATTGCCATCATGATTCCATATAATGCTGTGGCAGTTGCTCCTGGATTTGTATTGATAGGTTTAGGAATGATCTGTTACAGCATTTCAAGCAAAGTCATTCTTCTCGCTTCAGTGTGGCGCAGAAATGAGCCTCTGGCGAACCGCATTCCATTAATTCCTGTTGTTACGGCTTTGACCTGCCTGTTTCTTTCAGCATTTCTCTTTGAAACATCATATCTTAATTCCAATTTTTTCGTTCCAGCACATATAATGGTAGGTTTAGGAGCTGTGTGTTTCACACTGTTCGCAATAGTCTCAATATTAGAATCTGGAACTTCAAAACAATAAGAATAAGAAAACTTTGGATGCGGGTAAGTGCCTGCATCCAGTAAAATGTTTATTTACTTACAGGTATGAATTTGTATCCGTAGTGGATTATGCCTGATGCGCCTTCTTCACGGATTTTACGCATTGTAGCCCTTACTTTCATTCCTATGTGTACCTCTGCAGGATCACAGTCGATTATCTGAGCAGTTATGCGTACACCTTCAGACATCTCGATAATTGCCATGATGTAAGGTTTCTGCAGTTCCAGCTGAGACGGTGCGTCGTGAACTATAGAAAATGTAAAAACTTCCCCTTCGCCTTTGAGCTTATACGGTTCCATTTTTCCAATACTCAGACGGCGGCATTCCGGGCAGATGGTCCGTGGAGGGAAGAATACTCTTCCGCAATGACCACATTTCACACCCACCAGATTATACCGTGCAGAGTTTTCTCTCCAGAATCTAGCAACAGTCATCAGTTCACCCTCTCTAATATATGAACAACGGATGTAGCACCTGTTCCGCCTACGTTCTGAGCTAAACCGACTTTTGCCTTCGAAACTTGTCTCTTACCTGCTTCACCTCTTAACTGTGTTACAAGCTCAACAATCTGTGCGATTCCTGTGGCCCCCATTGGATCTCCTCTGGCTTTTAGACCTCCAGAGGTATTCACTGCCAGTTTGGAACCAATTTCAGTTTCTCCATTTTCCGTGGCTTTTCCTCCTTCACCTTTAGGGAAGAATCCAAGATCTTCAATAGCAAGAATTTCAGAAATTGTAAAATTATCATGTACTTCTGCTAACTGAATGTCGCTGGGTGTCAGCTTTGCCTGCTTGAACGCTCTGCATGCTGCAACGGAAGTCGCTTTAAACTCACAAATGTTCTTGCGGTGTGCAAGGGCCAATGTGTCTGAGGCCTGGCCAGATGCCAAAACTTTGATCGGTGTGTCTGTATATTTTTTAGCTTTATCCATGACGCATAAAACTACTGCGGCTGCACCGTCTGAAACAGGAGCGCAGTCAAACATTTTGAGAGGGTCTGCTACCGGCGCTGCTTTCAGCACAGTCTCTAACTTAATTTCCTTCTGGAACTGAGCTTTTGGATTTAATGATCCATGCTTATGATTCTTCACGGCCACCTGAGCAATCTGTTCTCTGGTGGTATTGTAATCATGCATATGCCTTCTTGCAATCATAGCATGCAGAGCCGGAAAAGTAGCTCCAAAGAATGTTTCCCACTGCTGATCAGCAGCCATTGCCTGAATTTCAGTGGAGAGTACATCTCCCACGTCTGTCATTTTCTCTGCTCCACCTACGACAACAATATCAGTTGCCCCGGAAGCCACTGACATATAACCCTGACGGAAAGCCAGACCGCCTGAAGCGCCAGCTGCCTCTATCCTGGTAGCAGGAATGTAGTTTTTAGACATACCAGAGTAGTCCGCTATTAATGCTCCAATGTGTTCCTGATCGACATATTTGCCGGCAGACATGTTTCCAACATATAACGCATCAATTTCATCTCCAGAGAGGTTGGCATCATTTATTGCTGCCAATCCGGCATTGATTCCCAAATCCCTAAGGGACATCCCCCACAATTCACCAAATTTCGTATCTCCAATTCCAATAATTGCTACTTCTCTCATTGGGATGCCTCCTGCATTCTTATTTTTCCGCGTACTTTCGCATAGGAAGCGTAATCTAAAAATTTCTTATTCTCTACTAAATCTCTCACAGATGGTGCTGCTTCTTTCCTGAACTTGCGTATTGCAGGTGTTACTGTAATATCAAAAGCATCAGACCCAGCACCGGAACCGTATGCCACAACAAATATGCGCTGATCCGGCTTAGCAATATCAAGTACAGAAGCTAAACCTAGAGGTACAGCTCCAGAATATGTATTTCCAATAAATGGAGTTAGCAGACCGGCGTTTATCTGTTCTTCTGAAAATCCCAGCTGCTTAGCTACCCTTACAGGAAACTTTCCATTCGGTTGGTGGAATACTGCATAATCATAATCTGCTGGGGTGGTTCCCATTTCTTCCATGAGCCTTTTAGCGGCTGAAGTTACATGTTTGAAGTATGCTGGCTCTCCGGTAAAACGACCGCCGTGGGAAGGATAATGAGCTCCTTCACGCCTCCAGAAATCAGGAGTGTCTGTGGTGTATGAGTAAGTCTTATTGATCTTTGCAATGAGCTTTTCTCTCCCAATTAAGTATGCTGCGCCGCCTGCTGATGCTGAGAATTCTAAGGCATCGCCGGGCGCCCCCTGAGATGTGTCTGCTCCGATAGCTACACCGTACTTTATCATTCCAGATCCAACTAATCCCATACAGCACTGGATAGCGGCTGTTCCGGCCTTGCAAGCAAACTCAAAATCAGCGGCTGTAAGGTCAGGAGATGCTTCAATAGCCTCTGCAACGATTGTTCCGGTGGGCTTAACAGCATAAGGATGGGATTCTGATCCCACATAGAGAGATCCTATTTCAGCTGGATCCACAGTGGATCTTTTCATCATATTTCTAGCAGCTTCAACTGCAATCGTGACTACGTCCTCATCAGGAGACGGCACTGATTTGGAGATAATGAAGAGATTGCGGCTCATCGCCTCTCCATCGGTACCCCATACTCTACCGATTTCTTGAGGAGTTATTCGATATCTAGGGATGTATGCCCCATAACTTACAATTCCAACGTCCATATAATCAATCTCTCCTACTCAAATTTACTAAGTCTGTCAACCAAAATTGAAACGGGTAGTGTTATTTTTACTAAAGGTATGTTTTCAAGAGTTGCCAATCGGATGGCTAAAGGATCCACTTGTTCAGGACTTAAGTATGCAACCATTGAAGGTTTCAAAGGATGCGCCCTGATGGCAATCATCGGTGAACGACCATACTTGACCCCTGAAAAAATAAGAGCTCTTTCACTACTCCATCCATATATCTGGAGATAGTCGAATGAACTCAGAGAAGTTATTGCCTTGAGCGAGTCTATGATTGTATAACCATGGATGTGTCTTTCAGAGTCAAAAACATCATTCAACGGCTCAGCGTCGATAGCCTTTAAAAAATCGTCAATGGAGATACTTGAGCTAAACTCAGCAATGTGGATGACACAGTCATGTTTTTTATCTAGTCCAAATTTTTTAAGGACTGTTCCTCCCGACATTTCATCCAGCTCAATAAGGCTGTCTACAATTCTGCGGACTATGGCAATTCCTGGTGATTTTCTTCTGCCAGATTCATAGTCGCTGATCATTGAAGGAGAAACACCCATGTACTCAGCAAGGTCCTGCTGTGAAACATGAAACTCTTCCCTCCATTTTCTGATGGTTTTACCAGCATCCTGAGAAAGAGTTATCTCTCCTGCGATCTTTTCTCGCAGCTGATCCTTCATCAAAGGCAGGAAAAGCAAGAAGATATAAATAGATGTCGAAGTCAAACATCGACAATAGCATATCTTATGAAACTATGGGTGCGAAGATATATATTGGATTTGTTTGTTAGCGGTTTAAAGTGGGTCCGTGGGCTAGCTTGGTATACTTGTAGCTTCGGGAGCTATAGACTCCAGTTCAAATCTGGGCGGACCCACCACTCCAAAAATGGAAGATTTTCTAACGCTTGTATATATTAAATAACATCTGTTTTATGCACTCATGAGTACCTAGAATCACCCCATAAATGAAGACTACCTGGATTGAAGCCATAAAGTACTTTGATATTATAGGATCATTACCATTTATATAAATACCAGATGGTATCTTATTTTGTAGTATTCAGCCTCTAATAGACCTCTCAATAGATGAGAATTATTATTTTTCTAATCCTCTGCAGTTATCAATGATGGAATCACCCCCACGTATGTGGGGACTACTAAACCACATTCCTACACTAAAAATATAAGCTGGAATCACCCCCACGTATGTGGGGACTACTTAATTGTGAATTATGGTTGCAGTTATTGCAGCGAATCACCCCCACGTATGTGGGGACTACGAGGAACACAATACTTAGATGTGATATCTTTTAGAATCACCCCCACGTATGTGGGGACTACTTTAGAGTTTTTTCGCGGTATTGCTAATGTAACGAATCACCCCCACGTATGTGGGGACTACCAATTATCGTGGCTGCATTGTATTATTGCTTTGGAATCACCCCCACGTATGTGGGGACTACCAATTATCGTGGCTGCATTGTATTATTGCTTTGGAATCACCCCCACGTATGTGGGGACTACTCAATAATGCGTTTTTCCTCCCAGATGACTTCAGAATCACCCCCACGTATGTGGGGACTACGGATATTGAGAATATTTTACTACTTTCTGAGTAGAATCACCCCCACGTATGTGGGGACTACTGAGGAAGTATTTTTGGCATTGGGCCTTGATTAGAATCACCCCCACGTATGTGGGGACTACTGACACGGTATGGTCTAATCCTTTGGACGAGAAGAATCACCCCCACGTATGTGGGGACTACCTGGACGCTTAGCCAGGCGATTATCTTTCTTGAGAATCACCCCCACGTATGTGGGGACTACTTCCGCGAATCCTTTCATTTATTATCGTAGTCAGAATCACCCCCACGTATGTGGGGACTACCTCATGTTATGAGCCCAGAGATGGGTCGTGTTAGAATCACCCCCACGTATGTGGGGACTACTACGGCTGTTTGACCAGCCGCGCTCAATTAGTGGAATCACCCCCACGTATGTGGGGACTACTACTCTTCTCCAATGGATGACCAATAAAAACGGGAATCACCCCCACGTATGTGGGGACTACCTAGCTACAGATAGAGCAGTCGGCGTTGTTCTAGAATCACCCCCACGTATGTGGGGACTACGCTGCATCGTCTACCATTTCAGCAGACCATTCAGAATCACCCCCACGTATGTGGGGACTACCGCTTCCTGCTGGCTGACATCCGTCCCCATCTGGAATCACCCCCACGTATGTGGGGACTACTCCCAAAGTTTAAACTCCATTCAATCACCTTGAGAATCACCCCCACGTATGTGGGGACTACTTTAGGACTAAATGAGGTATGGATGATGACATAGAATCACCCCCACGTATGTGGGGACTACTGCTTTTGCCCTGAGGTACCTGCCCCTCTTGTAGAATCACCCCCACGTATGTGGGGACTACTTTTGCTTCCATATTTTCACCTCAGTGATCTAAGAATCACCCCCACGTATGTGGGGACTACGACGACTAAGCGAAAAATGGCTAACGGCGAGAGGAATCACCCCCACGTATGTGGGGACTACCCATTATGAAGGCGGCGGCGATTGTTAAGGGACGAATCACCCCCACGTATGTGGGGACTACGTATTTACCAAGTTTCTGGATGTGATCTAATTGGAATCACCCCCACGTATGTGGGGACTACATGTAATCTAGTACTCGATTACATAACATAGTAGAATCACCCCCACGTATGTGGGGACTACGTCGACGTCAAGAGCATCTGCTAATCCTTTGTAGAATCACCCCCACGTATGTGGAGACTACGCATCGAATTTACTGCTCATAATGCACACCTTCGAATCACCCCCACGTATGTGGGGACTACTGACTGCTTGCTTAGAGATCCCAAACTCTTTCAGAATCACCCCCCACGTATGTGGGGACTACTGTGATAAAATCATCGAGCCGGCCCTGCACATCGAATCACCCCCACGTATGTGGGGACTACCGTCTATATCGCATTCATCAATGCACTCTGAGAGAATCACCCCCACGTATGTGGGGACTACCGGCTGCTCCGTCCACACCGCTGGATATTCTGCGAATCACCCCCACGTATGTGGGGACTACTTGAAACAGCTTTCTGAACACGATCGTCGAAGGGAATCACCCCCACGTATGTGGGGACTACTTCTACTTTTCGCATACACGATAAAGTGACATAGAATCACCCCCACGTATGTGGGGACTACTCATAACTAAATAGTTCATCGTCTTTAGTTTTAGAATCACCCCCACGTATGTGGGGACTACCCGGTGACAGCATCAGCAACATCTTTGCCGACGGAATCACCCCCACGTATGTGGGGACTACACTAAGCATATAACTCTGTCCAGTCATATCAAATTTTGCTTCATGTTCCATGAATATTTATGAAAAATATTCACTTTCATTTCAGCAGATCAACAAATATCCAATAATATATTTAAATATAAATGATTAATTATGTATTTAATATAATTATAGTGTGCGGTTAAGAATAGCGACGCTTAATTACATTAACTTAGTTGTATGCCGTTAGATTATACTTATTCTGAATTGATTATTTTTTGCATCAGCTTCAGACCGTCAAAGTCAATGGGTCTCCACTCCGCATTATGCACTCTGAAATCAAACCCCTGCTCATTTCTTACATTGTAAACCATCGTGACTTTTCCTTTATTACAATGATTAATAATCCGATCCCAGAGGTCATCCCGCACACGCGCACTGACGCGGCCTACAAACACATTTGTATTTATTTCAAAAAGCCATTTAGTTAAGTCCCCGCGCAGAGAAGGCGGACAGTTACTGAGTACAATGACAATCATATATTCTCACTATCTGTGTCGTCTGATTCTAAACCGTATGCTGTTGCGCTTTTGACATGGCCCGATTTATCATCCCACAGTTTCAAACATTCTGATTCAAAATCTTCTTTTTCATAACTATTGGCTGGATTTATTAACAATCCATGAATATCTGCAGCCATTCGTTTCATAAGATCAGTATCTTTAACTGCATCCCGCATGGCCCTCCGTGTCACGCGGCCGATGTCAAATACTTCTTCTTTTGCCACGCCGAATGCTAGCGGTATCGTTAATTCAGTTTTGTACAGATCGGCAATATCATACACAAATGATTTTTCATGGCCTGTGTGTATAAAACCCAGTCCGGGAGAGCATCCCAGAGCAACGATTACACTATGCGCGATGCCATACAGACATGAATGCGCTGCAGAAAGAGCCATATTTATCGGATCGCTGTAAAAGAAGTTATCTGGATCGTATTCTCTTCCATTCCACGGCACGCCGGTCTCGTCAGACATCTTACGGTAAACCTTTCTGATTCTCGATCCTTCTCTCCCTCTGAGCTGCTGCATCGTCAAGCCGGATACGTCCTCGCCTGGAAAACGCATCTGGTACATCATCCTGGCAACGGCCAAACGGCTGCGTGTGCTGGATACTGCCTTCGCTTGAGCAATGAGAAATCTTGAAGAGTTGGTCAGCGGACGCCCGTGCGCATAATACCTGACACCTTGTTCACCAACCCAGATTATACTTGCGCCTGCACCGCCCAGCAGCTCCACAGCACGATGGGATATCGTTTGCCTGGACCTAAAATCAAGGCGCTGATCATTGCTGCAGGCATGCAGGTAACTCCATTTCCGTCTTTTATAGATATTGCATTTTCAGAGCGGTTTATAATGCACTTTTCTAAGTACAGAAATGATATGCGCTCTTTGATTCTCGGCAGCACCTGCAGATCCGGCCTTTCGGTTTTAATGCTGCTCATGTTCCCTCGCAAGAGTGAGCATTCCACAGCCGTATGCTTTAGCTTTTCCTATCCCCCTGCAGATTGTTTCTCTGAATACGTCTGAGTCTTCAATCTTCAAAACGCCTTCGAAAGTCACCATGCTTATTGTCACTCTGCTACCGTTACGGTCGAACTGTTTGAGAGCTCTTTGCTTAATGTCAAATCCAGGTACATCACAGCCTGAGATATTTGGTATTGAAAAACCACATTTGGCAGAGCGGTCGATCAGCCATTTCTTCTGCTGTTCGATAGTCACGTGATGGACTGTTTTTCCTGCAGATCGGTCGTCCCGGTTGCCGGATACTCTGCGCACCGGGTTAGCCTTCAGACGAAATCTCCAGGTTTGTCCTTCATGTAATTTATTCAAGAACTGCTCATAATCTACCGATTCCCACTGCTGCCCTGAAGACGGCCATCCCATTTGATCGATCAGATGGGCAAAATCAGGTTTACTATCGCTCTGTACCATCAGATAGGTAGCCGCGCCTAACCTGTCGATCCTCCACAGTACTCTGTCGCTCTGCAGAGACAATGATGGAAAGCTTGACATCACGCAGGCGTGCATTATCTGCGGAGAATTCAGAGCATCTATTGTTTTACGTCTGAATGGATTGATTTCTAGTCTTGATAGATACATCGTCACACCTGTTTTTCTCTTAGTTCTTTGATCGGATCCTGATCTGTAGGAACTTCTTTCATTCTGTAACGGCTGTCATTGTTTTGCAGCGCTACACCTTCTAAGTCAGAAGATAATTGTCTAAATCCATATGCTCTATGGTTCTGATTAAATGATACCGGCACATCTTTAGAGAAGCCTGCGCCGTCTCCGACAGAGGATTCCGATATAATTTCCAGTTGAAGATTCTGCGACTTTTGAGCCTTATACCAGTTGGATGCCAGCCAGTTTTCATTTTTAAGAGCTTCCTCAAGAGACATGCTGCGGATGCCCAACGAAATTTGTCCAGCCGGGGGGCATGACCGTCTTCCCAGGTATAACGGGAAAAACGGATGATTTACAGCACAGTCTATTTCTTCTAAGAGTGGTCTGCTCCCTTCCAGACCTGCAAGGAATACTGCGTCTGACAGGTAATGACGGTACGTGATAAACGCTAATTTGGATTTTGTCGGGTGATGTACCGTTTGATAATCAACCAGCAGTTCACCTTCCTGATCAATGCGCAGTCCGAATTTAAGAGTGCTGAGGTCGTCTAAAGCTTCATCCCTGCGTCGTCCCATAGCGGCAGCGATCATTCCAATAACTCCACTTTTTGAAGGATACCTATCGGTATTCCGTGTGTTGAATTTACTGAATGTTCCCCATGATTGAAGGGGGGCAGCCAGCCTTAGGAGGAGGGTGGCCGGGGAATCAGAGCTCTCTGCGCACATAGTCCTCCAGCCCGCGGATCATAGATACTAGGTCTAAAGAATCACCGAATGAACTGAAGCCCTCTCCGGAATGCCAGGTGCAAACCGGTTCCGGAACAAATGAAGAACATACTTCATGCTCGTAGTCTTCAAGTTTATCAATGGATTTCCTTGCATAACCTCCGCTAGCCTGATCGGGCATAACCGGCGATTCAAAGGCACCGACCAGATTCACGGGCTGATCATTGCGTATGCAGATCATGACCGCGTTCGGCACAGTTCGGTTTGCAAATGTATTTTGTTTACCGGTCGGCATCGATGAAACAAATGCGTGTATAAATTCACCTAATGCTTTAGCTGTGACTTCCGCATCATTTGACAGCTGCGCGTATAAATCGTGAACTGCAACTGTAGCATACCGGTACAGTGTTGATGAATTAAACTCCACGGTTCCGATCATGCCTGCTCCGGCATTGTCCTCAGGAGACATATCATCAACGGCGGTGAAATAATCATATTCATTGTCGACTTTATGTGTTGAGATCGCATGAGCAACTTGAGCAGATGCATCTGCATTCAAAGATGGATCGTCAGCAACCATGCGGCCGAAAAGCGCAGTATCGATTCCATGACCAGCATTCAAAGCAGCCTGTGCTTCTTTTTTTCCATAGCTCCCTGTTAATGCAAGCTTTGCAAGATTTTCTGCTTGCTTTGCGCTCATGAAAAATAAAGCTTTGGATTCTGGAACTGCGCCTTCATCTTTTTTCTTTGAACTGGTTTCAACTTTGATTCCAGCGGCGGAGATTACATCAGCTGCCATTTTCACCGCGTCGGATGCACTCGGATCCAGTCTTATGATTTCATCTGCTACCAGTTCTACAATCTTCTTCGTACGGATGCCAAGCTCTTTTTCATCCAGATTCTCCTGGAAATATGTCCTGACTGCTTTTTTCCAGCTCTGGGAAGATACACGTGCACGCCTGACGCCTCCATATACAGCGGTTTTTGGGCTGCCGGTATCATCACGATTTACACAGCTAGGCGGTACAGTTTGAATAACGTGCACATCCACAAATATTCTTTTGTTCATTATTACACCTCGTCTTTGTTTTCTTTATTCTTTAATTTATAAAAGTCCTGACCCCAGCGGAGACGTACTCCTGCTTTTCCTTCAGGGAATTGAAATGCGTAGAGATCCTTGGCAAATTTAGGATAATCCACGCTGATGCTCTGATTAGATTTCATCATCTGAACAGCTCCTCGCGCATGATGTGAAAGTTCCTTCAGATCATTAGACGTGATGATTGCATCAAATCTCCTTTTGATTGATTCTTCATTGCTGCCGTCTGGAGAAATTAACCGCCTGACGGCTGCTGCAAATGGTTTTTTATATTCACTAACAGGCAATGAATTACCCTGCTGATGCAGGGCATAAAGCGTCAGCGCTGTGTGTATTGCCCATTCAGCTTCAGTTGGTTTCGGATGTTCTTCATCATATGCCGTTAGTTCTTCGGGTATGCCGTTGAGTGTGACTTCCCACAATTCAGGCATTTCGAAGGGATCTTTGCTTATGCCTCTGCGCAATTTAGCCAGCATCGCTGCCGACCATGGCGTTTTAACTTGCAGAGACCTGATTTTGCTGTCTACAAAACTATATACTAACTCAGATTTGGATATTTACATCACCTCCGATTAATTCATATATTTTATTCCTAAATAATCTAAATTTAGTTATTGCATTATTGCTCATACTTTTTCCGATAATCGCAGTTTCACTGGAGTTATCTAGCATTTGTTTTCCGATTCTAATCGTTTCGTTTTTTGTTATATCAAGCCATT
Organism: uncultured Methanomassiliicoccus sp.; assembly: GCA_905202485.1. GTDB lineage: Archaea > Thermoplasmatota > Thermoplasmata > Methanomassiliicoccales > Methanomassiliicoccaceae > Methanomassiliicoccus_A. Next base: position 375,796 of record CAJKRY010000001.1, read on the forward strand.
CATTCATTTTATCATTCAAGCTGTTAAAGTCATTTGGATTTATGGACAGCAGCCACCTTCTAAACGGCTGGTCAAGATTGTAATATGCAGTTCTTCTGGCATCAGCAGAAACTTGGAATCTGTTGTCGTTTCCGTTTCCGCTGATTTCTGAGAGGCTGCGGGCAAAATTACCGAGCTCCTTGACACACATATCGGTAAGTTTGAGATTTTCCTCAATTCTTACATTCCATATTTTTCCAATATCTGCAAGCAGTCCTGCATTGATTGAAAGTGAGTCTTCAAAAACATCCTCTACACTGGAATTTTTGTCTCCGTATGCCATGCCGACAATTCTCAACCGAAGAAACTTATAGTCAAGTCCATGATCTTTGAGATATGAAAACCACCTAATTACCCCAGGTTCCATGATGTCGGTGTTAGAGGATATGATGACTGAATAATCTCTCCAGATTGATCTGGTAATATCATGCCGTTTGGGTTTCCAGCCGTTGTCATCATCTGTCTTCCAGACGGTCATCTGCTCAATCATAGAATTTTCAGAAGGGAAAACATCACCGCCGATTGACTTGAAGCCTGTAACTGCCGAACCATCCCTGTTAAGCAGCATCCTCCGGGATTGAAGTGTCAGCAGTTCCAGAGGGCTCGTCGGAGCTGGAATTTTTCTTCTTTCCTCGATGCATACTTCATTTCTTTCCCAGACTGCTTCTCCATCAGGAAATGAATCCTCATTTCTGTCCAGAAGAACATAATTTAACATTAATGTTTCAAAAAGATTGTTTCCCTGAGTAGAAATCAATCCCAGCTTTCCCAACCACCCGACTCCGACTGGCGGAAGATCTGCACCGCGTGTTGTGGGTTTGATTGAAGAATCGTCAAAAGAATTTATGTGCAGCAGCCACCGCGCTGCTTCAGCATAATCAAGCCGCTTCTTGCTTTCTTCACCTCTCAGTGAAAAAAGACGCGGCTTGTTGCTGCTTTCAGAAAGATCGCCTATGAGTTTTGATGCATCATATTCAGTACCTTTAACGATGTTTGCCTGATAAAATGGCCTCTGGGGATGGAATAAGTAAAAACGATCTTCGTATTTATTAAGATAATTACGAATTTTATCCATATTAAACTGTCCCTTATCCCATTCTGAAAACCATGCGGATACTGCCTGCTCAGGGTCGCTAAAAATATCACCATTTTCAGAGTGCCTGTCGGCTGCGTAAAGAATTGCTAATAGCAGACGAAAAACAGACATGTCCTGCGTTGGCAGTTCTCCTGATAATGATCGTATTACGTGCGCTTGTTCAAAAACCGAAATGATGCTTACGGTCTCAATAGCACCATCAGCATTCATAACAAGAATCCAGGGCTCATGCAATAAATTAAATTCAGTGTCATTCATCACTACTCACCGACATTCCATATGATTCATTGTAAACAATCTCCTTCTCTATCAAAAACGCTGACATGCGTTCTTCGGAAACACTGTCTAAAATTAAGAATAATTCCCCCCTCAGCCATTTCGACTCAGACCATTCTGATGGTACATCCTGCATGTTCTTAGTTTGAAGCTCAGAAAGAGTCTTATCAATCATCCAAGGAGTTGAAAATTGATAAGGTAGTGATACTTTACATCCAGCAAGAATAAATGCTAGATCGTCGGGAATTGTTCCCTCAGGCAGTTCTGCACATCCATATTCTTCCACCCACGGAAGAATCTGAAGTTTAGCTCCGACACGATGGATTAATATGACATCAATTGACTCGTTAGTGTCACGCACTGCAGCCTCAGATTTTTTACCAGCAGGATCATCCTTTTTGCTCTGATCTAACCATCCTACCAGATTCTGCATCCTGCCGGGTTCCTTCATCTGAAAAACCTTTGCCCGCTCATTTTTATCTTTCAGCTTCGCATCTAACTCCTGCCTCGCGGATAAGTATTCATTCAGAATATTATCTGGAACAGATATTCCCTCCGGAGAATATGCAGTTCGTACCAGCCGTGGAATGTCTTCCGGTATGTGGATGATATCCGGCAGAAGATAGCGGGTATTGATTAAATGATATTTACCGTAAATTGATTCAGAACCTTCCTCAAAATCACATCCTGTATCCAGCACATAGCAGTACGCATTCTCCAATAAATGCGGTCTTGCATTATCATGCCTGTGGAGGCGTCCGACACGCTGTATCAAAAGATCCATGGGGCATATGTCCGTAATAAGAAGATCAAAATCCAGGTCTAGAGACTGTTCCATCACCTGGGTTCCAACAACAAACGCGCGGTATGGTGCCGCTTTTCGATTTTCTTTTTTCAAGGATTCCAGTACCGCTGATTCTCTGGTAGTGCGGTCAAGACTGGTAAATCCAGAATGCAGAAGAGATACCTCATCTGCATACCGTTCTTTTAGATTTTTTGTAATGTTCTGAGCCCTGCGGACTGTATTTACTATGATGCCTATGTATCCCCCGCCGCTTGTTTTTTCATCTAAAACTGAGAACAGATCTTCGTCTTTAATTATATTAATATGCACATCCGTGTGACGGCTGGATGATTCAGACGATCTTTGCATAACTTTGTTTCCTGATGTGTATGTAATTAAAGGATAATCAGAATTTAACATTAAGCACTCATCATCTGACAAGCTTTCTTTTTGATTAAGATATGCATTTAATAATGTAATACGCCGACGTGGAGGAAGCGTTGCTGAAAGAAGCAGCACCGGAACATTGTATGACCCGAGCCACTGCAGCACTTTATATAAGTAACTGCCCATATATTCATCATAAGCATGGCACTCATCAATGATTACAATTTTTCCTGCTAATCCCAAATGCCTCAAAGCTACATGTTTTTGCTTGAGTCCCGCCATTAAGACCTGGTCCACAGTTCCTATTACAAAATCAGATAACAAGCCTTTTTTTCTACCATTAAACCATTCATGAACTATAATATTGTCTTTTTTAGTACCGACATTCCATTTTGAATCGGCTATCAAAGTATATTTCTTATTGTATCTTGATTTTCCATGTGCTAAGAATATAGAAGAGTCTTCTTTGTATCCCGCGGTAGCAGATCTTATCCAGTTAATGACCCTTAAAAATATACCATCTGCGGTGGCTTGAGTCGGCAAAGCAAATATCATTCCGCTTTGACCGAACCTCTGCGCAATTACTTCTGACGCTACCAGAGCAGATTCTGTTTTTCCTTCACCCATTGATGCTTCAATAATCATTAATCCTAAGTCTGGAGTGCTTTTTGCAACATCAAATACTACTTTTTGAAAGGGTCTGGGAACGTAACCAAATCTGCGTTCGTATAGATCGCTGTTTTTCCATTCTTCACTCGCTGCCCAGATGGATGGCAGATGCAGATTGTCCCAAGCACATTGCACCCTGCGATCTGAATCTGCAGCAATATTTTCAAAAGACTTTTTGTAAGGGAATAAATCTTCATTACTGGCAATCCAATCAGACATTATCACAATACCAGTAAGCAAAACTTGAGATTGGATTGAAAGCTCTATTTGTTTAAGAACAGTTATTTCACTATTTGAAAGATATGCTGCATAATTTAAAAGTTCAGTTTGAACAGATTTCCACCTGTCATCACAAAACCCCGTGTGATCCGGATAACATTCAGCATTATCTATATCATGCTTTGACGGAGGTTGTCCATGATGTCCTCCGAGAACAACAGACATTGTTTTACTAAATCCATTTTGATCTAGGATCAATTCAGATGCTAAAGAATGATGAATATTATCAGGATTGTTTAAATTCGTTTTAAATGGAAGATCTGCATTAATAATGCGATTTTTATTCTCTTCCTCTGCAGCACAATTCTTAATGATCTTTCTGCATTGAAATGCAGGTATTGCTTTACCTAGGTCATGAGCGGCTGCTAAAAACAAAGCAGTAGTTTTTGCTAAGTCCAAAACATCAGTTTCATTGTTAGAAATAATAATTCCATTAGAAATCTCTTTTTTAACAGAATCCGATAACCATAAGTCCCATATTTTTTCCATGATTCTGCACGAATCCGACATGTGTACAACCAATGGCATCCAGGATGTGTCTCCGCATTTGTCTGATACTTTCGCCCACAGGGATGTAGATGCACCTGATAGACTACCAAATGGTACATTAAATATAACGTTCATATGATGCCTTACATGAATCATTAATGCACATATTATATATGAACTTTTACTTTTATAACTTACTCATTACATACATGGTATAAGCAATAATTACCATCAAAGAAGTATGTAAGATAAAAGAGAAAATGTATATCAGGGCAGCACACATAAAGGCATCAACGAGTAGTCCCTACATAAGTGGGGGTGATTCTGAGTAAGTTATAAAAGAACTACCTTTGTATAAGTGGTCCCCACATACGTGGGGTTGTTTTCTCCCTCAACGAAATGACAATTATTCTCGGTTAAGTACTCTATCTAAATTGCATATTCTAAATCGGCCATCATCAACCGGAGTTGGTTTGATAATTATCATTAGATCATCAATCTCCACATCCAAGAATTCGATAATCTGCCTTGGATCCAGATCTTCGTAATGTTTTGTCCATCCCATAATGCACGTACATATTGTCTCCGATGACTCATCCCATTGTCTCCAATCTAAGACAAAATATGCTGTCCTGACTGACCATGCTCAGTCAGAGAATCAATGTACGCCACCATATTGGATTAGGGTCATGGAGATCCGCCAACAGCATGAGGTACGTTTGCATGCGGGGACTTTTACACCATTCAAAACGTAACCGCAGATCCGGCTCCTGGTGAAAAGCTCTTGTCTATCGATAGTGATGCTCCGATTTCGATATACTGTGTGAGATATGCTATTGATATCACCTAATGAATTCAATGAGATCGTCGAAGAGTTATTTGCAATTCTCAGTTCTTGACACCTCTATACTAAGTAGAAAAAGGAGAGCATAGGAGTTTAAAAAATAGATTCCATACTGATCCAATGAGGACAGTACAGAATCTATTTTTTTATAATCAGGCAGCATTACGTACGTGTATAGATATTCCAACATTCTGTGTAGTCTTAAATCCTATTGTTGGAGTATCTGATTCATTCACTTCTGCAATCAAACTTCCTTCAGTGTATCCAGTGATGATAATTGATACATTATACAGTTTCCCCTCAACGGTGCCTGTAAAGGTGTGATCGTCATTGTATATCCAATTTGAACCGCCATTAATTTGTATAATGGCTGGCGAATAGAAGGTAGACATCGGTGTGAGTGGCGAATTGTTAATTGTAAATGAAATACCGGTCGACAAAGAACTGATGAAGGAATAAGAGATCGTATGTGGTTTCGCTTTCCACTGTGCAAACAGTGTCATCCCATTAGAGACTGGATCCCCAACATTGTATGTTGTCCCGCTGCCGTCAGATTTAGTATTCCAGTTAACAAACATATATCCCTCATAGGCAAACAAGCACTCTACAGCTGTTTCATTCGACAGTATGGTGGTTTTATCTCCATTGCTTGTCACTCCACTATTTCCATCATACGTAACACCAACAACATCATCTACCAGTGATCCATTTGCCACCACAATACCAATGCCAGCAACTACGACTATGATTACTGCCAATATGGCAATTATAGTGTTCTTTGATAGACTCATGTTCGATTATCGTCATTTATAATATTTAATCATATCATGAATATTATATTCATATGGATAATTTGAGATGTGGCTTAGACAAATGGATATTAACAACATAACATCTGCCGATAGGCGGGCTGGTTGTGTCATAGATAGCTAAGTAAGTATCAATCAGACTTGCCTGCGAATAAGATGTTTTTAAACATGGAGCTTGATTAAATGTGAAAAGTTGGATCATAAAATAAAAATCATGGCCGTACAGTCGTGCACTTAAATCGAATGTTCCGGCTCATGCCTGACCTTCAGCATGATTTAATGAATTTTAGCTTAACGTTGTAATCCCTGTATATGCATGAGGTTGATTCAATCATACATATCAACGGCATTATGAGCGTTAAGTAGCCCCCATATGCATGAGAAGGTATTTTACAAATGCAAATCTCCGCCCGCCGCGTTAGCCCGTGCTTGTACAGAGATGTATATCCACTGATTTGATATCAATTGAATACTGCAAACCACATATTCATCAGATCCCATTCAGAAATCATGTGAAACATCTCTGTAAAGTTTCATATTAAGCTGTCTGCTGCAGAGGCGCTCAAATGTATGTTCCTGTTATATATTGATTCTTTGTTAAAGCTCTAATGCGCAATAATAAGTGTTTGAAATGCTCCTTCAGATCTGAAGATCCTAAAGGGGGGGGGGGGCAGTCGGTCAGAAAATAGGACCTTGCGATGCATTACAGCAATAGCAGCATTTTGTGTGGTGGTTCTTCACTGCAATATCCATGGCACATTTGGCGATATTGTAACTGGTTTGAGCAGATTTGCAGTACCCTGTTTTTTTATGATATCTGGATACTATCTGTTTTCTAAAAATGGATGCCTAGAAAAGATGCCAACTAAGATATGGAATACACTAAAACTAATATTAGCTCTTAAAATAATATACTTAATAATCGATCTGATTTTATTAAAAAATGGCATTCTTGGAATAGGTGACGTTGCTTATAATTTTGCAATATCGTCTAATTATAATCAGCATGTATGGTTTTTATATGCCCTTTTAGCACTGTATATATTCTGCTATATTGCAGCCAAACATGATTTTGATATTGGCAGGTTGTTTAACACAGTCATTGTTATTTTGGCCATTGATCTGATTTTCTCCGAACTGATGCCATTGTGTGGTCTAGATACAATGCAGATTGGCAGTAAGATCTATCCATTTATTGGACTGTCGTTTTTCATCATGGGATATTTAATTCATAAAAATAAAGAGCATATAGGATCCATATCGACAAACAAGCTGTTGGCAATATTCCTGATGGGGGGGGGGGCTGTCTGTCATCGAATCAATTTTTGTCAGCGGGTCCAACCTATACTTTGGAACAATCTTGCTTACGATAGCCTTGTTTCTGTTTGCCATTAATAATCCGAATAGAATTAAGTTCACAGTTTTGACATATGTCGGAAAAGAACTATCCGGCGGCATATACATAATTCATCCCGCAATAATCCTTATTTTTGACCTGCTGCAGATGAGGATAAAATTGTTTAGTTATATTGAACCAGTTCTGGTATATGCAATATTTGCCATGATAATATTCTGTTTCAGCATGATCATGAAAACAATGAAAGGCATGCAGAATCGGAGGGTGGCAGTCAAAACTACATAAAGAAAATAAAGTAACTGTATGGCCGCTTAAGGCCATGCAGACCATCATGCCTGAACTTCAGAATGCTTTAATGAATTTTTAGCTTCAGAATATGCCCTTTTAACAGGTTCCAGAGTTGTCCAGCTGCCTTCTGGATCAATCAGCTCCAGATTCATCTCTCTACATATTTCCTGAGCACATTTTTCATAGTTCTCTCTGTCTCCAAGACCGGTGTCTAGTCGGAGAGCATACTTATAGCCGCAGATTTCAAACAGCAGCTTCATCATAGAATGATCTGATGGGTCAACGCCTTTAGTTATATCGGAGACTGCCATGAAATCATTCCAATTAGTGGCAGTAGCAGGCGTCAGGTAGAGCACACCGCAGTATGCCTTGTTTAAACGGAAATAATTGTCAGTACCGCCGACCGCCACTCCAATGCAGTCATCACAAATCTTGCCGTTTTCATCACGTATCGTGATTATTGGCGGTGCAGATTTTTCCTCTGAAACTTTTGATATGTCCCAGCCGTAATTGCCACACATCCCATAGAAAACCATCATAGCATCAAACAGATGCTTATGTATTGCAACTTGATTTTCAATAGTGCTTCTGAGATTCTTAGGCTCCGCGTGAAGACCTAATTGATTCATATAGATCACTAAATTGAACTTAGATTTGTCTAGGTCGTCTATTCCTGAGTCAAAGGAGTATTCATCAATCATCGAGTATTCTAGATTATTGCATTCTAGTTTACATACAAAGCTTCCTTGATGCCCCGTATTGACCACATAAATCTTTTTTTCATCAGTATCTGTAACAATATCGTAAATCAGCTCATCTTCCAGCATAGGACAGGCAATTATGCCAATTGTTCCAGATACTCTTTCTTTCTGCACATCAAGATTTTTAGAGTCGGTATTCATATCATTCACCTCGTGACTGTTCAATGTCAATCTCTTTTCCTAAAATTGTGATATTTTCAGTTTCCAGCATGTTATAAAGCAGATTTTTCGTTTCCTGAATGTTTTTCGGAGTCTCTACACCAAAAATGCGGCAGGAAACATCTATGAACTGATCCAGTTTTTCACGATAACCTGCTTTTCCATCAGTATGGTAGAATTCCCCCACCATGTTCCCCAGGCCTCCGAAAACAAACAGCAGTCTCGCGTTGTATTCTCTGTTATCAACACCGGGAGAGAAGTTATACTTTAAAGCCCAGCTTCTGGAGAACTTCAGAAGTTCATCAAAAACAGACCAGGTAGAATATGCTTTATAGAACAGCCTGGAAATCTTATCAGATTTATCAGACATATACAAAATTGAAGCTGTTGGGTACAGGAGCGCTGCAAGATCGTTTATATCATTCTGCAGAGTCTGCGCTTTTTTATGGATCATATCATAGATGGTGATCATTAATGCTTTGAGAATACTTTCTTTATTCGGAAAAATATAATATAGACTGCCAATGTGTATGCCAGCTTCATCAATGATCATTCTGATTGTTGTATTATCATACCCATTTTCCAGAAATAAATTAAAAGCTAGGTCTATGACTTTTTCAAAAGAGGTTTCACACTTTTTATCCTTGAATTTTGAAACAGCTTCTTTCATCTCGTCATCTCCATCATACAGCTTTACTTGAACTTGTTCAAGAGAATGCAGTTCATAGTATTTGAACTTGTTCAAATGAAAAATAAGCTGCTACCAGCATGATAAATGAAAAATTATCCAGATCAGCGGGTTAGATTATCGCGTTTAGATTTGTAATCTTCAAACTTTTTCTTTTCATGATTCCAATACATAGTTCTCACGAAAGGAAAGATGCGGAACAGCACCAACGCAAATCTAAACATTGTGCAAGGCATGACTTTTTTCTTTCGTTTTTCCAGACCTTTGATCATTCTTTTTGCTACAATCTCCGGAGACTGCACCGGATACGGTTTTTTGAACTCAACGCTGCTGGCAGTCTTGAAAAAACCTGTGTCGGTAGATACAGGAAATAAAGTGATCAGATGAACATTGTCCGGTTTTTCCAAACGCACAGATTCCTGAAAGCCGGTTATTGCAAATTTCGATGCAGAGTACAGCGTGAAACCAGGCATACCCATAAAACCCATTGCCGAACCCGTGATAGCAAACATGCCTTCTCTGCCGTTCAGATATTCAACAAATTTTTGATATGAGTAAATAGGCGAGATCGTGTTTGTTTCAAAAATATTCTCAATTCGTTTCCAATCGGTGTAATTTAGTTGCTCATAATAAGCAAAACCAGCGTTCGCATAAAAGATATCGATTGACCCCATTGCTGAAACGGCCTTCTCAAAGAGACTGTCAATGTTTTGAGGCTTTGAAACATCGCAGATGCAAGGTATGACTCTGGAAGAGTCGAAAGTGCTGATTATGTCAGTATTCAGATCAACAGCAAAAATGATGTTTCCTTTTCTATCTAAAAGGAGCTTCAAAACTTCCAGACCAATGCCGCTGTTTGCTCCGGTAAGAACTATGTGCTTATTTTCAATGGGTACCATCAATAACGCCTCATGGATCGAATTCAACATTTGGATTCACATAGCGGTCCTTCTTCTTTGTGAAGTGTCCAAGCTGAATGGCAGACGATGGACAGCGGTGGAGACATGCCAGACATCTCGGGCAGATGCTCTTAGTCCAATTAGGTTTTCCATCATGCATGGAGATTATATCCGCTGGGCATATGCGTTCACACAGACCGCAGCTGATGCAGGAGTCATCGAGCCAGAATTTTCTAGTTGTCATTCCCTTTTTGTAGATCGTTCTACAGAGCGGAGATATGACTCCCGGAAGTTTTCCTTTATGTGTGTCATAATCCCCCGGCGGATTTTCATTTAAAGTCTTCACAATTTCAGAAACAGACTTTTCTGCATCGACAATTAAAGATTGACATATCTCCTTGGAAGGAACCTTCAGCAGAGGAACATAGTTCTCAGGCATATGGATTGAAAAAATATAATCAAGATTCAAACCTTTGCTGCTCAAATATTTTTGAGCATTCGGCCCGGTATTTGCAGTAAATGAACCGAATGTAACTATCAGATAAAATGATGAGTCCTTATTGAACTTGGCATTGTCTAGAAAATCTTCTACGATTGAAGGAAGCCCGTAAAAATATACAGGTGTCACGATCCCAACTTTCTCTGATTCATTTAATTCAAATTCAAAAGTTCCGCTGCCGATGCATTCTGGAATTGAGATAATCCTATCATTCAATTCTTCTGCAAGCAGTTTTGCAATGTAGAGACTGTTTCCTGTTCCAGAGAAATAGAGGATCATGAACTCACTCGGTTGACGGTGTATGCACATCACAATTTAATTTGTTATGGCATACAGCCGTCGTTTCGAGTGGAAATCATTTGACTTGGAGTTTATTTATTTTCGTCTTTACAGCTGCAATCAAAAGGCTCGCATTTCTCTTCTTCATCGAGCTTTCTTGTGAGTGTCTGCTCAGGAGTACTCTGGCAGAAGCTACAGTCAAACGGTTCGCATTTCTCTCCTTCTTTCAGCTTTAGCGGATACAGCCAGTTGAAAAGAAGTGCAGCACAAACAGCTCCTAAGATGTCAGCAATTATGAAATAAACAGCAGACATTGGGTTGATGCCGCATGCAGCATTCGTGAATATTCTAGCGATATCGACAGCAGGATTAGCAAACATTGTGCTTGAAGTAGTTATGATCATGCCGCCTACAAATAGACCAACAGCCAGTGATGTCTTGTTGGAAGTTCCTCTTACACATCCAAAGATAACTGCTACAAGCATGAAAGTGCAAAGGAACTCTGATATCAGGACATAAATGCTGGACCTGTCTATGTCGCTCACAAAGTACAGCGCCTGTGTAGTATCATAAAATATGATATTAAGTAGAAATATACCAACTATTGCTCCGCATATCTGTGCTACAATATATGAAGCAGCCTTTTTAGGAGTTATTTCTCTTGAAACCAGAAGTGCGATTGTCACCGCGGGATTGAAATGGGATCCAGACAACGGGCTGAATGTTTCAATAAGTGCAAACAATACAAAACCCACTGCAATAGCATTCATAAATACGAATTGGTATCCGAATTCTGCGCCCCACACGAGCTGAGGAAGAATAATTGAGCCAATTGCAACTATTATTAATCCCATTGTTCCAAGAAATTCTGCAACTAAATTTTTAGAAAGACTTTGGCAACAGGTCATGAACTGCAATATTAATTCTAATATTTAATGTTGAGTTATAAACTCAAATAATAATGTATGAAGTATAATGTGAAATTCAAAAAAGTTATATTTGAGTAAGTTCATTCAGGGTCATGAGAGTTCGAATGATATTAATCGGAGGGTTTCTTGGTGCAGGTAAGACCACATTAATAAACAAGATCGCTCAGAAGTTTATTGAAGAAAAAGTACCTGTTGGAGTAATTACCAATGACCAAGGGCAGTTGTTGATAGATACTGAATTCATTAAAGTAAGAGGACTGAGTGTGGAAGAAGTATGTGGTGGATGCTTCTGCTGTAACTTCCCTAAGCTTTTGGACAATGCAGATAAACTCTTGAAGGAGATTAATCCTCAATATATCATTGCAGAGCCTGTCGGAAGTTGTACAGATCTTATTGCTACTGTAGCCACTCCAATGAAAAGATACCATGGAGACAAATTTTCTGTAGCCCCGCTAATTGTACTGATTGACGCTCCGAGACTTCTGAATAATGCATTTGACAGGTCAACTCTCGGAGGATACCTGAGAAGCCATCAGGCTGAAGAAGCTGAGTATCTGATACTTACAAAAATTGATGAAATTGGCTCTGATGACATTAAGTCTTTGATCTTAAAACTGAAAAATATCAATCCAGATAGGAAAATCATTCCATATTCTGCAGTTACCGAGGAAGGACTTCAGGAGATATTAGAGATAATTACTTCTGAAGAAGAGACTGCAAGAAAACCGGTAGATATAGATTATGATAAATATGCTGAAGCAGAAGCTGAACTGGGATGGTATAACGGAATATACGAATTTACTGCACCGGAATATGATTCATATGAGCTTTCAATGAACATACTGAAAAATCTCGCATTGAAATACACGCCTTCAGACATCGCCCACGCAAAAGTGGCAATAACAAATGCCAATAGTCACACTAAGATCTCTCTTATCGGCAATGAGTTTACAATAGGCGGCGTCAAAGGATCCAGATTCGGCAGGGATGAGTCTAAGTTAAACTTCAATGCAAGAATTGTTTCAGAACCAGAGAAGCTGAGACAGACTATCAGAGAAACGATAGAATCCTGTTTCAAAGAAAAATGTATCCAATATAAACTTCAATTCGACGATTGTTTCTCACCTGGCAGGCCTAATCCAACCTACAGGATATTGGATGAATAATGGAGTTGTATCCCGCCCCCTTTTTTTTATTTTTATTATATAAAGAATAGTTATTGACCCGGTTTAGCCGGGTCAGCGTTTGTTCATCCAGTAGCAAGATCACTCTGCCTGATAGCCTCATCAATCTCGGCTTTTATGTCGTCAGGAATTCCGCGTATTCCTACCTCAAGAAATCCTCTCACAATCATTCCTACAGCTTCATCTTCTGTAAGTCCGCGGGACATGATGTATTCTACCTGATCCTGTGCAACCTTTCCTAATGAAGCTTCGTGGGTCATCTCCACATCTGCCACCCTGGCATCCAGCTCAGGAATTGCAATGTTTACACCATTGTCTCCTAAAATAAGCCCGCGGCATTCCAGATGCGCCTTGATGTCTTTGGCATCTCCGACCAGCGTACCTCTGTTGATGACTTTTCCGCCGACGGTAATTGAGCGTGAGATAATCTCGGCTCTGCACTCTGGTGCTGCCAAAACTGCCCTTGAGCCAAGATCAAGTTCTGCACCAGGCTGTGCGATTGCTACAGTGTTGAACTGAGCTACAGCACCTTTTCCTATCAGTCTTGCTGTCGGGTAAGTCTGTACACTCTTGACTTTTTTAAGGATCACATAGTTGTTGATGAATGTTCCATTCTCTTCTACTACTATGCCTGTACGGGGTCTTACACCTACGTTTTCTGCCCAGTTATGAATCATAGTAAATTTCAGACTGGCGTCCTTTTTAACATACATCTCGGAAATGCCCATGTGAAGTGCAGCGTCTACATCGCTTCCAGAAGTACAGCCCGATATGATCTCGATGGATGCGCCTTCTTCAACAATGATAATATTGTGGATTGTCTGCGCAGAATCATTGTGATCTATCATAATGCAGGTCTGAACAGGCAGCTTGACCTTTTTACCAGCAAATGCCCTGATAAAATATCCAGGAGAATCATTGAGATATGTGGCTGCTGTATACTTATCAGCATCAACATTTACTGCATTCCAAGAGTAGTCTTTCAGCCAGTCGTACTTTTTTAAAGCATCTCTGATGTCCATCAGTTCAAATCCATCATTGTTGGAGTTATTCAGAACGATGGAATTGTCAATAACCAGCATGCTTCCGTCATTTCCTTCTGCAGACGGGTTGACACCGGTTTTCAGCATTGCCTCTTTGATGCTGCTCGGCAATTCTGAAGGAGCGTTGAATACAGGGATTTCTCCAGAAACTTCAGAGTAGGTTTTAAGATCAAAATCTTCTCCGAAGGCTCCTTTTTTCTGTAATGCATTTTTTGCACGTTCTATCAGTTCATCTCTATCAGACGGCATTTTATACACTCCTCGTAACCCTTTGTTCTGATGTCTTTCAATAATTCACGTGGATTGCCCATGCAGGTAATGGTTCCATCACACAAGACGTATCCACGATCCGCTTCGATGTAATCAAGAATCTGACCAGTATGAGTGATTACTAAAGCGCTCTTTCCGGATTCTTCTCTTTTCCCGGCACATTTGCCGCCGGAGATCAGGTCATGAACCATTGTGCCTACCCTTTCAATACTCTCCAGATCTACACCGGATTCTGGCTCATCAAGCATAAAGAGGCACGGGTCCTGTGCAGCAAGCTGCAACAATTCAGACCTCTTGATTTCCCCGCCGGAGAAACCAACGTTTACATCTCTGCTGAGGAAATTCTCCATGTTGAGCTTTGAAGCAAGCTTTTTCGGATCCACTTTACCGTGGCTGCTTACTTTGATAATGTCATAAAGAGCGACACCGCTTAAGTTTGGAGGCCTTTGAGACATGAGACCGATTCCCAGTCTTGCCCTTTCATTTATGGGCATATGTGTTATATCCACACCATTAAACAGAATCTGCCCTTCTACAACCTTGTAGTTTCCCAGTCCCATTATTGTCGAAAGCAGAGTGGATTTTCCAGACCCGTTCGGTCCAAACAAAACACTTGTAGATCCTGGTAAGACACTGAGATTTACATTGTTGAGGACTCTTCTGCCCCCTACTTCAACTGTGAGATCTTTAATTTCTAACATGCTCTCCCTCCTAAAGAAACAAATCATCGTTATTGAAGCTTCCCCTGATTCTTTTGGGAAGCTTACAGTCTGCTTCTTGTTTGGTTTTATCATGCATATTCGGAATGATGTTTCATAAACTTCACGATAGTTAATAAAGAGTCGGAACGTAACTAAAAATTGGTAGCAGAGATATAAGATTCGGATAGTATAGAAAGATTCAAAGATGTCATCCTGCAAAAGTCAAAGGGTGCTTGGATTCTGTCATTTATTCGCAGGAATAGTTATCGGTCTTATAATCTACAAGATTACGCTTCAGCGTTCCGCAGTCATTGCCTGCGGATTTGGAGCGATACTTCCTGATTTAGTAGATAAGCCTCTGGGACATTTCATTCTTGCTGACTCTCTCAATTCTGGCAGAATCTATACCCACACGCTGTTGATATTGATTATATTCATTGTCATCGGCCTTTACTACTGGAAGAAAAAATCAAGTTATTCTGTTCTTGCAGTATCTGCAGGAATATCATCACACTTTGTTTTAGATGAACTCTGGAAATCTCCAGTAACTTTGTTCTGGCCGCTTAAAGGCCCCTTTGAAACATCAGACTTTGAGTCATACTTTACTACATTTGCTGCCAAAGAAATTCTTTCAATTTCTGAGTGGATATTTGCGATAACAGTAATATGCGTATTAATTGTAGTATACAAAGATAGATTAAACATATTTACCAGGCTGTCCCGGCATATTGAAAAAAGTTATCCAATTCTCCAGATCTTTCTGATGATAATGGGATTTGCATACCTCATGTATGGAATAAACTATCATTATCATGACGACATTGTCATTGGAGTGGTCTCGGTATTAGGAGGGTTAAGCCTGCTTTACGGCATGAAAGAAAAAGAGATTGGAGATGAGATTACCTCGTCTCACTTGAACACTGCTAAAAGATGATCGCTTACAGACCTCGCCTTAGAAACTACATTCTGAGGTGAAGTTGTGTTCTTTAATTCCACGACCAGCTCTTTGACTACCACTTTGTTGGGAGCGTTTCCGTCTTCATTCAGCTTCAAGAGATACCAGAGGGATACTAATCCCAGCAGGAATGCGAAGACAAAGAAGTATTCCCATCCGCCTACGAATCCTATTGCAATTCCCCCGATTAAAGGAGCTAAACCGGCAGAGACGGAAGAGAACAGCGAAGTTGCTGCCAGATAGGAAGTGGCTTTGTCTTTTGGCGCCAGTTTCAAACCGATGTTTCCAGTTGCCAGATTTACGCCTGCTGAAGCAGCGCCGCTGATCATGTGAATTCCTACAATCAATGCTGCTACCAGGTCACTGCCTGCGAATGCAGATGTTGCCGCCCACATGAGAGCTACAATGACCATAGCAGGGCCTGCAATTTTCAATACTGATACGTTGGAATAGCGGTCGCATAGGACTCCCCATATCCTGAAGAAGAGCATGCTGGTGATCTGGCTGATTACTGTGAATACAGTCACGGATGAAGCCGAATAACCAAATGTAGTCATCAGGTAGACGGTGAGGAAAGGCATTGCCAGATTAATGGCAAAATTCCACGAGGCCAGGAACTTTATGAGAGTTTTGAAGTTCTTGTCTTCGAAGGGTTTCTTGATGATCTCAGAGAAAGGCGGCATAGTCTGCACAGTCATCGAAGGCTCCGGCATTCTGGAGACCACTATCACACCTATGAGACCGAATATGAATCCCCCGATGAATAATGCAGAGTATCCCAGCACTTCCATTCCAGGAAAGACTGCCTGCCAGACTGAGATGAACCATGCTGCTGCCAATGCTGCCGGTATTCCGACTGCAGTAGAGAGCAGCATTTTTCTTGAGAAGAAATTTCCCAGAGACTTCTTTGGCACAATGTCATTCATCCAAGAGTTCCAACTGCAGCTTCCAATTGATGCCAGCAGCGAGAGGGCCACCAGGAGCAGGATAATCAGAGGTATTTCGAAGCCTTTGGCGATGAAGGGTACGGAAGCTATAACTAACCACAACGAACGGCTTAGAGCGCTGGCCAGTACAGTTATTGATTTCCTTACGCGCAGTTTCTCAACCAGAAAAACTGCAGGGATCTGAATTACATTAGCAAGAAACGGAATTGTAGCCAGGATTCCTACTATTAATTCAGATGCACCTAATGCCAGTGCAAAAGCGGTGAGGAAAACACTGCCTGTAAGTGTGGACAGTGCCTGCGACATCATCCCGTCAAAAATGATGCTTCGTAGTCCCTTTTGGACTTCGTTATCACTGAGCAGTCTCTTGTTTTTCATCTCCTTCTCCAGGGACAGTTTAGAAGTCCCAAGAGTCCCACCCCAGGAGATATTATAAGCTCGTTATTATCAAGTAATCAAGTTTGATAATAATGCACTAAAATCAGTCTTTTCCTTTCTGCTCCATGGTTAACTTCATTTCATCATACTGTTCTTTTGTTATCTCTCCGCGTATGAATTTTAGATTCAGGTCGTCCAAAGATGCCTGCGCTCCCTCTGCTTCGGCTGGAGTTACACTTTGAACTGGAGCCGGTTTTCTTCCGATTACCTGGCTTTTAAAATTAGACATATCTGCATACTGTACCACTTGAGGAATCTGGACATCCTTCAGCAGCATAATTGTAGCAGCAGTCACGAGAATCATGATAATAGGCCCAAGAAACAGCATTAAAGCTAAAATCCAGATCATACGAAGCTCGTCAGCCGCAGCAAGATCTACAAGTCCTGATGACTGAACATCCTGAGGATCGATAAATAATGCCAAGAGTACAAACAGGATGAAAAGAGAGATTGCTAATGTTATTAACACCCAAAATAGTGTTTTGCGGTTTAATGAATCCATAGGAATCTTCTTCCCCATCAACATCTCGAATATTTGAAGTTCCCTATTAATTGAGATCTCCTGATTCATGAGGAAAATTAATGTGTGATCATCACCCATGCTGGTATGGGTACAGATATGAAATTGTGTGTAAGCGCTGAAGATCCTGAACTTGAATCGCTGGTGGCAGAAGAATTCGGCCATGCTGACTACTTTATAATCTATGACTCTGAGACTAAAGAATGGAATGCCTATGCCAATGAAGCCACGATCTCCGCTGAAGGGTCTGGGATGATGGCTGCCGAACAGGTAGTAAAGTTAGGTCCAGAAGTTGTTTTGACAGGTTTTGTGGGGCCCCATGGAAAAAAGATCTTAGAAGATGCAGGCATAAAATTAGTATTTGATGAGGATGGAACGGTCCGCTCCTCCATAGACAGATGGCTGAAGAAGCAGTAACCGTCTCATATTCAATCAGACAAGATTTATGTCTAAATCCATTTGATTGATCAAAGTATCTAGAATCATAGAGTGTTTTTGTGCATATTGCACAACCTCTTCTATTTCTTGTTTTGGAGCGTTTGAGTCTATCCTTATATCCAAATCCAGATTCCTTAAGCCGGGTTTAATTTGTTCCGAGATCCCTAAGATTCCCTGAATATCTACATCTCCTTCCAGAATAATCGACATTTTATTGATTTCTATGCCTCTCAGGCTTGCTGTATAAACAATTGATGTCGATAAGCATGATGCTAAAGCATGCATCAATGACACTGCGGCACAGGGTGCAGTATCCATCCCCATCAATACACCCGGCTGGTCTGATTGTATCTTAAAAGGCTCTGTCCTGATCAGGATTTGAGGACCGCCGTCAATGCGTTGAGCCGCCGTTTCTGTTTTCGTACCTTTTATCCATTCATTTGCGATGTGAAACCTGAAAGCCGCCAGATCCGGATTTTTGTTTACCGCATCAATGGTGGCTTCCAGTTTTCCGACATCTACACCGTTAATGAACCCTTTGACCTCTTGCAATTGCATCTCCATGTGCATTGCGAATTTGCTTGCAACAAAGAGTATTTCATCTTAACGGAGCTCACGGCAGTGGAACCAGTTTGAAACATGATTTAAAGCAAGGTACCAGAGGATGATTACCGGTATCACAATTGAGATTCCCAATGATACTAGTGTGCCTGTATCCATGGTCCCATACATTATCGCTCCTAGAATCGATGAAATGATTGAGAGTACCAAGAAGATCATTAACAGCACTCGGGACCAGTTTCTGCCTTTAAGGAAACCCCATGCTATAGCGAATCCAATTATTGCAAAAATTAAGATCATTATACCCATGACCACCCATGTCATTGGAAGACTCTGGAGAACATCTGGGGAGACCATATCCATCAATTCTGGAGGGATCCCATCTACAGCTAGCAGACCTGCTGCTGCAAACATGCCGATTGCAGCTATTAGCATAAGAATAGACCAGATAATCTCTAAAGCGGCCAGGATAGTCACACCGATGGGTCTTCGGCAGACCCGGTTATATGGTGAAACACCTGAATCAGTCATATCAAAGATTTTACAAAACTAACTATATGATTATAGAGCGCTGACAGAGCGAGATTTTACATTCAATCGGCATATTAATTTAAAAGATTCGCAGATAACCATGGGATGAGAATAAAAGGACTGAGCAAATCTGATTCTGAAATCCTTGCGGCGATATTAGACTGTGTTCCCGTTAATGCTGATGATGAGAGCATAGAATTTTTAAAAAAAGAGGCTGCCGGCAATACAGAGTTTGACGGAGAAAGATTGTTCAAAAGTACATTCTCACAGATGACCTCATCCAAAATAAAAATGAGAACTTCTACAGCCTATAAACTTATGAATTTAATGAGCGCCAGCGGAGAGAGTAAAAACAGCATAATCAGAAAAATGTTCAGTCCTGCTATAGAAAATAAGATAGAAACATACTCCCCGATGATCTCTCCCAATAAACTGGAGATTCTCAAATTTGTTTTAGATGAGTGGACTAAAACTGCATCCAACGCTGATTCAGACTATCCTGAAGCATGCAGAGCTAAAGTTGTCTCAATGCCAGTTATGAAAATTACATTAGATGAAGATAATGTGCCTGAAGAATGTATCATCGGTGCACGAGAGTTTATAAAATGTTTATTTCAGTTAAATAATTTAAATAGCAATCTTAGATATCCTTCAGAGATAATAGATGAATACTGGGAAGATGTTTCCCCAGATTCGGGAATATTTTCCGCAGAACTTTGTCCGTATCTCAAAAAATTGTCAATACAACTATTTGATCCATATTACAGCTTCAGCATAAAACGAACTGATGATGAACTTTATGACAGAGTAGCAGAAATGCTGCTGCTGGAAAGCCGCATGGGAAGCATTGCAAACTGCACAGTGAGAACATATGGTTCATCGGTGGAAGATGAAACGTCTGTACAGGAGATAAAAAGCATCGAAACAGACATCCTTGAAGACAGGATAATTCCAAAAGAAGTGTCTGCAGAAGGTCTGGCACGCATACAAAAACTTCTGAAGAATGTCAGTAATCTGAATATTGACATGAAGTTTCCATCTGAAGATTTTCTTTGTTTCTTAAATTTTGACATTACAATTGATGATGATATATTCAGAATAGATGGAGTGGAAGTCAAAGAAGAGAACAAAGAGAAAGTTTCAGGGATAATCAAATTAAGACTTATTGAACTGTCTCAGAAGATTTGTTACAATGCGCATATTCGCAGTGAAGAGGAAGTATACAGCAGAATACAAGAAATACTAGACATAAAAGAAGAAGATCTCGGCGAAGATAATGTGTCTGAGCTAATAGAGCTTAACTGCATTTCTAATTTATATGACTCAATAAATAATTACTGCAGAGCGATCTGCAATGAAATTGTAAAATATCTGCTGGGAATGCGTGAGATGTCATTTACGATCCCCAATATTCTTCTTACTATTCTAAACTGCATACTGATAGAAAGAGCAGCTGATGAAATTCTCACTGAACACATGAGGTATGAATCATGAAGTCCATTGGACTGTATGTCGATGGGCCAAACATTGAACGAGGTCTTTACGAAGCCAAAGAGGCAGTGATTTTACAGAATATAGGCAACATTCTGAAGGAGTATGCTTCACTGAATGGAGATCTCATCGAATCGTTTGTTTTTATTGATGAAGAGACTCAGTGGAGAGAAGAAAGCACTAAGATAAATTATGAAAGAAATGGGTTTCAGTTCATTGAAAGCAAGGCTTTCAAATATTTTGATGCTGGCGGAGGATATGCTTACGGAAAGAGTCTCACAGATCCTGCTATGTATTGCTTTCTGATAGACCGTTTGCATGATGAAGATTGTCCTGATATATTCATGATAATTACCGGTGACAAGGATATAACTGTGCCTCTTGAGTATATCAAAGCTCATAAAAAAGATGCCATGGTAGTAGGAGAATCAAGTACGATGTCAGGGTATTTGATATCAAAGTGCAATGAGCTTGGTTACAGATGTCACTCCCTTCAGCTGATTTCACATGTAAGCGGCTTTAAAGACATGGCGCCTGAAACTATTGTAAGGCCGGAAGTTAAAAAACGCAGTGAAGGAAGACGTCCGAAAAGCAAAGTCCGTCCCAATCAGATGAATCCCAACAATATTGCGTATTGGAGATCCAGAGGATTCTCGGAAAGGCCAGAAGACTGGGAAGAACGTCTTAAAAAAGAAAGAACTAATTAATAATAAATATTATTTAAAAACTATTTGATGAATTTTATCATACATATTATAGAATATTTGAAAACACAGTAAAAAAAGATTCAACTATTCTAAAAATATCTGGCGAGAATATTCTGACAAACTAAGGATATCTAATATAATCAAAATAATATAAAGGTTAAAAATAGAAAAAAGTGAAGGGAAGTGGTTTGTTTTGGTGTCGTCTTAACCTGCTCCTGAAGGAGTGACATCAACGAGATCCTTGACCATATCTTCGAATTCTCTCCGAGCGGCCTCAGCATCGTCTAATCTATCCTTCAAGGATTTTTCTTGATCGAAGACACGGTATTCACTATCTTCAGCTGGCACTAGTGCAGAATAGTGATAGAACAACTGTGTAATATCTAACTGATACCACATTGCTCCATCCTGTTCCTTTTCGGCAATTATCTTGCCGACAGTTCCAGTGTTTGTGTATTTTACTATGTCTCCGATCTGCATGGAAACCACGCTTACTTTGCAGGTATGATGACGGTTCTCTCACCGGCAGGCATGAACTCACGAAGTGCACCGCGACCGATTTCCTTTGTAATGTTTGCAAAGTCGAACGGTAGGTTCTTGTCGGCGAATGCAACTTTGATGAGTGGGCTGCAAGCGAAAGCGTCTCCACGGGCTGCGTGAGGAGCTGCTGCGATACCAGCGTAACCGCAAAGGTGACCAACGTTCATTGCATAGTTTGGATAGTTGGGTCCTCTGAGTTCGAATGGCAGACCTTCGTCGCTTCTGTAGGAGAATGAGTTAGCGGAACCGCACTGGTCCTGTAAGTCGTATCCGTAGAATCCGAGACGTCCGTGCCTTTCTTTATGCTGGAGCATAGAGAGGTACCATCCGTTTACACCGAAGTCGGCGTTTCCGGTTGCCATTG
This sequence comes from uncultured Methanomassiliicoccus sp., assembly GCA_905202485.1. Taxonomy (GTDB): domain Archaea; phylum Thermoplasmatota; class Thermoplasmata; order Methanomassiliicoccales; family Methanomassiliicoccaceae; genus Methanomassiliicoccus_A. The sequence continues at coordinate 398,017 of CAJKRY010000001.1, forward strand.
CACAAGCGATACCAGTTGATGCGGCTGCGACTGTAGCACGCTGGGATCCACCGAAGTGAGATTCCATGGCTGCAGGGTATTTCTCATACATCTCGAGAGCGTAGGTGTTAACCTCGGTTCCGAGTTTCTCTAACAGGTCCATTGAAGGCTTGCTCTTGCAGAGACCACCATACTGGGATTTGATTAAGTCAACGGCCCAGTAGACATAGTCTTCAAGGATGTTATCTGTGTATGCTGCAGTAGCGTACTGTGTGAATCCGACACCACCAGACATGTATGATCCAAGGTAAATCTGATCGAAGATGATTGCACCGAGAGCTACAGTTTCAAGAGCTGCTCTTGCAGGGTCTTCGGGACATACCCTTGTAGACTGAACCATATCAGCGAGGAAACCGAATGGAATTCCACCGGGCTCGTTTGGTCCTCTGGCTCTCCTTGCAGGCATCATTGTACCCATTTCAACAACGGATGCGTGCTTTGCGGCGTATGCGAAGTCTGCGATTGCAGCTTCACCGGCAGCAAGACGGTATGCGCTGATGAATGACATTGAGATCTGCATGGCGCTCCATCTGGACATTGTACCACCGTCGCACACACGTCCGACGATTGTTGGACAGCGTACTACCTGATAGAGTGATTTGCCGATAGCGTCATTCAGCTGTTTTGCCTGATCTTCTGGGAATTCTTTGTTGATATCGATAACGAAGCGCTTGTCGAGCTGGTCGATAAGTTCTGAGTTACCGGAGAACACTTTGACGTAACAGTCAGCTGTAAGAGCTGGGCTGCATTCTGCCATGTGTTCCTGAACAACTGCTCCACCGGGCATGGCGTGGTTAACGGTCTCGAGGTAGTTGTTGATTGTTTCAGGAGTAACTTCCTTTCCCAATCTCTTCTCGATAACTGTGTGAGCGGTATCCAGACCTACGATAACGGTCCTGCGGATATCATCCCATGCCTGCTGGATAGCGGCGTTGTTTACAAAGTGCAGATCATCAGCTTCTGCATACATATCTGTGTGAGAAAGCTGATAAGGCATGAGGACACGCTGACCGAGTGGGACACCGATGTCCTGGTTCATCATTGGAATACCACGGGCTTTTGCAATTGCATTGGCCTGCTCAACCCATTCCCTCTTTCTCTTAGACTGTTTCCAGCCACCAAAGGTGTAATAGGATGTGTATTCGTCAGTTGGATCTTCTTTAAACTTCTTTTTCATTGCGTCCATGAACAATTTGTCAGCCATGTTTATTCCCCCTTGAGAGCGAAGGCCTGGTATCCGCAGAGTGTTCTGAGTGTGTGGATTCTTAAGTTCATGTCCAAAACTTCCTTGTCAGCGTTCATGTCGTCGCCGTCAATACGGAAGATTGTTGTCATTTTCTTTAAGTCTGCTTCTGGAATAGGCTTTCCTACGGAGATTGGTTTGTCGAGTGGGATAGCGACCTGGTCTTTAACGTAGTCGACTTCACCAGTCTTTGCATTCCAAACATATCTCTGCCATGCATCGAACATAAGTCCGTTTTCGTCAAGTCTGCAAGCGTGACCGTGCACAGTTGCACCCCTGATACCGCATCTTGCAGGATCGAAGGTTTCGTTGTCGATGAATTCTTTGGCGACTTTCTCGAGGTCTCTTTCTCTCATTTCAATGATCTGCCTTCCAGAAAGTGTACCGGTATCAAATCCACGAATTCTTGACATGTATGCCCATGCTCTAACGTATGGAACCATTGGAGCAAAGTATACGGAATCAGCGAACTGAACGTACCTGACTCTGTCACCTTTCTTTGCACCCTCGATAGGTGTAACGAGCTGTCTGATGAGATCGTCTGGTTCGTTGCCTTCTTCGAGTGGTGGGTGGATGGACTTATATTCTTCTCCGGGTGACCTGTGTCCCATGATTCTAACAACATCATCCAAAGAAACGTCACGTAGCTTCTTGAGTTCCTGGGAAGGGTCCATGAAGCGACGCCTGTTTTTGGCTACCTGGCATGTTCCAGGGTAGAATTGTCTCTTGTATGCCATAATAATTACCTCTTACATTTTTTGTAATCAGTGATAGTTGGTTGGAATTTTGAGTACCTACCTACTTCAAGGTTATATCCAAACGGAAGAAGGTCATCACAAATCGTTTTGATTTCTTCAACGGCCTTGTCCACATTGTCTATATCATTGATTTCAACAAAAATTCTCCCTACCAGAAGGTTAAGCTCATATTCCCTTCCCTTCACATTGATTACTCTACGCTCAGGGTGGTTTACAAGCGTTCCTTTAGCAGGTCCGTTCCCCACAACAGCAGGAAGTCCTTCACCGCTGATGTTTACTTGTCGCACATTTTGTACTTCATAGATATTATTCAGTAGTTTTTCTGTTGTGTCTGCAGATAGCATGCGTGCCGGAAATATCAGAACTTCTGGCAGCGGAACGGCTTCAGTTGTTTCAGTACTCATAATTTTAGTCACCAACCATTTACATTAGTTTTTTGGCCTCCTCGCCAACGCATTTGAGTGGTGTGTGGAATTCTGGAATGTCTCCGAATACATCTCTGACTAAGCCTGATGTGGCTTCGGGTGAGAAGTACTGAGTACCAGCATCCAATGAACATCCAGCTGCGACGGCAGGGATAACGAATCCCTTAGAGTGCCTTGTAACGACGTGGTTACCGTGGAACAGACCAGGGCCACCTCCTCCATAAATGGAGTGAGAGAAGAAAGACATACCAACGGCAACACCCATTGAACGTCCAAAGTCTACACCAGGCAGAGCTACTTCGTGTTCAAGTAAGTCGTTGTAATAGAGAATTGTTGATGGAATACCCTGTGAAGCTCTTGCAGCACCAACGTTTACCATGATGGCGGCGAGCATACCGCTAGCGGCATATGCATTCCAGAGTGGGAAGTCATCGGTTGTGTATACACAGTATCCAGATGGGAGCTTCTCCTTTACTCTAATTACTTTGTCTTCAATAGCGCGGTCAACAAGTGATTCGATAACAGTTCCGACGGTTCCAGTGGATCCGTTTGCTTTTACGAGATCAATTGTCATGTTGTTTGCATTCAAACCCTGATAAGCGAGACCTAAGAGATGGTATCTCTCGAATGGTCCGATAGCGTCACCGAGTTCGAACATAGCAGTCTGTTCAAATATTGACGCGAGGGCTGCAGCATTCATTGAGTTCTTTCCAGCTAGAGCAACGATGTGGTTTGCTTTGATGTTTCTTAAAGCGTAACCAGATCCCTCGTTAACCTGTGGAACATCTAAGATAGATGTAAGGTTGGATCCCACGAAGTTAAGAGTTTGTGGATATCTGCCCCAAACAGCTCCCTTAACCATGTTGGCATGGAACATATCAACACCGAATTCATCGATGATTGCTTGGGTAACAGCGGCTGCAGTAGTTGTAAATCCAGTGGTGTACTCAACACCAGCATCCATCCTGCGGGAAGGAACAATTACAATCATGTTCTTTCCTTCGGAGAACACACGAACATCTGTGTCGTCATCGCTGCTGTCTACTTTTACGTAGTCTTTTACTCTTGCAGCGACTTTTTCTGCATTTGCAACGACAGGTGCGTCGATTTCCTTGCCCTTGATGTATCCACCGCCAACGCGACCAGACTTGAGACTCTTCTCAATTCCAGCGAGGTTGACAGCGATTGTCCTCTTAGCCAAGGAAGCAGTTCTCTGAATAGCAGGGTTGTATAACGGGCTTATAGCGTCTAATGGAACGCCACTCTCAATGAGTTTACCCCTCTCGTCATACAAGTCTATTTTGTCCTTGTATTTAGCCAATTTTCTACCTCCTAATTAATCTTTCCAAGCCAAACAAAGTTCCCTCTGTCTAGCTAAAAAGTTTAGTTGATTCTCATCAGAAGCGTTAAACTTCAGTGAAAACCGAACCCCCTTGTATGTTTAACGTAAAAGAGAGAGAGGCTTATATAATTGCTGATTAGAAAGGGTTCATCCATCCATCCCAATCAGGTGTTAAGAAAAACACCCAGCAAAATTTAGCTGATTAACATTCGTTAAAAATGCAAATTTTTTGCATTATTCTTGAGGTCTTCCAAAATAAGCCTCGCATCGAGGTTTTTATAATCTTGATAGTTATAATTCCAATAAGTTAAAAAAGAACTGCATTCAGCCTCATCTAAAAGCGAGGAAATTACTTCTGCGAATTTCTTGCCTGTGCGATGAGGATAATATACGTTCTTCATAGCAGCAATAGCATTATCTGCAACTTTTTTGCTAATTACGCCATTGTTGACTGCTTCACATATGTTCAGTCTAAAGTTGATTAAGGGTTCGGAAAGAGGCACTAATGAGAAGGGGTCGTAAGCTAGCACAACCTCGTCGTCTCCGTCTACTCTGCCGGACTTATACTCATCATAAATTCTTCCGATGCCCCTCATTCCAAATGAGTCGAGCTCAGCTGCCCGCAGGGCTCCCATGCTGCCCCCTCCCAATACCGTTATATTAGATTTTAAAAGAGAGATTATTTCCCGGTGTCCTACAGCTGCATCATTCAGCAGAACGCCGTCTATGATAGCAACTGTATCTACATCATCTGGAATCTTCTGCAGGTCTCCTCTTTTAACGGGAGGTCTGTATTCCGCATCCAGTAGCTTACGGGCATCCTCATGGGGCATGCTTGGGCCTACGTAGACAAGAGTGGTCATCTGCCGTTCATCATCCTTAGTCCAATTCTTTCATCGTCGATGGCAAACACTTCCATGCCCGGCACTATGACTTTCACGACCGGTATCCCGATCTCTTCACGTGTTAGGTCTACTATGATTGTACGGTTAAGGCCTTTCGCATTCAACCTGGCTCTGGTGATCTGCAAGTCGTCAAAAATGTCATCGGTAACCTGGTCAGGGAAGCTGTCTAGGGCTATTGATCTCTCAGAGTCATCTAACCACATACTGTTGAGCCGCCTCATTCTTTCATAGCCGAGTTTTCTTGCAGCTTCTCCTCTAACCGTATCTTCTCTGGCACCGTGAATTTGCGTCAGACGGCTCTGGGCCACTTCCAAAAGTGCTTTGACTGCTGCCAGTTCAGGATCTAAATGTGTTCCGATGCCGAGGGTCAGAAGTGCCGGATCCTGCATCTCCACATCATCGGCTGCAGCCGCGATGGTCGGGATTCCGATATCTGTTGTCAGATCCTTCAGGTGCACCTCTATGCCTTTGGAAGTAAATTTGTCCATCAGATCCTTCACAGGACCGGAAGACGGCACCTCTATGTCCCCATTTACTCTTCTATAATATTCAGTGAATGACCATGAGTCTCTTTCCACAACTTCCAACAGGCCGTGGAGAACTGCCTCTTCCAGAGTGTTTCCTGAGGCCAGACCGTTGGTGGAAGTTCTGAAGAGCATCATGTCCAGTTTAGAAGTGTAAGGATGAAACACTGCCGATGCTGGAACCCACATCTCGCTCATGGAATTGAGTTCTATGCCTTTCACCCAGCCCACTTGGTATCTGGAAAGGTTGTATGCAGAGCCCTGGGGCAGAATAAGGTCCATCGGGTGAACAGCATTATTTGCTGCTGTAAACTCCTCCACACCTGCACGCACAACCTGCATGCCGCTCTGCTCTGCACAATATCTCTCTATGCCTTCCATGATCGAAGACACCTTTGCTTCGTCCTTGGTAAGGCCTTTTCCATTATAGACAGAAATCGCTCCGCTCTCCGCAGAGGGCCTTATTGACGAAAAAACCGGTATTCCGATACGATCAAGGTCTGTTATGTCTGCAGTCCTTGTAATCCCTGCAACCTTGGCAAATGGCTCTATGCGCTTCAAGGTTGTTTCTGGATCAACGGCATGATGACCCCCGTGAGTATATTTTTTCGGTGTGGGACCCAGCTTCATGAAGCGTAAATTGGCTATGTGATAGTTTAACCTTCTCATCCCTGCTTGATTTATTCATCAAACCCGATTCTCAAGTGATTTAGATATATTATAGAATGATATCAGGCACCGATGAAACTCCACGAACTTTTGGGCATTCCTTCGATCGAACTGATTGAACCTACATTCGAATCACTGATTAATGAAGCGTATACTGATGAAATTCTTCTTGAGACGGGCACTGAAGCCAAATTGGTGATTAATGAAAAAGGATGGCCTGCGCTCTTTGCTCTAAAATCCGGTGAAAACTGGAGAGGCAGCGTTTTCATTCTCAGACCTCCGGTGGTGGAAATCATTGAAAAGTTCGAGGAGATTGACGGGGAGTCGATAGAGCTCGATACAGAGACTCTTATGAGGTCCGTTAGAGAATATTACGTAGATATGCTGTGCGAAGATGTCCCGCCCGCCATTGAAGACTTTTCACCTGACAGGGCTTCAAAAGTAAGAGAGCTGCTGTCTGAAATCTGGGGAGAAGGGACCGGGGAAAAATGTCTGGACTGCGGCTGCGGATCTGGTATGGGTGCTCTGATTCTCAGAAGTTTGGGGTATTCACCAGTCAGTTATGACAATGACGCCTCGCTGCTCCGCTTAGGCATTGAAAGCCAGCGGCTTAAAGCAGACGAGACTCTCTGCATTGACGCACGCTATGCCTCATTTTACGTACCACGCTGCCAATACGGGCTGGCCTTGATGGCCGGGAGTATCAGCATGCATACAGCCCATATCTGGAAAGACATACTTGAAGAGCTGACGGAGCAGTGCCAGGAGATCATTGTGACCGTGGAAAGCGAAAAAGAAGCTCAGATTGTAAAAGAATGGGCAGAATCATCAGGAAGAGAAACCACTCTAATGGAGAACGAAAGAGACGGTTTCTATGATCGTTGGGTATGTCTGATTTCTTAATTGTAAGTTGTCATCTGCCACAGCAACATATTGAAAAGCCTGGAAAGGCCCTGTAAAATCAAATGGTATGGCGAGGGAGGCATTTACTAACCACCACTACACACCATTTGCCCGTGAATTTGTAAAGATTAGCGTAAGTTTGGGGAAAACACGAAAAATGAAAAATCGCTGGGTAGCCAGTTATCTCAAGGTTTGAAGACTTATTAAGGGATACAAACAAGATGACAAAACACTATTTATCTGCACAATATTAGTTTCAGAACGAATATATTAAGAGCTGGACAATCTGAATTGTTCAGCCCTGATATCAGCAAGTATTATGAGAGTATATTTTGAAAACATCTTGTTTATATATTTTAGATATGATTACTTTGCAGAATAGTAATAACACAGCTCTGCTGAATGTGTGTTCAGAAAGCAGTTCGTTGAGTGCTTCAAAAGACTGGCGATTCGTATGAAAAAGAATACCGTGGCATTAATTTCAGTGATTGTTGCAGTAACAATCATAGCCGGCGGACTGTACGTAATTGGCAACAGAAGCAACGGTGAAGAGTATACAAAGACTAATGACGGGCTGCTGACCATAACCGAATTCAATGTGTCTGATGAATCCAAAACGGAATCATTCGTTGACGGGACATTTTTTGTTTTAGAAAGGAATGGAGATATCCACATAAAACTAGTAGCAGACATATTTGTGGAAGCAGTAGATACAGGTGGAGCCAGCATCTACATTCCAGACGGCCTTACAATAACAGACATGCTATGCAGCATTAACGGCTGTACATCCGATGATTATACTGCCGTATGGGAAACTGCAGATGCAGACGCAAAATATCACAAATTTATTGAAGTCGCAAGATCACTGTTCAGACCGACTCCAGAAGGCGGCGGAGCGGGCATGCTTATTGTTGAATTCGATCTGGATAAATCAGATATCAAAGATGGTGCAAAGTCACTAGCGTTTCTCATCGGAGTTGGTACAGACAGTAGCGGTGAACACATCTCGGTAGGAACAGTGAGCAAAACTATCTGTGTTCCATTATCTTGATTGAACTCAACAATATTTCATGCTGGACATATATGTTCATGGTGCATTTTTAACAAGTATATCGAGATCTGGAGTAAATGCTGAAGCTTCTGTAGCTATGATTATGCTTACATCCACATTTCTGATGTTTGGAAGCTTGACCACACGTTCCTGAATCAGCTGATACAGCTCATCAACGCTCCGGGTGTAAGCCTCGCATATCAGACTGTAATCTCCAAATACTTTAGAAACAGCTGCTATTTCTGGAAATGATTTGATCGGCTCAATTACCTCATTTATAGAAGTTCCCTCAATCTGGATAGAAATCAATGAACGTATGATTCCCAGATCACTGTAATTTATGTTTAAAGAATAAGATGAGATTACTCCGCTACTTTCGAGTTTTGCAATTCTTCTGGATGCGGTGGCTTTGGAGATTCCCAGACGATCTGCGATATTGGCAAGATTCTCTCTGGAGTTTCTTTTGAGAATCTTGAGAATTTCTATATCGGTTTTATCCATGGGCTTCACCGCAACATTTTTGCATTTAGTATGGATAACAAGGTAGTAATTAAAATATTTTTGCACAAAAAGCAATGTTTGAAAAATAAAGTATCAAAAATACGCATTTATCAAAATCCCATGATTTTGCATATTTTACGAAATTGAGCTGAAATTTGATATGTTTTACATCGCTGATGCTTAATGACTATATATATGTCTGCTTCCATATTTTGGTAAAGTAATGAATGTTAAGTCAGAATATAATCTGGTATAAGACATCAATAAAAAACATGAATAAAAAAAGAAATATTAAAGTTTTATGTGCGGCATTTAATCAGAGTGATCATTTTCCACAGACAGCTGGAGAGCATTGAGAATTCTTAGAAAATCTTCAGATTCAGAATTTTTTGTGTAAGATTCGCCTTCTAAAATATTCGCCAAGTTCATCTCCACCAGAATATCTAAAGCTCTTATTGATGACATTTCTGCAATGTTATTTTTAATTGCAATCTTTGCAGGAGTCACACCATTCATTGAACAAGAATCTGGCAGTAACATTAGTACATCCAGTAGAGTGATTTGTTCTTTGTTTACATCTTTCATATGAGCCACCTAACACACCTGCAATTGCAGAGTGCGTGATGCTTAATGTATGTTTTATTATTTAATTTATATATTACATATTACGTAATACGTAACAAGTAATCGAATAGCCAGATACACTAAGATTAATTCAATATTAAGATTAAACAATGTTGATAGAGGTAGAATGATGAAAAATATCTAAAGTATCTAGCTAAAATGATTTGATCGCCTGTTCATTGGTTAGAGGTTTACAAATACGTTATTCGCATAAATGAGTGTGTGATATGCCTTTCCAAAGAAGGTAAAGAAAAAGGAAAGGCATATCGGTTTATTCTTTCAGCTCATTTTTCAGAGATTGAAAGATCGCTGAAACTATAGACGCTCTGAGGACAGACAGACTCACAGTTCTTGCATGCTGTTCCCAGACAATGCTCTGTTGCAATCTTCAGCGTGTATCCATACTTTCCGCCGTCAATGAGTGACAGTGCGTGTTCAGGGCAGCGGTCTACACATACGCCACAGCCGACACAACCTTCAAAGCTGCCTGTAAGATACACCCCCACATTATCAAGCACCTTGAGCTTTCCTCCACCGATGACCGGGATATCTGATACTACCATGCGGTCCACATGTTTCGGGCGCTTGATGTCCGGCAGAGGCCTGAGACCGTTGCCGACGATCATGTCATTGTACATATCCAGAGGCATTCCCTCAGTCCAATAGGCTAATTCACTGACATAGATATTTTCGAATATCTCATTGCCGGCGAACATTATGTGCTTTGAAGCAATTGAATCTGCTACACTCTGCATCATATCAAGAGTTTCATCATCCTTGACAAGATCATAGGCCATCATAAGTGAAGTGTTTCCTATCTGCACAGTTCTGTCGATTACTCTGGGAATCATTCCCACAGTCTGTGATTTTATAGGATCAACATATGTACCGGAAGCTCCGGCCATGTACATCGTTTTTACTTCTTCATCATCAATACCTACTTCCTCAATCAGCGTACGGTGGCCGGCTCTGATAGCACCCATTGCTTTTCCTGCTTCGTTGACATCTCCTTCTGTCAGAACCATTCCGCCCTGAAGATGAATGTTATGGTCGGCAGTGGCAATTGATGGCAGTTTGATTACACCTGATTCTATTCCTAATGCTACGATAGAAACGACTCCGGTACCAGTAATGCCAATAGCATTCTGAGTTGAAGACTTCAGAACCTTTCCGTCTCTGGGATCAATAACAGATCCTGCTGTCGGTTTCAGATCGTCGTTGAGAATGATATTAGTCCAGCCGCCATTGTCTGCAAAGCTTACATCACTTATAGCTAGAGGCGCTGCGAGCATACCATGAGTAATTGCCTGACCTTCCATTGCCGGTCCTGCAGCTGCAGATCCAGAATACAAATCGCCGTCATGGTAGAGACCCATTTCAGCGTTGGTACCGTAGTCTGTAACCATGCAGGTCTCTTTCTTATCCAATAGACCGGATTTGATAATCATTGCTAACGCATCAGCCCCGATTTCATGCCTGATAGCCGGAGGAATAATTACCTTCGTCTCTGGGTTAAGAGCTGTCAGATTTATGTCTCCGGCAGTTATAATCTTCCCGCGCCTGTTAGGCGGTGTGATGTTCAGCTTCTTGAGCATTGACTTACCGGCATACGCCAAGTCCCTGATCTCTATGTTCTCAAACATAGAAACCTGAATAGGATTACCGCATACCGCCAGTCTTTCAATTTTAGATTTATCAACGTGATGAAGATCGATCAGATTATTGATGGTATCCATCAAAATCTTGTGGCCAACTTCAGACCCGTTTTCAATCCAAAAGTGAAGATGATCCATCACGTTTGCACCGGGAAGGGGGTGCCTCATTGTGATGGCTGTAGAGATAATCTTACCATTATCTGAAAGATCTACCACATGGCTACGGTATCCGCTTGTACCGACATCCAATGCTATGCCATATCCCATGAAAACCAGATGAACGGCTGAACTTAAGTATTTAAGCCCTGAGAAAAACATCACGCTTGAATTATTCAATAAAAGGTAAAGGGAAGGGGTTTGGAAATGAGATGCAATCTCATCCTTTGATTGCTTTGACGAAGGCTTCAATGTTAGCCTTTGGTGTCTCAGCAGCAAGTCCGCAACCAGGAGCGATGATGTTGAATCCTGCGTCTCTGATACGGGCTGCATCAGCTGCGCACTCTTCTGGGGTTCCCATGTAGAGAGGCTTGACTGATCCGAGGTTACCAACGAGAGCTACACGGCCGTTCACGATGTTGACTGCTTCTGCGGAGTCGACTTTCTCTTCAATGGAGAGAGCGTCTGCACCAGTGTTGATCATGTGATCAAGCAGAGCTGTTGTGTTACCGCAGATGTGTAAGATCTTCTTTGCATCTCCGCAGCCCTCAAAGGCGTGCTTTGTGTATGGAAGAGCAAATTCGTCAAACATTTCAGCAGAAAGCATATCTGTTGAAGCAGATGGGTCGCTCATGTTGATTACATCTACACCAGCAGCGACGAGTGCAGCGATGTACTGCTTTTCCATTTCAGCTGTGACTTTGATGAACTTGTGAACTGTATCAGGCTCGGTGATCATCATGAGTAAGAGGTCTTCTGTTCCTACTAAGTGACCAGCGATTGTTAATGGTCCGGTTGTACCAGCTACGATTGGGTACTCATCGCCGTATTCTGCCTTCAAGATTTTTACAGCCTCGATTGCAGTTGCGATTCTGCCTTTTCCTATGAATCCTTCTGGGATTACAGGCTCATCCTCTGATGAATATGGGTGGACCTTTAACATAGGGGTCTTTACTCTGTTTCCGAGATCAACTGTTGCCCCAAAGGCTTCAGCTTCAACGGTCAAACAGAAAGGTACTCTAGCGTTTTCAAATCCGAAAACCTTTGCACCTGCGATACCGAGTTTTGCCATCATCTGTGCGTCGGTGTGGGCAGCTGGCCATTCTACACCGGCCCAGTCCATCTGATCAACAGTTACGGACTGTGTAACGCATCCTACTGCTGGCCTGTCCATCTCTTTACGGGCAAGGGCTCCTAAAAATCTCTCTTTTGGGGTCATTGAATAATCTCCTTATCTCAATAAACGTTTGGTTTCTCAAATAGAGACACTGTATAAAAGAGTTTTTGCTTATCATATATGAATATTCTCAACAGCAATATGTATGGATATGATTTTTTGACACTCAAACTCCAATCTATTAAAAAATGTGAAAGGAAGGGGTTTGGGATTGTATATCGAGCTTACTTCAGTAAGTTCTTTACAACTTCGACAGCTTCTACAGCGTCGTATGCCCATGCATCTGCACCGATCTGAGCTGCAAAGTCTTTTGTTGTAGCTCCGCCACCGATGATGGATTTTACCTGAGGCTTTAAGTTCTCTTCTGCGAGGATCCTTTCAATCTCTTTCATTGCAGCGAGTGTAGGAGTCATCAGTGAAGAGGTAGCGACTATGTTTGCACCCTCGGACTTGACTTTCTCAATCATTGTCTTTGTTGGGCAGTCACGTCCCATATCGAAAATTGTGTATCCAGCACCAGTAAGCATGGCTTTTACGATGTTCTTTCCAATATCGTGAACGTCTCCCTCTACTACACCAATAACAACTTTTGCTGCTGTGTCGGCTGAGGAGCCTGCTTTCAGCTGTGGTAACACTATATCTAAGGCCTGATACATTGTCTGTGCGGCCAATAATACCTGGGGAAGGAAGTACTGCTTGCTCTCGTATTTCTGTCCTACAACTCCCATAGCTTTGCTTAAAGCATCGAAAATGATAACTTCAGGTGATGCACCTGCGGCAAGAGCCTCTTCTGCAAGTGGCTTGGCTTCCTTAATTTTTCCCTTTATCACTACATCTGACAATTTCTCTAATAATTCTTCTGCGCTCATTATGATTCCTCCAAGTTCGGCAATTCCCCTGATGCAAATGCATAGTCAGGCTACCCCCGTTGCCTTCCGGTTGAAATGGTAAAGACCAGACAATAGTCTTTTAGGATGTTGTGCACATAAATTCCTAGGTCTGAATAAGGCATCGCGGTATCAGTGTTATAAAGGCTTTTATGGCTGGTTTAACCCGCCATATAATTATGTCTAATATTCAATATATACTAAATTAACAAAGTTTAGATGAATAGTACGAAAAGCACGTGTCTAATGATAAATCGTCAAGGATAACAGCACTAAAATTCCTAAATATCTCGATCATCGCAGCAAATCATCGAGAGAAGAAAGCTTACCTAGAGGAATGAGACCGATATCGCTGCAGGCAATCAGCTCTGCTTCCTTGACGTTTGCAGATTTCAATATCGGTGATAGATATGAGTTGGAAGATGCTCTTGTGACATCTGTACCTGCAGAAAGAGGGCTGAAGGCAGGAAGAACTACTATACCTTCATTCTTCAGATGCATAAAGCAGGGTAGTTTCAAAAATGCACCTACGCTGTCAGTAAGTCTGATTGAAGGATGCTCATGGCCGATAATTACCGGTCTGGAAAGTATGTTTTTGTGTCCATGAACCAGTGTTACACCGTCTATTTCATACTGTTCATGAACAGGCAGGCTGAATCGGGAAGAAATATTTTCAAGATAGTTGTCATGGTTTCCTTTTATCAATACTACTTCTGTATTCTTGGTGAGAAGCCTCAGTATCGCCGAAATGTCTATCTTTTCCTGATCGGCATTTCTGCTAAAATCGTGCTTCAGATCACCGAGAATTATGAATTTTTCAGGAGAGTATTTATCTAAAAGGTTCAGCAGAGCATCCTGCACAGTCTGCGTCTGAAACCTCGGAATGTGTATTCCGTCCTGCTCCAGTGCCGACTCGTAGCCTATGTGGAAGTCTGCAGCGATTATGCATTTCTCCTTTGGAATATAGATGCAGTTCTCCGGGACCGCGTAAATATCATTGAAAAGTTCTACCTTATCCACAATTCCATATGATTCTGAGTTCTATATACTTCATGCGATTCCCGTTGCGAAATCAAGATTAATGACCTGTGCATAAAGAATCCTATGATACGAAGAACATTTCTGATCCTTCCTTCACTGGGCAAGAAGAGAGAGATCAATCTCTGGAAAGAAGGAATCCTAGACTGGAATGATTTTGTATCAACTCCAAAGATCAAGGGGATATCTGCTGATAAAAAAGGAAGCATGGACGCTCTGCTGCTGAGGGCAGACCAGTCTCTTGAAAACAGGCAGAGCGGGTACTTTTCAAAGATCCTTCCGAGCGTAGAACACTGGCGGATGCTCGACAAATTCTGGGACGATGCTGCCTACCTTGACATTGAGACCAGCGGAAGAAGCAGATATGCAGATGTCACGATTGTTGGAATATATTACAAAGGAAAGATGACTTCTCTGGTAAAGGGAGAGGACCTCACATTTCAGAATCTCTCGGATTCTTTAAAAGACGCTAAAATGCTGGTTACATTTAATGGCAGCTCGTTTGACCTGCCGATATTAGAGTATCATTTTCCTTTTGCGCTGCCTAAAGTGCCGCACTGCGATCTGCGTCATGCCTGCAGACGTGCCGGATACTGCGGAGGCCTGAAAAGCATTGAAAAACAGATGGGGATGTGCAGAGAAAAAGAAGTTGAATACATGACTGGAGAAGAAGCAGTCTATCTCTGGCGCTCGTGGGAGCGGTCCGGAAGCAAAAATGCCCTGAAGCTTTTAGTAAAATACAATGAAGAAGATGTGCTCAACCTAGAGCCCATTGCTAAAACAACTTATTCTATTCTGAGACAAAAACTGATTGAGGAAGCAGACATATGAGCGACATAAGCGGTTTTGAAACGGGAGCTGCTGATGCAGCAGAAAAAATAAAGAGTGCTGATTCTGCGCTTGTCATAGCTCATATAGATGCCGATGGGATAACTGCAGCTTCCATCGCATCCATTGCTCTGGAGCGGGAAGGCATTAATCACAAGGTAAGATTTATCAAGAAACTGGATCCGCCCGTGCTTCAGTCTATTCTCGATGAAAAATGCGAGGTCCTCTGGTTTGTAGACCTGGGAAGCGGCATGTACTCAAAAATGAATGAAAGGTGTGTTGTTGCCGACCATCACCGACCCGATTCATTGGAAAAAGAAAGACATGTAAATCCTCACTTGTACGGCATAGACGGTTCTTCAGAAGTCTCTGGTTCTGGAGTGGCATATGCAATATCCGTCGCGATGAATGAGAATAATAAAGACCTGTCAGCTTTGGCAATAATCGGTGCTGTGGGAGATTTTCAGGAATCAGCCCACAGCAGGCTCACTGGATACAATCATAAAATCGTGGAAGACGCGGTCAGATATGCAGGCATAACTGCAGAAGTGGATATCCGGGCATTCGGAAAGCAGACTAAACCGCTGCCAATCCTGTTCCAATACTCTACTGATCCTAAATTGATAGATTATATAACAGACCAGATTGACGACCGGGAGTCGTGTATCAGATTTTTCACAGATCTCGGCATCGATGTGAGCGATACCATCTATTGGAATCAGCTGAGCAGAGCTGAAAAATCAAAAGTTATCAGTTCATTGGTCAATAAAATGGTTGACAGAGGCCGCGGAGTCGCAGATGTGAGAAAACTCTTGGGCGAAATTTATACTATTCCTGAAAATACTGTCGGCACGCCTGAGAACTGGATGCTTGATTTACCTGAAGATATGAGGTCTGGTGCACGCGTTCTCTTTGATGCAAAGGAATTTGCTACACTGTTGAACGCCTGCGGAAGGCATGAACTGCCGGATGTGGGAATGGAAGTCTGCAAGGGAGACAGATCAGAATATCTGATGAAAGCGCTTAACCAGCAGAACGGCCACAGGGAAAGTCTGAAATGTGCCATAGAACTTGTTAAATCAGGAGAGGAAAACGGCATCAAAGACGAAGTGTCAGGCGTATCTCTCCGCAACATCAGGTTCTTCCATGGCGGAAAAAAGGTAAAGGATACGATTCTGGGGATAATCACAGGAATGCTTCTGAATTCTCCTGAAATGCAGTGTTCCGACAAGCCTCTCATCGCCTTTGCAGACTCATCCGACGATTCTAACATGCTGAAAGTATCGGGAAGAGGAACAAAAGAAATGGTTGATCACGGCTTAGATTTGTCTCTGGCAATGATTAAAAGTTCAAAAGAATGCGGAGGTACTGGCGGCGGCCACAACATTGCTGCCGGCGCGAGTGTTCCGTATGGAAAGGAAAATGAGTTTTTACTGAAGCTCGACAGACTTATCGGCCAGCAGATTAATGGGGAATAATGCTCAGCATTATTGCCTTCTGGGCGTGAAGCCTGTTTTCTGCTTCATCGAAGACGACGCTCTGACTGCCGTCGATTACATCTTCTGTCACTTCTAAACCGCGGTGTGCTGGAAGGCAGTGCATGAAGATGCAGTCTTTTTTGGCGTGAGACATCAGTTTAGCATTGATCTGGTAAGGTGCAAACAGCTTCTCTTTCTCTTCCGCCTGATCTTCTTGACCCATGGAGACCCATGCATCCGTATAGATCACATCGGCGTCTGCAGCAGCTTCTATTGGATTAGTGGTGATTGTTAATGTACAATCATTAGAGGCTGCGATTTCCTTAGATCTTTCAATTATTTCCTGGTCTGGCATGTAGCCTTCTGGGCATCCGGCTACAAAGTTGATTCCTGTGAGTGCGCAGCCAATCATAAGAGAATTACAGACGTTGTTTCCGTCACCGATGTATGCCAGCTTCAGGCCTTTCAATTTATGTTTCTTTTCAGTAATTGTGAGAAGGTCTGCAATGATCTGGCAAGGATGCTCAAGATCGTCCAGTGCGTTTATTACAGGAACTGATGCATTCTCAGCCAGAGTGCAGACATCTGAATGGTTGAAGGCACGGTATGCTATGCAGTCAGCAAAGCGACTGAGGACCTTTGCAGTATCTTCTATTGTCTCTCCTCTGCCCATCTGCGATTCTTGCTGATTGAGATGTACGGAATGGCCTCCCAGCTGGTATATTCCCACTTCAAAGGAGGTTCTGGTTCTTGTGCTTGATTTTTCAAAGATTAATGCAAGTGTCCTGCCCTGCAAAACTGGTGTGTATTTCTCACCACTTTTGAGCTTTGCTGCGAGACTGAGGATGTCTTGGATATCATCCTTCATATCAAAAACCGAAATAATATCTCTCTTCATGATTTCAATCCGCTTAAATGTCATGTCAATATAATAGATTGTGTACAAAGATATACAAAGAGCCGTCATCTTTGTTCTATTCATGATATTGGGATGAAACTATATATCTCACGTGCACATTCGTCGGCCATCTAAACCTAAAAAGATATGAAATATGTCTTGAGGTGATTATTATGAATTTGATGAGACAAATGATAGCCAATGACTGGAAGAACATGCTGATTCTTGGTGTATTGGCATTAATTATTGGAATAATCTCAATTGTGTATCCTGGCATCACGCTTGGCGTTACAATAATTCTGCTGGGAGCATTTGCATTGCTGTTCGGACTTTCAACAGTATATAACGGTACGGCATTGCCAAAAGGAAGCAGAGCATTTACACTCATAACTGGAATATTATACATAATTCTAGCAATAATCATGATTATGGCTCCGCTGTATTTCGCTGAAGTTATTGCTTACGTCATGGCCGCATTCCTGATTATTATGGGACTGTTTCAGATCTTTAATCTCATATTTGTTGCCGGCAGCGGATCAAAAGGCGACAGCCTGTTTCCGCTCATCACCGGGATTATCTCCCTCATACTGGGATGTGTAATCGCTGTATTCCCAACTCAGACAATTGAGGTTGCAATGTGGATCATCGGACTGTTTTTGATCATAATCGGAATAATCAACATTGCCGGCGGACTGAAAATAAAAAAAGTATTTTCCTGAACGGATTTTAAGCGGCCTGATGTCAGACCGCCAGTTATTTTTTCTTAAATGTCTGAGAAATTATTATGAGCAGTATTTTCCAGCCTGCTTAACAATGCTGACTTTGATGACAACTGTACCATTCAGCATATTTAAGGGAGCTTCTTTTTCTGACAGTTGCGGAGCATACTTGCAGATTATAGCAGCAAGGATAATTTTCTTGTCTTAAATATCGCTGAGCAGCTCTGCTTTGCCCTGAATTGCTACGCTGGAGTATGCATTGTTAGTATCACAGGGTTTCTCATTCGGATCAAACGGATATTCTGCAGCTCATAAACATTGAAACAGACGTTTGGATTTGCTTTCAAATTATCTAACTTCTGTTTTGCAGGAAGACCGCAGATATATATGGCATTCTCAAACAGCACATAATGTACAGGCACACAGTATGGAGTTCTATCCTGATTGATTGCTGCCAACGTTCCTGTTTGACACTTCAACAGCAGGTATTCTATTTCTTCCTGCGATAGCTGGTGATTTTTTCATCCTCGACTGTATTATACCGGACCCCATTTTCCGATGCGCAAGTTTTGGATAGTGCTGTATCAGATTTAGAATATGTTTCATAATACATTATGATTTGAATGGTTGGAGGACTTTTCAGATGTTTGCATACAGCTCTAATAAAAAAAGTATATATTAAATATAAAAAAATAAAGACTGGGTTACAGTCTTAGTATTAGTGTTTGCTTCTCATGAAGAGATATATTGCTGCTACTAGTATGATAATGATTACGATCGCGATGAGTATGTAGTACATCGTGTTGTTACCATCATCACCTTCAGACGGCGTTGGTTCTGTACCTACTTCTTTGAATGTTACTGAGATCGACTGGTCTGCATTAACATTTGAGAATGTGTAAGAGCCATCATTGATTGTAACTTCTTTTCCATTTACGATTACACGGTCAATTTCATACCCTTTGTCAGCATTGATAGTGAAAGTCTGACTTCCACCTGCCACTACTGAAACTTTCCCAGAAGGAGTGATTTTTCCTCCAGAACCTGCTGATGCCGAGATCGTGTAATTAGTTGACTCTCCAGTTTTCTTAAATGTCACTGAAATTGTATGATTTGAAGTAACATTTGAAAAGGTGAAAGAGTCTCCTATGATCTGCACAGTTTTTCCATCCACTAACAAAGTATCTATTTCATACCCATTATTTGGTGTAAACTTGAAAGTCTTAGAACTTCCAGAAGATACCGATACACTGCCCTGGGGCGAGATGGATCCGCCTGATCCTGCGGTAGCGTTGATTGTATAATCAGAAGATGGTCCCGGTCCAGGTCCTGGGTTTCCTCCACTTTTCTTGAAGGTTACAGATATCGTGTGATTATCTGTTACGCTTAAGAATTTGTAAGTGTCACCTGTAAGACTTACTGCCTTTCCATCAACCAATACGCTATCGACTGCATATCCGCTGTTTGGAGTTACTTTGAACGATATGCTTTCTCCAGAAGTTACAGATACATCGCCTGAAGGAGCGATTGTTCCGTTATTTCCAGCCGATGCGTTGATTGTATATGTTTTATCAGGCTCGTATGGTTTGAATGATGCAACTATCGACTGAGGCCCTTCAATATTGTGTGCATACACATAAGTGAAGGTTCCGTCGTCATTATTTTTGATGACTTGTTGACTGACAGAGATTCCGTTGACTTTCACATCATTGAGTGTGTATCCTGCATCAGGCGTGATCGTGAAGATTTGAGTTTCTCCTTTAGCTAATTCAACGCCTGCCGGAGTGATTTGCCCTCCGTTGCCGGCCACTGCCTTCACATGATATTTGGCTCCAATTGGAATAAATGTTACATCAACTGAACAATCTTTGTTGACGTTTTCAATAACATACAAGACAGAACCGTCTTCTGCTGGTTTTGATTGAGGATTGAGTATAATCTCGTCCAGAGTTACCTTTCCAATTGCGTATCCTTCATGAGGGGTTACAATGATGAATGCTTTTCCACCCTCATTAACTGCAGGAGGCCACGATACAGTTCCTCCAATGTCGCCGATGATGTTGACGGATATTTTATACATTTTAATGTCATCAGCCACAGTTAGATTTGCAGAAACTGAGTATGGTCCATTAGATGATATTGTAACATCATATTTTCCGTTCTCTAATTCATCTGTTGGGAAAAGTATATTCTTACTAGAAGGTGTATGGGTAGTTGGACTCTTATATACTAGTTCACCTGCTGAATCCTTTAATTCACATGAAAGGAATAGTTCCCTTGGAGGATTAATTAAATCTACCAATAGAGCATATCCAGTATAACTAGTATAGTCAGCATGTTTAGTATCACTTTCAGAGATAGAGCAGTACGATATGTTTATGCCTTTACCAGATCCGCTTCCCAAGACTACACTGCTGCCGCTTTCTTCACTGAGTACGGCTGCAACAGAGTCATCGACGGCACCATTATCGACTAACGGTGCTATCATAGATACCGCCATCATTAATGCAGCCATGAAAGCAAATAAACTCAGAGCCCAGTTTGTTACCTTCATCATGCCTGCCCCCAAACGAGTATTGTTTCAGATTGAACCGTTTTTGTACTAGATCCATCTTCATACTCAAACACAGCGTATGCTGAAACTGGCATATGACCCTCTATACAGGGCATCTCTGTTGAACAATAGTATGATGCGCCCTCAACTGCAATAGATGCGCTAGTGTATGGCATTACGCCTACATATTCCTCAAATTCAACAGCATACTCGTATGTTAATTTAATAGATCCAACGGGGAGTTTTCCGCTAAGGGCAAAGAGATAAGTTTTGAATCCAGTGACTTTTCCGTTAGTTTCAACACTTTCCACAAATATCTTGAACTGTAGATCAGGCTGCTCTTTGATTTCAGCGGTTGCTTCTGCAACTACTTCTTCGCCTGCAAAGAGCTTCATCGTGTATTCACCTGGAGCGTACTTGTCTGATATTTTAGCAGGTGCTCCTTCAGCGAATGAGAAGTACCAGATGTGTTGACCGGGAGTGTTTGTATTGAGAGTCTCGGCGTAGATTTCTTTACCGTCGAAGTAAAGTTTTCCTACGAGAGCATTATCGAACATTCCGGTTTGGTTGTAAATCATATACATTGTTCTGTTATCAATGTCTGTGATTTTGCTGCCTTCCCAGATTCCGTTTATTGCATCTTTGGCATCATCTGATTTCTCGTTGTAACCTGCTGTAACATCTTCAACTATCGGTGGCACAGGAATTTCAGCGGTTGCTTCTGCAACTACTTCTTCGCCTGCAAAGAGCTTCATCGTGTATTCACCTGGAGCGTACTTGTCTGATATTTTAGCAGGTGCTCCTTCAGCGAATGAGAAGTACCAGATGTGTTGACCGGGAGTGTTTGTATTGAGAGTCTCGGCGTAGATTTCTTTACCGTCGAAGTAAAGTTTTCCTACGAGAGCATTATCGAACATTCCGGTTTGGTTGTAAATCATATACATTGTTCTGTTATCAATGTCTGTGATTTTGCTGCCTTCCCAGATTCCGTTTATTGCATCTTTGGCATCATCTGATTTCTCGTTGTAACCACTGCCGACTACCTTGAGTGAAGTACTGAAAGATAATTCGATTGTAAATACCTTATCCGTTCCAATTTTTGAATCGTCTGAAATTGTCAGTATGTGTGTCTTTGATTCCAATGGAGAATCTATTGGTTTGAACTTCAGCGGTACGATCCCGCCATCAGATATAATATCTTTAGCATTTATGCCTATATCTAGATGGCCCGGTAGATTAAACTTCACCGAAACAAACTCACTTAGAGGGAAATTAGAATCAAAAGATACTTTCAATGCATATTTTGCACTGTTGGCTGTTTTGATATAATCCACGGTGATGCCGTCTTCATTGGTCCATGTTCCTAAAACATTAACTGAGCCGTCTTCATCAGACTCAGAAAAAAGAACAGGAGCGCTGCTGTCAGCAGCACCAGCATCCGCTAATGGTGCCATCACAGACGCCACCATTATGAATGCTGCCAAGAAAGCTAATGCTCCCATGGTCCATTTTGTTGTTTTCATTTAATTCCCCTCACTTTGTTGGTACCACTGCGTTTGACAGAGAGTAAATTGTCGTACCATCCTCAAGAGTCCATTCGAAAATAGCATGTCCTGAGCTGATGCCGTTTGTATCAATCAGCAGTGATTGTGTTGTTGAAGATTCGTTTACGGATTCCGTATCACTTGTTGCTGTGCCTGCCATTTCCATTCCAAACTCTTCGTCATACTCAAAGTATGAATAGACAACAGACACCATTCCGTTTGGAACTATACTTCCTTCTTTAGGTTCTATTGATACGCGAACTCCCTCAGCACCTGTTTCTTTATTAACTGCATAATCTGCAGAGACTGTTACAGCATAATCCAGGTAATATATCTCAAAGGTTCTTTCCAGAACAGTTTCGCCGTCAGCACAGATATTCATCATATAAAGTCCTGAAAAATCGCCATCAACCACAGCAGAGCTTGCCTGATTATCAAATGAGAAATACCAAGATCTGCGTCCGTTATCAGACTTGAGGTCTTCGCTGAAGACTTCTATGCGCTCTCCATCAACGATCTTGTAAAGAATGCCAGTCATTTTTGAATTTGTATATCCTTTCTGATCGTAGATGATCCATGCAGTGTTGTTATCGATATCGGTTGGGTAGACAGCATATGCAGCCATGTAGTCTTTGACTTCATCGACAATAGAGCTGAATCCGTTTGAGACTCTTTCAATTGTTTTGTCTTCCTCTGGGTAAACAGGAGTGAAGACGAAATAATCAGCGTACAGGTTCAGCACACCAGTATCTTTGTCTACATATTTATTCAAGAAATCTTTATCAATTATCTGTAGAGGGTTAATGGAAAAGCTTATCTGACCATCGAGTGGAATTGCAGCGTCGTCATATATCCCATTGATGTCTACTGTTGTCCAATAGTTAAAATACATGTCACTTGGGCTGATTCCGACGTTGCTGACTGAGTATGAAATTCCCATTTTCAGAAGTGTCGGGTTGATTATCTGAGTGATGTGTTGATGTTCACCGATTTCTGACCCGTTTGAATCGTAGATATAGTGATATTTGATTAC
Organism: uncultured Methanomassiliicoccus sp.; assembly: GCA_905202485.1. Lineage (GTDB taxonomy): Archaea > Thermoplasmatota > Thermoplasmata > Methanomassiliicoccales > Methanomassiliicoccaceae > Methanomassiliicoccus_A. The sequence goes on from CAJKRY010000001.1 coordinate 420,968, forward strand.
ATATCCCGGGGTTACATCAAACGCCTTCTTTGATGCCCATGCTGCAGCAGATTCGCAGTCCGAGTTTATGGAAAATTTGTACGCAACTAGACCATCGCTGTTGGCGAGAGTGCTATTGTCGTCGTTGCCATTGTCGTTACTATCAAATATATTGAATGAGAACGTTCCAATCAAGTCATTGCCAGCAAAGATGTTAATGAAATAATCGCCCACGGTTATTTCAGAAAGATAGTCCTTTGCCTGATCATCGAATGAGAAATACCAAGCGCGCATTCCGTCTTTTAGATTTGACATGTCTTCAGAATATAGTTCTTTGCTATCATCGATAGTTCCTTTATACAATACAAATGTGAAATTTCCATCCAGATCATCAGCCAGATAGTAGGACATGAACATAGTGTTTCTAATGATATCTGTGATTGGTTCATTGTTAGGATCCAGTGTATGATATGAATTTAAGAGATTAGATATTAGGTCACAATCATCTTCTGAATTGGAATAAACAACCTTTGCTCCTGCAACGAGCGGACCTACAATATAGTTGTCAAATTCAGGTGCATACAGATGTGTAATGATTGCTGTCCAGTCTAATGAATCTGTGTAATCAATTCCTTGATTAAATTCATATTCATCTCCGCTGGATGATATGAATAATCCGTTGAAGTTATTCCTATCGGATATGATATTCATTTTGGATGTGTCTAATGTGACTGTTACAGGATTGCCTTCATTGTCAGTATCCAACAGAGTTATTGTAATGACTGGGTAAATGAGATTGTTGTCAAGTGACAGGTAGGTCTTGGTTACCTCAATCATGTCCTCGGTTATTATTTTTGGAAGTATGACACCTACTAATGGATAGTTGCAGATGCAAGCTTCACAGTCGTTGCAGGTATGTCCACTATTGGCATTGCAGGCTAAGCAATCACACCCTTCCACACATTCTGTAGTGTAGTTGGATTGATCATACTTGGCTGATAATATATAATTAATTGCATCATTTCCATCAAGACCGTCAATGACCACTGGCCATAGTCCAGCATCTTTTGAGAGGAAATGTGCAATGAATGACACATCATCATCTTTATAGATATTTATAGATTTTAATATTGACTGGATATCTGTGTTGGTATCGTAGATTTTAATAATTTGTTTCTTATCAATCTCAGTGATTACCTTTTGGTGTACATTAAATGTAACTTCAAAGTTCTCATCTACAACACTCTTATCATCAACTACTTCTGATGTTGATACTGTATAAATTAGGACATAGGTTCCGGCATTTGTTATTTTAAGATCTTTAAATCCTAAAATATTTCCAGAAACTTTTTCTGCTCCTGCGGATATGCCATTTTTATTTATTCCTGTATTATATTCAGTAACATTGTATATAACCGGTGAGCTGCTGCCAGGAGCGTAGTAATATATTGCTGTTAACGCCTTGATATTATTGTTCGGATCCTGATACTGAATAACCCTTACTGGAGCGTCTTGGTATTCGCTGTTGTATGTAAGATCGCTAACATCAACGGTAACACCACGGTCTTCATATGAGTTAGAAACGACTACATCTTCTCCAGCTTCATTGGTTATTATTTCTGATATGTTTGATATTAGACCAGAATCTGTTGCGGACTCGTCATCAACAGTTACTTTGTATTCAATGGCGGCGTCATCCATTATTCCAAGATTACGAAGCGTTATGTTTGATTTTGTGAGAACGTTTCCAGCCTCATCCAGCTCTGCAGGCAAAATAACAAGTGTTCCTGCTAAACTGCCTCCTAGAGTGATGTCCCCAGAGACAACGATTGGTTCTCTCTCATCACTACTTGGAGTAAGTTCACCATTAATGATTAATGATCCTATTTTGATAATTGGAGTTTCTTCATCAACAGCAGTCATTATAATTTTAGAGATTAAGCTGCCATCGTAGGAAACTACACCCTTAACGGTTATCTTCTCAAACATAGAAGAGTCAAAGTCTTCTGAAAGTACTACGTCGCCTTCAACAATTAATGATTTTACATCAGTTGTGAGTCCGACTAAGTGTGAAGATCCGCTGAATCCTAAATGAGATCCTGCGTTTGTTATTTCATTACCAGTCACGGTGAGTTTTGAGTTTTCATCTAGACCTCTGAAAGCAATGCTTCCACTCCATGTGGTATTATCAGAAATGGTGTTGCCGGTGATGAGTATTTCAGATCCACCGTTGTAGGCATCTCCGATCTTGTCATTGCTTGAGACGGCTCTTGCAATATTATCATTGCCGATTGAGATTGTGTTGTTTGTGATGTTGAGTTTAAATACCTCGGCAGTTGCGGTAGCATCTCTCACTCCATCACGTGCACCTTCAAAATTCAATACTGCATAAGTGGAGTCGTTAGAAATATTATTTGAATCGATTGTGATGTTTCCTGCCTGAATGTCAAGGTATGATACTGCGACTTGAATTGATGAAATTGTACAGTGTTGAATTACTGTATATGTGTCCATATCTACTGCATTTGTTTCATCTTCAGATGCAGTTGGATCCATAATTACTACTGCGTTACTTCCGCTGTTTAAAATGTTGAGGTATTTCAATGCTGCTCCTGCTTCCAAAGTAACTTGTCCTGAGATCGTTTTTGCACCAGCTGGAGCGCCTGCAGTTTCAGGAGCGTCAGCAAGGTTTATTCCATACAGTGTTTTTCCTGTCGGAACTTTTAGATCACCAGTAAAGTCACTAGAAAGCACAAGATTGCTTTCAGTTGCGGAATCAATTGCATTCTGATCAGCGACTTCCACCCACCCATCTGGGAGAGTAGTCTCGCCTTCACCTAACACAACAGTGTTTGAGTCGCCATTGTCATCGCCCATGAGCAAAGGCGATGCAAATGCAGCGATCGCTATGAACACTGCTAATGCCATGATTATCGATTTCTTCTTCGATTTGTCGTTCATAATATCACTCTGCCTTCCGAACATCGAGCGCTTTCGCTGCTTCCGTCGGAGAATGCTTTAAAAATTCATTTCGAAAATCGTTCAATTTGAACGATGAACTTTTAAAATGATGACGACATAATGCATGCGCCTCAGAATTTGGAGCCTCGAATTCTTGAGAATAGACCTGACGGTAATTTCCATTCGTGCATAAATTCAGCAAAGCAGCCGGTGAGCAAGTGCCGCTTTCGCTGAAGCATTTGATATGAAAATTATCGCCAGGCTTATTCAGAGATAATTCACTCTTAAGGTTAAGCTGTGAAGAATTCTGAGACTTTTTTCTTTGATTGATCAAAGAAATGATTAATCCTGACTCTTTAGCAGAGTGAGAATTCCAATACCCCCCCCCCCGTCAGGATTTGGGTGTAGGGGGTCTGAGACAGCATGTCAGCTCCAGATGTGTCTGAAACCTTAACAAACAAAGTCTGTTTATCCATCATGCCACCATCATTTTGTCCATCGAACATTTTGTGCAGAAGCACAAGATAAGTGATCGATCAATGTGATGACACGTCGGCCCCCATCCTCTGCATTCGTGCACATACGATATCGACGAACTAAGGTACCAAATGGTTGTATCATATTTAAAAGATTACTTCCTAGAAAGATCGTGCATATTTCACAAGATCAAAATTTTTTACCCAGTATATAAATATTATAGATACAGCACTGTAATTCAGGTGATGACTACTGTTAAATATGGGCGAATAACGACTTAAAGATGGATAAAAAACTTTAAATTATTTTAGAAAAATAAAAAATAGCGGGAGGTCCCGCTTAATTTTAGCCTGTTGCCCCTTCCACTTTTTCTAAAGTTTCACTTTCGATCTTCCTGCGGAACAGCCACGTTAAGATCGGCGGCGCAATAATCGTAGTAGCCATCGACATGAAGATGATGACTGCAAACAGGGATGACGTTATCAGGCCGTAAGTACCGAATGCTAATGTAGCAACGACAATACCTACCTCACCCCTAGGCGCCATTCCTACTCCCACAATGGCAGCAGATTTGAAACCGAGCTTCCAGGCACCGATTCCGCAGCCGATGAATTTGGTAAGCAGAGCAAGGATTGTCACTCCGATTGCAAGTATAAGCGTGTCCACATCAAAGGCGGAAAGATCTACCTGCATACCTACGTAAATGAAGAAGAACGGCACTAAAAACTGGTTTAATGATTGCACTTCCTCTTCGCATGGGAGCTCGTCTTTGAACTCAGCAAACACCATGCCTGCAAGGAATGCACCGATGATAGCTGCTAGATTGACATATGAGGCGGCTAGCGAAATACCTAGACATACAACGATTGCAAGGATGAATGGATTGCTTTTTCTGGGATTTCTAGCAGGCACATATCCTTCACATTCGCATTTTTTCTTGTATTCTTCCTGACGCTTTTTATGAACTTTCGGCAGGATAAACGACCCCATTACAATGACTAGGATTACAAACAGAATTCCTAAGCCGACTGTACTTACTATGTCGAGTACGTTAGCGCTTTCTCCGCCTACTGCTATGCCGGTCACTATTGCCAGAACAATCATGCCGAGAACATCATCAATCACTGCCGCTCCGATGATAACCCTTGACTCAATGCGTTGAGTCAATTTCATATCACCTATTACCCGCGCCGTGATTCCTATACTAGTAGCAACCATTGCTGCTGCAATGAATAATGCCTCCGCCTGATTGTTGTAGAGGAACATAATTAATGCAAATCCTGCAATAAATGGAAGAACTACACCTAGTATAGCTACCAGCATGGCCGTTTTTCCTACCTTTCTGAGATCACTGAAAGGAGTTTCAAGACCTACAGAGAACAGCAGGAAAATAACACCCAGCTCACTGAGGACTTCTAAAACGTCCATGTACACTGGAGTATCTTCGAAACCTAGCCACTGGTAAAGGAAGATGTTTGCAACAATTATCCCAACAACAATCTCCCCGATAACAGCAGAAACTTTTATTTTCCTGCAGAGATAGCCGGCAATTTTGGATAACAGGAATAAGACAAATAATTGTAATATTACAACTGTCACTTCGAATTCAGCCACATCGGCACCTCTGGAAAATACATGAAAGAATTAGGGAGCATGAATTCATGAGATATCAATTAACACAACATAATTTACCTAATTAAGTTTGCTATATGAGTTCACAACAATTAGATATATAAAAATATTAAAAAGAAGAAATTAATTTTGACATTCAGTAGGATTTTTCTCTGACTCAGACAAAAAATTATCTAAAGGGTGAGCAGTCAAAAACTGCAGCACTCTGTCGGCATAAGAGTGAGAAGAAAGAAAATGTCCCGATCCTGGAATCCAGTACTGCTCAACGTTGGAGATGCCTTTAACCAGCTCGTCAGCGAAATAAGGAGATACCATTATGTCTGAATCTCCATGGATTATTAATGTAGGGGCGTTGATAAGATGCAGCCTTTCACGGTTGTCGAATGCATCCAATGCTCTCTTCTGCTGCATATACCCGTTAATGATGCGAAGATCGTCTCCACGGTTTTCTGTTCCTCTCCTTGTAGGCCTATATAATTTACCACTCAGATGAGCGTCCGTAGAGCACCAGGCCTGCATCATTGCATTGAATGTATAGAGATCTGCTCCTTCCAACACTGAGTGCAGCATAGCCTCGATCGCGTACCTGGAACGGTCTGGTTCTCTGGTATAAGTAGACATCAGGGTAAGAGTTCCTGTCAGATCGCTGTGGTTTATCGCGATCTCCTGAGCCACATTGCCTCCCATCGACCATCCCAAGACATGCGCTTTTTCAATTCCAAGCTCGGTTAACAAACCTGCTGCATCGTCTGCCAAATCGCTCATCATAAACTGATCGGAGGGTGCTTCGGTGAGGCCTGATCCCCTGTTGTCACAGATTATTACCTTGTAATTCTTCTCAAAGAGAGGCACAGTCTTCTTCCAATTGTGCAGATCTCCAAACAGACCCGCTACCAAAAGAAGAGGTTCTCCTTCTCCTGATACGTGGTAATGAACTTTAACGTCGCCTACTTTTTGAAATGGCATCAATCGCCGAATTGTGACCAAGTATATACGGATTATTCTGAGAAACTTAATACGATCAAGCTATCGAAAACCTAGATTTAAAAAAAACTGAACATCCGTTATTGAAATCGCATTGATGATGAGATTTTTCAAAGCATCCTTATTGGCTGCATCATCAAAATTGTCCTTGAACATATTGTGCGCAATGAACTGCTGTAAGATATTTATCATGTTTTAATAAAATAATATCAAGGGCAGAGTAACTCGTGCCCTTTGTTTTGAGTTTAGGCATCAGGCCAGAGTTCAGCAGACATTTCCCTGAGCTTGTATTTCAGGATCTTTCCTGAAGCGGTCATCGGATAGGTATCGACGAAGGCAATGAACTTCGGAGTTTTGTACCAGGCGATCTTTCCGCGGCAGAAATCCAGCACATCCTGTTCAGTCATGTCGACATTTTTCTTGAGAATGATAAAGGCTCCGGGCTGTTCTCCATACTTTTTACTCGGCACTCCGACTACCTGTACATCTTGAATTCCACCCATGGTGTGGATGAAGTCCTCTATCTCTTTTGGATAAATGTTTTCTCCTCCGCGGATGATCATATCCTTTAAACGACCAGTGATTGAAAGGTATCCTTCTGCATCCAGAACTCCTACATCCCCTGAATGAAGCCAGCCGTTTTTGTCAATTGTCTTGGCTGTCTCTTCAGGCATGTTATAGTAGCCTTTCATGACATTATAACCGCGGCAGCACACTTCCCCGTGCTCTCCCAGCTTGCAGAATTCTCCCGTATCTGGGTTGATCAGCGCCATCTCAATGCCTGGAAGAACTTTACCTACGGTGGTGCACTTTCTCTCCACGCTCGGCTCATCCCAGCGTGTCTGCGTTATGCCGGGAGAAGCTTCTGTAAGACCGTATACGCTTGTCACCTGTGTCATGTTCATCTTTTCAACACATTCGTACATGCTTTTAACCGGACAGGGAGAACCGGCCATGATCCCCGTCCTGAGAGTTGAGAAGTCAAATTTGTCAAAGAGCGGATGTTCCAGCATAGCGATGAACATTGTCGGAACACCGTAGACTGCAGTGCATCTCTCCTTCTCGATAGCCATCATCGTATTCACAGGATCATACTTTTCCAGAATCACCAGCGTTGCGCCGGTATTGAGACTAGACATCATTCCCAGCACACAGCCAAAGCAGTGGAACAGAGGTACTGGGATACAGATGCGGTCCTTTTCCGTGAAATTCTGATAGTTACCGATCCAGTATCCGTTGTTTCCGATATTGTGATGAGTCAGCATCACACCTTTGGGGAAACCGGTAGTTCCGGAGGTATACTGCATGTTGACCACATCGTAGCAGGAAACTTCTGCTTTTCTTGCTTCATACTCCTCATCTGATACTTGACAGGCCATTGACATTAGTTCGTTCATGGAGTACATTCCGCGGTGTTTTTCAGGTCCAAGGAAGAAAACACGCTTGAGGTGTGGGAATCTTTCAGAATGGAAAGTGTCTCGAGGCTGTGTCTTCAGCTCAGGCAGGAGATTGTATACCACCTGCACATAGTCTGTATCTCTGACACCGTCGATAAGAAAAATGTTTTCCGATTCCGACTGGGTGAAAACATACTCAAGTTCTTTCTCTTTGTAATTTGTATTAATCGTCAGTAAGATGGCTCCGATTCTGGCAGTTGCATAAAGCAGCGTAGGCCAGTGAGGAACGTTGGTAGCCCAGATCATCACCTTTTCTCCGCGCTGCACCCCCATTGCCATCAGGCCTTTTGCCACTGTGTCGATAACGTCTGAAAATTGAGACCAGGTAAGTCTGTAATCTCTGTCTGGATAGACTATTGCATCTGTATCCGGGAACTTGGAAACTGTTTCATCCAGTAACTGTCCCAGAGTAGCTTCGCGAGTTGGTTCAGTCCTCAATTCAATACCCCTTTAGATCGGTGTGTAGATTACAGCATAGATTGTGGCTGGCTTATCATCTGCTGAGTTGACTGCGTGAGGTACGACTGAGTTGTAGTACATTGAATCTCCCGCATTCAGAGTATATTTCTGCTTCCCGTACTCCAGTTCAACCTTTCCTGAGACCACAATGACAAATTCCTCCCCCTCATGAGCGGAAATCGGTCTTCTCTCAGACGGTTCTATCACAATATAGTAAGGTTCCATGTGCCTGTCGGTTTTTCCCTTTCCCAGCAGACAATAGCGGTAGCCTGGGGATCCTATTCCCTGATTAGGAGCAGTCTCATTCTGCATTGCGTATGACTTTACAATAATCGGGTCGGGAACAAAGTGATCGTCGGTGAAAGTTCCTACCCTCTGGCCTAAAGCCCTTGCTAACCTGACTAATGTACCAATTGATGGATATACTTCATCAGCCTCGATGCTATTCAAGACCGCTACATCCACATTTGAATTTTTAGATAGTTCTTCAACAGATAATCCTAAACGTTCGCGGTATGTGCGAACTCTGTTTCCAAGTGTCTGTGGATTTGTCATATTCTTCTCTCCATTGTTGGTACTCTCCGACCATGACAGCCGAAAATAGGGTTTTAAATAAGTTGGATGGAAAAGTGAAAAATCATACTTAAAGGTTTTAGCAGATCTTCATTACAGAGTGGAAATGCGATCAATGAATATGGATGAACACTATAAAGGATGCATGAATAAAATAAAATTGGGGGCCGGGGTGCCTCCAATGGCCCTTCCAATATGCTTATTAGGTTCTGTAGTAGACGGTAAACCGACTTTCTGTCCGATAGCCTGGTCAACTATCATTGACGACGAACCGCCGATGATAGGGTTAGTCACAGCTAAAAATAGATACACCAAAGACGGCATAGTCAAAAACGGAACTTTTTCTGTCAATATTCCCAATACAAAAATGGCAGAACGGACCGATTACTGCGGAATTGTTTCCGGCTATGATGTTGACAAATCAGAGGTGTTCGAAATATTCAGCGGAGAAACTGAGGCGCCGATGATTATGGACTGCCCGATAACTGCAGAATGCAGACTGGAAAGAATCATTGAGTTTGAAGGAACTGATTTAATTGTTGGTCATGTTGTAAACATATATGCAGACAATGAGATTTTAGACCAAGGTAAAACAGATGCATTGAAAATGGATCCTCTTATGTACTTCACAAACGGCAGCATCTACTTCTCTCTGGGAGAAAACATAGGGAAAGCCTTCAAGATTGGAAAGGAGTTTTCCCGGCATGAGTGAAATTAAGCTTGAATCAGGCAATGATGCCCCGCCGTTCAAACTTGACAGTGCTGAAGGAGAGCTTTCTCTTGCGGACTTTAAGAAGGTCGTTTTGTATTTTTATTCAAAAGACAATACATCAGGATGCACCAAGCAGGCTGTTTCCTTCAACGACTCATATGGGAAGTTCAAGAGCATGGGATATGAGATTATTGGCATCAGCAAAGACGCAGTTGCTTCACACAAAAAATTTGCAGAGAAATATGGCCTGAAATTTCATCTTCTGTCAGATCCAGACTGCAGAGTTGCGGAATCGTACGGCGTCAGAAAAGAGAAAATAATGTACGGCAAAAAAGTCATGGGAACGATCAGATCTGCATTTGTTATTGAAAACGGAAAAATCGTTCATGCATTGTATAATATCAAAGCAGAAAGTAGCGCTGATACTGTTTTAGAAATTCTTCAAAAAAATGAATGTGAGATTTTTCTCATCAGTTCATTAAAAAAATTCCCAGATTCAGATATGCTGCGATAGTAAGCCATATCAAGTAAGGTACCTGCAGCCATCCAGCAGCCTTGCTGATTCTTCTGAATACCAATATCATTATCAGGACCAGAATCCACAGCAGCACGATCCAGAAGAACGAGATTAGAACGAGCCCCATCCTGAAGAAAAGCGGCGACCAGAAGAAGTTGACTACCAGCTGCACTGCGAAAATTGTCAAAGCAGCGCTTTTCTGCTTAGCAGGCACTTCCGGTCCCGAAACTAAGTATGCAGAGACACCCATCAAAATATACAGGATCGTCCACATGATCGGAAACAGGGCTGAAGGCGGGGAGAACGGCGGCTGGTTATAATCCTTATAAACATCCATGTTGTCTCCCGTAAGCAGAGAAGACAGCATACCAACGACTAAAGGAATCGCAATAAGGACAATTAGCCGTATCCAATTCCTTTTTTTAGTTTCATTCATGCAAGTATGAATTTATTGCCACTGCCTTCATCCTTTGTTCAGGTAATACTGAGTTAACGGAGTATAACCGCAGAAAGATCAGAAAGACTGGATTGCTTAGCGGACAAATGTGATTTGCGCTGATGAGCAAGTATAAATATCATCACTCAATCTTCGAGACCCAAGTCACGAGGGCTTGCTCTCGGAAATGTGCCCTTAGGGGTGAATCCTGAATAGCCGCTGTGGCGGCAGGTGACATACATGGACGATAACGAAGAGAAACAAATGCCTGAGACTTCCGAGGAAGGCTCCAGGAATATAAATGGAAAAAGCATGTACACTTACATCGCTGAAGCTTGGAACACACCGAGTGAGAGCTATGTTAAGCAGTTACAATGGTCTCGTTTGATTGAGTGGAGAAAGGAAGAGAATTTTGTAAAGATTGATCATCCTACTCGTTTAGACCGCGCAAGAAAACTTGGATTCAAAGCCAAGCAGGGATATATTATTGTAAGAGGCCGTGTCCGTAAGGGATCTCTCAGAAAGAGAAAGATCAGAAAGGGACGCAGGGCAAAACGCCGCGGTATCAACAAGATCACAATGGCAAAGAGCCTTCAGCGCATTGCTGAGGAGAGAGCCTGCAAGAAGTATCCAAACTTAGAAGTTCTTAACTCCTACTGGGTTGGAATGGATGGACAGCACGAATGGTTTGAAATCATCATGGTTGATCCTCATCACCCTGTTATCAAGGCTGACAAGAACATCAACTGGATCTGCTCTCCGAAACAGAAAGGCCGCGCCTACCGTGGACTCACAGCTGCTGGAAAAGCAGGACGTGGACTTAAATGGAAAGGCAAAGGCGCTGAGAAGGTCAGACCTTCAATCGGTGCTCACAACCGTAAAGGAAAGTAAACACAATAAACAAGATATTCTCGCGTTAAGCGGGAATATCTATTCACTAATTTTCTTTTGATAAAAGCATCGAAAATATGCGTTTTCCTTTCTACCTTTACAGCGC
>CAJKRY010000002.1 GCA_905202485.1 uncultured Methanomassiliicoccus sp.
AAATCTGCGTAAGTCTGCGTTTTTAAACTTCAAAAAACCAAGGCTAATATGCCCCTCAATTTTTATCGCGCACTTAAGCCGTCAAAGCAAAGAAAATGAACAAATAAAACAGAAAAAACGATTAGAACTAAGATCGCTAACACTTCGCCGATCTGCTAAAACAAGGTTCTTTGCAGACTGCAAGATGCGCAGGTTAGCGGTTCGAAATGCTGCTTCTTATGCTGCAATCAACACAGAAGAAGCTCTTTGAAAACTTGCAACAGCATTCACCTTCTCTTTTGATTTTCTGCTTTGCATTCTGCAGCTGTTTCTTGACTTAAACGAGCACGTGGTTGAATTGTAACCGTGCACATAGGTACTCAAAAAATGGCAGCCAATAAAGCATTTCTTTCTGTTTTGAACAGCATTTCATCGAGATTTAATTCTGATGTTAAAAGACTCAATCAGGATTAAATGAGACTATATCACAAGAGGAAACAAGATACTGATTGCAGAAATCATGTAATTGATTCGATGAGGGGAAACGTTCCATCTCGCTCGGAATTTCGATCAAACATAGCATACTCTCATCGTAAAACAATTCAATCTTAATCATCGTTAATATAAGATTATAATCACAACCAAAGAATACAATAAAATCAATAATATATGGTAAAATTACAATTAAATTTAAATATCAAAACGGGTGCGTCTTTTAAATATTAAATTCTTAGACAACTTCTCATCTGATAAGCGGTCGTTATACTCGCACATATGCCTGCGCGCGCAGTTGCCCCCGCCCCGCGATTTTTTTCCAAGTGCACCGTCTTTTCTCAAAAAATAGATTGCAAAAATTTCGACATTTTTGCACAGATTTTTACTAGCTTTTCTCAAAAATTTCATCTAAAATTCCGCTTACATCCTGATTTTCTAAGCCCATAAAGATGGGGACTAATATGGACCGCGGTTTTCATGCATATACGTTAGCTTAAAAAACAGCAGAATCAAGCAGAAAAACAGTAAAAACGATCGATCCAGAATGAAAATTGATAAAATTGGCTTGTGCGGTTAACTTCTGCAGGCTTCATCGTCTGAATTTAAGAAACGAAGCGTACAGCAGCTAAATTAACTGATTCGATTGCTATGCTAGATGATTATTTTCAGACTATCAATCAAATCAAACGCAGAAATGCCAGCGATGTTTTTCAGAAATGCTTTGCGATGCAGTTGAAAATGTCTGAGTCAATGAATCAGACCAAACAAAAACAGCCGTTTTTTGGGCTTTGATTGATTATGATTCAGCTCATAATATGCAGAAGCCAGATATGCGGTTTATTTGATACGATTGCAGAAATGAGCAAGCAATTGCATACCGGCGGGTGATGTGTGTAAATTTTGAGAAAACGGAGACACGTGTTGATTGTTTTCTTCTTCCGGCTCTATTTAAAACTGATTGAAAATCAGTAAAAAACGAGTGATTTTTGTCATTTTTCTTGAAATTTAAGTTTCTTTTATTTTTTCCCCTTTTAAAACTATCGAAAAGCCAGATTTTTATATTGAGTGATTCGAAAAAAGTGGTTAAATATTCTTAATCGATATGGCGATTAAGAACAAAAAAGGAGTAAACCAAAAAATGAAAATGTTAACCAAAAATGATTACTTGAACGAACTTTTAAAAGAGACAACTGCTGCAAAATATCCCTTTTTAGAGTTTATCACTGCCATGATGGCAGTGATTTTAATTAATGTTAAAAACGAAATGTTTTCAGTTAATCAGTCACTTTATGATGCGTATGCAGAAATGATTGAAACTAGCTGTTCAGAGAATGAGAAATCGTGCGTATGTCAGAGATCAATAAGGGCTTAGAAGTGCGCGTTTGACGGGAAAATGCCGTTAAGTGTCGATGAAATTTTAGCTTGCATGCATAGAATTGCCAGATCAAATTGATTAAACGATTTTTACAATTTAACAAAATATAGAAAAAAACAAAAAACGATTTTAATGATGTCAATTTGATGTCATAAACAACTATGAACTTTAATCACCTGCAGTTCCTTCATTGATCAAATACGTTGAAGCGATGATTGTCAGATAACGACTGCTACAGCAGCAATCAAATGATGCTGAGATTTGAAGAACGAATACAGAATCTTAAAATGGTTAAATAAGAAAGTTCGCAGACACTCCAAGATTTTACTTAAAGGTGGATAAATCCAGAGTTGCGATCTTTCTGTCTTCCCCAAGGAAGTTTAACTTTCTGTGCAACAGCAGAGACGGGAGGTTTTTCAAACCGATTGAAGATTGAATAATCTGTGCACCTTGTTTCTTAGCTTCCTGAGCGAGTCTGCGCATAAGCAGATAGCCTATGCCCATTCGGCGGAACTCTTCGTCAACACAGATGTTTTCGATCCATGCTACCTGCTCAACACTGTCGATCCAATGCAACATCTGACTGAAAATAACGCCTACAACCTGATCCTTTTCTTTAGCAACAAAACACAGACCGGTGTCTCTGTAATATCCAAAAGATTTTGGAGCTGAGGCGCCGATGGTGTCTCTTGTTTCTTTAGGAATGTCTGTGTTCCAGTCTAATTCCAAAGTCACTTCTGCATACTCGCGGATGCATGCTAACTCGAGCATTCTGACAGAAACACGGTCGTCGTCGCTTAAAGGAACTATCTGCATTCACATCTCCTCGGGTGCATTCAATCCCATAAGATAAAGGGCATTTGACAGGACTGTGCGGGTACAGTCAACAAGCGCAAGACGCGCATCTTTGTTGTCTCCCTTTAAAACCGGAACGTACGTGTAGAATAAATTGAAAGATGCAGCAAGCTCGTGTGCATACAACGGAATCAAATGGATTCTGGACTTTTCGCCGGCTTCTTTAATGACAGACGGGAACTTGGCAAGCGTCTTGATCAATTTGGTCTCGTAGGCATCGCTGAGCTCTGAAAAGTCTATATTCTTATCAAAGCCACCGGCCTTCTTGAGAATGCTGCAAGCTCTAGCATGAGCATACTGAACAAAAGGAGCGCTGTTTCCTTCAAAGTTAAGTGCATCTTCCCAGCGGAAAACCAGAGGTTTTTCAGGCTGGACGCGGAGCATGTTGTATCTTACTGCACCCCGGCCGATGGCTTTTGCAATTTCATTCATCCTGTCTTCAGAAAGATCTGATCTGCGCTTCTTCACTTCCTCGAGAGCTCTGGATTCAGCCTCTTCGATGAGATCGTCGAGATTGACAACCTGCCCTCTACGGGTGGACATCTTGCCTTCAGGAAGCGAGACGAAAGAGTAGAAGACGCATTCGGGACTTCTTTCCACACCTAAAAGGTGGAGAGCAATGGCAAGCTGAGCCTGCCCGAGTTTCTGATCTTCTCCTAAGATGTTAACGACCCTGTCGGCCCTGGAGAATTTATTGAGATGATAAGTGACATCCCTTGTTGTATACAGAGTAGTGCCGTCACCGCGCGTGAAGAAGAACCTTGTTTCTCTGCCGTGGATGCCGAAGGATTCCAGTTCAAGGTAGGAAGCACCGTCCTCCTCTTTGCAGTATTCAGAAGCTTTCAGCTTATTCACGACTTCGGCGGCAGCGCCGTTCTCGATGAATGTGGATTCCCACATGAAGCTGTCAAGAGATACGTTAATGAGAGCCAAACTTTCCAAGATTCCGTCTAGCATCATCTTAGCAGTCTTGCGGACTTTTTCAATTGTCTCCTTGTCTCCGTCTTCGAATTTACGGAGCATGCGTCCGATCTCTGCAGCAACCTCAGGGTTCTCTTCCATCATCTTGTTGGCTCTGCGGTAGTATCCAACAAGACGGTGGTCCACTTTACCAACAGCATCATCTTCAGGATTCTTATCCAGATGTTCTAAGCCCCAGGTAAGAATGATCACCTGCTTGCCGACATCGTTGACATAGTATTCAGTAAGCACATCATATCCGCATGCCCTCAGGCATCTGGCCAGAGTGTCGCCGATGATCGGGTTTCTCGCCCTGCCGATGTGGATCGGCCCGGTCGGATTTACAGAGGTGTGTTCAAGCAACAGTCTGCCTGCTTTCTTTTCCCCTTTCCCGTAGTCGCTGCCGGCAGAGAATATCTCCCGCAGCGTGGCTTCAGCCAGCTTTCCAGAATTAATCTGAAAATTAAGGTATCCGTTTTCAGCCCATACCTTTGAGATCAGCTCAGAAGCAGAGATCTTCTCGGCAGCTTCGGATGCGATGATTATCGGAGATTTTTTAAGAGCTTTAGCAAATGGAAAGCAGGGAACTGCAAAATCAGCTATTTCAGTGGAAGGAACTTCAACATCAAATGAGGGTTCTGAAACCCCTATCTCAGACAAAGCTTTGGATGAGAGATTTTTCACCTCATCACGGTAGATCTGCAAAGGATCCAAGATTACATTCCCCCTATGTTATAACGCAGAATAGCGGCAAGGCCACCGAAGGCCCTCAGAAGAATGTCCCCCTCTTCAGAATCAACTGTCAGAAGCTCTACCTTAGTTCCTACCTGGTCAGCTTCATCATAGAATGCATCGATGAAGTCCTTTGATTCTAAAATCTCAGGGGCTGTGGGAGAATTGCACTGTGGACACTTTACGTGATCTTCATCAGGAGCAGTTATCTCCATTTCACCGCAGTTGGGGCAGTTTATCTTTATACGCTTCAGTCTGATGCCTTCAGAAACCAGCAACGTGTCGACAGCACCTAAATCCATTGCATGACGGATTTCGTCTTCTCCATAGCAGGATAAACCGCCGTCGGGCTTTCTCAGTTCTTTGAAGAAGCGCTGCATCAGTTCTTTTTCACGGTTGAGGCTCAGATCAGTCAAGATGGTCTTGGCGTTCTCTACAAGCTCCTTCAGACCGTATTCGTCGGTGTAGCTGGTATCAACGGGATCAAGAACTTTCTTTCTCAGCTCATGGTTGAGATACTCCTCAGTAATGAAGAATTTTTTAGTATCTCCGGGACCGCCGATGAGGACGCCGAGCAGAGAATCCTGATTAAGGAAAGCATCGTCGGCAATCTCTGCAACCTTCTTGAAGAACTCATGGGCTGCGATTTCAATCAAACGTTCAAAACGAAGTGCTGACTGACCTCCGCGGCCGTGTTTGGACGGTACAAAGGACTGAATGTTCTTCAAAACGATGATGCTGGTACCTTTCAGAAGACCGACGGTGGCTTCTGATCGGTCTATGACTAAGAGACCAAAGGTCTCTTTATCGTCAAGCATGCCCCAGAGTTTTTCAGTATAGAACTCTGAATCGCATCGGTACATAAATGAGGTGATCGGCTCCGGGGGTTCCAGCACGAACTGTACCTGTTTCGTCTGGTCTCCGGCTGTCGGAGCTTCTCCTATGAAAAATATAACTCCGTTTGGCGGCGGGGTTTTGAAGTATTTTAATCTAGCTAATATGGACTCTATGGCGCCTGACACAGCTTTCTGAGTTCGCTTGCTCTTAATATTCTGTGACTGTGACAATTCTCCTCGGAGATAGTTCGCCACATCTGATATCTGTTTGTCAGGAGGCACATAAACAGAGACGAGTTCGGTTCCGCGACCATGGATATCCCTGATCTCTTCTAACGCGCGCTTAAAATCATACCTGCGCTTTTCCATCTGTCTTTCGTAATCGCCCTCGTCAGCAGCCATCTGATACCACTCTTTTTTTAATGCAAGAAGTGATGCGGTATAAAACTTTGGTGATTTCATTGGATAAAGTTGTCATATCGCTAGGGGGATCCATTTTAATCCCGGGGGAAAATGATGGGAAATTCCTTTCTGACATTGCAGCGCTTCTTAAAGAAATGTCAAAATCATATCAACTGTATGTTGTCTGCGGCGGAGGAAAGGTCGCAAGATATTATATCAATACCGCTAGGGATATGGGCGCTACCGAGTACGACTTGGATACGTTAGGGATAATGACTACCAGAATCAATGCTAAAATGCTGCAGCTGGCATTGAAGGATGTTTCAAACAATGAAATTCCTGAAACAGTGGAAGAAGCTTCAAGGTTAGGATCTGCAGGAAAGATCGTGATCATGGGCGGTACAGTGCCGGGACATACTACTGACGGTGTCAGTGCTTCTCTGGCAGAGGCTGTGGGAGCAGTAAGAATCATAAATGCCACTTCAGTAGACAGCGTCTACACGGCAGACCCTAAAAAAGATCCGAATGCAAAGAAGATTTCCAAGATGAGTTTCGCAGAGCTCAATGAAATGCTGAAGGAAGGGCATGATGCCGGCAAATCGGGAGTCTTTGACGCCATGGGCGCAGAGATTGTCATGTGCAACCGACTGCCATTAATGATAGTAGCTGGAAGGGATCTTGAAGAGATGAAAAAAGCCATCTCTGGAAGTGCGGACATCAAAGGAACAATAATTTCAGATTAGTCAATCAACTCAAGCGATGATGAGTCGATGAGTGTAGCTCCGGCATCATCTATCGCTTTCTTCACAACATCTGCCTGTTCTTTTTTCATTGATTTTCTATGCACGAAGACAAGATCAGTATTGCTGTTTTCCATTGCTCTGCTGATCATTGACGAAAGCTTTTCTGCATCGTTGAAGTCTATGGCATAGTTGGGTATCATATGCCCGAAATCTAGTTTTTTAGAAAGTGCAGTCTCTGTAAATCTGGGAGCGTAATGGCCTCCGCCGACGCCGACAGCGATCGGATAGGATTTGTTTTCAGAAAAAGATGACAAAGCGGAAGCCATAGCTGCCGAGGCATCGGTATTTGTCCACTCCGCCTCAGTACTTCCTATCTCCATAAACAGAGTAGGAGTTTCAAGCAGGGGGCCGTGATGAGTAACTTCGAAAACAACATCATAATCAGGAAGATACTCGGCTGACTTCTTAATGGACCGCAGAAGGGCGCTCATGAGATGCGGAGAAGCAGGAGTTAACTCATTGTCTTTACCGCCCAGTTTGGCCTCGGACCAATTGCCGATTGGATGTATTGTGAGCGCCTTCTTCTCCGATGCGGATTTATGTTTAGATAAGAATATTATATTATCAGCGATGACCCCAAGCTCTTTAACAATCTCCTTGTCGAGATCGTCGTAATAAACGTGATGCTCCTGAATTGTTATCAGAAGCATGTTGTCTTTGAGATATGCCGGAGTGCCGTGGAAGTCTGCGTAATCCATCCAGTCATCTGAAAGGACTGCGTTTTTGAGATTGACGCTTGCAGAATCTGGAGTGCTGCAGACTAATACATTCATGCAGCAGAGATTTACAAGATAGTATTTTTCATAATCGGTGTTAACGAACCGTTTTTTAATGAAGACTGCGATAAGGAAGCGGAGAGATACTTGTCGAATAGTCTAACGGTTGCAGATAGAATAATGATTCATCTGTCCAACTACACAAAATACCTTGAATCCTATGATGTTCCGATAGACATCAGCCAAGACGGCATAGCTGCAGGTCTGAGGATTTCCAGAGCTCATGCCACAATTGAACTGAAGAAGCTGAAAGAAAACGAGTATGTGACGGAAAAGCAGTCGCATATCAAGAAAGGGAAGACACGGAGAAAAGTGTATTTTTTATCACCGAAAGGTGAAGAACGGGTTGCTGAGATTCTTAAGTATGTAGAAGAGAATGATATTGATCTCAGCAGATATCAGGATATCAGAAAATGTAAAGGTCCGGATCTGTGGGATACTTTAGATGAAAAATTCAAACCGATTATCGCCATGGCCTCGGTATTCAGAAAACCGTTCAGCAGGGATGTTCTCCCAGACATCAGTGTATCTCTTCTTCCTGTTGACGAAAAAGGAATGGTTGATCTGCCGCAGGAAATCAAAGAATATGTGATTTCTGTAACAGACACTAACAGAATTGAAGACTACCACAACTTTGCTGCAGACTACTGGCTTCACTGCGATGACATTAAAGAAGTTCTGTACCACCTTGTCATGGCCAAAAGATACAATGATGCCGAGATTCTGCTGTACAACCACGCCGCCGAATTGATGCTCTCTCCTGACGATGAGCTGTTTGAGACAGTTTCTAACATCAGAGACATGACACCGGGATACAGCGACGTCGTCCATTATGTACAGGCGGAAATGGCAAGAAGAATCGGCCGTGCTGAGTACTGTCTGATTCTGACTAAAATGATGGAAGCTTCCAGCATACCTTCTGAAAGATTCAAAGGCTACCTGATCGAAGGAAAGCTCCATATGGATCACGAAGAGTACCACTTAGCATACAGATCATTCATCAGAGCCCGCGGAGTGTTTGACGACCACATGGATACAAACATCGAGTGCTGCGTTGCCGAGTCCCTCCTGAAGAATGAAGATATTCACGAGGCTCAGGAAATTTTAATGAGGCTGGTGTCGCAGGGATTCAAAGATTATGATGACGAAGCGAGAGCTTACTACCTGTTGGGTACGATAGCGATCAAGACAGGGGACGATGACGAAGCCCTGAGAATGTTTACCATTTCCAGAAGGGCGATGATAAAACGTCAGGCTGAAATTCTAACTACATTGGCAAGCGAAAATTCTGCTGTCGGCATGAGAAGCAAATCAATAGAGTATGCATTGATGGCAGACGAATGCATGCTGAATCTGCCGGCTGTAGAACCTTCGAAAGGCAGGAAATAAAAGATCAGATGAGAGGGTTTTCTCTCAGCATCTCAATGTCGCTGATGTAAAGGTCCCTCAGATCTTTTAGGTTCCATCTTAACATGGCAAGTCTTTCAAATCCCATGCCCCATGCTAAAACAGGATGTTTTATTCCAAAAGGCTCAGTAACTTCTGGACGGAAGACACCGGCTCCGCCGAGTTCCATCCATTTTCCTCTGAATTTGACTTCCACTTCTAAAGAGGGTTCCACGTACGGGAAATAACCGGGACGGAATCTTATGTCTTTGAAGCCCATGCGGCGGTAGAATTCCTTGATGATTCCGCACAGCATATCGAAGTTTGCATCTTTGTCCATGATGATCCCTTCAATCTGTGTGAATTCCGGAAGGTGCGTGGCATCAATGGCTTCTTTTCTGAAAACTTTACTCAGTGAGAAAACTTTTACCGGAGGCTCCGTGTGCTTGCTGAGATATTTTATGCTGTTTACAGTGGTGTGAGTTCTCAAAAGCAGCCTTTCTGCTTCCTCTTTCGACCATTTTGTACCCCACCCTGTAGATCCAGTATTGCCGCCGTTCTCATGAATTGCTGCTACTTTTTCAACTACCGGATCGTCTAAATCAGCACGCCGCGGATGTGCCAAATAGAATGTGTCCTGCAGCTCCCTAGCTGGGTGATCCTGCGGTGTGAATAGCGCATCCATATTCCAGAATGCAGGCTGCACATACTGCTCATCGATTTCTTTGAATCCCATGCTGGTGAAGATCATTCTGATCTCATCGGCGATGATACTCAGAGGATGTTTTTTACCAGGATAGATTGCAGACGCGAATGTTCTGACGTCATACTTTCTAATAGCAACATCCTTCCACTTTCCGCTCTGAATCAATTCAGGAGTCAGCTGGGCTACTTCCTCTTTGACTTCCAAACCGCTGTCTACGACCTCCTTTCCCAGATCAGTCAGTGTAAGAATTCTGTCGGTAACAATACGTTCAGTAATTAGATCCTGTCTGGATTTCAGCTGCGCCACAGCTTTAGAGTCAAGGTCTGAATCGTGTGCCTCACCGTTTGAAAGAATTCTCAGAACTTTTTCATCAGCTGTCTCACTATGAGCTTTTCCTTCTTCAGTAACAACGATCATCGTTTTACCGGAAGACTTGTCGACTGAGGCCAGATTCTTCTTTCTCAGCCAGCCGAGAGCAATGGAGACCTCAGAAGCATCAACTGCTTTTGACAGGTCAGACATCTCAATCTGGCCACCGTTGTTTAAAATGTAATCCAATGCCCTTCTTTCAGGAAGAGGCGCATCCAGCGGCTTCTTGAGAGAATAACATTTATAAGATGTCTCAGAAAGAGCGACCAGACCTTTAGCATTCAGCCAGGAAGCTGCATTCATGACTTCAACTAGCTGGTCAAAAGCGCCCGCAGAGAATATTTCTTCAGGAGAAGTCGGTCTTCCTTTCGATGCCAGCGCTAGAAGTAGCCTTGACTCGTTGGCATTCAGGCCTTCTAGAATTTCTGAGACATTCATGAAGGGAGGAAAAACGCATTAGTAATTAAGACTAGTCCTCGCAGAAAAGATAATCCTGCACCTTGTCTTTCGCTTTTTCTCTTTTCTCCTGATGTATCTCGATGAAATTGACCATGGAATCAGCTAACGCTTTCTTACACTCACCGCAGAGAATCTCTCCATTGCGGCATTTTACCATCAGCTCCTCAAGCTTCTTGTCATCTTTTTCAAAGAGGAAATGCAGATACTTGAAGACGGAACAGATTTCGGGCTTGCCGCCGTTCTTCCTCTGCTCTTCAACTGTCACCGCACCTCCAGTAAAAGCAGACATTACCTTTTTACGGACCTGCTTGGGTGTGTCTGTAGTATAGATAGTACTGTTAGGCTGCGAAGAAGACATTTTATCAGTTCCCTGAAGACCTGGAAACATCTTATTGTGCAGAAGAGCCGGTTTGTAATATCCCAGTAAAGGCGCAATGTCTCTAGCTACTCTGAAATGAGGGTCCTGGTCAATCCCGCAGGGGATTAAACAAGGAACATTTTTTCCTTCAATCTCAGAAACCATGAATGCTGGAGCCGCCTGAATACTTGTATAAAATATGCTTCCGATGTTGGTGGAATTCTCAAAGCCAAAGACTGCGCGGGCTGTGGAGAATGTAATCTTCTTAGCAGTTTTCAGAGCAATCGGATAAAGAGTTTTAATGCAGTTTGTATCAATGATTATTTTAGTCATCGCTGGATCAAAGCCTAATGCAATTACATCAAGCATGTTTTCATACGCCATGCTTTTTGTATCATCCAGCGTTAATTTTTCATTAAAAAGAAATTTCTCATCATCAGTAAGCTGAAAATAAAGCGGTACTTTGAATGTGTCTTGAAGATATTTGGTAAATATCCAGGGCATCAGATGTCCCATGTGTGTGTGGCCTGAAGGTCCCCTCCCGGTATATAGGTAGAACTTTTCACCGGCTTCGTAACGGTCGAGAATCCAGTCCATGTCTCTGTGGGAGTAGACTATTCCCCGCTTCAGCAAAGGATGGAGCTCGCCATATTTAGACATACGATCCAGAAGTGCATTGTCAACATGTTTTGTTCCAAATCTTTCGATCAGCATGTCGTAATCTACTTCACCGCTGACTTCCCAGGGAGTGACTTTAAAATCCTCAGCCATCTTACCAAAAGCGAAGAGAGCGCTGGTAGTGTTTAAATTTTACCTTGGACAGTTATTCCATATAGAATACAGGACATCATGCGATAAGGATTACACCCAGATGGCATGGCGTCTCTCCAGAGACAGTTCGTTCTGTCCTGTTTTCTCCATTATTTTAGGAACCAGCATATCAAAGAACAGTAATGAAGCATCTTCGAAAATAGTTCCCAAGGGAGCATTGCGCCTTTTCTCCTTGTCATCAGGTGAAGAAATCTGAATGATCAGATTGGAAGCGTGCCCCAGCTTTGAATTGGGATGGGAAGTGATTGAAATGACTTCTGCTCCCACTCTTCTTACGATGTTGGCTGTCTGCACAGCAGACATCGTTTCTCCAGTGTTGGAGACGATTATCACCAGATCGCCGGAATCGACAATCGGCGTTGTCATTTCACCGACAAAATGAACATCAAAGCCTAACTGCACCAGACGGACGGCAAATGCCTGGGCGATGAGACCGGATCTGCCTACGCCGTAAATAAAGATCTTCCTAGGTGCAATCAAAGACTCAATCATCAAGTCTAATGATGCCTGATTTACAGTAGAGAGTGCTTTATCGATTGCACCGAGAAAGTAGTTTAGCGTCTCTTTCATGAGCTCACTTATTTCTTCTTTTTAGGCGAGGGTTTCTTCTTTATCTCTACTTCATCGAAATTTTCAGATTCAGCATCAAGATCATCGATTGAATCGTCAGAGAGCGGTGATTCGCCGAAGGCTGCTCCTTCAATCTGAATGTCATATCCTTCGTCATCATCAGACTGTTCTTTTCCACCTTTCTTAATCCTTAATTCTTTGGATACTTTTCTGGTGAGCATACGTTCGTATATTAATTTCATATACATCGCGTCATGTTCCAGCAGCGGCGATGAAGAGATAATTGTCACATTGGCAGTTTCGTCTGCCAGGTATTCGGCCAGAGGTTCAAACTTAAGATCTCCGCGTTTGATGGGCGTGATTCTTTTTTCATTTCCGCCTTCGTGTTCTACCCCTGCAAAGTGAGCATATATGTCATTGCCAGTATATGGTCTGACTTCGTCTATGATGGCACCGAAGTCCTCAGGTTCATGCAGCACCGGGTTGCGGGCATGTACATGAGCAAAATTAATTACAGGTATTGTTCCGGGAACATTGTCGCAGACTTCAAAGACTTCAGATGTGGAACCAAATACTTCCTGGCGGCCACTCATCTCTAAGCCGAGTTTCGGCCTGATGCCGTTGTCTTCCCACCAAGCCATGATGTCAGTCAGGTTGTCGATGATATTTTTCTTGGTCTGCTTCTTAGGGCTGTCATCGTAAAGTCCCATATGGGTAACGACGATTTTACCGTTCATCTGGTCGGTCATCATGCCTGCCCATTTTAAAGCGTTGAGGCATTTAGCAGTCAGTTCATCGTTGCTTCCCAGATCCATGTAGTACGGAGTATGCATTGAGAGCTGGACATCCATTTCCCTGCCCATTTCTCCAATCTCATTAAATTCAGAATAAGTCTGAGCAAGACCTGAAGCAAGAGAAATCAAAAGATCTGTGTCTTTTATCGGTTCGGAAGGATCTGTTATGCTTATCTCTTTCTTTCCTTTAGTTCTGATAATTTCAACGATTAAATCTGTCTCGATTTCTAAAGGAGAAAGACCGACTTCTTCATCATCCGGAAATCTTTCCATTGCGTTTATGCGCAACATTTGAACTTCCATGGCTGTTAAGCCCAGGCTGTGGACATCTTCAATTCCATCCCTGAGTGTTCTTCCTTTACACGAGAGCGGGATGCCAGCGGGACCAAATCGTATCATGGACAAATCACCATCACAATAACTCCAACACTTCCAGAGTGGAGGTTATATCTGATTATATTTATAAGTAATGAAGAAGATGGATGATTTATAAATCTTCTTCTATCAATGGTTTATATAGAGATATTAAAGTCTCTCTTCTTCTAGGATATATACGAATATCAAAAAAAGATCATTGGAAAGCTTTATCTATTGCATCCTGTTTAGAGCTCCCACTCAATGTCGAGGGAGTCAGAATGAAACAGACACAGAAGACAGATCCCAATTTAGTAGCCCTCATCGCAGAATTGAAGAGGGAGACACGTGAAGGGGATGCGGCCATCTGGCGAGACATTGCTCAAAGACTAGAGAAACCCAGCCGCAACTGGGCCGAAGTTAACTTGAGCAAGCTGGAAAGGAACGCAAACGATGGAGATATTATTTTAGTACCCGGAAAAGTACTAGGTGCTGGAAAGATCAGTAAGAATATTACTATCGCAGCCTATCGTTTCTCTGCCGCAGCCGCAAAAGCCATAGAAGACGCTGGTGGAAAGAAGCTTACAATAGCTGAGCTGGTGAAGGAAAACCCCAGTGGAAAAGGCGTAAGGATTATGGGGTGATCATATGGCAATTGTTATTGATGCAGACAAACACATTTTAGGACGTCTGAGCACAAACATCGCAAAGCGTATCCTTAACGGTGAAGAGGTAATTGTAGTAAATGCCGAGAAAGCGATCATTACAGGCGACAGGCAAGTAATCTTCAACAAATACCTTGACAAATATCACCGTGGAAAACAGACAAGCGGTCCGTTCTTCCCAAAGAGAGCCGATCTCATTCTCAAAAAGACAGTAAGGGGAATGATTCCCTTTATGCACCCAAGAGGAAGAGAAGCATACCGCAGAGTAAGGGTATATGTTGGAATTCCTAAAGAGCTGGAGTCCGCTAAACTTGAAAAGATTGAAAGCGCGATGACACTTTGGACTGACAAATATGTAACCCTTGGTGAAGTTGCAGAACGTCTCGGATCTAGAGTGAGGTGATTGTATGGCAGACGCAGTAAATACCAGCGGTAAGAGAAAAGAAGCTGTCGCCCGTGCTTCCGTAAAGAGTGGAAGCGGAAAAGTCAGGATTAACAATGTACCAATTGAGATTTATACACCTGAACTTGCCCGTTTCAAAATGATGGAACCCCTCCTTCTTGCAGGGGACAAAGTTTCAGCTGTAGATATCAACGTAAACGTCCAGGGTGGAGGATTTATGGGACAGGCAGAAGCAGTCCGTACATCCATCGCAAAAGGACTTGTTGAATTCCTGCAGGACTCGGAACTAGAGGCAAGTTTCAAGCAATATGACCGCTCTTTGCTTATCAGCGACCCGCGTAGAAAACTTCCAAAGAAGCCACAGGGACGCGGTGCTAGAAAGAAGAGACAGAAGTCATACAGGTGATGCAACATGATGATCCCAGTAAGGTGCTTTACATGCGGCAAGGTCGTCGGTGGCCTATACGAAACATATATTAAAAGAGTACAGATGGGTGAGAACCCCAAAGACGTCTTAGACGATTTGGGCCTGACCCGCTACTGCTGCCGCAGGATGATCGTCGCTCACGCAGATTTAGTCGACGAAGTTATACCTCTGGGCTAAGCTTATAAACCTCTTTCCCTTTCCCCTTTTATATTATACGGGTCCGTGGGGTAGCTTGGTATCCTTCCAGCTTGGGGTGCTGGTGACTCCGATTCAAATTCGGACGGACCCACCATTATTCTACATAATGCAATTTAATACGTCATTAATTGTAGGCCATTGGAGCATATAAAAGATTGATCTGGAGTCAGATCCAGATCATAAAAATAAGTTATTATGCTTCTGTTTTTTCTTTATCAGGCAGTGGGATGTTAAACACGTCTGTAATTTTTTCAACACTCGGGGGAGTGTATGACGGTGCCATTGCCAGACATTTTTTGGGACATGCTTCGACGCAGGATTCACATTGAATACATGACATCCTGTTGATTGTCCATGTTTTGCCTTTGCGGTCCACGCTGATTGCACTGGTCGGACATTTACGGGCACAGATACCGCACAATATGCAATTCTCTTCGATGATACCAACATGCCCCCTTGTACGCTCAGTCCATTCGCGTGGTACTGCCGGATACATTGCTGTCGCGGGTTTTTTGAAAAGGCTTTTAAGCACAGTTTTAGCCATTTTAAAAGATGCCACTCAAATCACCTCTCCGTACAGCTTATGCAGGGATCAATCGTCAGGATCAGCATGGAAACGTCTGTGAGATCGCATCCCTGAAGTGTCTTCACCATTGCAGGAATATTTGCATTGGTCGGAGTTCTTACACGCATCCTCTGAAGATATTTTGTTCCGTTCCCCTGCACATAGTAAAAGGCTTCTCCCCTGGGCTGTTCCATTCTAGCGATGAAATCATTTGAAGGAGGCATTCCTTTGACAGGCACATCAACAGGACCTTGCGGAAGTTCAAGCATTATTTTTTCAATGAGATCAAAAGACTGATACAGTTCAAGAACTCTCACTTTACACCGAGCATAGCAGTCTCCCTCTTCCTCAAGAATGGGCTTGAACCCGATATCTAAATATTTTCCAATACCGGTCAGCCTGATATCGTTGTTTACTCCCGAACCGCGTGCTACAGGACCTACAGCGCATAAGTCAACAGCTTCGGTTTTTGAAAGCTTCCCTACGCCGCACAGCCTGTTTTTTACAGAGGTGTCATCCAGGAAAACTTTAGTCAGCGACTTGACCTCATTTCTCAGATCTTTTATGGTTTTCAGGATCTCATTCTGCATCTCAGGAGTTATGTCTTTTCTTAATCCGCCGACTTTGCATATGGAAAAGATCACTCTGCCCCCGGTAGTCTTTTCAAACAGATCAAGAACTTTTTCGCGGAGCCTCCAGCAGTGCATAAACAAACTTTCAAATCCCAGTCCGTCAGCCAGCAGGCCTAACCATAAGAGATGGCTGTGAATCCTGGAAAGCTCATGAAATGCAGTTCTCAGATAATCAGCGCGGTCTGGTATGTCAACATCCATCAGACCTTCGACAGCCAGTGTATATCCCCAGCCGTGGCCGAAGCTGCATATTCCGCAGATTCTCTCAATCACGTAGAACATCTCATTGTAGTCCTTCGTCTCTGTCAGCTTCTCTAAGCCCCTGTGAACATACCCGATTGAAGGGATAGCTCTGACAACCTTTTCATCCATTATTTCAAGATCAAGATGCACCGGTTCAGGAAGTACTGGATGCTGCGGTCCAAAAGGAATAATTGTGCTCTTTCCCATCTTATGCACCTTCCTTTTCTGATTCTGCCTGTTGTTTCCACGGCGTCGGTTTGGACAGTTTGAAAAAGTTGCCGCAGTAGTCCAGTTTGCTGTCGGTGAAGTTTATTCCGAATAAATCATGAATTTCATTTTCATAGATGAAAGCTGGCCAGTAAATCTCAGTTATGCTTGGTATGCTGGCATCGTATGAAACTGTTAATCTCAGATTCAGAAGAGACAGATCTTTGTCCAGTGAATACAGCAGCTCCATTTCGTTTCCTTTGGGAGTTCCGCAGATCTGTCCCAGCCTGTATCCTTCAGATTTGAGCTCCTGTACTTTCTCAAGCAGGTCTGAAATATTTATCTGAGTGAAATTTTGAATTGTATACATGGCATCTTTCATGCTGAGGCCTCCTTTGCAGCTTCTGACGATTTTCTCTTTTCTTCCAAGATGCCCAATCCCTTTACCACGCCGTCAATAATAGCTTCGGGTCTTGCTGCACATCCAGGCACGTAAACATCCACGGGTATCACAGTGTCTACTCCACCCATAACGTTGTAGCAGTCTCTGAAGATCCCGCCGGAGTTTGCACATATGCCTATGGCAATTACGACTTTTGGATCTGGCATCTGTTCATATATTTGTTTTATGACGGCTTTGTTCTGTTCGTTTACAGATCCAGTTATGAGAAACACATCTGCTTGTTTGGGATCACCCGTATTGATTATCCCAAATCTTTCTACATCGTATACCGGAGTTAAGCAGGCTAATACCTCTATATCGCATCCGTTACAGCTAGACCCATCGTAGTGTATTACCCATGGTGATTTTGATAAATATGTCATTTAACTCCCTCACAGCAGTACCATTAGCGCACCGACATTGATCACACCTAATACAACAGCCACTACCCACGAGCTTTTCAGTGCGACCTGCCATTTCATTCTTGCAAAGCAATTGTCTATGACGATCTCTAAGAAGTAAGCTAAGATACATACGATTATTCCGGCGATGTAACCTGCGATTGTTCCATTGCAGAAGAATAAGAATACGAATCCCAACAGCATGATGTTTTCATACCAATGAGATACTTCTACAGCGGCTAAAGACCGTCCTGAGAACTCTGTTGTTAATCCCCTTACCAGATCCTGATGGGCATGATGAGACATGCTGAGATCAAACGGAGATTTCCTGAACTTGATGGTCAGTATGAACAGGAATCCAATGAATATACCAATCATGTAGATGAACGGCATCTCACTGCTTGTCAGTATAGCATCAACCTGGAAGCTGCCTGAGACAAGATAGAATCCTATGGCAGTCAGCAGGACCATCGGCTCATACGCCATCATCTGGTACAGCTCTCTTTCTGCACCGATCTGAGAGTACGGCGAGTTTGAAGAGAATGCTGCAACGATCAGGAACACATTGGCCAGCGTAAGTGCGAAGATTACCAGCAGTAAGTCTCCTCCAGAGAAGAATATGCATCCCGTTATAATTATGAAGAGCAGGAAGCACATTACATAGAAGTCCTGGACTTTGTTGGAAGTGATCTGATCCTTTTCCATGAATTTACGTACATCGTAGTACGGCTGTAAGATGGATGGACCGACTCTGCCCTGCATTCTTGCACTTATTTTTCTGTCGACACCAGCCAGCAGACAGCCTAAAATCGGAGCTAGAACGAGATATCCGATCACGAGTATAATCATAGAAATAGTGCTCATGCTACACCTCCCAGAATCAGAATGATTGCAGCGAGAATTGTTATGATGGTGATTACCAGACCGAATTTATTCATCCGGTCTTCACCAAACCAGCTTTCCATATACCAGTTTCTGAGAGAAACCTGTGTCTCGCAGTTCATTGCACCTGTAAAGGAGAGATTGTCTCCTGTGTTTACTCCGCACATGTAGTTGGGCACAATCTTCTTCTTTGTTTTTCCAAGGAAGGGGATTGGAAGTAAGAGGACTAATGCCAGCATAGCCAACAGTATGTACATGTTTCCAGATCCCAGAGCTGCGATAGTTGATCCGCCTGGGCTGAATACAGATCCCAGATACGGCGACACCATGTACTCAGAGATCAGCGGGAATGTAAGACAGGTCACAATTACAAGAGCCGTCAGCGTTCCAAGAACGAACCACTCTTCCTTATGAACAGTCTTTTCCACATTTTCTTTCCCAGCCACGATAGCAACTAGTTTTCCCAGCCATTTAGTCCAGTAGAAAGCAGTGACTGCGCTGCCAAAGCAGATGCAGATGATCAAAATGAGGCTCTGAGAATCTACGAATGCCGTCAGAGCCTGCCATTTTGATACAAGCATACCAAACGGCGCCAGAAACATTCCGGCAATGCCGATGATCATGAACATGGCCAGTTTCGGCATTTCGCTGAAGAGGCCGTCCATGTCTTCGATGTTCCTGCTGCCGATGTGATGCTCGGCTGTTCCAACACAAAGGAACAGAAGTGATTTTGTGATAGCATGGAAGATCATTAACATTATTCCAGCCCAGACAGCAGCCTCGACACCAACACCGCCGCATGCTACAATCAGTCCTAAGTTAGCGATGGTAGAGTATGCAAGAACTCTCTTGGCATTGCTCTGTGAAATAGCTGCCATTGACGCTAAGAGGAACGTCACTCCTCCGACAATCATTACCATTTCGCCTGCAACGTTATCCTGCAGGGACGGAGACAGTTTGAGTATCAGAAACACACCGGCCTTTACCATTGTTGATGAATGCAGTAAGGCAGATGTCGGCGTGGGAGCTACCATTGCTCCCAGCAGCCAGCTGTGGAACGGCATCTGCGCCGCTTTTACAATACCAGCTAACGAAAGCAGGGCAATCGGCAGAAGCACGGTGATACTTTCCGTTCCTAGCGCTAAAAGTTTGTTGAATTCTAAAATGTCATGTTCGGATCCGATGATTACTATCGCAAATACAAATGCCAGTCCACCGACTAAGTTAAGAACTAACTGCAGGAATGAATTTTTCACTGCCTCGTCGGTCTTGGTGTATCCAATAAGGAAGAATGAACATAGTGTAGTTATTTCCCAGAAGAAAAACATCCAGGCAAGGCTGTTTGATGTTACTATACCAAACATTGCCGAGAGGAAGACAAACATCAGGAAAAAGAACCAATATCTTCTATCAGGCTCACCCTCGTGATGCTTTTGGAAATCTTTCATATATCCAACGGCATAAACGGTAATCAAGCTGCCGATTATACCGATGATTAAAACCATAATAGATGACAGACCATCGATGTAGAGGTAGTTTGATATTAATATATCATGACCTTTTGTAAGTTCAAACCATGCCATCAATGGCGTCTGGATAAGTGCTAATATTGAAACGAGATATTTTTTGTATTTTATACCTAAATAGAAGATAACAATTCCGAGACAAACCTCAGTTATCAGCATTAGATAATCCACAATCACATTTTCAAAATCAAAGAGTACCGTTCCGCCGTCAATGTATTTGATTGCAACATAGATAGATGCTATCGCAATAACAGCAGCAGAGACCTTTACAATGATGCTCCTGATTTTTTCACTTCTAAAAACAAGCAATATCGCCGCTATAATGAGCGGAAACAGCAAGAGGAACAATATATCATACATCATCTCAGATCCAATTTAGTCACTTACGAACCTTTTTGTGAGTACATAAAGCTATCTCACACACCAAGTCAACTAGTATCACGGTTTGAAAGACAGCCAGATAATACAAAATATGTATTATATATCTGAATATATGATAATATTTTACCTCATTTTCACAGATCTATTCAACTCGCAACGGATGGAGTTAAATTTATTACATTATAAAATAAAATGATTGTAGAAACTGATAAAAAGAGAATTAAAAAATAGGCGGTTCCGGGACCAAAGGATGCCCCAATGAATTTGCTAGAGCTTTGGGAAATTTTTTCAAACAAGCAAAAAACAGCTTAGTCCAGTCGCATTTCCCAATAACATATTCAATGCAGGTCTTTTGTACAAGATAATCAGAGCTGAATTCTTTCACAAGAGAAGGAATGCTGCAAAAACTGGCAGACAGCGCAATTAGCCTAGCTGCAAGATTAGAAGATCTCAGATATGGAAAAATATCACTCTTCAACCTGGACCCGTAGGCATCAGATAAAGCAGAACTGCAGTTGATGAAATCCACAGCGGCAGCACCTGCATCCAGTCCAGAGAGAATTGCATAAGTGAATCCCTCACCGGAAAGGGAACTTGCGAGGCCTGCTGAATCACCTGCAACCATGCATCTTTTCGTATAGAGTTTGTCACGTACGGCATAAGGAATCGGATGAGCTCTGGATTCCTCGCTGGAAATCACATGTAACTGAGAATCAATGTGTTTGTACACTCTGTCCATTGACTGTTTTAAGTAATCTGTAGGGTAGCAGATCCCGCCGACTCCGATATTCACTTGATTCTTTCTGGGAAATGCCCAGCCGTAAGACGGATATCTGTTCTTGAGCCTGGGTTTCAGGGGAGAACGGCCGATCGTGTAGATTACAAAATTGTCTCCCGGATCCTTCTCAACATCCAGATTCTGGGCCATTGCAACAGCTCTGGAATCTGACGAGGGCACACCGAATAAAGAATTCGCTACCCTGCTGGAGGCTCCTTCTGCAACAATAAACAGCTTGGATGAAACGATCTCATTTCCATATGTTACGTTTACAAAGTCATTTTTCTCTACAGCTTTTACAACCCGCTGTCCGGTGATTGATTCAGCACCGGCATCAATAGCGCGGTTAAGAAGAAAGGTATCAAAGGATTCCCGTTTGACTGTGACTGCAACGCGTCTATCTGATTTTATTTCAATGGATTCATCTCCCATTACAAATTTAGCACCATATATCTCCTTTTCAATTAGTTCTGAAGAAAAATCAGGCACTAAGGAAGACGCCCGCTCTAACAAGCCGCCGGCACAGCATTTCTTTCTGGGGAATTCATCCCTGTCGATCATTAGAACTTTTAATCCAGAAGTTGCACATTTGTAGGCAGCGTTAGAGCCTGCAGGTCCACAACCAGATATTACTACGTCATACATATCGATGTGCTTTCCTGAAGCATTTAACATTATTAACTTTATATGCCGCAGGAAGGTTTGTTGATGAGACTTGTTTCCGATAAGACTTCCATTGTATGAGATGATTGAAACTTTGGATTTCTCTTATCCCTTAAAAGAGACCGCAGATTGGCAATGGTATCCAGGTCTGGCCATGGAGCAAGAAGATAAATTCTCATTCCACCGAGTTTCTCTGCTGTGTCTGCAAAGGCCATATCCGTTCCCCAAGAAATGTTGTCAAAGGCAGATTCCCTGAAAGATTCATCAGAAAAACCGATTATATTATAACCGCCGTCTACCGAAGGGCCGATGACGACATCACTGTCCTTGAATGAATATATGGCTTCCATGATTTCCTCAGACGGGATGTCTGGAATGTCACTCACCAACACCATAACTTTCTTTTCTCCCCTTGAAAAAGCATCTAAGAATGTATTCTTAACACGTTCAACCGGAGTGCTTCCCCTCTGAGTATATACACTTACATCTCT
This sequence comes from uncultured Methanomassiliicoccus sp., assembly GCA_905202485.1. Classification (GTDB taxonomy): domain Archaea; phylum Thermoplasmatota; class Thermoplasmata; order Methanomassiliicoccales; family Methanomassiliicoccaceae; genus Methanomassiliicoccus_A. The sequence goes on from CAJKRY010000002.1 coordinate 21,945, forward strand.
GTCCAACCATTCATAGATATCTGAGTTTTCAGGATAGAGGGAGATGGCATATCTCAGATCAGAGGAGTCCAGTGTATCCAGGATGTCCTGTACAAAAGCCCTGTAAAGCTTAATTGTAACATCCTTACCCAGTTCCTCTGCAATCCGGTGCTTGGTGTCATCCGAGTTATTTACTAGCAGTATTACCTGTACGCTTCGATAGTCTGTAGTGCCGATTTCAGTCATAGATAAGATATATACTGTGGGTACTGGCTCTTGATATAATTTTCCAATATCATGTAATATCAATTTTGATTTTAAGATCAGAATACACTTCAAGGGGTTTGTATCCTTGAACAAAAGACTCTGTCTGAGATAATTCAGACCGAAAGAGGGAATATCATGAAAAGTGCAACCGTACTAGCGGTAGCTCTGTCTGCAGCATTGCTGCTTTCGGGCGGAGCACTGGCGACAAATGCGTCGGCTGCTGATCACTCTCCACATGCTAGTCATCACTGCAGCATGCCGAGAGTTGACGTTTCGGGTCATGAAATCGTCTTCAACGATTCAACCAAAGACGACCCCCTGTTCGGCGTTGTAGACCCTACAGTGTTAGCAATGGCGACAGAGAATTACATAAACGGAAATGATAGCTTTGCAGGCCGCAGCTCTGTGTTTAATTCACCAGACACAGCTCATTCCGTGCCGATAACGCAGAATGAGACTCCAGAAGTTTTCTGGAATCAGTATTTTGCCCAAATGGCATACTATAACGTCAATTTAGTGAGGATAGGAGCTGCCGACATCTGGGGAACAGAAATCCAGCATAAAGCATGGCAAGATCACAATGATGATTTCACATCATTATTGAAGGATATGTGCAAAGCAGCAGAAAATAACGGTGTATATGTCTGCCTGGTTCTTGCCGGATCACAGGAATATCCGACCTATCAGTTCGGAGGAGAAGGCTCAGTATTCGATACATCATCTTCTGCATATTCAAATTACATTCAGTACTGCAACAGCATGATGTCCATGCTGGAAGATGAGAATGCTATTGCCATGTATGACATGTTCAATGAACCAGATCACAACAACTGTGATGCTAATTACTGGCATGGAAATAAGCAGGCTTTCTCCAACTGGGCATCTTCAGTTGCTGAAGATACCAAGGATTCATCGACTCATCCGAGAACACTGGGTGTTGCCGGATACGGGAATCTGTTCAATTCCTGGTCTCAAGAAGACTTTGATCTATCAACAGGAAATGTAGGATTTGAGATAGCCCACAGACACTACTATGCATCCGCAGAAGATTCTTCTCTGTTTGAAGATCCAGAAGAATGGGCGGAAAACTCAGGCATTCCGCTCTTCTGGGGAGAGCTTGCAGATAACTCAGTATATCCTCTGACAAGATACTCATTCGCAGAAGAAGAGATATGGGATGCCGGAGGACAAGCGATAACTTCGATGGTCCTTACAGGAACTGAAGGTTATCCATACACAGGCGGCACGCTTGAATCGCCCACACAACCTGTATCTGAAACAGCTGCAGAAGAGATTAGTCTGACTGTTTCGGATGACGCTACTGAAAATCCACAAAACATCTTCGTTCCGTTCATCGGACTTATCGGCGCCATGGTGCTGTTCTTAAGATTTAGAGGGTCCCTCTAAATTCATATTTTTTTTAAATAACTAATTATCAAGTACATCAGCTATTTCAATTCATCCTGGCAGCCGTACAGTTAATTGTGTATGCTGTAAGATATTAAGAAAAATATAACTCAGTTATTTCAAAGATTTTTCTAAATAATCTGCCGGCACTAATACATCAGCCAGATCGATGAGTTTTTGATGAATATGAATATAAGTATTAGATTAAATCAGCTATGATATTTAGACGCAAACTATCTTTAATAGTTAGACTTAGTCACAGACGGCTCAACCAGGAGGGATTAAATAAAAATAGCAACCAAGACGGTAGCAATGATAACAGCCCTTGCGCTGCTATTGCCTGGCGTGATTATTGCATCCGAAGCCCAAACCGCTTCGGCAATCTCTGTATCAGGAAGAGTCACCGTATCTGGAACAGATATCCTGATCGACGGTGAAGTTCCTGAAGAGAAATTCTTCGGTGTCGTGGATACGACGGCATTACAATTCGCAATAATGGCGTATGTGAATGGCGATACATCTGTAGCCGGAAAGAACTCAGTATTCAATGGTCCAGACACTTCACCTGACGGAGGGAAAATCTCCCAAAATGCAACTGCCGGTGACTTTTGGCATCAGTATTTTGCACTTATGAAGCACTATGACTGCAACCTTGTAAGGATTGGCGCTGGAGATTCGTGGGGCTCTGCTCTTCAGTATGAAGCATGGTTAAACCACCGTGATTCTTACAGCTCTCTCTTAAAAACAATGTGCGAAGAGGCCATGGAACACGGCGTATGGCTGTGCTTTGTTCTTGCCGGATCACAGGAATATCCGACCTATCAGTTCGGAGGAGAAGGCTCAGTATTCGATACATCATCTTCTGCATATTCAAATTACATTCAGTACTGCAACAGCATGATGTCCATGCTGGAAGATGAGAATGCTATTGCCATGTATGACATGTTCAATGAACCAGATCACAACAACTGTGATGCTAATTACTGGCATGGAAATAAGCAGGCTTTCTCCAACTGGGCATCTTCAGTTGCTGAAGATACCAAGGATTCATCGACTCATCCGAGGACCATGGGCGTAGCAGGCCTGGGAAACTTATTTGGATGGAGTAAAGAAGATTTTGGACTGTCGACAGGAAATGTAGGATTTGAGATAGCCCACAGGCACTACTATGCATCCGCAAAGGACTCATCACTATTCTCACAGCCAGAGGGATGGGCAGACTCATATGGACTGCCCCTGCTGTGGGGAGAACTCGCAGATAATTCCGTGTATCCGCTGATCCGTCATACATTCGGTGAAGAAGCAATCTGGGATGCCGGAGGACAAGCGATAACTTCGATGGTCCTTACAGGAACTGAAGGTTATCCATACACAGGCGGCACGCTGCCGGACCCAGAAGAACCTGCATACGGCAACGTCCAAGACAACAATCATAACAGTGAAGGAAACGGCACAATTGACAACCCGGGAGGAAATGATTCAGACAACTCCTCAAACACCGGGCAGGGAAGTGTCGACTCCAGCGAAGGAGAAGAAAGCAGAGGATCATCAACATCCTTAGCAGTCATCTCCCTCGTTGCCGCAGTTGTGATTGCCATTGCACTGTTTACTGCCCGCAAGCAGTAAACTAAACCCTTTCTCATTTTTTCATCATTTTATGGAGCTGCAACAAAGATTTGAGAGGAGAACCATCCTGTGAATAAAATAAGTGCATGAAATTTTCCAGAGATTCTGACTTTTCCGGAGTATATGGAAACCACCAGGGGTCTTCCGCATATTTTCCCTTATCAACATGGATATGATGAGGCTCTGTCAGTTCTTCAAATCCGAATTTTCCGTGGGTTCTGCCGAATCCGCTTTCCCCGCTTCCTCCCCAGGGAGTTGCAGCTAGTCCGTAAGTGTAAAGCAGATTGTTGACTGCAACGGTTCCGCTGCTGACAAGTTCAGCAATAACTTTTCCCTTGGTTATGTTTGAAGTCCACACAGAGCCGGAAAGTGCATATTTACAGTCATTGGCCAGAGTAATTGCTTCATCTTCTGAAGAGAATTTCATTACACATACGACCGGCCCAAAAATTTCATCCTGTACAGCTGATGAATTCTGAGGAGTATTTATGAGAATAGTAGGTTCAAAATAATATCCATTTAGGTCTGGATTTTTCTTTCCGCCAGTTACGATTTTAGCGCCTTCTCCTACAGCCTTCTGCACATGCATTTCCATCTCATGCAATGCCGCCTCATTTATAAGAGAGCCTAGTGAAATGTTTTGATCGCTCCAGCCCCAGCCTTGCTTTAACATTAATGTTTTATTTTTAAACATTTCTAAAAATTGTTCGAATATTGATTCATCTACGTAGACTCTTTTTACACAGACACAAGTCTGGCCGGAGTTTACAAAAGATCCCCATACTGCAGCAGAAGAGGCACGTTCCAGATCTGCATCTTTAAGGACTATCATAGGATCTTTTCCTCCTAATTCTAAAGTTACAGGAGTAAGCCTCTGCGACGCCTGGGACATGACTCTCCTACCCACACTTCCACTTCCAGTGAAGACTATCCGGTCCACATTCGAAGTTAAGAGTGCATCCCCTACAGTCCGGCCCGGTCCTACAAGAACCTGCACAAGATTGTCTGGAAGACCGCCCTTTTTCATCACTTCAAGCATTTTTACTGCAGTCAACGGAGTATCGGAAGACGGCTTGATTATCACAGCATTTCCTGCTGCCAGAGCCATTATGGTTTGGGAATAAGGAATTCCAAATGGATAGTTCCAAGGAGATATTACCGCCACAACCCCTACAGGTCTGGGAGCTATGTAAGAACTTCTTCCAGCCAGCTTCATGGGGAATTCCATGTCTTCCAAGTTTATCTTTTCCCTTTTGAAGAGTTCAGACATCTTGCTGTTTGCATATTCTCCAGCAGCTAGAGCAGCAAAAATGTCAGTAGATATTGCTTCACTTTTGGGCTTTCCAGTTTCTCCGCAGATGGTTCTTGCAATATCCTCAATGTTGGAAATTATAGATTCTTGGAGATTGTTCATTATTACAGCTTTGTCATTGTAAGATTTTTTCATCCATTCAAGCTGTGCACTCTTAGCATTCTGAAGCGCCAGAGGAACATCGTCGGCTGTATTGCATTTTACTTTTCCGAATTCCTCAAGCGTTGCGGGATTGATCTTGATTATGTATTCCCCACCAGCTTCTGTGCTAGACTGCATATCGAGAGAATGGTTTTGAAACAATATAATGATAATCAATTCTGAATTTGACAATCTGCTAAGTTTTAGAAAGTATTATATAGAAGACCTATTGTATATACTATATTGTATACAACTTATAGTTGTATACTAAAGAATCAGTGATGAAACCATGGGAGGGTTGCCGACTAGAAAGACGCCGAAAAAGCCAGACTGAAATAATTCCGGATAAAAAGATGACAAACCGCCGGGTGCTCAGGCACGAGTTAAGTACTGAACAATTACGTAAAATATTGAGAGTGGTTTGAAATGGATGCAATTGAAAAAACACTGAGAGTCGCCGAGGCTAAATCCAAAGACGCAGAGAGGGGCGTAGCCAGAGTTGATCCAGAGATAATGGAATCTTTGGAGCTTACTGCAGGAGATCTGATTCAGATTGCAGGAAAGAGAAGGACTGCAGCAATTGTATGGCCTGGCTATCCAGAAGATGCTGAAAGAGGCATTCTCAGAATTGACGGAAATGTGAGAAGAAATGCAGGTACAAGCATTGATGAACGCGTCTCCATAAAAAAGATAGAAGCCCGGGAAGCAAGGAAGATTACATTTGCTCCGACTGAACCGCTCCGTATAATGGGAGGTGAAGAGTATCTTGGCCAGATCTTAGAAGGACGTGCTGTTACACGCGGAGATGTTGTGCAGATCAATGTAATGGGCAGAAAAATAGACCTGGTAGTCGTTAACTTTGCCCCTGCAGCCGATGCCACGATCGTCAATAGAAAAACAGAAGTAAAGATCAGCGAAAAACCGGTGAAAGAAGATCAGGCTAGTATTCCAAAAGTCACATATGAAGACATTGGAGGACTCGAAGAAGAAGTGAAGAAAGTCAGAGAAATGATCGAACTGCCTCTCAGGCATCCAGAGCTGTTTGAGAGGCTCGGGGTAGAAGCTCCAAAAGGAGTTCTTCTGCATGGGCCGCCAGGAAACGGAAAAACTCTCCTAGCAAAGGCTGTGGCCGGTGAAACGAATGCAAACTTTACTACAATCGGCGGCCCGGAGATCATGTCAAAATTCTATGGAGAAAGCGAAGAGAGGCTGAGGGAGATCTTCAAACAGGCAGAAGAGAACGCCCCTTCGATCATCTTCATAGATGAAATCGACTCGATTGCACCTAAAAGAGAAGATGTGAGTGGAGAGACCGAACGCAGAGTGGTAGCTCAGCTGTTGTCGCTGATGGACGGTCTGGAAGCCAGAGGAAAAGTAGTAGTCATCGGTGCCACCAACAGGCCGAATGCCATAGATCCTGCATTGAGGAGGCCGGGACGATTTGACCGTGAAATAGAGATCAACCCTCCAAACAAAGACGGAAGGCTGGAAATCCTGCAGATTCACACCAGAGGTATGCCTTTAGAATCAGAAGTGTCCTTGGAAGAACTCGCAGATCTGACACATGGCTACGTGGGAGCCGATCTTTCAGCACTGTGTAAAGAAGCCGCCATAAGATCCCTGCGCAGAATACTACCGGACCTGGATCTAGAAATGGAATCCATACCCATAGATGTGCTGAACAAGATCACAGTAAAACGGGAAGATTTCTTCTCTGCACTGCGAGAAATGCAGCCTTCAGCACTGAGAGAAGTCTTGGTTGAAAAACCAGATGTCCACTGGAGTGACATTGGAGGCTTAGAAGATGTAAAGCGTGAGCTTCAGGAAGCAGTAGAATGGCCTCTGAAGTATGCTGATGTCTTTGACTACATGGACACTGCGCTTCCTAAGGGAGTATTATTGTACGGTCCGCCGGGAACCGGCAAGACCATGATGGCGAAGGCAGTCGCCACAGAATCTGAAGCGAACTTCATCAATGTGAAAGGACCTGAATTCCTGAGCAAATGGGTAGGAGAGTCAGAAAAAGCGGTAAGAGAAACATTCAGAAAAGCAAGACAGGCAGCCCCATGTGTGATCTTCATGGATGAAATTGACTCGATTGCTCCGACAAGGGGCGGGGAGGGAGACTCACACGTGACAGAGCGTGTCATATCACAATTGTTGACGGAAATTGACGGAATGCAGAGCTTGAACAATGTTATAGTGATCGCAGCCACCAACAGGCCGGATATACTTGACCCGGCCCTGCTGAGGCCAGGAAGATTTGACAGGATAGTCAAGGTAGGAATGCCTGACTTAGAAGCCAGGAAACAAATTCTGCATATCCACACAGACAGAAAACCGCTAGCAGACGATGTCGACTTGGACAAACTGGCAGAAAAAACTGAAGGATTCACTGGTGCAGATCTAGCCGCATTGACGAACGAAGCGGTGATGCTTGCAATACGATCGACTATCGCAAAGAATGGAGACAATAAAGAACTAATGAAATCTCAAAAAATCGACATGTCTTTCTTCAACATGGCGCTGGAGAAAGTTAGACCGATGTCAAGATCAGAACTTGGAATCTATGAGAAAGCAGCAGAAGACTATGTTTACGTGAGGTGAGAAGTATGGCCAGAAGAGTATCCCCATGGGATGAGATATTTGGAAGCTTTGACGAAGAATTCGAAGAGATGCGCAGACGCATGAACAGTATGTTCTCCAGATACGCAAAGGAGGACTTTGCCGGAGACAATCAGCCTCTCATATACGGATTTTCAATGAGGGTGGGTCCAGACGGTAAAGCCCAAGTGCAGGAGTTTGGCAACACCAACTGCAATCAGATTGAGAACGGCGGCAGAGAACCGCTGACTGATATTGTCGACGAGGGAGAGAAGATCAAGGTCATCATCGAACTTCCTGGGGTGGAGTTGGAAGATATTGACCTCAATGCAGAAAACAGCATCCTTGACATTTCCGTAGACCGTGAAGACCGCAAGTTCTCTAAGAAAGTGCAGCTACCTTCAACAGTTTCTCCAGATTCTGCCAAGGCCACCTATAAAAACGGGGTCTTAACAGTAGTCATGGAAAAAGCTCCCAGCAAAGGTACGTCAATCAAGATTGAGAAAGAAAACTAAACTCTTTCAAAACTTTTTTCATTTTTTAGAATTTTACACTATCGATGTTGAAATCTCCAGACTAAGGTATTTCTAGAAGTTCGCATCTGTCGAATCTATGACTAGAGAGGAGGCTATTGAGTCTGTAAGGGCTATGCTTACACGTGCACAGTTCGAAGTGTCAAAGCCTCTTTCTATGAGGGGTACAAGGTTCGATATTGTCGCGAGAAGAGACGATATTTTAATCATAATCAAAGTTCTGAGCAATGTTGATGCATTTTCAAAAGACAATGCCGAAGAACTCCTCTGCATAGGCCAGGCTTTGGGAGCGTCTCCGATTCTAATCGGAGAGCGGTCCGGTTCTGGTGAGATAGAATCTGGAATAATATACTCCAGGTTTGGGATTCCCATCATTTCTGTAGGAACTCTTTCAGATTACATAATTGAAGATGTCCCTCCGCTGATATTTGCAGCTTCTGGAGGCTTCTATGTAAAGATAGACAGCGAGCTCATGCATAAAATCAGAGAAGAGAGAAACATCTCCCTCGGAACTCTAGCTGAGATTGCAGGAGTATCAAGGCGTACAATCCAGATGTATGAAGGAGGAATGGGTGCGATGATTGATGCTGCGCTGAGACTAGAGGAATACCTGGATCAGCCGATATTGATGCCCATAGACCCGTTTGCACCGGTGCAGAAATTAAAAACATCGCAGAAAAAGGAGATTGCATCTGCTGCCCCGCAGCCTGCAACCCAGGATGTGTTTACCAAGGAAGTATTCAACACGCTGTCAACCATGGGATTTTCAGTAACTCCCGTAACCAGAAGTCCGTTTGAGGCTTTAGCCCAAGACAGTCAGATCTTGATACTTACGGCACTCGGCAAAGACGAAAACAGCATACTTTCTAAAGCGGCCAGTGTTTCAGATATCTCAAGAGTCACAGGCAGATGTTCAGTGGTGATTATAGAAAGAGGCAGAGGTCGGGAAAGCATCAGCGGCACTCCCCTGATAGACCGTGAAGAACTCAACAGTATCGATGAAACGTATGTTCTCTACGACATTGTAAGCTCAAGGAGCGACAGCAATGAGACAAATAAGAATTGAAGACTCGATTGTAACGGTATTGCCTACCGTCAAAGGATTAGTATCTGATTCAGAGAGGGTGGTTAATGCCGTAGAAAGCATATCTCCAGACGTTATTGCAGTTTCTATTTCCAAAGAGGAGCTGGCAGGCCTGAAAGATATGGAGCCTACAGACGAAATAGAACTGAATGACATTGAGATAGTCTATGCCGCCATGTTAGAAGAGTTTGGAGAAGTTGCTACTCCGTCTCCTTACCTGATATCAGCTCTGAATGCTGCAAATTCCAGAGAGATACCGATTCTCCCGATTGACATGAATGATGAAGTATACACAGAATCGTACTGCAGGAATGTCAAAACAATGGAGATGCTTAAGGAATCTAGAAGAGCAAAGAGTCTTTTAAGAAAAAAGAATAAATTTGATTTTTCATCCCCTGAAGCCTTTGCTATATCATGGGATGCCATGGTCAATAAGAAAGGATTCAGAGCGCTTGAGACAGAAAGAGAGGCTCATATGGCATCAGTTATTAAGGCGATCTCAAGGACGTATAGCAATATTCTTGCAATAATCGAAGTAGAAAGAGCAGATGCCGTTATTTCGCTTTTGAATGAAGAATCCTGCACTGCATGTCAGGAACTTTCAGAAGTCATTGAGATCAAGAAAGAGCTGAAAGAAGAAGCTGTCTGATTACCACTCAGACAGCCACTCCTTGATTGAATCCAGAACTATATCGTCTCTCACAGAAATCATCTTAGCGATATCGTTCATGTTGCACTCAGGATGTAGTATGAACTCATGAATTATTTTTCTAACCATATAGTCCGGAATAGAGGAAGTTGTCTCTCTTGCACACTGCAGAAGCTTTTCTTTCTCTGCAAGAAGCTCTTCTCTTCTGGTATTCAGCATGTCAAGCTCATCTTCGATTTTTTTCATGCGGTCTCTCAATTCAGAAACATCCTGAGACCCGCCTTCTTCAACCAGAGTTTCTTCTGCCTGATCTCTGGAGATTAATTCAGCATTGAACAAATTCGGTCCCAAATCGACTACTATGCTAAATGTCTGGATCGGATAGTATTTCCGTCTCTGCGGCCCCTTGAGATCACTTTTTTCTGTATATGATTCCACTAAGCCGTTTTCCTCCATGACCTTAAGATGCTTCACTATAGCCTGCTGGCTGATACCCAGTTCTTTAGATAATTGAAGAGGATAATGAGGTTCTCTAACTAATGCTTCTAAGATCTGCCGGCGTGCAGGATTTTCAATAACAGATAATACTGAATCGAGATCACTCATATATCTCATCTCTATGTAACTATGAGTTGTATACTTAGTATTTATTTATTTCTGATATGGAATATGATCTGGGAGCAGGACCCAGCAGAAGGAATATCTACAAATACGGTACAGCTATTTGACAACCAATGCCTGGAGAGCTTGTAGAAGACAGTGTTGTAATCAAAGACTCAGCTGAAGCTAGTACAATCTACAACAAAGGGTGTTACGGATATCCAGTCTCAGGTGGAGGTCTGGAGCTGGATTTGATGGAGGCTTCATACCTCGTTGAATCAAACCGATTGGACGTTACCAGTGACGGTAACCCAATAACCTTGGAAGATTTAATCAGAGCCGCTTCGCTGATACACCGGGACTTTGAGATAGACTACACTGTTTACAGAGATCTGAGACAGAGAGGTTATATCGTCAAAGCAGGAGGAGATTTTAATTTCCGCCTTTTTCCCAGAGGAGGCACGCCGAATAACTCACAGACCAAAAGCTGGGTCATGTCAGTAAGCGAGCGGGCAACATTTCAGATTGATCCTTTCGTAGCTAGCATAGAGCAGGCAGATCAGACAAGAAAAGAACTCTTGACGGGTGTTGTTGACGAAGAAGGAGATATTACTTATTATCACCCGTCCAAATCTGAACCTAAAGGAAATGTCAATATAAAATGGGAAGAAGGGCCAGCAGTGGCATCCCTGATGGAAGACCGTGTTCTGGTGTTTGATCAAAAATCTGCAGAAAGACTGCAGGAACACGGATACTATGGGAAGCAAACCGGAGCCGTGCTTCAGCTGTCATTGATCGAAGCGGCACATTTGATGGAAAGGGGATGGCTGGAAGTCGTCAGAATTGCTTCCAACAGGCGCATAAATGCAGACAGATTCAAAAAACGCGCTGTCAAATTCCAGCCGGATTTTGACCTCAGACTTGCTGTATACAATGATCTCAGGTCCAGATCGCTGATAGTAAAAACAGGATTCAAATACGGTTCGCATTTCAGAGTATATGACGATGATCCAGACAAAACTCATGCCAGATGGCTCGTTCATTCGATACCGACAGATTATGAAACGATCTGGCCAGAGATGTCCAGAGCGGTCAGGCTTGCACACGGCGTAAAAAAAGAGATTCTGTTTGCAAGAGTCTCGCCTGAAAAAATAGACTATATAAAGCTTACAAGAGTCAGACCATGAAGCTTCCCAAAGCATATAAATATCGTCAGATATTGTGGAAATAAAGTAAGGGCCCATGGTCTAGTGGTTATGACGTCTCCTTCACACGGAGAAGATCGCCGATTCGAATTCGGCTGGGCCCACCTTAGCTTTTTTACGATTCTTTGTTGTAGTAAGGACGCTTTTCTTTTGTGCATTCATTATTTCTTTCACTAAAATCACATATCAATTCGTTCGGCTTCTCCATCTGGATATCCAGATTTGAAGATATCAAATCAATAGTGTGTTTAATGCAATAAATGAATTCCTCTTGCAACATCGTGGTCCGCCGAGCTTACCGAGTTCAATGAGACACATACACAAAAGAGTGTTTGCCCGCCCCCACGGTTATTCGCTAGATAGTGTAGATTTGGAAATTATACTGTAAAACGTCCCACAGCTTACCGCAGCACCGCATAATCCAGATATTCGCAGGTTATTGATAGCACCTGCTTTCCTCGTGTCTCCATCTTCGCCAAACATGGAGGTAAGTCGATGCTGCTACCCCGCGTTGTTATACGCGGCCAGCATTGACGCATCTACCAAAATATGATGTTTAACATCATGCATCCTGACTGCTAGATTTTTAAGATCGTCTGCAATATCATAAGATTTTTTGAGTTTGAATCAAAGCGGCTTGTTTTAATGATATTTACAGCCTGATTGTCGTAGCAGCCTCTGTGTCCGTTGGCACAGGAGTCTTTACAACTAAATTCCATACCGCATACTGAGCAGGCTTCTGTTTCTAAAGTAGTCTTGTAAGTATAGACTCCCCACAGACAACACAGATGTTCAGGCTTAACAAATCAGTCATATTATCTCTAATTATACTCGAATTGATGAAATTTTAACGCGCAACTATGGTAAGTCGCACAATACCAAAATGCATACGTAACATTCAGTATTAAATTGAACTTTAATTAATACATTTCATCATTAATTAATAAATCTATTTGTTAAACAGTTAGTATATAAAGTATAAAAACAACGTTAAAGGTATATACCCTCAAACCAGTATGAAAAATTGCAAGAGAATGGGAGGGAGTTTGTGGAAAACATTATTGAAGTCAGAGATTTGAAAAAGATCTTTGACAAAAATATTCGAGCTGTTGATGGCGTAAGCTTCGACGTAAAAGAAGGTGAGATCTTTGGTTTTCTGGGACCGAACGGTGCTGGAAAATCAACAACAATTTCCATGATCACTACTCTTCTGACGCCAACCAGCGGACACATCACGATTGATGGGAAGGATGCAGTTAAGTCTGCAACCCAGGTAAGGAAAACAATCGGCCTGGTGCCGCAGGCTCTGACTGCTGATGATCAGCTGTCTGGAAGAGAAAACATGCAGCTCCAGGCTGATTTGTACGATGTCCCCAAAGACATTGCAAAAGAAAGGATTGATGAACTGCTTTCGATAGTAAAACTAGAAGAAGCTGCGGACAGGCGTGTGGACACTTATTCTGGCGGCATGAGAAAGAGATTGGAATTAGCAGAAGGCCTGATTCATCATCCGAAAATATTATTTTTAGACGAGCCGACATTAGGATTAGACATTCAGACCAGAGAGATCATCTGGGAATATATTACAAACATAAAGAAACAAAGCGGAATGACTGTGTTTCTGACTACCCACTATCTGGAAGAAGCAGAATCTCTCTGCGATCGGATCGCAATAATTGACAGAGGAAAGATAATAGTCATTGGTACACCAGATGAATTAAAAGCGTCGCTGGGTGGTGACCTTATTGAAATCGAAGTCCACGAGTCTCAGGAGTGCAGGAATTCGCTTGACTCGATACCGGGCATAGACAGCGTCGAGTACAAAGATGGAAAGTATATCCTCAGGACTCCAAACGGCGATGATGTTATGGAATTCGTTCTGGCTAAAATAGCCGAGGATAGGTGGAAAATCAAGAATATATCACTCCAGAAACCCAGCATGAACCAGGTATTTTTGAAATACACTGGAAAATCGCTGAGGGACGATGCTACGAAAATGGACAAATTCGCAGCAAGGGCTGCAGCAGCACAGAACCGCAGAAGGAGATAAGATGTCTGAACTGAAAACATACCTCAGACAGACTTTTGCCCTTACAGGCAGAGAATTAAAACATTGGTATAGGAGCAAAATGCAGATATTCATGGCATTGATTCAGCCGATTATCTGGTTGGGTCTCTTCGGTTTTGCCATGAATGGTTTTATCAATTCTGCCATGGAGCAGGTCGGTCAAGAAGTTGACTACATGAGCTTTCTGATTATCGGACTTGTAATTATCACCGCTTTAACAACTTCAATGAATGCAGGAATGTCAGTAGTATGGGACAGGAGGTTTGGATTCCTCGAAAAACTCAAAGCGGCTCCTGTACCCAGAGGCATTATTCCTCTTTCTAAAGTATTGTCTACAACAGTTAAAGCAATAATTCAGTCTCTGCTGATCTTAGTAATCGGACTTGCATTCGGCTTAAAATTTGTAGCTGGATTCAACATACTGGATTTTATAACACTGATTCTGATAGTAGCGATGGTAGCTCTTACATTCTCTTCAATATTTGTTGCGCTGGGACTTGTAATCAAGAATCAGGATGTGCTGATGGGAGTAAATATGCTTCTGAACCTGCCTCTGATGTTTGCATCCGGTGTCCTGTTTCCAACAGCTTCATTCCCTGAAGCATTAAAGGTTGTAGCAAACATCAATCCGCTTACATATGCAGCCGATGCTGCCAGAAGGGTATCGGTAGGGGATGTGATGATCTCTATACCCAGTATGAGTCTGGGAATGGACCTATTGGTATTGTTCATTGTAGCAATAGCAATCACAGCATTGTGCATGTTCTTCGCAAGACGCGGTTTAAAAGCCTGACCCAATGGATATTTAAACCAAAAACCATTTCATTTAAAGCCCGGTCTGGTCATTCTACCAGACCTAAATCCTGCCAATCAGTGATTAGACCATGGAAAGCGAGATTTACTTAGGCCTACTCGCAATATTCGTCATTGGGATTGGCGCCCAATGGTTAGGAAGATTGCTGAGAATTCCCCCGCTTTTAATCTTGTTACCTGCAGGTCTGATTGCAGGAGGCGTTTTAGGAATAGTCAAGCCTGAACAGATCTTCGGAGATCTGCTGTACCCAGGAGTTACGTTTTTAGTTTCTCTGCTGCTTTTCCAAAGTGCATTAAAGTTACATATCGCAGATCTTCCTTCTGAAAGCCGCAAACCTGTCGTCAGACTCACTGGCATAGGACTCTTAATCACAGTCTTTGGAACTGCATTGCTATTGTATTATGTGCTAGACGTGAGCATTGACATGGCGCTTCTCGTCGGTGCAATCTTAGGCGTCTCAGGCCCTACAGTCATTGGTCCACTGATTAGATCAACAGGACTGAAAAGAAGAGTTGCCAGCGTACTCGAGTGGGAAGGCGTTTTTCTTGATCCTATTGGTGCAACAATCGGCATAGTCATTCTAAACGTCATCCTGTCTGTAGGACATGCCAGTCCGCTTCTGAATCTCGTAGTCTGCGCAGGATTTGGAATAATCGTGGGAATCATACTCGCTGCTCTGCTTACCATTATATTATCCAGAAACATGGTTTCCGATACTCTGGAAGCCGCTGTGTGTCTGATGTTTGCTGTAATCGCATTCACATTTTCAGAAGTTGTCGTTCCCGGTTCGGGACTGTTTGCATCCACAGTTCTCGGATTTGTATTAGGAAACCAAAAAGCTGTGTCTATGACCAGCATAAAAGGTTTTGGAATGACTGTTGAAGTTCTAATCATTGGAATACTGTTCGTTACACTGGGAGCGTTAGTGCCTATTGACGGCCTAATAAAATACATAATTCCAATTATAATAATATTAGTCTTTATCATCCTCATCCTTCGTCCGCTAGCTTCAAGAATTGCACTAGCAGGAACAAAGTTGACTAAAAAGGAAAAGATGATGATTGCATTCATGGAACCGCGTGGTATTGTCGCGGCGGCTACTGCATCACAATTCTCTGTATCTTTGACGCAGGCAGGCATAGCATGCGAATTTCTACTACCAGTTGTATTCGGCGTGGTTCTTGGTGCAGGAATAATTTACAGCGTAATAGCACTACCGCTGGCAAGACATTTAGAAGTTACAGAACCTCCGAAACACGGTGTGGGATTTATCAGCAATAAGATGTGGACTATCGAGCTTGCAGGAAAATTAAAAGATGTAGGGGTTCCAACGCTGGTCTTTGTTACAGACTTCCCAGAGCGGATAAACAGCCCCCGCAAAGATGTAAAACTGGCCTCCATACATTACAGCATGGATGACATTGATGAGGCGATGGAGGAAGCATCGTTATCACAGCTTATCGTGGTTGCTCCAGACAGCACAGCAGAGAGGCTTATTGAGTTTCATGCCTCTGCCAAACTGGGCCGCAGATATATTATGAGTTTACCGCACAACAATGTCGCATATCCATCAATCCTTCACTCTCAAAAGAGAAGCAGAATCGCATTCTCTCCAAAACTATCTCAATATGTAATTGAAAGTGTGATTGATAGCGGCGGAACGATCGAAGTCATGGAAAAACTGGCACCTGGAGATATTGCTTTAGCTATCGTATATGCAAATGGCAATGTGGACATGTCTCCAGGCGATAAATTGTACTATGCATGCGACTTAAATTCAATTGAGAAAAAGAGACTGATAAAAAGAGGTTTACCAGTAATAAGTGCTGGGGATAAGATCATCGGAATAAAGAAACATTATGATCGTTCAGCAGAGACAAAATTCACAAAAGATGTTCCCCATGATTTGGTGGACAATGCGTGCTGATGCATATATGTGCCAATGGTTTTGTTTATCATCTTCCCATCAAATCCGTTATTAAACCCGGTGCCTCTGGATATTGAGTATGCAAACGGCCCGGACGGTACAGGCACTAAATGAGAATAATGAAATTCATGAGCTTTTATTTCCTGGCCTGCAAAAAGAAAATTATCGGCAGTAGCGGTAGCTCTTACGTAAGATAATCCCTGCCTCTGCTGTGTTTGAACAGCTTTTTCAGGGAATATCTTTGCCATTTCATGCTCACCGTCATTGACTATTGATGAACATAATGTCATCATCCCACCGCATTCCCCGTAGATTAATTTATTATTATCAGAAAATGTCTTTAATCCTTCAAGAAAGTCTTTGTTGGCAGAAATTTCCGAAGCATATATTTCTGGATAGCCACCTCCAAGATAGATACTGTCAACGTCTGGAATAGACTCTCCTTCAGTGGGTTTAAAATATTTCAGATCTGCACCTGCATACTTTAGAGATTCTAGATTTTCAGGATAATAAAATGAGTATGCTTTATCGAAGGGTATTCCCACTTTGATGCTTTTAGAGTCTGCAGTTTTAAACGGACAATTGTCATCAAAGTGCACGTCAGGAGCATTCTCTGCAATTTCTTCTATTTGTGAAAAATCAATATCTGCGACCATGTCTGAAGTCTGCCTCAATATTTCTGAATTATCAGATTCAAACGTAGTGACGAGGCCTAAATGTCGTTCTGCCAGTTTTTCATGGAGCTTTTCTACAGTTCCGACGACTGGAACTGAAGTAAAAGTTTCAATTGCCTCGGTGGCTTTTTTTCTATGGCGGTCGCCGCTCACATTGTTCAAAATCACGCCGGCGATGTTTACATTGGGGTCTAGCATTTTGAATCCCAGAACGTGGGCCGCAGCACTTTTAGCTAGGCTTCTGGCATTGACTACCAGGATAACCGGAGCGTCAAGAAATTTTGCAATTTCTGCAGTGCTGCCGTCGTCTCCCACTGAAGTTAAACCATCGTAGAGACCTCTGACGCCTTCGATGATGCTTATGCCTGCGTCCTTTGAAGCCCACCCGAATAGATTTTTAATTGTATTTTTATTCATAAAGAATGAATCCAGATTCCTGGACTGCCTTTTGCATGCCAGAGTATGAAACATTGGATCAATGAAATCCGGACCTACTTTGTATCCCTGTACACATTTATTTTTAGATAAACGGGACATCATACCAGCGGTAATCGCAGTTTTTCCAACACCGCTGCCGGTGCCTGCAATGACTACTCTGGGACAATTCAATTAATCCCTCGTAACATGTTTCTGATCTCATCAGGAGTCACAGGAGTAGGGACAGATTCTGAGTCGTTGGAAAGAATGGTATCCCTGAGATTTCTGTATGCGTCTGCCTGAGAGCTTTGAGAGTCCCCTTCAATTACAGTCATGCCGCGATTCTCGCATTCCCTCACAGAAGGGTGCCTGGGTATGTATCCTACCACTTTTGAGCCTATCATTGAAGCAAACTTAGCAACTGCATCTCTCTCATTTTCAGTCTCTCTGGAGTTGCAGATTATTCCTCCCAGTTTAACGCCGAGATTAGACAGGCCTCGGGCAATGTTATTAGCGGCATAGAGTGAAAGATACTCACCTGAAGTTACGATATAAACCTCGTCTGCAAACCCCTCCCTAATAGGAGAAGCAAATCCTCCACAGACTACATCTCCGGGAACATCATACAGCAGGAAGTCATCGTCATCTCTCAGACAGTTCTTAGATAATTCCTGCATAGCAACTAATATTCCTCTACCTGCACAGCCCACGCCTGCTACAGGGCCTCCGACTTCTACACAATGTATTCCTTTGTATCCTTCAAACACAACTTCGTCTAAACCTGATTTTTTCTGTTCAAGAAATGTAGGAATGCTTTTTCCGCCCATAAGTGTCATGCTGCCGTCTGATTTAGGGTCGCATCCGATATACCAGACTTTCAGACCCAGCTCTGCAACGGCGGCGCATAGATTCGCGGATACAGTGGATTTTCCGATTCCGCCTTTCCCGTATATGGCTATCTGTTTCATAAGATTCCTCCATCTACAACTTCACGGATGGTGTTCCCAAGTTCTGACGGGATAATTGATCTTGCAGCCATTACTGCGGCGTGTGTGTTTATTTCTCCAATGGAATATTCAAAACCTTTGTCGATATAATTTCTGATTTCACGCGGCTGATCAGTTACAAGAATATCATCGATTTTTAGATTTGGAACGATGTGAGGAAGACCGGCGATTATACGCAGATCGGCATTAGAAGCGTCCAAGGCCTTCGAACAGACTTCACCGAGAACAGGGTACTCATCCAGTCCGCCGGTGATTAGTATATTCGTGATGCCGCTGGAAGCAAGATCGTTTGTAATGTCCTGAGCATATCTTCGTATGCGGGGCAGTCCGATATTCAGCGCCAGATTGCCTATGTATTCAGAACTGCCGCCGACCTTAGCTTTAGCATAGTCGACTGCTTTAATTAGATCAGCAAAGCCGTAAGCCGTTTCTTTTTTGGCGTTTATAACTACAGTAACTTTTCCTCCCCTTCTGAGGGTGTTTACGATCTTCAGAGCTGCTGAAAGTTTGGTGGCGCCGGGATGAGGTTCGAGATACTCTCTGCTAGTCAGGCCTTTTTCTCTTTCAACCAGAGTTGCACGCTGCAGAATTGCTATCTGACGGTCTGCTTCTTCTTTGCTTATTACGCCATTGATTGAAGCGACTTCAAGAGTCCTGATAGCACCGGATGTGTTGGGACCAGAACAGCCGTGCACATCAATGCAGAGAACTTTAGCTTTCACATCGGCTTTTTTTACAGCTCCATCCAGGTTTTCTCCGATAATCATAGAGGAACAGGTTCCTACCACGCCAATCAGCTTGGGAGAGTAGTTAGCATCAATGTGCTTGAGAATCCTGATTAATTTTTCTTCGGCTCCAAAGATCAAATCATTTTCCTGCATGCCAGTAGTCATTACTCTGACGCCGGCTTCTTCGAGCCTTCTTGACGGCATGAAGCCGCATCCCGCAGGCCCGTGGATAAGAATGACATCAGCATCCAGATCCCGCAGGGTATACATTGCAGCTACAATAGGATTAGGCCTCGGATGGAGGACATCATTCAGAGATATCCCTCCTTAGTAAAGCACATGAGAACTTTGTGTTTTCCGCGGACATCTGTAAATCCATCAATACGCCTGAACCCAGGAGTTTCAAACCCCGGCATATTCATAAGATACTGACCTGTAACGCAGTTATCTGAAGACAGCAGAGCGTTTACATCGATGAGATCTAACTTTTCACAGACTTTGGCATTTACCGGATCTAAAGCAACTCCAATATCCGTCTGCGAATAATAATTTTCAAGGGTCTTGAGGTTCCAAGCGATTGATCCTGCACTTACACCAGGATTGCGATCAGTTACCCTGAACCAGCCTTTCTCTTTGAGCACTTCTCCCCTGCCGGGAACTCCATAGAAGCTTGAAAGTGAAGAGACGGCTTTGCCCATGTCAAATCCAAGTGCATATACACATCCCAGTGCAGTGGAGATTGCGATAGCATAGCTGGGAACAAGATATGATGACTGGAGCTTGACCTCATAAACGCCCTCTGGCGTCTCAACAGTAGCGGGAACCTGCTTGCCTAAAGTCAGTTTGTCGGGCAGCGTCAGTTTGATATCCCCGCCTCCGAAAGTTACAGATTTTACACCTGCCGGAACATATGAAGACCATATGCTGGATTCATCATACGAATAGACGACAGTGTCTTTAGCGGCAGAGATCATCTGCACCTTTCCGTCAAAAGCTTTCTTTGTAGCTGCAGCAATCGGATAATTGTTACCTAATGAAGTGATAGCTGAAACTTTGGATAATCCAGTACCACCGATGCTTACTTCAAAAATTCCAATGTCTACATCTAAGTCTAACTTTGAAGCATCTAAGACTGCAGGAGGCGCAATGCTTACTTTATCTTTCAGGACCACAGTGCCTTCTGAACTGACTATTCCACGACCACGGCTAGTATGCAAAAGAACTTTTTTTCCGCATGCGACCAGCATATGTGCCAGAACATGACATGCAGAAGTCTTCCCCCAGACGCCGGTTATTTCTACAGTAGGAAAGTTAAATGAGGCCAGTTGTCCAACGGCCTCATGAGATGTTAAACGCTTTGAAAGCTTGGCGTTTCCTATGTATTTTTCCGGGCAGTGAATGGGCAGGATGCCGAGATCAAATGATTTATCCGGAGCTTCGTTCAGTACTTCTACTCCGCATTGGATCAGAGAATCTTTGACATTCTGACTGGCAGTGTGATAAACATCCACTGCTGTAACTTTGTATCCCCTTTGTGCATACTCCTTGGCCAGTATCTCACCGCCGTGGGTGAGATCCAGAACAAGGACGCTGCTACTCATTTACATCCTTTCCCTGACTCTGTCTGCGAGGATCTGAGCTATCCTCTCATCTTCTCCGATAGGATTGCAGTATTTCAGAGTGACCTGCTTGTCGCCGACCATTATCTGTCCTTCTTTGGAACCGATCGGCAGCCCAATGGCCATCGGAATGTCTTCAGTAAGATGCATGCCGGATGCCAGGAAACAGGGCTGTACAAAAATAGTATCTACACCCTGAGAAACTAACCACTTCATGCCTTCTTCAATCGTTGGTCCGTTTAACTGCATGTATGCAGGTGTAACCGGTCCGAGACCCATGTTCTTCATTTTTTCTGCAGTAAAGTCAACTACTTTCTTGTTGTAATCCAATTTACTGCCGTGTCCTACTACAATTACTCCGCTTTTCATTTTATATCCCCTTTTTTGTCACATGCCTTTTGGCATTGGCTGAAATAGATCACGTCTATTAAATCTTTCAGGCTAGATCACAGCCTGCTGAAAGGATAGATGCTGTGATCAGATCATGAATGTGTAAATGCAGCGACTAAGGAGTCAAGCATTGAGGAATAAGTTGCGTCTTTGGGAACAATGTCTACGCGTATTCCTAATGATTCTAAACGCTCTTTTGTCGGGTAGCCTATGGCAGCCACAGTGGCAGAGTTTATGTGATCTACAGCATCAGCAGACATATCGCATATTGCCTCAATAAATGAAGAAGCAGAAAGTGCTGAAGTAAATGCAAATGCATCTATTTCCCCTGCCAGAGTCATTTTGGCTAGATTCATGAGGTTTTCATCTCTGGTCTTTACCAGGCGGTACACAGGTACATCAGACACTTTGGCTCCTGAATCGGTGAGGCCCTGCGAAAGGATCTTGTCACCGTGGTCAGATCTTAAAATGTAAACGTTCTTTCCCTTCACTTTTCCAGACAATGATTCCACTATGCCCTTGGAAGAATATTCAGAGGGAATTTCAGAGACTGAAATGTTAAAACTGGAAAGAGCACCAGCGCTTACAGGGCCTATGGCTATCACATTTGTTTTAGAAAGAAGCTTGACAAAATCATCAGTTGGCATCATCTCTGAAGAAAGCGAGATCATTGCATCTGCACCGTTTGTGCTGGTGATTATAAGGTAATCAACAGAACTTTTAGATAAATTATCGATAAATTCATTGAATAACTGAGACTTGTTGAAGACTATCTCAACTGGTGATGCGCAGACAGGGTTAAACCCTGCAGTCATGGCCATCTGTTTAGATTCGTCCAGACGGTTTTTAGGGCGCATCACGGCAAGGGTCTTCATCTTAAATCCTCCAAAAGATCATGCAGAACGGCTATCTTTCCTACTACAACGACCGCTGGAGCAGTGATGCTGTTGTCTTCACAGACATCTGCGATAGTGGCTACGTCTGCCAGTACAGAGCGCTGTGCCGGAGTCGAAGCAGCATGAATTACTGCAACCGGCGTTTCTGGGTTCATTCCGAAACCAGCCAGTTTCTGCATTGTTTCCCTCAGATTGGATACACCCATCATGATTACGAGAGTTCCTTTAGTTTTGGCAAGAGCTTCCCAGTCCACCGCTTCAGCATTGCCGTCTTTTGAATGCCCTGTTACAAATGTAACGTATGATGCATAGTCTCTGTGAGTGACTGGAATACCAGCTAACGCAGGGCCTGCAATTGCAGAAGTTACACCTGGAACAACCTGAACTTTTACACCGGCGTCTATCAGTTCCTGGGCTTCTTCTCCGCCTCTGCCAAACATGAATGGATCCCCTCCTTTCAGCCTGACAACGATTTTATTTTCTTTAGCTTTTGAAACTAATATCTGATTGATCGAATTCTGCTCAGCTTTGTGAAAACCACCCTTTTTTCCTACATCGATCAGTTCTGCCCCGCTTTTTGTTTCTTTTAAAAGATCCTGGCCGGCTAGCTGGTCATAAACAACAACATCAGCATTCCTCAGAAGCTCTAATCCTTTTACAGTTATCAACTTAGAATCTCCAGGGCCGGCACCGACAAGATAGACTACGCCTTCAGACATATTTATTCACCACATATACCGCAGCGCAGTTCAGCCGCTACAGATTTTATATCAATATCATCATTAATCTTCTGGGATACTCTCACGATGTTATCATCAGAGACGGCAACGGCTGTTACATTTGAGCCGCCGCCTGTTGCATGAATTCCAACTGGTATTGAACAGCCAGATCCAAGTTCACAGAGAATTTTTCTTTCAACGTCTACGTCCTTCCTAGTAATGTCATCATTTAGTTTAGAAAGCGTAGAAAAATAAGGAGAGTTTTCTGCACATACTACGGCAATGGCACCCTGCCCTGCAGCCGGAATGAATATATCAGGATCAAGAATGTGATATCTCTCCTCTAAGTGAAGTCTCTCCAGACCCGCTCTTGCTAGAATTATTGCATCATAGTCGCCGCGTTTCCATTTATCAAGCCTAGTGTGAACGTTGCCTCTGAGATCTTTGATCTCGATGTCCGGCCTGATGTTGTGGAGTATGGCAGCTCTGCGTACACTTGAAGTCCCTACAACAGCACCCTGCGGAAGCTCTTCTAAAGGAAGGTCAGACAGCAGGACGTCCTCGATAGGGCCGCGTGGCAAAACAGCAGCCAGAACAGTACCTTCCGCATCTTCAGATGGCATGTCTTTCAGACTGTTTACTGCAAGATCTATTTCTCCTGAGACGATCATTGCATCTAGCTCTCTGACAAAGGCTCCGATGCCAAAAGACCGCAGAGGCTTGTCGAGTATCTTGTCTCCAGAAGCATTGATCTTTTTTATTTCAATGTCTTCGCCATCAAGCAGTGAAATGACAATGTTTGTCTGAGCCATAGCCAATGAACTGCTACGCGTTCCGATTATCACAATAGCACCTCTGACATCACCTTGGAGAATGCATCGGCCGTCTTTCGGACATCAGATGCTGTGTGTGCTGTCGAAACAAAACTGGTTTCATATTGCGAAGGAGGTATGTAGATTCCTTCATCCAGCAGGCCCTGGAAAAGCCTCATGAAACCAGCAGAGTTGCATGTCAATGCATCTGCATAGTTTTCAACAGGCTTAGAAGTCAGGAATATCTGAAACAGCGACCCTATTCCCTGAACTCTATGAGGAACATTCAAATCATCAGCTACTTTGTTCAATGAAACCCTCATTAATTCTCCTAATGAATTTAAATCATCATAGTTTATTTTTTCTAAGCATTTTATTGCAGCAATTCCTGCACTCATAGACAGCGGATTACCTGCAAAGGTCCCAGCCTGATACACTGGCCCGGATGGAGATATTGAAGACATTATATCGGAAGAGGCACCGAATACACCGATCGGCAGGCCTCCGCCGACGATTTTTCCTAACGTTGTAATATCAGGCTTCACACCGAAATATTCCTGAGCACCTCCCAAAGAAAGCCTGAACCCAGTAATAACCTCGTCAAAGATCAAAAGAGCATCGTTTTGTGAAGTAATTTCCCTCAATCCCCTCAAATAATCCTGCTTAGGAAGTATTGGACCGGTGTTTCCCATGACTGGCTCAGTAATAATTGCTGCAATTTCTTCAGGATTGGATTTAAATGCAGCTTCTATGGCAGATAAATTGTTAAATGGAACTAAAATAGTATTCCTAGTAGACTCTTCGGGTATGCCTGCAGAATTGGGAACGCTGTGTGTCAGAGCTCCTGATCCGGCTTTTACAAGAACAGAGTCATGCGCACCGTGGAATCCGCCTTCCATCTTGATTATTTTCTTTCTGCCAGTGTAGCCTCTAGCTAACCTTATCGAATGCATTGTAGCCTCAGTTCCTGTACTGACAGGCCTCAGCATTTCAATAGAGGGAAAATGACGGCATACCGCCTCAGCAAATTCAATCTCCAGTTCAGAAGGAGCTCCGAATAAAGTTCCTCTTGACAACTGGTCTGCAACCGCATTTGATATTGCTTCGCTGGCATGACCCAGAATCAAAGGGCCAAAAGCCATGCAGTAGTCAATATATTCATTGTCATCAACATCGAAAATTCTGCTTCCTTTTCCCGACTTTATAAAACGCGGATAGGGTTTAAAAGCCCTTACAGGAGAAGATACTCCTCCCGGCAGTAATAAAGAAGATTTTTCATACAGTAATTTAGAGCGTTCAGAGATCATTTAACTCCTCCGCTATTTCTTTTGCAAAGTATGTGATGATCATGTCAGCTCCTGCCCTCTTTATAGACATCAACGATTCGGAAATTGCCCTTTTACGGTCTAGCCAGCCATTCTGCGCTGCTGCAACAAGCATAGCATATTCGCCGCTCACCTGGTAGGCAGCGATGGGAATGTCGTATCTCATTCTTGCTTCCCTGATTACATCCAGATACGGCATGGCAGGTTTTACCATCAGAATGTCAGCGCCTTCTCTCAGATCTGCTTCCATTTCTCTGAACGCTTCTCTCAGGTTAGCTGGATCCATCTGATGCGTGCGTCTGTCCCCGAAAGACGGAGTGCTTTCTGCAGCTTCTCTGAAGGGGCCGTAGAATGCAGAGGCATATTTTGCAGAGTAGGCCATAATCGGGGTATTTATATAGCCACTGGCATCCAGTGCTTCACGCATTTTCTCAACTTGGCCATCCATCATCCCAGACGGTGCTACCATATCGGCTCCGGCTTCCACCTGGCTTACAGCTGTCTTTGCATACAGCTCGGCGGTTGGATCATTATCTACAACCTCATTATCTAAAACACCGCAATGGCCGTGAGTGGTGTATTCACACAAACAGAGGTCGGTAATTACAGTTACGTCAGAAATTTCTTTTATGGATCTGGTAGCCTTCTGGACTACGCCGTCTTTAAGCCATGCCCCGCTGCCCTGATCGTCTTTATAAGAAGGAATTCCAAACAGAAGGATGGCATTAATTCCAAGATCATTTATTGAAGCTGCTTCATCTGCGATCATGTTGAGAGGATATGCTATAACCCCAGGCATTGACGCAATTTCTCTTGGCTTGGTTATATTCTCATCAACAAATATAGGGTAGATTAAATCAGACAGACAGTAGGATGTTTCCCGGACTAATGATCTGATCGTAGGATTAATCCGCAGCCTTCGAAGACGGTTTTCTGGTAGAATGTTCATCACCTCTCAAACAAAATATATCGCTGACAATATCCAGCATTTCAAAATTTCCATTTCTAGAAGCTTCTTTCAGACTGCAGGTGATATCTGCAAGGAATTTATTAGAAAGTGAGTCGCAGAAGTCTTCTAAGATTTCATCCGGATCTTTACTGCCAGACTTTAATTTACACTTAGCTTTCTTAAGTTCCCTATGCTTTAAAGAGTCAAATTTAGTGTACAATTTTCCAAGCAGATCATCAGCTTTCATTTCACGAATCTTAGAATCCAAAAGAGATAATTCTTCATCTATAATCAATTCGGCATTCTTAATCTCAGCCCGTCTCTTCATGATATTTCCCTCGGCAAGCTCTCTGAGACCGTCTATGTCATAAAGCTCCACGCCGGGGACCATGGCAGCTTCAGGATCCACGTTTCTAGGAAAACTGACATCGATTACCATCATTGTTCTATCAGTTCTGGACTCCATTGCCTTGATGAAATGCTCTTTCTTGAGGACGTTGTGTGCTGCCGCAGTAGCACACAAGACTACGTCTGCATCTTTTAGATATTCAGAAAGATTGTCAAATCTGACAGCCATTCCATTTAATGTAAATGCCAGCTCTACTGCATGGGAATATGTACGGTTGGAGACGAAAACAGTTTTTGGATTCTTACCCAGCAGATGTTTTGCAATCAATGAAGCAGTTTCTCCGGCACCTACGATAAGGATTGTTTTGTCAGACAGATCTCCAAACTTAACTTCCGCCAGTTCAACTGCAGCTGAGCCGACTGAAACTGATCCTTTATTGACTTTTGTTTCAGTCCTTACCTTTTTACCAGCAGAGATGGCCTGCCTGAAGATAACCGACAATACCGGACCGACAATTCCCTGTGACTCTGCCAGATCATATGCATCCTTGACCTGTCCGAGGATCTGATCTTCTCCGATTATCATCGACTCAAGACCGCATGAAACCCTGATAAGATGTTTTACTGAATCTTTCCCAGTGAGATACTGCACCAGATCGCTGCCTGTACCAAACGGAATATATGAATTTACAAGATTTTCCAGGCCTTTCCTTGAAGCCTTGGGGTCGTAGCTGGAGATGTATGCTTCAATCCTGTTGCAGGTCTTGAGAACGACTGCCCCGCTGACCCCGTCTAAATTGCAGACGGCATCAAGAAGAGTCTGCGTATCTGTCTTACCCAGATTGTCTATGGTAGACATCTCTGTCTGTTTGTGCGTTATGTGGGCGCTTATCACAGTCTCGATGCCGAAACTTCCGGAAGTCCATGCTGTAGGGTCTTCAAGAACCTCTCTCAGTATCTTTTCTCTCTCTTTCTGGTCCGGAATAGTCTTTTTTAATTCGTCTCTAAGCTGCCGCTGGAACTCAATCATTTTATCATATTTTTCATCCAGATACTGATCTAGCCAGACCTTAAGATATCTGGACATGGCCGGACTGTTTCCATATGTAGAAATTGCCACAGAAAAATTGTCTCTTTTAACAAGAGACGGTATCAAAAAGGATCCGGGAGAGTCTGACCGGTTGTAGGGTTTCCCCGCCAATTCAGATCTTTGAGATACAAAATCATTGACACATGGATCAGCCGCAGCAACCACAAGGTCAGATTTCGCGATCCATTCGTCTGCTACATCAAATATATCCGCACTGATCAACTCAAATGGAGAATTTGAAAAGTCCTCGATGAATTCTTTACTAACCACAGTCACATCCGCTTCTTCTCCAAAATACGAAGCTTTTCTATACCCTACAGCCCCCCCACCAAAAACTGTAACTTTTTTAGATTTCAGGTCAAGATACAACGGTAGCATGATACACACTTGGAATAATTTACACGGATGTATTATCCTACTTCTATATGAGTCTTAGTAATACGATACCAGAAAAGAGAGCGCTGAATTAATAATCTGTTCAATTAGAATCACTGCCAGATTGATTTATCGATCTCGACAGCAGATTGCTAAAGCATTATAGATAAAACTGTAGAGATTCAAAGAAAAAGCGGTATACCAAAAATGAAAAGAGTGGTGCAAGGGATGGGATTTGAACCCATGAACCGCTAAGGACGGGATCTTAAGTCCCGCGCCGTTGGCCAAGCTTGACTACCCTTGCTTTGGTCGCCTCATAGTCTGTCGAGTATATGATATTTATCAATTACAAATTGTCGCCAATATCCGCTTTTCCTTTGCGGTTTTTCTGTTTGTGCGACTTCAATGCGTTGATTCCGTCAATGACAAGGATTATTGAGAAGATGATTAAGATCACGATTAAAATCAGCTGCAGACCTTCTGCAATAAATGTTCCAGTTCCTAAAACAAACAGCTTCATCACATTGTTGTAGAAAGTTATGCATAAGGCTGAGATGGAGGCTACCAGCATAAATGCCATGGGTATGATGAACATTTTGTTTGATTTTCCCTCGTGTACCATCCAGGCAGCTACTGCCATCAAAGCTAACACCGCCAGAAGCTGATTGGCAGATCCGAATAACGGCCATATATTTTCATATCCACCAGTAGCAAGAAGCGCACCGAGTCCAACGGTTATAAGCGTAGAAAAGTATGGATTTGTGAGCAGTTTTCTAGCTTTAGATGGAATGCCATCATCAGAGAAAAACTCCTGGAACATGTATCTTGCAAGTCTTGTAGCAGTATCCAGAGAAGTTAATGCAAATGCGGATATTGCAAGAATTAGAACGATGTATGCTACATCATAATATTGAGGAATGCCCATGGCGGCGACCATCTTGGCGATACCTGTAGCAAATACCTGTGTAGGAGTACCAGACGGCATAGAGCCCTGAGCAAACAGAGTTCCTACTGCAATAAGTGCAATGATTGCAAGAACACATTCAATAAGCATTCCGCCGTATCCTATCAGCTTGGCATCCTTTTCATGATCAAGCTGCTTTGATGTCGTTCCAGACCCTACGAGGCTGTGGAACCCGGAGATTGCTCCGCAGGCCACAGTGATGAACAGCATTGGAAACAGTTGACTTGTTCCATTGATACCGCCGAAACCAGTGTAAGCAGGCAGCGTCACCTGTGTTCCTGTGAACAATATTCCGATTATGGCAGCACCCATCATCCCATACAGCAAAAATGAGTTCAGATAGTCCCTGGGCTGTAGCAATATCCAGACAGGTGCTACTGAAGCTATGAAAACATAAACGAAGATGATTACAGTCCACACTGTGCTGTTCAGGTATAATGGATAATAAAGTCCGACAGCAATGCATGCCACTATAGCAATAATACCGAAGATTGTAGTTATCAGAAGATTTGTCTTGTAACGGTAGAGGAATATTCCGAATACAATCGATACGAATATGAAAAGCATTGAAGCCATGGCAGTAGAGCCATTGGCTGCTACTGTAGTTGTAATACCATCAGTGATTGTAAATCCATCAAATGTGTCGATTACTATTGAAGCAAAAGCAGCCACTACAAGAAGAAGAGTCAGATATGCAAAAATGAAAAAGAGCTTTTTGGCCCGGGGACCGATATGTTCAGAAATCACATATCCAATAGAGCGGCCCTTGTGACGAATAGACGCCAGGATTGATGAAAAATCTTGAACAGCTCCGAAAAATATTCCGCCGATTACAATCCACAAGAACACCGGCAACCATCCAAAGATTGCAGCCTGGATTGGACCATTTATAGGCCCCGCACCGGCAATTGATGCAAAGTGATGTCCCAGTAAAACCGGAGCTTTGGATGGTACATAATCAACTCCATCCTGCTGAGTATGTGCAGGAGTCTCATGATTGTTGTCGACTCCCCATTTTTTAGCCAACCATCCTCCATATAAAATATATCCAATGAACAAAACGATGATTCCGATGATCAGGATATATGCAGAGTTCATGTTAGCTGACCTCTTTCAGGCATGAAGAAAGGAAATGGATTAGTTCTTTTCCAGCTCGGTTGGAAATTACTGTAGATGTATTAATATCTACCACCAATAATCTTAAAATGGCCCATCCATGAAAAGTTAAGAGGAAGTTTTTAGAAAACTTGCAAGCTTTGATGTCTGGTATGATAGTCTGATCCATCTCATCAGTCAGAATGACGGCTGTAATGTATGAGCACATATGCTCGCTGTGAGGTTGTATCTGCAGTAAACCGTCTTTAATCGATTTTTCTTTGCAGTTAATAAATTCCTCAGAATTCAGAAAAGGTGTAGAAAATATGTAAACATAATCGTTTGTTTCTACTCCCCACATCTTGACAGACTTTGTCAGAACAAACTTCTCTGTTCTGGAATGAAACTTTGCCTTTGCAACCAAAGACCCGTGACCCGTAGTATATTCAATGTCAAAATAATTTTTATAAGAATTCAAAACGGCTTTTAAAACAGAGTCTCTAGAAAGTGGCATGAAAGTCTCCCTAGATGCTTAAAATTAAAAAATGAAGGGATGTCCCAGAGGGACATGTTTATTCAACAAATGCTTGATCGTAAGCGCCGTCGAGGATATCTTTGCGGATAGCCCTTGGCTCTTTTCCATCAATTGTGACTCCCATGGAATCACAGGTTCCGATGACTTCCAGGGAGCGCATTTTGACATCTTTTCCCATAAGAGAGTCGCCTTTCATCTGAGCGATTTTTACAACCTGCTCAATTTTGAGATCTCCGACCTTATCGGCCTTTGTAGATCCAGAGCCTTTTTCAATGCCCAGTTCTTTTGTAACCAATGAAGATGTTGGAGGTGTTCCTACCTTGATTTCAAAGTTTTTATCCTTGTCAATTATAATTTTAACAGGGACTTTCATTCCATCGAATGCTTTTGTCTTCTCGTTTATTGCTCCAACGATCTGAGGAATGTTAACACCAAGGGGTCCAAGTGCTGGACCAAGTGGCTGACCGGGAGTGGCTTTTCCGCCTTCAACTAATACTTCAACAGTATCTGCCATATTATCACCTTTCTTTTTCAAGAACTCTTACATGGTCTCCTCTCACAGTAACTGGGATAGGAACCATTGCTTCGAACAATTCGACTGTAATCTCTTCTTTAGCTTCATCAATCTGCTGAACTCTAGCCTTTTCGCCCTTGAAAGGACCAGCGACTAACTCAACAACATCGCCCTCGACTATACCAGAAACAAGCGGCTTTGGTGCTAGATAGTGATCGATTTCATCAAAGTTCATTTCCCCTTCAACAAAGCTGTGAGCTTTCCTAACACCTCTGACGACTTCTCTCATCTTATCAGTATTCATACCTTCTATGAGAACGTATCCTCTGAGATTAGTAGGGGCGAGTATCGCAGAAATATCTGATTTGCCGGCCTTAGCACGGCTTGCGATGCCGTCTGCGACATCTTTTTCATGACCGATTGAAGTTTTAAGCGCCATTATTGACTGTCTGGCTTCTGCTACAAACTGAATTGAAGCATATTCACTCGGAATATCAACAAGGCTTGCATTTATTCCTATGGAAAGCCTGTCGTGCAGAGATGCTCCGACTGGAGCGTAAATATCCATTTTGATGATTTTTGCACTGGAACCTTCAATAGATATATCAAAATCGGATGAAGACTGAGAGCTTTGATTGTCATAAAGGGAAGCCCCTGTTGCATCAAATAATCTCACGTTCCATTCTGCAGCATCATCTGGAATAAGATCTAAAGCTATGCTTAATCTAACTTTTTTCTTAGAAGAATCTGAACCCTTAATCTGAAAAGATGTGTTTACAACACCCGAAGCGGGCACCTTAAACTCAGTTTCATCAAAAATGAGAGAGAGCATACCGCTACTACTCTCAGAAGCGGCATCTTGAGGATCTTGAAACATTATTTTACCCCGAATTTTAGAAGTATCCTGGCAGGTAGTTCATAAGCCAGTATATTACGAATCCAACTCCACCAATAAGAGCTATCCCTAATGCAGTGATCTTAACAACACCCAAGTATTCGTCATGTGATGGTTTACGAGCCATCTTCAATACTCTGCCATACTTTCCTTTACCGATGTTTTTGGCTCGTTCTTCGACGTTCTTCTGAACTTCCCAAGATTTCTCGACTACATTCATTTCGGCACGCTCTCGTTTTTCATTAAACCGTCCTAGTAAGGGTTACAGACGTCTCCGCTTTTTGAATCTTACTACAACAAGCAGAGAAATGAGTATATATTGTCCGATGAAGGACACTCGACTGTGTCAATCCCTACGGCTATTTTATTCTTTCCTCTTGAACATACAAATATCAGTCAATGAAATCTATATCTTCAGTAGTTGTTTTAACTCTGCTGCTGTCAGGACCTAGAATGTTATTGGATCTCACTCCGGTTATAACTACCATCACCCTGACTGCATCACCTAGATCTGGATCGACTGCAGCGCCCCATATGATACGGGCATTCGGAGATACGCGTGATTGAATTACAGACGCTACTCTTTCTGCCTCTGAGATTGACATATTGTTTCCGCCAGTGATGTTTACAAGAACTCCAGTAGCTTCAGAGATATCTACGTCAATCAACGGAGAGTTGATGGCAGCGTCAATTGCTTCTTCAACACGGTTCTTATCACTGTCGCTTTCTCCCAGTCCGATCATTGCGACTCCTGCACCCTTCATGATTGTTTTGACATCATTAAAGTCCAGATTTACAAGTCCAGGCTTAGTAATCAATTCTGTTATTCCTTTGATTGCCCGGACAAGCACTTCATCTGCCACTTTAAAGGCCTCATTGATAGCCAGCCTTGGACAGATCTCCAGAAGTTTGTCGTTGGGAATGACGATTACGGTATCAGCGGCATCCCTTAAGCGGTCTAAACCCCACTCAGCATTTTCTGCTCTTATGTTTCCTTCAGCTTTGAAAGGGTATGTTACTACAGCCACAGTTAAAGCTCCCATATCTTTGGCAAGCTTTGCCACATACGGAGCTGATCCTGTTCCGGTTCCGCCGCCCATACCTGCTGTTACAAACACGATGTCTGAACGGTCTAAAGCTCCGCGAAGCTCTAACTCAGCTTCTCTAGCTGCATCTTCTCCGACACGGGGAAGTGCACCGGCTCCCAATCCTCTTGTGATCCTTCTCCCCAAGAGCAACTTATTTGGAGAGTGAATTGCAAGAAGATGCTGGGCATCAGTATTGGCAGCATAGATTTCTGCTCCGGTAACACCTATCTCAGAAAGACGGTCAATGGTGTTTGTTCCTCCACCACCGCACCCTATGATCTTAATATTTGTTTTAAGAGACTCTAATACTTCTAATAAAAGCCGATCATCTGCTGAGAATTGTCTGCCCCCAGATGCGCTTTCTGGGATTTGTGAAGGGTCCGTGGCTTGCATGCTCGCACGGGAAATTGCATCGTTTATGAATGATTTCATTGTGATACCTCTGCGACGGTTTGGCTGCAGTCCGTCATCGTCTGACAGGATTGTAGGATGAAGTTTGGATTTCTTGATTCTGAAATCCGCACCTCCTAATGTCTTGTCGGGTTTTTAAGTCATCTGTAATGACATATTTAGCTATGATGCCATGAGTGCACATGTGAGAGATTTATCTGACAGTTGGAATTCCATCGAGATATTCATCATCAACGGGTTTTTTATCGAATATCTGCTCGGATTTAACACCAGTAATTATCAGCATAACACGCATTTTATTTGAGAGCGTTGGATCAACTGCAGCACCCCATATGATACGGGCATTCGGAGATACGCGTGATTGAATCGTAGATGCAACTTTTTCGGCTTCCATTAATGTCATGTTTGTACCGCCTACAACATTAATCAGCACTCCAGTAGCGTCAGAAATGTCTACTTCAAGCAAAGGTGAATTCAACGCATCTTCAATAGCTTCGGCAGCACGATCGTCTGAATCTTCTTCGGATTCGCCAAGTCCGATCAGAGCTACACCCGCACCCTTCATGATTGTTTTGATATCATTAAAGTCCAGATTTACAAGTCCGGGCTTAGTAATTATTTCTGTGATTCCTTTTATGGCTCTCATCAAAAGCTCATCGGCGACCTTGAATGCCATACTTATTGAAAGATTAGGACAGACTTTCAGAAGTTTATCATTGGGAATTACGATTACTGTATCGGCTGATTCTCTCAAGCGGTCTAAGCCCCAGATGGCGTTTTCCATTCTCATGCGCCCTTCGCCTTCAAACGGCATTGTAGTAACGGCGATGGTCAATGCACCCATATTCTTGGCAAGCTTTGCCACATACGGAGCTGATCCTGTTCCGGTTCCGCCGCCCATACCTGCTGTTACAAACACGATGTGGGCATCCATCAGGCTTCTTCTTAATTCATCATCAGCTTCCGCCGCTGCTTCTTCACCCACTCTTGGCAAGGCACCTGCTCCTAATCCCCTTGTGCATCTGCGCCCTAAGAGAATTTTATTAGGCGCATTTATAGCTAAAAGATGCTGGGCATCAGTATTGGCAGCATATAATTCAGCACCAGTTATGCCTTCTTCAACAATGCGGCCAATTGTATTTGTGCCACCTCCGCCACATCCTACAATCTTGATGTTTGTTTTGAGCTGATCTAAGAATCGTGATAGTTCGTCATCTATAGCAGAAGTCTGCTGTGGTTGCGGCTGAACGTAGCTTTGATCCTGTGCAGCATATACAGGAGGGGCCTGTTGCGGATTGGGTGATGTCCCTCTAGAAAGTGCCTCGTCGATTAATGATCTCATGTGCATCCCTAGTACTGCAACGCAACGGCTATATTAAATAATTACCACTGGTCTGCTGATTGTCTGCCACGATTATCAAAAAATATAAATCTTATATTTTAAACTCTGGCATACATGAAAACGACTTTAAAATAATGATTACAACTATTGCATACGATAAATAAATACGTATTTTGAGAGATGCTTACAAAATATTGTCAGACAATTGTCATACAAAATGCAGACGCTTATTAATTAGGCATGAATAATTTAGAATTTTAAATTACTTGATTTATCATACTTAAATTTAATTTTTATACGTATCAAACATTAATTTAATTTATGAATTTCGCAGATTCTCACGGATATAAGAATGCAAATGTATATTAACTATAGATTTATAGCAAAATTAATCTGTATTTCGAATAAACACAGCTGATCATATGCAACAATCTGTTGACTCTAAAATGAGATATTTAGCATCATCTGAGTCAATACAGCTGTGAAAGAAATATCTGCACATAAAGACAAAAGAGGGAGTTAATGTTTTTAGACATCATAGAAAATGTAAGGGTAAAATCTCCCCTGATCAATGTTATTACTAACTTTGTCACAGTGAATGATTGCGCCAATATTCTGCTTGCAGCGGGTGCATCACCCTGCATGGCATACGACATCAGAGAAGTAGAAGACATTGTTTCAATAAGCCAGGGCCTTGTAATCAATTTAGGATCTATTGAAGATGACCGGGCAATGCTTCTTTCAACAAAGAAAGCCAATGAAATCGGGATACCGACTGTCTTTGATCCTGTAGCTGCTGGTGCAAGCAGACTTCGTAATGAGTTGTGCGAGGAATTTTTACAAAAGGTAAAGTTTTCAGTCATCCGCGGAAATATTTCTGAAATTAAGTCACTAGCATTCGGAAGCGTTACGACTAAGGGCGTGGATGCGAGTGATGCGGACAAAGTTACTGAAGACAATCTTCCAGAAATTGTAAAGATGGCTAAAGCACTGAGTGAAAAGACCGGCTCGGTTATTGCAATATCAGGAAAGATAGATGTCATAGCTGATTCTCAAAAAGCATATATTATCAAAAACGGACATCCAATAATGACACAGATCACTGGAAGCGGCTGTATGCTGACAACACTCATATGTGCATACTGTGCTGCAAATCCAGACAGAATTCTTGAATCTGCCGCGGCAGCAGTATGCGTTATGGGAATCTGCGGAGAATGTGCATATCAAAAAATGATCGATACAGACGCTGGAACCTCATCGTTCAGAAATTACCTGATAGACTACGTCAGTAAAATAAACGGCAAGATGATTAAGGAGAGAATGAAAGTTGAAATTTACTAAAGAACTTCTGAGATTATATGCAGTTACGGACCGCAGCTGGATCGGAAACCGGTCAATGTCTGAAGAAGTAGAAAAAGCACTGAAAGCCGGCGTCACCTGTCTGCAGATCAGAGAGAAGAATATCAGCTATGAAGAATACCTTTCCAAATCAATCGAACTCAGGAAAATATGCAATAAGTATAACGTTCCGTTTATTGTCGATGATAATGTTGAAGTCGCACTGGCCAGCGGCGCTGACGGTGTTCATGTAGGACAGAAAGACATCGTGAATAAAGATGTAAGATCAATGATTGGCGACGATATGATTCTGGGGATATCTGCTAATTCTGTAGAACTGGCGATTGCTGCAGAAAAAGCAGGGGCTGATTACATCGGAGTCGGATCCATCCAGCTCTCTCCAACAAAAGGCGAATCTAAAGTGCTTTCGTTAAAATATGTGCAGGAGATCTGCAGTTCTGTTTCAATTCCTGTTGTAGCCATTGGCGGAATCAATGAAGAAAACATACCAAAACTGAAAGGCATCGGTGTTGCTGGCGTAGCTGTAATATCTGCAATATTTGGAAAAGAAGATGTTGCTGAGGCAACCTATAAGCTCAAAAAGATAGTTGATGAGAATATATGAAAGGAGATATGCGTGTACCATACAAATTCGTAATTTTTGACATGGATGGTACAATAATTGATTCCATGCCAGCGTGGAAGAATTTATGGAATGAATACTTGATTTCTAAAGGTATTCAGCCTCCAGAAAATCTAGCAGAAACCATATTGAATATGACTCTCATTGAATCATCTCAATATTTCATCGATAAGTTTGGCATAAAAAGCACAACAGATGAAGTGAGGTCTGAATTTTATAAGATTATGGAAAAAAAGTACTACCGTGGATTTTCACCAAAACCCGGCGTAGTTGACTATATAAAAGAACTTCACTCGAATAATGTTTCAACATGCGTGGTTACAGCCACAGCAGAAAGACTAGCTAATGCATGTTTAACACAAAACGGAATGATTGATTTATTCGATTTTGTAATAAGCTGTGAAAAAGTTGGTAAAAATAAACAATTTCCTGATGCGTATAACCTGGCAGCTGAATACTTTGGGTCTGAACCGTCTGGAACTGTAATTTTTGAAGATGCTCCATATGCTGCAACCACGGCGGTAAATGCAGGGTATTATACCATTGGAGTATTCGATGAATATTATAAAGATTATATGGAAACTATGAAGTCAATATGTAACGAATACATATATGGATTCAAGAAAGATATGAAAAGCCAATAATTATTCCATCTAATAGATAACTACGGGAGGTATGCAGGAATATAAAAAGTAAGATGAGCATATCTCTTTGAATCGTTGTAAATATTATGCAGATTTGAACAATAATCACGATGCTGCAATATCTGATATTGATTCACAAGTTGATGAGTATCGAACAAAAATAGTGATTGATCATAAATGTATCTCTGATTATATTGTCATCAAACAAGAAGGAATAGTATATAACAAAGATAAAATAAAAGTGGGCACGACCGGATTTGAACCGGCGACCATCGGGTTATGAGCCTGACGCTCCACCAGACTAAGCTACGCACCCTGTTAAAGAGAGGTTAAGAGAGCGCCCCAATAAATACTTTTTTGCTAGGTCTTACACATCGCCTCGTATTGTAACTGTTTTGATGGTTTTCTGTGCAACATCAGCAAGGCTCATAATTACCTCAGATGAGTACGGCTTCAGCTCAGAAAGTGCAGGATCCAAAGTATAATCTGGCCTAAACTGCTGTAAAGCATATTTCTTTGAACCAGATAATTCTGAAATTATAGAATGAACATCATCTTCAGACAAAAATATCGGAACTATAGTAGTGCGGAATTCATAATCAATCCCAGATGACTGGATGATATCTATTGAGCGCCTTATATTGTCTAAGTTAACATCCACGCCTGCAGTATCAGAGTATTTCTTGTTGAGCGGAGCTTTGACGTCCATTGCAATATAGTCTATTAAATTTTCAGAAATTAAACGTTCAAGCACATCAGGGTTTGTCCCGTTCGTGTCAAGCTTGACCTTTAGACCAAAATCTTTTATTTCTCTCAAAAGATCTGCCAGATCGCTGTGAGTTGTTGGTTCTCCCCCGCTCACTACAATACCATCAAGAAAATCTTTATTTTCAGAGATATACGATTCTATGTATTCTATTGGAACTTCATCGAATGAGTCCGGATTTAAAACGACATTCTTGTTATGACAATATGGGCAGCGGAAATTACATCCCGGCAGATAGATTGAAGCCACGATATGGCCGTCCCAGTCTAACAAAGATGTCTCAATAAATCCGATGATCTTCATGCAATCACTGTTTGGATGATTCTTGCTGCATCATCTCTATTTTTCTCTTTTTATGCCCGGCGGGTCCACCTCTTTCAGTCATTGCCTTTTCCATACATTCATCGCTGTCACAGATAAAAGCTGCAAACTGAAAATACTTAGCAGGAGCGCCACAAAACTGGCACTTTTCCTTTTCAATATCCATAGTAGATTGATCGCACATAAAGTAAATAATCAATTCCCTAGTTTAATCCGCGAAATAGTGGGCACGACCGGATTTGAACCGGCGACTATGCTGCTCAACAGATATCGAGAGAGAATTGGATTGATCTCACAGAATGAGTAATCCATCCTAATGATATGACGTCGGCGCATGCATCATACAGCGGTGCTGTCTCCGGCGTAATTGTTCCAGATACCTCTACGCAGATAGAAGGATTTAAAGACTTAATCAGACGGTAACATTTTGCAGCATCTTCAGGAGACATGTTGTCTAACAGAATAATATCTGCACCAGCATTCACCGCAATTTCTGAATCTTCAATGGATTCAACTTCGACTTCTACCTTTTTAGTAAAAGAATATTTTTTTGCTCTGGTTACAGCTTTAGCGACTCCCCCGAGAACAGCGATGTGATTGTCTTTTATAAGGATCAGATCGTCCAGACAAAACCTGTGGGGATCTCCACCACCCAGAACAACCGCTTTTTTTTCAAATACTCTGAATCCAGGAGTAGTTTTCCTAGTTGCAGCTATTTTTGCATGCGAGAGTTTTGATGAGAGGTTGCTTGTAACGGTGGCGATGCCGGACATTCTCATCAGGAAATTAAGAGCGGTTCTTTCCGCAGAAAGGATAGATTTCAGTGAGCCACTTATTTCAAGAATGGTGTCGCCTTTGACAACGCTTTCACCATCAGAAACCAAAGCATTTGTTTTGAGGTTGAAGTAATGAAAAACTTCTTCTGCTTCATATATACCGGCTACAACACAGGGCTCATTTGCAATGACTGCCGCAGTTCCTGCTAAACCGCCGTCAATCAATGCATTTGAAGTTATATCTCCAAAGCCCAGGTCTTCCAATATATATGTTTCAATATTACTCATCAAAGTTCGAACTCCTCGTTGGTCTTTGGAAGAATTACATTGAAATTGCGGTCCCTCAGTTCTTTAGCAAATGGTTCACGATCGTCAGAGTGCATAATGACTACATTTTCCGGGTCGCAGCCTTCTACAAATTTGACTAAATCATCTTGGCCTGCGTGCGCACTGAGATCGAACTTTTTCAGGCCGCATTTAACTTTGATAGTCTGCTCCGGCTGATCTCTGGCTAATTGAACAGTCATTGTGCGGTCATTGAGAAGATTGTACCCGTTTGAGTTCTCTACCTGGAAACCAGTTAAAAGAATTGAACTATGCGGATCGTTTTTTACATCGTTGATGTATGTTTGAACAGGGCCCCCGTCTAACATACCGCCTGTAGCCACAATAACCTGAGCTTCGGCTCTTGCGGTTTTTCTGTCTCTGGAGTATGTGACTTCGGAAAAACGACGCCTGGATTCTTTCAAGTCGTGTTCGGATCGGACATATCCAGGAAAAGTCTTGTAGATCTTAGAGATTGATCTTCCCATTCCGTCTACCCACATATTATATTTAAGATTCTTAAGAATCATCATTACTTCTTGGGTTCTTCCGACGGCAAAACAGGGGATTATGGCTTTTCCGCCGTTTTCCACAGTTTCCTTTACACTTTCAATGAGTTCTCTTTCAGTCTTCTTTCTGTCTGGATGGTTTCTGCCGGAGTATGTGCCTTCAATTATCAGATTGTCGCACTTAACCGGCTTAGCTCCTTTGACCAGACGCATGTTGCATGTGTGTATGTCACCGGTAAATACCGTAGTGGAGTCACCGTAAATTTCATACATTGCTGCACCTGGAATGTGTCCAGCTGGAAACGGAGAGACCTCCAATGGTCCGATGTCCATCACTTCAGTATAGCTCATTGTTGTAAAGTTGTTCATCAGCTCATCAATATCATTTTCATTGTAAACTTCTGGATATCCCTCAGCTTGTGCAATCTTTATAGAATCCCGCACCAGAAGTTCTGTGACTTTAACGGTCGGGGGTGTTGCTATCACTTCAGTTCCATAATTTTTTGCTATCCATGGAAGCATGCCGCAGTGATCCAGATGACTGTGAGTTAAAAATACCATATCTGGCTTTGGGGCTGGCAGTGGATATGTAGGAGGCTTGTCCGCGGCCATTCCATAATCAAACAAGAGATTGACGTTGTCTTCATGAAGAAGCATACCCAGTCTCCCGACTTCTTCTACGCCTCCAAGAAATTTAAGTTTCATCTTTTTACCTCTGAATTATAGTGATTTTAGTTAGTGACCTTTAAAGTGACGAGGGTTACAATAATTATCATCTGCAGATTTAACGCAGTTTTAGACAATATTCGCAGTTTATCCTCGGATCTTTCCATATTGAGAAGAAAGATTCACGATTTGTTTTGATCCGTGCGCATTAACCCATATCAGTATTTTAAGTTGATGTCATATCTAAAAGTGTATATATATGATATGTTAAAGGTAAAAACAAAGAAAGGTTTTGAACTGTTGTGCTTGATGATTCTGCAGTAAATGCAGGATTTTGCAAAACAAACTTTAATACCTCTCTACATATCACCAACACCAGGCGAGATTATGTTCTGTAGTAAATGCGGATCATTGCTCTTCCCTACCCAGGCAATAGATGGATTTGTCACATGCAGATGTGGAAACAAAGAACCTGTTCAAGGCGGGGAAAAGATTACGATACAAAAGAAAAAAACAGACGTGGAAGACTGCCCAGTAGTCGATTCTATAGAGGGCACCATGCCTAAAACTAATGTTCCATGTCCAAAATGTGGACATAACGAAGCTTATTGGTATCTTAGACAAACCAGAAAGTCTGACGAACCTGAAACCACTTTTCTCACATGTTGCAAATGTGGAAATAAGTGGAGACAATACTAAGAAGATTTAAAATTGATAGAAAGTTAAGGTATGTGGGGAGATTCAATGTTTCACGCTAAGATAAAATCTGAAACCCTTAAGGGAATTGTCGATGTTGTATCCACTCTTGTTGATGAAGCTAAATTCAATATTGATCCAGATGGATTGGAGATCAAAGCAGTAGATCCAGCACATGTGGCAATGGTAGACATGAGAGTTGAAAAAACTGCTTTTGAAGAATTCAGCGCAGACGATATGGAGCTTGGAATAGACTTGGATAAAATCAAGGAAGTTCTGAAACTCTCACGCGGTGGAGATATTCTTGAAATCGACCAAAATGATGAAAAGAACAGGCTGATAATCCGCGTTGGAAACATTGTAAGAAAAATGAACCTCGTTGACACAGCTGGAATGAGCGACCCCCGCGTACCCAACGTTGCACTGCCTGCAAAGATCAGTCTTGGCGTGGATGAGCTTCAGAGAGGAATAAAAGCAGCAGAATCTGTATCAGACCACATTGCACTTTCAGCATCCCCTGATGATTTTGAAATGTACTCTGAGGGAGATACAGACAGCGTAAATCTCAAATTAGCTAAAGACCAGCTCATATCACTCGAGTGCCAGGAATCTGTAAAAAGCATGTTTCCCCTTGACTATTTCTCAAACATGGTTAGGTCAATACCTGGTGGAACTGCTGCAGACATTAACCTTGGAACGAACTATCCTGTCCGCTTAGAATTTGAAATTGCGGAAGGAAACGGCATGGTCAATTATCTGTTAGCACCCAGAATCGAAAACGAATGATCATTTAGCGCAATTTAATGAGGATATTCAGAAAGTTGCGCCAAAGATTTAATTTACCCACAGGCATTGCCTCTGTAAATTCCCTTTCCAAGAGGTACAAGAATGACGCTCTACGACGATCAGACCATCCAAGAATTGGAGGCAAAGGCCAAAATTATTAGGTGCCATGCTATCAAGATGATTTATGCAGCTAAGTCAGGACATCCTGGTGGATCTCTTTCTGCGGCTGATCTGATCACTGCACTGTTTTTTAAAATAATGAAGCATGACCCCGGCAATCCTCAGTGGGAAGAAAGGGATAAGTTCGTTCTGTCTAAAGGGCATGCTGCTCCTTCATACTACGCAGCATTGGCGGAATGCGGTTACTTTCCAATTGATGAACTGCTTACATTAAGAAAAGTTGATTCAAACCTTCAGGGCCACCCATGCAGACAAAAAACCCGCGGAGTTGAAGTTTCAACAGGATCTCTGGGACAAGGACTTAGTATGGCCAACGGACTTGCGCTGGCTGCAAAGTTAGATAGATCAGGTTCCAGAGTGTATTGCATATGCGGAGATGGAGAACTGCAGGAAGGACAGAACTGGGAAGCTGCAATGCTAGCAGCTCAATACAAATTAGACAATCTCACTCTTTTCATAGACCGCAATAAACTCCAGATAGACGGCCCAACAGAGCAGGTTATGTCGCTTGAGCCTTTGGCAGACAAGTGGCTGGCCTTTGGATGGAACCTTATAGAGATTAACGGACACGACATGAGACAAATTCTGGAAGCCTGTGATAAAGCTAAAGAGACTACAGGAAAACCAACT
Source organism: uncultured Methanomassiliicoccus sp. (assembly GCA_905202485.1). GTDB lineage: Archaea > Thermoplasmatota > Thermoplasmata > Methanomassiliicoccales > Methanomassiliicoccaceae > Methanomassiliicoccus_A. Next base: position 64,633 of record CAJKRY010000002.1, read on the forward strand.
GTAATCATTGCTAATACAATAAAAGGAAAGGGCGTATCATTCATGGAAGGCGCAATTGGATTCCATGGTAAAGCTCCAAACGAAGACGAGTATAAAATTGCCCTCAAAGAACTGGGGGACTGCGCATGAAGTGGATGTACACAAGTCAGAGAAAAGAATATGCAAATGCATTGACAGAAGTGGGAAAAGAAAGAACGGACGTTGTTGTTCTTGATGCTGATTTATCATCATCCACCAGGACTGCAGAATTCGCAAAAAACTTTCCAGAAAGATTTTTCAACTGCGGTATTGCCGAACAGAATATGATCGGCACAGCAGCGGGTTTGGCAGCTGCTGGAAAAACCGTGTTTGCTTCAACTTTTGCAGCGTTTGCAACAGGCAGATGCTGGGATCAGATCAGGCAAGCTGTGGCTTATTCCAATTTAGATGTGAAAATTGTAGCTACACACGCAGGCATAACTGTAGGACCTGACGGGGCTACACATCAGGCATTGGAAGACATTGCAATTATGAGAGTTCTGCCTAACATGACGGTTATCGTTCCAGCTGACGGAGCTGAGACCTATAAAGCGATTAAAGCAATCGCAAAATACAAAGGACCATGCTATGTGAGACTGGGCAGATCAGATGTGCCACTGGTAACAAGCATGGAAACCCCATTTGAAGTGGGAAAGGCCTCTATATTAAAAGAGGGATCCGATATTACACTGGCAGCATGCGGACAGATGGTTGCCATTTGTTTGGAAGCTGCAGAAGATCTAGAATCACAAGGCATATCTGCAGAAGTTCTAAATGTTTCGACCATTAAACCACTGGACAAAGAGGCAATAGCAAAATCTGTTGAAAAAACAGGCTGCATCGTTACTGCTGAAGAACATTCCATCGAAGGGGGCCTGGGCAGCGCCGTGTGTGAATTTTTATGTGAAACATATCCAGTGCCTCAGCAAAGAATCGGCACTCCTGCATGTTTCGGAGAGTCTGGAGAAAGTGAGGCTTTGATGAAAAAGTACGGACTGACAAAAGAACATGTAGTGGAGGCATCTGAAAAAGTAATCAGGAGGAAGAAATAATGAAGATTTTTATCGATACTGCTAACTTAGAAAAGATCAAAGAAGCAAACAGCTGGGGCATAGTTGACGGTGTGACCACAAACCCAAGTCTTGTTTCTAAAGAGAATACAGACTTTAAGACATTAGTTAAAGAGATCTGCAAGATTGTAGACGGCCCAATAAGCGCTGAAGTTATGGGCTGCACAGCTGAGGAAATGGTAAAAGAAGGCAGAGAATTATCAAAAATTCATAAAAATATAGTTATTAAGATCCCCATGACAAAAGAGGGAATGAAAGCTACAAAAGTCCTGTCTACAGAAGGAATAAACGTAAACGTAACTTTGATATTCTCAGCGGCCCAGGCACTTCTGGCATGCAAAGCCGGAGCACGTTACATCTCTCCGTTCGTCGGCAGACTCGACGATGCAGGGCAAGATGGTATGAAACTGATTGCAGAAATCATGAACATACTGGATTGCTATGATTTTGAAACGGAAGTGATTGTTGCTTCAGTCCGTCATCCGATTCATGTAGTAGAAGCAGCACAGATGGGCGCTGACATTGCAACAATACCGTTTGATGTCTTGGACAAGATGTTTAATCATCCCTTAACAGACATCGGCATCAAGAAGTTTCAGGATGATTGGGAAAAGTGCAGTTCTTCAAAGACTCCTGCTAAATCAAAACCTAAAGCTAAAGCAAAAAAATAAACGTGCTGATGATGGGCAACCATCATTATCCACACTTTATTATACCACTATATTCTACTAATGCCATATGGACTCTCAGATTATAATCTCTGGCGGTGGACCAATTGGCAACTATTTGGCATCCAACCTACGAGAATGCTCTGTACAGATAATGGAAGAACATTCAGAAATAGGAAAACCGGTCCAGTGCACAGGCCTTGTACATCCAAGAGTTGTAGAACTAGCAAATGCCAAAGAATCTGTTTTGAATACAATAAAAGGTCTCAGGTTATTCTTTCCAGGCGGACGAGTAATTGAGATTAAAACAGATGAAGCTAAAGCTGTTGTGATTGACAGGTGCCGTTTTGACAATATCTGCTGCGACAGCGCTAAACGGGCAGGTGCGGTAATCAATACAAATTCAAAAATATTAGACTTCAAAAGAGAAGATAATAGACTGAATGTAAACTACCTTGCCAATGAAGAAAAAAATGAAATTAATACAAATCTCCTCATCGGGGCTGACGGTTATAAATCACATGTCGGAACCTGCGCCGGTCTTGGATGTGCAAAGGAGATTGTAAGGGGAATCCAATCAGATCTGGAAGTAACAATGCCGGACCAGGACATTGTTGAAGTATACTTAGGAAAAGAAGTTGCTCCTGGCTTTTTTGCATGGATTCTGCCTTGTGGAGATTTTACCAGAGTCGGTGTCGGAATCTCAAAAGGCAACGGTATTCCCAGCAGATATCTTGATAGCTTGATTGAAAAAAGAGGATTCGGTGAAGTTAACCGCACACAGACATATTCTGGCGTGATACCGATTGGATATCCCAAATCAACATATGCAGATAATATTATGATCGTCGGCGATGCAGCAGCCCAAACCAAACCGCTTTCAGGAGGAGGTTTGTACACTGGAATGCAATGCGCCAAATATGCTGCAGAAACAGCACTAGATGCAATAAATTCAGAAGATTACAGTGCAGCATTTTTGTCAGCATATGAAGATAAATGGAAGTCAGAAATCGGTAAGGAACTTGATAGGGGAATGATTGTCAGAAAGGTATTCACAGGAATGAGCGATAAAAAACTGGATGAAGCCGGTAAATTACTAGATAAACCAGAAGCAAAAGAGATTCTGGCAACCGGCGATATAGACTATCCGTCAAAACTTGCCAAGCCCATATTGAAAGCTGTTCCATCAATTATGAAACTAGCTCCGGGCGCCTTGAAGACTTTATTGCTGGGAAGATGAAATCTAAAAGCTGAAATACGGCAATCCGTATTTTCCGCTATGCTTCTTGCAAAGATCCCCAAAGATGAGGGGGAATACATCCGCAAGAAATTATTCAAGATGGGACTGATCCGTAAAGATTATAAAATATTTGAAAAAGATAATTTTATTTATCTGCCGCTTAAAGAGCTGCCAGATATGGAAATTATTTCAGAGTATGGATTCACTGTCGAGAACGGATCAGCAGAAGACAGGGAATACAGAAAGACTCCGCAGGAGCTCATTGCTGAAGATGTGGACATTGATGAACCCCTCAAAAAATTTCTTCCGCAGAAATGGGAGAGACTGGGGAGCGTAGCGGTCATCAAGATTCCAGAAGAACTAGAAGATCAACGGTTCAAAATTGCCACATCATATGCAAAGGTTCTCGGCGTGGAATGTGTTGTGCGGGAACAGGGTCACATAAGCGGAATACAGCGTATTCCTGATGTGGAAATACTATATGGTTCAAATACAGAAACAATTCATTTTGAGAATGGAATTTATTATAAACTAGACGTGTCAAAACTTATGTTCTCATCAGGAAATATTGATGAAAAACTGAGAATGTCATCATTAGACTGTACTGGTGAAACTATCATAGATATGTTTGCAGGAATAGGATACTTCACCCTCCCGCTTGCTGTCCATACTAATGCACACAAAGTGATTGCATGCGAGATAAATCCAGTTTCATACAGCTATCTGACGGAAAATATTATTTTGAATAATGTGCAAGATGTAGTTCATCCCATATTGGGGGACAATAACTACCTGGAAGGCTGTAAAATTGCCGACAGGATAATCATGGGATATGTTCATACCACGCATGAACACCTGAAAAAAGCATTTGAACTTATAAAAAGCGGCGGTGTGATACACTATCATGACACTTACCCGCTGGAAATCTTTCCTGACGCTGCTCTGGAAAATATAAAAAATGCCGCAGGTGACAGGAAATATTCCATTTCACTTATCAGAGAAGTAAAGTCTTACTCGCCTGGAGTATCCCATATGGTGATGGACATCACTGTTGAACAGTGACTTTTTCCATTGCTCCTGATGCCTCCAGCAGGAGATTTAGCGCGTTGGTATACTCTTTGCCCTCTGCTGACAATACTTTTTCAGCAAATGGTACGAGATATGTACCGAAATCCATTTCTTCTCTTGTGAACTGCCAGGCTTTTGATTGTCCTTCTCCAGCGGCAGAAAGCAAAGCATATGTCAAAGATCTCATGTTGTGATTTGAGCCTTTGCTCTTTTCAAGTGCGCGTACAGCAGCCGTTTTTCCTTCTGTTTTATATATTCTGGCAATATCATCACAAAATGCCGCCATCGGACCTAAGTTCGAAAAAGTAGGCAACCTGCTTTTAATTTTCATATAACTTTCAAGCCTTGCAGCCTCTGCAACCATTTGAGAAGGTGCAAGGTCTGTCCGGTCATTCAGAATTGAAGAGACTGTTTCCTCAGATGCTATTCCAGAAAGCAGTTCTTCATCGTAATCCTTCCACAGATCTGAGAGCAGATTTGGAATCTGATCATTTCTAGAAATTATGCAGCGCTTTCCTGAAGATATGAATTTGCTGATAGTTTCTTTTTCAGCATCTGTGCCTCTCAAAGCATTAAGGAATTTTTCTTTATCCGATCCAAAACATGAACCGTTCACTATGTACAGCTCATTTCCTGTAGCCTGAAGAGTCTTTGCCCATTCTATGCGGTAAGCGTCAAGAAGAGCACTGTCAGAAATCTGCCCGTGCAGATATCTTGCAAGCAGGTCAGGGTTCATCTGTGTTTTTTCTTTAATGAGGCAGTTGTCGCATTCTGAAAAACACTGGATGCCGCGGTCAATACTGACCGTGAAATCGTCTGCAGGATCTTTAGCAGCAATACGGCTTGCCAGAATATGAACGGTGTTGTTATTCTCCTTCAAACATGAAGTACATACACTGATAGTCACATCTGCACTGTTCCAATGAACGTTCAAGTGCTCTCCGCCTTTATGGGGGCAGGCAAAGTCATCATCAAGATCATATGGCAGCAGTTCAACGACTTCATCCACATATTCTTCAGGCGCGGCAGGCCCGTCAGGGCAGCATACTGCATTTTCTTCGCAGGAATAAATGTGAAGCCCGTATTTCTCTGCAACTTTCCAAAACGCCATCAGCCTGAACTGTGGATGATCATAATGTTGAAGTCCGATGAGAAGGTCTCTGTCAGCATTGCCTCTCATGGCATAGGATACTTCCCCGACCGGAGTTTTTGCAGTGGCTAGATATGGAATTTTACCATCCATTGCCAGTGATATTGTAGCAGCATACGCACGTACAATGGGATCGCCTCTGAGTGAAAAAGCTGCCAGTTTTTTTTCATTGTCTCTTTTGTCAGAAACAACTTCCATCTTGCTTATCGCTTTTTTAATAACGCACTTTCTACAGTCCCTTGCACATTTGGGCATCATAATGTGCGGATCTTCGGCTAACGCCTTTGATTTCTCTAAAAGTCCTTTTTCCAAAGTTTTTGGTGTGGCTTTAGCACCCCTGAACCGTATTCGGCGTCCCATAATCCCACCTAACGAAAAGAGAATGATTAATACTTTTTCCAGAGATTATGAAATTTCTTCAAAGCGTAAAGGAAAATGAGGCAGGGCTCAGTACTGCCTGTGCTCTGTGAAATACCCCGCCATAATCCGGCGCTGCCCTTTTCTGAGAATCTCCGAAAGCGTAGATGTGGATATGCCAAATATGTCTGCCAGCTCCTTCAGATCGGTTTTCCGCGGGAAATCAAAATAGCCTCTTTCAAAAGCCATGCGAGTGATCTGCTCCTGGCGCATCGTAAGCTCATCTTCTGTCTTGATTTCAGTAATCTTTACCAGCTGCGGATCGGCATTACATGCAGCCAGTTCGGCAATGAGCTCCTGCAGCGCTTCTCTTTCGGTAACCAATAATGTCCAGCGTGTACGGCCTTCCTTAGTAGTGGTGGAACCTGTTAAAAAGCAATCCGATCCTGCTAAAAGCCTGCAGACTACACAGTGACAGGTAGAGAATGCAGCTAAAACTTTGCTTTTGTCTAATGCACTGATATCTACATTGAAGATATTTGGATTGTTGCGGATTTGATCTATTACTTTCTGAAGATCTCCTTCGTTTTCAACTTCAATTTGAACTAGATCTCTAACCTCTTGCGATGAGCCTGTCTTTGAATCAATTACTCTTATTACAGAAGGATATTTCTCAACTACATCTGTAATCCAGTTTTCAGGCATCGCAATGGATATCACAGCTTCCATCATTTTCGGTTACCCCCGCAGGGTTATCCGCTACGTACTAAAAATTGTTTGCTAAACTGTAGTTATTTGGGGGTAGCTATTAAAAGTGAATGAGGTGATATGATATTTATGAAGCTCATTGAGACCGCCAATTCCATACAGACCATGGAAATAAGAGGTGCAGGATTAATAGCCCGCAGCGCCGCTGAAGCCTTGAAAGATCTGGCTGAAGAATATAACGGGGAATCACTCACTGAGTTCATCGAAGTTCTAAACAAAGGCAGAGAAACTTTGGTAAATTCCCGACCAACTGCTGTTTCTCTGTGGAATGCTGTGCAGGCAACTTTAAAGAATATTAAAAATGCAGAAGATGTGAAAAGTTTAAAGAAGATAGTTTCCAGAGATGCTGATATATTCATATCCAGTTCTAAAAAAGCAGTTGAGACGATCGGCAGAATAGGAGCCAACAGAATAAGAGACGGAGATGTTGTGCTGACCCACTGCAACAGCAAAGCTGCACTGAGCGTTATAAAAACCGCTCATCAGCAGGGCAAAAACATTTCAGCATATGCTACTGAATCCAGGCCGTGGAAGCAGGGGCTACTGACTGTAAAAGACCTATCTGATGCAGGGATTCCTGTCACCCTGATCGTGGACAGCGCGGTCAGATGGATTATGAAAGAGATAGACATCGCCGTAGTCGGTGCTGACACGATATGTTCCAACGGCGCGCTCATAAACAAGATAGGCACATCGCAGATAGGGCTAGCAGCTCATGAAGCCAGAGTTCCACTCATGGTGTGTGCTGAAAGTTACAAATTTTCACCTAAAACAATGGAAGGAGAAATGGTAGAGATAGAGGAAAGGGACATAACCGAAGTAGCTGCAGGCCTTCCTCCCAATGTAAAAGTCAGAAACCCGGTTTTTGATTCTACACCTGCTGAATACATAGACTGTATTGCAACAGAAATTGGATTGATTTCTCCATATGCAGCTTACGAGGTTATAGTAAATAAACTAGGACATGAATGTCTTTTTGAGACGGAGGGATAAGAATGGAGTATTCTAATAAATATCTGCATCTGGGAGAAGAAATAGACCCGGATGATTATGTAATATGTAAATACAAAATCGCCACAAATCTGGAGATGAGCAATGCAGCTGCAGCAATTGCCGCTGAGCAGTCTACAGGTACGTGGACCGGAGTATCTACACTAAACGAAGAGATCTTTGAGCTGTACAGCGGAAGAGTGACTGCTGTCGAAGGAGACATAGCTACAATAGCATATCCCAAAGAAGATTTTAGCTTAGATATAGGCGGAATACCCCAGGTTCTGAGTGTAATTTCCGGAAATCTGTTTGGATTAGACGCTTTAAACGGTGTACGCTTAGAAGATGTCTTTTTCCCAAAGTCCATGCTCAATGATTTTCTTGGACCAAGATTCGGGGCAGAAGGATTAAGAGAGGTTCTCAAAAGACCTGAAAAACCTCTTGTAGGAACCATCGTCAAACCTAAGATAGGGCTGTCCCCGAAAGAAACTGCGAACTACATATATGAAGCAGGAATGGGCGGGCTGACTAACGGCAAAGATGACGAGACTCTTTCAAATCAGAAATTCTGTCCAATTGAAGACAGAGTAGTAGCAGTGGCGGAAGCTATCGACCGTGTAAAGGATGAAAGCGGCCACATAATGGTTCATGCAATCAATGTGTCCACAAAAGGCCATGAAATTGTAGAAGTAGCGGAAAGAGTGCAGGAATTAGGGGCCAGTGAAATCATGGTAGATGTGATTACCTGCGGATTTGCTGCAGTCCAGGCGCTCAGAGAAGATCCATCGATAAAACTGCCGATTCACGTCCACCGTACAATGCACGGAGCTATAACTAAAAACAAAGATATGGGCGTGTCAATGAATGTTTTTGCAAAGCTTGTAAGAATGTGCGGCGGAGATGCCCTGCACATCGGAACTTTCGGCGTAGGAAAGATGACTGGATCAACAAAAGAAGATGTCGCCAACCAGCAGGCCTGCATTGGAAAGGATGTACCGTACAAAGAAGTGCTTCCGGTATGTTCAGGAGGAATGCATCCAGGACTAGTTGAAAAACTAGTGGAGATTGCCGGAACCAATATTCAGATTCAGGCCGGCGGTGGAGTTGCAGGACATCCAGGAGGAGTCAGAAAAGGCGCCATGGCACTTTCTCAAGCTGTTGATGCCGCATATGAAAAAATTCCTGCTAGCGAATATCGCAAAACACACGTAGAACTTGACCAGGCATTAAGCAAATGGGGATCTGCATGAATTTAAAGGCCAGATACATCGATATGGAGTCTGCAGAGTATACCTGCGTACTCCATGACAATGATGCAATAGAACTTGGTGTAAGAGAACAAGACAGGATAAGAATAAAGCATGAACGCAACTCGATTGTTGCTCTCCTGCAGACAACCGACACTGTGGTAAACCAAGGAGAAGTCGGAATTCTAGGAAGAGCATACGGAATACTGGGACCAGAACGCGATGAAATTGTGGATGTTGTCCCCACATCTAAGCCAGAATCTGTAAAATATATAAAGAAAAAGATGAGGGGCGAAGAGCTGACTACCGAAGAGATAAGGACTATTGTAAACGATATTGTTCAGCATAATCTCAGCAACATTGAACTGACCGCGTATGTGGTAGCCTTAGAGATAAACGGTATGAATATCAGAGAAACTGCAGATCTCACGATGGCAATGGTCGAAACCGGGGATACTATCACATTCGACCGCGGCCCGATTTTTGATTTTCACTCAGTGGGCGGATGTCCGGGAAATAAGATAACTCTGATAGTCGTCCCAATTGTAGCTGCTGCAGGTCTCATCATACCTAAAACGTCATCCAGAGCCATCAGTTCAGCTGCGGGAACAGCAGATATCGTGGAAGTTTTTGCAGATGTGTATATGGATGCCCACAAACTGAGAACCATCGCAGAAAAAGTCGGCGGTACTCTGGCATGGGGCGGATCAATGAGTCTGTCCCCTGCTGACGATACGATAATTAAAGTTGAGTATCCTCTCGGAATAGATCCTCATGCACAGCTTCTTGCATCAGTGATGTCAAAAAAGAAAGCTGCCGGCGCGAACTGCCTTGTGATCGACATTCCAACCGGAGCAGGCACTAAAGTGCCGACCATTGAAAAGGCGCAGGCATTTGCCAGAGACTTTATGGACCTAGGAGAAAAACTCGGAATTGAAGTAAGATGTGCGATAACGTACGGAGAACAGCCGGTTGGAAGATCAATCGGACCTGCTCTGGAAGCCCAAGAAGCAATTACGATCCTTGAAGGTTCAAAGCATCCCAGCAGCGTTTATGAAAAATCTATCGGAATGGCTGCGATGGTACTGGAAATGGGCGGCATAAAGGACGGAGAAGCCAAAGCAAAGGAGATCCTCGAATCTGGCCAGGCATTAGCTAAATTCAGAGAAATCGTGGCTGCACAAGGAGGCAATCCAAATATAGCATCATCAGACATAATCGTTGGAAAGTATCAGTATGATATTGTTTCTGCCATGTCTGGATATGTCAACTCCATAAAAAACAAACAGCTGGTGCAGATTGCTAGGGCTGCCGGGTCTCCAAAAGATAAGGGCGCAGGTGTTGTACTCAATAAAAAACGCGGAAACAGAGTACTGGAAGGAGAAACACTGTATACTATTTATGCAGACCATGAAGCCAAGCTTGAACAGGCAATAAGTCTGGCAAGAAAACTGGATCCCATGGTTGTAGAAAACATGATTATCTCTAAACTGCCGAATTCCAGTAAATACGCTGTTATTGAAGAGACTCCGTGCAACAATCCAGATGAATGCAATTAAGTGTATTCAGATTCCTCATAAGCATCTACGACATCTCCGGGAGACTCAAAAAAGGATTCGGGACCCACTTCATAAGTGATTCCTAATCTCAATAGATCTCTGGAGACGTCTGGATCTACATCTGAAAACACAACTTTAACATTTTTTTCTTTAAGGTTTTTTATTGATTCCATCAGAGCATCTCCTGCAGAGATGTCGATGCTTGGTACAGCAGACATGTCCAGACACAGCCATTTTATATCTTTTGACAGCACTTCGATGTCATCCCGTAAGGTAGGAGCGTTTGCATAATACATAGATGAGTTGAATCTATAGATCACTAAACCTGGTAACACATGCCTTCCAGAAGATACTGGAATCGTTGATAATCTACCATCCTTAAAGACCAAAAGCCTGTTCTTCGGCTTGTATCCGGATTTTACATGAAACAGCAATGAAGCCACCATAGCAAACACAATGCCGATTTCTACACCCAAAAATACAACAGCCAATATGCTGGCTATGCCGACAACCGCCTCTCCTTTGCTCTTTTTTATAATAGACTTAATTCCTTTTACATCCACCATCTCAAAACCGATTACAAAAACAATGGCAGATAGTGCAGCCAGAGGCATACTTGAAAGTGGAGCTGTCAAAAACAGCAGAACCAATATCACCACAACAGACATTACGATCTGGGTGAATTGTCCTTTTCCGCCTGCATAATAGGTTACTTCTGTTCTGCCGGAGGTACCGCTAGAGATAAAAGCACCTGATATGCTCGCTCCAATGTTTGCAATTCCAAGGGAAATTAAATCTCTGTTTTCATCAAAAGAATCGTGTGATTTTGAAGAATACACGCGGGATAGCGAAGCACTCTTAGCTACAGCCACTAAAAATAAAGAAGCAATGGTAAGAGACATCTGGGGGAGCATTGAAAATGATTCTGCGGTAGGAAAAGTCAAAGACGGAAGACCTTGTGCTACATTTCCAATAGTATCAATTGTTGATTTTAAATTAAATAAAATACTTACCAAGATTGATCCGATTACAACGATAAGCATATCTGGTATTTTCTGCGATATTTTTCGTGACAGAAATATTATAGCCAGAGATGCAGCTGCAATGATTATAGATATTATTGAAACTAAATTTAAATGAGAAAAAACAGCAGAAACTATATTTATAACGCCATTTCCAAGATTGGAGATTCCCAGCATTCCAGGAATCTGTTCTACCATAATTACTATTCCGACTCCTGTCAGGAAAGCAATCATGACTGTATCCGAAAGAAAATCTGCAATAAACCCTAGTTTCAAAATTCCCGAAATTATCAGAAGTATACCGACAATTAAAGTTACCATCAAAGCCAGTGAGATGTAGTCGGCTGAACCTGTAACGGCAACGGCAGATACTCCTCCTGCTAGGATAAGCGCAGTAGATGAGTCAGCGCCTATTGACAGATGTCGTGAAGATGCCAAAATAGCAAAAAGCAGAGAAGGGATTAGTAAAGTGTATAAGCCTGTAGCCAAAGGCATTCCCGCAATATTGGCATAGCCGATCGCCTGAGGTATGGCTACAGTAGCAAGTGTTATTCCTGCTACCAAGTCTCCTCTGATCTCCGCTTTTCCATTTGGCAGTACAGATTTAAATAATCTCATTTACGATCTTCTGAATCAAACTTTTTTTCAATTCTTTCAAGACGTTCAGACAAATCCTTGTACGCTTTATCAAATTCTTCTTTTGATTCTCCCTCCAGCCTATTCAAAATAGATACCTGACCTCCCTTTCCCACAACGACTTTGGATGAACTTGGAATGAGATACCTGTTAGCTAGATAACCAGTTAAAGTTGCAAATATGCCAATTCCTGCAATCATCATCACTGAGGCAGTTAATCTTCCACCCAAGGTGACAGGATAAAAGTCACCATATCCGACAGTTGCAATTGTAACAATAGCCCACCATAGTGCGTCGGTAGGAGTTTGAATATTGGCGTTAGGATCTGCTGATTCAAAATTGTAAGCTGCAATAGACCCAAATTCGATTATTAATATTATTATAAATACTCCTAAAAATAATATTGCTTCTGCACCTTCGTTTCTCAGATTATACTTCAATTTTTTCCAGCCCATGTGCCAGAAAATCATGGAAGATCGAACTCCTCTGAACAACCATGATATTTGATAAAATGGAATTATACATAATACATCAAGCCATCCAAATTCACGCAGAAAATACTGCCTGGGAGATGTGGATGTTAAAAACCGATATGCAAAATTGAGAGCGAAGAATATCGTAAGCATGTAATTGATTATTTTAGCAATATCACCAGTGTGAGTGCCATCATAAATGATGGCTAACACACTGTTCAACACTGAAAGCGCTCCGATGAGCGCAATCATTGTTGCAAAGTTTGGGTTTCTGTCTGCGAACCATTTACTCATGGTCTACCCCATCCGAGCCCAAATGGAATGCTGAGAATGTATGGTGCTGCCCAGATGAAAAAGAAAGCTGCAAAGTTAAATGGTCCTGTCAAACCTGGCAGACCCCAGCGTCCAAAGAAGTTTTTCACAGCTGGTACAATGATGATGGTACACACGATTGTCGCAAAAAGAGCATATACGAATGTTGTGAGATTAAGCGGCAAAAATGCTGTTAAAGCAATCATCAAAAGTGCCTGATTAAAACCATGAAGACCTGAACGTATTTCTGAATCTGGGAATTTTACCAGTTTTGCAAAAATGGCCCCGACAAGAGATCCTATAAATGCCATGGCACCTGCAAGGAACAATGGAGATAATGGATCCCAGTTGGCTGTGTATGCATTATTAAAGATTCCTCCGCTCACTAATGAAAATGAGAGGGTCAGACCGGCTACCCAGAATACACCTGTTTTCCAATTATTTACAAATGTAATCTGTGCAACACCTGTGAATGCCGCTTTAATAAATTCCCACACAGTCCAGTGAAAATCTTCTGAATTGTCAGGGTTGCCGCTTCCAGGCAGTAACTTTGTTACGCCTGCGGCGACTCCATCATGGTAGCGTCCTTCAGCGCTGACAGCACCTTCGGGGGCAGGGGATCTTGGGAATATATCAATTCCAAAATACTTTGCTGCAAGCAAAGTCATCCATGTTGCCACACAGAATCCTAGTGTGAACGAGGGTACTCCGTATCCACCTCCTCCAACCTGGAACATGTTTTCAAGAACATTATCCAGTGCAAGATAGATAATTACAGTCATTGCTGCATTAAAAAGTGAAAGTGCTAATGTTGCGCCATTTGTTTTTGTAAAAGGACCTGACCATAATGCCATAGCTGAAAGAACTGAGTTGTATCCAAGCAAACCAGCCGTTATGAGATGATATGGCACGCCAAGGAGCAGACCCATTCCAGCTCCAATTAAGCTACCGGCCACCATCATTGCGGCTGCCCGACGAGATGCAATCAGCACTCCAACTAATATCAATACTCCGCTTACAACGGAAGATACCAGAGGCACCTCTGATATACCATTGAAGAGTATGAAAATAAACTCAATCAATGGATTTCCCGTTTCAAACGTTGGAGTGACATACATTACCGTCCACCTATGTAAAATAAAATTTCATAGGGGTCGGTATTAGTAGTTATCGAGATTTTATGACGGCAATCTAGTTATTGTGGAAGCTGTAAAACATAATAGCATGGCTTCGGAGGAAACTAGACAGACAAAACAATTCTCAGGAGATTTAAATGCACTAGCCGGCAATGTTATGGCGGCTGTCGGAATGGCAGATGTTATTAGAACAACGATGGGACCTAGAGGCCTAGATAAACTGCTTGTAGATCAAATGGGAAACCGAGTGATTACCAACGACGGATATACTGTATTAGTATCTTTGAAAACGTCGCATCCTGTTTCCAGGTTACTGGTTGAAATTGCTGAAAGGCAAGAGATGAATGTCGGCGATGGGACTACATCTACTGTGATTATGGCGGCTGAGATGCTTAAGGAAGGTTACAGGATGACTTCTGAATGCGGAATACACCCTTCAAGAATATTATCGGAATTGGATGAAGGAGTGGATATTGTAGCTGAATATCTGAACAACATACAGATACAGATAGAGTCCCTAAAAGATCCTAAAGTAAAAGACATATTGAAAACAGCTACAGCATCTAAACTGGACGGCAGACAGCTGTCAGATCATATTATGCTGGCTGCAAATCATTTAGGCCCTCAGAACAGAACTGATTTGAGACATGGAATACTTCTTTTAAGAAGATTGGGAGATGATGTGTTTGTAGACGGTATAGCAATAGAAGCTATACCTCAGGAGATTTCTGTAGTTAATTACATATCAAATCCAAAAGTTTGCTTTATAAAAGGATCGTTAGAGTTTCCACTCCCTGGAACTCAGATCGAAGATAACGAACGCCACGATACTGAAAGAAAAATACTGATGGATGCGCTGGTTAAGAATGGAGTTAATGTTGTGTTAACGAGCGCACCGAATATTGACAATACATTTAAAATGGAACTTTTGGCAAGAAACATAGCATTGATACGTCTATCTATGGAAGAGCTTGTTTTGTTCTCAAGATCGCTGGAAACACCTGCGGTTTACGGGTCGCAGATTGTATCAGGCATCGTGCCGCCCTGTTTTGAAGCAGACAGTATAGAACTAGATGAGGATAAAAATCTGACAATTCTAAGAGCTCCAAATAGCGGCGTAGCTGCTACGTTGATTATTGGAGGCGCAACTACTGAGACATCTAAAGAAAGAATGCGCACCTGTATCGATGGAATCTGCGGGCTCCATTATGCATTAAAAGGGGGAGTTGTTCCAGGAGGAGGCGTTGCTGAACTGAACGCAGCAAGATATCTTGAAAAAAAGATGATGGATGGAAATTCACAGAGCATCGGCTGCGGAATTCTCGTGAAAGGACTGGAATCAATATCCCGGCAGATACTTGATAATGCAGGATACAACGGATACGAAATGATGGTGCGCCTCCGCTCTCAGCCTGATGGAATAGGAGTGGATGTAGCTACAGGCGATTTCATAAATATGGTCGACAGCGGAATTGTTGATTCAAGAATCACCAAGATGCATGCAATACAAATCGCAGTACATATTGTGAAAACAATTCTAAAGATAGACAGGAATCTCTTGAAAGATGATCCCAAGGAAGGGATGAATTAAAGGATCAGTTTCGCAACATTGTCATTCTTCAAAACTCCTGCAGCCTTGGCCACCGGATTACATTTGGCTCTGAAGAGATACAGAATAGGTTTAATTGAAGAATCAGACAATGCTTCGAAATTTCCCATTCCTTTTGAGATTATAAGATCTGCAGAATCGATTTCTTCCAGCAGTTCTTTTTTCATTTTTTCTACTGAGACCCCTACTGCAAACATTTCTGTGCTTATCGTTTTATCAAAAACCCCGCTTATCCCGGAACGGTCTGCATCTCTCATAGTTACGTCTGTCAGAATCGGTTCGCCCTTGACTACGCCAGTTATATATGTCCCAGTTTTCTGAAGTTCTTTTACAAGCAGAATGTCCAGCACATCTTCGCCACAGTTATCCAGCAGATACAGCACCTTTTTACCTTTTCCCAGAAAATTTTCTGCTTTTTTAATATCATTTACTGCGAGCGTTTGTGATACTAATTTACTAAAATTTTTAGATAAGTGCTCTGGATCTGTAAGTCCCTGGACTCCAAAATCCATCACATTTCCGGCAATAGCTACTTTTACTGCAGCCTCCAGACTATTTTCTGAAGAAGCTATAAACTCTTTTGCTTCATCAAGAATAGATAAGGCTACATTACATGCCTCCATCTTTAATTCAAAATATGGATCGTCAACACCCATCTCGTCGTATGCTACTCTGTGTACTTTAGTAGCAATACCCGCAGAATTCTTTCCAGCTGTGAATTCTGCAGACAGCATATCTAATGCTTTTTTCATAGATCTATATGAACTTTCAGGATTGCACAGATTAGCCTGATAAAATACCCGTCCTAGAAGGCATGGAACGCATTCAGGATCCATATTCATAGTATTGAGGTAGTCTGATGTGGTTTATATCTTTTCGGAAAGAGGGTTTTAAGTAGCAGATATACCAACTATTTCGATAAATCGTTCAGATATTTATGATAAATTAAAAAACAGTATATATGGTAAGTAGTATGGCAGATGGGCATTTGATGAGAGGTAACTTTTTAAAAAAGTTAGATTCAGACAGTATCAGTGGTCCGGCGTTCATATTAATAATTGCAACCATCGTAGGTGGCGGATGCAATTTTCTATTCCAGATCATGATGCAGAATACCATCTCTGATCAAATCTCAGAATTAAACACTTTGTTGTCCATATTATACATAATATCTGTTCCTGCCGGCGCTGTCCAGAGCGTGGTCGTAAAATTTGTATCTAAGTACAAGGCAGAGGACAACGACGACGCTATTTCATATATAATGCGCAGGACGTTTATTTTGGTAGCGGGTTTAGGCGCCGCCATAGGCATCATTACATCTTTCATACTCTGTACTGACACCATAAGGGGTGTTTTGAAATTAACATCCACCACGGCCATAGTCCTCATTGGAGTGGCAATATTCTTCTCACTTCTGCAACCGGTCGGATCCGGCGCACTGCAGGGATTTCAGAAATTTACAAAATATGGTACACAGAGCATGCTGAATTATGTTTTAAAGCTGGCAATCGGACTCGGAGCTGTCATCGCAGGATACGGTGTCGCCGGCGCAATAGGCGGAGTTATTGCTGGAATTGCCTTCGCCTCAATTCTCTCCTTGTTTTTAGTCAAGGACCATATGTTAAACAAGGGCGCTCCTGTAAAGACCAATGAAATATGGAGAAGTACCATACCATCAATGGTAGGAATGCTGTGTTACACAATTCTTACAAATGTCGACATTATTTTTGGTGCAATTTTATTTGACAAGGATCCGGCTAACTATTACACTTCAGCTTCGACCCTGGCAAAAGTGGCACTATTCCTTCCGACAGCAGTTGTAGGAGCCATGTATCCAAAAATTGCCAGAGCATATGAAGAAGGAAGAGATCCCAACCCGATTCTAAAAAGATCTCTTATGATGATGCTTGCACTTTCTGTCACAGTATGTGCAGTGTATGTGATCGCTCCAGAATTCATATTGAACGTGCTGGTTCCCGGCGTGTATCCAGTTAATGAAACGGCACCTCTGATGAGAACCTTAGCAATAGCAATGCTGTTTATCGGTCTGGCTAATATCTTTATGTATTATGGTCTGGCGGTGAACGCTCACTCACACATAGTGATAATGGGTCTGTCGGTGCTGGTGCTTATCGGAGCAATAGCTTTCCTGAGCCTGGCAGGAATTGCGATTACCCCGTACATGCTGTCAATAATTATGATAATAGTAGGTCTGCTAAATGCATCCCTGTGCGCGATCGTGCTGAAATTATCAAACATAAAGACAAGCCTGACAACGCTACGTTAATATCAGATATGCTTGTTTATTAGTGGGGCTCACAAAAATGCCTGAAAGCATTACGTTACGCGTTGAGAGCGCACAACATCAATCTGAAGTAGGTTTAGGCAGAGCAAGAATAGACAGCGTCTCGAGAAGCAAACTAGGCGTTGACATGGGTGATTTTATAGAAATCACTGGAAAAAGAAAAACTGCAGCCAAAGTATTCCGTGCATCCCCTGATGACGAGGGAAAAGGCACCATTTCTATAGACGGCATGGTAAGATCAAATGCCGGCGTATCTATAGGCGATAAGGTTGTGGTGTCAAAAGCTAATGTGCAGCTGGCAACAAAGATCACTGTGGCCCCGAAGATACCGGCTGGAAAGAGAGTTAAGTTCGGCCAGGGAGTTGAAGAGCTTTTCAAAAAGGGACTGTTGAGCAGACCTCTGGTAAAGGGAGATTCCATCGTTATTCCCAACATTGCTCTCATGGGCGGATTTCTTCCATTTATCATACTGAGCACGCAGCCAGGCGGGGTTGTAATTGTCGACAATAATACAGACATAATCATCAAAACAGAATCGGTTGATGTTGAGTCCAGCAACGGGATGTCTATAACCTATGATGACATAGGCGGGCTGGAAGGCGAGCTGAAACGCGTCAGAGAGATTATAGAACTGCCTTTGAAGCACCCTGAACTTTTTGACAGGCTTGGCATTGATCCTCCCAAAGGGGTGTTATTATATGGACCTCCAGGAACCGGCAAGACGCTGATCGCCAAAGCAGTCGCAAGTGAATCTGGAGCTAATTTTTACACGATAAACGGCCCAGAGATCATGTCAAAATTTTATGGAGAAAGCGAAGAAAAGCTTAGAGAGAAATTTGAAGAAGCTGAAAAGAACGCTCCGTCTATTATATTCATAGATGAAATTGATTCAATTGCGCCTAAAAGAGAAGCTGTGTCAGGAGAGACTGAACATAGAATCGTAGCACAGATGCTGACTTTGATGGACGGCCTGGGAGAAAGAGGGCAGGTAATAGTCATAGGAGCCACTAACAGAGAGACAGCGCTTGATCCTGCACTCAGACGTCCCGGCAGGTTTGATAGGGAAATTGAGATCGGCATACCTACAATAAGAGGCAGAAAGGAAATTTTGCAGATCCATACGAGAGGCATGCCTCTGGCAGATGATGTCGATATCGGCCATTTATCTGCAATAACTCACGGCTATGTAGGAGCTGACATCGCATCGCTGGCAAGAGAAGCAGCTATGAAATGTTTAGGCAGATATCTTCCGGAATTCGATTTAGACCGCCCCGTTCCTTCAAGCATTCTGGCAAATATGAGGGTGACGAGCGACGATTTCAAGGAAGCGCTCAGAGATGTTGAACCGTCTGCGATGAGAGAGGTTTCTGTGGAAATTCCAGAAGTGAGCTGGGAAGACATAGGCGGACTGGAAAAAGTCAAAGAGACGCTTAAAGAACTGATAGAACTGCCCCTTCAGAATCCTGACTGCTATAGAAATATAGGAATCAAGCCTGCAAGAGGAATACTGCTCTATGGGCCTCCAGGAACCGGCAAGACTCTGATCGCCAAAGCAGTAGCGAATGAGTGTAAAGTTAATTTCATATCGATAAAGGGACCGGAAATCATGTCCAAATGGATGGGCGACTCAGAAAAGGCAGTCCGTCAGATGTTCAAAAAAGCAAAACAGATTGCCCCTTCCATCATATTTTTAGATGAAATTGACGCCATAGCTCCTAAAAGAGGCCATCTTAATGACTCTGGCACAACTGAAAGAGTAGTCAATCAGCTTCTTACATCAATGGACGGCTTTGAGGATATGGAAAGAGTAATGGTTATCGGAGCCACAAACAGGCCGGACATCATTGATCCCGCCCTGCTACGTCCTGGGAGATTCGATTCCTTAACGCTGGTTCCGCTTCCAGATGCTAAAGACCGGGAAGCCATATTACAAGTGAATGCCAAAAACATGCATTTAGATGGTGTAGACTTTAAAGTCCTTGCAGCAAAAACAGAATGGTTCTCAGGAGCTGATATCACAGCATTATGCCGTGAAAGCGGTCTTAATGCCATTAGAAGCGGAAGGTCTTCAGTATCGCAGTCTGATTTTGAAAAGGCCTTGAAAGATGTCTATCCATCGTGTGATAAAAGCATGATGAAGTGGTATGAAGAGTTCTCAAAGAAAGTGGAAAAAGTATCCCCTGAATGGAAGGATGCTGGAGCATATAGATGAATGAATAATTACTATTCATCACCTCTAAGGTCTATGAGATTTTCAGATATAATCCTTTAAATATACACAAATTAATAAGGGTGCCAGCTAAAGCTCTAAATGAGGGGAAACTGGGATGAAAAAATTCATTAGTGAACTGAAAGGAAAGACAGTTATGACCAATGATGGTCAGATATTAGGTATGATTGAAAACTTCCTTGTGGATACTGTCAGCGGCGATATCAGAAATGTGCTTGTGGTTCCAGCCGAAGATGTTGATGCAAAGATTCACAAAACTGATGCTAAAGGACGTTTAATACTTCCATTCAGCGAAATGAGATCTGCACGTGACGTAGTAGTAATGTCCACGATGTAATTTAAAAAAATATTGCTGCGATCACCGCAGCAATTTTACCATATACATTTCTTTTCTCTCGTAACCGAGAGATTCGTAGTATTTTCTTACACCGACTCCAGATGTGACGCGTGTAAGCGAGCATCCTTCAAGTAAGGCTCTTTCTTCTGCAGTGTGCATCAGCTCTTTACCGGCACCACGGTGCTGCCATTTACCTGAAGATCCTATAGGCGCTAATTTTCCGAAGACTTTCAGCTCGCGTATGCTTGCGATATCTCCGTCACCTGTACGGAGACGTATATAGCCGGCCAGAGCGTCAGTTTCAGGAATCCTCAGCGCAATGAAATGTTCCATTCCGCCAGATGCTTCGTATGAAGTGGTTGTAAGCTTCAAGTCATAATACTGATCTTCGGTTGCTCCCACATGCCCGACTTCATGACATCTTATGCATTTGCAGGAAGTACCGTTTTTCTTCATTTCTGCCTTGACTAACTCTCTGAGATGTCCCTTCATGACACCTGCTTCGATTAACGGAACAGGAATATCTCTCTGGATTCTTTGGATTCTTACCCACGGCGGCACATATTCCTTCATTTTAGCAATGACTTTTACAGCTTCCTCTGTTGAATAAGGAGTATATTCCCCATTTATCCACATGTCATAGAGCTTGGTGCCCTTCACAACTAATGTAGGATAGATCTTCAGCATATCTGGACGGAAATTCGGGTCTTCAAAAATCCTGCGGAAGCACTCTATGTCTTTTTCAGGTGATGACCCCGGTAAGCCTGGCATTACGTGGTAACATACTTTTAACCCGCTGTGCTTTGCCGCTAGCGTTGCATCGATGACTTCCTGAAGCCCGTGCCCGCGGTTGACAGCCCGTAATATTCCATCATCAAGGATCTGAATGCCCATTTCAACGCGGGTCATTCCCAGAGCCATTGCATTCTCGATGTTAGAATAATTCATTGCATCTGGACGTGTTTCAATTGTCAGACCGATGCAGCGGTGCGGAGCAGTCTCATTGGCATTCTGCGCCTCAATCAAAGTATCTGAATCAAAGCCATTCATTGCATCAAAACAGCGTTTTATGAACCAATCCTGGTACTCCTGCGGCCTGGAGGTGAATGTTCCTCCCATGATGATGAGATCGATCTTTTCTGTAGAATGTCCGATCACTTCCAGCTGTTCCATTCTTCCTATTACCTGATCAAATGGATCAAAATTGTAATATTCACCTCTTCTGGCTGCCGGCTCTTTACCTGTGTATGATTGCGGAGAGTTATTCTCCACGCCTCCAGGGCAGTATATACATTTTCCATGAGGGCATGGTGCTGGAGAAGTCATTACCGCAACAGCAACCACTCCAGACAGAGTCCTGACTGGCTTTCTGATCAGTATTGCTTCCACAAGGGGCCGCTCTTTATCTGTAACTTCTGCCAGAATCTCTGAGTTTCTAGGAACGCCTGGTAAATTGTATTTTTTACTAACTTTAATTTTATAGTTCTGCAACTGATCCTTGTCTGTTATCTCACCATCTAAGATTTTCTGGACTATATCTCTGCAGTATTCAGCCAATTTACACACCGACTTAGTCTGTATTGTTGTTCGCCATCAGATCGCAGAAGTGCTCTACGGTTTTTCTGTAATTCTGCATAGCCATCTGGACGTTGGCTTCCACAAAGCTCCATGCTTTGCGCAGGTCTCCAAATCTAAGTTTGTATCCCTTCTTGATTTTACCATCTGACTGTTCTGCAGATGCTTCCTCTAAAAGATCCAATGATTTGAGTTTGTTAATGTGCCTATATACTGTAGCTTTCGTAGTTTTCAATTCATATGAAAGCTCGTCGGCAGTCCATGCTTTGTGAGGATATTTCATAAAGCAGTCCATGAACAAAACATAAGGTATGCTGTCACTTGTATCCTCAGCATCACTTCTTGGTGTGTAACCTTTTGAAAGATACCCTATATGAGTTAAAAATTCTATTGCGATATCATCTACATTATCTAATGGTGTAAGCGGGGTGTTGCTTTCTACGATGATTGAGAACATTTGGATCGTAGGTTGAAAAGGCATTAAAGATATTAGCTTTTCTTATAATGAGATACTGTTTAATTTTAAACAGCATTTTTTTTACAATATGTAGAACACATTCAAAAATACTATACATGTGTAAAATGTATTAAAGAATTTTACACAATCAGGCAATATTTTCTACAAGTAGAGTAAAAAAGTATATATTGCTCATTGGATCAAACCGAGCATGGACAAAAGAGCAGTTCTTGCTGTGGTGGTTGTCATCGCAGTCGTAATTGTCGGAGTTGCTGGATATGTCTTCACAAGAGGAGACAGTTCGGATTCCATACAATATACAGCAGTTCCACCAGGAAAGCAAGCAGATTTCATTAAGGAAGGAACCATAGATGGTGGTGTGTTGTGGGAGCCTTACGCTACTGCTGCTCAGATGAGTGGAAATGCGGAGGTTGTCGTATGGTCAGATGAATTTTGGGATGGCCACCCATGTTGTGTGATTGCAGTGGACAATAAGTTTGCACAAAAAAATCCAGATGCAATTGTAGCATTTTTAGCAGCTCAGATTAAAGCATGGGATTGGATAAATGAAGCCATTGATGTCAACAGCCCCGATCATAAAACTTTGATAGACATTACAAAAAAACACACTGGTCTAACAAATGATGAGGAGATCATAGCATCATTGGAACATATGGAACTAACATACAAAATGAACAATGATGTCGCAGATGGCGAAAGAGGCTTTGACACCTGGTTAGAATACTATGTTGATGAGTTTATAGATTTAGGTTTAATAAGTGAAAAAGATCTCAATGCAAAGGGATGCAACGATTCTAAAGAATTCATAAACAAAATAGTTAATGATGAATTTTTAGTAATGGCTGAGGCGCTCGGCGATGAGTATTCTGGATTGACAGAACAAATTACCATGAGGGTTGGACAGCTCAGCGGAGATGTTCATCAGTTAGCTTTAGTAGTATCCATGAGCCCAGATGCTGGAGAAGATGGAAAAAGTATGTTACAGCAGATGAATATTAATGCTGAAAGTAAGAAGGTGTATGCAGCAGGCGGTGACATCATGAATGCATTTACTGGCGGAGAATTAGATATTGCATATGTAGGATCTCCCCCGGTTATTCAGTTCTCAGCTAAACAAAGCGAACTGGATGTATCAATAATCGCATGCGCGAACACAAATGGTTCTGCATTGATTGTGAAAAAAGGAATGTTTGATGAGAATATGTCATTAGAAGAAAAAATCCAGGGACTTAAAGGCAAAGTAATTGGTGAACCATCTACTGGATCTATTCAACATCTGATGCTCATGTATCTTGCAGATGAGTATGGAGTAAAACTATCTGCATGGCAGTAAACACTAACGTAAAATGAGCTGCATTTTGCAGCTCATTATCTACTTATTAAATGATAAATGTCACGAAATCTGAATTGTTTTGTAAAACATCAGTATATGAACAAGGACAGATAATCTGTGAATCAGTTATATATAGTGTTAATTAAATCATAACGAAATAGATTCGCTAACATGGCATCTAATGGTGTAGAATATGGCTCAAGAATATTTGACTACCCCAATTAATAAAATACAAAGAGATAAATGGAAAGGCTATGCCACAAAAATTGGGTATATTGCCATATCTCTATTTGCACTCCTAGTGACATGGTGGGCACTTGCCATAATTTTTGATAAATCATATTTCCCGACTCCACCAGAGGTATTTGATGCGTTAATTCAGTCATTTGACACCGTTCCGGGGATCGGGCTATCAATGTCTACCCAGTTGTTTTCAAGTCTAGAACGATTTGTATTTGGTTTTATACTTGCATTAATCACTGCAGTGCCGCTTGGGTTACTATTAGGTCACTCAAAACGTGCAGAAATGCTGTTTACACCAGCAATAGAGATTATAAGGCCAATCCCACCAATGGCATGGGTGCCATTATTCTTCTTAGCCTTTGGGGTGTTCTTTGGACCTGTTTTAACTATCTTTATCGGGGCATTTTTCCCAATACTATCAAATGTAGTGTTTGGTGTGAAGAGTGTCGATCAAAATTTAATTGACGCGTCTAAAACATTCGGAGCCAGTAAATTACAGACGTTTTCAAAAGTAATCTTCCCATCAACGATACCTCACATGATGACTGGAGTATCAGTAGGATTGGGAATCGGATGGATGTGTATTGTTTCTGCTGAAATGATCGGCGCCAAAGGCGGCGGATTAGGATTTATAATTCAGTCATGTTATAACATAGGCCTCTATGATTACATGTTCGCAGGAATGGTAATGATTGGAATTTTGGGAATTCTTACAGCATTACTTGGAAAATTCATAGAAAATGAGGTGGCAAGATGGATGGGGATGAAGTAATCCTGAGCATGAGGGATATTTACAAAGAGTATCCCAAAGACGACGAAATCCTACAAGTTCTAAACGATATAAGTTTCGATGTCAAAGAAGGAGAACTTGTGTGTGTTCTAGGCCCATCTGGATGCGGAAAAACCACCCTGCTCCGAATCATAGCTGGATTAGTAGACAAAACATCAGGCAGCATAGTAGTAGACGGCGAAGAAGTCACCGGACCCGGACCAAACCGCGGAATGGTATTTCAGGATTTTGCATTGTTTCCCTGGAGAACTGTACAAAGAAATGTAGAATTCGGACTGGAGATTAAGAAAATCCCTCCAGAAGAAAGAGCAAAAATCGCCACTCAGTACATACACTTAGTTGGTCTCGACGGGTTTGAAAAATCACATCCTTCCGAGTTATCAGGAGGAATGAAACAAAGGGTGGGAATTGCCAGAGCCCTTGCCAACAATCCGCATATACTACTGATGGACGAGCCATTTGGAGCGTTAGACTCTCAGACAAGAAATCAGATGCAGACGGAGCTGCTGAGGATTCAGGATGAGACTAAAAAGACGATTATATTTATCACACATTCTGTAGACGAGTCTGTATTTCTTGCAGACCGCATTTTGATCTTAAGTGCAAGACCGGGCCACATAGTAAAAGAATACAAGATTGACTTGCCAAGACCAAGAGACAGGGGAGATTCAGACTTTATTACAATTAGAAAATCAATATTGTCTGACTTAGAGCAACAGCGGAAAGACCTTCTTTAAAAGGTCTCATTCGCTGCTCTGCCAATTGCTTTTAAGATACTTTCTCTTGGAATTACGATTGAAACTGGTATCGTAAGAATTTTTTCAATTGTCGGAGCAACGATCGGAGCGCAGACTATCGCAAGAGCTCCGTCACGTTCTGCCATAACTGCAGCGATGATTGCATCCTCCATGCTGTTTGCAGGATATTCCTTGACTAAAATTTCACGACCTTCAATTTTGATTATTCTTTCTTCAATTTTATTCAAAACAGGCCGCGCGGCAATAACTCCAATGAAATTACCATACGGTTTATTTTCAATCCTGCGTATTGCCCGTATGATTTCTCTGACAGTGCGAAGATTTGGTTCCCTGGACTCGCTCATCAGTTTATAAATTGTAGATGTTGATAAGCCTGTTTTAGAACAAAACTCATTAACGCTCATCTGAAGATCTTCTTCCAGAATCTTCTTCAAAGAGTTTCTGAAGCCTCCTTCTTCTCGTACAATTCCAGCCATAAGTTCGCTTTCGAGAGACGTTGTTTCACCTCAGTGCAAATTTAGCGGCATTGTCGCCGGCAATACAGCCCTGACCAACTGCTCTAGCTATCTGGTATGGTTTGCCGGTTACATCACCACAGGCATAAACTCCATTAAGTGAAGTCTTGCAGTCTGCATCCACAGGAATTCTTCCGTCGATGTCCGGCATAATGTCGAGATCAAGAGCCAGCTCCATTGAGCCTTTAGCACCTAGTGCTATAAAGACTCCATCCGCAGCTAAGCTACTGCCATCCTCTAATTTAATTCCTGCAACCCTGTTTTCACCAGTGATTTCCACCACTTTGGCATCAACCAGCTTAATTGAAGTTTGTTTTATCTTATCAAACATATATTGAGATACAAATCTAGATGAAGACGCCCAATAAACTTCAGAGGCATATTCTGATAATAAAAGTGCAGATTCTCCAGCTTCGCTTCCGTCTCCTACAACACAGACTGTCTTATTTTTATAAAATCCAGCGTCGCATGAAGCACAGTATGAAACACCTTTGCCGAAGAATTCTTTTTCTCCGGGCACCCCCAGTTTCTTACGGGACACTCCGACTGCCAAGACAACTGACTTTGAAAGAATTGATTTTCCATTGTCAGTATTTACTACAAAGTTATCATCTTTTTTCTCAAGGGATGTGACTTCTTCTTCAAGAAATAAAGTACCAAAACTCTTTACCTGTTCCAAACCAATGTTTAAAAGATCCTGCCCGGTTGCAGATTTAATGCCGAAATAGTTTTCAATGTCTGCTTTCCAGAGCGCAGACTCTGTTAATTTCCCTAGGAGGGTAACGTTTGCTTTCCTGCGTGAAGCATGAATAGCTGCCTGAAGTCCAGCCGGGCCTGCTCCAATAATCGTTACATCTGCTGTGGAATCCATCAAAATATGAAAAGATAAGTGTGTATTATACACTTGTCCTTGGTTTTTTACAAATAGGCTAATTTTTCTCGATTAATGGACGCAGGTATGCAAGAATCTCATCTTTCGGCCTGAGACCAATGAGTCTATTGACCAGCCTGCCGCCTTTGTAAACGAGAAGCGTGGGAATTGATTCTATTTCAAACCGCATAGCCGTCTGCTGGTTCTGATCAGTATCCAGCTTGCCGAATGCAACCTTTCCTTTCAGATCTGCAACCAGCTCATCGATTATAGGTCCCATTGCTCTGCAGGGTTTGCACCAAGGCGCCCAGCAGTCAATAACTACGACATCGTACCTGTTCACGACATCCAAGAAATTAGCATCTGTTGTCTTGATAGGAGCTGTTGGCCATTCTGCCTCTTTCATTAGCTCTTTGAGTTTCTTCTCACGGATAGCCTCTAACTCATCCATATTCCTAGTATGGTCTCCCCTGATTAAATGGTTTTTTTATATACCAGGCGATAGTTTAAGATAGTGAAAGCAATATTCTGCTGGGATGGCGCATGCTTGAGGAAGCCTCAGAATTAATGGGATTGCAGGTTTACACATCTGCAGGAATCTATCTAGGAAATGTCACAAATCTGGTTATAGATATCGATAAGAAGAAAGTAGAAGGATTGTTCATAAATGAGACTAATCCGCTCCTTGTCGAAGAGTCTAAAGCAGTGAGTGTACCTTTCAGATGGATACAGTCTATTGGAGACATCATCATCCTTAGATACTTCCCAAAGAGAGTTAGCAGCAAAAAACCAGCAGCTAAAATCTAAATTAAGTTTCTAACAATAAATCGAGATCTATACAACATAGACTCGATAACTCATTATGCATAGCCAGTATGCGATCTGCTGTGCTTTCATGCCCTTTTGAGATTTCTTTATCCATCTTATCTTTTGATTTAACAAGTGTTGTGCCTGAGACTAAGTTATCTGCATGACATACGATTTTCTCTTCCAGAGTTGAAGGCATGTAGTCTGCTAAAGGAAGGCCGATTTCTTGTGCTTCTTCCTTTGTGAAACCGGCTCCGGTATGCTTGCGTACAATATTTACAACAGAATCTGGAATACCTTGACCGCGCAGCAGATCTGCACCGTATGATGCATGCATTAATCCATGTGTTTTTGAGCGGCCGATGTCATGCAGTAATGCTCCTGCAGTCACAAGCGGTATGTCTGCGTTGCATCTCTCTGCAATTTTAATCGCCACATCAAGCACTTTGTATGAATGGTCTATAACATTCTGAGAGACATGATAAGAGTGTAAGAGTTGTACACAGTCTTCCTCAGTCGGAATCTTTGATGACAACGTTCTTCCCTCTTTCACATGGAATGACAGTTGTTTTACCTTCAAAATCTTTCTGAAGCGCTTGCCTGTCCTGATATCTGTCCAAGAATACAGCGAGCGCCGCAACTTCAGAGTGCGGTTGATTTCCCACACCGATGTTGTAATCAGCCCATTGATAAACTTCTGGAGGCACTTTTTCAGCACCTACTACAATCAGCATTTTATTTCTAACGTCCGCTTTCACTTGAGGAATACCGTCGTCGATATGAGTGCCATACATCGTCAGGTGCACTTTGACGCCATCGAACTTGCGCATAAAGTCTCTCCACTTTGTGCCGGTTTCAATGGTAAAATCACCGCCAAAACGATCGACTACCGAACGGATGCTGTTTTCCAAAACCTCATCTTTTGTAGATACAAAAATACCCTTTGCCCCAAAGGCTCTAGCAGTAAGCGCAACGTGTGTTGTGATTCTTTTATCGCGCTCGGGACGATGCCCAAGACGCAGGATGTAAATTTCCTGCATCTTAAGATTCACTCCTTCAGACGTTCAATTCTGTGACCGCGATAATCAAGGCGGACCGAACGCTTAACCAAGCTTCGCAGCATCGTTGAGGTTATGCCCATCTTTTCAGCAATATCTCCAGCAAAACGCCCTTCCGGTCCGACCTCATCATAGAGCTCTTTTTCAAGTTTCTCAAAATCTGCTTCAGACATCATTGCAACAGCCAATACATCTGATATTTCATATACCGGCCATGATGCATTGATGTGAAAAGAAGTATAGTATGTGTGGTAAGCTTTTTCAGGGAACGATCCGCTTGTTGACTGCCACCGCGTTTCCACCAGCTTCATTTTTTCAAAGAACTTGAGGGCTTCGGCACCATCTTCGCCAAACTTTTCCTCAATATCTTTAACAGTACGCCATTCGAGGGTCACCTCTTTCAACACGTCCCGCTTTATGCTGGTATCTACGGCCCGCAACATTGGAACAAGCTCCGAGGGCTCGTTGATTACCTTAATTCTATTCATAGCCACCACCATTATGCTATCTGAATATATATTGTTGACGACGGTTATAGGATGTTGAAACAAAAATAACAAATAAAAAAGAATAGGAAAAACTAGCTGTAGCGATCATCGTTTTAAGATAAAATATGAAAAAGTCATAAATAATATTATTACATACATGTTAAAATTTTTCTATCACAGTACAAAGTGTTCATCGCTACCCTTATATCTTACTTTACGTTATCCTCAAACGATGAAGAAAGCCAAACCAAAGAAGGTAAAATATCAGTGCATATGGGATGGTAGACTCTTTAACTCAGAAGAAGAAGCCTTGAACAAAAGCTTTGGTCCGATGCAGCCTTTCCAAGAGGGCCACGACAAGTATCCACCAAAAGGATTCTTTGGAACTGTTGTATGGCGCAAAGGGGACCGCAACGTCCACAAGTAAGTCCGTATTTACAACGTTATGTAAATTAGATTTCTAGCTATTCTAATCGTAGATTTAGTTCTACGTTTAGAATTCAGCATTATAAGAATTTAACATAAAGTGCATAAAAGAAAATATGCACCAAATCTAATATATTGCCAAAGTATTCTAGTATTGCCGGGTAAAAGCTCATGACAGGTAACAATGCAATAACAAAAAGGCTGGAAAATGAAGTCAGCCTCCTAGAACGTCATGTTAAAATGCTGAAAACAATAAAAGAAAACGAACCGATCGGAATAATTAGACTGGCGGAGTTGCTGGGTCACCCGCAGCACAAAGTAAGATACTCACTAAGAATTTTAGAACAGGAAGGACTTATCCTGCCGTCTCCAGACGGTGCCATTACCACAGATAAATTTGATGAATTTATGACTGACCTTGACAAATTATTAGATGATATGGAAAGGGCAGTTAACAGACTGAAGATTGAGCTAAAGTCTCCATGATTTTTACCATATCAAAATTAATCAACTGCACAAAAATAGAACATATTGTTTTTAACTAGTACCGCTTTCAGAATTTTGAATATAAAATCTTAAATACCTGATGATTATTTGAGAGGCTACAGGCCGTCGTAGCTCAGCTGGTAGAGCGTATGACTGTTAATCCTCTCAAAGGGGAACAGTCATCATAAGGTCAACGGTTCGAACCCGTTCGACGGCGCATTCATTTTTTATTTCTTGTTTGAGCTGAGTATAAATTCTGCAGCATGTGCGAGCATATCATACGTCTTTTCAAGCTCTTTTATCTCTACAAATTCATTCACCACATGTGCCAGCTGTGGGTCTCCAGGTCCGCAGATGAAGACATGCGGATTCACTCTTGCAAAATACGGCGCTTCTGTGACATACGGCATATCTACAACATCAGAATCGAGAAACTTGATGAGCTCTTCTGCAAGAGGATCGTTCAGATCTGATTCGAAAGCATCCAAAATCAATTCACTCGTCAGTTCATATGATTCTCCGCGCAGCCTGTTGACTATTAAATCTTGAACATCATGATAGGTTGTGGGTGGCTGATATCTTACATCAATTTCCACAGTACAAATGTCTGTGACAACGTTGTTCTTGTCTCCGCCGTGTATGGTGGTGATGCACATGGACATACCAGTCTTTTTTTGAGAGGATGCTTCCACCAGATCAAGCAGCCTGTCTATGCAGTAATGCATTTTTAAGATGGCATCTCTGCCCAGCCAAGGCTGGGATGCATGTACAGAGGTACCGTTGGTAACAATATTAAATCGGAAAAATCCTTTTTCTGTGTGAACCAGCTTAACAGAAGTCGGCTCGCATATGATGATTGCGGGAGCATTTTTCACCAGTTCCGATTCTGCTAGTAATTCCGCTCCGTACATCTGTTCTTCTTCATCCGTTGTAAAACAGATTGAGAATGGGATTTTTTCATTGACCAGATGTTCAGCGCATTCGATTATGGCTGCACATCCGCCTTTCATATCTGCAGATCCCCTGCCATAAATTTTGTTATCAATTATCACAGCTTGCTCTGTGCTCCAGCCGGATCCTCTCGGCACTGTGTCTAGATGACCTGAAAATAAAATGCCTCCCTTGCCGTACGAAGCTGTCAGCACCGGAAATGTATTTTCATTTAAGACTGCAACATCCATTCCGATCGAAGATAAACGGTCTGCGGCGTATCTGACAACATTCAGCAGGTCTGAATGAAGATCACTCTCAATTAATACGAGTTCTTGAAGAGTCTTTGCTAAGCCATCTTTCAAAAAATCTCCTCCGGAAAAATACGTTTAGACAGAACTGCACCATTCAAACACTGCGATCTCAGCAATGTTGATTTTTTATGACCTGCGCGTAAGTTTAAATCGGTAATTGGGGTGCAGCATTTGGTCATCAAAGAATACACCAGCTTTTAGGCTATATACCTTCTCACAGATATTTCAGAGACGGATAAATTTGTAAACAATACTTTAAAAAAAATTGAACATATTTGATTCATCGCATAGTTTTTTTACGAAATGATACCAAAATCTTTACATCATTATACGTCTATTTCTAATATCGGAGGGTTATACAAAATGACCGATGAACGTGCAGAACGCAACGTCGAGTTTGAGACAGTAAGATCAGAGAAGATCCCCTTTGGAAAGAGTAACTTCATAGAAGTGGCCCGTAAAAAGGCGATCTCGAAAGACGGAGAAGAATCAGAGTTCATCTCTATATCCCGTGGCTACACTCTCCGCGATGGAACCGAGAGATATAAGAAGTCTGTAACTATCCCTGATGAGACTGAAATAAAAGAATTCATCGCAAACCAGGTTAGTTCGATCTGAATCCTTTTTCAAGGAGTTCCAGATACGAACTCCTAATTGTTTTTCTTAATTTTAATTTCTCCATTAATGCAAACAGTCTAGATTTTGCTTCTTCAAGATCTTCGTCCTGAATTTCAAGCTCTACAAAAGTGCCTAAGTTTGTTACGTTATCGATTGCCACCTCTATGCCGTCCAGATCATATGTTTTCCTCTTTTTTTCAACGATGGCAGCCTGTTTGAAGCCGAGATTGCTGAGAATTTTCAGAAGTATTTCCGGCTCAGATATCGGTACTCCCAACTCTTCTCTGGTTTTAGTGTCTTTATCAAGTTTAGGGCCTTTATAGTGGAGAGTAAAGGAGCCGTTTTCGTCTCTGAGCCTCAGGGCCTCATCAGTCTCTGCAAAATTTCTTGAGGGGTGTGCAAAGTAAGTGTCTTTCTGAAAGAGCGTATCTTTGAATCTAGCACCCAGAGTTGCAAGAATATTTTCCACCTCCGCCGGATTGTCGCAGGCAGACTTTATTTCAATTTCTAACATATGAATACAGATGCGTCAGGAAGTTAATGGAAGTTTCCAATAACTTTAACTTCCTCTTTCGATATAATGAGAAATGCAATAATCTTGCATTGTTTGTGAGAGCCATGAGATTCTGTATTCACTGCGGAAAAGAGATACCTGAAGAGTCGAATTTCTGTACACACTGTGGGCTTCCACAAAGTATTCTGCCGCCTCGGCCAGTTTATCAGCAGCCGAGTACTGCACAGTCTGTAAGATTGTTTGGAAGCACCTTGGGAACTTTTCTTTCCTTAGTAATGTTTATTGTTGCTGTTGTAACATTGATTGGATTATATATCGGAATCCCTACCATGGCAGAAGTATGGGACAATCCAGTTTCGATCTTCATCATTCTGAATGGAATTGTAAACCTGTTCACACTGGACAATTCCTTACTGATCTTTTACATATTCTTTATAGCAGTACTGCTGGTAAGCTTTATACTCCTGATAATGAGAAGCAAAGATACGTTTGCCAGAGAACTGACGATGAAGCCCGTCAAAGAGCACAGCCCGCTGTATACCATATGCACTCTGATTATGGCAATGACTGCCATTTCGCTGATCGTTCAGGTAGTAATTCCGGCATTGTTTGGGCAGACGTCACATGTGCTGCCGATAGATGATGAAAAATGGCAGATATTATACAGCATAGCCGAACCACCGGTGTGGGAAGAGCTCATCTCCAGGGTCCTTCTGCTGGGAATACCGCTGCTGGTAATCGACCTGGTGCTGAATGCGGTCAATAAAAAATATGAAAGAAAACCCCTGAGAAGGTATATCCTCGGAGGCGGTTTCAGTTTTGGAGCAAAAGAGATTATTTTTCTGCTGATCTCATCATCCATGTTCGGTTACGCCCATTTCAGCGGATGGGACGCCTACAAGATAATTCCCGCTGCGATTGCAGGTCTGTCAATGGGCTATGTGTTCCTGAAATACGGACTCTATGCATCAATATCATTCCATGCAATCAACAATATGATCGGACTCTCAACATACTTGTATGATGGAATTGGATATGCTCTGATTATAGGAATAATCTCCCTTCTGATATTTCTGCTGGGAATACCTTATCTGGTGAACTATACCTATAAACTAACAAAATGGATATCAATGAATATAGAACAACGACCGAAGGGAGCAACTCCGCAGCCTTTGTGTGCTGAGCCTGTACAGCTTGAAGAAGAGCCTAAACAGGAAATGCAGAACGTCTCTGGAGCTAACACAATCGGATTTAGATGTAAAAACTGCGGAAACGATTCCGCAGTATTTGAGAATGGAGAGCTTGTGTGTACCAGATGCGGATTCAAGAACTGAGAAGTTTCTTCAATTCGTCTCTGGATTCCAACGCATCTTCCCATCCGCGGGACTCAATCACGTATCTTCTTGGTCCGAGTGCCTTGGTTACTGCCGGAAAGTCAACTGTTCCTTTCCCAATGGGAAGATGTTCGTCAGAAACTCCCATGTTGTCATGAATGTGCACATTGATGAATCTGTCTTTGAGCTTCAGGAATTCCTGCACAGTATTTGTTGTATTAGCGTGCCCGATGTCAAAACATATTCCCAATTCAGTGCTTTCCAGAAGACTGAGAAGATCTTCAGGCACTGTTCCCATGCACATCGGGCAGGCCGGCATGTTTTCAAATGCTATTTTGACACCGAGTTCGGCAGCTTCAGCTTCCAGCCTGAATAAAGAGGCTTTTGTAATATCAATGACTTTAGATTTATCTACCATCCCCAGCGGCGACATGAAACCCGGGTGCACAGTCGCCACCTCGATACCCAGTTTGTTGCAGGACCTCATGCAGGCGATCAGCTCATTCAGGGAAGCTTCCAGCATATTCCTGTTAAGCGATCCGATATTGATGTCGCTCATCGGTGTATGTACAGAAAATGAAAGATCATATGACGGTGCATATTCCAGAAAATCCGTCTCAATGTCTGGAAGGCTGTGTCTTCCTTCCGCCACAATTTCCCATGAAGAAAATTCCGAAGATATCTTCTCCAGCATGCTGCGGAATGAAAAATGAGAAAAGTACGGGGAGGATACGGCAATCATTCTTCTTCCTCCCTGATTGTGCTTTCAGCCAGGTAATTGATTGTCTCGTCAATGTTGTCAGCCTGGATCACAACTGAAATACTGCCCAGAGCTGTGTGTTCATCCTGAAATGATATTTTTCCCATGAAAGCCGCCTGCTTATTAAGTGTAAAATGTGTTGAATCAGCAGATCTTCCCCTGAGAAGCACCGATCTCGCCGAGTCCCTGATCTGCGTGTCCCAGATAAGCTCGCGCAGTTTTTCTCCAGACTCACAAACCAGTGTGAGATGCTCATCACCGGTTATCTCTCCCTCTGGAAAGATGTTGTGCATTGCCTGACACACTTTTTCCTTTTCCTCAGTGGGGTAGCATTCACATTTGGCGGTAATAATCATAATACACTCTAACTGCCGAGGCATATAAGTATTTAGAGAAGAATGCGGAAGACATGAGAGACCGCGTGCTGGATGAATTATTAAATGAAGGCATTCTCTTGGATCCTGAGGCCGCAGAACTTGTATTGGCCCAGGCAGATCCTGCTACATATGTACGGTCCATATTAGCATCTATGACCCAGCACCCGCTGGTTCTGACGGCAGAACACGTCAGGGCGTATTCTAGCCTCAATCCTACGGTGCCTAAGGTGCAGGTCAATCCCGTTTTGGAAGAACTAAGAAAGTCGCCTTCAGTCATGGCAAGGCCGAAAAGCAGCGATATCGAGATTATTCACGACATCACAGGCAATTCCACATGCGAAGGCACAGTCAATGATTTTGCACGGTGTTTCAACGACCGTTTCAAGAAAATTAAGAAGATCCTTTCCAGAAGGCACGAGCTGGCCGGCTGCCTGCCTGTCGCCAAAGCTGTAAAGTATGACAGAGAAGTAAGAACCATCGGGATGGTTGCCGACTGGCATAATACCAAAAACGGCCACAAGATCATTGAGCTTGAAGACGAAGAGGGGAAGTGCACAGTTCTCATTCATAAAGATTCAGATTACATCAATGAGAGCATAGTTAATGATGAGGTAATTGGAATTGTCGGAAAAGCGACGAGCAAAGGAGATCTTCTGGTCTTGAAAGAGCTGATTAGGCCTGATGTTCCCATTTCCAACGCCATGGAGCCCAGCGATTCCACTTCTTCAGTGGCATTCATGTCTGACGTGCATGTCGGTTCCAATACTTTTCTAGATGTGCAATGGGACAGAATGATACACTGGCTGAAGACTGAAGGCAAAGATGAAATTCAATATCTCGTGCTGCCCGGCGACGTCGTAGACGGTATCGGCGTGTTCCCCGGACAGGAAGAAGAGCTGCGAATTGAGGATGTTTTCGAGCAGTACAGGACTCTTGCAGAACTGCTGAAAGAAGTCCCGGATAATATTCAGATTCTCATTCAGCCCGGAAATCATGATGCAGTCAGACCTGCAGAGCCTCAGCCCACATTCCCTAAAATGATCTCAGAGATTTTCGATTCATCATGCATGCTCATCGGAAACCCCTGCTCCATGAAACTGGAAGGACGTAAAATTCTTACTTACCACGGCCGCAGTCTGGATGACTGGATAAGTTCAGTGCAGGGACTGAACTACGAAAATCCTCTCGATACTATGAAAGAAATGCTTAAACGCAGGCATCTGGCTCCTCTGTATGGAGGAAAAACACCTCTGGCCCCTGAGAAAGAAGACCATCTGGTAATTGATGAAATTCCAGACATTTTCGTGACCGGACATATTCATGGAGCCGGAATAGACATGTATAAAGGCATCACCACCATCTGTGCATCCACCTGGCAGTCTCAGACTGCATTCCAAAAAATGCACAACTTCAGTCCTGATCCGGCTCTGCTGCCTATTGTTCATTTAGGAACCGGCAAAGCTAAAATGATGGATTTTAACTGAAAATGTGTGCTGCAGTAGAATATTGCTACTGTTTTATTACAAAGAGGAAGATTTTATCGCATCAAGATAAAACTAATATAAACTATATGGTGAAATCTAGCACATATGGGAAAATACAGCCTCACAAATGAGAATAACGGACTGCCTCGTACACTATACAAGAAGGCTCAGATTAACATTACTTCATATCCCGGTATCTGGAAATATATTGACTGGCTACCGGTGGATAATGTTCTGAACGGATTTAATGGGGGCTGTGTGACTTATAAGAGCAGCGGTTTGTCCAAAGAACTGGGGCTGAATAATTTATACATAGCATTTAATGGGTATTGGCCGGAAATAAATGCAGATTTGAACACCTGCAGCTTTAAGGATCTGGAAGCCGGACCCACGGTGGAGATGCTTCATGAAAAGAAAGAGAAAAGAATTTTAACAGTTGCTTCCGCAGGCAATACCGCCAGGGCTTTTGCCAACGCCTGCCATCTGGCAGATATTCCTTTGCTGCTGGTTGTGCCGAAGAATTCCATTTCCAAGCTGTGGATTCCCGAGGAGACTCCCATTGACGGGATATTCCTGCTCTGCGTAGACGGCGACTACAGCGAAGCAATAGAAGTCAGCAATAAAATCTGCGAACTGAGAGAATTTGTTCCAGAAGGCGGAGCTAAGAACATTGCCAGACGGGACGGCATGGCAACGGTTATGCTGGACGGCGCATTCAAAATAGGCAGGATTCCAGATTATTATTTTCAGGCTGTCGGGAGCGGAACCGGCGGCATATCCGCCTGGGAAGCTTCAATGAGGCTGATCAGCGACGGACGTTTCGGCAGCAGGCTTCCTGTTCTCAAGCTGGCGCAGAATATTCCCTGCGCCCCGCTGTTTAATTCTCTTCACGGCGGTGTTTACAATAAAGACTGCCCCAGGGGAATGTACGACAGCGTTCTATTTAACAGAAAGCCCCCGTACAGCATTCCAGGAGGAGTCGCTGAAGCCCTCAAAGATACTAACGGCACAATTGACGGCATGACAAATGAACAGGCCGAGAAAGCATCACAGATATTTTACAAAGCTGAAGGTGCAGATATCATGAACGCGGCCGCCATAGCTGTAGCAGCATTGATTTATAATTGTGAAACAGAAAAAATAAACAAAGATGACACCGTGCTGCTGAACATCACAGGCGGCGGAGAAGCATTATATAAAAAAGAGAAATCAATAAAATATCTTCAGCCGGACATGACGGTGAAACCGGAAAATGCAGATATTAATGAGATTTCCAAGAAAATCATAGACAAGCTGGAGGCCAGCATATATGCATGAGATAAATTCTCTCACCATCATCGGCGGGAATGACAAAGATGACAATTGCGATCTTATAGACAATGTAAGAATATTGAAAGGAGAAATAATCGGAGTCGTGGGTCCTACGGGATCCGGCAAAAGCACGCTGATAGGAGACATAGAACAGCTTGCCCAGAGGGATACGCAGTCCAGGAGGCAGATTCTGATTGATGATGTTGTGCCTGACAATGATCTGCGATCAGACCCGCGGAAAAAACTGGTGGCACAGCTG
The DNA here is from genome assembly GCA_905202485.1 of uncultured Methanomassiliicoccus sp. Taxonomy (GTDB): domain Archaea; phylum Thermoplasmatota; class Thermoplasmata; order Methanomassiliicoccales; family Methanomassiliicoccaceae; genus Methanomassiliicoccus_A. Next base: position 102,557 of record CAJKRY010000002.1, read on the forward strand.
TCTCAGAATATGCATTTTCTTGCAGATATGAAGGTCGACGAGTTTCTCAGAATGCATGCCAAAAGCCGCGGAAAGCCTGAGATGCTGTCAAAAGAGGTTATCGAAATTGCAAATACGCTGTGCGGTGAGCCTCTGGGGCCGGAAAATCATCTCACGGCTTTGAGCGGCGGACAGTCAAGAGCACTAATGACCGCCGACATTGCCAGGATCAGCGATTCTCCCATAGTTTTGATTGATGAAATAGAAAACGCAGGCATCAGAAAACAGGAAGCCCTCAAACTGCTGTCTGGAGAAGGAAAGATAGTGATTGTCGTAACCCACGATCCTGTGCTGGCCCTCTTGACGGGAAAACGCATTGTCATGGAAAACGGCGGAATGGCAAAAATCATCGAACGTTCTGGAAAAGAGCGCGACGTGTGCAGTAAGCTGGCCGAACTGGATGAAAGAATGATCATGCTCAGAGAGACGATACGCCGCGGTGAAACTGTGGAGGAATTAATCTGAAGTTTACTGTTATCGCCGGCACTCCTGGATCCGGCAAAACTTCAGTGCTCTCTTCACTCACGAGCACTCTTATCAGCTTCGGCATGCACCCATCTATCGTAAAGGTCGACTGCCTGTGGACTGAAGACGATAAGAGACTGGGGAGACTGGGGGTTCCAGTCAAGGCTGCTCTTTCCAAAGACATGTGTCCAGATCACTTTGCAATTTACAATACAGAAGATATGCTTGCCTGGGCTGAAAACAACGGATCAGATATTCTTCTCAATGAGACTGCGGGACTGTGCCTGCGGTGCGCTCCCTATCCGAATGACTGCCTAGCAGTATGCGTTATTGATATTACCTCAGGACCGAACAATCCTTTGAAAGTAGGTCCGCTGATGACTTCTGCCGACGTAGTGATGATGACTAAAGGAGATATGGTCTCACAGGCAGAAAGGGAGGTCTTCAGAGAAAGAGTTCTGGAAGCTAATCCTACATGCACACCGATTGAAGCCAATGGTCTCACCGGCAAAGGATCTGCAGAACTGGCAGAGATCGTCTCCCGCTCAAAGGATGTGTCGTCCGACATGAGGCTGAGAAACAACCCTCCATTTTCTATATGCACATTGTGCGCCGGAGAGACCAGAATAGGAAAGGAGTATCAGAGGGGAGTGCTGCGGAGAATGGACGGATTCACGGATTACCGTGGTGAATGAAATGCTGGAGGAACTTCTTCCCGGCTACAACTGCGGAAAATGTGGCTGCCGGACATGCAGCGATTTTGTAGATTATTTGAAATTAAATCATGATGTTGAAAAATGTCCCTTTCTTCTGCAGGAGAGATTTAAAGAAAATAAAGAAAAAATAATCATTCTGCTTGAAAGCGGCGATGCTGAAGAAGAAATATACGGTGTTGTCGACGGCGTCAAAGCTTCATTTACCATACTGCCGCTTCCAGGGGAGCCGTCCTGCAGAGAAGACCTGTTTCCCATGGACCGCGAGACTGAGATCTCAGAAAACATGGTAATACGCTATCGCCCGCTCGGCTGTCCAATTACTCACTTTGCAAGAATTCTCAAAGTGTCTCACGGAGTAATAACCGTCCATATGATCGGACCGAGAAACCTCATCGGCGACGACGGCTTTGAGCCGCTTGACATCGGCATATGCATGGTAGCCGCCTTTGAAGGCATAATCGGCAAAGGCACAGTTCCAAAGGTATGTGAAACTGTAAGATTTCTTCCAGACCACTGTATGATGGGGAAGGTGCATTCTGGCATTGTGGTCAGCATAGAGGGCAGAAAAATAAGGATTGAAGGCATTGACCTTAAGGTGTGGTAATGAAGAAAGCCGCGGAGATCATGGAAGGCCTGAAAGCCTGCAGTATTGAAGTTGTTGCCAGCGTGCCCTGCGTAAATTTATCATCTTTGCTCAAAAGCCTCGATGATTCTGAGATCAGACATATTGCAGTATCGAGAGAAGAGGAGGGCGTAGGGATATGCGCTGGCGCCTACATCGGCGGCATGAAGGCAGCTTTAGTCATGCAGAACTCTGGACTAGGGAACTCTATCAACGCCCTTGCATCTCTGGATCTGCTGTACCATATTCCCCTGCTGATGATTATGAGCCACCGCGGGGTGGAAAATGAGTCTGTATGTGCACAGGTTCCCATGGGAAAGCTGACAATTCCTCTTCTGGAAGACCTCGGAATTTCATATCTGGAAATTAAGGAAGGAGATAACGGAAAAGATGCAGTGTTAAAAGCATGGGAACGTGCTGAATCGCAGCAGAAACCCAGTGCCGTGCTGGTAAAACCGTCTTATTGGAGAGAGGGTGCCTGAATGAAAAGAATAGACGCACTGGAGATCATTGCTTCTGAATGCAGAGATGCTCTGATAGTCTGCAATATCGGATTCCCCTGCCGAGAGCTGTGCAGCGTCGGCGACAGGCCTGAAACATTCTACATGCTTGGATCAATGGGAATGTCATCATCCATCGGCCTGGGAGTTGCTGTGGCGGTGCCGCATAAAAAAGTCATATCTATCGACGGAGACGGAGCCGTGCTGATGAATCTCGGTTCACTCTCTACCATTGCTTCTCTGGATCTCGATAACTACGTTCTGATAATATTAGACAACGGAGCATACGGCTCCACCGGATCGCAGCCTACGTCACTCAGCAGAAAAGGAAGCCTCAGCAAAATAGCTGTTGGAGCAGGAGTTTCATGCGTGCAGGAAGTTAAAGAAAAAGATGAATTAAAGGCTGCATTAAATAATGTTAAAAAAGGAGTAATTGTAGTAAAAATAGAAGTAGGGAACTCTCAGACTCCTTTGGTTCCCTACAGTCCGGAAGAAATTAAGAAAAATTTCATGGCTGCAGTTTCTCGACGGGCTCAGTAAGCAGGAATGATTTATCCAGTAGCCTTGACTTAAGCTCTCTGGAGATCTTCAGAGCTCTGGCACGGTCTGACTGCCTGCATGCCACCGGGATTTCTCTCTCTACCCCGTCTATACATACCTGCACTTTTCCTAAATCTGCATGAAATACATCGGGACAGATTGTAGAGCACAGTCCGCAGTTGAAGCATTTATGTCTGTTGATGTCTGGTATTTCAGAAATAGCCGACATCGGACAGGATTTCACAGCTCTGCAGACATCGCATTTCTTGCATTTATCAGCATTAACCTTTACAGAAAGAGATGTTTCCTTCCAAAGTTTTCCGTAATCAATCTGGGCAATGGGTTTTCTCACTGAAACATCCAGAAGTGAGAGTTGAATCTGTTCATCCAGTACTCTGACGTTTTTAAGAATGTCATCATCAAGTATCGGTATTGGCACTCCCCAGGAGACTATGCATTCTGGACCTTCAGAGGTCATGAATCCACCCATGTAATCAGGATCCATTTTCTTCATGTCGGCAACAGCAGTAAGGTTAGGAGACTGCTGCGTGGATCTTGTGCCGGTTCCTGTTACAAAACCTTCTGCTCCATTTACTAGGACTTTTGTTCCTATGCCTATCGTCTTCAGAGACGGGTCATTCTGAACCGGATTGATAGAACCGCAGCCTGAAAATGTTAATTCTTTATAATTAGGAGGAAATTCCAATGCATGGAAAATAGTTGTGAGCAGATGATCATGAGGATTAGTCATTGCAGAATAGTTTCTGAATGCATTTCTTGTGGACATCAGCTTTGCGTAGGGCATGTCCTCAAAGAGTACTTCTTCTGAAATCTGCAATCCATCTTTAGCAACAGCTTCCACATGAACAGGCTTGTTTTCCAGCATATCTCTGAAAAGCATTCCTGCACCGTAATTTCCAGCAGATGCAGTGCCGAACACCACTGCTTCGATCAGATTGAGATTTTCATTTGGACACGGCCCTGGATGAGCACATACTCCATTAAGAAAAAGTGACTTTGCCTTTGAAAATTTTGAACCTTTGATCGAAATGGTAAATACTCCGTATGTACCGCTCATCAGTCCTCTCGTACCGGTAGTTACAACATCTGCTTCAGCTGCTTCCTTTTCAGTACAGTTTTTTATTTCCTGAGCTGTCATAACTACAGCTTCTCCAGCTGAAAGTTTTCTTTTAATTTCATTAAATGTACGAACAGTCATCTGAATCACGAATACCATTTAGGCCTGCATTCATTAGAATTGTGGCAGATTATTGTTTTCTTTTTCATGAATAAACCCAGTCGGGACATTGATGACGGTATGCCGCTGTTTTTCCATCCCTGGAAGTACTCTCCTCCGGGCAGCGTAGAACCGCAGTCATTGATCCAGATATTTCCAGCTTCAAGAGTGTCTGCCATTTTTTTCATTTTGTCTGTGTTCTGTGTCCACACAGAAGCGCCTAAGCCGTAAATCGAATCATTTGCCAGCTTCACCGCTTCATCTTCTGAATTTACTATCCGTATAGGACAGACTGGACCAAATGTTTCCTCTTTAACTGCCCGAAGACTGTCGTCTGAATGAATAAAAATGGTAGGTTCGTAAAAATAGCCCGGTGACACTCCCTGGCCGCCGCAGATGAGTTCTGCTCCCTGTCTGACGGCGTCATCCACAACAGATGACACTTTTGATCTTGCTTCTCTGCTGATTAAAGGGCCTACATCATTATAGAGATCAAGGTGGGATGTGATCTTTGTTAATTTTTCAATAAATTCTTCAGCTGCATCTCTGTGAACATACACGCGCTTTACGCGGATGCAGACCTGACCGCCCCGGGAAAATGTCCCGGTAGCTATGCCTCTGGCAGCTTGTTCTACATCGGCATCGGAACATACTATTGCCGCATCATTTCCAGAAAGCTCAAGAATCAATGGCTTCACGCCTGCATTCTTAATTATGCTCTGCCCGGTGCTTATTCCTCCGGTAAATACAACCGCATCACACGGCGAAACAACCATGGTTTCGCCTGCCTCCCTGCCGCCGATTAAAGGAATATATAAATCCTCAGGAAAGCCGGAAGAGTGTATCAAATCAGCAATCGCCAGACCGCTTGCTGTACAGAACTCTGACGGCTTATAAACTACAGAGTTTCCTGTAAGAAGTGCCGGTATGGCGGAGATCATAGTCTGCCAGAAGGGAAAATTCCAGATGCCGATATGAGCGATAGTTCCGTGAGGCACAAACTCTACAGACGCTGAAGTATTTGCCCATTTTTCAGGCACAGGTATATTTTCAGAATCGAAATTTAAGTATCTTTTTAAGTAATAGTCAGTGCCGGAAAGGGCTGCCCCGTATGCAGCTGAAAGAGATTTTTTCGGGATTCCGGTTTCAGAATACATTATATCTACGATTTTTGATTCTCTATCCTGCGCATTTTTAATTAAATTCAGTATTAAATCAATCCTGTATTCTTTGGCGGTTTTCTCATACCACCCTTTCTGTGCTTTGTGAGCCCGCCTGAATGCATCTGAAATATCTTCCTTGGATGATTCACTGAACTCATACATTTTTTCTTCAGTGCGCGGGTTGAGTGAACAGATCATACGATGACATATTGGGCAATAACGCTTAATAAATTATGTAAAAAATAGAAGACAATCAGCGTTTGCGCTTTTTGTCTTTTTTAGGGAATTTTAAAAATGAAGATTTGTCGCCTTCGAGCTCGGCAAACTTCAGCAGAAGATCTTTCTGCTCTGCAGAAAGCTTCTGAGGAACTTTCAGCTTTACTCTGACGTACAAATCTCCCTTGCCGTTATAGTTCATAATCGGCATACCTGAGCCTCTAAGACGGAATGTCTGGTCGGGCTGTGTTCCGGCAGGTATGTTCATGCTTACCTTGCCTCCGCCGAGGGTGGGAATCTCGATTTCCGAGCCTAAGGCAGCTTCTACAAATGAGATTGTTACATCTTTGTACAAATCTGCCCCGTTTCTGCCCCACGCCGGGTCGTCGCGGACATGTACCATGACATACAGATCGCCGTTGCGTGCACCCGAACGGCCCATTTCTCCGGCCCCAGGTACTCTCAGCTTAGTGCCTGTGTCGGCACCAGGTGCGATCTCTATTTCGAGGTGTGCTGTATGCTGTGTTCTCCCGTTGCCGTCGCATTCTTCGCATTCAGAGCCTGGAGCGCGTCCGGTTCCGCGGCACTTGCGGCAGGGAACTACAGACACAAACTGTCCAAAACCGCTGTTCTGGACAACTCTTGCCTGTCCGGTGCCTTTACAGTCCGGACAGTTCACCTGCTTTCCGCCTTTAGAACCGGTACCGTTGCAGCTGGCACAGACCTCAAACTTAGGCACGGAAATCTTTCGCTTCACCCCTGAATATGCTTCTTCAAGAGAGATTTCAATATCCATCCGCATATCGCGTCCGGCCTGCGACTGCTGCCGCCTGGAAGAAGAGCCTCCTCCGCCGAATATTGCATCGAATATGCTTCCGAAGTCCCCAAATATGTCGCGTATATCTCCATAATGGCTGAAATCATTCCACGTGAAGTTTCCATTCTGGAACTGAGAGTCTACACCGGCATGGCCGTACTGATCATACAGCTGCCTCTTTTTTTCGTCAGCCAGCACCTCGTAGGCTTCGGAGACTTCCTTGAATTTCTCCTCTGCCACTTTAGGATCTTCCTGAGTTACGTCGGGATGGTACTGCCTGGCAAGCTTGCGGTAGGCCTTCTTTATCTCATCAGGTGTGGCGGTCTTGGTTACACCCAAGACCTCATAGTAGTCTCGTTTTGAGGACATGCAGGACACTCAGTTTATTCGTCATCAACTATGCGATAGTTTGCGTCTGTGAAACCGTCATCCTTGCCGTTGCTGCCTGCACCCGAGTTGGGAGGAGCCTGCTGCTGATTTCCAGCCTGTGCCTGCTGAGCGGCCTGCTGGGCAGCTGCTGCTTCCTGATAAATGCGGGTTGTAATGGGCTCCATCTCTTTGATGAGAGCGTCCATCTTGGTCTTGACATTGTCAACATTGTCCTCTTTGACGGCAGCCTTGAGATCGTCGACAGCGGCTGAGATCTTAGCGCGCTCCTCAGAGGTTACTTTCTCTCCCAGATCATTCAGGCTCTTCTCGGTTGTATAGATCAGGGTGTCTGCCTGGTTGAGAATTTCAATCTTCTCCTTGCGCTTTTTATCCTCTTCTGAGAACTTTTCTGCCTGAGCAACCATGTCGTCAATCTCGTCTTTTGACAGCTTGTTTGACGCACTGATGGTGATCTTTGCTTCTTTTCCGGTGCCCAGGTCCTTTGCTGAAACGCTGAGAATACCGTTGGCATCAATGTCATATGTGACTTCAATCTGAGGAATTCCCCTCGGTGCCGGCGGAATGCCTGACAGCTGGAATCTTCCCAGGGACACATTGTCGGCAGCCATTTCACGCTCTCCCTGTACAATGTGGACTTCCACGCTTGTCTGGTTGTCAGCTGCGGTGGAGAACACCTGTGACTTCTTTGTTGGAATGGTTGTGTTCCTGTCGATAAGTTTTGTAGCTACTCCTCCTAATGTCTCAACGCTGAGAGACAGCGGTGTAACATCAAGAAGCAGGATATCCTTCACCTCTCCGGCTAGGACAGCACCCTGAATTGCAGCACCCATGGAAACGCATTCCATTGGATCAATTCCGCGCTGGATCTTCTTTCCTACCACGCTTTCAACAAAGTTCTGCACGATAGGCATTCTGGTAGGTCCTCCGACCAGAATCACGCTGTCAATATCATTTGTGCCGAGTTTAGCATCTTTAATAGCATTCATGATCGGGCTCCTGCACCTTTCGACAATTGATGTTACCAGTTCCTCGAGCTTTGCCCTTGTGACTGTCATTGTCAGGTGCTTAGGTCCGGTCTGATCTGCGCTGATGAATGGAAGGTTGATCTCGGTAGACATTGTAGATGAAAGTTCGATCTTTGCCTTTTCACAGGCTTCGCGCACCCTCCACATTGCCATCTTGTCTGAGGTAATGTCTATGCCTGTTTCCTTCTGGAACTGTTTGACAGCGAAGTCCACAAATGCCTGGTCCATATCTGTTCCGCCGAGCTGCGTGTCTCCTGAAGTTGATAAAACCTCAAACACGCCGTCGCTGAATTCCATAATGGTGACATCAAGAGTTCCGCCTCCCAGATCAAAGACTAGAATTCTCTGTGAATCTTTAGAATTGTCAAGACCAAATGCCAGCGCTGCTGCAGTAGGCTCATTGATAATCCTGACTACATCCAGTCCGGCGATTGCACCGGCATCTTTTGTAGCCTGTCTCTGATTATCGTTGAAGTAAGCAGGAACAGTAATTACTGCTTTCACTACCTCCTCGCCCAGAAACGCTTCTGCATCTCTCTTGATCTTCTGGAGAATGAAGGCAGAAATCTGCTGCGGAGTGTATTCCTTTCCATAAATATTAAATTTGTAATCAGTACCCATCTTACGCTTGGCAGCGACGATGGTTCCTTCTGGATTGGTAATTGCCTGTCTTCTTGCAGGCTCTCCCACAAGAAGCTCGCCTTCCTTTGTAAATGCTACATATGAAGGAAATGCCTTTCCGCCCAGGCTTGTTCCTTCGGCGCTGGGGATCATTGTAGGTCTCCCGCCTTCCATGACGGATGCTGCTGAATTACTAGTTCCCAAATCTATGCCGATGATTTTAGCCATTATTCTCACCTGTTTCTTTAGCTACTTTTACTTTAGAGCACCTCAGAACCTTTGTTCCGAGTGAATAGCCCTTTTGATACACTTCCAATATCTTTCCATCTTCTCCTTCTCCAACAGAGAATGCCTCATGATAGATAGGATCAAATGTTTCTGTCGGAATTTCTTTTAGACCATAGTCTTCGAAGATTACCAGCATATTTTGGTGTATCTTTGATATTCCTTCTTTAAACTCCTCTAGAGAACACTGCGCGGAAAGCGCACGTTCTAAATCGTCAAGCAGCGGGAGCATATCAGAGACTACTTTCCCAGTCGCATAAAGCGTCGTCTCTTCCTTTTCTCTCGCGGTCCGTTTCTGATAATTTTCAAATTCTGCTTTGATACGGCGTGCCGAATCCAGATAGCCGTCCGCCAGCTCCATTAATCTTTTATTTTCTAATTTTTCCAATTCTAGTTCAGATTTGAGCTTTTCGAGCTCCGTCTGTTCTCCTTTTTCCGGAGAAGCTTCATTTTCTGCAGAATCTGGACTATCCATCACATCACCATTGTTCAGAAACGTTAAATAAGTTAGAAGGGGGCCAGAAGGCCCCTGTTTCGTGTTTAATCATCCATTCCCATATCAGGAGCGCCGCCGGGACCCATGCCCATGCCTCCGCCAGGTCCGCCTCTTGATGCAATAACATCATCAATCCTCAGAATGAGAATTGCAGCGTCTGTTGCGGAGTTGATGGCCTGACGTCCAACTCTGATAGGTTCGACGACTTTCTCAGCAGACATGTCGACGACTTTACCGGTGTATACGTTCAGACCAGCGTGGATCTTCTTATCCTTGTGTGCCTTCCTAAGGTTAATAAGGATATCGATCGGGTCGAGACCAGCGTTTTCAGCCAGTGCGGTTGGAATGACTTCCAGAGCACTTGCGTATGCATCGATGGCTATCTGTTCCCTGCCGCCGATTGAAGCTGCATATTCACGGAGTTTCATAGCGATTTCAATAGCTGTGCTTCCTCCGCCGGTAACCATCTTGCCGTCTTCAACTGCTACAGCGACAACGCTCATTGCATCGTCAAGAGATCTCTCTACCTCGTCTATGACGTGGTTGGTGCCGCCTCTGAGAAGCATTGAAACAGCCTTGGGGTTTTTGCAGCCTGTTACAAAGGTCATGTCATCTTCCTGGATCCTTCTTACTTCAACCATTGCTGCAGTTCCAAGTTCGTCAGCACTGAGCTCTTCGATCTTGGTTACAACGTTTGCGCCAGTTGCTTTGGCAAGTTTCTCCATGTCAGATTTCTTTACCCTGCGGACAGCGAAGATTCCTTCTTTGGAGAGGAAGTGTTGTGCGAGGTCGTCGATACCTTTCTGGCAGAATACAACGTTTGCTCCAGAGTCTTTGACGGTCTTGACCATCTTGCGGAGCATGTTTTCTTCCTCATCGAGGAATGCCTGCATCTGGGAGGGGTCGGTGATTTCGATCTTTGCATCAATTTCAGTCTTCTGGACTTCAATTGCTGCATCAAGAAGTGCGATCTTTGCTTTAGCGATCTTGGTAGGCATGCCTGGGTGAACTGGCTCTTTGTCAATGATTACACCCTGAATAAGTTCGCTGTCATCCATTGATCCGCCGGTCTTCTTTACGATCTGGATGTTATCCATATCAACTATCCATTTGTTGTCGATTTTCTCGGCAATCTCGCTGATAGCTGAGACACAAAGGTCTGCCAGGTAATCCCTTGATCCACTGACGGATTTGGAGATCATGGAAGTCTCTGCGATGAGCTTGAGGGCTTTCTTGTCTTTTGGATCAATTGGCTTAGCGCATTTGTCAAGAACCTCTTGTGCCTTGTTGCATGCGAGTCTGTATCCTCCGGCAATGATTGTCGGGTGAATGTTAGACTCGATGAGGTCTATTGCTTTCTTCAGCAGTTCGCCTGCAAGAACTACAGCTGTTGTGGTACCGTCTCCGGCTTCCTCATCCTGTGTCTTTGCAACTTCCACCAGCATTTTGGCTGCGGGGTGATCTACATCGATCTCTTTCAGAATGGTAACGCCATCGTTAGTGATGACAACGTCACCCAAGCTGTCCACAAGCATCTTGTCCATGCCGCGGGGGCCCAGTGTACTGCGTACTGCGTCTGCGATTGCTCTTGCAGCTGCGATGTTATTATATTGAGCGTCCTTTCCCTTATCTCTCTTGGTGCCTTCTTTTAGGATCAGTATAGGTGTGTTACCCATTCCCATGATTTTTGCCTCCAATTGTCAATGTTATAGTCTTTAATATAGACTAGGAATCAAAGGAATGTTTAATCTTCTATATAGTCTTATTGGTAAATAAGCTTGAAAAATTGACAAAAAGATCAAGAGCCAGCATCACGCCGTACGCCTGCCTTCTAAACTCACAATAAAATATAGAATATAAATCTGTTTTTTCTTTGTCAGGGATAATTTGATACTTCGGATATGCTATGACGATTCGATGGACGACCTCGAAACATGTGTAGCAGCAGTGTTTAAACGCAAAGGCAAAAATGTGGTTACTGAAACTGAGTTTGTATTCGCTGTTTCATTAGATTACAGATGGTTCACACCGAAGGAGGCCCAGGAGCTGCTTGACCTGGCCATCAAAAAAGGACTGATCACCAGGTCAGAAGATTTTCTCAAACCTGCCTTTGATCCTAAAGATCAAGACATACCGATGTCGTTCCGCCCCAGTAAGGGTATTCTCACTGCCGCAGCCGACGAGGAGATATCAGTATTCAGCAAGCTGCTGAGAGACATTTCAAACTCAAGCGGAATGAAAAAGAGGGATGTTGTAGCGAGAATCAACAAGATCCAAGAAAAAGTAGGGGTGGATGTAGAAGTAGCCGCACTCCTGATGGCAAGAGATGTCGGCTTAGATCCAAACCACTATTTTGAAGATGTTTGGAAAGAAGTTTGCGAGAAGTAAACTCATGCCTTCTTAATCAGATCGCCGAGGGTCAGGGTTTTACCGCCTGAGCCGGACGAGGATGAGGTTGCTGAGGATACTTTTTCTGTCAGTTTTATGCCCAGCTCTTTTTCGAGCTTTTTGACCAGACTGTCGCTCGGCAGCATGTCGCCGTTTTCAACTTTGGCGATGATTGTTACCTTTTCGTTGATTTTAGCTGCGAGGTCTTCCTGTTTCATATTGCGTTCCCTGCGGGCATCTTTGATTACTGAAGCATAATCAGCAATGAGATCCTCTGAGGTATCCATATCTTTATAGACATCCCTAGTGCGCATGCGCCTCTCCCTTGCTTCAAGACGTTCATTGACTACTGCACGGCTCACAGGGGCGCTTGTAGAGTTCTTTTTGGGATGAGCGCCTGTTCCGTCAGCACTTTCTCCAAATTTAGAACACTCTTTGCATACTTTCAGCTCTGTACCTTCTATGAATACAGTTTTGATCCATTCGGACTTTTTGCCGCACATTTCACATATCATTTCAGGTCACTTCTTTATTAAATAACATTGATTTGAAGCTTCCCCCTGCAACATCATAAAGAACTGCTAATAATATGTAAAAGCTAGACTCATTACGAATCCGTAACTCTATAATTATGATTTAGCAAAATTTGGCTGAAAGCTATATATCTAACACTATGCTTAATTATAGTGAAAAGCTAAATCGAAGATATCCAGTTCAAAGGTGGAAATATGAATGATGAGCAGTTAGAGGAAGTTGTCAAGGAGCTGAATGAAAAAATAGAGGTCCTTGAAACAAAAAATAACGATATGATTAATGACCTTCAGAAAGTGGAGAGCGAACGGCGCTATATAGAAAGCGAGCTGTTCAGAACACAGAAAGAGCTCAAACGCATGAAAAGTGAACTGGAACGAATGAAGTCTCCGCCGCTCATTATCGGGTCTATCAAAGATGTTCTGGTTGACGGGAGAGTCATCGTCAAAAGTTCCACAGGTCCCGACTTTATAGTTACTACCTCAGATTATGTGCCTCAAGAGGATTTAATTGTAGGTTCAAGAGTCGCTTTGAATAAGCAGACATTAGCTGTGATGAACGTTCTTCCACCTTCACTAGATCCTTTGGTCACTGGTGCAGAGATTATTGAGAAGCCGGAGCTCTCCTATTCAGAAATAGGCGGTCTTGAAGAACAGATAATGGAAGTCAGAGAAGCCGTTGAAGATCCTCTTCTGCGCCCTGAATTGTATAAAAAAGTAGGAATAGATCCTCCAAAGGGAGTGCTGCTTGTAGGCCCGCCGGGAACAGGAAAAACCCTGCTCGCCAAGGCTGTAGCACATCAGACAAATGCTACCTTCATCAGGTTTGTGGGTTCAGAACTTGTGCAGAAATATATCGGAGAAGGGGCCAGGCTTGTCAGGGAATTGTTTGAACTGGCAAAGGAAAAGGCCCCCAGCATTGTATTCATCGATGAGCTTGACTCAATAGGCGCAAAGCGTCTGGAGGTGTCTACATCCGGCGATAGGGAGGTTCAGAGAACTCTCATGCAGCTGCTTTCGGAGCTTGACGGTTTCAACCCTATCGGAGAAGTAAAGATCATCGGCGCAACAAACAGACCAGATATTCTGGATGATGCTCTGCTCAGACCGGGAAGGTTCGACCGTATCATCGAAGTTCCTGTGCCAAACTACGACGGCAGGCTGGAGATCCTTAAGATCCACACCAGGAAAATGAATATGGACGAGGGAATATCTCTTCCGGACATCGCCATGAAAGCCGACGGAGCCACAGGTGCTGAACTGAAAGCCATCTGCACAGAAGCAGGTATGTTTGCAATCAGAGAAGGCAGAGACTGCGTAATCTCTACCGACTTCGACCATGCAATTTCCAAAATTCTTGATACAGAGGCTGCAAAAATAGTCGAATCAGGCGTAATGTTCGCCTAAACCTCTTTTTTTCATTTAGTCAAAATCCAAATGGCTGTTGCTTTTGAATCTTACCACCTGAATGTTTTTCTCTCTCAGTTTTTTAATAAGATACGCATCGTTTGTAATGACGTATGCATTCAGGCGCAGTGCAAGCTCGATGACTGCGTAGTCTCCTGCTTCCTCAGTCTTTTCTACATTATAATTAGAAGCCAGCTTAAGCGCTGCTGCAGCAAATTTATTCTTTGATTTTTTCAGCTCTCCCAGGATCGGGAGCGGCACATATACTTCGCAGTTTCCTAAAAGAGACTTGATCTGCGAATCTAAATTAATCGAACGTTCAAAAGGAAGAAGAAGAGCGTTGGTGTCCAACACTACTTTCTGCATAGCCATCTCATTGAATTATACCGTATCCGATCAGGCGCCATTTACCTGAGATACGTCTGGAGATAGCTACACGCTGGTCTTTCTGTGCACACACCGGGATCTTAAGAGTCACTTCTGACTCGTCTCCGCGCGCACTGGTGACAACTCCTACAGTAGTAGCTGTACCGATACTGAGCATAAGCGGTTCGTTTGTTTTGATGTTTTCAACAACCAAATCATCTGCAGTACCGACTACCCTTTCAAGAAGGTGGGTTGTCATGGTGAACTTATGCAGCACTGGAGGCAGCGTCCCCGGTTTACCAACTACTCTGCCGGTAAGTCCGTCAGATTTCGTCAGGGAAGGGTCCAACTTTGTTCCGATGGCAATAAGGCCGCCCTGAGTTGCAGTTTCCACTTCAGAATTTCCAGTATGGAGGGTCTCAACAGTTGTTGTAATACTCTCCCACACAGTCTTTCCTCCGCCCTGTTCCACTTTTCTGCCTGGGGCTATTTCAATGTCATCACCTATTGACAGGCTTCCCTGAATCAATGAGCCTCCGATGACACCGCCCTTCAAAGTTTCCGGCGGGGAACCTGGAGTGTTAATATCAAAAGACCTGGCCACGTACATCAACGGAGGTTTCTCCATATCCATAGGAGGCGTTGGAATATAGGTTTCGATGGTTTCTATGAGCTTGTCAATGTTGACATCGTGGTGTGCAGATACAGGAATTATCGGCGCGCCTTCAGCGATGGTGCCCTTTACAAAATTCTTGATCTCCATATAGTTCTCTAAAGCTTCTTCCTTAGTCACTATATCGATCTTGTTCTGTACGATAATAATCTTATCAACACCGATGATTGACAAAGCCATCAAATGTTCTTTTGTCTGAGGCTGCGGGCAGTGCTCATTCGCTGCAACCAGCAAAAGGGCTCCCTGCATCATAGCCGCACCGGATAACATAGTGGCCATAAGAGTCTCGTGGCCCGGTGCATCGACTAATGAAATAGATCTTAAAAATTTGGCTTTTCCTCCGCATCCAGAGCATTTCTCGGATGCAGAATACTTGCCACATTCTTCACAATAATAGAAGTCTGCGTCAGCATACCCTAAACGTATAGAAATCCCACGCTTAATCTCTTCAGAGTGGCGGTCTGTCCACTGCCCGCTGAGAGCTTTTGTTAACGTGGTCTTACCATGGTCTACGTGACCAATCATCCCGATGTTGATTTCAGGATGATGAGGGTTCTTCATTGCTTCTCCTCTTTCTGACTCAGCAGCTCTTCGACAGGTTTGGAGCCAATTCCACTGATGATCATGTTGATCTGGATAGTGTCTGGTGAAATTGTATTTCCCCTTACCATTTTACGGCGCCTCATCCCCTTATCGGGGGCATTGAAACCGTTACTGTCGGAGAGGAGGATTGCCTTTCTCTTTCCGCCTGGAAGATCGCTTCTCATGGGTATTCCGTCTTTGTCACTTCCTCCGGAAATTGTCAATTTGTATCCTGGAAGACTAACGAAGATCCCATCTACAACATCTCCAATTTTCTTACCGATTAGAGAGTTTGCATGATGACCAGAGACATCCATCTGATAGGACTTTCCGGTCTTTACATCGTTAATGACAGCTTTAAACTCAACCATCTAAACACCTTATGAATGGAGGACTTAATGACAACAGAGATATAAAGCTTATTACAGTGGAAACTTCAAAACAATGCCTGCTGTCAGCGAGACAGGAGAGAAAAGATTTACAAGCTTAAGGATATGTGGTTGCAGATTGGATGCCTTTGAATCAAGAGCCGTTTACATTCGAAGATCTCACCGAAATTTGCCGGCGGGAACAGAAGTCGAAATACCCTGTAGAGGTACGTCCAGACTTTTATCTGGCCGTCAGAGAATGCAGGGACAGGCTCAAAAAGGAGATTGAGAGAGAGTTTTCCATAGACCAGTACTCTCTGAAAGCAAAACTGGCATCCAACCAGCTGATTAAGTTTCAGGAGAAGTCACAGCAGGTCTTTGAATTCAGATTTGCTAAGATCCAGTCAATGGGCCTGAGAGCAGCTCTGGGAAACAGAGTCGACCTGAGAAAGCTCACTCCTGAAGAGCTTGAGTTTTTCAATTTAATAGTAGAAATCATAAGCAGCAAAAAATCAATGCTGATCGGCGGGGAATTTACTTCAACAAGGACTATTGACAACTATGTTGCTCCGGTGAAAAAAGAACCTCCTGTTCAGGAAGTTCCTAAACCTGAAGTGATTCCTGAGCCGGAGGTTATTCCTGACGAGGAGGAAGTTCTTCCGCCTGAAGAAGAACCGTTTATTGAAGAAGCGGAGCCTGAAGAGTTTGTACCTGAAGAAGTGGATTCAAATTCGGACGGACCCACCATAGAAAGTGCTGAAGAGGAAGTTTCTGAAGAACTGCCTCAGTCTGATCGTGTTCTGGTGAGAATCTTAGCAGACATTCCTGAAATTGCAGGCAGCGACCGCAATTTCAGACTGAAAAAAGAAGATATTGTAACTCTCCCGCTGCCTATAGCCAAGATACTGATAAAGCAGAATGCAGCCAAGCAGATTGATATCAGGTTATAATGTAATTGTTCTGGTGTCACCCGGCATACGCAGGCAGTCCACTTTGTCATCGCGGCAGCCTAATAAGCTGGAGACTGTGTGGATTGCCAGGTCGGGAATGTTATTGTTTTTGCTCAAGTGAGCAAGAAATACCTTTTTGTCTCCATAACCGGAAGCCCAGAGAGCATGAGCACAGTCAATGTTTGAAAGGTGTCCTCTGTCAGACCTTATGAGCCTCTTCAGCATTATCGGGTAGGGACCGTTGTCCAGCATCCTCAAGTCATGATTCGCTTCGATAACTGCAAAGTCTGATTCTCCTAGTGCATCAAACACATCATTGTTTACTTTTCCCAGATCTGTTGCCAGCAGGAATTTGTTTTTTTCAGTAGAGATGAAAAATGCATTGGGGTCGACGGCATGATGCGTAATTGGAAGCGGCTTTATTTTCAGATGACCGATACTGAATTCCTCAAGCGTGTTGAAAAGAATCTTGTTTTCCACTTCTCCGATTTCTGAAGCAGCCAGTGTTGAAGGGTTGCAGCATATCGGAATATTGTATCTTCTGGAAAGCACGCCGGCGCCGCGGACGTGATCCACGTGTTCATGGGTCAGCAGAAGAGCATTGATTTGTTTCGGGTCAATTCCGGCAGATTTTATCAGACCTGTCAACTGTTTCCCAGATAAGCCTGCATCAATCAGAATGGTAATGTCTTCTGAACATACTGCCGTGCAGTTTCCATCACTGCCGCTAGCCAAAACATGCACTTCAAAACTCACGCCTAACCTCATGCCTTCAGAGTGACATTTATAGAAAAAACTAACGGTCATTATATTCAATTGGTTAATCAATAAAAATGATATAATTAGCTAAAAATCTGCTGTCTTGTTCGAAAGACTTATGTAGACCTACCTTATTCGCCACTCTTACACGGGGCTCGTAGCTCAGCTAGGTAGAGCAATCGGCTCTTAACCGATGGGCCGAGGGTTCGAATCCCTCCGAGCCCGCCTCGCTTTTTTTATATCTGGCTTGACGGCGAAATAGAAAATTTTATAAGTGACTTTGAAAAACTAAATTTTTCCCAGTCTGATGATTTACAGCATAGCGAGGGCTCTCAATGATCTTTTGCTTCTATTTTTTATACCTCGTGCATCAGATAAGGTTGAGTCTCATTAAGAAATACTTGAAGAAAAGGAGATGTACTTTATTCCACATCGATGCGATCCATATGCTTGCACAATTTTCAACTCTTTCAAATACCGCCTCTGTAGAAAAGAACGTATTGATTTGGCCATTTTGCTTTAAGATAATTTAGAGAGTGAGTCATTCAAGCAGCATATATCATTTTACAGCATTTGAATAAAACAAGAAGAGATGTAAAATATGAATGATTTTTTCAGAAAAGATGAAAGAAAGAGTAAAGCTGTTGTCTTAATTCAACTTCAATTTCATTCTTTTAATTTCTCTTTCAACTCTTCACATCTTTCCATTTCGTCAGCATACCTTCTCAATGTATAACAAATACAGTCATCTCTGCTGTCAAACCATCCACTTTCTATTAGCTTATCTAATCTCTGCAGTATAATGCTTGGAAGCTTTACTTTGATCTCTTCTTGTTTTACAGTCATAATCTATTATTTGTATCATACCAGTTATAAGTTCCGTATAGATATCTAAACTAATGTAAATATAAGCATATATTTAGTTATAAGATGTCCAAACATAATGCAGTATATGCCTCGTAGCGTTCCATCTAAGACACCTTTGAAGGTTCTAATACAAACAGACCTCGTTAATGAAATGGATGAGATAATCAAGGAAGAAGCATTCAATGGAAGAACTGATCTGATAATCTATCTAGTTAGAGAATATGTAGAAAAACACAAGCATCAAAAATGCATATCTCAAGAGTATCAGGTTTATTGTAAAAAGCAGAAATAAATTCAGATCGCATTATATTGTGAATTTTCTACGAAGATGATCGTCAGATCGACAGTCATCTTTTTGAAGAGCTTTCTGCATCTCGGTGAAAGATGAGTCGTTGGATATCTCCTTTAATTCATCAATAAGCTTTTGACGAGACTCTTCTAATTCTTTGTATGCATCTATGATTCTGACTCCTTTTAGATTAACTGATTAACAGCACTCTGCCATATAATCAGAAACCATATCACATGAAACACTTTACCCGCAATTAAGGTATTTATTAATTAAGTAGACTTCACTTAATATTATCTGGATAGATTTGCACAGAACACAACAATGAGAAAGTTCACAATATTTGATATAGCGCTGCATTCGGTACAGCAATTTTTCTTAGAAAGTATTGATAAAAATCTGATAGGTGAAATGATTTTAATGAGTGCATCTGCTGAATACGATTGAAAGAAATTTGCAAGGCATCAGTACATGAATATGTGAAGAAATGGCATGCGTTTATTGATGAGTGTTTTTTAAGTGAAGGTGGATTGACATCGTTCGATAAATATTACCAGTTGCCATTTCTTCATGCCTTTAATATCATCTATAACTTACTGTCTTCGTTACTCCAGAGTTCCATAGGTGGTATACTGCGTATTATTATACAGCAGCCAGGTATTTACATGCCGGAAAAACAGCAGTTTGAGTGAAGATGAGATGTCCGGCAACCTCTTATCTGCACTCGGGCTTAGTTATGCCTATTGTTTTTGTTTTTTAGAGTTTAAAAGAACCATCTCATCACGTATGCATTTGTAATGGTCCTGATCTGCAAAGTAGTACCTCATGCAGTAATTGGCAAAATCTCCTCGCCCGTTAAAACCCTCACTGGTTACTTCTTTGTCGATCTTGTCCAAAAATTCTTTGGAAACGCTTGACTTGACCGGATACTTTTTTGATACGTGGCGTGTCATAAACGTATGAATAAAACTTTAAAAATATATTGAATGAGTTACTTGTAAGTAACCTGCGTGGTATTTTATATTTAAACTGTTGGCGCAGAAATTTTATTCACATTATCAAAATAATAACGGATGATAAAGATCGCTGCCTCTTCTCTTGAATCGTAACCGTTTACCTTTACTTCTTCATCAAGTTTAGAAATCAGCTGGTCTGGAAGATCCAAGACGATTTTGGTTTTGTTCATAGTAGCATCATGGCAGCTCGCTGTTAAAATCCCTATCGGAACCTGCATGGCAGCCAGCGGTTCGATGTGTACTCTGAACGACGGTAGAAAGATATTTGATCTTCAGGAATGATTAGCGTCCTGCTTATGAATTATTTATATTTTACAGGAACAGCTGGCAGCGGAAAAAGCTCGCTGGTACATGCATACCAGGAATGGCTGGACAACATAGGTCTGGAATCAATTATAGTCAATTTGGATCCTGGTGCTGATTATCTGCCGTATGATGCCGACGTTGACATTAGAGACTGGGTAAACCTCAGCGAGGTAATGGAAGATTATTCTCTGGGTCCCAATGGGGCTCAGATTGCCGCCGCAGACCTGATGGCTGTCAACATCAAAGAGTGGGGTCCGACGGTCAAAGAAATGGGGGCAAAGTTTGCTTTGGTTGATACCCCAGGCCAGATGGAGCTGTTTGCCTTCAGGCAGTCGTCTACAGCCATCATTGAAGAGCTGGGCCGGGAGTCGGGATTTTTACTGTTCCTTTCAGATCCGATGCTGGCTAAAAGCCCCAACGGTTTTGTATCAGATATGATGCTCTGCGCCATCACCCAGTTCAGGTTCTCGATTCCCATTCTAAACATACTTTCAAAGTCGGATATTCTCAGCGATGATATTCTGACAGAAATGGAGACTTGGGCTAAGGACCCGTATGCTCTTTACAATGCCCTCACCGACGGCAACATCGACTCTCAGTCTGTGATGAATATTGAATTCCTCAAGGCCATGGAATCGATAGGCATGTACCGCGAGCTTACCCCGGTGTCGGCAGAAAACGGTACAGGCATGGAAGACATTTACAACGCCGTTCAGCAGTACTTTGAAGGCGGCGAAGACGCGGAATGATTTTTTTATGTTGGATGCACATGCATCCAACTCTTTTTAATTTCAGTTCTCAGGACCAGCTGAATCTATATATAATTTATAGCGAATGTTGCTGTAAATCTTTCAGAGGCTCTTTATGAATGAGAAATTCTCGATTGCTCTTAGGCGCATAGCTGTGATGGGCGGCATGACTGACTATGTTTCCATGTCCTCCAGGGAATTCGGAAAAGATCTGGGTATCAGCCAGCAGTCTGCTTCAAAGAGAATTTTGGAACTGCTTGAGGAAAATCTCATCGAAAGAGACCTTGGAGCAAGAAAACAGAGGATTAAGATTACACCTCTGGGGATAGAAGCTTTAAGGCAGGAATACTCTGAATATCAGATGATTTTCGATTCTAAGAACAGCATCACAATCACTGGAACTCTGGTGACCGGCATGGGTGAAGGACAGTACTATGTCAACCAGCCTGGGTACCGCAGCCAGTTTGAGGAAAAACTAGGCTATGTGCCTTTCGACGGCACCCTGAACTTAAAGATCGGGCAGAAAGACCTTCCCAAAATAGAAATAATGCGCAGAAGCAGAAGCGTTGTTGTCGAAGGCTTTCAGTATGAGGGCAGGACCTTCGGGGATGTGAGGTGTTATCCTGCAACAATCAGAAATCTTGAGTGTGCTGTCACCATACCTTCGCGTTCTCACTATACAGACACTCTGGAAATTTTATGCAAATATAATTTGAGACATACGCTGGGGATATCCGACGGAGATCAGGTGGATATCCACATCAGCGTAGAATGAATTTTAGAAAGATTTTTTTACACTGTCCAGCACAGACTGGAAGATGGCTCTGCCGTCTCCTGCTCCGTCTGGACATTCTTTTGATCTGGTCCAGTCAGGATGCTGGAATCTGAACATGGCTCTCTCGGGATGAGGCATCAGGCCGAGGACGTTTCCGCCTTCGTTGCAGATACCTGCGATCTGCGAGATAGAACCATTCGGACACCAGGGGTATGCAGCTTTGTCATCATTCGGATTCACATATCTGAAAACGATCTGATCGTTCTCTTCCAGCTTCTCCAAATATTTGCTCTGCATATCCGAGGGGAACTTCAGATTGCCTTCTGCATGAGCGGAAGGAATCATCAGCACTTTTCCCAGAGGGACCTGCGAAGTGAAGAGACACTTGCCTCTGTTGTCATGCCTGAGAAATGTCGGACGGCATTCGAATCTTGCTGAATCATTAGTGTACAGAGCAGACTGGGGAAACTCACTCATTGTCTGCCCCATGGCCGGCAGAAGTCCCAGTTCGACTAATATCTGGAAACCATTGCAGATCCCCAGCACCGGTTTTCCGGTTTCTACGAACTTTTTAAGGTCCCCTGATAACGCAGACTTCATTCTTGCTGCGAAGATCGCTCCCGCCCTGACATAGTCTCCGGCGGAGAATCCTCCGGGAAATGCCAAGATGTGGTAGTCTTCCAGCCTGCGTCTCAGCGCCGGCGAGACGTCTGATGTGAGCTGTTTGAGGTGAATTGTTTCTGCAGATGCCCCCAGCATCCTGAAGGCCTCGTTCGTTTCATCCTCGCAGTTGGTGCCTTCTATTCTCAGTACGCAGACTTTGATGTCTTTTGTATCCATCTTAATCACCCCATTATGTTCCACAAAGGTTTAGACCAGGCCTCTCTGGCGCTTTCCAGCGTGATGCTGACTTTGCTGCCGAATGTGATCTTGTCGCCTTTGAGCTCTCCTATTTTTTGTGCTTTGTCTCCAGCCAGCTCTTTCCACTTTGATTCCTGAGCTGCATCAATCTCTAAAATGAATCTTGAGTTTGATTCAGAGAACAATGCTACTTCAGCCGGCATGTTTTCAGGCAGAATTCCTTCAAAGCCTGCATTGCCGCCGATGCACATTTCCGACACCGCCACTGCAACTCCTCCGTCTGAGCAGTCGTGGCAGCTCTTTACCAGACCTTCGCTGATTGCCTTCAGGACTAGATCAGAATTCGCTGACAGCTCTTTCGGGTCAGAATCTGGCACATTGCCGCCTTCTCCGCCGAACTTGCGCCAGAGCAGCGAGGCTCCCATCTCGTCTTTTGTTTTTCCTACTAAGTAAACGGGATTGCCTTCCTCTTTGAAGTCTGTAGTGACGCACTTTCTGATGTCTTCCACAATGCCCACGCCGAGAATCGTCGGGGCCGGCAGCACAGAGCCGTATGTGGTTTCATTATAAAATGAAACATTTCCTGAAGGAACAGCCAGATCCAGAGCTTTTGCCATGTCGCCTATTCCCTTCAGCGCCTCGCGGAACTCATAGAGTTTTTCCGGCTTTTCCGGATTTCCGAAGTTGAGACAGTCTGTAAGGGCATGAGGCTTTCCTCCTACTGCAACGATATTGCGGCACGTTTCGTCTATCGCAGACTTTCCGCCTTTGAGCGGGTCGAGACCAGTAAACCATGGATTGACGCCGATAGCTACTGCCAGTCCGCGGCAGCTTCCCGGCAGCGGCCTGATGACTGTCGCGTCTGCCGGTCCAGGGTGAGAAACGTCTCCCTGCAGAGGCTTGATGACTGTGTTTCCTCTTACTTCGTGATCGTACTGCCTGATGACCCAGTCCTTGGAAGCGATGTTGGGGTCAGACAGCATCGATAAAAGCACAGCGTTGAGATCTGCAGGAATCTGCGGCTTTTTTACTGCTGCCTTCGGAATATCCTCAGCTTCGGCACAGGGGCGGCAGTACTCCGGACCCTTGGTGAGGAAGTCTAAGTCTAATTCGTAAATAATTTCATTTTTATAGTAAAGTGTGACCTTCTGTTCATCGACGACTTCGCCGATTACTACCGCCGGCACATCCCACATTTTGAAGATGTCTAGGATTGCTTCAACATTTTCTTTGGGGGCCGCCAGCATCATGCGTTCCTGTGACTCTGAAACCCAGATCTCCCAGGGGGCCAGTCCTTCTTCCTTGAGATGCACAGCATCCACCTGGACCACCGCTCCGCATCCTCCTGCTAAGGCGATTTCTCCTACCACACAGGAGAGTCCTCCTCCGCCGAGATCCTTTATTCCGGAAAGCAGGCCTTTGTCGTTGGCTTCCAGGCAGGCGTGGATTGTCGGCTCCTTCATAATCGGGTCGCCGAGCTGCACTGCGCCTCTCGATTCATCTTCAGACCTTTCGTGAAGTTCTGCTGAAGCAAAGTTGACGCCGTGAATTCCGTCGCGTCCTGTCTTTCCGCCGACTAGGATCAGTACGTCTCCCACTCCTTTGACTGAGTTGTTCAGCAGCTTGTCTTTTCTCAGGAAACCGATGCATCCGACATTGACGAGACAGTTTCCCGTGTATGATTTATCAAAGAACATTCCTCCTGCTACAGTGGGAATGCCGATCCTGTTGCCGTAGTCCCTTATTCCTCCCACGACTCCCTTGATCAGATACTTGGGGAGCTTTGTTCCCGCCGGTACTTCTTTTAAATCCGGTTCTCCGAAGAACAGCGGGTCGACGAGGGCAATCGGCTGCGCACCCATGGCCAGAACGTCTCTGACAATGCCGCCGATACCGGTGGCTGCGCCTCCATATGGTTCAATTGCAGACGGATGATTGTGGCTCTCTATTCTCAGACAGTAAGCATAATCATCATCAAAATCCATTACCCCGGCGTCTCCTTTGGAAAGAACCCCGGTGGTAGGTGTGTTAAAAATATTCTCGCGCAGAAATACTTTGGAAGATTTGTAGCAGCAGTGCTCGCTCCAGGCCTGCGCAATGGACTGGATCTCCACATCCGTCGGCATTCTCTTTTTGGACTGGAAGTACTCTCTGACATCTTTCATTTCCTGCAGGCTCAGGTTGAGTCCCAGTTTCGATGACACTTCTTTGAGTTCTTCGTCTGATGCTGAGAATATGTCAATATCGTAAAGCGGGAAGGGAACATCCCGTTTCTTTGCCAATTTCAAATCGAGCATTGAATCCCTCATTTGAGCTCAATCTTGTATGATTGGATCACAGGGTTGGCAAGGAGCTTTCTGGACATCTCCTCGCAGGCTGCAAGGGCCTCTTCGGCACCCATATCCAGCTCTATAGAGAACATCTTGACCGTTTTAACTCCCAGAATGCCTTTGAATCCCAGAAGCTCTAACGCTTTCTTGGTGTTGGCTCCTTCCGGATCGGCTACCCCTTTTTTCAATTCGATTCTGATCTCTGCATTAACCATGATTAGTACCGTGGGAGGCAACGCACTCCATGTAATTTAACTTGCTCTAATTTCTCGATGGTTTCCTTGCAA
The DNA here is from genome assembly GCA_905202485.1 of uncultured Methanomassiliicoccus sp. Classification (GTDB taxonomy): domain Archaea; phylum Thermoplasmatota; class Thermoplasmata; order Methanomassiliicoccales; family Methanomassiliicoccaceae; genus Methanomassiliicoccus_A. The sequence goes on from CAJKRY010000002.1 coordinate 127,192, forward strand.
AGATCAGGTATCCGGTGTGTCCGAGATTCTCGAAAGACGGCCTCACTCCTCCGGGATGCACTTCCATCCTCCTCTGAATGTTTTCCAGCGCATCGATTTCGATGTAATTCCTGTCCTGAAGTCCGTGAACGACATCCGCTAGCTGGTTTGTGTTCGGCACATAGGCAGAGATTCTTCCTCCCGGCCTCAGGAATGTTTCAATGTTATCCAGAGCCAGCTGGGGATCCGGCATGTCCAGAGATACAGCGTCTGCCTCTACGCCGGGGTTGTCCTTTCTGATGTCTCCGATCTTGATGTCCCAGTAATCCTGCAGCCCTGCCCTTTTGATGTTCTTCTCCGCCCCTCTGGCAAATTCTTCCCTGAATTCCATGGAGACTACTTTTCCTGCCGGCATTACTGAATTGATTAATGCCATTGTCAATGCTCCTGAGCCTACGCCTGCCTCTACAACTGTCTCTCCCGCCCTTAATCCCAGACGGAAAACGATCGTGGCGGCGTCCTTGGGAGTTATGATCTGCGGCCCTCTTTCCAGCGACTGCATCAGCTCCGCGATCGTTGGCTTGAGAGCTGCAAAGGTCTTGCCGGCAATCGACAGAGCATAGCCGTCCTCTTTGCCGATGATCTTTGATGAGTCAACCACGCCTAATCCCTGGACGCGTACCATGCCGCTGCCCAGAGTCAGCCAGTGACGGTAGCCTTTCGAGTCCAGCAGATAAATTAAATCCCCTTCAAGGAGCATACTGCGGAATAAGAATACAGTATTTTAAAATGGCTATATGGCACCCTGCAGAATAGAGATATGAAAAAACGTACGTCGTCAGATCCGCGAAGGTTGCAGACCTGACATAACCAATAGTGAGGCGATTCTCAGTCCACCCTGAAGATAGAACTCACATCTTCTTAGTCTGACATGTAACTGATAATTATCAAGATTATATATAATATGTGTCATTTATCCCACTGATAGCTCAGTAAATGTGAGTGCTGCGTTCGGAGCTGTAAATACACCATATGAAGCGTCTGCCATTGTTTCTAAACTTCTGATTTTCCAAAAACCGCATAATAAATGTTTAATAGGTCTGCGTTATTGGACGTTAAGATGGCAGATTCGGACTTTCCTCACAAAGCCATAAGGATATTCTCCTTCATACTGATAATATTGGCACTGGCCATATACATCGGCTGGGGAGTTGCCTATGGAAGCTGGAATATATTCAGTGCAGAGTACATTCCAATCTATTCAATAATGATCATTTTAATCCTGCTCGGAATTTGCGGACTTCTTCTCACGAAGAACAAACCAGAAGCCGAATGAATTACTTAGTTTATCCATCTGGATAAACATTTTTTTATAATTTTTCTGTTTTTGTAAATATTCTTTTACAGCATACTCCAGACCAATAATTATATACAATAAATACAATTAAAAAAATGCCCAATTGGCGAAGCCAAGCTCAATGGAGGAAGCTTGGTGTCTAATTCTATTGGGCTTGGATCCGTGTTGGGTAGGGGGTGAAAGGGCTGATTTCAGCCAGATTAACTCGTTTCCCACGTGGATTCAGAGTAAAGATAGCTATCGGCAAATTGTCGATAAGTATTGAGATATCATAAGTCTACTGGCTTATGATATCAAACTTTGGGCTTTGTGCCCCGTCTCTCATAAGAGAGTGTTGCACCTTCCACCTTACTCCCTTATTGCTCTCTATATTTATAAGAATTAGTTGTAGAAATGTGTAAAAATTCCCAAAGGGGAGAAGCCAGCCTCAGAGATTATGCTGAACTCCCGGCAGCTGACTTCTCGGGAAGGGTAGATATTTTCAGCCAAAGCAACTCGTTTCCCACGATGTTGAGATTTGGCTTTAACCCGTATCACTTTATCTGCATATAAAAGTAGTCAGATTTTATTAATAAAATTATGAAAAGGTTTTGAAGGGCTTACATTGCCCTGGCCGAATAGACCACGATGTCAGTGTCCTTGCCGCAGCCGGCGCACTTGCCGTGGAACTCCTCGTGAATATACGGAGTGCCGAGAATCTTCAGCCCGGTCTTTTCCTCGATAGCTTTTCCGCAGTCTTCATCACCGCACCAGCCGAAGCGCAGAATCATTTCCGGAGCATTCTCCAGATTGTCTACAGAGACCACAGACTCTTTCATCTTCTTCCAGGCATTGGCGTCCATTTCCTCAGCGATCTTATCTAACTCAGCTTTGACTGAGCTCACTACCTCAGAACGCTGGAAAGAACCCTTCTGAGAGTCAAAGCGCCTGGCAAATGCCACCACGCCGTTCTTGATGTCCCTTTCGCCGAGTTCAAGACGCAGGGGAACTCCCTTCAGCTCCCACTTGAAGAACTTGTTGCCGGGACGCTCGTCGCCGTCATCCAGTTCCACGCGGACACCTGCTGCCCTGAGCTCATCGCGCAGAATGCAGGCCTGCTTCTCCACTTCCTCCACGTTTCCTTTAGCCAAAATAGGAATGATGACAGCCTGGAACGGCGCAATGGCCGGCGGAAGAACTAGACCTTTGTCGTCGCCGTGAACGCCGATGACAGCACCTAACAAACGTTCAGACATGCCGTAAGTGGTCTGATGAACATACTTCAGCTCGCCGTTCAGATCTTCGTACTTTATATCAAACGGCTTGGAGAAGTTCTCATGATAATGATGGATCGAACCGAGCTGCAATGAACGGCCTTTGACCAGTGTGGTGTCTATGCCGACTGTATAGTAGGCGCCGGGGAACTTGTCCCATTCCGTTCTCTTTAACAGCATATAAGGCATGCACAGTTTTTTCGCGATCTTGGAAAGGATCTTAATGTCTTCCTCGATCTGATTCTGCGCATCTTCCTCATCGACGTGGCAGGTATGCGACTCGAAGAAGTGAATCTCTCTCACACGCATAAAGGCCCTGGTCTGCTTTGTTTCGTACCTGAAGGTATTGACAAGCTGATAGATCTTCAGCGGCAGGTCTGAGTGAGACCGGATCCACAGGGAAAACATCGGGTACATTGCCGTCTCAGAGGTAGGACGCAGCACCAGGGGTATGTCTAATTCGTTATCCCCGGCCTTAGTGACCCAGTACACCTCGGCATCAAAGCCTTTGATGTGTTCCTTTTCCTTCTGAAACTCAGTCTGAGGAATCAGCAGAGGAAAACAGACTTCATCATGATTGGTAGCATCCAGCTCTTCTCTGATGTAAGAGTCGACATATCTCATGATCTTCCAGCCGTAGGCAGGCCAGACATTCATTCCCTTGATAGGATAACGCTTATCGGTAAGACCTGCTTCCTCCACTACCTCGTTGTACCATTCGCTGAAATTCTCATCTTTTTTAATTCCAGACAAACTTAATCCCTCAACAGTTTAGCAATCTGCGGAGCTACAGAGATCACAGATACTTCGTTTTCGATGGTGTTGGTAGAATATACAGCATTGCAGCACTTGCGCAGCCTCTCTAAAGCGTCTCTGGCAAACAGTCCGTGCGTGCAGACGGCGATGACGCTCTTGGCGCCCAGCACTTTAAGCTGGTTTGCCGCTGCCTCGATTGTTCCGCCGGTAGAAATGATGTCATCAACGATCAGCACGCTCTTGTCTTTGGCATCTACGTTCTTAGGAGCCATGCGTACTACCTCGCCTGAAAGCCTTGTTTTTTCAAGGTTGTCAAATTCTGCATTAATCGCCTCTGCCACTGCCGCAGCGCGGTCCAGCGCGCCTTCGTCCGGAGCCAAGACTAAATCAATGCCGCTGTCTTTGAAGAACTCGCCGATGCAGTGCGCCGCCGAGATGTTGTATGTCTCGCCTTTAAACCAATTGAGAACCACCGGTTTGTGCACATCTACTGAGGCAAGCCTTGTGGAAGTGAGACCGAGAATGTCAATCATCACCTTGGCGCTTAACGCCTCTCCCTTGTTGAAGCGCTCATCCTGCCTTGAATATCCGAAATAGGGAACGACGCTGGTGACACTTTTTGCACCGAGGCCTAAAGCGGCATCCTGAATCAGCAGCATTTCCACGAGATTATTGTCGGGATGAGTGTTCTGAACGACTATCACATCGTCATCGAGACTGTCTTCCTCGATACGGACGTAGCACTCGCCGTCTGGAAACCTTGAAACTTGTGCCTGAACATATTTTGAATCTAATTCCTTAGCCAGATCCTGTGCCAGCTTTTTAGAGGATGTACCACCGATGACTATCATTGCTTAGGCAATGGAATGTAAGTATTATAATTTTCCAGTTGAGGACTGGAATGCCTGCCGCCGCGGTCTCTTTCCGAGTCGTTATTTATAAATCTCCTGTGCCGGATTAAGAGGCGGGATGCGCTAAATGTTTTCTGAGGAAGCTGCCGGTATCATCTACGGCGATGTGGGAACCGCTGTACTCAATATCAGCGTTCTTTCTAAACTGCAGAAGCTGGAGTATGTGCAGATTGAGCACGAGGAAGCCGGCTGGGTGATTGGGCAGGTTGCCGACATTCAGCGCAAGACCGATCTGTCTCTGGAAAAGGCAAGAATGATCGGCCAGGGCCAGGATGTCGACATTCATGAGAAGACCACAGCCAGGATAGAAATCATCGGCTACCGCGACGAGCGCGGGCTGCTGCAGACTCCGCGGACACCGTTCAGGGCCGGGCAGTATGTCTACCACGCTGAAGATGAGATCATCAAGAAGTCTCTCGGACTTAAAGAGCATACTAAAACAGGCGCATACATCGGACTGCTGTACGGGCATGACATCCGCGTCGAATTAGACATCAACTCTCTGGTGCAGAAGCATGTCAGCATTCTTGCCAAGACCGGCGGGGGAAAGTCCTTTCTCTGCGGCGATCTGCTTGAAGAACTGATCAAGCACAACGTTACTGTCTTGGTTTTAGATCCCCACGGCGAGTACGGTTCGATGAGGGAAGCGGGCAGCGTCCTTGAAACTGCCAGAGACTTTCATGTTTCTCCCTGCGGCTATGCGGATCAGATCATCGAGTTTGCTACTGATCCTGTCTCTAATCCCCATGCTCTGCCCTTGAAGTTCACTTTGTCCAATCTGGAAGGCAATGATTTGCTTTCATTGACGAATATCAAAAACAGCAAGATGCATCTCAGCTATCTGAAAAAGGCGATTGATGCGCTGCGGAACTCCAGGCAGGATTATTCCCTCAAAGATGTCATCAATGTGCTGGAAAGAGAAGACGACATGAACAATTACGCTCTCATATGCGAACTGCAGTATCTTGACGATGCGAAGATTTTCGCTACTTCCGGCACTAAAATATCTGAGCTTGTCAGAAAGAACATGACGACGATCGTCAATCTCAAAGGCACTCCTCCCGAGCTTTCTGAGCTGATTGTCAACAGGATCTGCACTGCGCTTTTTGAGCTGCGTAAAGTCAACGCCGTTCCGCCGATGATGCTTGTTGTTGAGGAGGCCCACAATTTCTGCCCGCAGCAGGGCACTGCCGCTTCCTCTAAGATCTTCAGGACCATCGCCGCCGAGGGCCGCAAGTTCGGTCTCGGTCTGGCGATAATCAGCCAGAGAGCCGCCAAGATTGATAAGAATGTACTGAGCCAGTGCAACACGCAGATTATTTTGAAAGTTACCAATCCCAATGATCTTAAAGCCATCTCCGGCTCTGTCGAAGGTCTGACAGCCGGCATGGCTGATGAGATTCAGAGGCTGCCGATCGGCGTTGCCATGTGCGTCGGCGGCGGGATCCAGATGCCTTTGATTGTTGAAGTCCGTCCGCGCGAGAGCAGACACGGCGGAGAAAGCGTTACGGTGATACCCGATGAATGACGTAATTACTGAAGAAAAAATTAACAAGTATCTTGACATAACAAAGCGTGCGTTGGATAAGATCAAAATTGCCGCTCCTGAAAAGTCCTTCGGCCGCAGAATGGCCGAAGACTTTGAAAATATGGCCCGCTCCTATTACAGCGACGCTCTGCATTTCAAGGAGGTAGGCGACTACGTTAATGCTTTTGCAAGTGTCAACTACGCCCACGGCTGGTTAGACTGCGGCGCCAGAATCGGTCTGTTTGACGTCGAAGGAGATACAGTACTGTTCACTCTGTACGAGTGAGAATTCTCGGTCCTTCTGTGTCTGTCTGCAGGATGAAGGTTTCTCCCAGTTCTCTGAGGGATTCTTCCACCCCCAGCGCGAAGACTGAGTTTCCCAGCATGATCATTGAGGCCTGCTTGTTTTCCAATAAGTCTAAAGCATCTCTGACTTCCTTTGACGCCAGTCCGCTCTCTTCCGTGAATTTTCTGCTTAATCTGAATAAATTATCTAGAGTCGGGTTAGACTTCATTTCCTCGATGCACTTCTCTCCCGTTTTGGAGATTGCTGTGCTTTTTTCTTTGTTTGTTAAAATGTCCGCAGTGCTGAGAGGGTTCTTAAAGACGCAGGCTGTGATTACAGGAGAGGAGTCTATTCTTCTTACTATGCCGTAAGGTTTCACTCCTTCCTTTATTCTGTAAGTTACACCGCATCTGGAGATTGCCGCCACGTCTCCCAGGCCGGTGTTGTGCCTGATTTCCGCCACATGCGCTGCCTTGACCGCTTCTTCCATGTTTAATGAGAGAATCTCACATAACGCCGCTGCCGCTGAAATCGTTCCTGCCGCGCTTGTGCCGAAGCCTGCACCGCAAGGCAGCTGCAATTCTGTTTTTGATTCTATTTTTAAATCTTTGTTTCCCAGAAGTAAGTTCAATGCTGTTTCTGTCACCGGCGCTGCTTTTCCGTCCGCTTCTGCCTTGATGCTTCTGTTTCCTTCTTCTACCGTAAGAGTCGTTACTGCTCCTCTGCTGACGCATATGCCTGCGCCCAGCGATCCTGATTTTAAAGGGTCTGAGTGCCTTTTCGGTGCGAAGAAGCCTGTGATGTGGCCCGGGCAGAAAGCTGTGACTTTCATTCCATGTGCTCCGTGATGCCTTCGATGATCCTTTCCGCCAGCTCTGCCTTGCTTCCCTCGAAAGTTTCTCTTTTATCTTTAAAAATTATTATTGATTTTGTTTCCTTTTCTGAAACATCATGAATATTGTTCGCTACGATCATATCCAACGAATATTCATTCATTCTCACTTCTGCTTTTTTGATTAATTCTTCTCCGCCTGTACTCTCTGCTTTAAAGCCTGCGAGGAACTTTGCTGATTTTCTTAATTTAGGCAGAACTTTCGGGAGCTTTGTCAGCGTTAGTGTGATCTGTTCCTCGTCTGACGAGATCTTTCCTTTTTGTTTTACTGGAGCGTAGTCGGAAAGGGCTGCCGGCACGAGAATGATGTCATACTGCTGTTGTGAAATCATTTTGATTAAGTCTTCCACTGAACTGAATCTCTTTGAATTTATGAAGTCAGGAATACACACAGTCATGGAAGCGTGCCACAGCTCTACCTCTGCTGCTTCTCTTTTCGCCGCTGCTGCCAACTCTACCGCAGTTTCTCCTGAAGATATGTTCGAGATCACTCTGACATCATCGATCATCTCTCTTGCCGCTCCGCCGATGACAAGGACCTTTTTTCCCTTCAGTCTGTTCTTTCCTAATTTCGTTATGACTGCTTCGACGATTTCCTGAGAGTCTGCATTCTTTGCCTTTTTGCCTGAAATATTTGGTCCTACGAAAGTTACTCCTGCATCCTTTAAAAATTCAACATTTCTCTGCACTGCCGGATTTTCGTACATGGCGAGATTCATCGCCGGTACTACCATTAGCGGTACGTTTGTTCCTAATGCTACACAAGCCATCGTTGTTACTGAAGTGTCGCATATCCCTGCTGCAATTTTTGAGATGGTGTTGGAAGTGCAGGGTGAAATTAATAACAAATCTGCCTGTCCTTCGTATTCTCCTAAAAATGCTACATGCTGCGTTCTGCCGTCTATCTCTGTCGTTACTTCGTTTCCTGTAGCAAAATGCATTGATGTCGCTGTTATGAACTTCTCTGCATCATGAGTCATTACGACATGAACGTCTGCTCCGTGCCGCATCAGCTCTCTTGACAATTCAAAAGACTGCACTGCTGCGATGCTGCCTGTTACGCCGAGAATGATCTTCTTTCCTTCTAGAATCCTGCTTTTAGTGTATTGGATTCCCTTGGATGGATGCATATTGTTGCATTGAGTTATGTTGTTTAACCTTTTTGCTGATTCAAAAGAGTGAAAAAAGGGTTTCGGAAAGAAATCAGTCTTTCCAGCGCGCATAGAGTTTCATGCTGTGCCTGATTTCTGTTTCCGCTGTTATCAATTCTCCTTCCTCTGAGAACCAGCCTGAGAACTCTCTGTCTGATTC
>CAJKRY010000003.1 GCA_905202485.1 uncultured Methanomassiliicoccus sp.
ATTCCGAAAAACCAAAAACTCAATCAAAACTTGAAAATCAATAAGCAATGAGAATTGCAAATCAATGATCGAAGTCGATCGGGGCGGGTGCAGAGGGTTTTGCTGTGTTTTCTTTTGTTTTTCTCTCTTTTTGCTGGCTTAACCGTGATCGTCCATGCGAAGAGCGGTTGGTTATCAAAAGAGGGGAAGATCAGACATCCATATAAAATTAATCATATGGCTATCACGCGACCCATCCATCGACATTTATTATAGCCTTGCATGTTTTTCAGTTGAGCATCTGAAGTGGTTTATGCGCTCTTATCAGTAATGGGGGATATAATACTTATGATATAAACAGCCAAAATTAGCTGAAAATATATTGAATTGAAGAGATAAACACTTTTTAAATAATAACTGCTAGTTTTATTATCGAATGTGAGAATACTCAATGAACGTTTGATACCAAACAGAAATCGAAAATATTGTATTATTTCAAACATATTGTACAGCATCAAACACAATGTGAGAATTTACCCGGGACTTGTGGACAATTATAAAAAAATATGTTAATTTTCGTACATTTGAGGAATTTAGAGAAAATCAGGGACTAATCGGTACTTTTCTTGAAATCTAAAAAAGATGACAAAAAGACTGCAGCCTAAACCTGCTCAGAAAATACAGTATAAGCTCTCAGCTAGCAGACTTTTACCTTCAAAAACAGTTCAATAAACACTCCCCCCTTACTAATATAGATATTATATCTTAGAACACAAAGAGCAATAATGGAAAATATCAGCATATTTTCAACATCGGATTATCAAAAACAAGTATCATAAACGATAATTTAAACTCGATATAACTAAAATATTTTTAATAATTCAATCAACAGCCAGTATTAATTAATAAAAATAAGAATTTAAAACAATAAACTAAAATCATAAACAATAGTAATATATTATCAAAAAATAAACAATAAGAACGCAGGCTCAATTTCAAGGCACAGAGGAAAATCAGCGGAAAAATCGTCACAATCTCGTTAAAAGAAGCACTCGCAGATCACAATTCTAAAAGAAAAGAATAACTAGAAGAATCTCAAAAAAACAAAAGCAGCTGCGCACTCAAAGAAAAAACAAGAATTCTCAAAACATAAAAACAACAAATAAAAAAACTGCTGGAGAAAAACACAGACTCCCTCAAAGAAAAACAACATTCTTCTTAAAAAAAGATCATAGATAGCTTAAAAGTAAAAAAGAAGCAAAAGAATATCAAAATAAAGGTAAAAAGAAGAGAATAAAGCAGGCTTGAAAGCCGCTTTTTCACCCTTTATGGAAAGGAAGAATGAGTTTTGTCACGTACGGGTGAAGCTTCAGAGTGCTGATGAAGCTGTCCTCGCTGTTGCGTTTCATGTACCACATCGCGTAGATGGAGACAATCAGAGCACCGGCGGTATCACAGACTAAGTCTCTGATGGTATCCCAGGGACTGTACTGCATGTTGGTGCCTGATACTTCATCAACGATCAGCTCAAACACTTCCCAGTAAGCGCTGAAGGTAAACATGATCAGGAAGATAAACAGCGGAATGCTCTTCGAAGTAAACTTAGTATCAGGATCAAACTCATTCACTACCATCAGAGTGTAGAAGACACACAGCGCCACAGTGACAGAGGAAATTGTGTGCGTAACGGTATCCCAGTAAGGAATGAAGTCGTATCTCAGCAGCAGAACTCCGTAAGCATGTAAGAATATGGAAATCTCAATCAGCAGCACGAAGGGAAGCGGAAGAGTGACCCACTTCAGTCTTCTGAGGATCAGGGGAACTAAGCAGAAGAAGGCACAGAAGAAACCTGTGTTGACTTCGTAGCTCATACGCTGAGCCCGGCTGATGGAGATTATCGACATAGCAATGAGAATTATGCTTGCCACAATGCAGATTCCGTCGGACAGTTTGCCCTTATCCATTTCAGTCCACCCCGTAATAAAGAGAAATTTCTGTCTTGGGAATCCGTTTGAAGATACACCTGAGGATATATCCGTAGATTAAAGACAGAAAGGTGGTCAGGAAGCAGGGCAGCATTAAGTGCCTGTTGGAATCAGTGTTGTCAGCACCGCCGGCAAAATCGTCATTAGTGACGAGCCAGCCGTCAGCAGACATCTGCGCATAGATAATGAATGTGCAGACTATGGCAAACATGCAGGCAAAGGCGATAGAAAACAGCAGAATCCAGCGTTTGGAGATCTTGATCTCTTTGCTGCTGGCGCCGATGGCAATCATCAGCAGCATTCCGCAGGCCATGGCCGCAAATGTCTGAATAGCGTAGGAGTACACATCAAAGTGTCCTATGGAAACTGCCATATTTACCAGCGATAGAATGATGTAAGCAATAAAGGGAATCGGAAACAGGACTGCTACTTTCTTGTGATATGTCTGATTGAAATCCTTAGTCAGAATAGCAGGAAGCAGGATGACAATAAGCGCAATAACTGAAAGTATTGACCATGTCCAGTCTCCTCTCCATCCCGATACCGCTAATGCTAGTACCGGCAGAATGATCGAGAGATAGTAAACTGCACGCATTGAATGCCCTCAGGTTGTGAATTCTGACTTATCCAAAACCGAAGGACTATTTGAATCTATATTTTCAAATCTGCAAAGATCAACTGGATGCTTCAGCCGGAATCTCATCCAAGAAACATTTGGTTTTCAGGCAGGTTCTTGTGATATCAAGCATCACCAGCAGACCAGCAAGGACAAAGATGAATGAAATCATCCAGCCGTCTGTAGAATGTATATATGGAATCCCGTCTGCTTCGATTCCCTGTCCAATAAACAGCAGCGCGTACATCGCAATCAGTTTCAAAAACATATTCTTGTTCTTTACGGCCCACAATGAAAAGAAAGTAAATGGAATAATGAAGTATCCCAGGCGGATCATTGGATAAACGCAGAGAAACAGCACGGTTGTGAGCATTGCCGATCTCCAGATATCCAGTTTCCATTTATATGCCAGGATGTAAGAGGCAAGCAGAACAAGAACTGTAAGAATCATTCCAGCTGCACCGGGAACATCGATGCCTCCTCTTACGAGCAGGTTTATCAGTGACATCCCCCCGCTAGAGTTACCTCCTTCAGTCAAAAAATAATAGTGGAAAATGTCTATGATTCCCTGATTAGTGGCAATCATAAACGGGCCCATGATCACTAATGAAAGGATTACACCGATAACAATGCCGATCAGCCTTTCTTTGTTATTTTTCATTTTGATGAGAATGTTAGGAAAGATCAGGGCCTGCAGCATCTTAACCCAGGCAGCAATAGTACCTACCAAAGCAGAAGTTCTGGCATACCCGGCCAAGAAGATAATGACGGGTATCAGGTAAAAGAAGGCTACAAGTGGTTCATCCTGAATACCAAAAGTGGCATCCACTAAAGCATAGGGGCATAAAACAGCCAGTATAGCTGCATAAAATGCCTGGCGGTCATTCCATTTCATCATGACCAGATACATGCAGATACCGGTAAGCAAGGGAAATATGGAGAACCATACCTGGTACATCCAGTCAGCCCCGCCGAAAATCTGCGGCGGAACCAGCAGGTAATTGATCAGCGGAGGAGATTCTATGTCTATATCTTTATAGAGTATTTTTCCGTCCAAAATTGCCTGCGCCCTTTCTCTGTAAATGTCAATATCCGGATTGGGACCGAATGTAGCGTTTATCCAGTCACCCATGAACCAGACGTCAAGAACAATCAGCAGTCCGTATGCGGCTACTGCAAGAATAATGATGAAAAGAATCTTCTGGTGATAGCTGAGAGCTGTCAATCTGTGATCGACATTTTTCAGCATAGCTCTAAAACATGCACCAGAACCCCCCATCCGATCCACCAAAGTATAATCAAAATAGGGTATGAAGTAAGCGTATTTACAATTACTCTTGAAATTCAAAATTATAGTTTAATAAATACAGCATTTATTTTCAGCAGCAATGAATTCGAGGGAGATTGTTGATGTTAAATAAATAAAAAAATTGCAGATCAGAAGACCTGCAATTAATCAGTTTCATGGGATGTTTACATTCAGTGTTGTATAGAACAGGTGGTAGTTCTGACAGGTGTAAGGAGACCAGGGTAAACTTCCAGATTTCTGGTATTTACAGAAGTTGACACTGTAATTGTCTTCTACTGAATATCCTCCGTTGCTGCTGGATTTTTCAGATGAAGATACCAGACCTGGTTTAATCAATATGGCCGTATCTCCTACACTTCCGCTTTCCTGCACATCATGACTTGTTGAAAACAGCTCGTTTCCAAAATTTGAGTAGTCATGTACCATGATATCAGAGATGGAATACGACCGCTCTGTAGACATGCCTACAGAAGCACCGCTTTCACTGACACTCCAATTTAAACTGACAGATGCAGAAGAGCTTCCAGAAGTTGTTGTTGGTCCATAATCCAGTAACCTCTGGGTGCTGCGTAATTTATCTACGTCGCATTGAACGTTCATATCTGCAATTCTGGCGTTGGTGCTGCTGTTTGGAACTGCCTGAAGCTTGTAATCTGGTTTGTAGTAACGGTATGTATCACTGTTGGTAATTTGTTCAAAGTAGTTGGTTCGTATGTAAAACCATCCATAGTCTCCACATTCTATGTCAGCATATGACTGAATTTCAGAGCCCCAGGAAGGAGATCCGTTTGCAGCAGAGGATAATGCAATAATTTCAACAGACGTGGTATCGGCGGACAGCATTTCATCAGCCCACGCATATACCCTGTTTACTGCTTCAGTCTGACTGTCGCATTTTACACTGTAGCATGACACTGCACCGGTTGAATTATTGTAATAAACTCCAGTCGCGGTAGCATCTGAAACAAATGCTGTAGGAATACTAAGCTCAGGTGCGGTGAATGCTGCTGCACCATTTAATGAAATAACTGGTGTGCCTGCAGATATGCAGTTTTCTAATGCTTCCTGATATTCCGCTGCGTTGAGAGAATTGGATAAGCTTGCATTTATCTCTACAATGCTGTTGGACCTGACAGAACTAAAACTCTCTATGGATGATACTTCTACAACCTTTTCTTTTATTTCATCCGACTTTGCCTGGGAGATTGCATAATCTCCTAACATCACATCATCGTACAGCTCTCCAGATGTATTGTCGTTTGGCAGATATACTGCGGGAGTAATGCACAAAGACGCGATGATTGTAAATGCAATTAACATCTTTCCACTTTTACTCATATGTTTCCCCCTTTGCTGATGTCGCTACTTCTAACTTTAGAAGCATTCCTATATGCAATTAGTATTATTTAAGTATTCGTAATACTAAGAAATATAAAAATATAGATTGATGGATAAAAAATCTTTTAATAGTCTAAATTATAGAAAAACAATCAATATATTACAATGTGAATTGAGAGCTACAGCGTCCAAGATTTTCTCTTCAACAAATGTGCTGGATAGAACTGATTGATTGAATAAAACACAAACAACATGTTTTCAATTAAATCAAAAGTATTTCATCAGGAATAAAAGTATAAAGCGTGCTGAAGCACGCTTTGGAGTTTAAAGAACTTCTTTGAAAGCAGATCCTTTGGCACCGCAGACCGGGCATACATCTGGAGGATTACCGTATTCCAAGTCACCGCAGACCGGGCAGATGTAGAGCTTCTTTGCAGCAAGATCTTTGCCGGAAGCGAGGACTTCTGCTGCTGCTTTATACAAAGCTTCGTGGACTTTTTCCACTTCATTGGCGTAGGAAAATGTCCTTACTGCCGCCTTGTTTCCTTCAGCCTCTGCTTCCTTGATGAACTCTGGATACATCTCGGTGTGCTCGTAGTTTTCACCGGAAATTGCTGCCTGCAAATTCTCTGCAGTGGATTTTATTCCTCCTGCGACCTTAAAGTGAGCTAACGCATGGATTGTTTCAGCATCAGCTGCGGCTCTGAAGAGTTTTGCAATCTCCGGGTAGCCGTCAGCTTCAGCCTGTTTTGCGAATGCCAGATATTTCCTGTTGGCCTGTGATTCGCCTGCAAAGGCGCTCATAAGATTATCTGATGTTGACATGTGTCTCGACCTGTCTGCTCTTATGCGATTGGTAATAAAAATAGTTAGCTCCGAATTGGAATAATCTTTTCAGCCAGATCACACCATGCCAGATACTTGGGAATTCTGCCACGTGCGGCATCGGAATATTCTCTCATGATCTGTTTGGTAATTGAGCCGGGGCTGCCTGCACCGATGGCGATGCCGTCAATGGATCTTACAGCCTGGATCTCCAAAGCTGTGCCGCACATGAATACTTCATCTGCAGAGACTGCCTCATCCCATACCATATCTCTTTCTTCCACCTCATAACCGAGATCAGAGGCAAGTTTCATCACCGTATCTCTGGTAATACCCCCGAGGATTCCTGAAGTCAGGTTAGGTGTCGAAACTGTGCCGTCATTGACAATAAAGAAATTTTCAGCCGAACCTTCGGCGATGGTGCCTGTGCTGTTGAGCATTAAGGCTTCATCCGCCCCCTTTTGCATGGCGTCTCTTTTAGCCCGTATCAGACCGACATAGCCTCCGCAGATTTTAGCGGAGACAGCGGCCGCCCTCCATCTCGGCTTTTCCCATGGAGACGTGATTATATTGATTCCTTTATCAGCGGCTCCGGGAACATATTCCCCCATCTTCACAGCAGCAACGGCAACGTGCGTGGGCATATCCATTGTTCCCAGAGACAGCGAGCTCCCTTCGCCGGCAAATGCTATCGGCCTTATGTAATCAGCAGAGGGATTTTCAGCAACCGTCTCGCGCACAGCGCGGCAGACCTCATCACGGGAGTAAGAAATGTCAAGCCCCAGCAGGCTGGCAGACCTGTAAAGCCTGTCGATGTGATCTTTCAGCCTGAAAACTGAAAGCCCAGATCCTGTTTCATAGGCCCTGATTCCCTCAAATACTCCCCAGCCGTACTGCAGCCCGAAGGAAAGAAGCGAAACGTTGACCTCATCAGCGTCCATAATCTTCCCGTCATACCAGATTTTTAAAGCGTTCACAGAATTCCCGAATTACTTTTTTGCAACGACTAGTATAAATCAGATACGTATGGGAAAGCTGCTCTGTTCGCCGAAGTGACTTTCAGGATTTTTGGACAGCGCTGCCAGAAATTCAGCAGCGGTATCATCCCATGTAAATTTAGAGGCCCACTCTTTGGCTTCTTGGCTCATTCTCAGTCTTTCAGCATCATTCTTGATCAAATTCAAAGCAGCTTCCGCAAGCAGATCCGCGCGTCCGTCTTCAACCAGCACAGCAGTGTGCCCGTGCCTCATTGAGTCCCTGATGCCGGGAACATCATAGCACACAACCGGCGTTCCGCAGGCATTTGCCTCCATTGGCCCGATTCCCCAGCCCTCTTTTACAGAAGCCATCATCGATATCCAGGATTCAGAGAGAATTACTGCCTTTTCATGCTCGCTGACCTCTCCGCAGAACTTCACGCTGCCAGATATGCCGAGACTGCAGGCAAGAGTCCTCAGATCCGCATCGTCTCCCCTTCCTGCAATGACAAGCTGCGCATCCGGTACTTCCGTCAGTACCATAGAAAAAGCTCTGATGATGTCATCCACCCTCTTGTAAGGCTTCAATCTGCCAACATATGACAGAACTGGATGCCGGTTCTTTTCAACCAGATCGTTGAAATTGACGCTTACTCCGCAGTGCACAACAGAAACTCTGGAAGAGGGAATACAAAACTTATCCAGAACTTCCTGCCTGGTGCTGTCTGAAACCACCACAAACCGCTGGTTCCGGTAAATCTTAGGAATGATGCTTTGAAAAGCATAGCCTACTGAGCCTAAAATAGAAGAAAGCTCCCGTTTGAACACTTCTTTATCCATCAGATGATGCACCACAGGAATCACCTGCGCATCAGAATAAAGGGGAGAAAAGAACGGCACGCCGTTTATGTCGTCAATTACCAGATCATAGCTGTTTTTCCTGAAAGCCAATGCTGCTCTGATGTAGACGCTGAAACGGTTTCCCATCCGCTTTATTTTTATTCCGTCTATGACCTCTTCTTTCTTGGAATTGCGGTATCTTGCACAGAACAGCGTCACTTCGTTTCTGTAAGCTAAACGCCTGCCTAGTTCATGAATGAAATTTTCTGCCCCGCCGCTCTGCGGATGAGTTATATCTCTCCAGTTCAAGATGAGGATGTTCATACTGCTTAGCAGACATAATTTACTCTCACTGACCCTATTTTAAGGCTCTGAATGCTCTGAAACGACAGTTTTTCTCATAATTCAATATATAATCAATGAATGCAATCAAACCCTACGGGGTTCTGACGTGAAAGTCGTAGTTCTTTGCAGAAAAATAGACGGTATGCCGCTCAACGGATTTGACAGGTATTCAAACGACATCACCAAGAGCCTTTCAGAGTTCAAAGATCTTGAGATAATTCTTCCCAATCAAACTGGCCCCTTTGATATACCGCCTTCAGGATCTGTGATGAGCCCCCCGTATTATGACGTGTTTATGCCGGTTGTTAACATTCTCAGAGGGAAAATGAAGGGTGATGTGTTCCATGCTGTAACCGACGGCCAGGCAGTTATATTTCCCTGGATCAAAGGAAAGAAAGTTGTAACGATGCATCATGTTGATAAAACTCCCCCAATAGGAATTAAAGAAAAGATCTTCAGGATTTTCTACAGCTTTGGAACAAAAATGAGCTTGAAGTATGCTGACCTGATAATCTGTGTTTCAGAGCAGACAAGGAGAGAAGTCAAAGAGGCATACGATGTAGAAGACAGCAGGCTCTGTGTTGTGAATCATGCAGTCTCGGACAGATTCACAGTAATGCCCGAAGTACAGAAAAGAAAAGTTGTCGGGTATTTAGGAGCCCTTAAAAACAGAAAAAATCTGGAATTCATGATCAGGGCTGCCGCAGCATATAAAAAGAAATACGGAGAAGACGGGGTGGTCTTTTCGATATGCGGAGAAGGACCTGAGAATGAAAGACTGAGAAGTTTGGCATCCCAGCTTGACGTGAATGATATTGTAGAGTTCAAAGGAAGAGTAAATGATGCAGATCTTGTGAGCACTTATAACTCATTCACACTGTTTTGCCTTCCCAGTCTGCAGGAAGGTTTCAGCCTGCCGGTCATAGAAGCCGAGCGCTGCGGAGTACCCGTGCTGACTCTGGAAAATGCAATGATGCCGGAAGAAGTGGTATCTGTTTCTACAAAATGCAGAGACGAAGAAGATATGGCTTCAAAGATTCACTTTCTGTTTGAAAACAAGGAAGCTTATGATGAAGCTGTCAAAGCAGGACTGGAACATTCTCTGCAGTTCAGCACAGAAAATACAGCTAAAATGACTGCTGAAGCATATAAAAAAGCATTAGGCAGAGCAAACTGAAGCTCAAAGGCTGCGTCTTCTCTGCATAAACCTTGCAAGCACGTACATGAAGGCAACAGCGCATGCCAGAACTACAAAGTAGATTATTACCATGTTTGTGTAAGTTTCCTGGCCCTCATAATGAAGTGTAATCGTGTGGTCTCCCGGAGGAACATGATAGGCATTTGCCATTGAGTTTGTTGATACGTGCTCAAGAACCGTGCCGTCTTCCAGAGTTGCGACCCAGAGATCTGAATAACTGTCTGCTACAATCATCCACATCCAGTCATCAGAAGATGTGTTGATTTCATAGTTGGTGTTGTTCGGATGCGTGAACTCAATGGTTCCCTCAGGAGGCTGGGATATCTCAAAACCTGCAGGAAGCAGCGAGACTCCGTAGAGGTTCATGTCTTCTACCCGCAGAGTATGCTTTCCCTCATCAAGGCTGATCACAGCTTCTAGGTACTTTCCGTTCTTCTGAAGTTCAACCGGTACTCCGTCAACATAGAATGTTCCAGTGTCTTCTCCTGCAATCCGCAAGAGGAATTCTCCGCCGTAAGGCAGATCAATCTCGTGAGATGCGTACGAGTGCTCAATTGATATTGTTGCAGAATCGACATAAACAGAATTCTGTCCTACAGATTTCATTGTTATTTTCAGAGAACCGCCTGAAGAGACCACCGCAAGACTTGCATCTTTTATATCTGAACCGGAAACGGCCAGAGACGCAATGGGTATGCTTGATCCGTCTTCCCAGACTTCAATGAGAACTGCAGAATTAACATCCTGAGGGTCAGCGTCCAGCTTAATTGTATAAGGCAGACCGGCTGTAGTCTCTGGAATAGTAGCTAGAGTCATTGACTCTCCGCTTTTGAGAACAGTCAGATTTCCGTCAATTATGAATGAACTCGTAAGGGATGAACCGATTCCGTAGCCGTCGTCTCCGAGCCATGGAAGATATGCCCCGTTCCAGGAAGAGGTTACCGGAACTACAAATGCAGTTTTATCAGACAGCTTGGAAAGCATCTCTTTACCGCGCTCCAGTGCAGAATTGTAGTTTTCAGTGCCGGTGAATAATACCCTCTGGACGCAGATTTTGCCGTCTCCGTGTGTCGACAGCGTCATTGTGTGTTTTCCAGAAGTGACATTTAGGTCGGCAATATGCGTCCAGGCAGAGTGCGTAAATGTGCTTGAGGTGTCGATTTCGGCTACCTCCCTGCCGTCTACAGATATTGTAACGGTGCCGCAGTCTGGACCGAATATCATATCTAACCAAAGGGAGAAGGTTCCGTCGGATTCTGCATTCAGTGATATATCCAGTGTGTGTTTGCCGGTGGTAGAGACTCCTGGATATGCAGAGTAGCCGTCCATGTAATAAGAAGGATCATAAATCCATGTGGAGGCGCCGTCTGTGGTATGTGTGTTTCCCAGATCAGAAAGCATAACCATTGCTCCTCCCCAGTCTTCCATTTCCATTACAAAGTCTTCTACTGAAGGTGTAGCGATAGTTCCCATTGATTCCAGGACATTGCCCACGTCCCCGCCGGGATAGCCTGCGAGTATATTGAGACCGGACAGATCGGCTACACCCATTCCTGAAAGGCCTATCAGATACTGTCTAGGTCCGGTAGTAAACAGAGGACCGGTAGACTGATGAATGCGGTCCAGCCACTCTCCGTTTTCATAGATTGCAGCACCGCTCTCATAATCCTTCCAAACTGTCAGATTCTGCAGGGATTCGAATAATTTTGCTTCTTCTTCCGGAGTATGCACCTGAACTACGATAAATCGCACATCTGCGGTTCCTCCCAGCAGTTCAGAGATTGTCTTGTAGCCGAAAGATTCGCTGTATATAGCAGAACCCAGAAACGTCCAGTACTCTTCAGTCTCAAGCCCGAAAGCATACATTTTGCCAGAGATGTATGGGCTGTACATCCCTACTTCTGGAGTCTGGGAAGACGGATAGCCGTCGTATCTCGGCTGGTCTGGAGTATAATAAACCTGCGCATACGGCAGGTTAAGAACTCTGAAATTGCCATCCACACCGGCGAGGTCCTCATACGGCTGGGCATAAACTCCTGGAAGGTTAAACGATCTGATCTCGCCGGATAAGACTACAGATGAAGAGAAGATTATGCAGAATGACAATAAGACTGCCAGCACCTTCGGCTTCAGTATGTCCTTTCTGATGTTTTTCCAGGCCCCTTTCAGAAAGGTAGGAGCCCTTCTCAGCTCATCGGCGTGAGTGATCAGCAACCCTACCATTACCGCGTATGCAAATCCCGTGAGAAGATGCAGACGTGAATACACCCGGATAGAATCCATCAGAGGGACTGTATCAAACATCACTCTGAATACAGGTCCGAAAAGGGAGTTCGGACCGCATGCCAGCACAATGAAGAGAATGGAAGGAACCGCCAGAGAGACCAGCAGGCGCCTTTCCTGTTTTATTTTCAGAGAATAGAATGCAGCAAGCGGCACCGCAGCGGCTAAAATGTAACCCATAATGCCGTAGCCGCTTAGAAGCGTCCAATTATCCAGCGACAGCTCTGAGTTTATGAAAGTATTTTCAGTGGACTGCATTAAAAATGAATAGATCAAAGAATAACTGCTGTACTGCTGCGCTGCTTCTATAGTATATACCGTTGACAGCGTCGACATGCCGCCGTCGGCAAATTTTGAAAGGGCCATCGGCAGCACGAGAACCCCCACTGCCAAGATTCCAGTTATCAATGTAAAGCCCGAGCTCTTAAAATCAATACGCTTACGGAATAATGGAACTAGAGTATACACCAGAATAAACAGGATCAGGAATACAGCGGTAATCAAAATGATATGCGGGGAGCCTACAGACCCCATGATAAATGCGAATACCGGCAGAAGCATAGCATATACCGGTTTGTGTTCCGTCAGAGTTTTGTAAAGGCAGAGGAAGACAAAGGGAAGAAACGCATAGCCAGCGATAAAAAGGTGATGATTCTCAGTTATCTGTGACATGTAAATCTGAGAGAATATGTAAACTATACCGGCAACAACAGACGCCAGCCTGTTTTTTGTTATACCATATGAACACAGGTACATGGCAAATCCGGCAAGCCAGAAGAATCCTACAATGAATATCTTGAATACGGCTCCTGGAGACAAATGCAGAATTTCCTCAAACAGATAGTATCCAGAAGACAAGACAACAGAAGGAAAATCGATGTGACCCAGAGACGGCATGTCTCTCCATGCAGAGAAATATGAATTTTCACCAAACATTACGCTGAAGTCCGTGGGAGGACCCATGGCGTCAGTGCCGACAAAAAATGAACTGGAAAAGAAGTTTCTGAAGATCAAAAGCGTGATTACTGCAAATAATAAAGCTGGTATGATCAGATTATTGACTTTGCGGCTGGACGCTAAAGTTTTCCAGTTCATTATCCACCTTCAGAGACTTTGAAATTTCAGTATATATAATTAATGTCTATACAATTTATGTTGGACTTATTTTTAGCTTCATATCATTAAATAAAGTATATATCGCAGGTACATATCAACAAAGGATTTAATCTAGTTGAAACACCTATACTCTCAAATAGAGAAGATAGGGGCTAAGTCATGCAAGATTCCGATTTCCAGCGTTTCTCTGTAATTCTTCCTACATTCAATGAAGCTGAAAATATAGAAAAAATGGCATCAACATTGCTACGGCTTTATCCTGGCATAAGAATTTTGGTGATGGATGATAATTCTAAAGATGATACGATTGCAATCTGCAGAGAACTGGAAAAAACAATACCAGAATTCAAAATTGTTGTAAGAGACCCCAAAGACAAAGGTTTGACTGCCAGTGCGATGGAAGGAATAGTCAGGAGCGAGACAGAATTCTATATTGTGATGGATTCTGACTTTCAGCATCCCCCGAAAATATTAAAGTCCATTATGGAAAGTCTGCTAGACGGGTCTGACATGGTGATCGGCAAAAGATCTAAAAAAGATGCTTTGACGATAGGAAGAAGGTTTTCTTCAGATGTTGCTCAGTGCATTGCCGCATTTTATCTCACATTCATCGGCCAGCCTCGTTCAAAAGACATAATGAGCGGTTTATTCGGCGGCCGTGTAGAACCATGCAGAAATGTAATTAATGAAAATAACGATGAGTTTGAACGTGTTGGATTCAAGATATTGTTTGACCTGCTGAAATTCATAGACCCTAAATCAAAGATAAGTGAAGTAGAATATGAATTCGGAAGCAGAGCCGGAGGAGAGTCCAAGATAAATTCCACCATTATTGTCTCCGTACTCAGGCAGTGCGGGACATTTGGAAAGGGCTGCGCCAGCATTGCTGACGTAGTGCTTTCAAAAAAATAATTTTAAGAAGTTTGGTTGTCGCCGAGAACTGTATCTGATAAAGCTGTCCCGTCAGGAATTGCGCAGCCTTCTCCTAAAAGAACATTGTCAAGCTGGCAGTTGCTGCCGATCGTGCAATTGCCTCTCATAAACACATTCGTTAATTTTGATCCGCTGCCCACTGAAGAATCGTGACCTACGATTGAAAAACTCAACAGAGCATCGGACCCGATAGAGACGCCTTTTCCAACATATGAAGGACCGATGATCATGCAGCGGTCGGTGTAAAAATCCGAAGATGCCACATGACCCTTGCATTGAGCATTGCGTCTGTCACCTTCTGTACCCCTGCGTTCAGCCATACTGAGATTGGCTTTCAGAAGATCTGCCGGTCTGCCGATGTCAACCCACATCCCTTCCAAAACAGATCCTTGAATCTTTTTCCCATCATTCAGCAATGCAGGGAACAGCTGTTTGGAAAAGTCAAATTTTTCTCCTTTGGGAACGTAATCAAGCACATCCCTGTTGAGAATATATATGCCTGCGTTTATTAGATTTGAAAAAACTTCCTCTTCATTTGGTTTTTCCTTAAATCTGTTGACGGCGCCTGTTTCATCAAGGCCCACGATCCCGAATTCAGTGGGATTTTCGACAGTGGTTAAAGCCATTGTAGCAGTTGCACCTGAATCTTTGTGCTCTTTTAACAGCGCTGCAACGTTAATGTCGGCCAGAACGTCACCGCTGGCAACTATGAAGGTTTCAGTGAGTTTGTCTTCCAGAAGCTTTACTGCCCCGGCGGTGCCGGCTGGAGTTTCTTCTGTCTCAAAAACAGTCTCAATTCCAAAATCTATATCACTCAGACTTTCAATTAAATCTTCAGATTTGTATCCGCATGTCAAATACACTCTATCTATGCTGGCGTCAGAAAGCGAGTCTATGAGATACTTGATACAGGGCGTATCGAGTATCGGCAGCATAGGCTTTGGCAATGAATCCGTAAGGGGTCTGAGTCTTGCCCCTTCTCCTCCTGCTAAGATTACAGCATTAAGCGGTTCAGACATCGCAAATTAGTATGTGTTCAGCAGGTATTTAAGAGGAAAGTGTGAAGGCGGGAGACTACTATAAATATCGAAAGCCTCCCCCTCAAAAACCACTTGATTATCCAAGGAAACCGCGCTGGTTTGCAGCTCTCAGCACAAACTCCCCAAGATCCTTTGTCTGCCTTAAATTATTAGAGATGTAGGTTGTTATCTCTCTATGAGCCTCGTCTGTCTCATAATCAATGTTTAGAGTGTTTACGGCCTTTGCAATATCAGGCATAGACTCTAAAATCTCCGGGTTCATGAATTTAAGAGCAGAGCTCATGCTTTTATCAAAATGCGGGCAAACATCTCTGACAAAATCAAGATCCTTTTCTGTTAAGGCATCCATACCTAGCAGTTCCGGCGGTATTCCAAGAGAGTAGAGAGCGCAGCAGAAGCCGATGGCACGGGGAAGTTTCACTCCTTCCATGCTGCGGGAGTATCCAAACAGACCTATGTGCAGCTTCCTTTTTCTTCTTCTGGGAACATAGTTGGACACTTCACAGATCAGAGGAGCCAGCTTCATGAGGCGCTTGCGGTATGAGGTGGAACACCTGGCGATTATGTCCTCAGCACGCTGCTGGTCGATTTCATGGGCCTTTTTCTTGCTGG
Organism: uncultured Methanomassiliicoccus sp.; assembly: GCA_905202485.1. Taxonomy (GTDB): domain Archaea; phylum Thermoplasmatota; class Thermoplasmata; order Methanomassiliicoccales; family Methanomassiliicoccaceae; genus Methanomassiliicoccus_A. The sequence continues at coordinate 15,397 of CAJKRY010000003.1, forward strand.
TTTCATTCAATCTCTGAATGCCGTTTCTGACTTTTTCATTTGAATTGTCATACTTGAATGCCGACTGTACAGTAAATGTCTGCACTGAAGGATATTCTTCCATGATTGCGTCTACATTATCAGGTTTCAGATTTCCCCTGAAGGGAGCTGAACCGACCCCGATAATAGGGAAGATTTCTACACCACTTCTTTCTTCCAAGTCCTGAAGGTTGTAAAGAGCGATTTTATTCATCAGGATGGCGCTGAGATCTCCGTAATTCATTGCTGGATCAGACCTGGCAAGGAACACCCTCTGATATTCCAGATCCTTGCCTGTTATGTATGTCTCAGTGATTTTATGGGCATCCAGCATGTGATCCAGATCTTCGAATAATGGAATGACATTAATTTTTTCAGGTTCAAACGTGCCTATCCAGTCAGACACAGGAGAAGAGTCATCAAAGAGCATATGCTGCTTTCCGACTACAAAATTACGGTAATAACTATAGACTCTGTCTAGAGACAGCGCCGAAGAAGTCATTGGCAGAATGACTTCAAAAATGGGAGGAATATCATTTTGGTAGAACAATTGGGCTGTATCGAATGACCTCGGGATTGATTCCAACGTCTCAAGCAGAATTTTTGCCTCATCTTTCTCTACTGTAGGGTTGGGCACACGCAGAGTCAGGAATACATCTTTACCGATCTGTTTTTCACGAAAGTACCATTCATACTTCGAAAGCAGCTTTTTTACAACGAAGTTATCGACTTCCTTTCCTTCGCAATCCCACATCTGTTCGTCGCATTCCAAATGAGAGAATACGTAGTATGCTTCCTGTATCTCGTCCTCGCCGCCCATTTCGGGTGACTCGGCAAAAAAGGGCGGATTAACATTATCAGGATGCTGAGTGCTCATACATCTAGGGATCTTGAAAGAGGTCATTGCATGTTCACTTGAGAGTTAGTATTTAAAAGTGATCACCTACGAGTTCACTCTTTGAGAATAAACGAAATAATTATACGAAAAGATTTTAAAATAGATAAGAAAATTAGTTAAAAGTACAATATGCTAACGAAAAACGTTTAGAGCTTTTTTGTACTCTCTACAACATCCCATGTAGCCATGATGTCTTTCTGTTTTGAAACATGTATCTTTGCTTTTGCACGGCAGTAAAATTCAAGCGACATCGCAAACAGCAGTTTCAAGGGATGAAATCCTAAGGATTTTACAGAATCCATAGTGGAGTGAAAGACCAGTTTTTTATCCCACGTAGGAACTTTAAAATCATAATCTTTCTTCATATACTGCTCTCCCACATTGACCCTGAGCCTCTGTTTCAAAAAATCTTTGACTGTGTCTGGTCCTCTGTTTAACACTACTGCTTCGGGAGCGTAGACGCTATTATAACCTAGTTTCTCAAGTTCCATTTTCAATATGTCTTCATCACACTGCTTTCCCATTGCAGGTCTGACTCCTAGATTTCTAAAGGCAACCAGCTCTCCTATTTTAGGAGCCTTTAGTGAGATATTATGGTGCATTTCCCAGATCATATGGGACGCGAATCCAATGAAAGTGGAAATGTCGTTTGTAGGTATTGGACGGCCTCCTACAATTCCAGTCTTTGGATCATTGAACGGAGCCAGCAGAGGCATCAGACAATTGTTATCATTGAAGACATTATCTGCATTGAACAGAATCACTATATCTGTATCAGCCTTATCCAACATCGCATTGATTGCAGAAATTTTACCTTCCCGACTTTTCTGAACTATCAGTTCCAGAGTGGCATACTCATCCATAAGCTGAGTTACAATCTTGTCTGTATCATCAGTACTTGCACTGGAAACAACATATGTTTTTTTTAGTTCAAAATCCTCAATCTTCTGTTCATACAGAGACCTGATAGCCTTTTCAATATTGTTTGCCTCGTTATAGGCGCATATGCATACAGAAACTGATTGCATTTTCCCAACCCGTGTAAATAAAAGCTTAGAGGGAACTGTAGTTCCCATTTAAAATTAGTGTCTAAATACACGGGTGCCTGTAAACACCATTGCCATGTTGTGTTCGTTGGCGGCCTGGATAACTTCTTCATCACGGATTGATCCGCCCGGCTGGATGATGGCGGTGGCTCCGACCTTGGCAGCCTCGTCGACTCCGTCCCTGAAGGGGAAGAAAGCATCAGAAGCCATAACTGAGCCTTTGGCATCCTCGCCTGCCTTGTGGCCGGCAATGAATGAAGAATCAACACGGGACATCTGTCCGGCTCCGATTCCTACAACTCTTTCGCCCTTGGCAAGAATGACTGTGTTTGACCAGATATGCTTGACCACGCGGTTGGCAAACAGCAGAGTCTTGATTTCTTCCTCTGTAGGAGCACGGTTTGTCACAACTCTGAGGTTGTCGCGCGTAACTTGAGAGTTATCGGCAGTCTGCACCAGCATTCCGCCTTTGACATATTTCATCTTTAAAGCAGGAGCGTCAGCCAGTGTAACAGCCTCATTAGTCCTCATGATCCTGATATTCTTCTTACGTGTCAAAATTTCCAGTGCTTCATCAGAGAAAGAAGGCGCCATGACAATCTCGACAAAATGCTTGCTTATCTCATCAGCTGTGGCAGTGTCGCATTCCCTGTTCAGACCGATCACACAGCCGAAGGCAGCCAAAGAGTCAACATTATATGCAGTAACGAAAGCATCGTAGATGTTGTCGTCGCAGGCAATTCCGCATGGGTTTGTGTGCTTGATCACAACAGCACAGGCGCGGTCCTCAAATTCGCGCAGCAGCGATAGAGCAGACTCAATGTCAAGAATATTGTTGAATGAAATCTCTTTTCCGTGCAGTTTTTCAAGCCTTGATGCCGCCACCCCTTTAGCAAACGGATCAGCATAGAAAGCTGCAGCCTGGGAAGGGTTCTCGCCGTAACGGAGATCCTGAATCTTTTCCATTCCAATAGTGAGATATTTCGGGAACTGCTCAGTCGGGAACACTCCGCCGAGGTACTCAGAAATCATGCAGTCATAGGCAGCTGTGGAACGGTAAGCTTCTAGCATCAGGCGCTTAAGCGTCTCCTCGCCGATTTCCCCGTTGTTGGTGTCCATTTCTTCAATAACCGGACCGTAGTAAGAAGGATCTGTGACAACTGCTACAGAATTATAGTTCTTAGCGGCAGCGCGTATCATGGAAGGACCGCCGATATCAATGTTTTCGATGATGTCCTCTAAAGTTGAATTTGGTTTGAGAACTGTCTGTTTGAAGGGATATAAGTTTACAACAACCATATCGATCTTCTTAATATTCATCTTGTTGAGCTGCTCCATGTGCTCAGGAACGTCTCTGCGGGCCAGTATGCCAGCATGGACGTTTGGATGCAATGTCTTAACGCGTCCATCAAGCATCTCCGGAAATCCGGTGATGTCTGAGACGTTCACGGTAGGAATGCCTCTGTCATTGAGCAGAGTTGCTGTTCCGCCGGTTGAGATTAACTCTACTCCGCGTGAGCGCAATGCATCTGCGAAGTCTACTATACCATTCTTATCCGAGACACTTACAAGTGCGCGTTCTATCTTGACCAAAATCAGGCCTCCACGAAAAGCAAACCGTGAGGTTTACCAGCTATATATCTTACCTTCACATATGAAGCTTATTATCAAAACCCATTGAATCAAGCTGCATTATGCCTGCAATCTTGAGTTTTCAGAGGTAGATCCTTCGATTTTAATGAATTTTAGATGTATTTTCGTAAAGCTGTGACTATAGCGTATAACTTCGTCAATTAACGAAATATATCTTCAACAAATACTAAAACAAATATATAGCAGAACAAAATCAACGTTTCATGGCCGACAAAAACAATATGCCGACCAGAATTCTTGCAAACCCTGCGCCTCTGGGGCTCCTAGGTTTCGGAATGACAACGGTGCTGCTGTCATTTCATAATTTAGGGCTGTTCCCCATGGATGTAACAATCCTGGCACTGGGAGTTTTCTACGGTGGACTGGCACAGCTGATCGCAGGAATTATGGAATATAAGAATGGGAACACTTTTGGAGCTACTGCCTTCACATCATACGGACTATTCTGGATGGCTTTCGTTCTGATAGTTCTGAATCCGCTTGGTGAAGCGAACGTCACAGCAGAAGGAATGTTCTTCCTGCTCTGGGGAATTCTCACGCTCTTCCTCTTCATAGGAACGCTGCGCTCCGCTGCATCTATGAAAATAATCTTCGGAACACTGACCGCATTATTCTTCATCATTGCAGCAGGGAACTTCACCGGAAGCGAGATTATTCCAATAATATCAGGCGCTCTGGGAATCATCTGCGGAGGCTCTGCAATGTACAGGGCATTCGGAGAAGTCATCAACGAGCAGTATCAAAGAGAGGTCTTACCTCTCTAAATTTTTTTTAAATTTCAGTCGTTAATGCAGCCAAATCAGATCGCTCGTATGAATTGCTGTCAGGCATTGATTTCTTATAATTCCAGCATTGAATTGCCTGCTGTAATGATTTGTCAGGATTGTCTTCAAAAAATGCACGGATGTAGGTGTTGTACTCAAACTGCCTGCCGATTTCAGCAGGTCCTTTCTCCTTTTCTGCAAGAATTTCATGATATGCTGCTATTGATTCAGCATACGTCTTTCCTGCATTTGCTTTCAGCCATTTTTGAAATTGAACGTTGAAAGAAAATCCGTTTCCAATTCTTTCTTTGAAAAATACCCTGTGTTTTTCAGAACATACAAAGTCAGGTTCAATCAGCGATTCTTCTGAAATCTGTGTGGCCTTAGTCTTTGTCTTCTTTACCGTTTCTGCTGACTTTATTTCACCGGTTGCCAGATAGACAGCGATGCGTTCTGTAAGTTCCATCTTACTGCCTGATATGGGAAGTCCGTTTGCTCTGCAGAATGCAGTCAGCTCTTCTTTCAGATAGTAATAACTGCGAAATGTCTCTTCGTCAAGATTCTTGTCAAGAGCTGGTCTTTCATTCATGACTGCTGCCTTTCTTCTGCCGTGTGACTACCTGCTTGTATTTTAGGATGTGCGACACAACAGGCTGTAAAAATGCTCAATTAACTGAGCAAAACTATTAAAAAATAAAGAATTGCTCAATTAACTGAGCAAAATTTAATCTACTATTCCGCTTATCTACAAAGCATAATGATTGCCAGAGACGAGTATCTGCAGAAGCTCATAGATCTTCGTGATACTGATTTGATTAAAGTTGTAACGGGAATCCGCCGCTGCGGGAAATCTACACTGTTCAAACTGTATCAGGATTACTTAAAATCAAACGGGGTTTCCGATGAGCAGATAATCTCCATAAACTTTGAAGATCTGGCATACGAAGAACTGCTGAATTACCGCAGCCTCTATGATCACGTCAAAAACCGTCTGGTATCTGAAAAAATGAATTATGTTTTCCTAGATGAAATACAGGCGGTAGACCAGTTCCAGAAAGCAGCCGACAGCCTGTATATTCAGGACAATGTCGACTTATACATCACAGGTTCTAACGCATCGCTTCTTTCAGGAGATTTAGCAACTCTGCTTTCCGGCAGATATGTAGAAATTGCAATGATGCCTCTGTCGTTCAAAGAATATGTTTCTGCACAGACTGATAACTCAAGCATTTCAGAATTGTATTCAAAATATCGTAAAAACAGTTCTTTTCCAGGTGCTATAGAAATCTCCAGCCGCGGCAAACTGAGAGAATATCTTTCGGGAATATACAATACGATATTGCTGAAAGACATTGTTGCAAGATACAGTATTCAAGATGTATCAGTTCTGGACAGCATCATCCGCTTCATGTTTGACAACATTGGAAATATCTGTTCCTCAAGGAAGATTGCAGGAGCTCTTGCATCCAGCGGGAGAAAAGTCTCTGCCAATACTGTGGAACGCTACCTTTCGGCTATGACTAACAGTTATATTCTCTATCAGGCAAGGCGTTATGATCTCAAAGGAAAACAGTATCTGGCATCAGGAAAAAAATATTATGTGGCTGATATAGGCCTGCGGAACTATCTTCTCGGCGACAAAGCAGCGGATTTAGGCCACGTCCTTGAAAATATTGTTTTTCTTGAGCTTTTACGCCGTGGCAATAAGGTGTACGTAGGCAAAGTCGGCAATTCAGAAGTGGATTTTATTGCGGTCGGCGAAGAAGGCACGGTGTATTATCAGGTGGCAGCAACCGTCAGAGAAGAATTGACACTGAAACGAGAGCTGGCGCCTCTGGATATGATTCAAGATCACAATCCTAAGTACCTGCTTACACTGGATGACGACCCGCCGATGTTTCACAACGGCATCAGGCAGGTAAACGCTCTTGACTGGCTGCTGTCCCGTGCACAGGATTGAACTGCCACACAGAGTGTCTAACCTCAATCATTGGTTTATCTTGCTTTTTAAGAACCCAATTATCTGTTCTCTGTCATGAATGACGAACTTATGTTCAAAATTATTATTTGTATAAACTGAAATCCCATTTGGCATGATTCTCAACGTACGTCTCTTCTTTACCTTTTGGATGTCAGCATACTCAATGCATGTTTCTCCTGTTTGTATGTTAACAGCATGCGATTTGAATGTAAAACCATTCTCGTCAAAATAAATCCACCCGCCTACTGCTTCCTTTCCGCGCATGTAGTTAGCAGCGATTTTCTCATTGGGATAATTCTCAGCCAGGTTCCATCACATCCTACACATTAAGTGATGCATAACAATATCAATATTTATGCAATCTTATAAAACTATATTGTGATGGATTGTACTAGAACATTAATGGTGCAGTCTCTAAAAAGCAGCATCTTTTGTTTGCGTAGTTCCGTTAGAGAAGCAGAAATGATAATACCCTCATTCCAAATACAGTGGGAAAGGTGCGATGCATGTTCATAATCAGTGAAAGAATCAACGGGCAGTTCATTTCAGTAGGAAAAGCAATTGATAACAGAGATTCAAAATTCATTCAGGAACTCGCTTTGAAACAGGTAGACAGCGGCGCCCAGGCTTTGGATATCAACGTAGGACCGGGAAGAGACAACGGCCCGGAAGATATGACCTGGCTCGTTTCGACTGTTCAGGAAGTGACTGATGTCCCGCTTTGCATTGATGCCTTCGGACCTAAGACCATGGAGGCCGGAGTAAAGGCATGCAGCAACCCGACTATTATGAATTCAACCAATGCCGACCCGGCACGTATGGAGAAGTACTTCCCCATCTGCAGGGAATACAACGCAGACATCATCTGCCTCTGCATGGATGAGAAAGGAATACCAAACTCTGCGGATGCCAGAGCGGAAATGGCCATGCTGATGATGGCTACCGCGATGGAATATGAGATCATGCCGGACCGTCTGTTTCTAGATCCTCTCGTCATGCCTGTCTGCGCAGCCCAGGATCAGTGCGCCAAGGTCATTCAGGCAGTGAGTATGTTTCAGTCTCTCAATGAACCTGCACCGAGGACTGTGGTCGGACTGAGCAACGTCTCCAACGGAGCCAAGAACCGCAGCCTTATCAACACCACATATCTAGCAATGCTCATGGGCGCCGGACTGTCTTCAGCAATCATGGATCCTGAAGACAAAGAGCTGATGGATGCCCTCAAGGCCGGAGAGATCCTGCTGAACAGGTCACTTTACTGCGACGATTTCCTGAGAGCTTAATCTCTCAGTTCAGCATCTTCAATTATTCTGGGAACGACTGATTCCCAGGAAATGGCCATTATGTGCACGCCGTGCACTCCTTTTATCTTCTTTAGTTCTTCAATAGTCTCATGACAGATAGCCAGGCCCTCTTCTTTGGGATCGGCGGCAGACTTCATTCTGGAGACCATTTCATCAGGCAGGCTGATGCCGGAAACATTATTCTTCATGTGTTCTGCCATGTTGTAAGACTTCAGAGGCATCACACCGGCAAGGATGTGCACTTTTTTATCGAGGCCTCTGTCACAAACAGAAGACATGAACTCTCTGAACCTTTCGACATCAAACACGGCCTGAGTCTGAATGAAATCAGCACCGGCAGTGATTTTCTTAGCCAGCCTCTGCACTCTGAATTCAAAAGGATCCGCGAAGGGATTGGCGGCAGCGCCGAGAAACAGTTCGGGCTTCTCCTTAAGCTCGTCTCCGCCCCAGACTTGGCCGTCGCAGCGCATCTTGTTGAAGATCATCAGCTGCTGGATCGAATCGACATCATAGACGTTCTTAGCCTCCTTCTGATTGCCGAAGCTCTGGTGGTCTCCAGATAAACACATCACATTGTGAATGCCGAAAGCAGAGGCGCCGAGGACGTCAGACTGCATAGCAATTCTGTTTCTGTCGCGGCAGGTCATCTGCAGTATCGGCTCGACTCCCTCCTGCAGACAGGCCAGAGAAGAAGCGAAGCTGGAAATTCTTACGATAGCAGTCTGATTGTCAGTAAGGTTGACGGCATCAACGCAGTCTTTGAGCATGGCAGCTTTTTTTCTGATTGTTTCGCACGAAGCGGACTTGGGCGGGCTTATCTCAGCAGTCACGGCGAACTTTCCTGATTCAAGAACGTCTTTCAAGTGGCTCATTCCAGGCCCTCCTTGATTTTTTTCTCGTCTTCGCTTAAAACCATCTCTTTACGTATGATCTTTCTCGGACCGCCGGACCTGGAAGGAATCCAGTTCTTAGGCGGAATGATCTCTGAAAGCATCTCCAGCCGGTTCAGCCTTTTGAGGTTCTGGTAAATTGCATCCCAGGCGCATTCAGTATCAGGGTTGATTTCACACTTCCCGTTCTGAGAGCCGCCGCATGGGCCGTTAAGCATAGACTTTGAACATCTAGCGATGGGGCAGATTCCGCCGGTGAGATGAAGCGTACAGTCTCCGCAGCCGCCGCATTTCTCAAGATAGATTCCCTGCTCTTCCGGACCGCCCATGTTAGAAGTGTTCAGACCGGGAAAAACAGGAATACCGCTGGCTTCCTGAATAAACTGCACTCCGACCCCGCAGCCCAGAGACAGAATGACATCTGCTGAGGAAGCTTCTTCAGCAATCTCCTTGGCCCACTCCTTCTCGCATTGTCTTTCCTTAGAGACTTCAGAAATCTCCCAGTCTAAAGAATTCAGGTCTGAGTACAGACCAAGAGCTTCGGATAAAGCAGAAACTTCCCTGTCGCCTCCCGCCATGCATACAGAGGCACAGGAACGGCAGCCGGCAATCAGAATCTTTTTATTATTTCCCATTATTGAAATAATCTCAGAAATTGGTTTTCTCTCGGCAATTATCATCTTTCAGCCCCCAGAATATCAGGGTGTCCCAGCCTCAGAACGACTTCTTTCATATTTTCAAATAAATTAACTAAATCAATCATTTGATTGGGAGCTAAATTGAGAATTTCAAGCCTCTCGCCGCTGACAGCGATTTCTGTAAGTATGTCACGGACTTCATTCACACAGCGCCTGGCCTGATAGTTTCCAGAATTGTATTTGCAGTTGCCTTCGACACAGCCTGCGACTATGACAGCATCAGCTCCCTTCCGGAAAGCACGCAGAATGACAGCCTCATCGATTCTTCCCAGGCAGGGAAGTGCCAGAACTGCAGAATTCTGAAAGTCTGCACGCTCAACTGTTTCTTTCATTTTTTCACAACAAATTATCAAAATCCGGCAGTCATTCATGCAAACACCTCAGGGCATCATCGACAGCATTTCTTACTTCTATTCTTCCAGAACCTTTGAGAGATATGGCGGAAGCAGGGCAGAGATTTACACACAGCCCGCAGGCCTGGCAGAGATCTCTGAACATCTCAGACTTCCCTCTTTCATTGATGGAGGGAGCATGAAACAGACATACTCTGACGCAGGTCATGCAGGAAGCGCATTTTTCCTCGTCAACCTCTGCAGAATTAACTGCAAGAGGAGTGTGAGCAGCAGTAACGGCCCTAGTGGCGGCAGCCCTGGCAGAAGTGTCCATTTCCCTCGGCAGCAGGGCGCGCGAGGCGGTACCGCAGAGAAATACACCGTTTCTCATTGAAGTCACAGGACCTCTGCTTACATTTCCCAGACGGAAATGGCCGTCCTCGTAAAGATTGATAGAAAAGGCTTTCGCCCAGAGAACAGCGTTCTTCACCTCCTGCTCTTCATCAGTAATGATTAAATCCGGCGTAATATCCAGCACTTTCCCGGAAGGAGAATCAGTAACTTTCATCTCTCCGGAAGAATGTCTGATATTTTCCGCTCTGATGAATATGATTCCTTTCTTCTGAGCTCTGCAGTACTCAAGCTCGTCAAGACCGAATGTCCTCACTTCCGGCGTAATAATGTAAATCCTGCAGTTTGGATTGCTGTCTTTTATTTCGATGGCTTTCTCAACTGCCACAATATGAGATGAACGGGAAGGTTTCTTGGCATTGAGCAGAATAACAATAGTGCCGCTGCATTTTATTGAATTATTTTCTAAAACAGAAGATAATGTAATGCAGTTGGAGTCGGCAGCCTTGGGAGTCTCGTCGACAGCGATGACGGCAGCACCGACATTGAATTTTTTAATTTCCGAATCAGTCTCAATCTCAGCCAGGAAGTCAGCCTGCATCCCTGTGAAACTGAGCAGTCTGCCTTTGACGGTTTCAACGCCTTCCAGAGGCGAGAAGGTTTCTTCAGGAAGCACCAGACGCAGAGGAACTTCACCCTGATGTATGACTTCTTCAGCAGCAATCTCTGAAGACTTTCCTCCCCCGATGATAAGAATCAATGAAGACCCTCCAGAAATGCAGCGACCTTGCCGGCGGCGGTGATGCCCTCTTCCACGCTTTCCCTGATGTCCTTGGGACCGGTGCAGCAGCCGGCGGCGTAAGCCCCCTCACCCTTCTTGATGAAGAAGCCGTACTGATTGCACTGCAGTCCGAGTGAAGCAGCAAAGTTCTGCGAGTTCTGCGGGGGCTGCAGTCCTACTGCCAGCACAACAATGTCAAAGGGATCCTCACGGACTTCATCCTCGACTGTAGCATACCTTACCAGCGGCCTGCTGTCTGCTATGACTTCCGCCGGCCTGCTTCTTACCACGTGCACACCGTCTTCCCTGCCGTACTCGGCAAGCTTGTCATAGCCCCTGTCGGAAGGCCTCCAGTCCCGGTAGAAGAATGTAACCTCGATGCCGGGCAGTTCTTTTCTGATTCGTTTAACCAGTTTAAGAGAATATTTGCAGCATACTTTAGAACAATAGGGAGCACCGTGTTTGGCGTCTCTGGAACCTACGCACTGAATGACAGCCAGACTTGAAGGGACTTTGCCGGTTGAGGGCACGTGTATGTCATTAGAAATCATCATCGTCTCTAAGTCTCTGGAGGTAAGGACGTCAGCGCAGTCCGAGTAACGGTATCTTGCATCCCTGGCAGCATCGAAAGTCGGCGAGCCGACAGCGATGATGACTGCTTTCACTTCAATTTCAGAAAGACCGGAAGAAGACTGGACTGAAAGAACATAACTGCCGGGAACACCGCTGACACTAGTTACTTCTGAATTAGAGAGTAATGTAACGAACGGAGAATTCCTCACTTCTCTTCTGATATCCACAGGAGAACAGGCATCGCATCTCTGGCAGACTGGATTAGCTTTGCAGCATAAGTCTCTTGACAAACCGCCTATGTGTTTGCCGGAATCTATCACTGCAGAGGATATTCTCCTCCTGGAAAGCTCGAGAGCTGCGGCAAGTCCGGCGGCTCCTCCCCCGATGATTCCGACTTCGTACATATTGTTCCTCTGAGATGATGCTATTGTTTATTCATTTTTTGAAGGAAGCTTGAATAACAGACAAGAATATAGCGGTTTGTGGCTCTGATATCATTTACGGTAGATGTCGACAGAGATGTTAATCAAGCGATACAGGGAAGCCCGGACGCAGTCTGTCCTGGAGGCTGCACCCGTTTCAGCTCGTCATATGAAGGTTTGAAGATATTTATCGAGATTTTGAATGAGCTGGGAATTAAAGGCACGTTCTTCATGGAAGGAAGAACAGCGGAAGTCATCGGTGCAGACTGCGACCTGGGAGATTTAATGAAAAGCCATGAGGCAGGATGCCACGGTTATAACCATGAAGACTTAACAGGAAAAGACAGCGGGGTAATTCTCACCAATGAAGAAATAAAATCTGCGGTAGAGAAGGGAATTAATGCAGTAAGAGAAGTCTTCAAAAAAGATCCCCGGGGATTCAGAGCTCCTTATCTTCACTACGACGGCCGCATACAAGCAATAATTTCAAATTTAGGATTTAAATACAGCTCGTCGACCGTGAAGACTGATGATGATTGTGTCTGCTCTGAAGATAAGATTTTGGAAATACCAGTGCTGAAAACTAGAGACTCAGGCGGCAGATGGATGCAGTCATACCTATGGCCGCTGCATGAAGGAAAGCGTTCTCCTGCAGATTACAAGTATCTTTTATCAAAAGAGGTGCCGCTGCTGGTTCTTGGAGACCACTCATGGCACATGGTAGAGAATTACTCAGGAATGTTTTCAAAAGAAAAAATAAAACAAAATAAGGAAGAGCTGAGGGACATTCTGTCCTATGCTCTTGATAAGGAGTTTGAGTTTGTAACACTGGAAGAGTATGCAGAAAAATTCAGCTCAGGCCGATGATTTTTCCGTCGTCCGTGTAATCAATGTGCTTAGCAGCCGGATCAGTAGGCAGACCGGGGATCAGCATGATCGTTCCGCATATGGGGACGATGAAGCCTGCTCCTGCAGACAAAGTGACTTCTCTTACTTCCAGCTCCCAGCCTGTCGGAGCTCCTTTGAGTGCTGGATTGTCTGAGATGGATAACTGAGTCTTTGCGACGCAGACCGGCAGATTTCCTTTGCCTGACTGCTCTATCGATTTTATGTCTCTTTCAGCAGTTCCTACATATCTGACTCCGGAAGCTCCGTAAATTTCTGTAGCGACTTTTTGGATCTTTTCTTTGATAGTCAGTGAGTCTTCATAGAGTGTATGAAAATCTGCTTTTCCTTCCTCAAGAACTTTCATCACTGCCTGTGCCAGCTCTTTTCCTCCTTCGCCTCCTTTGGCAAAGACTTCAGAAATAGCGCAGGGCACTCCCAGTTCTCCGCAGTGTTTTCTTACTGCCTCGATCTCTTCATCTGTATCAATGGAGAAGCGGTTAATGGCGACTACAGGAGGCACACCAAACTTCTTGATGTTCTCAACGTGCTTGTCCAGATTAGCAAAGCCGCGTTCCAGAGATTCTTCTCCTAACGCATCATGAAGCTTGATAGCTCTGACGGAAGCGACGACGACTGCGCAGTCGGGGCGGAAACCGGCCTGCCTGCATACTATATCAAAGAACTTCTCAGCTCCCAAATCGGCGGCGAAGCCTCCTTCAGTCACTAGAACATCTGAGGTCTTCAAGCCGTATTTTGTCGAGATGACGCTGCTGTTGCCGTGAGCGATGTTGGCAAAGGGAAATCCATGAATGTATACCGGGTCTCCCTCTAAAGTCTGAACTAAGTTAGGATTGATGGCATCTTTAAGGATCAGCATCATAGCGCCGACGCAGCCTATCTGCTCGGCAGTTACAGGCTTGCCGTGAATGTCGTAAGCTACGACTATCTCACCTAACCTCTTTCTTAAGTCGGATACTGAATTTGCCAAAGCAAGGATGGCGCTGATCTCTGACGCTGATGTAATAATAAAACCGCTTTCCCTCGGGATGCCGCCGGTGCTCTTTCCTCCCAGTCCAACCACGATGTTTCTGAGTTCCCTGCAGTTTGTATCCATGGTCTTCTTCCATGTCACCCTGGTAGGATCGATCTGCAACTCGTTGCCCTTGGCAAGATGATTTTCCACCATTGCTGAAAGAAGATTGTGAGCTGCTGATGCTGCATGAACGTCACCAGTGAAATGCAGATTGATGTCCCACATCGGATAGACCTGTGCATAACCGCCGCCGGTGGCCCCTCCTTTGATGCCGAACACCGGCCCCATGGAAGGTTCTCTGAGGCCTCCAGCCACCTTGACGCCCAAACGTCCCAGCGCTTCAATCAGACCGATGGATGTGACTGTCTTCCCTTCCCCGGCCTTAGTGGCGGTGATGGCAGTAACCAGAACCAGTTTGCCGTTTGGCCTGCTGTCAAAGCGCTTGAGAACATCCAGAGGAATTTTGGCAGCGTATTTGCCGTAAAGGTGCAGATCGTCAGGTGTAAAACCAAGTTTAGAAGCCGCAGCCTGTATCGGTTCCATGCACGCTTCGCTTGCAATTTCAACATCAGTCTTCATGAAGAATCACTGTATGAGCTGGTGATAGATTACGCATTATTAGAGACTTATTAACGGTCGTAATTTGAAAATGAGCTGAAACTCGAAATAATCAATCCTTCAGGCTCAGAACGGCATACCCTTCTGCAAGCCCTGTGTAATTTTTCAAGATGTAGGATATCTGCTTTTTCACAGAGCGGCCTGTGTACTCTGTTCCGTTCCATTCTTTAAGAATAATTTCATCTCCAACAGTAAATCCCCTGTCGTCCTTTCTGAGCTCAAAACGCTTGGTGCCGTCTGCAACAGCTTCAAAATATTCCGGCAGAATTTTCAATTCATGAATCATCATCAGTCCGTCCACATAATGTATACATCAAGATTGATATAAATTCACAGTAAATAGAGTGCCAAAGTTGATATTGCGCATCTGCATGGAGTATTGAGGGAAAATTGAATGGGCGGATCACAGATTATTTTCGCTGTTGCAACCTGCATGGTAGTCATTGTCATCGCTGCGGCTTCATACTGGTATTTCAAATTTTACAAAATAGAAAGTTTCGTATGCCCGAAATGCGGCTGCGAGTTTAAGCCGAACGCCGGTAGAATGCTTCTGTCAAATGATAATTCAGAAACTAAAGTAGTCAAATGTCCGAAATGCGGCTGCAAAGAACGCATGCAGCCTGTAAAGGCTGACAACAGTCCTAAGAACTGAAGGATTTTACAACAGATGACGGTCTGCAATACATCAGTTGCAGGCCGTCAGAATAATTCACTAGTCTGAGAAAAATAGACTCGAAGAAGTTGAACACAGCCAGTCATAAAAAAATAAAAATATTAATATCAATTAACGGTATATACCTTTGTGACAAACGGCCCTGATGGTCCCTCCGTCGCATTACAGGTCTCTGGCACGATTATGGGAATTCATATGACTGCCCAGATTGAAAAAAGACTGGACAGCACAGCACTGTCTTGTGCCTGCAGTCTGACTGAAAATGACCTCCTCAAGATTCTCTCAAACTTATCACTGGATTGGGAGAAGGAGTTTCGAGAGTCTCCGCTGTATCCCCTAGTTAAAGACTTGAAACTTGAAACAGCACTGATATATGACAGCCGGGGAAATCTTGCAACTGTCGGCCATGTCATATCAAGTAAAGAATCAGCTGCCCTGGGAATTCTAAAAAACGGGGGAAATCTCCTCCTGCTGCTGTCATTTACAGATCAAAGTCTGAATGATATGTTGTGTGCTAATGATCCATTTACCGATTTTATAGCCAAGGTCATAGAAGTTGCCGGTGCTATGAACCTCTGCATCGGTTTCAAAAAAGGAACAGTAGCATCATTTTCAGATGCAGGCAGCAGATTTTCAAAGATAGAAAAAGCGGTGTTTGATAAAAGTGTGTTTGAAAAGGTAGCTCTTCCTGACAGAAAAGAGTTAGACAGACAGACCATAATAGTTTCAGGGAAAGCAGTTCTTGAATCAAGTTCTCTAGAATTTCTGCGCAGTCTGGGAAGAATCGTGCCCAGCGGTTCTGCAGTTTCACTTACCGCCGGCTACGGATCCCCGTCATTTATTCTCATACGAATAACAAAAGGTTCCGAGACACTTGAAATAATGAATGACTGCCTGAGCTTCAGGTATCTGGACTGTTCCCTGCAGCTCGGATCCCCGATACTTATAGATGTCAAAGGAATGCTGGATTTCGACATTAACGGACAGGCTTCAACATTTATTGTAGACTGCAAAGCATCTGCATCAAGCTTCGGAATATCCGCTGAATACGGAGGAGCTCCGATACCTTTTGGAGATTTGTTTTCACTAAGTCAGATCGGCCTCTCGATAGGAGAAGCAAAGGGCCTGCTGACTTTCGGAATCTGGGGAATTGTGAGGCTTCAGAAGATAGATTTATTTGCTCTTTTCTTTGCTCAGGTCGGAGGCGGAGCCTTAAGAATCCTGGCAATGGGGCTTGCATTGAACAGGCTCAGCATATCATCATTGATCCAGTCTCTCATGCGTGTGACCCTGCCGGGAGCAGATTATTTCGACTTCATAAAACTAGAACCTTTTCCTCTTGAATCTACGACGATGGAAACTAATGTATTCTCAGATCTTTCCAGGGAAGGTCTGAATAAGATCGCAGAGGTGTTCAATAAAGCGTGCAGCGGCAAGCTGGGAGGGAGAGTTTCCAGTCCGGCAAAGGGCGATTCCATAATTATAAGGGCAGACGGCAGCGACGGCTGGATTCTGACTGATGAAATAAATGTCAGGCATTATTCTATAACCAAAAGTGGAAAAATCTCCCTGTCTCCTCAATTTTATTACTGTACAGAAGCGAATCTGTCAGCAGGCAGTTATAATCTGTACAAAGGAATGTTTGTATGCGCATCAATCGAGATTCTGAAACAGAGAATCAATATTTACGGAGAAGTCGATGATAAGAACGGCTTCGAAGCTTTGGTAATGGTTGCTCCCATCAGGAACTCCTGGATCAAGCTTACAAAATCCAATAAAAACTGTGCACTGATGGAAACTAGACCCAACAGCATTGTGGAACAATACCTCCATGACGGGGACGGCCCGGTATTTTATCTTTGTTTGAAGAAAAATAATTACAGAATGTATCTTGATGCCTCTCTGGAGATTACATTTCCACCCTTGAAGGCTGCTGCATACCTGTCGTTCGAGTCAGGATCGTTTTACTTATATGCGCAAATCAAATTTTTCCTGATAGAGGCGCGTTTGATGCTCTCGGCATCATACAGCGATTTCAACAATTCTTCATTCTTCTTCAAAATAACACTTGATTTCTCATTCTTTCAGGATATCGCTCAAACAGTAATAAACATCGTAAGGGATTTTGTTGCCAAAGCTCAAGCCAAAATCACTGATATTCAAAACAAACTGACATATGCTCAGCAGCAGGTGCTGGGTTTACAGTATCAGATTGATAACGTTAACAGAAAAATTGATTCATATGCCTATGAACTGGCACATCTCAAATGGTATCTGTTCTGGAAAGCGCCATACTACATCTGCGTACTGGGAGTTTTGGAAGTTGAGAAGGCTGGCATATATATTGCCATGGGTGTCGCCTATGCTGCTCTGGAAATAGCTAAGTTAGCATTAGAAGCAGTAAAACAGGTTACCGGAGCGGTGGGCTGGCTCGTAGAGAAATTAGTAGAGGCTGTGTCATCAATATTTTATCTTAAAGAAATTTCAATAACGCTTGATGCTAAAGCAAGCCAGAGTATGAGCGCTGCCCTGAGTGCCTGTTTCACGCTCTTTGGGAAGGACCATGCTATAAACACTTCAGCATCCCTCTCAGGTAACGTCAGCAGCGGCATACACAGCAGCGTATCAAATAATGTCACCAGCAGAACACGGTCTGAACTGAACAATATGGAGAAGATGGATGCCGTTGCCTGCATAGATACGGCCTTGAAAGATTATATTGAACAAAGCGACTTTCCCTACACAGACTGCGACGAATACCGCCAGTGCATTTCAGACGGTCTTGAATTTGTATCTAAGTCTGCTAGTACATACGGAGCATTGGGGGCATTTTACAAACACATTTATGGGTATGATGACGACCTCGGAGAAAGCAGAACCGGGCAGATTGTCAACAAACTGAACAATGCTCGTTCCCAGTGGATGGGAAACTTCGAAATACTGCTCGATGTAGACTGTGAATCTCTGATTCAAGAAGTAAGGAAAGAGACGCAGGCAAACGGTATGCAGGATAACTGCTCTGAAGATCATCTTACATTATTAGAAGAGAAAGGAAAAAAGCTCAGGAATTTTCAAGAGTATCTGCTAGAACAGAGAGATGTCATTTCCAAAATGGATGAAACTTTCCAAGAATCGGCTAGATCTGTTCAGGACAGTATATTTAGCGCTCTTCCGGAACAAGACTTCAGCGACGACTCAGAAGATTTAGGAGAACGGTACTACGAAAGCGTCTTCAATATTTGTTCTGATTTTGCATTAAATGACGAAAATGCACCAGACAGCCCTTTGGACGGATTTGAATTAGATGATAAAGAGACTTATTTCATAAACCCAGCAAATGAGCCGATTATCAATGTCATGTTCCTAAAAGTCTGCGAGAATTCAGAGTCTCCGCGCCTGCGGAACATGAAATCTAAGGTTCAAGAGAACCTTGAAAACAAACAAAAACTGAAGAATTATAAAGTGAGAATTCCGATACTGGATGAATAAAGTTAAAAGGGTGAAAAAATGGCAGATGAGTTGGTAAGTCAGCAATATGAAGATCTTGCAGATGATGCTGCATCTACACAGATGAGCATAGCCATAGGATTCAAATTTTTGAATGTTTCATTATGTGGAATTCTGGAATCTCATGCAGACGACAGTAAAGAGCTGCTGATTATGCCGTCTATGAATTATAATGCAGAGCCATTTACATTAGTAGATCTGGTGGATGGATTCAACTCATTCCTGAAAGGCATAACCGGCACAGAAAACTGGTTCACTGCAGATGGTATACTTAATAGTTTAAAAAGATTCTTAAATGAAATAAATTTGGACGCATTAAGCATCTCAATTCAGCAGGTTTTTTTACACGTTAAAAAGCCAAAAAACGGTGAGTCTACAACAGAATATGCATTCAGCCTTAAAATATCAAAAGATTCAAATGCAACTCCAAAGGAGTTTACATTTGCATCCATAGACAGTTTGACATTTGGTATTTGGAATACTGACAATGTCCGCATTCTTTCAAACATGGGCTTGTTGTCAATTGCACAATTGCTGGAGTGATGCGAACTATGGACGAGGGGAGATTAATCAGCATTGCGTCTAAAATTGGATGTACAATCATAAACGGATTAATTGCAATTCCCTCAGATCAAAGATATTTAGAAGATTTTAAAAGTATTAGAATAATATATAAATTAAATAAAAAATGGAGTGAGATATCGGCCGAGATAGATGCAGATATCAATGCGGATTACACATCAATACTAAATCAAATATGCTGCGATAGAAAAAATACCTTAAACTGTCCTAAGTTAAATTCATTTGCCATTCCAATTGGATGTGCATCCTGTCCAGCATATGATTATGACTACAAGGCATTGAAAGATCGTATAATATCAGGCATTAAAAAACATCTTGAAGACTGTATTGTTAAGATACGGCACAGATGTTTTTATCGTTTCTACCCCGTAGGACAAGGATTGATGTGCGGGATATACACGTGCAGATATCAATATAAGAATGTAGATATTGATATGGACATAAGTTCAAATGGATTCGGCAGCACGTATGACATAGTTGACGGTCATCTTACAATCTACGACTGCGGAAGCACAATAAGCTTGAATTTTCCAGAAGACATGGGAAATATTATTTTTCAAATGCTCAAAGATGACTGCGAGCGGTTTAAAGTGTGCAGAGAGACAGAAAAATATGTGATAGACCAAATGATTGTTTCTCATTTTGACTGCGATCATATTAATGGAATTAACAGATTAACTGAAGAGCATATAATTAAGAATTTTATTTATCCCTTTTCAAGTAAATTAGATATGATCAGTATGTTCTTTAAACATCTTGATGCCCTTACAGAGTTCGAGAAATTATTCGCACCGAAAGAATACCTGATATCAAATTTGAATGCTAAAAATATAATTGAAGTTCATTCTGGAAATAATCTAGATCATGGAACCATGCCATTTATAAAAGATAATACAGAAATAGAAGGCATTGCTGGATCATTGATTTATGATCAGATAGATGAGATAAATAATAGTAAGGGACCGAAATTTTATACCGCATATCTGCCAGACGGGATGAGTGCTGAAGACAGCATATCTGCTACCCACAAAGATGAAATATGGATGCAGCAGCTAATTTTCTGTCTGCCTTCTGGAAAGACTTATGAAAATGTGTATGAAACTATTAAAAAAGAGTTTATAAAAATAGGAATAAATCTAGAGACAGAAACGCCGGAAACAATACGCACTCTGATTATGGGTAAATTAAAGACTAAAGAAGGCCATGGAGAAATTGCACAGATATTCAGAAGCTTAGGATACAAAGCAGATTCAGATACCAATGCCTCATCACTGTGCTTTTATTTTGGTCCCAGAACGCCAGGAAATGTATTGAATGATGACTACAGAATTGGTGCAATCAACATAAATGGCCATTGGATTAAAGAAATCCAAAAAAGTCTGCATCAAAGAGGGTTGCTTTTAACAGGCGACAGTGTTTTGGATTATGCAGAAGGCGTCTTAAAGATGTCTCATGCTCAAACATTAGTTAATGAAATGAACGAAAGCGGAGCGAGGCCCGGAGCGATTTTACTTCCTCATCACGGTTCAGAACATAACATCAGTGCAGACTCATTTAATATCCTGCATAAAGGCACTAATGCCAAAAACTGGGTAGTCAGTTTTGGAATAAATTATAAGTTCGGCCATCCTCACAACGGACCCTGCGTGCTGTTCGGATGTCATATACTTCCAGTAATTCAAAAAGAAGAAACCGGCATAAGTGATGTAGAAAAACGTTTTAAGCCCATGAATGAAAACTTAGTCTATGTCACAGTTCCAGGCCCCCAGTTTCCATTCGGCAGCCGGTGTATAAATGATGTGACACTCTTTCACTGCAATGATCAATGCTGTGTTCTTTTAGAGTGTTATAGCTCATTGTGATATGATTAGAAGGCCCAATTTTTCCTCTAGAAACGTTAAAATACACTCATGCCCTCGAAAGATGCGAGATGGCATTTGAGCTCTTGGATGACCGCATCCGTGCGGTTCTCAAGGAAAAGGGCATTGTAGAAGCTACAAAGGCTCAGGAGAAGGCAATTCCACGCATACTGGAAGGTAAAAATATACTTCTAGTGGCTCACACCGGCATAGGCAAGACTGAGTCCGCCATGCTTCCTATTTTTCACAATATTCTCAAGATGCCGGGAAAAGGAATCAGGTGCCTTTACATCACCCCTCTGAGGGCTTTAAACAGAGACATGCTGGGACGGCTGACTGAATTAGGATCTGCTCTGGATATTCAGGTAGCTGTAAGGCACGGAGACACGGCTCAGGCAGAGAGGCAGAAGCAGTCTCAGAATCCTCCTGATGTTTTGATCACCACCCCTGAAACTCTGCAGGTGCTTTTCACCGGTAAGAGACTGAGAGAGCATCTCAAAAATGTGAGATGGGTTGTGGTCGATGAAGTTCATGAACTCGCATCGAATGAAAGAGGCGCACAGCTGGCAGTCGGATTGGAAAGGCTGGCGGCGATCTCAGGAGAATTTCAGAGAGTCGGTTTGTCGGCTACAGTAGGAACGGTGGAGGAAGTCGCCGGCTACTTGGGCGGAGACAGAGAAGTAGAAATTGTACAGGTGAAGTCATCAAAGGAACTGGACATCTCTGTAAAGTGTCCGAGAGTTGACGATAAAGTTAAAGATCTGGCAGGCAGGCTGCAGTGTGATCCCGAGCTGGCGGCGGCGATGGTGCTCTCAAAGGAAATCATCGATGCACACAGGTCAACACTTCTTTTCGTAAATACAAGAGATACAGCAGAAGCTCTGGCGGCGAGATATGCAGTCTGGGATGAAAATACAAAGATCGGCGTGCATCACGGATCGCTGTCGAAAGACATCAGGATTGACACGGAAGACAGATTCAAGCATGAAGAGCTCAGCGGCCTCATCTGCACATCGTCTCTTGAACTGGGAATCGACATTGGTTCTGTTGACTATGCTCTGCAATATAATTCTCCCAGGCAGGTGTCGAGGCTGATTCAGCGTATGGGCCGGGCAGGACATGCAGTAGGAGAAAAAACAGAGGGTTCAATAATAGCAACTGAACCTGACGAACTGGCAGAAGCAATGGTAATCACCAGAAAGGCTGTGGCGGGAGAACTCGAACAACTGAAGGTAAGAGAAAATCCTCTGACAGTTTTAGCAAACCAGCTTGTAGCAGCATCAATGGCCGGCAAGGTGGAGAAGGAAGCCACTTACAACATATTCACAAGATCATATCCTTTCAGGAATTTATCAAGAGATACTTTCAACGAAGTCATCACACAGCTGGTTTCAATAGGATTGATCTTCGATAACGGTACAGATTATAAGCGTTCCAAGAGGGGAATGACTTACTTCTATGACAATTTATCAATGATTAGAGATGAAAGGACTTTTCTGATCAGGGAAATAAGCTCAAGAAGAATCGTCGGTACGTTGGATGAGTCGTTCGTGGCATCGTTTGCAGAACCCTATGCGGTTTTCATCACACAGGGAAGATCGTGGAGGATCGTAGAACTGAGAGAAGATGAGGTGTTGGTAGAACGGATTAACGACTTAGGCTCAATTCCTTCATGGTCCGGAGAGGATATCCCTGTGCCTCTGGAAGTAGCAGAAGAAGTAGGAAAGCTGAGAAGGCTGAAAAACTTCAAAGACTACAACGGAGACAAACTGGCAGTAGAGACAGTTGATAAATATTTAGAAGAAAACGGAGAAAATATTCCATCGGATAAACTCATCACTCTGGAACTGAGCAAAAGAACGGCGATCATCAACATGTGTTTCGGCACAAAGGTGAACGGCACAATTGCCAGGATTCTCTCGATGCTGCTGACTGCAAGGATGGGCGAATCGGTGGGAGTTACCACAGACCCATACCGCATAATCCTCGAACTGCCGAAAGAGGTCGGACCGAAGGTAATTGAAGACACTCTGATGTCAGTAAAGTCAGCAGGAATCGAATCGCTGATGAGAATGTTTCTCAAGTCGTCATCATTCCTCAGATACAGATTTGTTTACGTAGCGAAGAAATTCGGCGTCATAGAGAAAAATGCCGATTACCGCAGCGTCAACTTCACCAGGCTGGCTGAGGCCTTCGAAGGCACTCCTTTGTTTGAAGAGGCAGTTATGCATGTTCTCTGGAATGATTTTGATGTAACAGGAACAAAAGAAGTCATAGGCCGCATAGAGCGCAATGAGATTGCTTTTAAGGTCACCGGCAGCACACCGATCGGCATAGCGGGGCTGCGGCAGTCTAAAGAATTAATTATGCCTCAAAGGGCGGATCACAGCATTCTCATGGCATTAAAGAAAAGGTTAGAAGACGAAACGATGAGCATGTCGTGTGTAAGCTGCCAGAATCAATGGAGAATGAAAGCCAAGGATGCCCCCTCAAGAATTCTTTGCCCAAAATGCGGCGGCATGATGGTTGCTGCGCTTCTGCCTTACAACAGAGATAATATTTCATTACTAAAAAAAGATAAACCTACAGCAGAGGAAAAGAAAGAAATCAAAAGAATGTACAAAAATGCCTCGCTGGTAAAGGACTACGGACCGAAAGCGGTAGTGGCGCTTGCAGGAAGGGGAGTCGGTCCTGACTCAGCATCAAGGATACTTTCAGGATTTTATGAAAATGAAGATGAGTTTCTGCGGGACATTCTCAGCGCAGAACTCACTTATGCAAGAACAAAGAGGTTCTGGGGTTAAAGTCTGTGAAACTTGTTTCTCAGAGTTCCTACGTTTTCAATTTTCACTTCGACTTCATCACCGTCTTCTAATGATCCTACACCAACAGGAGTTCCTGTAGCAATGATGTCTCCAGCTTCCAGAGTGATGTATTTTGTAATGTATTCGATGAGTTCAGGAACTGAAAAAATCATGTCGGAAACGCTGCCGTTCTGTTTTAGCACACCGTTTACCCTCGTTTCAATTTTTAATTCAGCAAGATCAGGAACGTAAGCTATTGGAACAGGATCAGACATGGGAGCGAAAGTATCAACGCTTTTGCTTAAAGCCCAGGGAAGACCTGCAGCGCGCGCCTCGTCCTGCATATCTCTGGCAGTAACGTCATTGAATGCAGCTAAAGATGCCACATATTCCAGAGCTTCTGCAGCTGTCACATTCTTAGCTTTCCTGCCGATGATTACGGCCAGCTCTCCTTCGTAGTCTATTCTTCCCTCGCCGGGAAATAAGATCACTGAACCGTTGGCAGCGAGAGAGCTCTGAGCCTTCAAGAAAATCACAGGCTCCTTTCTTACTTTGAGGTCCATTTCATCAGCGTGAGCCTTGTAGTTCTGGCCGATGCAGACTATCTTCATTCTTCCGCCTCCGGCACTGACTCCTTGGGAGGGATGAATCCCTTGGCAATGATGTAAATTTCAGAGCTGCTGTCTCGGGAAGCCTTCGGAGAATGCAGTTTGACAGAATGAAAGCTTGAACGCACGTCGTTGAGGAAACCTTTCATCATGTCGCCTTCAAAGATCTTCATCACAAGATTTCCATTAGGCTTCAGAACCTGTCTGGCAAAATTCAAGGCATAAGTGCAGAGTTCCACAGACCTGGCATGATCCATGCAGTAGCTTCCGCTGATGTTCGGAGACATGTCTGAGATGACAACGTCGGCCTTGCCGCCGAGAAGCTCTTTGAGTTTTTCAGCGGTCTCGGGTTTCAGCATATCTCCCCTGATAGTCTGAACACCTTCAAGCGGGTCAATCTTCTGTAAATCAACGCCTACAACCTTGCCCGTTTCGCCTACTCTCTCCTTGGCGATCTGCAGCCATCCTCCGGGAGCAGCTCCCAGATCTGTGACTGCGTCTCCCTGCCTGAAAATATGGAATTTCTCGTCTATCTGAGCTAGTTTAAATGAAGCCCGGGAACGATAATTCAGCTTCTTGGCCAAACGGTAGTAATGTTCTCGCTTTCTTTCAGCGAGCCACCTGTCGCTCATTGCAATGCAATCTGTGGCATCGCTTTAAACTTTTGGTTATTCAGAAAAAATACTGGCTATTAAAACAGACAAAATGAAATAAGCTGTCAGATAGAAACAAGATAGAAAAGTTTAGGCATACCAAACATTTATTAGGCATGACTAAAATACAGATTTAGGTTAGCCGAAATAATCCTTATGATCTAAGGATGATCGGCCGGATGGTGAAAAATATGCTGCTATCAATGGCTGGATCTGGAGAAAGTGTAGAAATCAAGAAAATCTCCGGCAAAGACGAAACCAGAGGACACCTGGCATCGATGGGTTTCATCGAAGGAGAAAAAATTACTGTCATCTCAGAAATGGCAGGAGGCCTCATTCTGGATATCAAGGGTACACGCATAGCCATTGACCGCGGCATGGCCAACAGAATCGTATGTGAGGGAGTTGCATGAAAACTCTTAAAGATGCAAAATGCGGCGATACTGTTACTGTTATCAGAGTAAAAAGCGAAGGACAGCTTAAGAGACGGTTTATGGACATGGGAATCACCAAAGGATGCAGTATTTTCGTAAGAAAGCTTGCTCCTCTGGGAGATCCCATTGAGATTACAGTCAGAGGTTATGAACTGAGCTTGAGAAAGGCTGATGCGGAGTCGATAGAAATCCAGTAACTGGCTGCGTAAGATTTTACCGGTTCAACCGGTGCATGGAGGTTCGATAAATGGTAATTAGGTTAGCGTTAGCTGGTAATCCAAACTGCGGCAAGACTACACTATTCAACAACTTGACCGGCGCTTCGCAGCACACAGGAAACTGGCCTGGAGTGACTGTTGAGAAGAAAGAAGGGAAGCTGAAGGGAAACAAAGATGTCGTCATCACAGATCTGCCTGGGATATATTCGTTGTCGCCATACAGTCCTGAGGAAGTTGTCGCAAGAGATTATTTAATAAAAGACAGACCGGAAATAATTGTAAATGTTGTAGATGCTACAAATCTAGACAGGAATCTGTACCTCACCACCCAGCTTTTGGAAACGGGCATTCCCGTGGTGGTAGCTCTCAACATGATAGATGTTATTGAAAAGAACGGAGACAAAATTGATTCTAAGAAACTCTCAGAAATGCTGGGATGCGGCGTAGTAGAAATATCTGCATTAAAAAAGAAAGGCATGGATGAGATGGTGACTGCTGCAGTAAACGCTGCAAAAAGCAGGCAGGCACCTGTTATTAAAGAAATATTCTCAAATAAAACTGAAAAATTCATTTCGGAGATATCAGCAGTTCTAAAAGGAAAAACTGACGACTGCCTTCTCAGATGGTATTCGGTTAAACTTCTGGAGAAGGATGAAAAGGCAGCTGAAGAACTGAAACTGACTTCTCAGGAAAAGAGCAGAATATTAGATATAGTACAAAAATTGGAAAGCGAGTTTGACGATGACGGAGAAAGCATCATCACCAATGAACGCTACAATCACATAGGAACAGTTGTAAAAGAAACTTCTAAAAAGGCAAAAAAAGAGAAACTGAGCACTTCAGACAAGATTGACAGGATCGTAACCAACAGACTCCTTGCTCTGCCGATTTTTGCCTGCGTAATGATTGCTGTCTATTACATTTCTATCTCCACAGTGGGAGGATGGATGACTGACTGGGTCAATGATACTTTATTTGCAGAGACTCTCATTCCCGGCGCTGAATCATGGCTTGAATCTGTAGGCGCTGCAGACTGGCTCACTTCATTCATTGTCAACGGTGTCATAAACGGAGTCGGAGCAGTATTAGGCTTCCTGCCTCAGATGATTGTATTGTTTATTCTGCTGGCAATATTGGAAGACTGCGGATATATGGCTCGTATCGCCTTCATCATGGACAGAATCTTCAGAAAGTTCGGATTATCAGGAAAGTCGTTTATTCCCATTATGATCGGAACCGGATGCGGTGTGCCGGGAATCATGGCCTCTCGTACGATTGAACAGGAATGCGACAGAAAGATTACCGCCATGACCACTACATTCATTCCTTGTTCTGCCAAGATACCGATTATCGCCTTAATTGCCGGAGCATTGTTCGGCGGTTCAGTCTGGGTCGCTGTGTCTGCCTATTTCTTAGGCATTGTGGCAATCATTATGTCAGGGATCATTCTCAAAAAGATGAACCGGTTCTCAGGAACCCCTGCGCCTTTCGTGGTCGAACTGCCGCCTTACCACATCCCCGGATTAAAGACAGTAGCATTCAGCACCGGAGGCAGGGCATGGGCATTCGTCAAGAAAGCAGGTACAATCATCTTCGTAGCATGCGCTTTGATCTGGTTCCTGTCATCATACAACTGGGCGCTTCAGCCGGTAGGAATTGAAGACTCGATTCTGGAATCAATAGGATCTGCAATCTGCGGAATATTTGCACCCTTGGGATGGGGAGACTGGCAGGCTACTGTAGCCACCATCACAGGATTCATTGCAAAAGAAAATGTACTGGGAACATTCGGTACCTTGTTCGGCCTGTCTGAAATATCAGACAGCGGAGAAGAGATCTGGGGCTTTGTTGCAGCATCATTCACACAGCTGTCTGCCTACTCATTCCTGATCTTTAACCTGCTGTGCGCTCCCTGCTTCGCAGCAATCGGTGCTATGCGCCGCGAACTGGGAAACAAAGGGTGCCTGTTTGCCGTGGCATATCAGATGGTCTTTGCTTACGCTGTAGCTCTCTGTGTCTATCAGTTCGGCACGTTCTTTACCGGCGGAGGATTCACTGCATACACGCTGTTGGCGGTGATTGCCTTGGTAGGAATCATCTTCTGCTTAGTGCGGCCTGACAAAATGCTTGACAGAAAGAAAACGGAGGTTTCAGCAACATGAACGCCGCTACTGCAGTCATAGCCCTGATCATCGTCGCATGTCTTGCATATGCAGTATACAGCATGATCAAGGCAAGAAGAAACGGGGGCTGCGGAAGCTGCCCGTCCTGTTCAGGGTGCGGAGTCTGCAAAATCAAAGAAGAAAAGAAAGACTAATTCAAGTGGGGTGCAAGCCTCACTTTTTATTTTTTAAATTTGGCATACTGTATAATCCAAAATCACAATATTTTCTAAAAGTGAAATTGATCTTTCGGAACTACTGGGATTAAAGTACAATCCATATCTGAGATTAATGTCAATATATCCCTAATCAGATACAATCTCACTTCAAGCGGGTTATAGATTTTTCATGATTTAAGATACAAAAAGCATGTAATCCTATTGTATCTGGATCACGATGAGGAAAATGCTTCAGCTTAATAGCTTTAACTTCATTGTCTATAATCACCCAATCCCTTTATTAATTGTAAATGATGAAAGAACAAATACATTCTCAGGATCGCTTAGATCGGGTTTACCAGATTCATCAATATATGTGAGGTACACATTGAAAAACAAATAAGGCATTTATAAATTTCTCATCTTATTAATTTCTAATATTTCATATTGAATCGTGAGTGTATATAACCAGAATACTAGTCAAATGGCTTAAATCTAAATTTACAGATGTAACGCTAAACTGTGTGTCCAGTAAGTTTTGAAAATAATCTATATATTGGCATGTATCAAAAAATATAATACTGAAGAGGCAAGACAGTTTTTTAATCTTCAAGTTTAAACAAAGTGAAATCTCTAGGATTGACTGATTTTTATGAATTGCGTTTATTCACAAATCAAAACAGAAATTTTCAATCAGTAAAATCAAATTTTATAAAAAAGAAAGGAAAGTGGGCTTGCGCCCGTTAGTGAGAAACGTTCTCAGTCTGTTTAACCGAATAAAGCAGCTAGACCGGCAGCAGCCTCGTCTTCGCTAACTTCTTCTTTCTTCTCTTCTTCTGCTGATTTTGGAACCTCAGCAGGAGCAGCGCCAGCGGCGGGTGCAGCGGCAGCTACAGGGGCGATAGCAGCGGAAGCAATAGCTTCATCGATGTTTACACCCTCAAGGGAAGCAGTCAAAGATTTAATCTTGGCAGCGTCTGGTTCGACGCCTGCGCTCTTAAGAACGTTTGCGATAGCATCCTCATCAACGGCCTTTCCGGCAGCGTGAAGGACCAACGCACTGTAGATATACTCCATTTATATTCCTCCAAATTTACTTAATCAAATAATCCTCCAAATCCAGCAAAGGAACCTCCTTCTTCGGAATTGGATTTTTCTTCATCGTCTTTCTTCTCTTCGGCCTTTGTCTCCTCAACAGCTGCTGGTGCAGCGGTGGCTGCGAGCTGCTGTGTCAAACGTTCGTCTCCGAGTTCGGGGACGCGTGATGCAATAGCAAGCATTCCTACGTTTGCTTTTGCCAGGAGAATCTTTACATTTTCTTTTGTGGGTATTGCAGCTTCAACACTGAGTGATAAAGCCTCGCGGTAAGCCTTCGCAATTAATGGTGTGATTGTCTCCTCTGTCGGGTAGACTATGCTTATACCAAGTGCAAAAGCGTTATGCGCTCCAGTTGCCAACAAATTAATGTAATGGTCAGGGGGCACGTCGAGAACGGTTTTGTCATAGATGACGCCTTCTTCATACGCAGCTCTGAGATCAAGACCTACGATCATAGGCAGAATTTCTAGTTTAGGCAAGAGTTTAGCTAGGTCTTCTGGAACTGCTTCTCCCTGTTTGACTAAAACTTTATCCTTACGGATAACGATTTTTCCGCCTTCAATTGCTGCTGGAATTCCTACTTTCTGTAACTCACCCACGATTGGGCCGGGTTTGAAAGGTGTGTCTCCAGCTTTGATCTCGATATCTTCAGGAGCTATGTCGCCAGGTTTCGCAGGAGCAGGTGTTTTTGTCTTCTCCATTGAACGGAACAGCTTGAAGGGGTTCATTGGTGTGGCAACAATGGCGCACTGACCATGGACTTGTTCTTTCAGCTTTTCCAATCCCGGTTTCTGCTTTGCGGCCTCGTCCAAAGCAAGAAGCATGAGGTTGTTCCTGGTCATGACCATGGAGCTGTTTTCTCTCATGTTGCTTCTTATGGCCTGCATTTGAGGAGAGGGAATTCCGTGGACGTCAACGATGGCTACGACTTGTCCGTTAACCATCATGTCAGCCAGTTCTTTGACCTTCTCTTTTTTCCAAGATGCTACATGTGCCATCTCAGCTCACCTACAGAACCCTTTCAGACGGACCCATTGTCGTCTTGACATAGGCCGAGTCGATGTTCATTCTTCCTTTCTCAAGCTTGCCGGTAACCCTCTTGAATATGGCTTCGATATTTTCTGCAATTTGCTCAGGATCCATATCGGCGGTGCCGACGGGAGTCTGGAACGTTTTGCGGTCCTTTGTACGGACTGACACGCTCTTACGCAAATTTTCAATTATTGGAGCAGGGTCCGCACCAGGTGCAATCGGCTTTGGCATTTTACCGCGGGGAGCGAGTACTATACCAAGCCTCTTACCAATCTGGGGCATCAATGGAGCTTCAGCTATGAAATAATCACATTCTGAAGCTACCTTTTTGGCCTGTTTTCTATCATCGGCGATCTTACCCAATTCATCGGGCGTAATGATCATGTCGGCTACGTCCTTAGCTTTAGCAGCCAGTTCGGCGCCACCGATAACACAGACCTTAATATCCCTACCTCTTCCATGTGGCAGAATAATATCCTCCTGTATCCTATTCTTAGGATTGGAGAGATCCACATCCTTGAGGTTAATGGCCAAATCAACAGACTCTCTGAAATTCCTTTTCGGGGAACTCTCAAGAGCCTTTTTGACGGCCTCTAGGGTCGTTTTTTCAACCAAGTATATTCCTCCTGTAGTGCAAGTGAGCTAACGCTCTCCTACAGAGTGAGTGACTCTAACAAGGTATGATTCTTAAAGTTTACGGTTAGATAACGCTAAAACCAGCTGAATTATGCAGTATCAAGTATACAATGAAAACCAGACAGAGTTTTCAATCATGATATTTTGTATTTTTTGGTTTTGAGCTTTCTTTCAGTGGTGCATGAAGAACAAACTGGTTTTTTGAAGAGCAGATATTTTCTAAAATATCCTGCACAGGAGATGCATATTGTTTTTTCACAAAAACTGCATTTTAATCCATGCGACTTCTTTTTACTAACGTGCACAATCGCACCGCAGTCATTGCATAGAACTCCAGACGACACTTTGGAACCGCATATTTCACAATTCAGAAAATTCTCACTTGATACAAAAAATGAGTTTGTATTGTTTTCTGCCAGAGAGATTCTTCTCTTTCGATTGTGTAATAAAAATTCAACGTCTGAAAATGGTATGTATACATGAGCTACATCTTTGATTAGTATGTCTTTCTTAGAAGGCGTACAAGTTTTAGTGTAGCTTTGGTTGTTCCTTCCAACGTAGTTTACATTTTTAGTATGTCTCTGAATTATGTATTCATAAACATTCTTTGTCAGTTCATTCATTGTAGGTTCTGAACTTGATTTCTCTGTACATGTCTGATCTGCTGCAGGATCATAAGGTTTGAATGAAGAAGTTGGAAAAAGCTTAGAGAATGAATTGCTGCATAACTCCAGTTGCTGATTCAAATATATGATATCGCTGCATTTTTCTGCATGTATAAGTCCTACAGACGTAGAAAAAGTTGCATTTACATCATATTCAACTTTATAAAAAGGAATCAGAATCGATTTCTTCTGTTCAATTGCCAGCTCAGAAGATATGCTGTTCGGGTAAGACAGGAGTGTTCTCCCAATGAATGATGATAAATGATCTTTGAAGACTTCTTCACATTCAGGTGAGATGTATTGCATAGCTCCGCTTTTATCATCTAATTCAGACAAAAAAAGTGCATAACCCACATTATAGGCTATCTCTTTTAGTTTGTCCTGATCGATCAAATCAATAGGAAGCTTGTTTACAGATACGTGATTAACAGCTTCCTTTGAAAAATGGCCAGTGGTGACTATTATTCCCTTTGAAATGTTTTCTGTCACCATTGCAGAATGTAATTTTTGCACAACTGGACGTCCTATTGAGCTGCGTGGATGATGCTTGCATTCAACAAAAATATCTCCTTCTGGAGAATGAATTATCAGATCTCTGCCTTTATCATTGACAAGCGGCATATTTTCTACAGGCGCGTGAAAATATTGTGAAAAAATGTCCTGACATAGCACTTCAAAATTACCGCCAGTCAGAGTGTTGAGATAAACTGTCTTCATTTGTATCTAGACTCCAGCATATGATGAGCAATACTCATCCAATATATACATTATGGATATATAGAAATCAGCAAAATTACATTATAGTGATTATTCTCCCATGAACAGGAAGTAGACAATCAGAATATAGCCTAAAACTAACATGAAAAGTGAGATAATCCAGAAGGTTTTGAGGTACCTGCCTCGCACCTCTGGATCTTCCCAATCAAAAAGTTTGGAAAAAAGTTTCACTCTTGTGCCTCGGCTTTGCCTTTGAGATGTTTCAAAGAGAACAGGTTGTCTCTTTCCATCTCTTCAAGACGGAGTTCGATGAACGCTTCCGCTTCCTGCAGTTCAGGAATTACCTTGAATTCAAGAGCGTTAACTCTGCGCTTTGTACCCTCAATTTCATTGAGGAGCTTTTTCAGAGTTGTCTCGATCTCAGCTGCTTTGGTGAGTGTTTCAACCAATTCTTCGAATGCTTCAGTAGCTTCGTTGATGTATGTGGAAGTACCCACAATACCATATCCGCGCTCGTCGATAGTGCTCTTGACTGAGTTTGCCTCAATCTCAGGCACTACCAGACCCATGACGTTCTTGGAACGCACGGAGATCTCGGGATGAGTTTTGTGGGCGTAGGCCGCAGATTTGACGGAAATGATTCCGTCAACAGCCATTGCAACATTGATTTTCCTCATGGCGACTTCATGCTGCTTGCTAGCTTCCTCACGAGCCTGCTTAGCTTCTTCTAGGATTTTGAAGAATTCGAGAATCAGGCCGTCCCTCTTCATCTTGAGGATTTTATAACCTGACTGCGTAAGCTTGATTTTACGCTTAACTTCGAGCAGTTCGGACCGGGTTGGCTTGACCTCTGTAGTTGCCATGTTCACTCACTCTTTCTGTGTGCAGGGTGATACTTCTCAATGTATTTCCTGTCAATTCTGGACAGCTGGTTCTCAGGTAAGAGAGCTACTAACTGCCAAGCAATCTCGAGAGTTGTCTCGATGTCTCTGTCTTCATCAGCGCCCTGCCTGACAAATTTGTCTTCAAAGGCGTCAGCGAAGTCAAGGAACTTCTTGTCTCTCTCGGATAATGCTTCTTTACCGACGATAGCTACGAGACCTCTGAGATCACGGCCTTCTGCATATGCAGCGTAACACTGATCAGAGATAGCTTTGTGGTCTTCACGAGTCAGACCTTCTCCGATACCTGCGTTCATCAATCTAGACAGGGAAGCCCCTACGTTGATTGGCGGGTAGATACCGGCACGGTACAAGTCTCTGGATGCCACAATCTGACCTTCAGTAATGTAACCGGTAAGGTCTGGAATCGGGTGGGTAATATCGTCACCAGGCATGGTAAGGATAGGAATCTGTGTGATTGATCCTTTCTTTCCCTTGATACGGCCTGCTCTCTCATACATGGTTGCAAGGTCGGTATACATGTAACCTGGGTAACCTCTTCTTCCCGGCACTTCTTCACGAGCTGCTCCGATCTGTCTTAGAGCTTCGCAGTAGTTTGTGATATCAGTCAGGATAACTAACACGTGCATGTCAAGTTCGAAAGCGAGGTATTCAGCTGTGGTAAGAGCAAGCTTAGGTGTAATCATACGCTCAATAGCTGGATCGTCTGCTAGGTTCATGAACACTACAGCACGCTTGAGGGCACCGGTTCTTTCGAAGTCGGCCATGAATGCCTGTGCTTCTTCAGCAGTAATTCCCATGGCAGCGAAGACCACGGCGAACTCCTCATCGGTACCGCGCACTTTTGCCTGACGGGCAATCTGCAGAGCGACATCGTTGTGAGGAAGACCAGATGCTGAGAAGATCGGCAGTTTCTGTCCTCTGACGAGGGTGTTCATACCGTCAATGCTTGAGATACCGGTCTGGATGAATTCTTTAGGTTCCGCCCTGGCCCATGGGTTGATGGCAGCACCTGTGATATCCAGACGCTTTTCGGGTGTGATTGCCGGACCTCCATCAATTGGATCTCCAGCACCGTTAAGGATTCTG
This sequence comes from uncultured Methanomassiliicoccus sp., assembly GCA_905202485.1. Lineage (GTDB taxonomy): Archaea > Thermoplasmatota > Thermoplasmata > Methanomassiliicoccales > Methanomassiliicoccaceae > Methanomassiliicoccus_A. Next base: position 49,444 of record CAJKRY010000003.1, read on the forward strand.
CCAAGCATGTCGTGAGACACCGGCATTTTCATGGTCTCTCCAAGGAACTTGACTCCTGCAGCGCGTTCAATACCGGAAGTACCTTCAAAGATCTGAAGGACTACGGTAGTTTCTGATGTATCAAGAACCTGGCCTCTCTTCTGGCTGCCGTCGGGCAGAGTAACAGTGGCTAGTTCTTGGTAACCTACAGGCTCTGTTTTCTCGACGAAAACAAGAGGACCTGCGATCTGAGAAATTGTATGATATTCTTTGGAAACTATGCTCATGCCTTTGCCTCCAGTGCTGCAAATACATCAGGAAGTTCTTTGGCAATCTCATCAAGTTCCTGATCTATTGTTTCTTCATACTTTGACTTGGCAAACCTGTCCCTGATAGGTAAAGCAACGATTGAGTCCACGCTTACATTGTTGCTTACAGCTTTGTTTGAAAGCTCAGCAAACTGCTTGATGAGTTTCATCATCTTGTATTGGCGTGGCATAGGACAGTATGTGTCGATCGGGTGGTAAGCATTCTGCTGCAGGAAGATTTCACGGATCATCCTGGCAATTTCAAGAGTCATCTTCTGCTCTTCCGGAAGAGCGTCTGAACCGACTAACTGCACAACTTCCTGAAGTTCGGACTCACGCTGCAGAATTTCCATTGCCCACTGTCTGAGGTCTGGGAAGTCTGGAGCTACATTGTCTCTGTACCACTTGTCTAAGTTACCAGTGTATAGAGAGTATGAAGTAAGCCAGTTGATTGTCGGGAAGTGTCTCCTTTCTCTTAATTTAGAGTCAAGAGCCCAGAATACTCTTACGATACGCAGTGTATTCTGTGTAACTGGTTCGGATAAGTCTCCACCTGCTGGTGAAACTGCACCTACCACAGATACTGATCCTACAGATCCGTTGATGTTCTCTGCACGGCCGGCTCTCTCGTAGAACTCAGAGAGTCTGGCAGATAAGTAAGCCGGGTAACCTTCTTCACCAGGCATTTCTTCTAAACGAGAGGAAATTTCTCTCATAGCTTCTGCCCATCTTGAAGTAGAGTCGGCCATCAGGGATACATTGTATCCCATATCACGGAAGTATTCTGCAATTGTCATTCCGGTGTAAACTGAAGCTTCACGAGCTGCCACAGGCATGTTTGAGGTGTTAGCGATAAGAACTGTCCTCTGCATGAGCGGCTCTCCTGTCTTCGGATCCTCTAACTTAGGGAATTCAGACAGAACTTCAGTCATTTCGTTTCCTCTTTCTCCGCATCCGATGTATACCACGATTTCAGCGTCAGACCATTTGGCTAACTGCTGCTGGGTAACTGTCTTTCCAGTACCGAATGCACCAGGGATAGCACCGGCTCCTCCCTTTGGAAGAGGGAACATTGTGTCAAGAACTCTCTGTCCAGTGATTAATGGGATATCTGGTAAGAGCTTTTTGACAATCGGCCTGCCGATACGGACCGGCCATTTCTGTAACATTGTGATGTCTTTTCCGTCAACAACAGCCACAACCTCATCGATGGTAAAGTCTCCGCTCTTGACTTCTTCGACTTTTCCGCTGATGCCGTGGGGCACCATGATTTTGTGAGTCAGGTAAAATTCCTGCACGGTACCGAGTACATCTCCGCCTTTGACGACATCGCCGACTTTGGCGACAGGTGTAAAGGTCCATTTCTTTGAATGGTCCAGACCTGGAGCTGAAACTCCTCTGTTAATGAAGTCTCCCATCCTGTCCATCAAGACTGGAAGGGGTCTCTGAATACCATCATACACACTGCTCAACAATCCTGGTCCCAATTCAGCAACTAGGGGCTGTGCAGTATCGATAACTTTCTCACCAGGTTTCAACCCGGAAGTCTCCTCGTAAACCTGAATGATAGTCTTGTCGCCGGAGATTTTGATAACCTCACCCATAAGGCCCTCTTCCCCGACCTGCATGACATCATACATCTTCGGGGAGATGCCAGTCGCAGTTACGACTGGTCCAGCGACCCTGTAAATCTCTCCTTGCTTAGCCTTAGCCATATTAATCCCTCTCAGTCTTATACAAATCAACGCCAATTGCACTCTTGACTTTCTCTCTCAAATCGCCCTCTTCTCCGCCAACTTGCACTACGACCGGAGAAATGCTGTCCAACGCCTTTTTGCGGGCGCTGGAGGATACGTGCGAGATGTCTTCCGAATCCACTGCTAGAATTCCAATGGAACGGTTTGTAATGAGTTCTAAAAGTTTGGATTCATACTCTTCCGGTCCGACGGCGTAGACGTATTTTACACCGGCGAGACGGAATCCCATCACAAACTCTTCACTTCCAATAACTGCAAAGTCCATTAGATCACCAGCAGTTTCTTGATAATTTCGTTGTCCATTCCGCTAGCCTTTCCCCTGGCGATGATGCGGATGTTATCAACTTCAATCTTCTTTCTAATGATATAATCCAAGATAGGCAATACCGATAACGGGTAAAGATGGGAAAATCTCTCTGCCTCCTTGGCCAAGTATTTATCTAATTTCACCATTACTGGATTCAAAGATCTTGTGGTCTTAGCTTTCTCTAATGAATTTTTGATTTCATCATAGAATGAGTATTTTGACAGTTCATCAACTAAATTGTCAAATGTCTCTATACCAGCAAGCCTGTTTAATTCAGCAATAGAGAGTTCGTTGCTACCGCCTTCGATGAAGTAGACCTTTATTTTGTCACCGGCCATGTTGTCCATCTTCAGCTTTAACAACGTTCTTAAATTCACAATATCAATTTCACGCTTTACAAATGAAAGAAATTGACTATCTGATTTCTTATTGGGATCTATTGAAGCCAATAATCTTTGGTAATAAATGAAATCTAGATAATCTTCTACCGCAGCTAAATTGCCATCCCGTTCAAGTGATAGGGTTATGTCCGCAGGCACCTGAATGCTCAGCTTGCGGGCAGATGTCTCAAGAATCTCAGACATGCTGTCGATAGCAAGCAAAGCGTTTAGGTCCTCTTCACTGAGAGTTCCTGCAGGTACAAGGTCTTCCTGGATTTCTTCTACGGTGGCATTAGAGTACTTTCCTCTCAGAATGGTTTTAATGTTCCACATATCCCATCTGCGAAGATATCCTGCCACGATTTCTTTCAAATCACCAGAGCAGAATCCAATAATAGATCTGTAGGTGTGAGCGAGGTTCCTGGAGGTTCCCAATTCTATGAGGTCGACTCCGGAATACTTTGAGGCCAGTTCAGCCATCTCAGTTTTGTACTGCGTTTCACCCATGAATCTACCGATCTCATTGAGATCCATCATTAGCAACTTGGGGTAGTTGTCATTGGTCAGCAGGAGGCTTTTTTTCGATTTGATCCTTGCTGTTGCGTAAGCGTAATTGCCTTTCCCCCGACGCCCTCGTACAATCATTTGTTCACCAGTTTCCCTTATTCAAACAGGATGTTTGATATTTCTTTCAGATCCTGATCCCAGATACCTTCTAAGATCGTCCTGAAGCGGAAGTCGAGACGGACTGTGCCGTCTTTACTTTCCAAAATCAGGCCCGATTCCATGTCAGTTTCTGTCAGTTTTCCCATTCCGTCGACGTCAGCCAAAAGATTCTTCTCTCCTTTAGGGCAAAGAACCTTTGGAGATGGGATGACTTTTGAGCCTTGGTCGACGATCTTCTTGTAAATGCCGCCTTTCTCATTGGCATCCATTTCTGAAAGCTCGGCTAGCATTTCCTCGAAGGTGCGGTTGAGAATGTCTTTCCTCTTGTTGAGAACTATCTTTTTGGCATCTAATTCAGCGCTGGAGATCTCTTGGCGCTTCATACGCTCAATAGCATCCTGCAGCTCTTTCTCTTCAGCCTTATGCATATTCTCAATTTTCTGATCGGCTTCCAAGAGTATCCTGGATCTTTCATTCTCCGCTTCCTTGACAATTGTCTCAGCTTCTTTACTGGCATTGCCAAGGATTTCGTCGGCTATCTTGTCCAATGACATGGAGTTAGCCTCTCTCACATGTTGATCCAGAGTAGGATAGAGATAACCAGACCGAAGATAACGATGGTCTCGGGGATAACAGTGAGAATAAGACCCTTACCGAAGAGTTTCTCGTTCTCAGCCATTGCGCCAACTGCAGCTGCACCAATGTTGGCTTCTGCAATACCGGATCCGATACCGGCTAATCCTACTGCAATTCCAGCTCCGACTGCTATGAGTCCTGATCCTAAATCTACCATTTTTATTCCTCCGTTGCTATTGTGTGTTTTCTAACTATTTTCAAGGGGTTGAATTCCATTCCACCGCCTTCAAAGAATCTGTTAAAGAGTTCAACATACTCCAACCTTACACTGTGGAGACCTGCTGAAATTATGGCTAGTATAAAGATCATCAAATGACCGACTATGAATATTACAAGTCCCAATACTAGCATTATACCGCCGCCTGGTGCTATCATTTCAAGGGCGATCATGTTGAATGCCAGCGCCATGCCCGCTTTAGACATACCGATGGCTGCTATCCTTGTGTAGGACAGCACGTTGCTTAAGACCTCAGGAGCCTCAATAATAGCTGTAGCTCCTTCAGCTTTCACTGCCATCAGAAGACCGATGACAAAGAGTGCAATTCCTCCTAGGAACATGGGGTCCATGAAATTCATACCTGCATCTGGATTATCGGGCATAAGCAGGTTGTGGAGTAACCATGGAACAAGGAATGCAAACCCTACAAACATTAAGATCCAGGAGAACTTCTCCATAATGGCTTCTTTAATTCCATGCCTGACGACAATATTGTAGAAACCAATAATCAGACCTAATAAGAGGTGTGCAATACCTACCCATACACAAGCGTACAGCAGTAATTTTACGCTGCCAAGCTTTGTAACGTATCCCAGTTGTACAGCGAAGTCGCCTACGTTAAACAGAACGTGTGGCAGAGATACTCCCAAGAGAGTTTCCCAGCTTAGTGCTCCAGCTTCAGCTGCATGGAATTCAATACCAAACATATCTCCGTACAGGAATAGTCCGAAGAATATTGAGGCAATACCTCCATAGAACAGCATAGTGGCAATACCGCGCCATTCATCGCTCTTGCATCTTCTTAGACCAAGAAGACCGAGAACTGTAAAAGGAATACCATAACCTACATCACCAACCATTAAACCAAAGAATATTGGGAAAAATATAGCGATGGTAATTGTAGGGTCAATTTCATTATAACGAGGAGTTGACAAAAGTTTAGTGAAGAATGTGAACCTTCCAACGGTTTTACCGTGTTTAAGTTCAACAGGAACTTCTTCCTCTACTTCAACCGGCTCCTCTTCATTATATCCACTAGGTTCCGCATGCTCTTCCTTACGATCTTTGGTGCATAATACTTCAAGGTATACATTGTCACCAACTTTCTTATTGAAGGCATCGGAAATTGAGCTAAATTCTTTTTCAGGCACCCAGGCTTCGAGCACAAAGGAGTGTTCTGTGGCGCCCATTCTCAAAGGAAGTTCAGCTTTTTCAACGATGATGCTAAGCTGTTCATCGGCTGCAGTAATGAATGATGCATAACTGCCTCTGATTTCAGCGAGCTTAGCCTCGATGTCTTCTAATTGCTTATTCACCTCAGCGATTTCGCTTTCCAATTCAGCAACCATCTGGGACGGCATACCTTTTCCTTCGGGTATGGGAACTTCACTGAAGCCCTGCTGAGAAAGTGTGCGCTGAGCCTCTTCTAATTTAGATAGAGGAACAAATAAAACAATAAAAGAGTCGCTTCCCTTGAACAATTCGTATTCATTCTGTAATGCGTCTTTCAACGCAGTTTCAGGATCAATTTGAGAATATCCAGCAATTACGCCCAATGATGAATAGCCACGATACAACCCCAAATCCAGATCCACTTTTTTAAATGGATCCAATGAAGTTATGCGGCCATTCAATTCGGACAATCTGGTCTGCATCGAATTTTTAGATTCAACAATACCAGATATCTGCTTTTCAATCTCGTCCATTGTTGATTGAAGGTTATCTTCTATCTGCTTTACAGAAATTTTTTCTTTGTAAGCATTCCCTTCAATTTCGAGATCTTTTTCCATAGATCTGAGCTTCAAAAGTTTCAGTGAAGCATCAGAAGCTGCTGAGAGCGGGGATCCTAAAGTAAATCCTTCCTCTCCGTCTGATGGAAAATCGATAACATGAACATTTTCGAGACTATAAAGAAGATCGATAGTTGCCGGTAATTGATCCTTGGTCCCAACGACCAATATCTTACTCATTGATTCCGGTAGCAGCATCGAATGTCCTCTCGAATTGTTGCTTGATCATCATTTTTGCTTCAGGGATCTTCTTTACAGCTGCTGATTCCAGCGCTGCTGCATCGTCATTCCCTTTCTGCAAAAGCCCTTCTTTTTGAGATGCCAACGAAGCCTTCTGGCTTGCTAACTCTGAAGCGGACTTAGACCTGAGATCCCTTTCTGCCTGCTGTATCTTGTCTACAGCTTCCTTACGTGCAGAGGAAAGAATCTCTTTTTCTTTAGTTCTAGCCTGCTCAATTGTCTGCTTAGCCTTAGACTCGGCATCTTTAACCTGGAGAAGTGTTTCAGATTTACCCACGGGTCTCTCTCCGGTGATTTTCTTTGGGAATCGGATTAACGTATATAAAAACTTCCTGATACTGTATCCATTATTTAACGAAAAATATGATTTACAGAAGTCTCATTCATATATCAGGTATAATCCGTAACACAAATATGCTAATCTGTAATTGTCACTAACCCGTAATTTTACTTATTAAGAGAATTTAGAGGATAATACTCATAATCCCCGTTGAGAGCTTTTCCCTCCTGCAGAGGTTCATATTTTCCATTTGAGTATGCGGTAGATATGTATCCAACTCCGTATGAATTATCCACGAGAGTCGTCTCACATCCATAGTATGTTTTACCACATATTGTCTGGTAAAAGGGAGCTACTCTAAAACTTTGTGTCACATCCGTTTCAGTAAAACTGTCTAGTACAACAGCCGCTATAGCATGTCCAGGCATAATTACAATTGCCGAATCAAAACTGCACGCTTTAAACAGACTTGCACATAAAATAGCAGTATCTTCGCAGTCACCCATATTGTGGTAGATTGTCTCCATCGGGTATGCCCAATATTCAATCTCTCCATACTCGTAATAGTCTGGTGTATTTGAATTAGGGGGATATGCATAACATAAATTGACAAAAGCCAGCAGAAAATCTGCAAATTTCTGATCAGTGAGTGATGCTTCAGTTCCATAATTTTTGTAATAGAGAGTTTTTAAGCCATCAGCAATATCAATTATTGTATCATTGACTACACAGAAATCTGCCATTCTGGAATAATCATTACCGTATCTCAGTTCATCCGGTGCTCGAAATAAAGGAGTATAATGCAGATACTCAGAAAACATGTAAGCTATATCCATAGAATAACTCTGCTGATCATATGACCAAAAATAATGATCTGTAATGTAGTCGTCGTATAGCACATTTCCAGCGTAATATGAATGGTTGCCGTCTATATCATAACAGCTGACTTTTATTTCATATTCCCCGGCTGTCGGAGTGTCCCAGATAAGAATAGGTTCTGTTTTAGCCAGAGTTTTGCCTTCATAGGTGTTAAAAGTAAAATAAGAAGCCTTCTGGAATGTATGATGAAGATCTGTAAGCGTCCAATAAAAATATTCATATTCCGAAGCAGCCGAATCGGACAAAGTTACAACTACTCTGTCGTCGTCATCAAAAACTATAGAGAGATTGCCCATGGCAAAATCACCTGAGGCAGAAACCCTAGCTGTTTCACTGGGCGGATCTTCTACAAAAATATGACTGGCTGTAGGTAGATAGACAGTCGGCTCTGTATCATAGTTATCAGGAGTTAAATCGTATTCATTCACATTGTGATGAGATGGGGCAACGTGATAACTGGCAAAAACCAGAAGAAAACATACAGAAACAAAGAAAGCTGTCACCAGCCAGAGATTTACTGATTTACTAAAACAGCTGTTTTTCTTGTATCGATATATGCCAGACTTTAATTTGGATATGAAATCATCATTATTAACACAACATCCACAATGGGAGCAGAAGTTTGAATTGTCATATATCTCCAGCCCGCATTCTGGACAGAACATATATGGCATAATATCGCTATGACATATGAATATTCCGACTAATCTCTAGATATAGAAATTAATCCCATACGAAAATACGTAGAATCAGCTTTCTGATTGATTGTTTTCCACATATCTTCTTACGATTATGTTACTTTCTTCAAGGATTTCTCTTGATAATGTATCAACATAGTCATCCAGATAAACCACTTCTTTTATGCCTGCATTTATAAGAATTTTAGCACAGAGTACGCAGGGAAAATTTGTGATGTAAATGGAAGCATCTTTTACACTGGCACCAAAATAAGCCGCCTGAATTACAGCATTCTGCTCAGCGTGTACGCCTCTGCACAGTTCATGACGCGTCCCTGATTCTATGTGATTTTCTAACCTGACACATCCAGTTTCCTCACAATGCTTAAGTCCTCTTGGAGCTCCGTTGTAGCCAGTAGTAAGAATTCTTTTTTCTTTTACAATAACTGCTCCTACACTGCGCCGGAGACATGTAGATCTTGTGGCAGATAATTTTGCCATGTTCATAAAATATGTATCGTTGTCAGGACGGGACGTCATAAACAGTCATTGAAATCATAACTTATCTATCTTGTTCTTTGAAAATAACATCCTGCTCAAGAAAAATCAACATAGTTTTTTCTAATTAGTATCTAATGGAGTCAGAGTGGATAAAGAATATAAATCTACCTTAAAGGCAATAATAGCCATTCCAGTTGTCGTTGTAGTCATATTTGTAGCACTGTTTGCATACAGTGGAATTTGGCCGCCTTTAGTAGTTGTAGATTCTGAGAGCATGCAACATGGAGAAGAAAGCTCAATAGGAACAATTGACACCGGAGACATTGTAATAATCAAAAAAACAGACTCATTCAACGATATTACAACATATGTTGAAGGATTATCTACAGAATATAAAACATACAGCGGCTACGGAGATGTGATGATTTATAATTCAGAATATTTAGATAAATCAATAATACACCGAGCTATCATTAAATTAGAATATGATAAGTCAACAAATACTTTCAGTGCTCCTTCCCTAAAGGATATAGATATAGATCTGTGGGAAGCAGACGGCGGCCATTCTTATTCAGGCCTCAAAAATGAGATTATAATAAAGAACGTTTCTTATATTAATAGTGGAGAAATAATAATAAATTTGAAAAATATTTTATTTGATATGGGATCTGACCCGCATGGTGGAATAGTTACCATGGGAGACGGAAATAATAGAATAGATCAAAACTCAGGAATATCAGACCTTGTAGAAGAAAAAGATATAAACGGAAAAGCAAGGGGAGAAATACCATGGTTTGGAATCGTGAATCTCCTGGCAAACGGTCATGATCTCAGTGATATACCTCAGAACAGCAAGATTGATTTTGTTATTGCTCTAGTTCTGATTATAGGGGTGCCGATAGGTCTGAGTGAAATCATTGACTATAGAAAGAAAAAGTTTAGATGAGAGTTGTCTGGTTCTTTGGACGATAATTTTTAAGTGGATGCAGCAACTCATCTTCTTCAAGTATCTTTTTAGTTTCGTTAATAGGAACAGACAAATCTATTTCTTTAGTACGACCACCACGTCCAAATGACTTTACTCTTGCGTGCACGATGCCCATCATGTCTAATTCTGAAACCAAATCAGTGACTCTGCGCTGTGTCAAAATCTGCATATCAATAAATTGAGAAATATCACGGTAAGTTTCGTAAAGCTCTCCTGTAGTAAGTTTACCATTTCCTCTCTCTTCATTAATTATTATACTCATCAAGACTAACTTAGACTGAGTAGGAAGTGTTTTGATAGCTTCGGTGACACAATCCAATTCTATCTTATTTTTGGCTTTATAAACATGAGCTTCAGTAACTTTGTCATCACCGTTCCTTTCGGCTATTTCTGCAGCTACTCTTAAAAGATCCAATGCTCTGCGGGCGTCACCGTGTTCCTGAGCAGCCAAGGCTGAACACAACGGAGGCACACCTGGATCTATGACATCAGGGTAAAAAGCAAGTCTGGAACGCTGGTCAAGAATATCACGAAGCTGTTCTGCGTTATATGGTGAGAAAACCATTTTTTCTTCGCCTAACCTACTGCGAACCCTGGGGTCAAGAAATTCAGTAAATTTAAGGTCATTAGAGATTCCTATCAAGGAAACTTTCGACCTTTCAAGATCATCATTTATTCTTGAAAGATTGTATAAAACGTCATCACTTGATTTGTAAACCAGCTTATCTATTTCATCCAAAACTATGATGACTACACGGTTGAGTTCATCTATTTTTTCTCTGAGAATGTTATATACACGCTCCGTACTCCAGCCAGTGAAAGGTATACGTTCTTCAAATTTATCGATGACCATATTTCCAATATTCTGAAGAACACCATATTGCGTGTCGACCACTTCACAATTCATGTAAAGATAAGTAACGCGGTTAAATTCATCAGCTTTCAATATTTCTTTACCGAGGTATTTCACAGAAGCAGTTTTACCGGTACCTGTTTTACCAAAAATAAGAACATTAGACGGTCTGTCTCCCCTCAAAGCAGTGACCAGAATAGAAGCTAGCTGATTTATTTGTTCCTTACGATGGGGAAGTTCATCAGGAATATAAGATGGCCTCAATATTTCACGATCTCTTTTGAATATTTGTTTTGAGTTCATGTATTTGTCAAAGATGTTGCCGCTACTGTTATCCATCTTAATACCCCTTTTAGGAGGTCAACGTTCTGCAGCTGTTACCTCATATTATACAGCTGAATAATGAAGCCCACCTGATTAACAAGACAGAACTTTAATGCTCAACAGAAAAGTCGATGAAACAGCGTTGCATTAACTTGTTTCTGCATAAGAAATAAAGGTGCCTTACAAGAAAAGGGAGAGTCCTTTTGGTATTTGATTTATACGCTGATAGTAGAACCTTATAAAATAACACCAGAAATTAACAGGTAATATTTTCCATTACCCCCACCCCTTCATTTCCACTGCAAATTCTTTTCATGGGTATGGTTACTTTAATTTTTATAAAATCAGGTAAACAAGCCATTAAAGTAAAAAATAAAAAAGGTTAAGCAGTGTTAAAAGATTTCCGTTAGAAAAAAATTTAAAAAAATAGAATAAACATAGAAATAGAATCTACTAATATATTATATTATAAGGAAAAGAAAGAGAAAGAGAAAAATATTTTTCTAAACTTAGAATTCTTGAAATACGCCGGCAGGAATAGTAAAAATACTGCAGTGGAAATGAAGGGGTCTCCCTCTCAAATCAAAAGATTACAATATCTTTTATTCGTTTGATAACGCTATCATCATCTATTATTTTTGATAAAGCTTCAATATTTGAGATAGGCCTAGAAGTGAAAATTTTAGTAGCTCTTTTACGTCCGCATCCTGGAAGTGATTCCAATGCCCTGATAGAACATTTATTTATGTTCAAAGGAAATTCTACTGCAGTTATGCTTCTGTATCCCCAATCTACAACTGACACATCTGTAAATTTACTAAGTTCTGTCTTGTAAGGAATACAAACTAAAATTGGATACGATCCTATCTGCCTGCCGAATGTTAAATTTCCATCATGTAACTCTGTGTATACATCTTTCAAAATACGCCCCTCAGGAAACATTTTTTTCAACATAGGCTGATCAATATCTTCTCTTACCTTTTCCTTAAATTTGATGAATGAATGCTTATCTGATTTTTTATACTCTTTTCGAAGTGGTATAACCTGCCGTAGATTAATTCTTCTTAGTAATAAATTACTATTAATTATTTCATTTAATAAATTTATATTTAATTCATTAGTATTCTTATTTTCACCATCCAGACCGCTTATAAAATTAAGTCCAGGCAGTAATTTTGAAAGTCCATTGTCTCCTATTTCAGATCCTTCTTCATTTATAATTTTTATAGCTTCTAATGTCTGTTCTGCTGATGAATTAAGGTTATTAGCATTCTTCACCTGTGGATCTGAACTTTCTAAACCTAACGCTAAAACATTTCCTGAAGTACAATAAGTTGCTAAAGTTCTGATAATTTTTCTTGACTCTTCTGGGTATGTTGATATGACTGCAGGATTAGCATTGTCAACATGCAGTACCCTTGGATTCAGAGCATTCAGTCCAGAAAAAAGCTCTTCTACGGCATCTGGATTCGGCCGGGGTGGATCTCCGCTTTCAAGATCTGCCATATATGAAATTATACAGCTTTGGCCGCCTATTCTAAAATTACGAACACCGTATTCAGTTAATTTAGTACACTCTTCTATTATATCAACAGGCTGCCTGAACAATGGCTTTCCTTTCAGCGGTTCAATGCAAAATGAACAGCCTCCTGATTTGTATCTGATACAGCCTCTGTAAGATTCCACTTCAGCTATCAATGGTTCAGGAAAATCAGGGTGGTCTTTTACAATATGTGCTCCTTTAAGCTGCCATTCATTCCATTCCTCTAGGGTTCTCAATCTCTGAGACGTTTCTTTCCTTTTCAGAATCTCGTTAAGTGTAACCGCTGGATCATTTTTTGATGAGTAATTAAAAGAGGAACACATTTCTTCATCCAAAGCTGCAGGCCCTCCGAGTATGGATATGCCAGGAATATAGTTGCTTATCTCTAGTACTTCTTTTTTTGAAGCTGGCATAGCCCTCAGATATTTACCAGGAACAGCATTTCCAGACATAAATAATGTAACATCTGAATTTAATTCAGCTTTATTTTCTCTAATTTTATCTATTGTAATATATTCAACATCAGCACCGGCAGATATAACAGCACCCGCGGCTGCCCTCACCTGAGGAGAAATAAACGGCGGAACTCCGAGACATGCAGGTTCATCAATGTATCCGTCTAATATGGTTACTTTCATGAAGGTCCTCACTCTTGTTATCTACGAGATTCGTAATGTCAGCTACGAAGCTCTTATATAATGTTTTGTGGTCTTAGGCCTAAATTTAAACCCGGTGACAGGGTTTGCCTCAATTAATTTAACATTTTGGGAGACTGTAGTTATGGTCGACAAGAAGGATCAAGAGGAAATGCTGAAAAAAGCATATGAACCGGCAAAACTTGCCATGAAATATCATCCGTATTATGAAGGTAAAATCGAGGTAACTGCAAAGTGCCCCGTTCACAGTTTTAATGACTTTGCAGTCTGGTACACCCCTGGTGTTGCAGAGCCTTGTAAAGACATCCATGCAAATCCTGACAAGGTGTATGAACACACTTCAAAAGGCAATATGATCGCTGTTGTGTCTGATGGTACAAGAGTTTTAGGATTAGGAAACATCGGACCTAAAGCAGCTCTTCCAGTTATGGAAGGCAAAGCATTATTATTCAAATATTTGGGAGGTGTTGACGCTGTCCCTATATGTTTAGATACAACAGACACTGAAGAAATAATCAGAACTGTAAAAGCTCTTGGGCCTTCATTCGGCGGAATTAACTTGGAAGATATTGAAAATCCTAAGTGCTTCGAGATTCTTGATAGATTAAGAAATGAGATGGACATCCCTGTATGGCATGATGATCAGCAGGGAACAGCTACCATTGTCACAGCAGGTGCAATAAACGCTCATAAAGTAGTCGGAAAAAAGATCTCCGAATCAAAGGTTGCTATGGTCGGTGCCGGAGCCGCTAACATTGCAATTGCTCGTATAATGGTCAAAGCAGGATTCAACATCAAAAATATTGTAATGGTCGACAGCAAGGGAACTCTTCACAAGGGCAGAGAAGACATCAAAAACTCCCATGCCGAGAAATGGTTCATGTGCGAGAATTCTAATGCTGAGAATGTAGTTGGAGATATTGAAACTGCAATGAAAGGAGCAGATATTGTAGTAGCTGCTTCTAAACCGGGACCAGGTGTCATCAAAAAAGAGTGGGTTCAGGGTATGGCAGATGATGCTATTGTATTTGCTACAGCAAACCCTATTCCAGAAATATGGCCTTGGGAATCTGAAGAAGGAGGAGCAAGAGTAATTGCCACAGGACGTTCCGACTTCCCCAATCAGGTTAACAACTCTCTTGGATTTCCAGGTATCTTCAGAGGAGCTCTTGATGTCAGGGCTAAGACAATCACAGATGACATGTGTATTGCTGCAGCTCTTGAAATCGCCAAGACAGCTGAAGACAAAGGCCTCAGCGAATCATACATTGTTCCGACAATGGATGACTGGGAAGTCTTCCCCAGAGAAGCAGTTGCTGTCGGTATGAAAGCAATTGAGACAGGAATTGCAAGAATTAAAATCAGCAAAGCTGAACTTACCCAGCGTGCAGAAGAACTCATTTCCAGAGCCAGGAATGAGACCAAACTGCTGATGGATAAAGAGTTCATCAAACCTTTCCCACAGTAAAAATATAAATTTTTTAATGCGGGGTCAACCCCGCATACTCATAATTTTTAAGGAGGAACTATTCTGAAGTATTCAGAAGCTAGTGTCGGCAGAGTCTTTATTGTAAAATTAGAAGACGGTGAAATAGTTCATAAGTGTCTGGAAGAATTTGCCGTTCAGCATAATATAAAATCCGCTGCAGTTTTGGCAGTGGGAGCGCTGAATGAAAACAGCAGAATGACTGTAGGGCCTGAAGACGGGAACGCAAGGCCTGTCATTCCTTTGTATCATACGCTTGCCGCGCCTCACGAGACAGCAGGTGTAGGAACTATATTTGAAGGTGAAGACGGGCTTCCGAGGCTTCACATGCATGTTTCATGCGGCAGGGAAGGAGAAGGCCTTACAGGCTGCATCCGCGTAGGTTCAATAGTATGGCAGATTCTGGAAGTAATTATCATTGAGCTTATAGACTGCAGCGCTAAAAAAGTAAAAGATGAATCAACTGGATTCGAAGTATTGGAACCTTAAAAATTATTTAATCTCTGCAGAATTTCTGCAGAGTAAGTATTTCTTATTCAAACAAGAGTAATTGTGTCTGCTTCTACGCCCTGTATGTTTGGTACGGTTCTCAGAGCGTCTTCGAGTTTTTCGATAAGACCCTCAGCATCATCCATCATAGAAGTAACTTCAATGATATTGAGACCAAAAGCGAATGGTTTTACAACCATGCTGCTGATAGCAACTCCTTCAGGAACATATTTTGGAATATCTGCTATGATCTGTTCTGTTGATACTTCTGGGCTCTCTGGAATAAGCTTGTGAACTGCTGCTACTTTTCCCATGAAATCCACCTTAAGGTCCTGTGAACCCGCATTTGGGGCAAGTGTATGTAACACTCTGGTCTCTGCACTGTGGGCAGCGTCCAATTTCGGCTTCGCCACATTCTGGACACTGGAAGAACGTCATTCCGTCGTTCTTTCCGAGTCTGAGTCCACATGAACTGCAAATCTTTTCGTTTTCCATGTTAAATCACCGGAATTGAGCGATACAGTCTAATTTAGATATTTAAGATTATTCGCATCTGTTTTTGTGAAAATCTTCTTGGTAGTGGCTCTGAACTACCAGG
Source organism: uncultured Methanomassiliicoccus sp. (assembly GCA_905202485.1). GTDB lineage: Archaea > Thermoplasmatota > Thermoplasmata > Methanomassiliicoccales > Methanomassiliicoccaceae > Methanomassiliicoccus_A. The sequence continues at coordinate 64,998 of CAJKRY010000003.1, forward strand.
TGCATTTTCAAAGATCATGCAAAAACCTAGAAATCTTAAAATGCGAAAAAGATGATATCGCTATACCTTGCTGAGAATCTCATATGCTTTTTTGTGATTTTTTTTAAACTATATGCCGTTTGGTAGAGGCATGAAAAGTATTATATAGAGTTAGCCTTTACCTAACTCTCTGCATGCTTAAGCAAGCTTGCATTGGGCTCGTAGCTCAGCTAGGTAGGACTGCGGAGTAAAATCCCCAGTACCCTAGAAAGAGCATCTGACTTTTAATCAGGTGGTCCGGGGTTCGAAAAGTATGCGGCCTTCCCGCATACTCCGAAAATCCCCGCGAGCCCGCTCTTAGCGAGGTAGAAGAACGATGGAAGGGGTAACGTTCGGTCCGCATTCAAAGCGATATTTTCTAACTGTAATTTATGGCGGAACCCCATGTCCGATTTTAACGTCTAGCAGGTGAATTAGGTGGTCGAATCCAATTTTAACGTTTTAGAGCATAATCTCGTACCGGAGCACTATTTATTGTCTCCGGAGGATGCTGAAAAAGTACTGGCAGAGTTGAATATCACGAAAGACCAGCTTCCTAAAATTCGACGAGGAGATGCATGTGTGAAGCTTCTGGAGAATATCTATGGTCCAATTCCAGAAGGAAGCATTATTAAGATTATTCGTAAGAGTGCAACCGCAGAGGCTTTCGTCACTTATCGCCTAGTAATTAAGGAAGTAAAGGGGTGAAAATAAGTGCGTGACTTAGTAGAACTCTATTTTAAAGACAGAAGCATTGTTAACCACCATATTTCGAGCTTTAATGATTTTCTCTCCACTCTTGATAACCCGAACAGCAGAATGCAGAAGATTGTGGACAATCTGAGGGTATCCGCGGATGATATGGACCGCGGTCTGATACGTCTTGATCCTGAAAGGACTGAAGGGCGTATTATCGAAATAAGGGTAGGACGCAAGAGAGATGAAAAAACCGGGCTCATTGATTCTCAGGCAAGACCTACAATGCATGTGCAGCTGCCTATTGTAAGAGAAGCAAACGGTGCCACACATCCTTTGACTCCTATGGAAGCCAGACTCAGAAACCTCAACTACCTTGCTCCGATTTATCTTGATTTTACAATTATTGAGGACGGCATTGAAAAAGAGCCTGAAACCGTCCACATAGGCGATCTGCCGGTAATGCTTCGTTCAAAGCGCTGCAACCTCTATAAAGAAAATATCGAGGTTGACAAAGAGCTTACAGATGAAGAATATAAATTAAAGCTGATGGAAGCCGGCGAAGACCCGTCAGATCCAGGCGGATACTTCCTTATCGGCGGAACCGAAAGAGTTCTGATTTCATTGGAAGACCTGGCTCCAAACCGTGTAATGGTTGAGTACAATGAAAGGTACGGAACCCAGCTGGAAGTTGCTAAAGTATTCTCACAGAGAGAAGGATACCGCGCTCTTACTCTTGTTGAAAAGAAGAAGGACGGAATCCTGACAGTTACAGTTCCAGCAGCTACGGGACAGATACCCTTGGTAGCTTTGATGAAAGCTCTGGGAATGGAAAATGATAAAGACATTTATGATGCAATCGTCTCAGTTCCTGAAATGGCAAACATTGTTTACGCTAACATTGAAGAATGCCATGACAAAAAACTCTACCCTCCAAATGGTATCTATACAACTGAAGACGCTATCACATACCTCGAACGTAAATTTGCTACAGGACAGGCAAAAGAATACAGAGAGAAGAAAGTGGAGTCAATCATCGACCGTTCACTGCTTCCTCATCTCGGAGATACCAAAGAAGACAGGCTCAAGAAGGCTCACTTCCTTGGCAGGATTGCCCGTTCAGTTCTTGAATTAAGCATCGGCATGAGAAAGGAAGACGACAAAGACCACTATGCCAACAAACGTCTGAAGCTTTCTGGAGACCTCATGGAAGATCTGTTCAGAGTTGCATTTACAAACTTAATGAAGGATCTCAAATATCAGATGGAACGCAACTTCTCACGTAAGAAAGAGAATCTGCGCATCGGATCTTCAATCCGTCCCGATCTTATGACTCATCGTCTTTTACATGCCTTAGCCACAGGAAACTGGGTAGGAGGAAGAGCCGGTGTATCCCAGCTTTTAGACCGTACATCTAACATGAGCACATTGTCTCATCTCAGAAGAGTCACCTCTTCGCTTACACGTTCACAGCCTCACTTTGAAGCCCGTGATCTTCACCCGACTCAATGGGGAAGACTGTGTCCTAACGAAACCCCTGAGGGTCAGAATTGCGGTCTAGTGAAGAACGCATCACTGATCATCGACGTATCTGAAGGATTCAGGGAGGAAGATGTACAGTGGCTTCTGCATGACCGCGGTGTTACTGAAGTCAGGAGCGGAGAGCTCCGTACAGGCGCCAAAGTATATGTCAATGGAGATCTGGTGGGAAATACAGAAAACCCGAAAGGTTTAGTTACAGACATAAGGGCAGGAAGGCGCCAGGGACTTTTATCCAGTGATATCAACATCCGTTTCGATGAAGAGATGGGTGAAGTAATCATAAACTGTGACGAAGGCCGTCTGAGGCGTCCCCTGCTGGTAGTCAGCAACGGTAAACTGTCTCTTACCCGCAGGCACATTGAAGAAATAAGGGACGGCCATATGAAATGGGCTGACCTGATCAGGGAAGGAGTAATTGAATGGATTGATGCAGAAGAGGAAGAAGATACTTACATTGCAGTCGTTCCATACAACCCTCCAGAGCGTTGCAGCGAGTGCGGCAGGGCTCTTTCACCAACTGATCTTGACTGGATGAACCCGGGCACAGACGATTCTCACGCTATTCTCAAATGTAAATACTGCCACGGAGACAACTCTGCTCCGATACTGCTTAACAGCGACCACACACATATGGAAATCGATCCAATGATCATTCTCGGTGTGGCAGCAAGCGTTGTTCCATATCCAGAACACGACTCTTCTCCAAGAGTTACCATGGGATCTGGTATGGCAAAGCAGTCATTAGGCCTGAGCTGCACCAACTACCGTAAGCGTCCAGATACCCGCGGGCATCTTTTACATTACCCGCAGAAACCAATGGTGCAGACAAAACCTATGGATTTCATCGCTTTCAACGACCGTCCAGCCGGACAGAACTTTGTTGTTGCAATCTTGTCTTACAACGGTTACAACATTCAGGACGCTCTGATTCTCAACAAAGCCTCTGTTGACAGAGGTCTGGGACGTTCAACATTCATGAGGACATACCGTGCTGAAGAGCGCAGATATCCGGGAGGACAGGAAGACCACTTTGAGATTCCTGCTCCAGACGTGCGCGGTGCCCGTGCAGATCTGGCATATGCAACTCTCGGTGAAGACGGTCTGATCTGTCCTGAAACAGAAGTCAGCGGTGGAGACGTTTTAGTCGGAAAGACTTCGCCTCCTCGTTTCCTTGAAGAGGAAACAGACTTTCTGACACCTCAGAAAAGAAGAGAAACCTCAGTTACAATCCGTTCAGGAGAGAAAGGCTGGGTCGACTCCGTAATGCTTACAGAATCTGAAAACGGTTCCAGGCTTGTAAAAGTGAAAGTGAGAGACGAAAGAATTCCTGAACTGGGAGACAAATTTGCTTCCAGGCATGGACAGAAAGGAGTCGTAGGACTTCTTGTTCCTCAGGAAGATATGCCTTTCACCTGCGACGGTGTGACTCCTGATCTTGTCATCAATCCGCACGCCATTCCATCTCGTATGACCATCGCCCACGTTCTGGAAATGATCGGAGGCAAGGTCGGTTCGATGGAAGCAAGAGCCATCGATGCAACAGCCTTCTCTGGAGAAAAGGAACAAGCCCTCAGAGAAGAATTAGTGCGCAATGGATTCAAGCACACTGGTAAAGAAGTAATGTATGATGGTGTCACTGGAAAAATGTTTGAAGCTAACATGTTCACAGGTGTGATTTACTACCAGAAACTGCATCATATGGTGTCTGGAAAGATGCATGTCCGTTCCCGCGGACCTGTACAGATACTTACAAGGCAGCCTACCGAAGGAAGATCACGTCAGGGTGGTCTGAGATTCGGTGAAATGGAAAGAGACTGTCTTATCGGACACGGTGCGGCAATGGTTATCAAAGACCGTCTTCTGGATGAATCAGACGGTACCGCTTTATACATCTGCGGGAACCCGAACTGCGGACACATTTCAATGATGGACCGCAGGGGAGTAGTGCGCTGTCCTGTGTGCAATAATAACACCAACGTTCATCTGGTTCAGACAAGCTATGCCTTCAAACTCCTGTTGGATGAGCTGTTGTCACTTGGTGTCGTCATGAGACTTCAACTGGAGGATTTAAGATGATGCGTGGTGTCTCAAAAAGAATAGGATCAATCAAATTCTCGATCTTATCTCCAGAAGAGATTAGAAAGATGTCAGCTACTAAAGTCATCACTGCTGACACATACGACGATGACGGTTTCCCGATTGACATGGGTCTTATGGATCCTCACTTGGGTGTCATCGAACCAGGTCTCAGATGTAAGACCTGCGGCAACAAAGTAGACGAATGCCCGGGACACTTTGGACACATAGATCTGGCAATGCCTGTAATCCATGTAGGTCTTGTAAAAGAAATTAAGAAGCTCTTGCAATCAACCTGCAAATCCTGCGGTCGTCTTCTAATGACTCAGGAAGAAGCTGCTGAAAAGACAAAGCAGATGGAAATGGTGGAAGAACTCGGCGGAGATGCGATCGACTACCGTATTCTCGCCAAAGATCTGGCTAAAGACGCATCAAAAAATGCAGTCTGTCCTCACTGTGGTGAAATCCAGGGAAAAATCACTCTTGACAAGCCTACCACATTCCGTGAAGATGGTCACAAACTCACGCCTAAAGAGGTAAGGGAGCGTCTGGAAAGAATACCCGATGAAGATCTTCTTCCGCTTGGTATCGACCCTGCGTCATGCCGTCCTGAATGGATGGTTTTGACTGCTTTGGCCGTTCCTCCCGTGACTGTCAGGCCTTCAATTACTCTCGAATCCGGAGACAGGTCGGAAGACGATCTGACTCACAAGCTGGTAGATGTCTTAAGAATCAACCAGAGGCTCAGAGAAAACCGTGACGCCGGAGCTCCACAGCTTATCGTAGAAGATTTGTGGGAACTGCTGCAGTATCACGTTACCACCTATTACGACAACCAGACTTCTGGTATTCCGCCTGCAAGACACAGATCCGGAAGGCCTCTGAAAACACTTGTTCAAAGGCTGAAAGGTAAGGAAGGAAGGTTCAGATCAAACTTGTCTGGTAAGCGTGTTAACTTCTCAGCCCGTACTGTTATCTCTCCAGATCCGGCTTTATCCATCAATGAAGTAGGAGTGCCTTATTCTGCAGCCAGAGAGCTTACTGTACCGGTCCGTGTGACCAGGTCAAACATGGAAGCCCTCAGAGAAATGGTCATGAGAGGAAACAACCCTCCGCTTGAGAATGGAAAGTATGTGCCAGGTGTAAACTATGTCATTCGTCCAGATGGAAGAAGGATGAAAGTCACAGAACGCAACGCCGAGACCATCGCGGAAGGACTGGAGTTAGAATATGTCATCGAAAGACATCTGATGGACAAAGACGTTGTTCTTTTCAACAGGCAGCCGTCTCTGCACAGGATGTCTATGATGGCTCATACCGTGCGTGTAATGCCCTGGAAGACTTTCAGATTCAATCTATGTGTCTGCCCTCCATACAACGCTGACTTTGACGGAGATGAAATGAATCTTCACGTTCTGCAGAGCGACGAGGCCCGTGCAGAAGCCCTTATTCTCATGAGGGTGCAGGAACACATTCTATCTCCAAGATTCGGCGGTCCGATCATCGGAGCTATCCACGACCACATCACCGGATCATTCTTGCTGACTCACAAAAATCCTCACTTTGACGTTCAGGATACAATCAACATTCTCAGCAAAGTGAAATTTGATGAGATGCCTAAAGCGAACATCGATGAAAACGGAGACAAATACTGGACTGGTTATCAAATGTTCAGTATGATTCTGCCAGAGGATTTCAGAATAACCTTCAAATCATCCATCTGCCGCCACTGCCAGACTTGTCTGAAAGAGAACTGCGACATGGATGCCTATGTAAAAATCAGAAACGGGCAGCATCTCTGCGGAACAATCGATGAAAATGCAATCGGGGCTTTCAAGGGAAAGATTCTCAACAAGATTGCACACGATTATGGTTCCACGGCTGCTAAAGACTTCTTAAACAACGTTACCAAACTGGCTATTGGGGCTATCATGGCAAGAGGATTCACCACCGGCATTGATGATGAAGATATCCCGCTCGAAGCTACTCGCCAGATTGAAGAAATGCTTGCTGACTCAGTCACTAAAGTTTCGGAGTTAGTCGAAGCATATCGTGAAGGCATACTCGAACAGCTTCCAGGACGTTCCCTTGATGAAACGTTAGAGGTGGAAGTAATGAAACTTCTCGGACGTGCCAGAGATGAAGCCGGTCAGATTGCAGGACGCCATTTAGGTATGGAGAATCCTGCGGTTATTATGGCTCGTTCTGGTGCAAGAGCATCTATGCTTAACCTGTCGCAGATGGCAGGTTGTATAGGTCAGCAGGCTGTAAGAGGAGAGCGTCTTTCCAGAGGTTACTGGAACAGAACTCTTCCGCACTTCAAGAAAGGAGATCTCGGTGCAGAAGCAAAGGGATTCGTGCAGAACTCTTACAAGAGCGGCCTTACTCCTACAGAATTCTTCTTCCATTCTATGGGAGGAAGAGAAGGTCTCGTGGATACTGCGGTCAGAACATCCCGTTCAGGTTATATGCAGCGCCGTCTGATCAATGCTCTGGAAGATCTCAAACTGAAACAGGACGGTACAGTCCGCAACACTGCAGATATGGTCATCCAGCTGAAATACGGTGAAGACGGAGTAGATCCTACCCGTTCTGCCAGCGGTGAAGCTCTGGATGTTGACGATATCCTTACAGAAGTTCTCGGTGACGAGGCTGAAATAATCTCTCAGATTGAAGAGAACAAACAGACAGGTTATGCAACCATGGAACAGGATCTGATGGAAGCTGTTGCTGAAGACGATCTTGAAATGGAAGAGCCTGAATACGATCTTGGTGGCGGAGGTGAAGACTGATGGCACGCAAAGACACACAAAATGCACTCCGCAGGAGAGGCGTTGGCGATTTAGTAATTGAAAAACTTCTCTCTAAATATTCGACTATCGGGGATGTTTCAGCAGCTTCAGTTGAAGAACTGATAAATGCCGGTCTTACAAGCGAAGAGGCTTCAGACGTCTTTGCCAAGGTAGGAAAATCTACCGTAAAGCGCGAGACTAAGAAGTCATCCAGTAAAAAACAGCAGGAAGCTCCGGCTGAAAAAGTCCACTACAACCTTGTAGACAAATCCAGAGCGCACACTGAGCTGGAAGAAAAGCTTCTCACCATGCTGGAAGAAAACGACATGAATCTCCCGATGCGCGTTGTTACTACCATTGCTTCCCGTATTGAAGGAATAAGCATTCCAGAAGAGAAGGTACTCGAGGTTCTGAAAAAATCATACTCCCGCTACCTTGAGCATCAAATGGATGCAAACGAGTCTGCAGGTATTCTGGCTGCGCAGTCCATCGGTGAACCTGGTACCCAGATGACCATGCGTACTTTCCACTACGCAGGTGTAGCTGAAATCAACGTTACATTAGGTCTGCCTCGTCTCATTGAAATTGTAGATGCCAGGCGCGTTCCTTCCACGCCAATGATGGAAGTGCACATCGAACCAGCTTATATGGGGGATGTAGACATTGTGCGTAAAGTAGCTTCAAAAATTGAGAAGACTACCTTACTGGACATAGCAGACATCGAAACAGATATCGCCAACATGAAAGTTGTCGTACATTTGGATCCAGTAAAGCTTGAACAGAAAGACATAACAATTCAACAAATCCAGGAGAAGCTGTCCAAGGACCGCCGTCTCCGCGGATTAGTAACTGTTGAAGACGGTCAGGTCGTAATATCTTCAGACGAGCCTTCATTCAAAAAACTGCAGGCAATCGTCCAGGCAAGCCGCGATGCAGTCATTCAAGGTCTTGACGGCATTGAGAGAGCTATTCTGCGTAAGCAGGGCAATGAGTATGTCATATATACTGCAGGATCAAACCTGCGTGACGTTCTTAATGAAGATAAAGTCGATAAGACACGTACAACCACAAACTCTATTCAGGAAATCTATGATGTCCTGGGAGTTGAAGCCGCTCGTAACTCAATCATCAACGAAGCTTCCAAAACACTGGAAGAACAGGGTTTGAGCGTTGACATAAGACACATTATGCTGGTCGCGGACCTTATGACAAACGACGGAGACGTCAAAGCCATAGGGAGGCACGGCATATCAGGTAGGAAATCTAGTGTACTAGCTAGAGCAGCATTTGAAATAACAGCCACCCATCTACTGCATGCTGCCCTTACTGGTGAAGTCGACTACCTGGACGGGGTGGCTGAGAACATTATAGTGGGACAACCAGTGACACTCGGAACAGGAGCTGTGAATCTGATATACTCCCCGAAACGGCCTAAGGAGGCACAAGAATGATAGATTTAGGAAGAGCAATTAAGGCCGCTGCTACCACCGGTAAAGTGGTCTACGGCGTGCAGCAGGCAGAGAAGGCAATAAACAGCGGAGATGCAAAAATCGTAATCATCGCTGCCAATTGCCCGAGTGAGTTCCTCCAATCTGGAAACCACAACACAAAGGTTTACAAGTATGAGGGAACCAATATGGATCTAGGCGCACTATGCGGAAAACCATTCTCGGTATCTGCCCTGGCTGTCATAGACAAGGGTACCTCAAATATTCTCTCGCTGTGATGAAATATGCCAACGGAAATAACATTTACAGAGGATACTCTTCGTTACATAAACCTCTTTGAACAGGTAACAAAAACGAGAGTAAAAGACTGCATGGAAGCAGAGGACAAGCTGGTGTTCGTCGTCGAACCCGGCCAGGCCAACCGTGCTGTGGGAAAAGGCGGGGAAAACGTCATCCGTCTGAAAAATCAGACAGGAAGAAACATTCAGGTTGTCGAATACTCTGACGATCCAGAAACATTCATCAAGAATGTATTCTACAACTACAATGTCCAGAAAGTGGAGATTGAGTCGCGCGGCAATGTTCTGCATGCTACCGTGACCGTTGATCCAAAAGTAAAAGGACGCGCCATTGGCAAAAATGGACGCAACCTTAAACTCGCCAGAGACATCGTTAACAGACACCACAACGTTCAGAGCATCAGTGTCGCTTAAGCGGTTCTCTCTCAACCTCTAACCGGTCCGCTGTAGGATATTCTTCTACAATGAAAGAATCGTAGGGGAGGTCTTCAAAGATCTCTTCCAGAATCCACGGCGCGACTTCAATTCTTTCTTTTTCTTTATCAAAATGCATTAATTCTTCAGGAACATCGAACTTATTTTTTAGAATTTCAGCAATTTTGCTAGGGTCTCCTTCAACCACTCCTTTCAGCAGCGTTCCATCATCGGTTATCATGTCTGAAGGAAGGGAAGTCTTCAAGGCTCTTCTTTTAAGCCTCTGCCTCAACTGGACGGCGTCTTTGAAACTTGATGAACAGTAGTGAATGGGCATTTTGGCATTTTTTATCATTTCATATGCCAATTCCCCGCTTCCTGCTACAGCGCTGGAAATTTCATCTTTGGCAGCGAAGCCTCTTTTTTCCAGCTCATCCCAGTTGCCTTCTGAGAATTCCAATTCATTCAGGTTAATAAAGTCAAGTCCTGTTCTTTCTCCGAATTTAATCAATTCCTGAATCTCTTTTTCTCTTCCAGGAATGGCGGGAATTTCAAATCCAATGCTCATTTTTGTATTTTTTATAAACTCTTCAAGTTCCGGCAGTTCGCCCCATTTTTCTGCGGGGGGATGAATTCTAAGCTCATCCAGTCCGGCTTTTTCCAGTCTGTTATATGCATCAGTGTCCAGCGATGCTGTATACAGATGAATGTGATGTTTTTTTCCAAAATGATGTTTTAATAATTCTATGTAATGAATTGTTCTCTCCAGTGATTTAACAGGGTCTCCTCCCGTGATGCCGGTGCCTTCAGCATCAATTGATTCCGCTTCAGCAATTATATCCTCATCAGATGAGACTAATTTTTCATCCGCATAGATGACATCTTTGCCTTTCTTTTTAGATGAAAGCGGGCAGTAGAAACATCCGGAATCACAGCGTCCTGATACAAGCAGTACCAGTTTTGCGCCCTTTCTGCACATTACACAGCCCTTTGGGAGACGTCCTGTATAGATGGAATCGGCTTCCATCTTCTCAGTTTTCATGTTCCTGAAGTTACATATTATCTATATATCATCGCGTCCGGCAGACAGATCATATATACTAACTGTAATTACATCGTGATCAAATGAGAATGGATTCCCGTCTTATCTTAGCTCTGGATGAAACCGATGTACCTAAGGCGCTGCACGTTTTGGATGAAGTCTGTGGCATCATCGATGCAGTTAAAATAAACTGGCCGTTAATTCTCTCAGCCGGCCCGGAGATTATAACCATGCTTTCTCAGAAGGCTGAAGTAATCTGTGATTTCAAGATTGCAGACATTCCCAACACAGACAGGCTGATCATCGAGCAGTCAATAAAACGCGGGGCATCCGGAGTGATCGTTCATGCCTTCACCGGCACCGACTCTCTAAAAGAATGTGTGAGTGCAGCAGCAGGAAAAGACGTATTCGTTGTTACTGAAATGTCGCATCCGGGAGGACAGGAGTTCACTGCCAGACACGCAGAGGAATTCGCAGCAATGGCCGCTGAGTGCGGAGCATCAGGCCTGATCGCTCCTGCCACCAGGCCGGAACGTATAAAAAAGATCAGGGAGGCGGCAGGCGGCCTTCTGATTTTATCTCCTGGAGTAGGCGCCCAGGGAGGATCAGCTTCAAGCGCCATTTTGAACGGTGCAGATTATGTGATCGTAGGCCGATCAATTTACGGAAGCAGCGATCCAAAAGCCTCCGCTCAGAAGTTGGCGGAGGAAATTAAGGCTCTGCAGATATAAGCTGTCTTTAGATGACAGCTTTCTATCCAACTTTTCTAGCTGTAGCGAGAGCATAGATTATAAATAGCTCTCCAAGGATGAGTGGAAGATTCTACCTAGGAGACCTTATAAATGGAATCAGACGAAGGTAAGCCGGCAGAGCGGCTTAGATGGGATTTGAAGAGGCCTAATCGAGGCACTACTTCCAGTTCACACGGCTTTAAAGATTGGTTGCGTGGACGCTGGAGTACTGTTTTGATCTTAGTTGCTATCATTTTTTTGGCACTATTTGTGCGTAGCTACTTTGGCTATTCCACTTCTGTGGATGGAGGCTTTTTGATTGCTGGTGGTTATGACGCTTATTATCATCAACATATTATTGAGTATATTAACAGCCAACATTCTCACCTTCTCTGGGATGAGGCCTTCAATTATCCATTCGGAATGAACAATCCGATACCACCTCTGTATGACTGGTCAGTAGCCATAACCGGACAGGTTATTTCAGCTGTCACTGGTATGGCTGTAAATGATGCATCAGCATTTGCTCTACTCTTTTCCTCTGCAATCTGGGGAGCATTAGCCTGTATTCCAATCTTCCTTATCGGAAAAACATTGGTAAACAGGAGAGTCGGCCTGATGGCAGCTTTCCTCTACGCTATAATGTCTGGAAGCGTCATTAAGACAGTATTCTCTGAAGCTGACTATTTCGGCATGGCTCTATTCTTTGCAACGTTCGCGCTTTACTTTATGATCCGTTCGCTGCAGAGCTCAAAGGCCTCAAACGCGGTAGGTTCGTGGAAATCCGGATTTAAAGAACATCTGAACAACAAGAGATCGCTCATCTTTGCAGTAATGGCCGGTACGTGTTTAGCGGCTGTTGCCTTTATGTGGACCGGATACACCTTTCTGGTCTCCATCGTTCTGATCTACTTCCTTGTTCAGGCATTTATTAACAGATTCAAAAACGTTGACATTACTGGAGAACTCATCTCCATGGTAGTTATGCTGGGAGTTACATTCCTGTTTATTGCTCCTGTATATTACCAGCTCGGCTTCATGGGTTCACTTACACCTGCTTTCTTACTATTCTTAGGAACAATCGTAATCGGATTGATTTCAATCTTCTCCAAGGAACTGCCTTGGATTCTTTCAATCCCGGTCATGCTCGTTGTTCTTGTAGTCGGACTTGTGGCAATACACTTTGTCTGGCCAGGAGTATTAAGTGCAACACTGTTCGGTGTAGATTACTCAATATTCAATACAATCTCATTAACGAATGAATCCTTCTCAAAATATGTACTGTCGTTTGGTGCAATCACCTTCTGGCTTGCTCTGATCGGAGCTGCCTGGGCAGTACTGAAAATCCGCAAGAGCACCTCCTCTGTGCTGGTGTTCGCCGCAGTTGCAACTGTATTATACATGTATCTTGCAACAGTATCTTCAGGATTCATCTATCTCGCAACACCCATCTTTGCTATTGCATCAGCATGGGTTCTGGGATACATAATTGATAAATTACATTTCGAGGATATCTCCCGAAACATTGTGGGTTTCTGGTCAAATCCTACACACAATCTTAGAAAAGTTTTCAACTTGAAGCATGTCGTAGGAGTGCTTTTCATAGTTGTAATGATCCTTGTGCCCAATGCATGGGGTGCAGTCGATGCAGCCATTCCATACTCTGACAAAGCAGAATATGACGAGGGTGTGTTCGACGCTATGCCTGACTTCCTGCATCCAAGCGGCATAGATTCCTATGACGAACTCAGCAGCCTTTGGTACTTAGGTGCATTCTCCTATTACCTGACGCTTGACGACTCTTATCTGGCGCAAGCGCTAGACTGGCTGTCGAAACAGAATATAGATGTGGTGAATATAGGCGATAAACCTGCTGTAATGGTATGGAACGGATACGGACCTCAGGTCGTACAGAACGGTTCACACCCAGTCTTGTCATCACAGATGTACTCTGATGCCGAGTTTACAAGCGCTTTCCTCACCGCTAAGAGCGAAGAAGAGGGAATTGCCCTGCTGGTTATCCGCGCCTTGGAATATGACTACTCAGAGAATAATAATGCATTCTCCAGCGAGGTCAGAAACATCTTAGGCGAGGATCTTGCCAACAAACTTACAGATATCTTCGAGAACCCCTCTAAATACATTCAGACAGTTCTCGATGACCCTGACACCTATGGACACCGTACAAGCGATCTCTCGGCAACCAACGCAAAATACGCTGTTGCCTCTCATGAGCTGGCCTCATCTGACGATCTGATTCAGATTTACAGTGACATCAGAAATGTCACGGATCTGGACTTCGGATACTTCATGTTTGATTCTAGCATATACCCGCTTGGCTACCAGTCTCAGGGTGTCCTTTACGTAGCAGCTTCACTGTCAGACTATGTGCTTGACTCCTATACTGGAGCTCCCACAGACTTCTACTCTATCTCTGCCTACGTTTACAATCCAAACACATCATCACTTTCAGTTGTAGATGCAAAAGACATACCGGCTGGATATACAGTAATCTCATACATGCTGTCATATACAGACACATTCTACAATTCAATACTCTACAAATCATTCATGGGTTCCTCCGGCAGCGGAAATGCTGGAATGGGTCTTGCTCACTTCAAGCAGGTTTATCAGACAGCATACTACAACCCGTATGACTTAGCTGACGATGCTGACAATGCTGCCAAAGAGGAATACAACAAGCATTGGAAGATAATCTCCATTGAAGAGGCCAAAGACATTCAGAAAAAAATTGATGCCGGCGAATGGAAAGATCCTGAAACCGGAGAGACTGGAACCGTAGACTTCACCAGGTACCCCAACGCCGGCGGAGCTGTAATCCTTGATTATTACAACGGTGCAGTCCTCAAGGGCACAGTAACATCTGAAATCGACAACCTGCCTCTGGAAGGAGTACATGTCTCTGCAGTCGACGAAATGGGCGTTGTCCATGAGACTGTAGAAACTGATGAAAACGGTGAATACACACTCCATCTTCCATACGGTGATGCTGATGATGACTGGAACGGCATTGAAGTCGTTTATTCCATTGGTTCAATCGACTCCAAGACCGGAATCGGTTCAAAAGAGCTTGACCGCATAGATTACAGAATCACATACCAGCAGGCTATGTGGGAAGAAGAGTTCGAAGCCAACGGCGACAACCAGCTTTATGCTTCTTCTGTAAAAGGAAAGCTGTTCTGGGACTTTGACGGCAACGGACGCTTTGATGGAAACGATGAAGTAATTGCTAACAACGACGTAATACTTTCACAGCCAGATCCTTCTGACAGCTCAAAGACAATCTTCACATCAACGGTTGAAACCGACGAGAATGGAAACTATGTGTTTGTGGCTGCTCCTGGAAGTGACTACAACCTTTCATCGACGGTCGACGGTCATGAATATTCATACAGCTCAAGTTTCAATATCAAACTGGGCGCAAATTACGACCTGGACATTGCCGTGAAAGCTCTGACAGTATCCGGTACCGTCAAATTAGACAACGGCTCAGCAGCTCAGAATCTGGGACTGGTTTTACTTAACACCTCAACCGGTAAGATATACACAGCCCACACAGACGACAAGGGTGTATTCACCTTTGAGAAGATGCCAATCGGCACTTACAAGCTGATCGCTGAGGGAATGGACATCGGAACACAGGTAGTCGAAGTCACTTCACAGCCTGTAACTGGTCTGGAATTAACAGTCAAAGAATACGTAACAGTCTCTGGTACAATCTCCGGCGGAGAATCCGAAAAGACGCTCTGGATCGAATCAAAAGACGGAGTTTACTCCTCTGAAATCCAGACCAACGGATCATTCACCCTGACTTTACCGAAGGATACAGAATACAGCATCTATGCATACTCTGGAGACAAGGCATACCTCGGCACACTGTCTACCAAAGACTTCTCTGGTAACTACAATATTGCCTTAGGAGATGCAACGGTCCATGAGGGCGTTGTAAAGAACAACGGCTCAGCTCAGGAAGATGCAACCCTCCTCGTGATGGGTTCCAACGGCTCATACCACAAACTGACAACTGATAAAGACGGCAAGTTCAAAGTGCTGCTTCCGAACGGCAACTACAAAGTTTATGTATCATCTGGTTCCAGCTTCTATTGGGGCAACCTGTCTGATGACATCAACCTCAAAGCTGACGGAACTACATTGACAGGAACCGTGAAAGACGGAAGCACTGCAATTCCTGGTGCCACCGTCAGTGTTTCAAAGGACGGCCATACGATCTTTACCACTACAGATGGAAGCGGCAAGTTCACACTTCCAGTTCCAACTGGTGACTACAAAGTTACAGTCAAAGCATACGGTTACTCTGATTACACTAAAGATGTGAAATCAAGCAGTGCTTCAGCGATCACAATCTCTATGACATCTGAGAAAGTGACAGTAACTGGACACGTCACAGGAGCTCCAGCTGATACCTCAATTAACTTCAAACCATCATCTGGAAGTTCTGAAACTGTTAAAGTACAGGAAGACGGAAGCTACTCTGTAGAACTCAGACCTGGAACATATACAGTTACAATCGACAAAGAACTCAAGGAGAACGAATCAAAGTACTATTACTCTCAGTCTCTGACAGTTGGAGCAGGTGCATTCGTTGAATACGACATTGATGTGCCGGTCGTCTACAAGACCACTGTAGAACTCACTGGAGTAAAGGAAATTAAATCAGGAACCATCAAGTTCTTCGGCGATGAAGACAAATCAGTAAGCACCGGATCTTCACTGACTTCCTCTGTTTACTTAGTCCCTGGAAAATATACAGTCTATGCTTCTGTAAAGGACTCTGACAACAAACAGCATGCAGCAATTGCATCCATAACCGTCAGCAGCTCAGGCAAGCAGACACTTGCTCTGTCTGAAGCAACTGAGGTCACCGGATCTCTGAAGGACAGCACACAGACTGTGACTGCATACATATCAGACAGTGCAGGCCACATGATTGAAGCATCAATTGAGAAAGGCGATCTGACAACAATTTACCTTCCAAAAGGCAATTACAAGATTACCTTAGAATACCACAGCTTAGACAGTGAATCTGGAAAATATGTTTCATACACTGCAGACCAGAGCTTCACTGTGGCAGGATCAAAAGTCTCACTTGATATCGAACTGTCCAAGTCTGATTATCTTGCACATGTCTCAGGTACAACCAACATGAACTGGACCAGCTATCAGATCATCGCTTTATCCGACTCAGCTACTGACAGGGAAAGCTACAATGTAGAGTTCAGCAACGGCATGTACTCTGTGGATCTTGCTCCTGGCCTGTACAGCCTCTATGCTGTTAACGGCAACAACGTCTACATGGGAACTTTCGAGGTCTCAGCTGACGGAGACACAACAATGAATATTGTGCTTGAGCAGGGCAAAACAGTAACACTCAGACTGAATAACGCTCCTAACGGCACTACAGTCATTGTGTCTGACAACGCAAAATACCGCATCAACAATGCATCTGGATCAACCCAGGTAGTTCTCCCAGACGGTGAATACCTCGTGGAAGCTACAGCCAAGACAACCAGCGGAAACATAACCAATGTTTACTCTGCATACACAGGCTTTGTTGTAGGCAAAGACGGATCAAACTCCGTCGACATCAACCTGCAGCTTCAGAAACGCGGCAGCTATACCGTCAATACTGGAGCAGCAAAGACCGTCAATGCGGGTCAGACTGTAACGTTCGATGTGACAATCACCAACACCGGCAATGTCGATGACGAGTACAAGCTCGACACCACAGCAGGCGAAGACTGGAAAGTAACCGTTGACAAAGAAACGATCTCTGTCGCAGCCGGTCAGAGTGGTACGTTCAGAGTAACAGTCGAGACGCCTGAAGGCGCTCTGGTGGATCACGACCCTGTCATGTTAAATGTAAAATCACTGGGTAAGATCGGAGCCGGAGAGTCCAGCACTGAACTCGAAGTGAATGTTAACCCGACATACAATGCGCCTAAGATAACCGTGGAACAGGTAACAACAAACGGTTCAACTGTGAAGTTCAACTTCAAAGTTGAGAATGCCAGCAACACCACCGACAGCTACAAGGTCGAACTCATGAACAAGAGCGAAATTGAGAGCGCCGGATGGACCGTAAAACTTGGCTCAGAGAAGATCTCTGACCTTGACGCTGGTAAAGTCAAGACCGTCGAAGTTACTCTGGAACGCGGTGAAAACGCAAGAAACGATGTATCTGTCACTCTGAGAGTTACATCTGAAAACGATAGTTCAAAGGTTGCAAACGAATCAGCAAAGATGTCTACTGCGGACCTTTCAGTTGATGGAAACACAACAAACGAAGGTTCAGGAGCTTCTGATTCCGCACCTACTATGCCTAACTCAGTGTGGATCGTTATAGCGCTTATAGTGCTGCTTCTGGTGGCTACTGTGATCGTTAACGTAAACAAGGGGGTGTTTGGACGCAGAAGAAAGAGGTAATCGCATCTGCAGCAGTGTTCGCACTGCTGCTAACTTTTTGTCTTATAGCTCTTCCAGTAGCAAATGCTGCTCTGGGGGCTGAAGACAAAGACTATAAGGTAACATTTGAAGGAATGAATTTCGTAGCCCCCGAAGGAGACGAAACAATTAAAGTGACAGTTGCAGACCTTCAGAAGTACAGCTACTCTGTGAAGGCTGACGGCGGAAAATTAAACGGAAGTTCCTCTAATTACACCGGAAGCACTACGGACGGAACATTCTCGTTCAAATATACCGCACCAAAGAATCTGGGAAAGGTTACGATAACCGTCACGATCGAATCTTCAGAAATCACTGGTGGAAAGCTTACAAGGACCTACACAATGGACGTCGTCAACGTCTATCAGGTCTCTGTAAATGTCAAGAACGCAGGCGGAATGACAGTTGAAGTGCCGGTTAAGCTGTACATTGACGGCAGTCTGTACCGTACAGATATGATTGAGATAAAAGCATCCGACGAGGCAACTAAACTGACGCTTGATATCAATGCAGGCGCTCTCAAAGGCGGTCAGCACAACTATGAAATCGTCATTGACGAAAAGTACAGCGGGCTGATCAGCTTCGGCGACTCTGAAAAACTGTCTGCTACCGGTACATTCTATACTGGTGACGGCGGCTGGGGAATAATCTCCATCGTGCTCTCTATCGTGGTTGTCATAATGGTGATCGTTTTCATCTACGTTTATTTCAACCGCGGAAAGAAGAAAAAGCGCAAAAAGTAACCTCAAACCCTTTCCTTTTTCCTTTTATTTTTGTCCGCTAGAGTCAGGGACTAATCGTAAATACTGTTTGATCTTTATTGTAGTTTAATGTCCGAAAATGCGATTGAGATTTCACAGGATAACTTTGAAAAGATCACAAAAGAGAATTCTAAATTGATTATTGACTGCTGGGCTCCCTGGTGCGGACCCTGCAGGATGATGGGCCCTATAATCGACAATCTGGCAGTCAAACATGCCGGCGATGTGGCTTTTGGAAAAATCAATGTTGACGATAATCCCGTTATTTCAGCAAAATATGGAATCTCTGCTATACCTACTCTGCTTTTATTCAAAGACGGGGAGTTTGTGACTCAGAGCGTAGGACTCATGCCTGAAAAGGAAATTGAGACCTGGATGAGCAATCATTTCTAATGCAGATTCTGGGATAAGCTGTCAATTTTCTTCTGCAGCCTTGCAGAATTGAGTGCAACAGCAACATCCCCTCTTGTTTTTTCCAGCAGCGATCTTGCAATATCCTGTTTGCGCCTTATTGATATTAAAGCGTCAGGATAGTCAAACATCATAATCATCTGAAACAGTTCTTCCATAATATCGAGGTATTTTGCCGATTCTTCAGGATTGCCTTCTCTTAATTTTTCCAGTGCAAAGCGCCTCAGCTCCCCGATGGTATCTGCCAGACCAAGAAGGTAAGCGTTTACCGGGATTCCCATATCATCAGGGTCCGGTATGTCTTTGTCATTAAGCAGTGCAATCAGAATTGTTGCTTCAGCAAGCTCCTGCAGAGCACCTTCCACCAGACCGGAATGCCAGAGTTCAGGGTAGGCATCCAAAAGTGATCTGAGGCGGTGCGTTTCATCAATGGCCTCATGCATCATCAGCGAGGTTTCTCCGCCGCTGTGGATTGCATGCACAATGCTTCCTGAAAGACGTGTGATTACTCTGGCTGATTTAATTGCTATTTCTCTGACTTGGTATTTCTCTTCTAGTCTAGCTTCAATTGTATTTGCCACGTCTTCCAAGTTTTTCATATGCTGATATAGAGAGATATGAGAGTATTAATTCATTTGTATAATTTTTCTACTCAGGTTTGAAAAAAGAGACTGACGCACACGGCGGTGCGTTCAGTCTTTCTAAGATCATCCTCTGATCTGATTCATATGGTCCATTCTTTTCTGCACTAATTCTGCTCTTCCGATGTCATGGCGCACGAATAGTGCGCTTCCCTTGACATGCATAAGAGCTTTTTCGCAGACTTTTTCAGCTTCTTCCAGTGTGTCAGCTATTCCTACAACTCCGGCAGAACGGGAAGTGGTGGTGTAAATCTTATCTCCTTTTTTATCTACCATTGCGTAGTAGACCATTGCTCCTTCGTTTTCTATTGATTTTTCATCGATGGAGATTTCTTTTCCTGCCTTAGGTTCAGTTCCGTATCCTTCTGGAACCACATACTTGCACACTGTGGCTTTGTTAGAGAATGAAACGCGGTCAGCATTCAGCCTTCCAGATGCTATTCCTGAGCATATGTCTGTGAAAGATGAGGATAAAATTGACAGTACGTTCATTGCTTCCGGGTCTCCGAATCTTGCGTTGAACTCTATGACGCGCGGTCCTTCCTTCGTCAGCATGAATTGGCCGTAGAGCACTCCTTTGTACGGGCAGCCTTCTTCCCTCATGGCGGCAACAGTCTTTTTCATGATATCTAGGGCGGCTTCGTAGTCTTGAGGCCTTACGAACGGCATGCCGTGGTCTTCCATTGTATAAGATCCCATGCCGCCGGTGTTGGGCCCGACATCTCCGTCATAAGCACGCTTGTGATCCTGAACCAGGGGAGTGGGAATTACATTCCTGCCGTCGCAGAATGCCTGCAGGGTAAATTCTTCTCCTACTGCTTTTTCTTCTAGAATCACACCGGCTCCGCCGATATTGTTTTTGAAAATTTCCTCAATGTAGCCCAGGGCTTCCTTCTTGTTTTTGAGATGCTCTCCCATGACTTTGACGCCTTTTCCTCCGGTGAGTCCGATCGGCTTAATGACCAGCTCTTTGTTGGTGTCTTTAATGTAAGCCTTAGCTCTGCTGAATTCATCAAACGCCGCGAAATCAAGATTGCCTGGAACTTTATGCCTGCGCATGATGGTTCTTGCAAATGATTTAGAGGTCTCCAGACGGGCGGCAGCCTTGCTGGGACCGACACAGCCTATGCCCTCATCTTCCAAAACATCTACCAATCCAGCCTCAAGCGGGGATTCCGGTCCGATTACTGCAAGATCGATGGAGTGCTTTGATGCAAACTGCGCAACCCTTTCTACATCTGTCTCAGGAATCAGTTCATACTCTACAGAGATGTTTGCTATTCCTGGATTGTTGTTTTTCATAACTGAATAGACTTCTGTTCCGCTTCTGTTCAGAGCTGCGGCGATAGCATTTTCTCGCCCGCCACCACCTACTACTAGAGCTTTCATGGTGAATCCTAGCAGCCACAATGATAACTAAGTAAAAAAAGATGCTCAAGGGGGAAGTTCAAAAAGGATGAGAGACATGCGCGTAGCGGTCTAATGAGTTACTCACCTTTCATTTCCGAACTTATCAAAAAGTTAGATGCCAAAGAAGGCGACGCGCTGTCAATCAAGAACGGCGAACGCGAGTATGTTGGTACGTTAATGCCTCATCATGAATTTAGTCTTGAGGATATTATAATTCTTAAATTATCAAACGGCTACAACATAGGCATCAAAGTATCTGAATCATCCTCTGTGAAACTGATATCCAAAGGAACCGCCAAAGAGAAAAATCCCAGACCTGAACAGCACTCTGATGGAAAGACCGTGTCAGTCTTAGGAACAGGCGGGACCATTGCCAGCTATGTGGACTACCGCACAGGCGCGGTGCATCCTGCTTTGTCCGCAGGAGATCTGGTGGCTGCTGTGCCTGAAATCAAAGACATCTGCGATGTGAAGGCCGAAGTGCTGTTTTCCATCTTCTCTGAAAACATGAAGGTAGAAAACTGGCAGACAATTGCACAGGAAGCCGCAGACCGCATTAATGCCGGAGCAGAAGGATGCATAATTCCTCACGGAACTGATACGCTCGGTTATACTTCAGCAGCATTATCTTTCATGCTCGGCGACCTGCCGAAACCCGTAGTTCTTGTGGGCGCGCAGAGATCTTCAGACAGACCTTCTTCCGATGCCTATACAAATCTAGTGTCTGCAGCGAGATTCATCGTGAACACGGACGCTGCCGAGGTCTTCGCTTTAATGCATGCTTCTTCCTCTGATTCCTCAGCTGCAGTGCACAGGGGAACGAAAGTCAGAAAAATGCATACCTCCAGAAGAGATGCATTCAAGAGTGTCAATTCTCCAGTCATAGCCACCGTCGATTTTGAGGGCGGCATTGATTTCCATGCTGAATATAAAAGGAAGAATGAGGGAAAAGTTCATGCACGGACGGAAATGGAAACAAACGTTGCTTTGCTGCAGTACTTCCCGGGCATGAGCCCCTTAATGTTCAGCAAGATTCTTCATGAGAGCGCGGGAGTCGTGATTTCCGGAACCGGCCTGGGACATGTTTCTGCCGAAATGGCCCAGGAGATAAAGTCTGCAGTCGGTGGCGGAACTTCTGTGGTGATGACTTCCCAGTGCCTTTACGGCCGCACCAATCTGAATGTGTACAACACAGGAAGGGATCTGATCTCTGCAGGTGTCATTCCCGGAGAAGACATGCTTCCCGAGACCGCATACGTCAAACTGATGTGGGTTCTTGCCCAGACTTCAGATAAAGACAAGGTTTACGAGATGATGAGAACTAATCTCCGCGGTGAAATCACAGACAGGAGGGATATCAGTGAGTGATGAGATAGTATGCGGAATTGAAATACACCAGCAGCTCGATACCAAGAAGCTGTTCTGCGACTGTTCCACAGCACTTGTGGATGAAGAGGGTCAGAAGTTCTTCCGCAGACTCAGGCCTACACAGTCTGAACTGGGAGAGATAGACCGCGCTGCGCTTATGCAGGCAGAGAAGAAACTCAGGTTCGTATATCAGGCCCCTGAAGGAGTGTCCTGCCTGGTGGATGCAGACGAGGAGCCGCCGCACAGCGCCAACAAGGACGCTCTTGATATTGTTCTTACAGTCGCAGCGCTTCTCAATGCACAGCCTGTCGACGAAGTGCATTTCATGCGTAAGATTGTGGTGGACGGAAGCAACACCTCCGGGTTCCAGCGTACTGCCATGATTGCTATGAATGGACATATTGAGATAAATGGTAAAAAAATCACAATCCCGACATTCTGCCTTGAGGAGGATGCTGCGAGGAAAGTGGAGACAAAGGCCGGGGAAATCACATACAGACTGGATCGTCTTGGTATTCCGCTAATCGAGATCGCCACCGGTCCGGATATGCGTTCTGCAGAGGAAGTCAAAGAGGTTGCCTTCGCTTTAGGTTCGATAATGCGTGCCACCCGCAGGGTAAAGCGCGGAATCGGAACGATACGCGAGGATCTCAACATTTCAATTCCTGGAGGAGCCAGAGTAGAAATAAAAGGTGTCCAGGAACTCCGCATGCTTCCTATTTATGTTCAAAATGAAGCAAACAGACAAAAGTCTTTATTGAGAATTAAAGAAATACTTTTGGAAAGGGGAACAAAGCCGGCTTCTGAAGAATACGTTGATCTCACAGAGGACTTTAAGTCCTGTGAGTCCAAGATTATCTCTTCTGCCGTCAAGAAGAAAGGCAAGGTCTTTGCTGTCGCCCTGCCGGGCTTTTCTGGTGTCATGAAATCTGCCGACTCCTCCCTGAGACTGGGTGCAGAAATGGCCGGGTATGCCAAGACCAAAGGAGTGGCTGGAATATTCCATTCCGACGAGCTTCCGAATTATGGTATCTCACAGGAATACGTAGATCTTGTGAGAAAGAGGCTCAATCTTTCTGCTGATGATGCCTTTGCACTCTGTGCTGATGATGCGAAAAAAGCATCTTCCGCCATCGTTGCCGCAGTTAAACGCGCCAACATGGCTCTGGAAGGCGTGCCTGAAGAAACAAGGGATCCTAAGCCGGATGGAACCAGCGTGTATTCCAGGCCTCTTCCCGGCGCAGCAAGGATGTATCCGGAGACTGATGTGCCGCCGATTGCGATCGGAGAGCACATGATGTCTGAGATATTTTCCAACCTTCCTGAGCTGCCGAAAGAAAAAGCCGAGCGCCTTGCCACACAGTATTCAATCCATATTCAGCAGTCTACACAGCTGGTCAGAGATGGAAAAGACGAGGTTTTCGAGAAGGTGGCTGTAACTTCTGAAATAGCCTCAGTAGCTGCCAGAACTCTGCTTTCCACTTTACCTGAACTTGAAAGAGATGGTGGCGATATTTCATGCATATCTGATGATGCTATCTGCACAGTCTTTGAAGGTTTGAGCAGCAGCAGGTTTGCCAAGGATGCTATTCCCGATATACTGAAGGCTGTTATTTCTGGAAAGAGTGTCGAGTGTGCAGTCGAAGAAGCTGGCAGGTCTCTGATCAATGAGGATGACGCTGCCGAGATCGTTTCCAGACTTGTGCAGGAACGCGCCGATTTCGTCAAATCAAAAGGCCTTGGAGCCGTCGGTCCGCTGATGGGCCCACTGATGACTGAAATGAGAGGAAAAATCGACGGTAAACAGGCCAGCGAGCTTCTTAAGAAGGAAATTGAAAAATTCTTAGGATAACCGTTTAATCGTCGCCCAATTCTTTTCTTCATCGTCTTTGCTTCAATAATGAGGTGAATGGAGAAAAGAATGCACTTCCTGCAGCCGCTGCATTTTCCGGCGGACTGCTTATTTTAATTCAGGGTCTGATCATGACTCTGGTTCCTTTATGGTCGGATTTCAGTTCTTACACAACACTTTTTTACGGTCTTTTTGTGGCGGTTCTGGGCGTCATATCTATCTGCCTGAGTTATTTTATTTACAAATCTTACAGTTTTCCTAAGTCAGCTTTGCTGCTGTCAATTGCGGTGGTCTCTATGATTTTTGCCGGCGGAGGATTTATAATCGGCTCGATTCTTACTTCCATCGGAGGCAGCCTGTCGCTGCTTTCACTGTAATCTCAGCTCTTCAACCCAGAGCTCTTCAAAGAAGCATCTGCGTGTTTTTAATTTTTTACGATTAAAATTAGAAAGAACATTGTCAAGAACTTCTAAATTCATTTCTGATGAAAGCAACACTATAATTCTGCCGTCTGGCAGCAGGTGATCTCTGCTCTGTTCGAGAAATTCTTCCAGAATTTCTGTTCCAGTAGGTCCCCCGGCCCAGGCTTTCTCTATGATTCCGCAGCCCTCTTCCTCGGCAGACAGGTAAGGCGGATTAAAAACAATGAGGCTGAAATTTTCATGTATATTTTGAAATAAATTACTAACAACCGTGATGCCTTTAAGATTGTTATTTTTCAGATTATTATTTGTGCAGTCCACTGCTTTCGGATTTATATCTGCAGCCGTGAGCTGTGCACCGTTAAATGCCATGTGGCAGCTTACAAGCCCGGTTCCGCAGCCCATCTCCAGGACCTTAAGTCCTTGTGAGAATTCAAGACTATCTAGCAGAAGGAACGTATCTTCTGCCGGGGGATAGACTTCTGCACATTCTGTAATATCTATTTTTGGATTGTATTCCACGGCTTTTGTATCTCCGTACTTGTATTTTTTAGCATCCCTATCGCAACAAATTCATACTCCGTCTGATATCGGTACAGCATGTATGTGGCTGTCGATGATACAGATTCTTCCACTTGGATGTGCACCACTTTCCTAGCAACGGAACTGGTACGCACATTGGATGATCTGGATCTCATCGGGTTTCCAAGACTTGTGCGTTTGAATCCTGCCGTGCCGTGGAAGACAAGAGGCAACGGCGCCCTCTGCATAAGGGTCGGAAAGGGCTCTGGAGATCGCCGCTGCATTGGAAATATTGCAGGCCGCAAGATATTCTGTTATGATTCGATTGAAAGCGAACCGGACATTGATGAAGTCTTCAACCGCTGTATCGGCCTGGTAAAAGAATGGTCGCAGGTAGATCATGCAGACCCGGGTCTCGTTGTCTGCAGGGAATTTTTAGATCCATCTCTGTATGATAAGGCAGTTCACAGAATTATCTCTAAAGAAGAGGCCCTTTCCTATCTGGAAGGAAAGGAGCACAGAGTTTTTCAGATCAACAAGGGCCGCGGTGTCATTGGTGCCTCTGCCTCAATTTCCTGGGCACCCGGTGACCACACGTACGAAGTTCTTGCCTACAGAGAACGCAGCAGATGGGGAACACATAGAGAAGTAAATGCCGATGACGTCAAACAGCTGGACGAAAAATTTCCTTCAACATTCAATAATTATGACGAG
The DNA here is from genome assembly GCA_905202485.1 of uncultured Methanomassiliicoccus sp. GTDB lineage: Archaea > Thermoplasmatota > Thermoplasmata > Methanomassiliicoccales > Methanomassiliicoccaceae > Methanomassiliicoccus_A. Next base: position 90,640 of record CAJKRY010000003.1, read on the forward strand.
GGGCTGTCTAAGCCTGCCATCGTTCCCAACACTTCCTGTCCTATACTGTATGGAGTAAGGGGAGACTCTTACGAAGACCTGCTGAATATCAGGGAATTCATAAGATCTGAAGAAGTCGAGCGCTGGCTCATCTATCTAAGCAATCAGGGCACAGACGACCACATTATCTACGACTATGATTCGCTGGAGCCTAATTCTTCGTATGCTGTAGAAGGGACTGTAGTCTCCACACCGGTCACCGTTGCCGGCGGGCATGTAATCCTTACAATTGATGCCGGGGAGCAGCTTGAATGCGCAGCATATGAGCCTTCTAAAGACTTCAGGAATGTAATACGCGCTTTGAGGCCTGGAGACAGAATAAAAGTCTTCGGAGAGCTGAGAGAGGAGCCGCGGACATTAAATATCGAAAAGCTGCAGGTGGTTTCCCTATCTTCCTTTAAAATCAAGGTTGCAAACCCGAGATGCAGTATCTGCGGCAGGATCATGAAGTCTGTCGGAGTAGGGCAGGGATACAGGTGCAGAGAGTGCGGTACTAAGTCAAATGACGTAGTTATGGCTGAAGAACCTAGAACAATCTCTATAGGCTGGTACGAACCGCCCGTCTGTTCGCGCAGACATCTCTCCAAACCTCTTAAGCGGTGCAATATTGAAGATTAAATAATCTGGCCTCTCTGCCGAATCTGTCTTATAATTTTGAATATTGCATAAAGTTAATTTTGTAAACGCCTATCTTCGTTTATTGACGAACGGTATCACCGACAGTTATTTAAGATAATATTGCGTGAAGCATCTTTGGAATTGTTAACCCAATTTTGAAAAGGGATCTGATGAACGAAGCAGTAATCGTTAGTGCAACTCGAACCGCAGTAGGAAAGTTAGGCGGAGCTTTGAAAAATTTCACAGCGCCTCAGCTTGGAACTAAAGTAATAAGCGAAGCTGTACAGAGATCCAAATTAGAGCCGGCAGACATTCAAGAATGTATTATGGGAATAGTTCTGTCTGCAGGAACCGGGCAGAATCCGGCCAGACAGGCCGCGTTGAATGCAGGTCTGCCAGTTGAAATTGGTTCATTAAATGTCAATAAAATCTGCGGATCAGGCCTGAAGTCTGTTATGCTGGCCGCAAACTCTATCCGCGTGGGAGAACACGACGCAATCGTAGCCGGCGGAATGGAGAATATGAGTTCTGCTCCATACCTCCTTATGGAAGGAAGGTTCGGATACAGGCTTGGAGACAACAAGATCATTGACCATCTTGTTCACGACGGACTGTGGGATGCTCCTACGGATTCCCATATGGGAATGACTGCCGAGATTGTGGCCGAACGCTTTAACATCACCAGAGAGCAGGCAGATGAGTTATCGTTCCAGAGTCACGTAAAGTCCAACAATGCTACTAAAAATGGGTACTTTTCAAAAGAGATAGTCCCCATCACTGTAAAATCCAAAAAAACAGAGTTTGAGTTCAAGGAAGATGAGGGAATCAGACCTGACATTTCCATGGAAGCACTTTCCAAGCTCAAGCCTGCATTTAAAAAAGACGGAATCGTCACAGCAGGGAATTCTTCGCAGATCAGCGACGGAGCGGCAGCGCTTGTAATAACCTCGAGAAAATATGCAGAAGAGAAGAGTCTTAATATCTTAGCATCTATAAAGGACTACAATACTGGTGGAACTAAGCCCGAGTGGATCATGGAGGCTCCGATTTCTACAACTCAAACACTGCTGAAAAGGAACAATATGACTATTGATGACATCGACCTTTTCGAGCACAACGAAGCCTTCGCAACCGCTTCTGTGGCAGTTAAGAAAACGCTTGAAGTTCCCGATGACAAGTTCAATGTTAATGGAGGCGCAGTAGCTATCGGACATCCTATTGGATGTTCTGGAGCTAGAGTGCTCGTTTCATTAATCTACGAATTACAGAGAGCCCAAAAGCACAGAGGTTTGCTCACCCTGTGCCTTGGAGGCGGAAACGCTGTCTCAATGATAATTGAGAGAGAATGAGGCTTTTCTGTACAATCACCATCCGGCAAACGCTAGGCGGCCGTGAAAACACGGCCGCAAATTAAACCCTTTTGTGATAGTTTTATCATTAACATCTCTATTGTGAAAATCCCCGATGACGAATTTTCCGCGCTGATCAGTGATGAGTGATGGGCGAGCCGAGGGGGCATTTATTCCTTATCAATCCACCAGACCCATCCGCCGCGTTCCGCTGAGACTTCGCCGCAGATCATGCCTTTTCTTTTTAAAACATTCAGAGTCCTGGCTAGATCATCAGGGCATTGAGTTCCCTGATCAGCCAGTGCAGCCTCTAGTTCAAGAGTCGTGTACTGCCTGTCGCCAAGCACCCTTGATACGATTTTGTATTTTTCTTCGAGACTGAGACTCATCACAGCCTTCATTGACGTTCAGATTAAAAACTTTCCATACTGTGTGGCTATAAAAAATGCCTAATATGCAGAACGCATAGCCTTCGGTATGGAACCTGTCCTACAAGTGGCTCTTGATTTTATGCATAAGAAGAGAGCTCTTGAAATTGCTGCGGAGGCGGTAAAGGGCGGTGCAGACTGGATTGAAGCCGGCACGCCTTTGATTAAGTCCGAGGGATCAGATGTCATACGGGAGCTGAAGAAGACTTTCCCGGGACACACGATAATTGCAGACATGAAGACTATGGATGTAGGCGCTACAGAAGTTGAAATAGCCTCTAAAGCCGGTGCAGACATAATCTCAATTCTCGGTTTGGCTGACGACAGCACAATTGAAGAGGCAGTAACTTCCGCAATGCAGTATGGATCCAAGATCATGATCGATCTGATCGGAGTTGCCGACAGAGTTAAACGTTCCAAAACTGCCGAAACGCTCGGAGTTTCTTACATCTGTCTGCACATCGGTATTGATCAACAGATGAAAGGCGAAAGTTCGCCGATTGACATTTTAAAACAGATAGTTTCAGAGGTATCTATTCCAGTGGCGGTGGCTGGAGGCATCACGCAGGATACAGCTCCTGCACTCCTCGATGCCGGAGCATCCATCATCATTGCAGGCGGCAGCATAATCAAAGCCAAGGATGTCTGCAGAGCCACAGAAGACATGAAAACCGCGATGGCTACTCATAAAAGCGTCGCATCAAATGTTGCTAAAAAATACGGCTCAGATGAATTGTATGATGCTTTTGCTTTGGCTTCGACAGCAAACATCTCAGATGCCATGCACAGGACCGGTGTGCTTTCAGGAATAGTTCCCAGAAACAAACCTGGCACCAAAATGATCGGCCGTGCTTTAACTGTACAGACTGTAAATGGAGACTGGGCAAAGCCTGTGGAGGCCATTGACCAGGGCAGGGAAGGAGATGTTCTAGTCATTGACGTCGGGGGCGGGGATACAGCCGTCTTCGGTGCTCTGGCCGCCTGGAGCTGCATATCAAAAGGAATAAGAGGCGTGGTAATAGACGGAGCAATCAGAGATATGGATGAAATCTATGAGATGGGCTTTCCTGCCTTCTCTAGATACTCAGTTCCCAATGCCAGCGAGCCCAAAGGATTCGGTGGCATAGGCCATAATATAATCTGCGGCGGTATGACGATAAAACCTGGCGACTGGATTATCGGCGACGACTGCGGTGTCGTAGTGGTACCTCAGGAAAAAGCCACAGAGATCGCTAACCGCTCAGTCGATGTGGCTGAGAGGGAAAACAGGATCCGTGAGGAGATAAAAAAGGGCAGCACTCTGTCTAAAGTGCTGGAATTGGAAAAGTGGGAACAAGTCCATTAAAAATTATTTTTACCTCACCTTTAATGGTGAGGCTTTTTGATATTCTCAGTAGCGGATTCCGCCAGCCATGTTTTCAAGCCTTCTGATTCTCTCTTCCATCGGAGGATGGGTTGAGAATAATGAGGCTAATCCTTTGCCGGAAAACGGATTTACTATGAATAGTGATGAAGATGAAGGGTTGCCGAAGTCCATTGGTTTAGCTTTGTTTCCAGCTTCCAATTTTCTCAGGGCATTTGCCAGCGCCATCGGGCGGCCTATCATCATTGCACCTTCATAGTCAGCTTTGTACTCTCTGCTCCTTGAAACAGCCAGCTGAAGCAGCATTGCTGCAATAGGAGCAGTTATGGCGACTATCAGTGCAATAATTACATTGCCTTCTCTGTTATCTCCGCCGCCGAACAGTGTTCCCCAGTAGAATGTTCTGGAGGCAAAGGATATTGCTCCAGCCAGAGTAGATGCGACAGACATAACCATGATATCTTTGTCTTTCACGTGTGCCATTTCATGGGCCAATACGCCGGTGAGCTCGTCGTCTGTCAGGTAGTCTAATATGCCCTGGGTTGCCGCTACAACCGCATGTTTCTTATTACGGCCTGTAGCAAATGCATTGGGTGTTTTTGACGGTACGATGGCTATCTTCGGCATTGGAAGTCCAGACAGCTGTGAAAGGTTGCGGACTATGCGGTGGAGTCTGGGTGCTTCTTCTTCAGTAACAATCTTTGCTCTGTATGTGGCGAGCACGATCTTGTCTGAGAAGAAATATGACACCAGATTCATTACAATCGCTAATGCTAAGAAAATAGATACACCAAGTACCCAGTTTCCTCCCATTGCGAATTCTCCAAGCAGCCAGCCTATGGCTGCAAATATCAAGGACATCACTATAAACAGTAATAAGGTCCTTAAGGTAGCAGAAGCTCCCATTTGTTTATTCACCTATAATCTCAACCTACGATGTCTGTCTATATAAGTGTTAAGTATGGAAAAATTAAGGATTTCTGCACTGTCTATTCCAGACTGCCTATTATAGCTATTTTAGTTGAATTTGGAGAGAAAATAATTAAGTAAGCTATGAGTTAAGGAGCATATGGCAAGCAGTAAAAAAAAGTGGTTTGGCTACCTTTTCACGGCGGCCTTGTCCTTAATTCTCATACTTGCACTGCTTGTTTCAGCCGATGTTAATGAAGTTTCTGAAGAGCTGTCCCATTCCAGCCTGTCGCTGATAATTGTTGCAGCCCTTCTCTATATATCAATGGTATTTGTCAGGACTGTAAGGTGGTATATCCTGCTGAAAGGTGCAGGCCAGACGCTTCCTTTCAAGTCCTGTCTTCCCCACTATGCAGTCGGACAGGCTCTTAATGATGTAACTCCCGGAAGAGTTCTGGGAGATGCCGTAAGAGCTGCAGGAATAAGTGAAGAGGAAGAAGGAGTCTCCATCGGAGCCTCTCTCTCAACGCTTGTCTATGAAAGAGTCATGGACATGCTTTTTACGACAATTGCTTTAGTGGCTTCCTTTGCATCCGTATATATCTTCGGAATCTACGAAGGCGCCTGGGATGCACTCGCCATATTAATGATCTTAATAGTCTTCGGAAACCTTCTGGTTGTGGGAATCATCTCTCATCCGGCTATCGCCGCCAAAGTAGGTGCCTTTGGTAAATGGGTCTCCAAGGCGCTGAAAAATGAAAAGGACAGGGAAAGATTCTCCAGATGGGTCGATAAAACCGTTGCGTCATTCAACGAAGGCCGTTCGCTTTCCTGGAAGACAAACAGAAAACACATTTTGACTTCTGTATTTCTCACTATCTTAATCTGGTGCATGGAATTCACAAGAATGGTAATCATCTTCGATGCCATCGGAGCGACGGTTTTCTTATCTGTAATTGTACTGTCGTCAATCATCAGTTTTACTGCACAGCTGATCTTCCCTGCAGGAGGCGGCAACATGATGGTGGTCTCGGAATTTTTCCAGGCTGCAGGCCTTACTTCTGCAGTTTCTGCCACGGCCGGTCTGCTTTCAATAATTACCAGCATATGGCTCATGGTACCGATTGCGCTCTGTATATTTATTATAAAAAAGGGCAGGTACGGGACCCGTAAGGGAAGAGCGAGGCAGCAGCAGGTTGCAAATGAATAACCTAATTTAGAGGCAGTGTATTTTGGTTTTACAATGGCATCTGACAAAGAGTTTATGATGGAGAGGTTTAGAAGGTACTATTCTAAAAATCATCCATATATTCCTACAATGTTCAAAAACCGGGAATTCGGTTTTATGTTCTTTGACAGGAGCTTTGTGCAGAGGCATATGGCTTTCACATCCGATGAGGCGCTTTATTCATTTTTACAGATGCAGGTTCCGTCTCATTCGTACCACTCTACCGCATACTATCACTTCCCAGGAGCCGCTACGATGGAAGACAAACAGTGGATCGGTGCTGATCTGATTTTTGATCTGGATGCAGACCACATTCCCGGTGCAGAACTGATGAGCTATGATGAAATGCTTGCCAGGATCAAAATTGAAGTTCTGCGTCTGGTAGACGACTTTCTTCTGGGAGATTTAGGATTTGATGCTTCGCATCTAAGAATAGTTTTCTCCGGCGGCAGAGGATATCACATCCACGTCAGCGATCCGAGGGTGGCTTCCCTCAAAAGTCATGAGAGGAGAGAGATTGTAGATTACATTGCAGGCAACAATCTCAATATGGACTGGGTATTTCCTACCAAAACCGTTAGTGTCACAGAGATCAAAGGAAGAGTTCAGGAAAGTCGGGTCAGATGCATTCCTTCCCGCGGTGCCGGGGGATGGAAAGGAAAAATGAGGATAGGCATTGCCTGGCTGATTGAAGAGATGAGATCTCTGGATGTCAAAGAGTTGCGCGCCAGGCTTCCTTATCTGAACGGCCATTCCGAGTCGCTGATCAACGGCATGCTGAAAGATCTCTATGAGAAAAGAGGAGAGAGATCCGGCAGCGACATGCTTCTGGAAAAGAATATCTTCGACTGCTTTACCAACAAAAGGTATGAGGACCTTTTCATCGGACTGCTGGAGTACGAAGTGATTCCCAGATTTAGATGCGAAATCGACGAACCCGTTACAGCTGACATTAAACGACTGATCAGGCTGCCTGGAAGTTTACACGGCAAAAGCGGGCTGAAAGTCGTGCCGATGGAAAGAGACGATCTTGATGATTTCAATCCTCTTCTGGATGCTGTTCCGGAGATCTATACTGACAGAGATATCGAAGTATTTCTGAGGCGGAAAGTGGATGTTACAATCCGCGGGAAACGCATAACTGGTGAGGGGATATGCAAAGTTCCTGAGTATGCCGCTATGTTTTTGATCGGTCGTAAAGAAGCTACCCTGGAGTTTGTTGAGAGCTTAGAATAATGAACAGCACTCACTCTTTTCGATTATTGTCCATCCTTCTTCTTTTAAAATTTCTATTGTTTTACTGCCTGGTACTGCAATTGCTGAAGCTCCAGCCTTTATACATTCGATATCTAGCGAAGTATTTCCCCTTGGCCTCATGCAGCCTACCGTGACTGAATTTCTTGTTTTAACTGCCTCTGAAATAATCAAAGGCATTCTTTCTGCATTGCTCTTCATGCCTCTGGCGGGAATCAGGCCCAGAACAACGATGGATGACACTTTGAATTTAGAGATTACTTTCAATGATTCCATCTCGCCTTCTGCCGACTGCAGTCCGATGCAGACATGGGGGACAATTTTTATCGCCCCTTCCAGTGCTTCCAGTGTCTCTTCATACATACCCGGAGAAACATCAAGATTGAGACAGTTTTTTATTACCTTTCTATCCTGAACTATGTCGACAGAGAAGCTGTCGACTCCTGCTGCCATGAGCTCCAGTGCCTCAGGTCTTTTCAGAAATCCTGTGTGTATGTTGATTTTAAGATCCGTCTCATTTTTTATTCTTTTTATTGCATTCAGAAACGGCATGATCTCGACTCTGCCATTTCCGTCGCATCCTCCGCTGAGCAGAAATCCTTCTGCACCCTGTGATTGTAGTTTTTCAGCGATTGAGATTATGTTTTCTGGCTTCACTGGCACCATGCCTTTTAAAAATCTTCCTTTGCAATATTTACACTGCTGTACGCATTCGCGGCCTGTTACAGAAAGTGCAGGAAACTTCTTGTCTGGATAGTATGCTGTTAAAATTTTCATAATTCTATTCCGGATATTGTTTTTAATGTGATGACTTTTGTTCTTAAATACCATAAGCTCATAAAAATCCGCCTGAGAGACGTTTTTAGAAAGCCATAGATACCAAAAGCTTATATTACTAGGTCATTGTTGCGAGTTGAAAGAGGTTTATCAATGAACGCTTACCGTGCCGTTGGTGCATTAAAAACTGGAAAGTTCAGCTGGCAGAAATTCAGCCTTGAATTAGCCGCTGAAGATGAAGCTCAGGTTTCAGAGCAGGTTTACTCTAACTTGGGCAGCCGCCACAAACTGAAGAGACAGCAGATCAGAATCGATGAAATCACACTTCTTGATAAAGACAGCATCACAGATCTTACAGTTCAATACCTCGTTGGAGGGGCGCAATGAACGAAAACGAGCTGCGTCAGGCAATGTCCACTTTGGAGCTTTACCGCACTCAGCTGGCCAGCATTGCAGAAAATCAGCAGCTCATTCAAGTGTCCGTTGAAGAACTGGCAAGGGCACGCGAGACATTTGTTCAATATAAAAATGCAGAACCAGGCTCTGAACTTCTCATCCCTATCGGAGGAAGTTCCTTCGTATTTGCCAAAGTCGAAGTAAACGACAAGGCAATCGTCGGAGTAGGAACTGGAATCTCTATGGAAAAGCCGATCGATGAAGCCATTGCATTAATGGAAGACAGGGCCAAAGAGCTCATGGATTCCCTTAAGACCTTAATCGACCGCCGCATGGAAATAGAGTCTAAGGCTGAAGAGTTAACCTATATCGTTCAGCAAGAGATTTCTGCATTGAATGGGCAGTGATAGGTGGAAAAAGTGTTCGATTCGCTTAAGAAAAAACTTTCAGCTTTAAAAAGCAAGGAGTCAGAGCGGATCGAAGATCTTGAGGAGCCTGAAGAATCAGACTACTCAATTCCAGAGGAGCCAGTGGAAGAACCGAAGAAAAAGGCTCCTGTAAAAACTGCCAAGTCTAAATCGGACGATGACGACCTTATAGATGACGATTTTTGGGACGACGAAGCCTTCTGGAAGAATGACAAATTTTTTGAAGATGCTCCAGAAGACGAAGAGGATTTTGAAGAGGACATAGTTCCAGAAAAGCCCGCTCCCAAACCAGCTCCCAAACAGCCAGTTAAAAAAGAACAGCCTCAGCCTGAAGAAAAATCTCCAGCTGAGAAGCCGGCGCCAGAGGAGCAGAAACATACTAAAGTGTCTATTTTTGAAAGGCGATCAAAACAGGCAGAAGTTAAGCAGAAGGAAGAGGACGTATCTCCAAAAATGGAGGAAGTCAAACCTCCAGAGTCTGTAAAACGTGAAGAAGTAAAAGTCCGGCCTGTAAAGCACGATGAAGTTAAGGCTCCAGAACCGGTAAAACAGGAAGAGGTTGAGCCTCAGCCTGCTGTAAAACATGAAGAAGCGAATATTCAGACTAACGAATCAGAAACGAAGCCCGCTGAGGACTCTAAAAAAGGCTTTTTCTCCAAACGCGCTGAGAAAAAGCAGGAAGCCCCATCTGCCAAGAGCGTCAAGTCGATCGATAAAGACGACATTGAAAGCATACTCTGGGATCTGGAAATAGGTCTGCTGGAGTCTGATGTAGCTCTGCCTGTCATTGATACAATCAAAGAAGGCGTCCAGCAGGTATTATCTGAAAGAAAGGTCGAGCGTGGAGAAAATCTCGGAAACATCGTCGAAGAGGCTTTGAAGAGCGCCATCGGAGGAGTTCTTCAGTCCAATGAGTTTGATTTTGATAAGTTCATTGATGAATGCGGCAAACCGGCAGTGGTAATGTTTGTCGGTATTAACGGAACAGGAAAAACCACCTCCATTGCCAAACTGGCAAACCGTCTGCAGAAGAACGGCAGAACAGTTGTTTTAGCTGCTTCAGACACATTCCGTGCAGGCGCGATCGAACAGCTTACCATTCATTCTGATAACTTAGGCGTCAAGATAATCAAACATCAGTCCGGAGCAGACCCGGCAGCCGTTGCATATGATGCAGTTGAGCATGCTAAGTCAAAGCACAAGGATGTTGTTCTTGTCGATACAGCAGGCAGGATGCAGACAAACTCTAACCTGATGGATGAAATGAAGAAAATCAAACGTGTCGTCAAACCGAATCTTGTTGTATTTGTAGGAGACGCGTTAGCCGGAAACGATGCAGTCGAACAGGCCAAAGCATTTAACGATGCCATCGGCCTTGACGCTATTATTCTCACAAAGATCGATGCCGACGCCAAAGGCGGAGCAGCTTTATCCATAGCACACTCAATCGGCAAGCCGATTGCCTTTATGAGCACTGGACAGGAATATGAAGACATCATCAAATTCGACAGCCAGTGGATGTTAGACAGGCTGTTTTCTGATTAAGCTCTGAAACATAATTTGTATACTGTCAAAACGAAGACTGCCGAGTCGTTGACGATATTTTCTATTTTTGCATACTCATTAGTCTGATGCGCCAGGCCTTCAACTGTCTGCCAGGCGTAAGCATTGTATCCTGCCTTTCTGAACCAGTTGGCACAAGTCTGCCCGCCGATACCTATCGCTTTCGCCTCTGCTTTGATAACCGTGCGTATTGAATCTTTCAAGGTTGAGAACTCTCTGCTGTCTGTAACAGAAGGAGGTCCAGCAGGATCTACACGGATGTCTTCGACCATGACTTCTATCTTATTCTTTTCAGAATATTCAGCAGCAAAATTCTTTGCAAATGCTATGCATTCTTCTATTGAATATTCAGGAAGCAGCCTGATGTCAAAGAAGACATTCTCCACTTCTGGAATGATATTTATGCTGCCTTCTTCATTTTCTCTTTTTGTAGGTTCGAATGTTGAAATCCCGTAATTATATGCAGGATTGCTGAGATTGAAATGAGCATACAGTCTGTCTCTGAGAGCCAGAATGAACTTAGATCCCTCGACAAGAGCGTTAATTCCCCTGTTAGGCACTGATGCATGAACCTGCTTGCCCCTTGCTGAAGCTTTCAGCCAGATTATTGATTTTTCCATTATTTCTATGCTTGAACCTGTAGTTTCTCCAAAATCCGGGACAAAGAACACGTCTTCTTTTCTGAAGTGGCCCTGTTCTATCAGCGGCCTTATGCCATAGAGCGAGCCGGCTTCTTCATCTGCCACCAGAACAACTCCGTATGATAGCGCAGGCTCTTCTTTAAGCTCTGAGAGAATTTTCAAGGTGAATAAGGATGAGATCACGGATTGACCGTTGTCTTCCGAGCCTCTGCCGTAAATTTTTCCGTCTTTTACTGCAGGATCAAACGGGTCGCTGTCCCAGGAGTTCAGGTTTCCAGGAGACACAGTGTCCATGTGCGCAACCAGCCAGATTGTTTTTTCTTCTTTTCCTTTTATTCTGCTGAGGAGATTAGGTCTAGTGCCTATTCTTTCGTCTTCAATCTCCACTCTTTCCACCGGCAGGTTCCATGATTTAAGCAGATTCTCCAAATGATCTGCGCGCCTGCCTTCCCCGTCTCCGCCGTTTTCCGGCCCCATAGCGGGGATTCTCAGCATTGCAGTCAATTCATCTACCATCTGTTTTTGATAAGTCTCCGCACGTTCAATGAGTTCTTTTTCAGACTGCATCAGCTTCGCTATGGTTTTAGTATAACTTATTCTTGTCGAGTGTTCTAGATTATATATGTCAGAATAATGATATGGGCAATATAGCGCTTATTTTATGCAAAACGATTTAGGTGCCTATCAGTTGAGCGTTAATAACAAGGAGTGTAGAGCATGATTGTAAATCTGTACGTTTATGACGAACATCAGTGCGATCCCAAAAAGTGTACCGGCAGGAAGCTGATGAAATTCAATTTGGCTCAGGAAATAGCATCTCTGAGAAGAATACCACACGGCGCAGTCGTCCTCACTCCATATGCTGAAAAAGCAATTTCCCGTGAAGATACCAAGACTGCATTAGCACACGGCCTGGTGGTCATGGACATGTCCTGGAACCAGATTAATGATTTTCCTAAACTGAGAAGCGATCTGCAACAGCGCGCTCTTCCTTACCTTCTGGCAGCTAATCCGGTTAACTGGGGAAAACCGCTTAAACTGTCAAGCGTGGAGGCTTTAGCAGCTTCATTATATATTATGGGAATAAAAGAACAAGCCGTACAGATTCTTTCAAAATTCGGCTGGGGAGAGCAGTTCATCAAGCTGAACCAGGAACCTCTGGACTGCTATGCTGATGCCAGAACCAGCGCGGAAGTAGTCAAAGTGCAAATGGAGTTTGTGCCTCCTGAACGATCTGAATAATGAGAAAGATAAACAGAAATATATGTGAAGTGTACACGAAAAATCAGGTGAGATTTTGACCAGCGACGAGTTTGAAAATTCTAATGAAGAAATAATCTCAAACGAGACATCGTATGAGGGAGGCTCAATAAAAGAAGTGGATCCCAATACGATCGCTAAGTGGGAGGCATTTTTTCTTGGAACGGAATATATCCAGCAGATGCGTGAGATCGCCGATGGATATCCCGATAAAAAAAGCGTGCTGGTCAACTTTGCCGATCTTGATATGTTCGATACTGATCTGGCTGCCCAGTTTCTCGAACACCCGGACTTGACGCTGATCTCAGGCAAGAAGGCAATGAAAAATCTCATGCATCAGGAGATGCGCGAGGCCGACATTAACTTGAGAGTAAACAATCTCCCCCGTGATGCGCATGTAGAAATAAGAGATCTCAGGGCAAAGCACGTGGGAAAAGTGATTTCCGTAGAAGGTCTGGTCAGAAAAGCTACCGAAGTTAGGCCGAAGATCACAGACGCTTTGTTCCAGTGTAAAAGATGCGGGCGCATCATCAAGGAAGAGCAGAGCGGGCTGCTGTTCAAGGAGCCGATGGAATGTTACAAAGAACAGGACGGCTGTGGCAGAAGCGCCGGTGCTACCAAGTTTATTCTTCTGACTGAGGAAAGCCGTTTTGTAGATACGCAGAAAGTTGAGATTCAGGAGAGCCCGGAAGGTCTGAGAGGCGGAGCCCAGCCTGAACGTCTGACAGGATATCTGGAAGACGATGCTGCAGGAATGGTGGCTCCCGGCGACAGGGTCACTCTTAACGGAATTCTGCGTTCGGTACAAAAGCTGCAGCAGACCAAATCAACGATTTTTGATATTTCATTAGATGTGATTTCTGTGGAGTCTCAGCGTCATGAGTATGAAGAGCTGGACATCACGTCTGAGGACATCACCGCCATTGAAGAAGCGGCAAAGTCCCCGCATCTGTTTGAAAACATTGTGGCTTCCATTTCTCCGACAATCTTTGGATATGATGTTGAAAAAGAATGTCTTGCTCTTCAGCTGTTCGGCGGAGTTCCCAAGACGCTGGATGATGGGACTAAGATCAGAGGCGACATTCATATTCTGCTGATCGGAGACCCTGGTGTAGCTAAATGCGTCACCGGCGATACCTTAGTAACTCTAGCAGACAATACCTGCAGGCCGATTAAAGAAATAGTCGATGAAGCGATCTCTAAAGGGGATGTGGAAGAGATTGACGACGGCTTTTCTGCCCCTATTGATCTGGATGTGCTTACCTTCTCTGCCCGCGGCAGAATTGAAAAGGGAAAGGCTATCAGAGTATGGAAGCGCACAGCTCCTAAGAAACTTGTTAAGATTACAACTGAAAACGGGAAGCAGTTAACAGTCACACCTACTCATCCTTTGTTTACACAGTATGCGGTCCGTGTGCGGGCGGTGCCTGTTTCCAACATTCCTGTCGGAACTCCTGTGGCAGCATACACAGGTTCACTGGTGCCCCGTGAAGATCAGTATCCATGGGAGGCAGGCTTCTGCTATGATATCATAGCTGACAAGGAAGAAGTGCCTGCTGAAGAAGAATGGGTCTACGATCTGGAAATCGAGGAAAGCCACAATTTCATCACCAACAATATAATCTCTCACAACAGCCAGATGCTGAGATATATGTCCAGGCTGGCTCCCAGAGGTATATACGCATCAGGAAAATCATCATCCGCAGCCGGTCTTTGTATTTCGCCTGACAGTTTAATCTCTGTAAATGACTCTCCAGTTCAGATTGGAGAATTCGTGGAAAAACACATGCATTGTCCAGTGGAAATCAGAGAGGCGCAGTGGATCGAAAAAATCCCTGAAAATTATCTAATTGGATCAGTTATCGAGGGAAAAAAAGTCCACCAGAAATTAGATGCCATATGGAAAATTAAGACCCCTTTATTTCTGATGGAACTCGAAGAAGCTTCTGGACACAAGATTCGTCTGACGGCAGAGACTAAAATCATGATCTGCGGCGAGGAAATCTGGTGCTGTGCAGCAGACGTTAAAGCAGGAATGAAAATTCCTTTCATTAATCCGGAAACCAATGAGCTTTCAACATCCACCATTATTTCAGCCGCCAAGGTCTGTGACAATCTTCCTGAATATGTTTACGATCTTACTGTCCAAGACAGTCATACTTTCATAGCAAACGGGTTTTCTGTGCATAACACCGCTGCAGCAGTGAAGGATGATTTCGGAGAGGGAAGATGGACTCTTGAAGCCGGTGCTCTGGTTCTTGCTGATTTAGGACAGGCTTGCATTGATGAATTAGATAAAATGACTGACCAGGACAGATCATCCATGCACGAGGCCATGGAAAGTCAGACGATTTCAGTCGCTAAGGCTGGAATTACGGCAACTCTGCAGTGCCGCTGTTCACTGCTTGGTGCTGCTAATCCTAAGTACGGCCGATTCGAGGAGCATCAGTATATCGCAGACCAGATCAACATGCCGCCTGCACTTTTATCCAGATTTGATTTGATATTTGCTTTGACTGACAAGCCTTCAGCAGAGAAGGATAAAAACATCACCAATCACATTCTCAAAGCCCACCGCCGCGGCCAGGTGAGGAAATACAGTGATGACATTCCCTTCATCGAAGGAGTCGACACTGAAAAAATTCTCAGCGATACCTCTACAATGAAACCTATCTTTGAGAGGGACTTTTTCAGAAAATATGTTGCTTATTCAAAAAGAATCAATCCGATCATGAGCGATGAGGCTATGAAGACTATCTCTGACTATTACCTTAAAATAAGAAAGCAGGGAGAAGCTGAAGGAGCCTCAGTGCCGATTACCGCCAGGCAGCTGGAAGCATTTGTGCGTCTGTCTGAAGCAAGCGCCAGAGCCAGACTTTCTACTTTAGTTACAGTTGATGACGCTCAGAGGGCTGTCAACGCCGTCGAGTACTATCTGCATAAGATTGCCGGAGAGGGAGAATCATTAGACTTTGATATTGTGGCTACCGGTATAAGCCACTCTCAGAGAGAGCAGCAGACTATTCTTAAGGATATAATTAAGAAAGCAGCTGCAGATGCAGATCAGAGGAAAGGCGTGAGCCAGGAAGACATCGTGAAACTGGCTGCAGCCAGCAATATCGATGAGAACAGAGTTAAAAATCTTCTCAAACGCATGACACAGGGAGGAGAGCTTTATTCTCCGAATCCTGGGTATTATAAGATTGTATGAGGGTAAACATGATCACGTTACGCATGCACACATCCGGAAGCGAAGTTTTACTGGCAGCAGCAGACAAAGATCTTCTGGATATGAAGTTCTCAGAAGGTAAAATGAGGCTTGAAGTTTACAGGGAATTTTACGAAGGAGAGGATGCTTCTGAAGAGCTCCTGCTGAACAGGCTTTCTATGTGCACCTCTGCAAATTTAGTCGGCAAGACGGTAATATCTCTGGCAGTCAAGCACAACTACATTGAGGAAGACTGCATAATTATGATCGGCGGAGTTCCGCATGCCCAGTTGGCAAAAATGTAACTTTGATTAAAATTACATTTTGTACTAAATATCTGGATTCCGGCACATAATTCGTAACCAAGCTTTAAATCTCAATAACTCATCCAATGAATTGCGACTATGTTCTGCGTGAAGTGTGGCAAGGAAGGGAAGACATACGATTCCCTGTGCTCTGAGTGTTATCTTAAAAGCAATAGATTTACAAATTGTCCTGAGGTCTCCGATCTCGTTTACTGCGCTCACTGCAAAGATTTCCAGATTGGGAAAGGCTGGGTGCATTACGACTCTGAGGAAGAAGCTGTAAAGGAATTTGCAATCGGCAATATCATGCTGAGACAGGACGCAACGCTGGATGCTGTAGAATGCTCGGCAGAGCGTCTTGATGAAAAACATTACCTGGTTAAGATTCTCGTTTACCTGCTGTATGATGATCTGGAAGTGGTGGAAGACTGTACAACCACCGTCAGGGTAAGGCGCAACGTCTGCGACCGATGCAATAAGATTCAGGGCAGCTATTTTGAATCAATTGTGCAGGTAAGGCCTTCTGCCAGGCATTTTTCTGACAAGGAAGAAGAAGAGATCCTCTCCCGCGTGATGAAATATGCAGAAGGAGTTTCCAAGAATAACAGGGATGCTTTCATCTCCAAAGTTGTCGAAGTCCACGGCGGCTATGATTTTTACGTCAGCACACTTGCCTTTGGAAAAATGATTGCCAGAGATTTAATTTCTACATACGGCGCAGAGAGCAAAGAATCATCATCTATTCAGGGACAGAAGGACGGCCGCAATATTTACCGTGTAACTTATTTAGTGCGTTTACCGCCGTACCGCATTAGAGATATTATAGAAATTAAAGGTAAACTGTATATTGTATCGAGCACCGGGCCTCAGACAGCCAAGCTCCGCAATATTAAAAATCATGAACCTAAAACCGTATCAAATGTAGATCTCAGAGAAGTTAAAGTTGTAGGAACAAAGGATGATTTCATGGACGCAGTCGTTCTTACTGAAACAGACCGCGAGTTCCAGATCATGCATCCCACATCCTACAAGACCGTGGAGATCAAGAAACCGCGCAACTTCCAGAGAACAGGCGATACGATCAAGATATTCAGCTATGAAGGAGAATTGTACTTTATTGGGAATTAATACAATTCTCAAACTCTTCTTTAGCTAACAATACTTTTTCCTTTTTTCCCTTGATGACTACTTTATTTCCTATTTTCTTATAGTCTAAGCTGGGAAGAGATGCTACTCTGACATTATATTTTTCTGATATCTGTCTAAAGTAAGGGTCTACATCTGATTCATTTATGAATATTGTAAGCTCTTCTGAAATCTCATCATTTCCTGAAATCACTGGCAGGATGCTTTCATAGAACATTGGCATCATTTCATTGGGAAATCCAGGAAGGCAGAATATTGTCATATTCTTAATTACTGCTTTTATTCCGCAGGCTGCTCCGCAGATGTTGCGTACTGCTTCTGCACCTTGAGGAACTCTTGCCATGCGCTTTGAAATTTCTTCAAGTTCCTTTTCTGGATGTCTTTTTTTCATGAATTGTTCTAAATAATCAATAGAGCCCTGATCTATCTCCAGTTCTGCACCCATATATTCTGCTACTGCTTCTCTTGTAATGTCATCCAGAGTAGGTCCCAGTCCGCCGGTGACTATTACTATATCCACATTGGAGCTCTGAGAATATGATAATGCCCTTACTATGACGTCTATATCGTCTGTAATGACTTGTATGAATGCTACATCAGCACCTTTGGATCGTATTGCTTCAATCATCTCTGCAGAGTATGGATTGATTTTGCCAGTCAGAAGTTCGTCGCCGATGTGGATAATCCCGACATTCATAGCTTACTGCAATGCAGAGAGGCGTATATATTCATCTGCGACTTGTCAATTTATATCTGTGTACTTTGTATCCTGCAGTTGTTCTACGGGGTGAGACCATCGGAAACAATGTAATCGAAGACACAGTAGTATCTCTGCTGAAAGAGGCTGTTATCTCTCTGCCGAAAGATGTTTTATCGGCTCTGAAAGAAGCGGAAAAAAAGGAACGCAGCCAGATTGCCAAGATTCAGCTGCGCACCATCCTAGATAACATCAATGCCGCAGGCAGTCTGATTGTTCCTATGTGTCAAGATACAGGCATCCATGTGTTTTTTGTCAGCGGCAGAATCATTCCAGGAATGGAGGAGCAGATCCGTGCAGGCACTCTGAGAGCAACTAATGAGATCCCTCTCCGTCCGAATGCAGTCCATCCTCTTACCAGAGAAAACCCGGGAACAAATGTGGCCGAAGGCCTTCCTTACGTTGTTTATCATCCTTCTTCAGCAGATTATACAGAAATCACGGTTATGCCCAAAGGGGCAGGCTCTGAAAACATGACTGCGCTGGCCATGCTTACTCCGTCTCAGGGAATCAAAGGAGTCAAAAAATTCATTTTAGATACTGTAATCAACGCAGGAGGCAAACCCTGTCCCCCTACCATCTTAGGAATAGGCATAGGCGGCACTGCCGATGAGGCTATGGCTTTGTCTAAAAAGGCTCTGCTGAGACCTTTGGACCAGAGAAATGCAGATCAGAGCGTGGCGGAATTGGAATCTGAGCTGTATGAGGCTCTGAACCTCACAGGCATCGGACCGATGGGCTTAGGCGGTGATACTACCACTCTGGGAGTGAATATCGAAATCGCCTACTGCCACACGGCTAGTCTTCCTGTTGCAGTTAACCTTCAATGCTGGGCCGGACGCCGCGCGACTGCCAGAATCTATACGGATGGCCGTGTAGAATATCTGACAAGGAGGGATTCTGAGTGAATACGCCTCTGTCTAGAGAAGATATTGAGAATCTCAAAGTCGGAGACACCGTATACCTGTCTGGAACGATTTTCATTGCTCGAGACGAAGCTCATCTGAGAGCTCTTGAATTCTATAAATCTTCTCAGGAGCTTCCAGTCGATTTCAGCGGCGGAGTCATCTTTCACTGCGGACCGATTGTTCGAAAAGAAGACAGAAAAATTCTGGCTGCTGGACCGACAACTTCTGCTAGAATGAACTCGATGGAGCCGAAATTTATCGAACTGTCTGGAGTCAGGGCAATAATCGGCAAAGGCGGCATGTCTAAAGATACAGTAGAAGCAATGAAAAAGTTCGGCTGTGTTTATTTTGCATTCACCGGCGGTGCGGCAGTGCTGGCAGCAAAAGGTCTGGAGAACGTCAAAGATGTATTCTGGCTAGATCTAGGAATGCCGGAAGCTCTCTGGGTTGTCGAAGCAAATAACTTTGGACCTCTGGTCGTTGCTATCGATACGTTTGGCAATTCGATATACGATGAAGTTTCAAAAAATGTCAGTAAAAATATGATTGAGTCTAAGAGGATACTGGGAATAGAGTGAATCAGTCTTCACTCTTTCCTTCTGCTTCTTCATTCAGCATCATATTGGGGTTTCTGGTGAGATAGTATCTTACACCTAATGATATTGCAATCATCACGATCATTCCTATCAGACCTATGACCATCATTGAATGCTGAAAATCATATTCCAGAATGAATCCATTGATTCCTGGCAGGCCAGTTCTTTCCATTGGTATAATGAGATATGACTGCACAGTTATATCAACGATCTGTCTTTCTTCAGCAAAGCCGCTTTTCTGGAATAATATCTCGTAAACTCCACCTGTAAGATTCTCGAATTGATAGTGTCCATCTTCGTCTGTTTGAGTAACATTTTTGGATGTTCCTCCTACAGGAGTTAAAGATACGTTTACACCACTTAGTTTCATACCTTCATAACTTACGTTACCGTGGAATGAGTATGATCTTACAAATTGAAAGTCAACATCTTCAAGCCATTGTTTTCCTACTATCTCAATTGGTTTGGATAGTGTAACTTTTTCCTTTGTGGTTATGGCGGATACATTGTATCTACCAGGATCTAATTTTACTGAATATTTTCCCTCATCATCTACGATATCAAAACGGATACTTTCTGATTGAGCTGAGTCAATATCTACAAATTCTAAGGTATACTCAGTTATTGGTGAATTTCTCATCATAGCTGCTCCCTTAACCCCACCCTTTCCATCAGGTAAAAAGTTAGGATCAACTTCTGTATCTGAAGCTGCACCTAAGACGGGCGCTGATGAGTCTGGTGCTGTCAATGCACAAGGCATCAGCACTGATGCTAGAAAAATCGCCAACAATGCGAATGCGGCGACAGCTACCTTTTTCACGGACTGCGCATCGCTGTGAGCCTAAAAATACTTAACTAATCAATTAGCGGAATATAATGATCGTAATTTTATGAGAAAAGTTTCAAATGGGAATGCAGATACAGTCTCATGGCAAACGAGACTAGGCACATGACCTACGCGGAAGCTGGGGTGAACATAGACGATAAGTCAAATGCAATAAATGCATTAGTTAGCAAACTTAACTTCAGACGTGCTGAAGGTGCAAAGTCTCTAGATCTTCCCGGCCAGTTTGCCGGTTTAATTGACATCGGATCATCACTTTTGACATTGTGCACTGACGGTGTGGGCACCAAACTGCTTATTGCCAAACAAATGGAAAAATGGGACACAATCGGCATAGACTGTGTAGCCATGAATACAAATGATGCAATCTGCGTCGGTGCAGAGCCTATTGCTTTCGTGGATTATATGGCGGTAGATGTTCCAGACGCAGAAATACTGTCTCAGATTGCCATCGGCCTTAACAAAGGATGCGAACTCTCTAACTGTGACCTGATAGGCGGAGAAGTAGCAGTGCTTCCTGAATTGGTAAGGGAGATTGATGTGTCTGGTTCCTGCCTGGGAATTGTTGCCAAAGACAAACTCATTGACGGCTCTAAAGTTACACCCGGCGACTTAGTAATCGGTCTTCCCAGCACCGGGCTTCATTCTAACGGCTACACCCTTGCCAGAAAGATCCTGGAAAAGCATGAGATCTCGCCGGATGAAAAAATTGCCGGACTGGATGAACAGATCGGGAAAGTCCTGCTGACTCCGACCGAGGTATATGTGAGAAAAGTTCTGGAAATCGTCAGAGACTACGAGGTCCATGGTATGGTCAACATCACCGGCGGAGGACTGCGTAACTTCCTCAGACTCAAGAAAGGAATATCCACAGTCATAACTGATCCGCTCACACCAAATCCGATTTTCAATGTCCTCAACAACCTGGGAAACGTCGAACTTCTCGAAGCATATCAAACCTTCAACATGGGTATGGGATTCAGCATGATTGTGCCTGCCACCTCTGCCGATGAAATCGTCAAGAAATGTCCAGGCTCCAAAGTTGTCGGAGAAATCCGCGAAGGCTGTGGAGTATCTGTTCCGTCTCTTGATCTGAAATATGAGAAATACTGATTACAAAATCAGTGCTTGAGAAGGTAAGCCATCGCCCCTGCGGTGGCACCCATAGCTGTGCAGGTTTCCAGAGAATACCCGCCGGGTGTGATATCAAGATGATATTTTGTCATCTTGAACACCTCCTTGGGAGCCCCTTTGGGACCAAGGCCGAAGACAAGCATCACGCTTTGTCCTCTTTTTACCATTTCTGCAACTTCTTCAGCTGTTATCTTCTTTTTTTCATCCGGTTTTCTGGTCGTGAGTATAATTTCTCCCAGCTGCGGAGGGAATCCCTTATCTGGATAGGGAAATGTCTGGAATCTACCCTTGGCGGTCAGTTCTTTAAGAAATCCCCCGTGTTCTCCTATTGAAGTAGTCGTAGCGACCCAGTCTGAAATTTCAGTCGGCGTCTGCAGTTCCTGCGGGAAGGGAAATCCGAATACTGCCAAATTGTAATCGAATGCCAGTGCCAGCGGGCCGGCGCGAGCCAATGCTCTTCTGTGAGCTTCCCTGAAGCTTCTGGGGTCATATGAATTGTAAAGCGCTAGGGTGATACGGCCTGTATGCATTTTTAACACCATTACTCAGTTTTAGGGCGAGGCCGGCTGCAGATGGATTTGGTATCTCCATCGAAAAATACATCTAAATCAGGGTTTTCAGCCTGAATCTCTTCAAGCTTTTCCATAACTTCGCGAAGTGTAAGGTTGTCTGCGTCGACTTGGAGGTGGACTCGCTTTTCCATATTTGACCCTGCGATAGTTGTGGGATTAGATGAGTATGTTCCTATATATCGTTTGTTGAATGGTATTGCTTATGATTTCATGATTTTATTCTATATGATATACTGCAATTTTTCTCTGTGTGTCTATGAAGTTTTAAATAGAGTCTCTTCTTTCGACCTTAGTACATTCTCGTAAACCGATGAATGATGAGGATGCTCAGCATCCGAATGAGGTGAAAAAATGAGTAAACCAATGTTTGTGCGTTTCGAAATGCCAAAAGAGCTTTCGGACAAAGCATATGAGATAGTTGAAGCTGCAAGAGATACTGGAAAAGTAAGAAGGGGAACCAATGAGGTTACCAAGCTCGTCGAGAGGGGTGAAGCTCAGCTCGTAATTCTTGCAGAAGATGTACAGCCTCCAGAAATTTTAGCACACATGCCGCTTCTCTGTGAAGAGCGCAACGTTATGTACGCATACGTTCCTTCCAAAGCAGAACTGGGAAACGCTGTAGGATTAGAAAAACCAACAGCCTCCGTTGCAATTCTGGATGCTGGAAAGGCCAAGCCTGCACTTGAAAGCTTTGCTGAACAGATAAAACAGCTGAAGCAGTAAGCGGGTGATTTACATGGCTGATATGGATGAAAGTAGCATTCCTGCAGAAGTTGTGGAGTTAATCGGTCGTACTGGTATGACTGGTGAAGCCACTCAGGTCAAGGTCCGTGTATTAGAGGGCCGTGACAAGGGCAGGATTATTACTCGTAACATCATGGGCCCAGTGCGCATGGGTGACATACTGATGCTTAGAGAGACCTCCAGAGAGGCTCGTAAACTTTCAATAAGGTAAGGCGAAGACCATGGTAGAGAGAAGAGTCTGTTCCTTCTGTGGAGCAGAAATGGAACCCGGTACTGGCAAGCTCTTTGTCAAAAAAGACGGTACAGTACTTACATTTGACACCAACAAGTGCTATAAGAACATGGTCGAGTTGGGAAGAATTCCGCGCAGGACAGCCTGGACAAGGTCTGCAGCGCGTGAGAAAGAGATCGCCATCGCTGCTGCCGCAGCTAAAGAAGGCGTTGTTGAAGAGAAAGACACTGAAGTCAGGAAAGTAAAGGCTAAGAAAGTCAAGAAGGGAGCAAAAGCTCCTAAGAAAAAGATTCAGGTCACTGAGTACGACGGCCCTGTTGAAGAACCAGCCGCTGCTGCAGAAGAGCCTGTTGAACAGCCTGAAGAGCCTGTAGCTTCAGAAGAACCAGCTGAGAAGAAAGAGTGAACCGCATGATGGAACGCACGTTCATAATGCTCAAACCCGACGCTATCCAGCGTGGACTCATGAGCGACATACTCAAAAGAATTGAATCCAAGGGCTACAAGCTCTTGGCTATGAAATTCTTACGTATTCCCCATGAGCAGGCTGAGCGTCATTATGCAGAACACAAGGGCAAGCCTTTCTTCGAGGGACTCATTGAGTACATGACTTCCGGACCAGTCCTGATGATGGTATGGGAAGGAGAGAACATCGTTGCTTCAATGAGAACCATGATGGGAAAGACAAACCCCAACGAAGCCGCTCCCGGAACAATCCGCGGCGACTATGCTCAGCAGACTGGCAGAAACATAATCCATGGTTCTGACAGCCCAGAATCTGCAAAGCGTGAAATTGAACTATTCTTCAATGATTACGAAATCCAGAACTGGGAACCTTCAGTCAGCAAATGGCTGTGCGAGTAAATCTCTTAATCAAACCTCTTTTTTTACATTTTTAGGCCTACTTTTAGGAAACTAGATTATCTAATTACTCTATTGACCCTTCATGGTCTATCAAATACCTTCTGAGGGAATTCTGTCGGTTGCCATTGCCGAAGTTCTTCGTCAGCACGATGTAGTTTCTTCTCAGTCGAAATTGGCAGACCTGACGCGGAAAAAGCTCAGAAAAATAAATCCTGAGTATTCTGTGACTGATGAACGAGTGAGAAAGGTTGCAATACAGAGTGGTGTAGCTTCCGTAGAAATAAAGTCCCGTGAAGTCCCTTCGCAGAAGCCTACAACCGAATGTCCGGCGTGCGGTTCTAAGATGCGCAGGATCAAAAACAAGACGCTTTACGGAAAAGCGATCACTCTGCGTTACAAATGCCCCAAGTGTAAATTTTCTACAGGTATCACCAGAAGCATACCCGTCCGTTATATATTCAGATATGCACTGGCTAAAGATAAAATGGACAATTCCAGCTCAAATATTATGTTGTTCTGATCCGCAAAAATTCGGCTACAATATAATATATCTTCTTTTCTATTGTTAATTTGGAGGTAATACATTGGAAGAGCAAAGAATGCCGTTGATAGGCGACGATGCGCCATCGTTCAAAGCAGTAACCACACAAGGACCGATAAGTTTCCCAGAGGATTATAAGGGGAAATGGGTCATTTTATTCTCACACCCTGCAGATTTCACACCAGTGTGCACTACAGAATTCATCACATTCGCAAGCATTATGGATGAGCTCAAGGAAATGAACACAGAATTAATTGGACTTTCAGTTGATTCATTGTATTCACACATTGCGTGGCTGAGAAAGATTCAGGAACTCGATTACAAGGGAATGAAGAATGTAGAAGTTAAATTCCCTCTGATTGAAGACATCAGAATGGAAGTAGCCAACAAGTTCGGAATGATCCAGCCTAATGCATCTAACACCCAGGCTGTAAGAGCAGTGTTCTTCATTGATCCTAAGGCTAAGATCCGCTGCATTCTCTATTACCCACTGTCTCTGGGAAGAAACTTTGATGAAATCAAGCGTATCATCAAGGGACTTCAGAAAGCAGACAGCGACGGAGTAGCCACTCCTGCAGACTGGCGCCCGGGCGATGATGTAATCGTTCCGACTGCCGGATCATGCGGTGTTGCTAAGGAGCGCATGGAATCCAAAGATGATGACATGTACTGCTTAGACTGGTTCCTCTGCTTCAAAAGAGAAAAGAAGTAATCTTCTGCGAACGGCGGTACCTGAGTGTACCGTCTCTTTTTTTATGATGCACTCTGTGTTTTTCAGAGTCGCATCAATATTTCTGCCGTCAGTTTTATCATTGAGACTTATATTCTATTTCAGGGACCAATAATGCGACACTGGCAACTCGGAAGAATTGACAATGGTAAAATTCACATCGGTAAGATTGGAGAATATCTAGGACTTGTAGACGGAAGTCAGGTTTTTAGCGTACTGTTCAGGTACGACGACGGAGAATCCAGATCTTATGAACTAGTTCTTTCGAACTTCGGTCCAGAGAATTACAAACAGATCTGCCAGCTGACTTTTTATATGAAAGATCAGCCCGGGGCATGTGCTCAGGTTTCCAAGTTTTTATCAGACCGCGATGTTGACATCCTCAATTCCAGCTCTTTAACAACAATTCCCCACAAAGCAATGATCTGGAGAATGCTGGCTGACATTTCTTATTTCGGCGAGCCGGATGAGCTGATTGAAGAATTTTCATCAATGAAGAGAATGGGTTCTGCCAAAGTCGATAAAGTAAACTCAATGGAGCTGGAGACCTCTAAGATTTCAGAGCGTTATACCACTGGTTCAGCAGGAAAATGCGGCAATATAATTGCCAAGACGATCAAGCAGAAAGAAAAATCCCCTTCACCGATGAAAGACGGCCTGTTTGAGATTCCCAAGGAGTTCCTGGAGGAAATGGGCAACATTAAAAACGGCCAGCCTGTTCTTATGGTGGATGATCAGGACAATTATGCACTTTCGGTGACCTTCCTGCCTCTGGACATCAAGCCGGTCGGTTTCAAGTTCATCGTTCCTGACAAACCGGGTGCAGTGGGGTTAATCGTTGACATTCTGGCAGCTCATAATCTAAACATCATTTCCATCTCTTCAGATGTAATGATCTACAATGACTCAATGTCGCTGGACATCGTTGCCGATGCGAGAGGCTCTAAAGATGTTGACGCTGTCAAGTCTGACCTGGAATCCGCATTTGCATCTGCAAAAGGCAGGTTTGAACTTATCAAGGTGGAAAACATTTCCATCTGATCTTTTTTACATTGTTTCTTTTGAAAGGGGGATATTAATTAACCCCCATTCTCCATATATCCTAAGCGCATCGCGTCCGGTGCAGGAGGACTACCAATGGTTTCAGGGGGAAAAGTCACAAACGAAGATCTTTTCAGCGCAGCTGTCAGAGGCTCAAGGAAATTGAAATCATTGGCCATGCGTGAACTTGAACTTATCAGCAATCCAGATCACGCTGTGGAGTATCCCGAGACCTGTTATGAACTTCCGACCATCTATGCATGGCTGGGAAACAGTTCCAAAACTGTGCAGGACCTCAAAGACGTCCTGAACAGCCTGACTGAACCTTCTGACGATCCTACACTGGAAAATGCTGTTCTGGCAGGAAAGCTGGCTATGGTTTCATCAGAGATTCTGGAGGCTCTCAAATATGTGCAGTTCACAGAACCGTATGAGGATGCACCGTACTGCGGCTTCATTCCTGACAAGACTCTGAGGGAATTCGGGGTGGCATTTGTAGATGACACAATTCCCGGTGCTGCTGTTTTGACAGGCACCGCTTCAAATCCGGATGAACTGGTAAAGATCGTCAGGGATCTGCAGTCCAAGGGCATTCTGACGTTTGCCGCCGGGAATATTGCAGACCAGCTGAGAGACAAAAATGTGCAGATGGGCGCAAAGCTGATGCTGTTTCCCATCGGTCCGGGTACGCAGGTTATCCATGCAGTGAATTTTGCCATAAGGGCTGCTCTTTCATTCGGTGCGATCGGCAGAGGATGTGAAGAGGAGCTTGCAGAATATTTATCAAAAAGGCCTAAAGTCTTCGTACTTTCATTTGGAGAGATCAATGAGATCTCCGCCGCTGTCGCCATGGCTGCAGCAGTCAACAAGGCAGTCATCGTCACAGATCAGAATGTCGATGAGATACCAGGAGTTCTCGCTCAAGCCAATTCTGCTAAAATGGTGCAGGCGGCAATAGAGCTGAGGGACATTATTGTAAATCTTGCTCCTGTAGACATTCCTGTAGCGTACGGGCCTGCTTTTGAAGGAGAGAGTATCAGAAAACCTGATACATACTTGGAGGTGGGAGGTTCATCTAAGACCGCAACATTCGAACTTTTGAGAATGCGCAGCGAGTCTGAGGTGGAAGACGGTAAAATTACACTGATCGGAAAAGATGTCAGTGAGTTTGAGGAAGGCTCCTCTACGCCGCTGGCAATACTTGTTGATGTTTACGGCAAAAAAATGCAGGAGGATTTCGAATCAGTCCTTGAGAGGAGGATTCACCTGTTCCTCAACTTTGCACAGGGAATCTGGCACACCGGCCAGCGCAATCTCAACTGGATCAGGCTGAGTAAAAGTGCAGTAAGTTCCGGCGTGAGTCTCAAGCATTTTGGAAACATTCTCATTACTAAGCTGAAAGAAGAATTCAGTTCCATTGTCAGCAGAGTACAGGTAACGATAATTACCGATGAAGAAGAAGTCAAAAAGAGGCTTCCGGAGGCTTTGGAAAGATATGCCTTCAGGGATGCCAGGCTTGCCGGTCTCACCGATGAAAGTGTAGACAGGTTCTTCACCTGCGGCCTCTGCAGCTCGTTTGCTCCCGGACATGTCTGCATCATTATGCCTGAAAGGCTCGGCCTCTGCGGCGCCATCAACTGGCTTGATGCCAAAGCCGCTCAGGAAATTGATCCCCACGGCCCTAACCAGATCGTTCTTAAGAATGAAGTCATTGATTCTGAAAAAGGACAGTGGACAGGCGTGAATGATGCCGTCTACGAGGGTTCAAATCACAAATTGGAAAGGGTCAATATATACAGCATGATGGAGGATCCCATGACTTCCTGCGGCTGTTTTGAAGTCATCATTGGAATGACAAGCGACATGCAGGCGGTATTCGCTGTCAACAGAGAATACGGTGGAATGACTCCGGTAGGTATGAAATTCTCCACTCTGGCAGGTTCAGTCGGAGGAGGAAAGCAGACTCCCGGCTTTATGGGCATCGGCAGAAAATATCTTGTCAGCAAGAAATTTATTCCTGCAGACGGAGGATTCCTCAGAATCGCCTGGATGCCCAAAGATCTGAAAGAATCCATGAGGGAGCAGTTGCAGCAGAGAGCTGAAGATCTGGGAGTCCCGGATTTTATTGATAAAATTGCAGATGAAACAATTACTACAGATGCAGAGGGCTTGATAAACTGGATGACCGAAGTCAATCACCCAGCGTTGTCCATGCCGCCCTTATTACAGTAAAACATTGAAGGTTAACCTATGTCCGAAGTACCGATTCCTAAAGAAAAGTGGTCTGGAAAAATAACTGAAGTTCCCATGTCCTCCGACATTTCTGTCGGGGGAGAGCGTGGCATGCCCTTTCTTTCTTACGAGGGGCTGGGCAGACGCCAGCTGGTGGCAGGCGAAGTTATCGACGATCCGGAAGTAGTTGCTTTTTGCCAAGACGGTCCAGTTGATCAGGCAAAGGCCTGGATCGGCTGCGGCGTCGACCTGATCTGCCTCAAGCTTCTGTCTACTGATCCAGAAAGCAAAAACATCTCTCCTGAAGATGCTGCTGAGATTGTCAGGGAAGTCATTGATGCCGTGGATGTGCCTGTAATCGTCTACGGTTGCGGTAACGAGGAGAAAGACCCTAAGGTTCTGGAAGCTGTGAGCAACGTGTGCTCTTCTGAGAGACTGATAATCGGCCAGGCCAATGAGAATACCTACAAGAGTATTTCTGCTGCCGCCATGGCAAACGGCCACGGCATCGTAGCCTTTTCTAATCTGGACATTAATCTGGCAAAGCAGATGAACATCCTGCTCAATGACTTCGGAGTAAAGCTTGACAATGTGATCATGGATCCTCTGATGGCTGGTTTGGGAATGGGTCTGGAATATTCGTATTCAGTCAATGAAAGAATCCGTATTGCAGCTTTGATGAATGACCGCATGCTGCAGCCGCCGATGATCTGTGATTCCACCGGCGCCTGGGATGCCAGAGAATCTGTAGATGACAACCCGCTCTGGGGGGATACAGAAGAGCGCGGAATGTGGTGGGAGGTAGCCACTGCATTGGCCGCTTTAATGTCTGGTGCAGATATTGTTGTGGTCAGGAACAAAAACTCTGCAAAAATTGTCTCTGATGCCATCCGTGATCTGAGAGGTGAATAAGATGCCTACTGCAATTGAAATTTTTAAGTTCCTTCCTAAATCAAACTGCGGGAAATGCGGATTCCCGACCTGTCTGGCATTTGCCATGCAGCTCGCTAACCAGAAGGTAAAGCTTTCCGCCTGCCCTTTTGTATCTGATGAAGCTAAAGCCGCACTGGAATCCTCTTCTGCACCGCCGATCCGTCTTGTGTCTGTAGGCGCCGGAGACAAAAAGATTGAGCTGGGTGAGGAAACAGAGCTGTACCGCCATGAGAAGAAATTCTTTCATCCAATATGTTATGCAGTTGCGGTTCAGGACACTCTTTCCGAGGCTGAAATCGACAACAGGCTGAGCGATCTGTCTAAACTGGAGTTTGAGCGTGTCGGCCAGATTCTCCGTCTTGATATGATTGCAGTTGAGAATAAATCTGCAAGTGCAGAAACATTCTCCTCAGTATGCAATTACATCAGTTCCAAAACAGACCTGCCTTTAATTCTCATCTCGTCTGACGATCAGTCGATGAAATCCGCCGCTGCTTCATTGTCTTCAAAAAAACCTCTGCTGTATGCTGCTGATAAAAGCAATCTTGACAAAATGATTAATGTTGCTAAAGAAACAAAATGTCCTTTAGTGCTTAAAGAACCTGAGCTGTCTGAACTTGCAGCAATGGCTGAAAAGGCTAAGGCTGCCGGTGTTGAAGATTTAATGCTCGATATGAAAACATCTTCACTCCAGCAGGTAGTGGAAAAGAATACAATTGTCAGAAAGAATGCAGTAAAGAAAACATTCCGAGGTCTGGGATATCCGATAGTTACCGACGCGCGCAGCGTGAAAGATCCCATTCAGACAGCTATGGTTTCTACAATGAAATACGGCGGAATTGTTCTTTTAGAGGATTTAAAACCGTCTCAGGCACTCCCGCTGTTTGTTCTGCGTCAGAACATATTCACCGATCCGCAGGTGCCGATACAGGTTAAGTCTGGCATATATCCAGTCAACAATCCTGCAGACGGATCTCCATTGCTGTTTACCACCAACTTTTCTTTAACATACTTCACAGTCCTGGGAGACATCGAGAAGTCAAAAATCCCAGCCTGGCTGTTGGTTGTAGATACTGAAGGACTGTCGGTCATGACGGCATTCTCCGCTGGAAAGCTCACGCCTGAAAAGGTTGCCAAGTCCCTGGAGGATGTGGATGCCAAAACAAAATGCGGCGATAGCCCGGTAATCATGCCGGGAATGCTTTCAAGAATGTCCGGCAAACTTCAGGAATTGAGCGGGATGAAAGTCGTCGTAGGTCCGAGAGAATCTTCTGGAATCCCGAAGATTCTCAAAAATCTTTAATCTACATAAATAAACTAAACATCCATGAGCATGGCCAGATCAGTATCAGGCAGGGCAGTAGATTTACTGCATTGATCTGTTTGATCTGTGTAATGCTTATTCCCAAAACTAATGTCAGTAAACCGCCTACTGCTACAAAATCATTCAGCATATCTGTTGTTGTCAGCGGCATAATAAATTGTGCAGAGTAAAAGAATGCACATAATATCAAAAACTGCGGAATGACAATCAAATTCATTGCTCTGCCGAGAGTTGCAGCAAAGATCGTGGCGGCAAAAATGTCCATTACTGCTTTCGATAGGAGTATGGTATAATCACCGGACATTCCTTCATATATCGCTCCGAAAATATTTGTTCCGCTGGCACAGAATGTTACTGCCACCAGCAGGTAAAAGCGCATATATGAATCCTGATTTCCCTGGATCTTGAAATTGAATTTTGCGAGTACTTTCTGAACAACAGTCTTTACTTTACCATCCAGATCGATCAGTTCCCCGATCAAAGCGCCTAAAATCAATGCAAGAATAACAGCCGGCAGAGAATGCAGTTTTATCATTGAAACAATGCCGATTGCAATTGCCGCGATGCCGAAAATGACATTCATAGGCTGTTTTATTCTCTCAGGCACGTGAGTGCCGATTGCACTGCCTAAGTTTGTTCCAAACAGGACGCTGCAGCAATCAATTATAACTCCTATTGGAAACATGCATCTTCACCCATGTATTTTATAGATTAGCGGCTTAACAGGAGAAGATCTCTTCTATCCAGACTGTTAATCTAAATGATGGATGACCCATGCTGAGTTTTTATTAATATCTTTGCTATTTCTCAGAAAATTTCATCTTTCTTTGCAGCGCATCAGAAGGTCGCCTGTCATTTCTTTTACTGCTTTGTATGCCGGATTGTCATTTTCCAGCTCTAATGTTTTTCCTTCTGTTGTTAATTTATTAATTGTTTCATCAAATGGAATATAATATACTGCAGAGAAGCCTTCCGGAATATTCTCTATTCTCATTCCTTCAGGGATTCTGTTGATAACCAATGCAGTTATCTTGATCTCTATATCCAAGCTTAAGGCGAGATCCAGTATCCTCTTTGCTGTTTTCAGTCCCACAGCGGTAGCATCTGTAACAATCATCAGTGCATCCATGTTTTTGCATGTCAGTCTTGACAAATGTTCCATTCCCGCTTCGTTGTCTATCACAACGTTGGAATACTTTCCTATCGCTTCATCTAAATAATCTCTCAATATTGAATTAATGTAGCAGTAACAGCCTTTGCCTTCAGGCCTGCCCATGGTAATCAAATCAAAATTAGGACCTTCATCAGTAGATGTCTGCAGATAGTAGGCTACCTTTGCCTGCTTGCTTACTTCTGATGCCTCATCCGCTGATTTCTGAAATTCTTCTCTGACATCGCCTATCGTTTTCTGTACTTCTATGCCCAGCCTGTCTCCTAAATTATAGTTGGGATCTGCATCAACCCCGAGAACGATATTCCCACTTCTTTTTGCTAAGTATGACAGGAATAAGGCAGAGATTGTTGTTTTTCCCACTCCGCCCTTGCCGGCTACTGCAAACACGCGACCCATGCTTATCCCAGAGAATACTTTTCCTGTATGACTTTAGACACGTTTACCAGAAGGTCCATTGCTCCTTCGCTGGCCTCTTCGCTTAATCCGCCCAGACCGCACTGAGGCGTGAGAATTGAATTTTTAAGAAGAAGCTCTTTGTCAACTCCCTTTGATTCCAGATCAGAAACAATCTTTTCAAAGTTAGATGTGATCGAAGCGCAGTTTGTATCTTTCAGAGTTTCTTCATAGTTGGGAATTATTCCCCAGGACAGACAACCTCCTCTCTCAAGGAACGCAGACAGCTCTTCCGGGTACAATGCTATCGTGTATCCATAATCATAGGCGTCAAACGATAATACGTCAATGTTCATGCTCATTACCAGCGGCCAATCTGTGTTGGCACAGCAGTGTATGCCTTTCATATCTTCCAATCCTGAAACAACTTCGTTGATCCAGGAAACTGCGTCGGAGGGAGATATGCTTGCAAAAGGTGTTCCGATGATGCTCAGATAAGGCTCGTCAATGAAAATAATCGTCCTTCCGCATTTCTTTTTTAGTTCTCTCTCCTGCCACATGGCTGTGAACTGCAGATTTTTCCTCAAGATCTCTGCATATGTAGGGTCATATATTGCAGGTTTATCATCCTGGTCTGTCACCTGCAGCCCTAGAGATATCGGGCCGGTAACCTGCCCTTTTATTGCTTTGTAGCCGGAGAGATCTCTCGAAATGAACTCATAAAAGCCTGAGAAGTTTTCCTGAGGCAGCGGAAACATATCCGGGTCTTCAGAAATAATCTTCATGTAAATTTCTTCAGGATCATAGTCGAGAAGGTTCACGCTGACGCGCTTGTTTTCCTCATCAATTTTGATCCCTGGTAAATTCTGTGAAAACTGAATGTACATATTTTCTTTGAATCCAGTCATCGGCAGCTGCGGCCAGGACGGGATTTCATTTAGATGCTTGAGTATGAAGTCTACTGCTTTGACCGGGTCCGAATGCGGCAGAGACCCTATGCAACTGGGCGAGCAATTCCATTCCACAATTATTGAGATAACAGCATCCAATATATAGTTCCCGATCGGGAGTTCATTTTCCTGCCTTGGAAAATCTTTCTTCATTGGTGTGCGGAAGGAATAATGCCGAAGAATACTGTTCAAAAAACGAGTTTGATGATGACAAATCTACGTACGTCATGGAACGTGCAATGTCCTCTGCTTTCTGCCTTTCATCTTTGGAAAGCAAACATGACTTTGCCCCGCTGAGAGAGGCATTTCCCAGCAGCTTAAATTTTTCATAAGCTATCGGAGGCAGCAGCCCGATTATTTGTGCATTGCGTATGTCTAGATAATTGCCGAATCCCCCTGCGATGTATACTTTTTCAAGATCTTCAAACTGCAAGTTGACAGCGTCAAGCAGAACACAGCAGCCGGCAAAGATCGCTGCTTTGGTTCTGATTATATTCTCAATGTCGCTCTCATTTATCGAGATTTTTTCGTTAATGTGGAATATTCTGTCTTTTATCCTGCCCTTCTTGTCTACTTTCTGATTAACAAACAGCTGTGCTACAGTATCAATTATGCCGGAACCGCAGATGCCTTTTGCTTCAGTATCTCCGATCACGCTGTATTCTACCGCGTCGTCTTTAATCTTCACACAGTCTATTGCTCCTTCAATGCCCCTCATGCCGCATGAGACATCTCCGCCTTCGAATGACGGTCCGGCAGAGGTTGAACAGGTCAGCAGCCAGTCTCCGCAGCCTAACGCTATTTCTCCGTTTGTTCCTACATCTATGAGAAGCGATGGATATTCCGACTGCTGCATCTTAGATGCCAGAACTCCTGCTGTGATATCTCCTCCAACATATCCCGCGCAGCCTGGAATTATGTACACAGGCGCATCACGGAAAACGTTAACTCCGATATCCGATGCTCTCCAAACCGGCGGGAAATTGGTCACCGGAACATACGGTTCGAATCTGATGTTTTTAGTATCCAGGCCTAACAGCATATGAATCATCGTTGTATTGCCGCCGATGCAGACTGCATGAATATCTTTTTCAAACGGTTTGATGAGGCTGTTGATAGTATCAAGGATGAGTTCAGTTAGTCTTTTTTGTCCGTTTTCTTCTTCGTAAATCATCCTCGAGACTACATCTTCTCCGCAGACTATCTGGTGATTGTAATCTGATGCTGCTTCAACAGCCTCTCCAGTCTGCAGATCTACTAGCTCTAATGCAACAGTGGTGGTTCCGATATCAACGGCAAGACCGTAAATTGATTTATTTTTAGGAATAATATCAATAAGCGAGCTGCCGCTGACTGCCGCTTTAACTTTCCACTCTTCAGATCTGAGCATTTCAGGAAGTTTTTTAAGTGCTGCCGGCAGACTCTGCAGGTCATTCATTCCCAGAGCTCTTCTTAATCTCTCAAAATCTGCTTCTGAATTTTCCAGGCTTGGCTTCTGCACATCTGCTTCTTTTAATGATACAAGAGGTGAAAAGTCAGAGATATCTATCTTATCATAGGATGAAGCAATTTTTTTGCTTCCTCCGCTTACCGATGTAAGAACCGTCAGATCTCCATATATTTCAGTTGTGCAGCTCAATCTGTATCCTTCTGCATATTCCCCGTCAGATATGTGCGGATTTTTTCTTCCGCTGCACTTTCCTTCTACGATGACCTTACATTTTCCGCAGGATCCAGTTCCGCCGCAGCTGCCTCCAGTTTCTACACCTGCATCTACAGCAGCTTTGAAGACCGTGGTCCCGTCTTCCACCTCAACTGTTTTGTTTCCCGGGAAAAATGTAATTGTATGTTTCACGCTATAGAAATCTGGGCTATGATATTAATCAGCTTCTCTTCATATGTATATCAACCCAAGTCTGAATTGACGGAGGTATTGTATGATAGTTACAAGCAGCGGCATTGTTGACGGAGTAATTGAAGACAAATACGGATGCAAGGGCAAACAGTTAAACAAGAATGGTATGCCGACATATTCTCTGCCTTTCAAAATTGAGGGCAAGCCGGAGGGAACAAAGTCATTTGCAATAATTCTCGAAGACAAAGATGCGTTTCCAGTTACCAATGGTTTTTCATGGATCCACTGGACGGCTGCAAATATCCTGAAAGATGAAGTAAAAGAAAATGAAAGTCTGACGGCCAAAGATTTCATTCAGGGAGTAAACAGCTGGATGAGCATTCAGGGCGGAAGCCAGAGCGCTGAGGAATCAAGCTTCTATGGAGGAATGTCTCCGCCAAACGGGATGCATACCTACGAGCTGCATGTATTTGCTTTAGACGCGATTCTGGACATCAAGCCTGGTTTCATGCTCAATGAGCTGTGGTGGAAAATGGAAGGCCACATACTCGCAACATATACTCTCAAAGGGAAATACTCAAACAAGTGAGAAATCGTTTCTGATTCTTAAGCCACATTCTCTCTTGTTAGATGGCCAAAAGTTCCTTTAAATATCTAGGTGGGATATACCCTCCATTCAAATTATTTAGAGGTATAACGATGGAGAAAAAATGCATAGCTGGTATCATCGTTGTTTTGGTCGTAGTTATTGCAGCATTCGGCGCATACTTATTGCTGACTGACGATTCCAAAGCTGACAATGATACCTATTACTTCTTCATTCAAACAGAAGAAGGATATGATTCTGAAGGATTGCCTTATGATTCTGCCACAATGCAGAAAGGATTTTGGGTAAAGGCTCATGGCGACAATGCCAGTGACGCTCTTCAAAATGTCTGCAAGGATAAGAAGTGGAGCATTGTTATTGGTGAAATGCCGGGGGAGGCCGGTGGAGACTCTATGGACTCTCTATTTGGATTAGCGATGACTGACGTTGAAGGAATCTATCATTATTGGGCAATGTATGTTTGGGATAATGATCTGGATGCTTTTGGATTTTCTAAACTTACTCTGGAAAAAGTAATCGCGTCAGATGGGCCACAGTACATTTCCTTAATTTACAAGGAATATATTACCGGAACAGACGTCCCACCAACCGTCACCCCAGATGACATTCCAGAAGATGTCCTTTGAACAATATGCGGCAACAGCCGCATCACTACTTTTTTTAATCCAGACGTACTGTAGATGACCAATGGAAGTTTTACACTTCGCCAAATATCCGTTTATAAAAGACGCTGTTGAATACATAGAAGAGCGCGAAGTATCGTTAGATGACGTTTTAACTCATGAATTATACATTCCAGCAAGAGCTCGGGCCAAAAGCCGTGTTATTGACGCTCTGGAGTATGGAGAAATATCCTTCCGTTCAATGAGTAACGATGAAGAATGCCTTGAAGAAATCTTATCTTATGCTGTTGCGAGGATCTTAGTTTCCTGCGTCGGAGATAAATTTCTCATCAAGAGATATGCCCTTGCTGAAGGCGTTACTCTTGCTGAAAGACTTGAACATGAAGAGATCGAAGTCGTAGAGGATGTAGCATATCAGCTGGGAATATCTACCCATATGCCTGAAGAAGACATGCTTTCTCTTCATTTTTCAGACTATCTGCGTTTGGCATCTAGAATGAGAAGTAAAGAGTGGAAGCTGATCAACATTGAAATTGAAAATGGAGAAGTTTCTCTGAATCAGATCAAATTTGCCAGACTGATGCAGCAGGCGCTTCAGGATAAAATAGAACAGGAGCTTCCAATGAATGTACCTGATTCGGTCAGAAAAGCCCTGTCTTCGGACATTTCAGATCTAAAAGGCCGTACAGACATTAGGAGAAGTCAGATGACCGCTCAGGACTTTGGAAAAGTGACGGTAGAGAATTTCCCTCCCTGCATGAAGCACTTGATTGCTATGGCGCAGGCAGGTGAGAATCTGCCGCACTCAGGAAGATTCGCATTAACAACGTTCCTGCATCATATCGGACTGTCGGTTGATGAGATTCTGGCGCTGTTCGGCTCCTCTCCTGACTTTGATATTTCTAAATCAAAGTATCAGATAGAGCACATTACAGGAGAGATCTCCGGTACTGAGTACATTCCTCCCGAGTGCTCTACAATGAAAAGCTACGGCGTGTGTTTTGAACCTGACAAGCTTTGCAATAATCCCAAGGCTAAGGTTGTCCATCCTTTGATTTACTACAGGATCAAGAACAACCCCAGACCTCAGAAGCCGGTTACTCCAGCATCTTCCAAATCTTAATTGCCCTCTGCACTGCCGTCAGATTTCCAATGATTGCAAACCAGAGCATGACAATTCCGAAGATTGTTATTGAGTAATCCCCTATTGTGATCCATGCGCTGTCTGTAACTGCCATATAGATTACCTGCACGATCGGAGCCAGTGTTAGGAGTACTACACGGTCTGCTCTTCCGAGAAGTCCGCTATAAAGCCTTCCTGCACCGATGGCCTGACACTGTGTTCCCATATAGCTTGTGAGCAGTACGCCGATTATTGCCAGAATGCCGATGTAAGGGCTGCACCAAGCGCTGACTGCTACAGAGCCAATCATGATGACGTCTGCATATCTGTCAAGTACATGATCAAGCAGATCTCCGCGCTTTGAGGATTTAAATGTCATTCTTGCAACTTTCCCGTCGATTGCATCAAAAAATCCGCTTAAAATTACGACAATCGCCGCTAACGGCAACAGAATATACCAATAATCGCCGTAGCTGAAATAGATCAACAGGCCTGCTACAATGGCTAATATGAAGGCTATCCAGGACAGGGTGTTCGGATGAAACCTCGATAATGCTTTTGAAAGGGGGTCCAGTATGAATTCTACGCTGTCCCTTTTAGAATCTAATACCATTTCAATACCTCTTCGCTCCAGTCAATGCTGCCGGGGGCATAATCGCTGGCATCTCCTGCTTTAATTCTCAAAACTGCATCGCACACTTCTTCAGCGGACATTTCTGTTGTATTGATTTCTGAAACTTCAGTTTCTGTCTCAGTGGCTTCAACCAAAATAACATCCAAGGCTTCAGCTTCTACGTTTTCTTTTACCTTTGATTCTTTCCACCCTCTCGATTTTAAACGGTCTGCTAAAACCGATGGGTTGCATCTCAGGACAATTATCTTGTCGCATGACACAAAATGAGCCATGTGGCCGATCAGCACACAGTCTTCAGAAATATTCATTGCTGATATTGCATCATCTAAAACGTCAGGATCAACATCATAGCTGTCTCTTTCTGAATCAAATGAATCATAGAGCCTCTTTTCTTTTACAAAATCTCCAAGCTCGATGATCTTCATCCCTTTCTGCTGCAGTAATTTTCCGACCGTGGTTTTACCAGTACCGGGTGTGCCTGTGAGTGAGATTATCACAATTGTGCAATGCGCCTCACTTAGTTATATGTTCCCGGAGTTTCCGTGAATTTTGAAGAATGACACATTATAATCAATCAATTCAGCACAATTTTATCTCTGCTTCATATCGAATTCATTGGATATTATGTGGTGGAATCCTACATTCGATGTTTTCTACCAAACCTTTGCTAATGCTCTTTATTGGAAACAGAGGATTTACCAAGATCTAGGAAATGTTATTACAGATGATTTATGACATTTAAATGATTCATAGTATTGTTGCATCGCTTTTTGAGATATCTCCTGCATGCGAATAATGTCTGCGATATCTAACTCGCGCTTAATCTTCTCAAGCCTATCTAAAAACTCCTCATCCGATATCATTCTTATCGCCATATTTTGTCATTTATTTTGTCATTTATTTTGTCATTTATTTTGTCATTTATTTTGTCATTTA
>CAJKRY010000004.1 GCA_905202485.1 uncultured Methanomassiliicoccus sp.
TTTTACTTCACTTTAGGAAAGCGCATACCGCGCTTTTATCATGCCGGTCATTTTTCTAAAAAATATTGTTTTTCAGTAAAGGCAAAACGAAGAAGTACATGATGCGTACTCAGGGGATTTCAACAGCTGAAAGAAGGCGGCTTTGTGAAGTCATCTGCAACAATTTTTACTTTACCAGTAATCTCTCTGATTCTGTTAAGTTTTATTCTGGGTACCAGCGAATTCATCATTGTAGGTATCCTTCCGGACATTTCTGAAGGATTAAACGTCTCGCTGGCCTTAGTCGGTAATTTAGTATCCTTGTTTGCATTTGCCTATGCAATCGGTACGCCTTTCATAACTACGGTAAGCAGCAGATTCAACCGCCTGCGCCTGCTGATGTTTCTGGCCGCAGTCTTTATTCTGGGAAATCTTCTCTGCGGGTTTGCCACCAGCTATGCAGTTCTCGTTCTTGCAAGAATCGTGACTGCAGTCGTTTCAGGAGCGTTGCTGTCAATCGGAATGACTTTTGCAAAGGATATCACCGAAGCGGCAAATATGCCCAAGGTAATAGCCTGGATCTTTTCTGGATTCAGCATTGCGTCGATAGTCGGTGTTCCTATCGGAACTGCTCTGACTCAATTCATGGGATGGAGATACGTCTTCTTTATAATCTGCATAGTCAGCGTTTTTGTGGCTTTTCTGCTATACAAAACTCTGCCCAAACAAGGCTCTGTCATTGTTTCTAAGAACCTCACGCACCAGTTTGTTTTGTTTAAAGATATCAGAATAATTCTCGGCGTGCTGATTGTATTCTTCGGTGCAGCAGCATCATATGTATTTTATACGTATTTAACTCCAATTTTAGAAACAGAACTTGGTGTGCCTGTAGAATTCGTGAGCATCGTCCTGCTGCTGTTTGGAGTGACATCAATCATAAGCAACCTGATCTCTGGAAGAATAGCCTCTTCGGGCGGAATGAAAAAAATGCCGAAGGCTTTCTTGATTCAGACGGTCTGTCTGGCAGTTCTACCTCTCACCACACTGTATTCTGCGGCAGGCCTGATCAACATCTTTGCCCTCGGAGTTTTGATGTATCTCATGAATTCTTCAATTCAGATGCATTTTCTGAATATTGCTTCTCAGGAAGTGCCGGAATCCATCAACTTAGCTTCATCTCTGAGCCCTGTTTCATTCAATTTCGGTATAGCTCTGGGGTCTGTCTGCGGCAGTATCATAGTGACTTTTGCAAGTCTAAGGTACGTTGGCATATGCGGTGCATTATTTGCATTTTTGGCGTTTGCAATAACTATGATTCTAAATGCAAAATCAAAACGTCTAGTATCAGCACAGCTGAATTAAAATAATATCAAAATAAGTTTGTTGGATTATATGTTCATACTTATGTAAATAAAGGTATGGACATACCTTTATGTCTATTGTAATATGAAGTAGATAACATATATAGGCATTATTCTAGATTGTGATAACCAACACTAAATTGCTATATAGGTCAGTTTAGAAAGTTGAAGAGAAGAGTGAAGGTAAAAGCCATCACCGTGGGGTGTAGACATGACATCAAAACCAAAAATGGATATGGAGAGCGTTTTAACTCTCGAAAACTTAACAGTTGCTATCAGGAATGGCATAGACAGGGAAGGTATGCCAGAGGAGCAAGCAAAGGAGATGGCTCAGCACATTCTAAATTTCTTTGGATACAGTGAACGTATGATCGATAACGTCTTGGAGCCGGAAGACCGCGATGCTTTCTATATGTTGGAAGACACCGGGATTTTGACTACAGAACGTGAGGAAACAACTCTTTACGACGGAAGAGAGTGGAGAATTCATTACTGGCTTTTCCGTAAAGAGCGCATTCTCGAACTGGTATGCGGTTACGATATGAAGGGTGAAGACGCCGATTCAGATGTCTCCATCTACGAAGAATTGGAAGATGGTGTCTGGGACACTCTCAAAAATCCCGGCGCAAGCAGTTTTTAAGGAGCATTAGCTCCTTATCTTGTGCTAATGGGACTCTTTCCCTATAAATTTCGTAAGTTCCAGGAAGAGCTGGTCGAATCAATCTCGCTTTCGACCGCTTCCTCTTCCCACCTTGTTCTTGAGTCTGGGACAGGAACCGGCAAGACTGTGTGCGCTTTAGCAGGCACGCTGGAAACTGCCCTTAAGAGTGACAAAAAAATCCTGTATCTGACAAGAACGAATTCTCAGCAGCATCAGGTGATGGTAGAGCTGAGAAAAATAAACGAGGTCACGCCTGTTTTTGGTGTTGCTATTCAGGGCAGGCAAAACACATGTCCTCTGGTGCAGCGTGATCCAGACCTGCGGTCCGGTACGCCGGAAGAGCTTTCAAAGCTTTGTGCAGAAAAGAAAGCCAGGGCAATTTCGGACAGTGAAGGGGGCTGCAAATTTTATCAGAAGACAATTACTTCTGACTTTGAAGAGGTGGAAAAGCATTGCAGAGAAAATCTGCCTTCAGTAGAGGAGTTTTCTGACTACTGCAACAAAAGGGGAATGTGCCCCCATGAACTTACAAAAGATCTGCTTCCCAATGCCACGGTCGTAGCGGCGCCTTATGTTTATTTTTTCTCGCCGTTCATCAGACAGAGGCTTCTGGACTGGATGAATGTTTCAGAGACAGACCTGATCGTTGTGATTGATGAAGCACACAATCTTCCAGAGTATGCCAGAGAGATAAAATCATTCAAAATGTCTTCAAAGGTGCTTGAGCTGGTGAATAAAGAATTGGATGATTTTGGAAATCCAGAGGTTCTGCAGGGTATTACCATCCGGGATTTTGTAAAGCAGATTGACACTC
The DNA here is from genome assembly GCA_905202485.1 of uncultured Methanomassiliicoccus sp. Classification (GTDB taxonomy): domain Archaea; phylum Thermoplasmatota; class Thermoplasmata; order Methanomassiliicoccales; family Methanomassiliicoccaceae; genus Methanomassiliicoccus_A. The sequence goes on from CAJKRY010000004.1 coordinate 2,816, forward strand.
TTTTGAAAAAAGCACAGGAAGAATATCTTATCGAAGACGACGGCATTATCCCTCCAGATTTTCTCGAAGCCGGCCTGATGTCATCATTTTTCATCACATCTCATGCTTTAGAAGCTGCAGGAGAAAATATTTCAGAATTCGGGGACTCGATTAGAGATGCCAAGCGTAAAAAAGGCAGGCTGCCCAGATCATACATTTATTCTCTGGGAAACTTCCTGCAGCTCTGGATAGATACATACGAAGAGTTCTATGTCAAATTGATAATCGGCGGAGAAAACCCGGCTTTTGAAGCCTACTGTATGGATCCTTCCATCGCCTGTATGCCGGTTTTTAAATGCCACTCTTCCCTTCATATGTCTGGAACTTTGTCTCCTTTAAATGAATACAGAGCTTCTATCGGCATACCGAAGGAATCAAACTCCATCATTTTTCCTTCGCCGTTTGATCCTTCGAAGCGCTCTGTAATTTATGCTGATGATGTCACAACGAAATACGAAGAGCTGCTGAAGGATGAAGAAATCATCAAAAAAATGGAAGATTATACCGTTTCAGTATGCAATACCTGCAATAAAAATACGGCAGTATTCTTTTCCTCTTACACCCTGATGGATAAATTCCTTGAAGACAAGATTCTCATTAGAATCAGAAACCAGATCTATATGGAAAGAAAAGGCATGCAGCAGCATGAGCTTATGGAAGAAGTAAAAGGTTTCAAGACCTCGAAACCCGCCGTAATCTTTGCAGTAATGGGCGGCAGAATAAGCGAAGGAATAGACTTCCCGGGTGATGAACTGGAAGTTGAAATTTTAGAAGGCATACCGTATCCGAAGCCGAATGCTAAACAGAGGGCTTTACTGCATTATTATGAGATCAAGTTTGGAAGAGGATGGGAATATACGGTCAAGGCGCCGGTTACAAGAAGGCTGCTGCAGACTCTGGGCAGGCTCATCCGCACAGAAGAGGACAGAGGTATAGCACTCATTCTCGACAAAAGGGCTGTTCAATTTTCAGACCGTTTCAGGTCTCAACTGTCAGAGACGCCTGTAAACGACATCCTTAACTTTTTTACGGACCGATGATGGAATAAACATTTAACCCACTGTGAATTATCCATGCTTAATGGACGTCTCAGAAGTTCTCGTGGCTATTGTACTCGGCATCTTCCTGTTTCTGCCGGCTCTGGTACCAAATTCGGCAGCTGTGCTTTTCGGTGGCGGAACGCCGATAGATTTTGGAAAGACCTGGAGAGGAAAGCGCATTCTGGGCGACGGCAAAACCTGGGGAGGGCTGATCGGTGGAGTGGCCTCTGGAACAGTTCTCGGTATAATTCTCATTGCTATTGCATACATCTTTGATCCGTCGGACTTCTGGGGATACGGTTCTTTCCCTCAGAACATCGGGATAGTCTTCACACTTGCACTGGGATCATTACTGGGAGATATGTGCGGTGCTTTCATCAAACGCAGGCTGGGAATGGAACGGGGGCAGAAAGCTCCGGTGCTGGATCAATATGACTTCGTAGCCGGCGCCATGCTTGTAACCTGCCTGTTTTTCCCGGACTGGTTTATTTCAACATACATTTCAGGCACAGGACTGATCTCATTAGTTACAGTATTAATTCTGGTACCGGTTCTGCACCGCTCTGTAAACATCATTGGTTTTAAAATGGGAAAGAAAAAGGAGCCTTGGTAAACATGAACGATCGAGTCAAAAATGCACTTGTGAACTGCAACGCCCTGGCATACGGGGACTTTACTCTTGCTTCTGGAAAAAAAAGTGAGTATTATATTGATATCAAGAAGGCAAGCACGGACCCATACGTTCTCGAAGCAATCGCAGACGAGATGGCCAAAAGCATTAGTTCTATGGGATTAAACTTCGACTTAATCGGAGGGGTGGCTCTCGGTTCGGTACCGCTGGCTGTAGCTCTTTCTTTGAGAACTAAGATTCCTTACATCATGGTAAGAAAAGAAAAGAAAGATCATGGTACGCAGAAGCTGATCGAAGGAACTATGGCTGAAGGCTCAAAGATTCTGATGGTGGAGGATGTGGTCACTTCAGCAGGTTCTGTCTCAACAGCCGTTGATGTGGTAAGAGATGCCGGAGGCATTATTGAAAACGTATTCTGTGTAGTTGACAGGCAGTCTGGTGGATCAGAGTTATTAAATGAAAAAGGGGTCAAGCTGCTTTCTTTGATAACTGCAGAGGATGTGCTGAAGAGATGATTTCCTGTCAAGACTGCCCCCTCTGCGAAGGCAGACAGAACATAGTCATGCCGGATGGAGACCCGAAGTCTCCGGTCGCCTTTGTAGGAGAAGCGCCCGGTGCTGATGAAGACAAAGTAGGCAAGCCGTTTGTGGGAAAGTCTGGAAAGGTGCTGAGCAGGCTGATGGAAGAAGTCGGGCTTGTCAGAAGCACCGTATTCATAACCAATACGGTAAAATGCAGACCGCCTAACAACAGAGCCCCTACGTCAAAAGAAATGGAAGCCTGCTATCCGCGTCTGGAACAGGAATTGAAAGACAGGAAGCTGATCATCGCCTTGGGAAGATCAGCAGCAAAAGATCTGATTGGAAGAGACGTTAAGATGGGTTCGGAAGCCAACACGATGGTTCCCGTTAGGATAGCAGGGAATGAAATCAATGTTCTAATAGCATATCATCCAGCTGCGACTTTTTATAGCAAAAATGCTCTGGAAAGTCTGAAAAATTCTATTGAAATTGCTAAAGAATATATGCCGAGCAAATAATTTTCATGTCTGGCAGACCGTAAGAGCTATTTATGGGTACAATGATGAGTTTAAGAATCGGAGACTGTACATCATGTCTTTAGTAATCACCCCAGATGAGCTTATTAAGACACATGGTAAGCTTTTCTGCCAAGGTTTCTACACCTTAGTCGATGAAAAAAATAACATAGCCACGCTGATCGAATGTTGCGATGTCAAAGGTGCAATGGAATGGGATATTGCCAACAGGAAACGCAGCGGCGGTGTTCTCAAAAGCATACGCACCGACGGCAACATGCTTGTTATGGATGCAGATCTTGGAGAAGGTGAAGTTAATTTTGGACCTGCGGCAAAAGGCATAGGCGCTTCAGCCTTGAAAGCTGTCAAAATAGAAGGCGATCTTGTAAAAACAACCTGGATAGGTCTGGCTGGGGCAAGCGTGGGAGTGGGAGTCTGTTTAGCGCAGGGACCCGGTGTAATAAAGGCCGAGTATCCCGAAGGTTTCCAGGTAGGCGGAGCCAACAGAATCCTTGTAAATATCTACACTCCCAAGCTGGTGCGTGTAGTTTATGCTGCAGATGATACAGATACCAAGGAAAAGGGGGCTTCATGGGTTTTAATGCTGAAGATGGCCCAGTCTGCTCCATATGGTAAGTTCCTTGAACATAAGATCACGCAGCTCAACCCAAAGGTTCCGGAAAAAACAACCAACTGCGCCGCCGTAGGTGTATCGTTTGCAGTCAGGGAAGATGAAATAGAGAAGCTTACAGAATATGTGATAAGCTATCTTCGCGAGAACACATATTCTCCGGATACAACACTTGCTGTTTATCAGGGTCTTAAAATCCCTCAGGCGCTTTCCGAGTACGGTCTTAGAGCTAAGAAAGAAATTCTCACCGTAGAAGACGCTAAGAAGGCGGCTGTCGAGGGAGGAGCGAAAATTATAAAAATCACTGGTGAAAACGGAACTATTGGAGCTGTTGCTGCAATAGGCTGCTTTGATATGGGCCTTATGGCCGCAGATATTCTCGATGAAGAATAATCATCGGGATTCTTGGTGAGGTAATGAAACAAGAAATCTCTAAAGCGATCTCGAGTACGGCGTATCAGGCGTATGAGAAACTTCTGTTCAAAGAAGTCTCAGAAGGCGTGATCCCGCATCATATTGCCGTTATCATGGATGGCAACCGGCGGTTTGCCAAAGAGCTGGGGATTTCTTCTACTGAAGGGCATATAAAAGGCAAAGACAAGCTTGAAGAGGTTTTAGAATGGTGTATGGAGCTTGATATAAAAATCCTCACAGTGTACGCTTTTTCTACAGAAAATGGAAAACGCAGCGTTGAGGAAGTATCAGATCTTATGGATCTTTTTGAAGACAACTTTATAAAACTGGCTGATGACGACCGTGTGCACAAATATGGAATAAAAGTCAAGGTCTTAGGGCAGAGAGAACTAATCCCGCCGAATGTTCTTGAGGCTATAGAAGTCGCTGAAGAGAAGACAAAGGATTATTCTGACCATTATTACAATATTGCACTAGCCTATGGTTCCCGTCAGGAGATAATTCATGCGATCAAACAGATTGCACGGAAAGTCAAAGACGGCGAGATGGAAATCGAAGACATCTGTGAGGACACAGTCTCTACCTACTTATATACAGCAGACTTTCCAGATCCTGATCTGGTCCTGAGGACCTCAGGAGAAGAAAGGGTCTCAAACTTCCTGTTGTGGCAGCTTGCATATTCTGAATTATATTTCACCGATGTATACTGGCCAGGTTTCAGGAAAATCGACTTTCTCCGGGCTATCCGCTCGTATCAGCTACGCCAGAGGCGCTTCGGAACATAACCGGTTTCTGTTTTTCATAACTATCTTTTGTCTTTTAGAATCATTACTTCTATGCTGATTCTGCAGCAGCCTGCTCAAAATGCTCTGGGATGATCAGGCCACAACTGTGCAGCACCTGTAATATTTCTTCTGGACTATCGTATATATCTTGTTGTAGATACTGCTACGCATAATCTAAACTTAAACTATGTCCAAATACAATACGGAGATAAATATACCATATATTTTCTATTTAATGTATATACAGGATCACCGCAGTTTCATCAGCCAGCAGCCCGAATAGACTTGTGTGGAGACGTAAAAACATTTTTCTAGAGTGTGTCTGCTGGGGGTTGGAACAGATCATGGCTAAATATGATTTAGTATTCATTCACGCTCCCAGCGTATATGATTTCAGAAAGGAGTCTATGTTCTATGGGCCAGTCAGCGACTTGGTTCCTTCGACTCCGGTATTTGAAATGTATCCATTTGGTTTCACCACAATGGCCGCTCACCTCAGCAAAGCAGGCTACAAGGTCAGGATCATCAACCTAGCCAGTATGATGCTGAATGATAGCAAGCTGGACGTAGAAGCATTTTTATCAAAAATTGACTCAGAAGTATTCGGCATTGATCTTCACTGGCTGCCGCATGCGCACGGTTCTCTCGCTGTAGCGGAGATCATTAAGAAGCTGCATCCAGAATCAAAGGTTCTTTTTGGGGGATTTTCTTCTTCATATTTCCAGGAAGAGCTGATTCAGTATCCGCAGGTGGATCTGGTTCTGAGGGGAGATTCTGTAGAACAGCCGATCGTTACTCTGATGGACACTCTGAGCAAAGGTGGAGACTTGTCTAAAGTGCCTAACCTGACTTGGAAAAAGGACGGTAAAGTCACAATCAATGACATGACTTTCATTCCCGATGACTTGGACTATCTGGACATTGATTATGCCTGGATCATCAAGTCTGTTATAAAAAACATGGATCTGGAAGGTGCTAAACCCTTCAAGGACTGGGACAGATATCCTTTGACTGTATCATTTACCGTCAGAGGCTGTTCGCACCGTTGCGCGGTGTGCGGAGGCAGTTGCGGAGCAAATAAAGTTGTTCTTTCTCGTTCCAAACCGGCATTCAGAAGTCCAGAAAAAGTTGCAGAGGACATAAGTAACGTGGAAAACTACCTGAAGGCCCCTGTCTTCGTGGTCGGGGACCTGAGGCAGCACGGAGAAAGCTATGCCGAACGCTTTTTTAAAGAATGCAAGAGGCTCGATATCGACACTCACGTAATTCTGGAATACTTTGTACCTCCGCCAGAGTCATTTTTCAAAGCTGCAGACTCAACATTCAGCAGATACTCGATTCAGTTCTCTCCAGATTCTCATGAGGAGAATGTGCGTTATGCTCTGGGAAGAAAGTTCGACAATCATTCCATGAATAAAAGCATAGGATTTGCTCTGCAGAACAACTGCCAGAGGTTCGATATGTTCTTTATGATTGGTCTGCCGGAACAGACGCCGGAATCGGCCATAAGTTCAGCACAGTATACCAAGGATCTGTACAACAACAACGACAATGACAATAGGCTGCACATTTATACTTCTCCTCTGGCTCCTTTCCTCGATCCTGGAAGCTTTGCCTTTGAGGAACCTGAAAAATACGGCTACAAACTGTTAGCTCACACTCTTGAGGAACACAGAGTCCGACTTACTAATCCCAGCTGGAAAGATGTCTTGTCATATGAAACAAAGTGGATGACGCGTGATCAGATTGCCCAGACCTCATACGACGCTGCGGATCTGCTCAGCAAGGTGAGATTGGATGTAGGGCACATTGATCAGCAAGAATATGACGAAATTACCTCTAGATCCAAAGAGGCCAGAGCACTGCTGGTTGAAGTAGAAAACGCTACGAAGCTGTCGAATCTGGAAGAGCGCAGAGCTGCTTTAGACTCACTCAGAGACAGAGGAATGGAACTTATGGAATCAACCATCTGTCAGAAAAGAGAACTAGAATGGGACAGCCAGAGCGTGTTCCGCAGTGCGCCCAGAGTAGTCAAAGGTTTGATATTTAAAAAGAAAAAGAAGTAAGGGCTTAGTTTCTGCCCAGCTCCTTGGATCTCTCAGTTGCTGCCAGGACCGCATCGATAAATGCTCCTCTCACAGCTGAATTTTCAAGGACGCGCATACCTTCAATGGTTGTTCCAGCGGGAGAAGTGACCATATCCTTTGCCTGGCCGGGATGCATCTTTGTTTCCAGTATTGTTTTTGCAGCACCTAGGACAGTCTGTGCAGCCAATGCAGTCGAGACATCTCTGGGCAGACCGGCCATTACTCCTCCGTCAGACAGGGCCTCGATCACAAGGTAGATGTAAGCTGGACCGGAACCGCTCAGGCCTGTAACAGCATCAAGCTGCTTTTCTTCCATCGGGTAAGCGATTCCTACAGCTTCCAGCATTTTCTGCACTAATGCTTTGTCGTTATCAGTTGCATATTTTCCCAGAGCAAAGGCGGATGCAGAGGCGCTGACTAAGCAAGGCTGGTTAGGCATGACCCTTATGACCCTGACACCTTCGTTTAGATGAGACTCAATCGAAGATATCTTCACACCAGCTGCTATGGAAACTACCAAATGATCTTTTGTAAGATTGGGCTTCAGTTCATCTAATACTGTAGCAACAACATTGGGTTTTACTGCTAGTACAATTACTTTAGCTTCTTTCACAACGTCTTTGTTGTTAGCTGTTACCTCTACTCCTAGATTCTTTGTTATGTACTCTCTCCTAGGAGCAAACACTTCGCTGGCGATAAGCTCTTCTTTAGTCGTAAGCTGTCCGTTGATCAATCCTTTCATCAATGCCTCGGCCATGTTGCCTGCACCAATAAATCCAAATTTTTTACTCATAATATACACCGTTAATCGTTTCAAATCAATGTGAGCTAAATGCCTAACTGCTCAAATGATTCTTGAATCTTCCCTTTGATTCTTACAGCCTTTGTATTATATACTCTTAAGATCTTGGTGATAAACGATGGTTTAACGCTTGCTACATCGCTGACGCTGGCTGTTAAATTATTGCTTCGACAATGTATTTATAGAGGCATCTTATTGTCCATCCAATGCTCTGGGATACCTATTTGCCGGTCGCAATCTTTACAGTGGTTGCGTTGGGATTTCCGATATTGGCATTCTACGTCTCAAGGTTTTTCCGTCCTACTCGAGTGACGCCCCTTAAGCGTGAGACATATGAATGCGGTGAGGTTCCAATCGGTGGTGCACAGATCCAGTTCCATTTTCAATTCTATATGTTTGCAATTATTTTCGTCGTTTTCGATGTAGTTACAATCTTTTTGATGATCTGGGCACTCTCGTTTGATTATCTCATGTTCGATGCTAAATTAATGATGTTGGCGTTCTTTGCACTGCTTTTAGTTGGTGTATATTACGCCCTCAAGAAGGAGGAGAAGCTATGGATTTGAGTCTATTTCCAAATGCCATTGCCATGACCGTTGACGAGTTTAAGTCTTGGTCTCATGAGGTCGTCGATGAACTCGGCAGATCCAGTGGGATAAAGAGGCTTGTCGATAAGGCAACAGCTCCAATCTGGAGTTGGGCACAGAGAAACTCTCTGCACCCTCTGCACTTTGGTATTGCATGCTGCGCTCTGGAGATGGCTGCTGCGTCTGCCCCTAGATTCGATGCCGAGAGGGTCGGTGTTGTGTATCGTTCTTCACCAAGACAGACGGATGTTCTTCTGGTGAATGGATGGGTAACAAAAAAACTCCGTCCCGCCCTTCGTCGTCTCTATGAGGAAATACCCGATCCAAAATGGGTCGTGGCTATGGGAGAATGCGCAATTTCAGGTGGACCCTGGTATGATTCATACAATGTTGTGCAGGGTGTCGACACGTTTATTCCAGTCGACATTTACATCCCCGGATGCCCCTCTAGGCCGGAAGCCATGATTGATGGTTTCCTGAAGCTGCAAGAGAAGATCAAGGTAGAACAGCAAGGTACTTTTTTGGATGACTGAGGTGAATATAATTGGCTGATGCGTTTACAATTGATCATGTCAAGGAAAAAATCACTTCAGAATTTTCATCAGATGAAGTAAAAATCCTTGATAGGAATAAACCCCGCAGAATATATTCTACTGCGGACAAAGACTCAATTCTAAAACTCTGCACGTTCCTTAGGGACGAGCTTAATTTTGAACATTGCTCATGTGTATCTGGAGTAGATCGCATAGATCGCTTCCAGGTAGTATACCATATCACTTCATACGTCAATAAAATCACGATCGAAATCGTCGTTGATTTGCCTCATGACAACCCAGAAGTGGATTCCATCACACCTTTGTGGGGCGGAGCCAACTGGCATGAGAGAGAAGCCTATGATATGTTTGGTATAATTTTCAAGAATCATCCAAAGCTTGAGAGGATTCTACTGGATGAGGATGTTCAGTTCTTCCCGATGAGGAAGGATTTCAAGAGTGGAGGTCTCTGAAATGGCAAAGATGTGGATTAACATGGGTCCTCAGCACCCTATGACACACGGTCTCTGGAATCTTCGTATCGAAGTAGACGGAGAGACTGTTACAAACTCTGAGCCAGTCATTGGATATCTTCACCGCGGGTGGGAAAAGATGGTGGAAGACAGAACCTATCCCCAGATTATCCCTATGGCCGACAGACTTTGCTATGGTTCATCATACACATGGAGCCACGTCTACTGCCTGGCAGTGGAAGATCTCATGGAATTAGAAGTTCCTGAGCGTGCTAAATATATCCGTGTTATTGCTGACGAACTGCAGAGGATAGCCTCGCACTTGATGTGGCTGGCTGCTATCGGTCCAGACCTTGGTAACCTGACTATTTTCTTGTATGCAATGAGGGAGAGAGAACTGTTCATGGATCTTTTCCAGTCATTGTGCGGTGCGAGGATGACATATAACTATACTCGTATCGGCGGTGTTAGAAATGATACAACTCCTGAATGGGAAAGAGATCTTGTTAGAACGCTAGACTTTTTTGAAAAGCGTATGGTTGAATACGAAGACCTTGTCGATCGTAACATCGTTTTTAGAATGAGGATGGAAGGTCTAGCTCCCCTCTCTGCAGCAGATGCTATTAACCTCGGAGTTACAGGACCAAGCCTGCGTGGAAGCGGTGTGGACTTTGATGTCCGCCAAGATGATCCATATGAAGTCTATGAAAACTTAGACTGGCATTCCTGCGTACAGCCTGACTGTGATGTTTACGCAAGATACAGGGTTAGAATGGATGAAATGAGAATGTCCGTCCAGATTATTCGCGACGCTCTCAAGAAGATGCCAAAAGGCCCTGTCAGAGTAAAGCCGCCGCGCTATGCTCCTGAAGGCACAGGCATGGCTAGGATGGAAGACCCTCGTGGAGAGAGTCTGATGTACGTTATCGGTGATGGAACAGAGAAGCCGTTCAGACTGAAAGTAAGGAGTCCCTTCTTCGTCACGCTTTCTGCCGCACCTGTCATGGTTAACGGATGCAAGGTAGCAGATGTCCCATCCATCATGGGTATGATTGATGTCTGTATGGGTGAGACGGACAGGTGATTTAGATGAGCAGTGTATCTATTGACTTATGGGGCGGAATGGATGCCTTAACTAACTGGTTGATGGATGACGTTTTAGGCGCATTCTTCAATTGGCTGGGTCTTCATGGATTCGCCGACTTCCTGATGAGCGACACCTTGGGAACAGTAATCATGCTGTTGCTCATTGGTATCTTCGTCTTCATTGTCGGATTCCTTGTGGATATCACAATGATTTGGCAAGAACGTAAGATGCTAGGAAGGCTGATGGACCGTAGAGGTACAATGGTCGGTCCGTTGGGTTATTTCCAAAACATCGCTGATGGTTTGAAGACCTTCTTAAAAGAGACAATCATTCCTGAAAACGCTGATGAAGGTGTTTTCAACTTAGTGCCTGTTCTTTACATTGGAACATCTGTACTTTTGCTAGGTACTCTTCCACTGAGTACTCAGTGGTATATGTCCAATTCAGAGCTAGGTGTGCTTCTGACTTTTGCAATCTTCTGTATTGCACCGTTCGTTATTCTGCTTGGTGGGTGGGCGTCAAACAACAAGTATACTCTCATCGGTGGAATGCGTGCAGCCGCACAGATTATTTCTTATGAAATTCCGTTGTTCTTGGCTGTAGTATCGGTTATTATTCTGACTGGAAGCATGAACTACGGCGACATTGTAACCTGGCAACAGGAAAATATGTGGCTAGGAATACCGTTGATCATCGGTTTCATAGTATTCTTCATAGGAATTACTGCTGAAGCGGAAAGGGTTCCTTTCGATCTTCCTGAAGCAGAAGCAGAACTTGTAGAAGGATGGGGTACAGAATACGGTGGTTTCAGATTTGGTTTGATGATGCTTACTGATTACTTCCGCGGTTATGCCGGTTGTGCAGTAGTTGCTTTATTATTCCTTGGTGGCTGGGACGGACCATTCCCCAGCATCATACCAGAAGAAGTATGGTTCTTACTCAAAGCATTCATCGTGTTTGCCGTTATGATCTGGGTAAGAGGTGCTCTGCCTCGTGTCAGGACCGATCAGATCCTGAGCATCGGGTGGAAGAGATTGTTACCTCTGGCTGCAATCAACGTGTTCATTGCAATTGCATTAAAAGCTGTGGGAGTGTTCTAAAATGGCTGAAGCAATAAGATCCAATAAGCAGAGGTCCAAAGAGCTAGGCCTGACTGGTTTCCTCCTGAAGCCTCTTGCCCTTACTCTAAAACAAACACTCAAATCTACAATCCACAAGCCGACCACTGTCCTGTATCCATGGGAGAAGTTGGTTCTACCCGATGTATACCGTGGCCGTCCAGGACTCAGATTTGATAAGTGTATCGGTTGCGGCGTATGCATGCGCATATGCCCTAACAGGTGCATTGATATGATGGAAGTCGACGATCTTCCCAAAGAAGGCGTTGAGACTCCTAAGAAGGTAAAGAGGCCGAGAGTAAATGTCGGTCGCTGCATGATGTGCGGTTACTGTGCGGAATATTGTCCTACAGACGCCATGATTGTCACGCCCGAATACGAATTAGCCTCGTTTACACGTGGAGCATTAATTTACGATCCTTATCAGTTGCAATATGACGGAGTGCCAGGAAATGAAGTTCATATTCTGGAAGTATTGCCAGCAGAACTTCATACCGGAGCGGCTCCCAGACCTGCATTGGATAATAAGGATCTGCCATCTCTAGAAGACAGCAAGTGCATTGGATGCACAAAATGTGCAAAAGCCTGCCCTGTAGACGCTGTTAAAATGAAAGAGATGGGCGTGAATGAAAAAGGCCGTCCGATTAAGAGGCCTGTTTTCGATAATAATAAGTGCGTATCTTGTGAAAACTGCGTAGAAGTTTGCCCCAAGAATGCGCTCTGTATGAAGGAGGTGCAGTAATGGCCTGGGAGATTCTAGGAGCATCCATAGGCTGGGACGAATTCTTCTTCCTATTCTTTGCTATAGTGACAATCGCTGGAGCAATACTTGTGTTGTATTCCAAAGAAATTGTGCGTAGCGTTATGTGGCTCGCTTTGGCGTTCATGGGCGTAGCGTTTACTTACATATTCTTAGGAGCTGAATTCCTTGCGTTGATTCAGATCTTGATTTATGTCGGAGCAGTTTCAGTTCTGATGCTGTTCGGTATCATGCTGACAAAGCGCAAACTGTTGGGTGGTGATCGCGATGAATAAGCGTATAGTATACTCAGTCGTGATGGTCCTCGTCGGAATACTGTTCTTATCAGTACTGCTGTGGCCTATCTTGACAGGCGATCTCTCAACAGGATACACTCAGCAGAATACTGACACATACGAGCTTGGTAAACTGATGTTTGATAACTATGGACTAGCTCTGATCGGAGTAGGAATTGTATTATTCGTCTCTATGCTTGGAGGCGTATATCTTGCAAAAGAAGAGGAGGAGGATAAGGAATGATTCCGTTAGAATGGTTCCTCTGTCTTTCAGCAATTCTCTTCGTAATTGGGGCAGTAGGAGTCCTCACAAAAAGAAATGCAATCATCGTACTGATGTGTGTTGAGCTTATGTTAAATGCAGCCAACATAAACTTTGTCGCATTCTCTTCATACACTGGAGGATTGACAGGACAGGTGTTTGCAGTATTTGCTATTGCTATAGCTGCAGCTGAAGTAGCCGTAGGTCTTGCTATCGTAATGACCTTGTACAAAGCCAGGGACACCGTCAACGTTGACGAAGTCAAACTCTTGAGGTGGTAAAGTGTTCGCTGAATATGCCTGGTTAATTCCCATTTTCCCGCTGATTGCATTCGTAATCGTTGGTTTCTTGGGAAACAAATTGTTCAAAAAAGCGGAAGGGGGAGCACCAATCGCAATCATCATGGCTGCGATCTCTTGTGTTCTCTCTCTGTTAGTAGCCTATGAAACTTTAACCACCGGTGAGGTGTACAAAGCATCTCTAGAGTGGATGATTGTTGATGGATTCACATTCAACATGGGTATTTACATCGACAATCTGACTGCCCTGATGCTTATTGTAGTATCATTCATTGCAACTCTTGTTGTAATATACTCAGTAGGTTACATGCATAGCGAGGGAGAGAAAAAACGCAGATATTATGCAATCATCTCCCTGTTCATTGGTGTAATGCTTGGGTTAGTCCTTGCATCCAACTACCTCCAGATGTTCATCTTCTGGGAATTAGTTGGTCTGTGTTCCTATCTGTTAATTGGATTCTGGAATACTAAGCCATCTGCTGCCTCTGCAGCAAAGAAGGCTTTCCTCGTCACCAGAATCGGTGACATAATGTTAATGCTCGGTCTGATAATCTTCTTTGTAGGATTCAAAGGCAATCTGGACTTTGACTACATCTTCAATAATGTAGACTTGTTCACAGGCGGCGACAACTTACTGACACTCGGTACCTTCTTAATCTTTGGAGGTGCAATTGGTAAGTCTGCTCAGTTCCCTCTGCACGACTGGCTTCCAGATGCAATGGAAGGTCCAACTACTGTATCTGCTTTAATCCACGCAGCAACAATGGTTAAAGCCGGTGTATACTTAGTAGCAAGGTCCTACCCAGTGCTCATTGAAACACCAGACACTCTGATAATTATCGCAGCAGTAGGTGGATTCACAGCATTATTCGCTGCTACAATGGCTCTCAATAATACAAACATCAAGAGAGTCCTTGCATACTCTACAATCAGCCAGTTAGGTTACATGTTCTTAGCGTTAGGAGCTTCTGGTTATCTCTTTGCAGTATCTGGAGATCCAAACATGGGATACATGGCTGGTATGTCTCATCTTATGAATCACGCTTTCTTCAAAGCATTGCTCTTCTTAAGCGCGGGTGCGGTGATACACGCTGTGCATACGGAAGATATGATGCGGATGGGAGGCTTGTCTAAGAAACTAAAAATCACTTCGACTGTGATGTTGTTGGGTTGTATATCGATAGCTGGTATTCCGCCGTTCAGCGGATTCTGGTCTAAAGATGAAATCCTGGCGACGGTGTTTGATACGGGTGCGTATAATTCAGGATTCTACCTGCTATATGCCTTTGGTATCATTGCAGCGTTCATCACAGCCTTCTACATGTTCAGGCTATGGTTCCTTACATTCAGCGGAAAGCCGAGAGATCAAGAAATCTATGATCATGCTCACGAGGCTCCAAAAGTAATGTGGATTCCTCTGGTAATCTTAGGTGTCCTCGCAGTAGGATCTGGTCTTGCTGGTATCCTCCTTGGAATGGAAGGCACACTTGAACCTGCAGCATACCTACCCTTAATGCACATTGCTTCAGGAACTGACATGATAATCGACATGTTCCAGCACCCGCTGACCTATGTGTCAATCGTCGTTGCGATCCTTGGTATTGTAGTAGCATACCTGATGTATTACTCCAAGACAATCGATCCTGCAAGGATTTCTGAAAGCAAAATCGGAAAGAAGCTTGGAAATGTCTTACTGGCTAGGTATGGATTTACCGCTGGTTACGACCTTTTCGGAACAAAAGTGATATATGGCATAGCAAAGGCAGTCGACTGGTTTGACAGAAACATCATTGATGGTATCGTCAAGTTGATCTCATTGATCTGTACACTCGTTGGAAAGTTACTGAGATTCGTACAAAACGGTCTTGTCCAGACCTATGCTAGTATCGTCGTGGTTGGAGTGTCGCTAGTTGTGATTCTCCTCCTTGCTTTCGGAGGTATGTTCTAATGTTAGATAATCTCGCCACAACTCTGGCTGACACTCTAGAGGGCATTCCAGTATTGTCCCTCTTAATCATAATTCCCTTGATTGGTGCATTAGCTGCATTCTTCCTCGGAAAGAATAACGCTAAACTGGCCAAATCAATCGCATTAGTCTTCTCATTCGTGGCCCTGGTTCTTTCAGCCCTTGTATTGATCGCATACTATGGCTCGGGTAACGGAGGCTTCATGTTCTCTGAGAACTACGTATGGGTAGAGCAGCTCGGAATCAACTATAACATTGCAATAGACGGACTGAGCCTTCCAATGGTCTTCCTGTCTACACTGCTGGTATTCCTGGCAACTCTCTTCTCTTGGGACGTCTCAGAGAAAACAAGAACATACATGTCTCTCATGTTAGTGCTAGAAGTAGGTGTACTTGGAGTCTTCATGTCTCTGGACTACTTCCTCTTCTACATCTTCTGGGAGATCGTGCTTATTCCAATGTTCTTCCTCATATCCATATGGGGAGGACCAAACAAATCATACGCGTCAATTAAATTCCTTATATACACACACGTAGCATCTTTGGTAATGCTGCTTGGTATCTTTGCGCTGTACTTCACGGCTGCAGGAGACTTAGGCTATTACACATTTGATATGGCCCAAATTGCATCTGTATCTGGATCTCTTGAATCTGGAGTGAGGACTCTGATCTTCGCGGCTCTGTTCTTTGGATTCATTGTCAAGATGCCTATGGTTCCATTCCATACCTGGCTTCCAGATGCACACGTGCAGGCGCCTACCGCAGGATCCGTGCTACTTGCCGGTATTCTGCTTAAGATGGGTGCCTACGGAATAATTCGTATCTGTCTTCCAATCTTCCCTGTCGATGTTTCGTATGAGATCTTTGGAGTTGTAATCAACTGGCAGATGATCTTGGCCGCCATTGGTGTCGTTTCGATGGTCTATGGTGCCTTTGCTTGTCTGGCGCAGACAGATCTTAAGAAAATGGTTGCATACTCTTCAATCAGCCACATGGGTATTGTAATGTTAGGAATTGCCACTCTTACAGAGCTTGGTATTGCTGCAGCAGTATTCCAGATGTTTGCCCACGGTATCATCGCGGCTGTGCTCTTCATGGTATGCGGTATGTTCCAGCACAAAGCAGGAACAAGGGAAATCCCACTTCTGGGCGGTTTAGTTACAAAGATGCCGATAGTCTCTGTAATCATGATGTTCAGCTTTATGGCCTCTCTGGGTCTACCCGGACTTGCTGGATTCGTAGCTGAATTCTCAGTGTTTACAGCAACCTTTGACTGGTTAGGAACGAACTACTGGTACTGGATAATCATACCACTCATGACTGTGGCCTTAACTGCTGCTTACTATCTGTGGGCAATGCAAAGAACAATCTTCGGCGAACTTACAACTAAGATCCGCACCGACAACATTCGTGATGCTCACTGGTTCGAAGTTGCTCCGATAGTCGTTCTCCTTCTGCTCATAGTACTGCTTGGAGTATGGCCTTCAGCACTGATGGACATAATCACACCAACTCTTCCGTTTCTGAGTATACCAGGGGTGATTTGAAATGGATCTTAACTTCGACTTAGAGAATTCGTACGCTGCATTTTACCCGATGCTAGTGATAATCCTCTTTGCAGTAGCCCTTCCAGCAATTCACCGTCTGGTGAAATCTAGCAGGGGCCTTACAGGGATTTCCTTAGTGGGAATCTTGATCAGCGCAGCGATTGTGGTATACAACATCATGGATGGATATCCAGATCCGATAGTATTCAACGGAACACCGATGCTGACATTCGATGTCTTTGCAGCAGTGTTCTCACTGGTATTCCTTTCAGTATCTGCACTGGTATGCTTACTGGCTTCCAGATACATTGAAAAAGACCTACACCTAGCAGAGTTCTTCTCATTAACTCTGCTGGCTACAGCAGGTATGATGATGGTAGCTTCTGCAAGCGACATTATCATGATGTTCGTAGGTCTCGAAACCACTTCAATCGCATCATATGCCTTAGTAGCATTCCGCAAGAAAGACAAACTGAGCACAGAAGCTGGTGTAAAATACGTAATAATCGGTGGGTTCTCAACAGCCCTTGCATTATATGGTATTTCACTGCTCTATGGACTCTCTGGAACAACAAACTTCGAACTGATGAATGAGTTCTTTGCTCTCAACGGTTCTAGTTCCCTGGCTCTGCTGGGTATCGGTCTGATGATTGCCGGTTTCGGTTTCAAGATCGCTTTGGTTCCGTTCCATATGTGGGCACCGGATGTGTATGAAGGAGCTCCAACTCCGACATCTACGCTTCTGGCCGCTGGATCAAAGAGCATGGGATTCGTGCTGCTCTTCAAAATGCTGTTAGTTGCATTAATCGCGCTGAAGGCAGATTGGGAAGTAGTAGTCGGAATACTCGCCATCCTGACAATGACTGTAGGAAACCTGCTTGCACTGGCACAGACCAGTATGAAGAGAATGCTTGCATACTCTTCAATCGCTCAGGCCGGTTACGTAATCATTGCAATTGCAGTGGCAACACAGTTCTCTGTTGAAAGCGGTATGTTCCATATAATTACACACGCTTTCATGAAGGCTGGTGCTTTCATTGTTGTGGGCGCTCTGATCTACAAAGTAGGTATGGGCGAAAAGATCACAGACTACAAAGGATTAGCCGTCAGAGCACCTCTGGTCGCATTTGCAATGATGATCTTCATGTTTGCTCTTGCAGGTATTCCACCGCTCTCAGGTTTCTGGAGTAAGGTCTATCTGTTCTCTGGAGCAGTTGAAGGTGCTGCATTATTTGATCAGGGCTGGTTAATCTGGCTTGCAATTGCAGGTATCTTGAACAGCGCTCTGTCTCTGTACTACTATGCACGTGTAGTCAAATACATGTATGTAGACAAGCCAGCTTCACATGACAAGATCCGCGTGCCAACCACAATGGCTGTTGCAATTGCAGTTTGTCTGATAGCTACTATCGTGATCGGTCTGTGGCCTGATGTGGTGGTAGATTACTGCGCACAAGCAGCAAGCTACTTCACTCAGCTTCCGCTGGGCCGGCCCTGGTAAGCAGAGGCTCTGAAACCATTTTCCACAAACATCTTATCGCCCCTGTGGCTGAAATAACGCCCAGGGGTTCTTCATTTTCTCCAACTACCAGAATATTATCTTTGCCCCAGCTGTCCATTACTCTCATTACGTTCAGCAGCGATTCTTCTGGTCTCACCTGAATACAGGGTTTGCTTCCCGACAAACTGCATGAATCAAGAAATGTTCTGAGAGGAACGTCAATGCTTTCCCCACGAGCCAGTATGCCTGTAATGTCCTGTGCATGAACAAATCCCGCAATATCCTTGCCAGCGCCTACAGCAACATCCTGTCTGTTTTCATCTGCTATCATTCTGAGGGCATCTTCTAAATTGCCTTCATAATTCAAAACCGGCGGCGAAACATCCATTGCATCTGCTGCGGTTAGATTATTCAATGCTGCAATATAATCCATGCTTATGTCTTAGTCCGGCTTCTCGTCAATATACGTTTCTTAAATTTCTGTCATAAAAAATGCCTTAAATTGAATGAAGCTGCAGTTAAACCCAGCATCTGATTAGATAGCGTTATGTACTCCATTGTTATTAAACCGAGCAATGTCGACTGAATGGGAGAAGCCAATTATTGATGACATCCGTATAGTTGAGTCTGAAATGTTACGGAATGTCAAGTCTAGGCATCCCCTTCTTAATGAAATTGCTATGGAAGCTGTCTCTGTTGGAGGAAAAAGAATCCGTCCAGGTGTTTCTTTACTAGCCTTCCATTGTGTTGGGGGAGAAAACAAAGACAGAATAATCAAGTTGGCTGTAGCTTTAGAGTTAATCCACTCTGCAACTTTAGTTCATGACGATATCAATGACAATGCAGAGATGAGGCGCGGAAAAACCGCCATATATAAAAAGTATGGACTTGAACGCGCTATCATTACTGGTGATTTTCTTTTTGTTCAAGGTTTCAAACTCGGCGGATATATGGAATCCGAAGAGATAATTGAGTTTGTAGCAAATGCCTGTTCAAACATGGCAGAAAGCGAGTTCCTTCAGATTGATGAGGAACATGATATCTCAACTCCTTTGGAAACATATCTAAACATCATCGGTGGAAAAACAGCCGGTGCGATAGAAGCCAGTGCAAGGCTCGGTGCCTATATTGGAGAAGGATCCCCTGAGGACATAGAGTCATTCGGGGAGTATGGCAAAAACATCGGCTATGCTTTTCAGATAATCGATGACATTCTGGATATCACTGGCAATGAGGCAGACATGGGAAAGCCAGTTGGAATGGATATCAAAGACGGACGTCCAAATCTTCCAGTCATGATTGCTATGAATCTAGGAAATGAGTTTCTTTCTAAGATTTTTAAAAAGAATTCACCTTCTGATGAAGAAGTCAAAGAAGCAGTTAAACTCGTTAAAGATTCAGGAGCATTAGACATTGCACGTAAACATGCCCAGGACTTTTATGACAAGGCTCTTGTTGCAATAGAGAACGTCTCTTCTTCAATCTACAAAGATTCTCTAATATCACTTGCCGATACCATTATGACAAGGAGATCATAAGGCATGACTACAGACTACGATGTAATTGTCGTGGGTGCCGGTCCAGCAGGCAGCGGAGCTGCTCAGTATGCAGCCGCCGGCGGAGCCAAGGTTCTTCTCATTGACAGAAAAGAAAAAATCGGTGAGCCGGTTGCATGCGGGGAATTTATGCCCGATGTGGAAGAAATGAGAGCAATACTTCCTTTTGCAGAAGATCTAGATACAATTTTTAACGTCCCTAAAGAATACATTCTAAGGGAAATGGATCTGTTCAAAATTCATTTCCAGAGTGATAAGTACTGGGACATTCCATTCAAAGGTTACACAACAGACAGGCGCTTTTTCGACAAATATCTTGCAGAAAGAGCTAGAAAAGAAGGTGCCGAAATAATGACTTCAACCCACGCTATGAATATAAACGGCACCGAAGTCACAACAAATAACGGAACGTTCACATCCAAAGTAGTGATAGGCGCAGACGGTCCAGTCTCCAGAGTGGCGAGGGCCCACAATCTCCCTAAAAATGAGCATATGTATCCCGCTGTGACTTCACAAGCAACCGGGGAATTTGAGGCTGTCATGCACATGTTCTTCGGAAACCTAGCTCCTGGAGCCTATGCCTGGATTCTCCCGAAAAAAGACGGAGCAAACGTAGGCGTCGGTGCAGATCCCAGGCATTCTGACAAAAAAGTGACTGATTACTTCAAAACGTTTGTTTCTCAACAGAATCTCAATGTGACAGGACGTCCGATTGGAAAATACGTTCCTTCGCAGGGTCCCGTTGCAAAGACATATACAGACAACTCTATGATTGTCGGAGACGCAGCAGGACACGTTATTGCTGTCAACGGAGGTGGAATCCCCATAGCTATGGTCTGCGGCAGACTTGCCGGAATGGTGGCTGCAGAGCATATTTCATCTGGAGTGCCCCTTTCGAAATATGAAGATGAATGGAGAAAACAAGTCTACAAACCTCTTCATACGGCAGTTAAAACAAACCATCTGGCTCAATTCTTTTTCAAAGGCCCTAAAAGACTGGAATTTTCCATGAAAGTCCTGGGTGCAAGAAGGATGGGAAAAATCCTCAGATGCCGCTCACCCTTTCCTTGAGCGCACTGATTTGAGCGGGCTGCCACAGATTGGACAGTCTGGATAATTTTTATCCCATTCTTTACGACATCCAGTGCACTTATAAGTCCAATTTACAACTTCTGTTATTTCTTTCATTCCTACTCCTTGGAATGAAATTTTAAGGATCTTTGCTAGATTCTGAATGGAGTAATCGTCAGTAAGTATGGTGCTCTCCGTTTCAACAGCCAGAGCTAGCACATCTTTGTCTACCGGAGATAAGCGGAGATCATCTCCTGATGACACTGAAGCTTCTTCAATAGTGTCGATGAACTCTTGAGATGGTTCTTTGACTTCTATAAAATCATCCCAATACTGCAGTCTGGGGTCCTTATACTTTTTTAACTCGAAAATAACGCCTGGAACCGTATACAAAACTCCGTTTGGAAGGTCTTGCATAGAGAATAAAGCAGAGCTGTCCAATACGTATTTCATGAAAAGGATAAATACTGTTTACTTTCAAAAACTATTCGATATCTATTAATGATTTTTACAAAATTTCGCTCGCAATGACTAAATATGAATTTTGTTTTTTTAAGATTATGAGTCAAATCGAAGTAGATCAGGAAGTGATTGATTTCATCCTAAAAAATGATCAAGATTATCGAGTTTCAACATCCTGCTCTGGTCCCGTAGTAGTTCCAATTACTCTAAAAGCGCCTAAGACAACTGACCTGCAGGTAAAAGTTGGCGAACACACATTGTACATCTCTAAGGTACAGGCTAGATATATTTCACGTGTAACGCCGGATATGCTTGACGAAATGAGATACCGCACCTGCTCTGTTTTCTAAAATTTATAATGAACAAACTGCGTGTGCATAAACCGCAGTCTGTTCATTCATACAATTTTATTGAGCTTACTGACTTCTCTACAACTTCTGTGATGTTGAGAAGGTTTTCCTGCTCAACTATCAAATCGATCGAAGTCATAGTAGCTGGTCTAAAGGGAACGATTGTACAAGGAACTCCTTTTCTTATTGAGATTTCATATGTACCGATGGTTTTTGCGATATTTTCTATCTCCAATTTGTCTAAGCCGATCAAGGGCCTTACAATTGGAAACTTCAGAGTATATTCTTCAGCAACTATGTTCTGCAGCGTTTGTGAAGCAACTTGCCCAAGAGACTCGCCGGTTGAGATAAAATCAGCATCTATCCGCTGAGCCAGATTTTTGGCCACTCTGAGCATGATGCGTTTACACATAACACATTGTAGATTGCCTCTGCATTTATTTTTGATAGATTCCTGGCTGGGTCCATGAGGTGCGACATACAGTGGAATCTCCCTACCAAGCTCTACCTCCAGTCTCTTTTTGAGATCAACGGCCTTTTCGTAGTTTGAATCGTCAGAGTACGGCCTGTTGTCCATATGCAGAAGGGTTATTTCGCAGCCGTTCTTGCCAAGCAGATAAGCAGCTACCGGTGAATCGATTCCCCCGGAAAGGAGGCAGACCGTCTTCAAAAATTGAACCGCCTTAGAAATCTACACAGCCATAGTCATCCGCTATGGTGCGGCTTTCTGTTCTTTCGCAGGCTTTGCATTTCAATACTTTTCCGTCTGCTTCCAGCGGTTTTCTGCATTTCCTGCAGAGGGCCTTTACTGCTCCGTAATGCGGTTCCTGAGTAGACAGCTGTACAGACGGCTTCACCTGCAGGACCTTAGCTCTGATCACGTCTCCTGGACGGTATTCTTTTCCAACGTCTTGAACATAATCGGAAGAAAGCTTGGATACGTGGATAGTAGCAGACTTGTCTCCAGTGATATCTCTGCTGTTGCCGTCTGAGGCAATAATCTCACACACCGCCATGCTTGCCCTTACATCAGTAATTCTACAGAATACGCTGTCTCCTGGTTTCAGGATGTTTGGTGCATTCACGGGCTTGACGGTTGCAGTCATGTCATCTTCATTAAGTGAAAGCTTGCCCGCTACACTGGCACGGATTACTCCTTCGTGCTCATAAGTACCTTCTGAGGGTATATACTCTTCAACAACTGCAACTTCATCACCTGGTAAAACAAATTTACTCATATTCTATCACCGTTAATCATTACATTACACTCTATTCATGTCGATACCAATCAGAACTACATTAGTATTCTTCTTCATCTTGTTATGGAACTGAAACATGTGAGGTATCGATAAGATATATTCTTTCTGTAAGAACACCTTTCCTCCCAGCGATCCGGCCATCTTTTCAAGGAAATCAATTGTTGATGAGTTGTGAAGACTGTATATCTTGTTTGCAGATCTGCAAGCTGTTTCCAGAAACGGCCGGTCAGCATTCTTTTTTTGAGATCCAAAGGGAGGATTCATCACTACAGTGTCTGCGGCAATCTCAATATCCTTTATGTCTGAGTTTATTAGCTTGATTTCGGTACCTGCGTTCTCCGCATTCACCACAGCTTCAGAATATGCCGTCGGATCAATCTCTACGCCAGTTACGTTTCCTCCGAGAATGTATGAGCCGATGGAAAGAATTCCGGTGCCGCAGCCTAGGTCCAGCACATCCTTCTCAAAGATGTCCCCGTTGGAATATGCTAAAAACAGCATATCCGCTGCGATATTGGCCGGTGTACTGTACTGCTCCAGATATGCCTTCGGGGATGAGTGAGGCGGAATCTGCTGTAGCATTCTTTCTAGATCATTCTTTTTCATTGAAGACCCAGGCCGAGATAGTCTGAACTTGTTAAAATACCAGATATACTTCCTTTTCTCATGATAAGAACTGCATCTTCATGATGAAGATGAATGGCAGCTATCTCTATAGGAGTGCTTTCATCCAGAATTGTAAATGGAGGTCCCATGATCTCACCTATTTTTGTGAGCATGATCTCTTTTGAATCAATATTGTCTTTGCATTTTCCAAGAATGTAGTCCTTTACTCGGCCTTCGCTTATGCTTCCTACAACCTGGCCTTTTTTCATTACCGGGAGCTGTGCATAATGTCCCTTGAGCATCTTTTCAATTGTCTCTACTAATGAAGTTTCAGGATTCACACAGATTATCTTTTTTGATGCAAGGTCTCCGACTGTAAATTGTATCTCCAGTTCATCTCTATTCAGCAGTCTGCTTTTCATTATCTCTTCAAATGCATTGAAGATGGCTCGTACTTTTTCATATGAGGGATCAACTTTTTCACCTTCAATTTTAGCAATCAGTGACTGAGATACGCCGGAACTTTTTGCAAGTTCACGCTGGGAAATATCTAGTCTGAGTCTTATTTGTTTAATCTTGTCTAATGAGGGTAGCTGTGGTATCAAAGCTAGCGCGGAAAAGGTCATTGAAAACCTATTCACTTTTTGACCTAAAAATATTCTCATCATGATCAAAACAGTTTAACGTTATTCGCATTCCGTGGGAGACTTTTAGACAAATTGTTAATAAATGCTAGATTTATAGACATAATACGAATTACATGTGTATATTCTGTATGAATTTCTAGAAAATTGCCATTTTTGTATGTTTTTGGCCACAATTATTATTAAGTCGAAGCTGTTCGTGTTTCTAAAGCTACAAGATAGCGCGGGTGGAATGACCGCAATGGTTGGAAAATTGGAAGCATCAGAAAATTGCACTGACAGATTCTGTAGGAAAATCAATGATTTTCCTCGAATGCCGTCATATGGAGCAGCTAGACCTCCGGGTCTGTCTTCCATAATGGGCGGATGCGGAATTGCTGGTTGCATAGATCTAAACGGTGGAAAAATAAGGGGTGACAAAATAGCTAGAATGCTCTCCATCATGAGTGAAAGAGAGAACGGATTAGGATCTGGCTATGTCGCTTACGGACTTTTTCCAGATCACAAGGACGACTATTGCTTGCAGTTCTTCTTTGATAACGAAGAGTCAATGTTTGCTGTAGAAGAATGTCTAAAAAACAGAGGTGAGATTACCAGAGATGAACGCGTTTACACAGCAAGCCAATCAGATGTGCCTTTGCCTCACCCCAGCGTATGGAGATACTTCTTTATTCCCAAGTCCTCTTCTAATTCAAAATATAACGATTCAGACCAGTGCATTGCAGATCTGGTAATGAATATAAACTCCTCTATCCATGGGGCATTTTGTATCTCAAGCGGAAAAGACATGGCGGTGTTCAAAGGCAACGGTTATTCTTATCAGATTGCAGAATACTATGACTTAGCCAGATACGAAGCTCAGATGTGGTGTTCACACTCACGGTTTCCTACCAATACTCCAGGCTGGTGGGCAGGTGCTCATCCTATCAGCCTCCTGGACTGGTCCGTATGTCATAATGGTGAGATCACATCATACGGGGTCAACCGTAAATTTGTAGAGATGAACGGATACAAATGCACGCTTCTTACAGACTCTGAAGTAATCACATACACTTGGGATGTCTTAGTTAGAAAACACGGACTGCCTCTGCAGGTTGCAGCTTTCGCTATGGCTCCTGGATATTATAACGACATAGAGTTGATGGATGAACGCAGCAGGCAGCTTGCACAAAAGCTGCGCATCACTTATAAAGAAGCATTTCTCAACGGACCGTTTTCTATTCTAGTTGGCAGATCCCGTCCGGAGATTACAATGCTGGCGATGGCCGATCGTAAAAAACTGCGTCCGCTGATTGTCGGCTACAACGAAGGCGAGGGCATTACATATGCCGCTTCAGAAGAATGCGCTATCCGAATTGTAGATGGCGATGCATACACCTGGGTAACCAATCCCGGAAACCCGATGATTGCGCGCGTTGGTGAAGGAATCGTAAGGTACGGTACAGAGAAACCTTTCGAGGGGGTATTCAATGAACAATGAAATGTGGAAAATACCTGACAGGTTCCAGCCGGTGATATCTTCATTATGTATTACTTGTAAAAGATGCATAAAAGAATGCTCATATGACGTTCTTGAATTCAGCAACGGTGCCGTTCATGCAAAACATGGCTGTGTATCATGCCAGCGCTGTGTAGAAATGTGCCCTCAGGACGCAATTGAAATCCGTCACATTCCGGAAACAATGGCACCTCACGGCACATACACAGAACGTACCAGGCGGGCCATCCTTTCTCAGGCTAACACCGGAGGGGTGCTCTTATCGTCATGCGGAACGGACATCCCATATAACAGCATATTTGATGATCTGCTGCTGGATGCAGCCCAGGTCACAAATCCTGCAATCGATCCTCTCAGAGAAACAGTGGAAACTAAAACATATGTCGGAAGTCGCAGCGGAAGATTACATTTGTCTCCTGAAGACAATCTTGAAAACAATCCTAGTTGCGGCGTAATAATGGATATGCCAGTCATGCTCGGACATGTGTCTCTTGGTGCTGTAAGCTATAACACTCAAAAAGCGCTGTTTATAGCAGCCCGCCGGCTGAACATTCTTGCTGGAACTGGGGAAGGGGGTCTTCACAAAGATTTCAGGGAGTTTGCTCCCCATCTTAACAGCGAGGTGGCATCAGGACGTTTCGGGGTGAACCCAGATTTTCTAAAAAATACTGCATCAGTTGAGATTAAAATAGGCCAGGGAGCGAAACCAGGTCACGGAGGCCATCTTCCAGGTGAGAAAGTCTCAGATCTTATTTCTGAAACAAGAATGATTCCGCTTGGAACCGATGCGCTTTCACCTTATCCACATCATGACATCTATTCAATTGAAGATCTGGAGCAGCTGATTGCTACACTCAAAGAAGCTGTTAATTATGAACATCCGGTAGGAGTGAAAATAGCGGCAGTGCACAATATCGCTGCCATTGCGTCAGGTGCTGTCAGGGCCGGTGCTGATTTCATAACTCTTGATGGTTTCAGAGGCGGTACTGGCTCAACTCCCAGGATCATAAGGGATCATGCAGGGATCCCCGTTGAAACAGCTGTAGCGGTCGTCGACAAACGGCTTACTGATGAAGGACTTAGAAACCGTGTGACTCTATGTGCAGGGGGAAGCATAAGAAGTTCTGCCGATATGATTAAAACGATCGCTTTGGGTGCAGATGTGGTAGGAGTATGCACCGCTGCATTGATCGCCATGGGTTGTAGAGTCTGCCAGTCATGCCACTTGGGAAAATGTTCATGGGGCATAGCAACGCAGAAATCGGATCTGGTTTCAAGGCTGGATCCGGAAGTTGGCGCTGCCAGGATAGTCAGACTACTCAGTGCATGGAATGAAGAATTGAAAGAAATTCTTGGGGCCATGGGAATCGATTCAGTCGAATCTCTTGTTGGAAACAGAGACAGGCTCAGATACATCGGCCCCAATCCGAGAATAGCAGATGTAATGGGTATAAAACATGCAGGAGAAGGTTGGGGATGATATCAATGTCCAGCAATCTAGTTAATTCGGTATTAGCTGCAACCGAGACTGTGATCGATGCCACCGGAAGAGACCAATACGGACGTCCGGTTGATTACAAAATAGTAAATAATGAAATACGCCGAGCAGTCTCAAGAGGTGTCAAAAACATTACACTCATGGGTGTCATGGGACAGAGATACATAGCTACAGCTGTAGATAAAAAAATCAGCATTTCCATAAACGGCACACCGGGAAATAATCTGGGTGCATTTATGGACGGACCTTTCATCGAGGTATTTGGAAATGCTCAAGATATGGCAGGCAATACAATGTCCTCGGGAGAAATCATAGTGCACGGGAATGCCTGGGATGTTACTGGACTCTCAATGAGAGGAGGAAAAATCTTCGTCAAAGGTAATACTGGGACCAGGGTAGGAATTCATATGAAAGAATTCGGTCAAATGTCTCCGCATATAATAATCGGTGGAAGAACCGGTGACTATCTTGGTGAATATATGGCAGGCGGAGTGATATTAGTTTTAGGTGAAAACATTCCTAAACAAGTATCTCCAGTTGGATTAAGCGTAGGTTCCGGTATACACGGAGGAAGAATATTCATACGCGGAAAAGTCGACCCCCATCAGCTTGGAGTAGGGGCAAAGCTAGAAAATGTAAATGATGACGATTTAAAATTAATTAATGAACTGATGAAAGAGTATGAGTCACGGTTCAGTTCGTCATCTTCAGAAGGTGGCTTCGTTAAAGTAGTGCCGCTGTCTTCCCGCCCGTTCCGCGGCTACTTTGATTCAACATCAATTTAGTTAGTCCCAGGAAACCGCATTATCTCTTCCATGATGATGCGGACTTCCACATCTTTTAATCCTGCAGGGATGAGTTTGCTTGAAATTATCGTATCAAGCGTTTCAGAGTCTCTGGCTCTGACTCGTATAATCACCCTTCTGTCTCCGCTGACTGCTGAGACCTCTGCCACACCGTCAACCCCGTTCAGTTTTCTTAAATCTCTTACGGACACGCCGTCTTCCACATCAGCCAGTACAATGGCGTCTGCTTTCATGCCGGTAATCTCTCTATCGACTATTGCAGCATAACCAAGAATTACGTTGTAATCTTCCATCCGTCTTATTCTGTCCCTGACAGTTGACGGGGAGCGTCTGAGTTTGGCGGCTATTTCTCTGTATGTTAACTTACCATCAGTCTTTAGAAGATTCAATATCCGACGGTTCATATCATCAACGGCAACCATCCAGTTTCTCTCCGGAATTAATGACGTAACCCGGAGCAGATAATACCTTCCATCTAGCTGAAAGCAATAGAATTACATTTGTAAAGAAAAAAGAGTTGATCGCTTTGCGATCATAATGTTATGAATGTTGGAGTTTCCGGCTTAGGAGAATAACACGATTCACTGGAATCTATAATCTCCATCGGGTATGTGTTTTTTACAGAGTCTACTGCTGAGCGTATGACATTTCCCAGTTTATCTGGATCGGAAGTCACACGAGCGTTAACTATCAATTTGGCTTCTTCAGAAACATACCTGGAGCCGTGGATACTGTCTGTCTGTACAGAATCGCACACGAGCGACATTTTTACTCCTGCTGAAGGGGATGCGATTACAATTTTTACATGTGCTATCTCATCTGGTGTATATTCATTGGCAATAGATCTCATTATTGACATTGAGAGATCATACATGTCTATCTTGTCAAGAGGCTTCATCTGATTTATCGATGAATACCAGGACATGGCTGATTTTTCAAATGAGAATTTAACTGTATTCTCACCTTTTTGATTTTTAGTGCTTATGGATGAAGACATTATTATCTGTGCTATCTCATCAATTCCTTTCAGAGTCTTGGATGAATACTTGATTATTGATACTTCAGGTGCAAGCTTCTTAATCTCATCTTCTGCTGCTTTTTCTTCATTTATATCAATTAAATCCATTTTAGACATAAGCACGATTTCAGCTTCTTTCACCTGATGAGCAGGTATCAGTTTTTTAGTCGATTCAATGCCTGCTGCTCTGATGCCGTCTACTACAACCATAAACGGGGCAACTTCAAATTCCTCAGGATACTGCATCTTCAGCGGTTCAATCACAGATGACAATATATTAGTGGATGTCCCGATCGGTTCAGCGATAATATAATCAGGGCGCTTTATTTGCACAATTGATCTGGCATTTTTAACGAATTCAGGAAATGTAGAACAGAAACAGCCGCCTACTATCTCTTTTACATCAAAGCCGGCATCCTGTACGTATTCAGTATCTACCAACGCATGCCCTTGATCATTTGTGATGATCGCGGTGCTTTTTCCGTATTTATTCTTCAGGAGTCTTGCTAGATTGACCGTCAATGTGGTTTTGCCTGCTCCCAGATAGCCACCGATTACTATGAATCTGGTACGTGTTTTTTCACTCATTATTTCACCATCTTACAGACCGTCTATGACGATCGCTCTTCTCATGAATGGACAGCTGTCGCAGGGGATCGATATTACACACTTATGCCCAGAAGTAACTCCTTTTAATGCACAGACGAGAGCCAGGTCCATTGGCCTGAAAGGCTTCTTTCTTCCATTCTTGTTGAGAAATGACACTTCATCCTTGGTGAGTGCATTTCCGCAGAAACATCCTTCTTCAACGTGTTTCAGGCATTTTGAAAATTCCTTCTCAGAACACCCATCGCATCTTGTACCAACTTTAGATAGTTGTCCGAATATATTTGCTAAAGGATCTACGACAAAAAGTTCGCCGTCTTTTCCCAGCGTGATGTATACGGCGCTTGGTGAAGAGGGAGCGATATATTCCATGCGAGTTCCTCTGATTTTCTTCTCATCTACAACTTTCCAGAATTCTGAAAGCTGTTGTCCCAGCTGATATGATACTTGATGATAACCCATGCCCAGTTTATCTGCAAGCTCCTGTTTGGTTGGAGGTTTCTCCAGAGCCATTGCATAGAGTACGCGCAGTATTTCTTTTCTCAGATCATGATTTACGATTGAAGAATATACTTCTGGGTCGATGTACGAAATTTCTATACGACATCCCGCTGGCATGGGTATTTCAAATATTTCTCAAATATTTAAGTTGTTTGTAACGTCAATCAATTGGTAGATTACTTATACAAGCTTTGAAATTTAGAAATAATTAACAAAATGAACAAAAAATATAATATGCTGAGACTGAGTCAGCCATTCGACTCAGCCAGATATGGTTTACTTTGAGATTCCTAAGCTGGAATTTGTTTTTTGGATGGACTTCATTCCATCAGATTCCAGTTTCATCATTGAACGTATGCAGTCAATGTTTTCCGGGACCACATCGCTTTCTTGATGTACGGCCTGATAATAGAACAGCGTATTGTCTTTGACTTTTATGCCGTCCTGCCACACAGCAATTTCCATAAAATCTCCTCTTCTTCTGTCCAGATCTTTTGCATATTCCATGATCTGAGCTGTGCTCTTAATTCCGTATTTTCCGTTTACAAACCTTACTCTGGGTGCGCTGTCCCAGACTGCAAGAATGTCTTGTTCTTTTGCTGGCTTCTTAAGATTTATTGTTATGCAGTGTACATGCATCAGCGTTGTTGGAACCTTTACCACCATGGTGGTAATATTCAGCCAGGGCATGATTGTCTGTACATCTGGTCCGTGATGGGTCGGCAGTTTTAAAGACGGTTCAATTGCATTGAGAGCCGAACCTTTTATGTCTGCTGGATCGGCTCCTCTTCTTACAATTGTTGCTGCTACTGATTCAATTCCGTAGGCGTGGTCAATTGGAAAGAGAGTTCTTACAAGTCCGGTAGTGTTACAGGAAACCACGCGGGAGAAATCGGCTCCCCAGGCCTCAGAGTAATTTGCGTAAGCGTTGAACGAAATGCCTGTCAGACCATGATCTTCTCCTCCCTGAAAGATCGCTTTGACTCCGGCATCTTCATACATCTTACGGTAATGCTCACCTACACCGCCTGGTGTACAGTCTACGATTATATCTGCTTCCTTCAGCAGATCTTTGAGGGATCCTTTGACAGCGATGCCCTCTTTTTCAAATGATGCTATATGATCCTCTTCTGCAGTGTACAAGGGGAATTTTTCCATCTCAGCAAGTCTTGCTTCATATGACGGACGAGTCTTTGTAACTCCTACGACTTCCATGTCATCCTGAGCTTTCACAGCACATGCAACTCTCTTTCCAATTGTTCCGTAACCGTTAATTCCAACTCTGACCGTCATCGATTTTTCACCTTTTTGACGCTGCGCGATCGGCAAGCGATAGCAATCTATGAGATAAGGTTAGTGTTTTTACTTTATATTGATTTTTGTAATGCCACACTTTGACCTTTAGTCTAATTTTTAGACTTTATTGCATAATATTTTATATGCAGATGCTATAAGCTAATTCTAATGTTAGTCTTTGGAGCAGATTCCTCGATTTCTATTGTGTTGGGCTCTGTAGTATTGACTAGCTGAAGGCACCTAGTTTTTTGGTAGCCTATGCATTTTTAGAAGGTGATTAGTTGAAAGGTTCTAAAGCCGTTTTCTCTCTGTTGGAAAAAGAAGGGGTTGAAGTGATGTTTGGATACCCCGGAGGTCAAAGCCTGCAGCTTTACGACGATCTGATAGACTCCAGCATACGGCACGTTTTGGTACGCCATGAACAGTGCGCTGCACACATGGCTGACGGATTTGCACGTGCAACAGGGAAAGTCGGCGTATGTACTTCTACGTCAGGTCCCGGCGCAACAAACCTCGTCACAGGGGTTGCTACGGCCTACGTCGACTCATCACCGATGATGATCCTCACGGGGCAGGTTCCGACCACCGCTCTTGGAAATCAGGCGTTTCAGGAAGCCGATTCATTCTCAATCATGATGCCAATAACCAAGCATAACTTCAGGATTCTCGATCCTTCAGATATTCCAGTCGCTGTCAGAAGAGGAATGAATATTGCATCTTCAGGAAGAAAGGGCCCTGTCCACATAGATCTGCCATCAGATGTTCAAAAAATGGAAGTTCCGGAGGAAGCATTCAAAAGAACTTACCGCACCCCTACTGCAATTGAAGATTTTTCAAAGATTCCAGAAGCCGTTAAAATTCTTTCTGAAGCTGAAAGGCCGCTTCTTCTCGTGGGCGGAGGAGCAGTCTGGGCCGGAGCTGGTCCTGAAATTATGAAACTCTCTGAGGTTCTCATGGCACCTGTTGCAACTACGATAATGGCCAAAGGAATCATCCCTGAGACTCACCCCCTTTCACTCGGCATCATCGGGATGCATGGTAAAGTGGGAGCAAGAAAAGCGTATCTGGAAGCAGATGTGATCCTGGCAGTTGGAACCAGATTTTCAGATCGTACTGCCGGAGCCCAGTCTGGGTTATCTCCATCAACAAAATTAATTCAGATTGATATAGATCCTGCAGAGGCCAGCAAGTTGGCCCGCACTCAAATCAGACTGGTAGGCGATGCAAAGAAAGGAGTGGCTTCTATTCTACATGGACTCTCACTGCAGAAGGAGGAATCTGCATGGATAAGAAGGGTCAAAGAAATCCAGGATGCCTGCAACTGCAATATAAATATCATGTCTGCACCGATCCTGCCGCAGAAGGTAATCCATGATCTCAATGAAACTTTAGATAAAGGAGCAATAGTCACGACAGACGTCGGACAGAACCAAATGTGGGTAGCACATTTTCTCAAAACACAAAATCCGCGTCAGTTCATCAGTTCTGGTGGTTTCGGCACCATGGGATTCGGACTTCCTGCTGCAATGGGTGCAAAATGCGCGTTTCCTGACGAAACAGTCATCTGCATAACTGGAGACGGAGGAATTCAAATGGTGTTTCAGGAATTTGCTACGGCAGTTTCTGAAAATCTTCCAGTTGTGGTATGCGTCTTTAACAACGGCTGGCTGGGGATGGTTAAACAATGGCAGAAACTCTTTAATAATAAGCGCTACAGCGGCACGCATCTCACAGGCAATCCAGATTTTGTTAAGCTAGCTCAAGCTTATGGAGCTGATGGAATCTGTGTCGAAAAACCTTCTGAAATCAGGGAGGCTCTGCAGATAGGCTACGGTTCAGGTGTGCCTTATCTGATAGACATCAGGATAGATCCGGAAGAAGACGTTCTGCCCATGATACCTCCAGGCGACGGTCCTGCCACAATCATACGGGGGAGATGTACATGGAATTAATCATGATCATTGGTGAAAGGTCCCCAGGCCTCATTCAGAGAGTCATAATCGAACTGGGAAGACGTGGAATTGAGTCTGAAAAGATGTTTATGGTCCACGAAGGTGATAAAACTAAGATAATCATTGAGGCAAACATTGGTAAAATGAACGGCCGTCTCCTGCATGCCCTCATGGGTCTGCAGGATGTTGAGCTGGCAGAGTATATCCACGAAGACTATTGCTGTTTCTGGAAATGCTCTCCAAACAATACCTCAGAGTTTCTCATCTCCTGCGGTGAAGAAAACGCCTCGGGAACTCAGAAACTGGCTGAAGAATGCATCTGTAAATACGAAAAATGTGAAAACTAATCGGTGATAAGATGGTATCCAAAATATATCACGACTCAGACGCTGATTTAAGCGTATTGAATGGTAAAAAGATCGCAGTTATCGGTTACGGTAACCAGGGAAGAGCACAAGCAATGTGCCTTCACGACTCCGGCATGGATGTTATAGTCGGTTTAAGAAAGAATGGAAAATCCTGGAAAATTGCAGAGTCAGACGGACTTAAAGTAGCAGAAGTCCCTGAAGCTGTGAAAGATGCTGACATAATCATGATTCTCATTCCTGATGAAGTCCAGCCTGCAGTTTACTCGGAGCAGATAGCCCCTAATCTGAAAAGCGGAGCCGCCCTTGAATTCGCTCATGGATTTGCTATTACCTTTAATTTCATCAAGCCGCCCGAGAACTGTGATGTAATCATGGTAGCCCCTAAATCTCCAGGAAAAATGGTTCGCCAGACTTATCTGGAAGGGTTTGGAGTACCTTCACTCATAGCGGTCCACCAAGACGCTTCTGGAAATGCAAAGTCTCTAGCTCTTGCTTTGGCGAAAGGCATCGGGTCTACAAAAGCTGGTGTTCTGGAAACAGACTTCAGAGAAGAAGCAACTTCAGATTTATTCGGAGAACAGTCGGTTCTCTGCGGCGGAGTTACGGCACTCATTGAAGCTGGTTTTGAAACTTTAGTGAACGCTGGATACAAACCAGAGATCGCTTATTTCGAAGTCCTTCATGAGTTAAAATTAATCGTTGATCTGATCCAGGCCGGCGGAATCATGCACATGTGGGAATCTGTTTCTAATACTGCTGAATACGGCGGATTAAGTCGCAGAGATGCAGTTATAAATGAAGACTCTAAAAAAGCAATGAAAAAGATCTTAGAGGACATCCAGTCAGGTAAGTTTGCTGAAGAGTGGTCTCAGGAATGGAAAATAAATCTCGCCGGCATGAAAGAAATGGAAGCCAAGGATGCCGACAAACAGATTGAAAAAGTCGGAAAAGAAATCCGTGCTCTTTTCGAAAGAAACTAAATGTTTTCAGGGGGAGATCTCTCCCTTCTCCATTTTTAATTTTCAAACACTTTGAAATGTGCACTTTTTAACTTTAAAATAAGCCCGCACCCAATCAGTTTTTCTAAAGAAAAAGACATGATGGTTTCTGATACCAGAAACCATTTTTGTTTATCATGTTGCCATCTTTGTTTGCTTGAGATGCTTGTTTCTTATCACTGATGCTATTATTGCTATCAGCAGCACAACCAGGATAACTGCCAGTGAAACAACAACATTAACATGATATCCTACGATTGGCAGAAGCATTTTTACACCGACAAATGCCAGAATTACTGCAAGTCCATACTTGAGATAATACATTGAAGACATTATGCCAGCAAGCGCAAAGTATAGAGCTCTGAGACCAAGAATTGCGAACACGTTTGATGTGTATACAATAAACATGTCGGTTGTGATTCCCATCACTGCTGGAATAGAATCTACAGCAAACACAATGTCGGTAGATTCAATTACTAACAGTGCTAGGAATAACGGCGTAGCAGCAAGGACGCCTGCATTTCTCACAAAGAATTTTCCCTCATGGGAATCTGTGCTGACAGGCATTATTTTCTTAAATCCTCTGACAATAATATTCTTTTCTGGGTCTACCTTTTGATCCTTTTGAACTGCTAATTTTACAGCAGTAAACAGCAGGAATATTCCAAAAATGTACAATAACCAGTCAAACTTTTCAACAAGAGTCACTCCAGCGAAGATAAATATCGCTCTGAACACTAAAGCACCGATAATACCATAAAACAGTATCTTGTGTTGATACTCTGGGGCAATTCCGAAGAATGCGAATATTATTATAAACACAAATAAATTATCAACGCTAAGTGCTTTTTCCATTACATATGCGGCAGTGTATTCCAGACCACTTTGGGAACCCATTTGCCAAAAAATAACTGCATTAAATGCGAGGGCAATCCCGATCCAGAATGCGCTCATCATGAGCGCTTCTTTTACCCCAATAACATGGTTCTTACGATTAAAAACACCCAGATCCAATGCTAAAAGGATAACTACGATAACAGCGAATGCTATCCACATTGTGTCGCTAAACATCTAGATTTCGCTCCAAGGCGTAAATTCTAGTTCTTCGCATATCCCGCACATATTATTAAGCTTTGTATAACCAGATCAATCGGCTTCAGGATCATCATTTCCAGGGGTCTATGAAATCTTCATCTTCATCACAGACCATTCTGCATCGTGTTCGGTGGAGTTCTCCGTATTTTTTATGGCACGCCGGACAGAGCGTTTTTAGATTTCCGGGGTGGTCGGACCCGCCTAGCGATCTTGGTATTATATGATGCACCTCCAGTGACTCTTTTCGATACCCTCCCTTTCCACGTTTCAGCAGAGGATCATATACCTTACGGCTGCTTTTGCCAAATTCCACTCCGCAGTCCTGGCAGGTATATTTGTCTCTTCTGAGAACTCTCTGTCTGATGTTGGACCACATGTAGTTGCGGATCCACTCTTCCGTCCAATCAGAATAAATAGGTTTGCGAGTCCCTTCTGCATAATATTTAGGCGGTTGTAAAAACTCTTTTCTAAGCTCAATAAATGCCTCATTCACGTTGTGCTTTTCTCTGCACAGTTTTTGAGCACCAGATCCAGGATAATGTCTTTTTTTACAGTATGGGCACAATTCGAGACTCTTATTTTCACATCTTCTATATGGGCATTCTTTCAGAGTCTTTTGGTTGCAAAACATGGGCATGCTGCCCGTTTCGTTTGTTAATTTGTATGTGCCGTCATCGTTAAGCAGTCCGCAGTGGCTCTCTCTGAGCGGATCAAGACGGTGGAGGCAGATGTTGGGCATCATTGCTCTCCATAACCTATATCAGACTAATCCATATTACGCTCAACTGGACAAACATATATTATTCACTATTTGCAATAGGGGGATGGTATTACGCGGATGACTGCTATGAAACAATTCAATACTCTGGATGATTTTCAGTTTGAAGATAAGACTGTTCTATTGAGAGTAGATATTAACTGCCCTTTGGATAAGGAAACATTAAAGTTGACGGATGACAACCGTATCCGACACATCGTTCCGACTGTCAGGGAGCTATTGGATGACGGTGCAAAAGTTGTTATTATCGCTCATCAGGGAAGGCCTGGAGAATGGGATTTTGTAAATCTCCAGCAGCACGCTGAATGCCTTTCAAAATATCTTTGCAAGCAGGTAAAATATGTGGATGATATTCTTGGAGAAACCGCTCTTTCAGAAATAAAGAGTCTTACTCCAGGAAATGTAATCATGCTCAAAAATATCCGTGAGCTGCCTTACGAACTGGAAAAAAAGAGTGCGGAGGAACATGCCAACAGTGAACTTGTACAAACTTTGGCGCCTCTGTTTGATTATTATGTGAATGATGCCTTTGCTACTGCCCATCGTTCTCAGTGCTCTCTGGTAGGTCCTCCTTGTATTTTACCTTCGGCTGTAGGCAGACTGATGGAAAAGGAGCTTACTGCATTGTCATCCGTTTTCAGCGATACACATCATCCATCTGTTTTTATTCTCGGTGGGTCTAAATTTTCTGATGCCATCAAAGTCATGGACCGTGCTTTGACAAGCAAAGCCGCTGATATGATTATTCTTGTAGGTCTTACTGCTTCGGCATTCCTTGTAGCGAGAGGTGTAGATATCGGAGAACCATCCAGGAAAGCTCTGGAAGCAGAGCTCACTCTGGAAACTTTAGAAGCCGCAAAGAAGCTTTTGAGAGAACGCGGCGAGCATATACTTCTCCCCTTTGACGTGGCTGTGGAAGAGGAAGATGGAAAACGTAAAAATCTGCTTGTAGGTGATCTGCCGATAAATGCTCCCATTTATGATATTGGAAAAAGATCCATAGAGAAATTTACCAAAGTTATAGACCCTGCGAAGACTGTTTTCATGTCTGGACCAGCTGGATTGATTGAAAAGGAGCAGTTCACAAGAGGTACCCGAGATCTCATGACGGCAATGGCTCATTCCAATGCATACACCCTGCTGGGTGGAGGTCATACTGTTGGAGCTGCAGAAAGATTCGGCATGTCCGAACGGTTTTCGTACGTAAGCACAGCCGGTGGAGCTTTAGAAACATTCATTCTTGGAAAACCACTGCCTGCCGTTGAAGCTCTGAGAAAAAAATAAAGCTGCCTGATCGTGAGAACTGGAAATTTCCAGTATCCCGCGGTCTCGTCTATTTTTCTGATCTCTGAACACATTGGATGAAATGGTTCATCCTTAAAATCCCACTATAATACGTTCAGACAATCCAAAGTCCATGTGTTTATATCATGTAAATGTTAC
Organism: uncultured Methanomassiliicoccus sp.; assembly: GCA_905202485.1. Classification (GTDB taxonomy): domain Archaea; phylum Thermoplasmatota; class Thermoplasmata; order Methanomassiliicoccales; family Methanomassiliicoccaceae; genus Methanomassiliicoccus_A. Next base: position 40,494 of record CAJKRY010000004.1, read on the forward strand.
ATGAGACTAGCGGGGTTTGACTTGATACTCAATACCGGTGGGCGTACCGACACAGTTCAGTATTATACAGATTGGCTTTTGAAACGTTTTCAGGAAGGTTATGTTCTTTCTCGGAATCCTCTGTTTCCAAACAAAGTTACACGATACGAGCTTACGCCAGATAAAATTGATTGTATAATATTCTGTTCAAAAAATTATCTGCCGATACTGCCGTACATCACAGATATAACCGATCGATTCAACACCTATTTTCATTATACTATAACTGCATATGAGAAAGATATTGAACCAGGTGTCCCATCAATTGATGAGGGTGTGCAAACACTCATCCAGCTTTCTAAACTTGTAGGGAAAGAAAGGGTTGCATGGCGTTATGATCCCATCTTACTGACTGAGAAATATACTATCCAAAGACATCTCCAGGTTTTTGAAACAATGGCCAAACAGCTTGCACCCTATATCGACCGCTGTATTTTCAGCTTTGTAGAGATGTATGCTAAGCTGAAGTATAACATCCCTGAATTAATTCCGCTTTCCATTGGTGATATGAATTCATTGGCAGAAGGTCTGGGAAAAATTGCTGCCAAATATGACATCTATATCCAAACCTGCGGTACTAACGGGGATTTCACAAAATACGGTGTACATTCGTCAGGATGTATGACTTTAGAGATACTTGGAAATGCAAATAGTCTTCAGTTTCGTGATTTGAAGCACAAAGGCATGCGGCAAGGCTGTCACTGCATTGAAAGTCGGGACATCGGTGCTTATGATACCTGCATGAATGGGTGTAAATACTGCTATGCTAACAAAAATCCCAGAAAAGCTTTTGAAAACTACAAATTGCACGATCCCTCATCTCCTTTATTGCTGGGAAATCTCAAACAGGATGACATCATACAGCAAGGCAATCAAAAAAGCTTTATAAAATTGGAGAATAAATGAGCTCTAACATTCAAATCAAGAAGATACAAGTCAACAGCGTAATGACAAAGTCCAATCTGCCAGTAGGCGATTACTCAATCAATCCATACACGGGGTGTTCACATGCCTGCAAATATTGTTACGCGTCATTTATGAAACGATTCACCGGCCATCTTGAACCCTGGGGAACTTTTTTAGATGTAAAATATTGGCCGGAGATTAAAAACCCGCAGAAATATTCAGGAAAAGAATTATTCTTTGGATCAGTAACAGACCCGTATCTCCCTGAGGAAGAGATGTATGAACGCACGCGCACTCTATTGAAGCAGCTTAAGGGTAGCGGTGCAAAGATTTCTATTGCTACCAAGTCTGATCTGGTCCTGCGAGACTTGGACTTAATAAAATCCTTTCCAGACAGCAGAGTCTCTTGGTCGATAAATACTTTAGACGAATCATTCCGCAGCGAGATGGATTGTGCTGTCAGCATTGACCGCCGGTTTGCAGCGATGAAAAAGTTTCATGACGAAGGGGTACGCACGACATGTTTCATATCACCCATATTTCCGGGAATCACAGACGTTAAAGCAATTATTGAAAAAGCAAAAGATCATTGCAATCTAGTCTGGCTTGAAAATTTAAATCTCAGGGGAGACTATAAATCTGCTATTCTTGGCTACATCCAGAGTAAGCATCCAGAACTGGTGTCTTTGTATGAGGAGGTTTATCAGCAGAAAGATAACAGCTACTGGGAAAACCTTAATGAGGATCTGAAAAAATATGCAGCTTCTGCAGGTCTTGAATATGTTATAGATAATGACAAGATCTCAAAGCCCTTCGATTCGCCGCCTGTAATAGTAAATTATTTTTATCACAGTCAGATAAAAAAGTCAGCCAAAGTGAAAAATGGAGTTAATTGACATGCCGGAACTGCCTGAAGTCCAAACCGTGATAAATGTACTGGAACCGCAGATTTGTGGTCTAGCAATCTCAAAGATTGTTATAAATAAACCCGAAGTGATTGCATATCCGACAGCTGAAGAGTTTTGCAATAGGCTCACCGGGCAGAAAATCATCGGTATGAGTAGAAGAGGTAAGTTTATTACTATATGCTTTGCAAGCGGTGATCGATCTATACTTCATCTAAGAATGACCGGCTGTCTATTAGCCACTCCACCTGAATATAGTATTGCAAAACATACGCATGTTATTTTTGAATTAGAAAACAACTTGCAGATTCGTTTTGTCGATACGCGCCGGTTTGGCCGTTTTTGGATGATTGAAAAAGGAGAAGAGGATAACGTTTCAGGCATCAGCCGGCTGGGCATTGAGCCGTTTGATAAAAAATTAACTGGTGATTATCTTCAAAATATTCTTTCTAATAAGAAAAAAACTATCAAAGAATGTTTGCTAGATCAAAGTCTGGTCGCAGGCATCGGCAACATCTATAGTGATGAAATACTCTTTCGTGCAAATATAAATCCTGCACGGAAAGCAGGCACTCTCAGCAGCGACGAACTGAAAAGGCTTGCTGTTGAAATTCCAAAAGTATTAAATTACTATATTGATAAAAATAAAATCACGCCAGAAGAGTACCTTGCAAAAGAAGGCCATGGTTATAACAATTCTTCATTTCTTAATGTGTATGGGCGTGACGGTGCTTCATGTCCAGTGTGTAAAGGAATTCTTCACCGCACAGTCATCGGAGGCCGTAGCAGCGTCTATTGTCAAAACTGTCAAAAGTAAACTTAATTATAATAATTAACAAATTATGTCTGCATAAAAAGAGAAATATGACGGCAGCACCCATGTCAGATGCTCCGTGTTTATTACATTTAAAGAATTTTTCTCATTCTTTCTAAGGCTTCGGTTATTCTGTCCTTCGATTGAGTCAAAGCTATTCTTACGAAGCCCTGACCAGCTTCACCGTAACCTGTACCGGGAGTCACTACTATGCCAGCATTGAGCATTTTTTCAGCAAATTCCAAAGAGTCAGACTGTATATCAACGAAGAGATAGAATGTTCCTTTAGGCTTCTTTGCTTTAATTCCCAGTTCATTCAGCCCGTCTACGAAAATATCTCTGCGTTCGCAGTAGATATCAACGCAGTTCTGAACAATAGAAGGTCTCTTGCTGCTTGTGTATGTTTTAAGGGCAGTAACTGCAGCTTTCTGCAGGAACTTTGGGGCTCCAGAATCTGTCTGGGATTTGACTTTTTTCAATCCGGAAATCAAGCGCTCATTTCCCACGGCATAACCTATGCGGTACCCGGTCATGTTGAATGTTTTAGAAAGAGAACCAAATTCGATGGCGTTCTTTCCGAATTCTAGTATTGATGGAGCAATATAATCATCATAGGTCATTTCTGAGTATGCATTATCGTAGCAGATAATAGTGTTGGTGTCTTCTCCCCACTTCAGCAGATCTTTAAGGTACGACTCAGGAGCTATCGCGCCGGTCGGGTTGTTAGGAAAGTTCACATACAGCATTTTGGCGTCTTGAGGAAGGGAATCCAGTCTTGGCAGAAAACCATCTTCAGCATATGTGCTTATGTATTCCGGTGTTGCGTCGCACAGCATTGCAGCTCCCAGACTGTAAACAGGATATGCTGGATCGGGACATAATATTTTATCTCTAGGGTTTGCAAAAGCTCTTGCAAAGTTTGCCAGTCCCTCTTTGCTTCCCAGCAGGATGATGACTTCTTTATCGGGATCTACATTGACTCCGAATCTGGTTTTATACCAATCAGCAACAGCAACGCGGGTCTCTCTTTCTCCGGCAGATGTTGAATACTGATGATTCTGAGGATCATCCAGCTGCTTTTTTATTTCATCTGTGATAATCTTTGGAGTCGGCAGATCCGGGTCGCCTATTCCAAAATCAATGATATCAATACCTTCGGCTTTTTTCTTACTGACTTTTTCCTCAATCTCTGCAAATAGATATGGAGGAATATTCTTTAGACGATCTGCAAATTCATACATGTAATCACCAATTGATTTCTCCTTCAAACACTCTTTCTGCTGGACCAGTCATCTGTACAGAAGAGTAATCATTTTTAACGTTAATGCTAAGAGTTCCTCCAGGTAGATGGATTGCAATATCTTTTCCTGTGGGACATATCCCGACAAGTGTAGCGGCGACAGCCGTGGCGCATGCCCCTGTTCCGCAGGCATTTGTCCAGGCGGCTCCCCTTTCGTAAACTTTTACATCCAGGTAGTCTTCCCCTGCAGTTACAAATTCAACATTTGTTTTTCTTGGAAACATTTCGTGTCTCTCTAAGATTGGTCCGAGTTTCTGAACATCTTCATCGGTAAAGTCCTGAAATGTTACAAAGTGAGGATTGCCCATGCCAACAGCAGTTCCGATTATGTCTACACCGGCGGCTTTTATTTTTTTGTTTATAAAACGGCCGTCTCCACTCATGGGAATATCTTTAACTTCCAGACATGGAGCGCCCATATTCACAGATACTTCTTTTGCCTCTCCGTTTTCCACTTTAAGATCAATATATTTGATTCCGCCTAATGTATTAATCTTCATTTTGTCAGACTTTACGATTCCGAAGTCATGCAGATGTTTAGCAAAGCATCTGATGCCATTGCCACACATCTCTGCTTCGCTGCCGTCAGAATTCATAATCTTCATGTACGCATCAGCATCAGCATCTTTTCTGATGTAAAGTATGCCGTCGCCGCCGATTCCAAAATGGCGGTCGCATACAAATTTGACAAATTCTGGATCGGAAGGAACTTTGGAATCAAAGTCTTCAAACAAAACGAAATCGTTTCCTAATCCGTGATATTTCCAGAATCTCAAAGCATCAGCCTCGAAGGTATGCGCTGATGTCTGAACAATTCATCAATAGTTTCACTCTCTCTTATCAGCGTGATTTCGCCGTCTTTGACAAGAACTTCTCTCGGAAGAGGACGCATGTTATAGTTAGAGGCCATTGTGAAACCATAGGCCCCAGCATCGTATACGGCGATGATGTCTCCTTCTTCTATCTTTGGAAGGTCCCTGTCTTTTGCCATGACATCTCCCGTCTCGCAGATTGGTCCTCCGAGGCTGTAAGTTTCTCTGGCTTTTTCTCCAAACTTGTTTGCCACTGCTACATGGTGGTATGAATCATACATTGCAGGTCGGATAAGCGTGTTAAAGCCTGCATCTATGCCGGCATACATTTTATCTGGAGTTTCTTTTATATCTACTACTGTAGTCAGAAGTATTGTGCTGTCAGCGATGATGTATCTCCCAGGTTCTATGATTATCTCTTTTATTTTTGTTTTAGACTTAATTCTAGATGTAATCTCTTCAGCCATCTTATCTAAATCCATATGTGGTTCATCCGTATGATATGGAATTCCTATTCCTCCGCCGATATCTATGAATTTAAGATCAATACCAATGCTTTCTAGCTCTTGAACGATCTTGATCAATTCATCTATCAGCTCGATGAATGGTTCGACTTTCTGCCCTCCAGACCCAATATGTGCATGGATTCCCGAGGGTTTGAATCCCAGTTCGGCTGCTCTTTTGTATGCATTGATAATCTGATGTTTGGGAATTCCGAATTTGGTCGATCTTTTACCTGTTATCACTTTGTCATGGTGGCCGGATCCTATTTCCGGGTTGACTCTAAATGAAATAGTGTGATTCGTAGTTATTTTTGAGAGTCTTTCTAGCTCAGAAAATGAATCCACGTTGATCGGGACGCCTTTGGAAACTACTGCTTTCAGTTCTGCATCTGATACGTTGACTCCAGTGTACAATATTCTGTCAGGGCTGAATCCGCTTCTGAGGCAGGCTTCAATTTCACCGATTGAAACAGCATCTATGCAGCTGCCTTCTTGTTCAAGAATCCTTAGTATTGCTAAATTTGTATTTGATTTGCAGGCATAATTTATCCTAGTAGGCATTCTTTCTGAAAATGCCTGGTAGATTCTTCGGTAATTGCTTCTTACGGCATTTTCATCGGTGACATAAACAGGTGAGCCGTATTTCTGCACGATTTCTGTGGCTTTCACGCCACTGATTACTAACTCATTATCAACACATTCAAAATTTCTCATTTGGTCCACCTATGAATTCTTTATGAATATTCCTGACGGCATCTAATGCTTTATCGTCAGGTATTACAAAGTTAAGCGCTACGTCAGAAGCGCCTTCTGATATCATCTCTATATTTGCACCGGTCTCAGAAATGTTTGCAAATACTTTTGCTGCGACGCCTGGCATATTAATCATATTGTCTCCTACACAGCAGATCAAAGCTACATTGCTTTTGATAGTATATTTTTCAACCTGACTTTCATGCATGGTGGAAATTTTCCCTATCACATCATCAATCGTATTTGATGGTATCAAAAACGCTATTGTAGATAATGATGTAGACATAGCATACGTGTTGCCTGCAGCTCCGGAAACAGATGCCACCAGTCTAGAAACTAGGTCTGGTTGGTACACCAATTCTGAGGAATAAATTTTCACTATTGAAAGATCAGTTTTGGACGCTACTGATCTAAGGATTCCCTTGCTTCCATTCTTGATCTTTCGTATGATCGTTCCTTTTGCTTCTGGATTGAATGTATTTTTAACGGCTAGCGGAATGCCTCTCTTTCTAACAGGTTCAACTGTTCTCGGATGAAGGACTTTAGCACCGAAATATGCCAGTTCAGCAGCTTCACTGTAATCCATTTCGTGAATTGTAAAAGCATCTTTAACAACTCTCGGGTCAGCCGTCATGAAACCATTGACATCTGTCCAGATCTCACAGCAGTTTGCTTCAAGTCCGCATGCCACCACCGAGCTGGAATAATCTGATCCACCTCTGCCAAAAGTCATCGGCTTTCCTTCAGGTCCGACACCATAAAATCCAGTTAGAACTGGAATCGCACCGTCATTCAGAAGTGGCAGTATGTTCTTTTGTAAATTTTTGTGAGTTGACACTAGATCTGCAGATCCGTTTCCATATGTGCCGTATGCCACAATGCCGGCTTCTTCAGATGCTATGGAAATTCCATCTCTGCCTCTGCTTTGTAAAATATGAGCTACGGTCAGCGAAGACAATCGCTCTCCCCATGATACAATGGTATCATGAAGGGGTTCGCAGGGATCATCTTTGTATGCTTCAAGACGCTCAGATAGCCTGCCTATGCTGTCTTCAAGTTTGCTGTAATATGTTTTGTAAACAGAATCAATCATTGCAGCTTTGGCTGCTGTGGAATACCGCTCAAGCAGGATATTTGCAATATCATCTATCTCGCTTTTGCCTTCGAGGCAGGCAAGCAGTGAATTTGTTACACCAGACATTGCAGATACAACGACGGCTTTGTTTGCTTCTTCATTTAATATAATTGAAATCATTCTTTCCAGCGCATCAACACTGCCAACGCTGGTACCGCCGAATTTCATTGATTTTATCATAGTCCCAAGACCTCGTACATTGTGTGAATTTTACCACTGTTTTTGTTAGCTACCCACCTTATGGCAGCAATAGCGCCTTCAGCAAAAGCTTCTCTTGAGTGTGCACGGTGTGTGAGTTCGATACGCTCTTTGTTGCCTGCAAAGATCACAGTATGTTCTCCGACGACGTCCCCAGCTCTGACAGAGTGTATGCAGATTTCGCTACCTCTCGCTCCAATTTCTCCTTCCCTGCCGTACATTAATTCGGTTTTGCCGCTGTTTAGTGCTATCAGCTCAGCAGCTTTTTTAGCCGTCCCAGATGGAGCATCTTTTTTCTGATTGTGATGAGTTTCAACTATCTCGACATCATAGTCTTTCAAAGCGGCTGCTAATGATTCGCATGTTTTGAAAAATACATTGACACCAACTGAAAAATTAGGAGTCACCACGGCTCCGCTGCCGTCTTTATCAATATTCTCTTCAAAAGTTTCCATAACCTCTTTGGGTATGCTGGTTGTACCTATCACGTAGTTCAGACCTTTCCTGCGGGCGGCCGGAAGTGTTTTGACTATCGCTGACGGAGAGGTAAGGTCTACATATACATCCGCATCTTTTACAGTTTCACTTAATTTATCGGCACCGACGCATTTTACGCCGGGTAAAATCTCTTTTCCAATATTTGCGCTTCCTTCTGAAACAACAGCTCCTGAAAGCTTCATATCTTTCTGTTCAGAGATCAGTCTGCAGACTAAGCTTCCAAGTTTTCCAGTAGCGCCACCTACCACCACAGAAATCATCAAAAAACCTCACAATAAACCTTGCATTGACAGCACGGATCTAAGTTTATCTTCATTTTTTCTATCCATGTCGCACAGCGGTAATCTGAGAGGACCAGACGGGTGTCCTGCCAGCCTCATGGCGGTTTTTATTGGAATGGGATTTGTCTCTAAAAACAGAGCTTCGTACAGAGGTATCAACTCTCTGTTGATCTGATTGGCTTTCTCAGAATCTCCATTCAGCATAGCTTTGATCATAGCAGACACTCTGTCTGGAACTATGTTGGAAGATACTGATATGGCACCTTTTGCACCCACGGCCATTGCAGGCAGCGTGAGAGCATCGTCTCCCGACAATACAGTAAAATCTTTTGGTGCAAAGGCAGCTATTTTTCCAATCTGGTTTAGATTTCCAGAAGCTTCTTTCACACCTGCAATTCCTGGAACTTTTGCCAATTCCAGCATCAAGTCGGCAGTTATGTTTGTTCCGGTTCTGGATGGTATGTTATATATAATAATTGGAATATCAATAGATGAAGCAATGGCTTCAAAATGAAGATGTATCCCTTTAGGAGTCGGCTTGTTATAATAAGGACATATGGAAAGAACAGAATCAGCACCTATGTCCTGCGCAGCTTTGCTAAGCTCCAGAGCCTCTGAAGTTGAGTTGGAGCCGGTTCCCGCCATCACTTTGGCTTTTGTTACTGAATCAACAGTTATCTCTATTACTTTTAGATGTTCTTTAAAACTTAATGTTGCAGACTCGCCAGTTGATCCGCATGGGACGATTGTGTCGACTCCATTTTCTTCTTGAAATTTTATCAGCTCTCTCAAGCCCTCTTCGTCAATCTCTTCGTTAGACTTCATGGGTGTGATTATGGCAGTCGAGCAGCCGGAAAACATTTCACATACCTCCGAAATGTTCATTCAAAATCAACCTGGTCCTTGTTGACTGAACATTGTCGAATCTTCTGATCCTTTCGATTATCTCGTTGAGCTGTGGAGACGATGTAACATCAATAATGGCTACAATATCTTCTTCTCCAGTAACTTCATAAACTTCAGAAACACCATCAAATTTTGCAATTTTAGTTGCTACATCCGAAGTATTAACATTTACATTTATATTGATCTCAATGATCGCTTTCACATTTTTACTGCTCGTTTTAATTGTAAATGACTGAATAATGTTCTCGTCAACAAGACGTCTTACTCTGCTGCGAATCGTACCTTCGGAAACCTTCAGCTGGTTGGCGATATCTACAAACGGTCTCCTAGAATCTTTTTTCAGTATCTCAATTATCCTTTCGTCAAGATAGTCTATCATTTTATCCCTCGCGCAACCCTCTACGATTTCCATTGCAATTTTTGATGATAACCTAAAATGATTATATAACTATTACTGATGATGACTCAGCATTAAGCTAATTCGTAAATATAAGTTGCAAAATATCTCAGAGCTTTCTATCCTTTTTTTCCATAGACTTTATGAGCTCTAACAGGGCGTTGTTTACCGGCACTGGTATCCCTAAGCCACCAGCTCTTCTTACGATCTCGCCTGTTATTTGGTTGATCTCAGTCTTTTTGCCTTTTTCAATATCTTGAAGCATGCTGGATTTATTCGATGAGGTTTTTTCCGCGATGTCTCTTACAATTTTCCAAGGATTATCCAGTGCGATGCCTTCTGCTTCTGCGACTGCGGTAGCTTCATAACAAGCTTCTTTCGCCAATGACATGTAAGGTTCATACAAAATACAGCCGTTGCTTCTTCCGGCTATTACTGTAATTGGGTTAATTGACGCGTTGGCTATAGCTTTCATCCAAATGTCTGAGAATATGCGTCTTGAAGTTCTTGCCTCAAACCCGCTTTTTATGAAAATGTCAGTAATCTTTTCCGCAGCAGCATCATATGGTCCGAATGAAGTGACTCCTTCTCCAGCCAAAATAATTTCTCCTGGTCTGGTCATAGTAACTCCCATTGTAGTAGTGCCTACAACCCCGTTTCTGCCGAATCTATGGGAAACATGCTCGTAATTTCCAAGGCCGTTTTGAATTGAGACCACAATTGTATTTTTATCGATTACTCTTAAGATGTCGTCACAGGCATATTTGGAATCATAGGCCTTTGTTGTAACGATTATTATATCTGGAGTCTCCACATTATCTATGGAAGTTATACAGTTCAGAAATACTCTTTTTTTACCTTTATTGCTACATACAAGGAGGCCGTTTGAAGAAATAGCATCTGCATGGGGTTTTCTAGACACTAGCGTAACATCATGTAACTCACTCAGTCTCTCTCCGATAGCGCTTCCTATTGCCCCTGCTCCGTACACTAATATCTTCATGTTGCTCTTTTCCTTGCAAGTGTTGCTTCGTTATGTGCCGTTCTCAGGGGAAGTGGAATCCCGCGGCATAAGAAACGATTGCATAATTCAGTCGCTGTATTTAGAGATACGCGGTGGCCCACTGAAACATAAGTCGTTGAAGATCCTTCTCTCAATGCCATTCCCGACAGTTTTCCATTGATTGTGATTTCTGATCTATCTGATTTCGGAGTTTCCATGTGTCCGTACAATAATGATTTAGCAGCACCTATGGTCGGGACGTTGCAAACCACTCCCAAATGGGAAGCTATGCCTGCTCTGGGATGCAGCATTCCCTGCCCGTCTACCAAATACACAGCATTTTTTACGTCAGTCAGTTTTGAAAATACCGGAGCTTCTCTGTATGATAAGTAAGTCGGAATATATGGAAATCTTACAGCGCATTCAACTTTCTTAATTTCCACTAGTTCTTCGTTTTCTAAGCTGTAGACTGCAGCGATGCCGAATGCTCTTTCATCAATGTATGAAACATCTAAACCGACAGCATACTGCAAATCCTCAAAATCATCTTTCTCGATAACGAGCCTGCGTATTTTTTCCTGCTCTTCTTGAAGTTGCTTCAACACATCTGGGAGGTTAAAGTCTCTGAATCTTACAGAAGAAAAATTTTCAATTTTTCCATTTTCAATCTCTATTCCTTCAGACTCGAGCAGAGAGATTTTCTTGTCTGAATTTTTTCCCTTTCCGCTGTACCATCCTACTTTCCCGTCCGAATATACGACTCTGTGGCATGGTACGACTATCGGAGTCGGATTCTTAGACAGAATCTCCCCGACAGCCCTTGAAGCCCGAACATCGCCGAGAGCCTTGGCAATATCTCCGTATGTTGAAACCATTCCTCTCGGGATTTGAGATGTTGCTTTGTATACCAACGAAACAACATCGGGCGGTTCAAGCATCAGCACACCTACTGATATTTTTCCCAATACACGATATCATCCAGATCTTTTCTGGGTCTTGCAGCAGGAGATTCATTCGGGTAGCCAACCGTCATACAGAGAGCTACACGCATATCGGCAGGTATTTTGGCAACTGCTTTTACCTTGTCTTCTTCAAAAGCCCCTATCCAGCAGGTTCCGATTCCCAGCTCTTCTGCCTGAAGTGTCACATGGTCGAGCATAATTACGCAGTCCTCTGCGCTCCAGCGTTTTTCTGGACTATGAACCGCCACTAAAACCGCAGCACACTCCTTTACAAAACTTTGATTTTTGCAGGCAGCTACCATATCTGATTTTATATTTTCATCAGTGATCACGATCAGCTTTCTTGCCTGATCGTTTCTTGCAGATGGTGATAAACGCGCAGCTTCAAGAATCTTAGACATATCTTCTTTGGAAAGCTGTTCTGGCTTGTATTTTCTGACACTTCTTCTATTCGCAATAGCTGTACCTACATCCATATTTTCACCTCATTTCTTTAATACTCTAGAAATCGCATTGTTGTATTATCATCAGGGTTGATTTCCATATTAAGATCTTCATGGCAGATTCTGCATTTACCATCGGTTTGCTGTGTGCGGGATAATCTCCTTACAGCGACCCGGCCGCACTTTGGGCATATAGTATCTTCAGCGCCTGGATAGTTGATATTTCCTAGATATACATACTTGAGACCTTGGGCATAGCCTATCTGCCTGGCATTTAGAAGAGTACTTATCGGCGTATTTTCAAGATGACGCAGTTCATAACATGGATGAAAGGCATTGAAGTGCACAGGTATTCTTTCACCTATGCCGGACACCCAGTTTGTAAATTTCTCCAGCTCTTCATTGCTGTCATTTATTCCTGGTATCACAAGGTATGCTAGTTCAACATGCTTTTTGCTTTCAACCGCTATCCTCACACTTTCCAGAACAGGGTCCAGTGTTCCGCCGCAGTATTTTTGATAGAATTGATTTGAAAATGACTTTACATCTATGTTGAAAGCATCTATGTACTCAAGTAATTCAGACAGTGGTTCTTTTTCAATGTATCCGTTAGTCACACACACTGTGTAAAGCCCTTTCTTCTTAGCCTCTGCCGCAGTATCTTCCATAAATTCATACCAGACAGTCGGTTCATTATATGTGAACGCGATCCCGCTGCATTTTTGAGCCAGTGCTTTTTTGCAGATTTCCTCTGGAGAAGTAACAGCTGAATTCACGACCCACATCTGCGAAATCTGATAATTCTGGCAGTTTTTACAGCTCAGATTGCAGCCCCAGCCGCCGATGGAATATACATATGTAGATGGATGGAAATGGAACAATGGCTTCTTCTCAATGGGATCCACATGGGCTGAAGAAAGATTTCCATACGGTGTTTCAAGAATGCCATTCCTGTTTGACCTTGCTTTACACAAACCAGATTTACCGTTTGATATCGCACAGTTGTGGGGACATAGTTTACAGCGCACCTTTCCGTCGCTCTTTTCCCAATATTTTCCTACCTGAAAGTCAGCTTTTAAAATGTTCCCATCCCCTATATTCTAACTTAACTGTTTTTCCATTTTTTATCATTATATTTTCATTTCCTTTGGCTTCTCCTATGACATAAAAACGGTCTCCCAGCGCTTTACGTAAGTATTCTTCACCGCGGGAATCAAAGGTAAACACAAGCTCGTATTCTCCTCCAAAATACAGCACGGTTTCTGTCTCATCTGAATTAGTCTTTAAAATAACATCCTTGGTTTCATCAGTTATGGGGATTTTCTCCCAGTCTACTTGGAAATACACGCCGTCGCTGTGCCGGGAAATCTCATTGATTGAATATGCTAAGCCGTCAGTCACATCCATGCAGGCTGTGACATATCCCGAGTCAGAAAGAATACATCCTTCTTTAGTTCTGGGAAATGGCGTATGAAGTACTTTTTTAACTTCTGGAGCGTCAACGCCGAATTGAACAGCAAAGAAGCCGGCAGCAGCAGTCCCCATGGGGCCAGTGACACCTATAAGATCACCGGCCTTTGCTCCTCCTCTTTTCAGCATCTTTTTTTCATCCACTATTCCGATTGCAGTTCCAGATATTACTATGCCAGCTCCTTCTTTAGTGTCTCCGCCAAGGATCTCTGCACCGATAGCTTCCGAACATTCCCGCACACCCCTCATCATTTCCCGGAAGCAGGAAACTTCCAGGTCTCTTTCCATAAATAATGATACAAGTATACCTATTGGTGAAGCACCCATGGCTGCCACATCGCTGTAATTGACAGCAGCTGCGAACCAGCCGATATCATAATAGCTCGCTCCATCAGAGGTATGAGTTTTTTTAGACATGATATCCGACGAAACAACTATACACTTATCTCCTACTTTTATGGCGGCAGCGTCATCCCCAGGTCCTAGCGCTACTCTGCTATGTGTGCTTTTGACAATCTCATTTACAAGCGCTTTTTCACCTATGGTGCCCAGGGTGTCCATGATTGATACACTGCACATTATAATTTTAATATTTATCTTTGAAAGGAGTCTAATATTTCTGACTGTTTGATGTTTACACAATTTTTCGTAATTTCACATGGAGATGAATACGATTATCGGTTTCTATGCACTCTTTTTATACGAAAAAATGTGAATTTGAATGATTAGCCTTTAACGGTTAAATATTGTGAGCATAATTGTCCTTCGATCTTGATGAAATTAACCATTCCTTATGGGAAAGACGAAGCTCAAGACTTAGTCATCCCAGATGAAAACTTTGCAGGTGTAATCTATCCTAACGACGTAACAGTCGGCAACGAATCTGAAGAGATCCGCCGGGCATTGAACAATCCAGCCGGAGGTCCTACCCTCGAGGAGTTTCTTAAGGGTGGCAAAGATGTGGTGTTTATTGTGAATGACGGAACCCGTCCGACGCCAACCAGAAAAGTCTTAGATGCTCTAGATGAGCGCATGGATCTTTCATCAGCCAGGTATCTCATAGCAACTGGTTCTCACCGTGCCCCTACTGATGAAGAATATGATTTCATCTTCGGGAAGCATTATCAGAAACTAAAGGACAGAATACACTCTCATGATTCTAAAAATGACAACTGTATTAATCTGGGAAAATCAAAGAACGGCACAGAAATGGAAGTCAATGAAATGGCAGTCAATGCCGACAGACTTGTCATTATCACATCCGTTGAGCCACACTATTTTGCAGGATATACGGGAGGCAGGAAAAGCTTCCTTCCCGGAGTCGCATCATACAAAACGATTGAACAGAACCACAAGCTGGCGATGAAGCGTGAAGCTCAGGCTCTGGTTCTTGATGGCAATCCCGTTCATGAGGACATGATGGATGCTCTTGAGGTTGTCAAAGGTAAGCAGATATTTGCAATTCAGATTGTATTGGACAGACATCAGAACATTTACAAGATAGAAGCGGGAGACCTTCACAAATCATTCGCCGCGGCGGTGGCGCATGCGAATGAAGTATTTTCCGTTAAAATAAAAGAAAAAGCCGACATCGTTGTTTCCGTCGCCCCTTATCCAATGGATGTGGACCTGTATCAGTCTCAAAAAGCTCTGGATAATGGAAAATGGGCACTCAAAGACGATGGCATTATAATAATGGTTTCAAAATGCAGGGAAGGAGTGGGACACCCGACATTCCTGCAGCAGCTTTCACTTTCAAGCGACCCTAAGGAAGTGCTTGAAAATCTGGCGAAAGAGTATAAATTAGGATACCATAAAGCAGCAAAGATGGCAGAAATTGCTGTGTGGGCTAATATGTGGGCCGTCACCGAACTTGACCACGAGCTTTTGAAGAAAGCAAACATTAGACCCTTCTACAAGATTCAGGATGCAATTGACACTGCTTTAAGTTTGAAGAATGATGCTAAAATCCTTGTCAGCATGGACGGAAGCATTACTGTTCCGAGGGTGGAATGACTATGGCTGATTACATCGAATGTACTAACTTAAAAGACCTGAAAACTGAGATGATGACGTGTACAATGTGCGGATTTTGCAAGAGCGTATGTCCGGCATTTGAAAACACTGGCTGGGACAGAGGAGTGGCAAGGGGAAGAATGATCCTCTCATATGGTTTGATGCAGAACGAAATTCCTGCCGATAGATCAGTCATCGAAGCTCTCTATCAGTGCACAACCTGCAAAGACTGTGAAAGGCGCTGTCCTTCTAAAGTGAGAGTTGTAGATGTAGTGGAGAGCGCCCGCAGGGACTTAGTCGCTGCAGGAAACATTCTGCCTCAGCACAAGAAAGTCATCGACAACATATTGAAGTTTGGAAATCCGTTTGGTGAAGAAAAATCAGTCCCGGAGACTCTGGGACAGGTTCCTAGGAATGCTAAGCTGGGATATTTTGTCGGATGCACTTCAGCATACAGAAATACTTCTACTGCAAAAGCTACAATTTCCATTCTTTCAAAACTCGGTGAAGACTTCACACTGGTGAATGAAGTTTGCTGCGGAAGTGTGATGCAGCGTGTAGGCTGGAACGAAGAAGATGTCAAGGCGCAGATGAAAAAGAACATTGATGCCATCAGAGCACAGGGAGTTGAAACAGTTGTATTCTCATGCGCCGGCTGTTACCGCATGTTCAAAGAAGAATATCCCAAATACGTAGAAGTTCCTTTCAAAGTTCTTCACATCTCGGAGTATCTGGACACCAAGGATCTCAAGCTTTCTTCATTGGACAAGAAAGTAACATATCACGATCCATGCCACCTGGGACGTCATGCAGGCGTTTACAAATCACCCAGAAATGTGATTTCAAAGATTCCTGGTGTAGACTTCAAAGAAATGTCCAGAAACTCTGCGACTTCCCGTTGCTGCGGAGGCGGAGGCGGTGTAAGATCGGCTTATCCAGATTTATCTTCGCAGATTGCAGCAGACCGTGTTGAAGAAGCCAGTTTTGCTGATATCCTGGTCACATCCTGCCCCTTCTGTGTGAATAATCTGAAAGTGGGAAAGGATCAGAGCAAAGCAGATATCGAAATCGTAGATCTTGTAGAGCTTGTAGAATCACTTCTGTGAGCTCCCAATCATCAGTGCATTTGAGAGAATGCACTGATCAACTCACAACTGGAGATACACGTCTTGGGAAACAGAATATTTTCAAACTCATCTTCAAAGAAGCCTCTTGTAATGGGAATTCTAAATGTAACTCCTGACTCATTTTCAGACGGAGGCAGATATATTGATTTTGAGACTGCTCGGCTTCGTGCAGAGCGCATGCTTAATGAAGGTGCAGACATCATCGACATCGGCGGAGAATCTACACGTCCGGGCTCATTAGCTGTTCCAGCAGATGAAGAGCTGAAAAGAGTGATTCCAACTTTAAAATGGATTGCCGACTCCTACGATGTTCCTATTTCAGTTGATACCAGAAAGGCTGAAGTTGCAGAAGCGGCGCTGGATGCCGGAGCCTCTATAATCAACGATGTCAGCGGATTCAGCGATGAGATGTTGAAGCTGATATCTTCCTCCGGTGCAAAGGCTGTGCTGATGCATTCTTTATGGAATCCTGATGTCATGCAGAAAAATGTTCAAGCTGACACCTACTCAGACGTAATCTCCGACATACTTGCCTGGGCTGAACAGAGGATTGCCGCCGCAGAGGATCTGGGAGTAAAGAGAAACCAGCTGATTTTTGATCCAGGGATCGGATTCGGAAAACTTTCAAACCACAATCTTGAGATTGTCAGAAGATGCAGCGAACTAAAATCATTAGGTTTGCCGATGCTGATCGGAGCTTCACGTAAAAACTTCATCGGGGAACTGACTAAAAAGCCGCCTTCTGAACGTCTTGGAGGAAGCTTAGCTGTAGTGGCGGCAGTATACGGCTGCGCGGATATTGTAAGAGTTCATGACGTTACCGAGACTGTAGATTTAGTCAAGATTCTGGATGCTATTCGAAATTATTAGATTTCATTATTCTAAAAAATTGAGTATAAATACTATACATTACTTTTGGGAATCATCTAATCTCTCCATCAGCATACGTCCTTTGGACAGAGTATGTGTGATAAAACCTTCATTGGAAGATTTTGAGGAGATGCTTTGATTTACGCTGATGCTGGTGCACCTCAGTTCACCGCATATGAATGACACGCGCAGCCCGTGTTCGGAGGAAATTAGATGATAGAAAAGCTAGCTAGTCTCATAACTAAACGTTATAAGTGGATCATTGCAATCTGGATTGTTGCATTAATCATTGCAGTGCCATTTGTTCCTAAGTTGAGTCAGGTCTTAGTGTATGACGAGACTCAAATGGCTCCTCCAGATGTTGAATCAATGTCTGCCCAGGATTTCATAAGTGAGAATTTTGGAAATGCTGAGGCGGTCCCAGGTACGATTGTTGTCCTGGAATCTCCCGAAAGCATTACCGATACAGAATCTTTGAATTTGATCTACTCGATACAAAGTCAGCTGTATGAAAAATACGGGTCTGATGTAATTGTAACTTCAGTTTATACGCCTCTTCAAGAAATTTTAATCATAATGAACGGGGCATATCAACAAACTCAGGCTCAGTATCCAATTTTGACTGAAGATCAAATTGCAGAGGCAGTACTTAATAAATTAATCGAAAATGGTGCATTACCTTCTGACTTAACACCGCAGCAGCGGATGCAGCTAACCGCCGTAATTAAACAGGCTGGACAGCTGGGAGTTTCTCCAAGCCAGTCTGCAGTGCTTGCACTTAACAAAGCTCTGACAGAAGAAATGGGCGGAATAAGCAACATCGAAGCTCTATTCCCTGTACTTGGAGACTCACTAGCACTCCTTGTCTCTGAGAATGGAAAAATTACTATGATGACTCTCTCTTACGGAGAGAAAGGTTCAGCATCAGACGAACAACTTTCTGAGCTCAGGGAAATCATCAACGGTGCTGCTGAAGGAACATCCATACAGCATTGGATTACCGGTTCAGATCCACTGGGATCAGACCTTGAAGAAAGTACAATGAGCGATCTGAGAATTATCGAGCCAGTTACAATTGTTCTGGTTTTAGTCCTCATTGGTCTTTTCTTCCGCTCTCTCTTAGGCGCTGTAATGCCGCCACTCTCAGTCGGTATTGCATTAGGTATCTCTTTCTCGTTAGTGTACTTACTAAGCTTTGTAATGCAGATTCACTACTCGGTAGAAACTCTCATGCTTACAGGAATGATGGGAGCAGGGTGTGACTATTGTATATTTATTCTGTCGCGTTATAGAGAAGAACGCAAAGCTGGAAGGGATAAGGAGAGCAGTGTAAAGGAATCAGTCATGTGGGCTGGAGAATCCATTGCTACTTCCGGTGCAACTGTGGTCATCGGGTTTGGTGCTCTGGCAATTGCAAATTTCTCAATGCTTCAATCAATGGGTATTGCCTTAGCACTCGGTGTACTAATTGCCTTACTTGTCGCTTTAACATTAATTCCTTCTTTACTCATGCTGTTAGGAGACAAACTCTTCTGGCCAGCTAAATTCAGCAAGCCCTCCGACCCTGAAACTTTCAAAAAGAAGTCTATGAAGAAAAAAGACAAGGTTGGATACTTCACACGCAGTGCAAAGTTTGCCATTAAACATGCAAAAGTCATGGTAGTCGCCATGGTTCTGATTTCAGTACCTGCAATTTATCTGGTAGCTGAAATGGATCAGAGTTATGACTTCGTAGGTGCCATGGCTGACACAGAAAGCACCGAAGGCCTTGCTGTATTAGGAGAAGGCTTCGGCGCAGGTGTAATCCAGCCTACTCAGATAGCAGCATCATTCGATGGTGAAATAATATCTTCAGATGGGCTTCCAACTACTGCTCTTGAAGACGTAATCGAATTAGAAAATATGCTTGCTGGAATGGATGGTGTTGCTTCGGTAACTGATGTCCAACAGCAGCTGGAAAATGGAACGATAGGGTCTATTTTGAATGAAGATCGTACTTCAATATTACTTACAGTAGTGTTCCAAAACGATCCATATGATGAAACTTCAATGAATGCCCTCAACGATATGAGGGATATCGATCCTGAAGAACAGGGATGGACCTCTATGAATGCAATCTACGTCGGCGGCTCTACAGCTCTGATGTATGACATTTCACAGCTCGTTCAAAACGATATGAACACTGTCGAGATTGTGGTCGTAATCGCCATTTATCTTGTGCTTCTGTTCGTTCTGGGAGCTATTATCAGCCCGCTTAGGTCTATCATTACAATTCTGCTCAGTATCTCTTGGACCCTGGCAGTAATGGTGCTGTTATTCCAGTACGGCTTAGGACAGGACATATTATGGATTGTGCCGATGGTTCTTCTTGTGGTCTGTTTAGGACTAGGAATGGATTATGATATTCTGCTTACCACGAGGATACGTGAAGAAATTGCGAAAGGAAAACCGAATGATGAGGCGATTGTGTACTCAGTCGAAAAGACTGGAGGAATCATCACAGCATGCGGTTTCATCATGGCAGCAGCTTTCGGAAGCATGATGCTGTCCAGTGGATACCTTCTCAAAGAATTTGGATTCGCTTTGATGTTTGCAATTCTCCTCGATGCTATGTTCGTCCGTATCTATCTGGTTCCAGCTATTATGTCTCTCTTAGGCAAGTGGAATTGGTGGGCACCGGCGCCTATCGCAAAAATCTATAAAAAGAGGAATGCCAGAAGATTAAAAAATGTCCAGGCTTCTCAAGACTATCTTTCTTCATGGCAAAGAAAACCAGAGGAGTAATCCTCTCTTTTTTATTTTTTTAAATCCTACTGTGAATTTTAGAAATAGAATATTACTCCGATTGCAACTACGACTATTGCAGCTGCAATAAGAAATACGTATTCTTTGGTGTTTGATTTCTTTGCTTTAGTTTCATATTCAGTCTTACACTTCTCAGAGCAGTATTCTTCGCCTTCAGTGATCG
Organism: uncultured Methanomassiliicoccus sp.; assembly: GCA_905202485.1. Taxonomy (GTDB): domain Archaea; phylum Thermoplasmatota; class Thermoplasmata; order Methanomassiliicoccales; family Methanomassiliicoccaceae; genus Methanomassiliicoccus_A. Next base: position 60,800 of record CAJKRY010000004.1, read on the forward strand.
GCTCTTCGCATAGCTTACAATGTGAATGTGGTACGAGGCGTGCAGTCGCCATGCTTCCTGCTAACACCGTGGCATGTACTTAAAGCATTATCCCGATCCTTATGTTTCATACCAACTTAGCTGATTGACAATGTGTACATATGTCGCATCTGATCTTTCAGTTTATGCTGTATTCAACCCTCAAATTATACGAAATTCGTAATACGAATAACATTTGATCTAACAAACATTAAAATGACTACTCAAATCTAAATCAAATTTAAATATGCGGTACTTTGTGAACACCCTAATACGAGGGACTTCGGATGAGACAAATACTTGTTGACCTAGCGAAATGTAAAGGATGCAGGCAGTGTGAAAAGGCCTGCTCTAATGCACATAGTGCAACAACAGGAGATTCAAAGCCGATCTCACGCGTGAAAGTCTTATTCACTAAATCAGAAAATGGAAAGAAAGGAAGTCCCTATCCAATGCGCTGTCATCAATGCGAGTTTCCGAAATGTGCTGAAGCCTGCATGTCTGGTGCGCTTATCAAAACTAAAGACGGCGTAGTAATTCACGAAGATGAGAGGTGTGTCGGCTGTTGGATGTGTGTTATGACCTGTCCATATGGAGCTGTATTCAGAGATGTGCAGAGAAAGGTGGCTGTAAAATGCGACACCTGCCTCAATGAAGAAGTTCCCGCCTGTGTAGCTGTATGTAAATTCGATGCCATGAAGATAGAGGAATCTGAATGATAAACTCTTACGATTACATCATAATCGGAAACAGTGCAGCCGGCATTGGCTGTGTTGAAGGCATCCGGAAAGTGGATGCGACCGGTTCCATTGCGATATTGTCTTACGAAGACATTCATGCATATTCTAGATGCATGATTACTCATTACATCTCAGGACACATCGATGAAAAGAAAATGTACTTCAGAAAGGAGAATTTCTATGATGAATGGAATGTAACTCCTTATCTGGGACGCAGGGCTAAGAAGATAAACAGGTCTTCAAAGACTGTCAGGCTGGATAACGGCGAGGAAATTCAGTACAAAAAGCTTCTGTTGGCGACAGGCGCTGCGCCTGCACCCTATGACGTTCCTGGAAGTTCATTAGATGGCGTTTATTTTCTTCGCACAATCGCTGATTCGGAAGCTATTCTGAATGATGTAATCGAAGGTGGAAAAGCTGTGATTCTTGGCGGCGGACTTGTAGGTATGAAAGCTGCAGATGCCTTGAATGAACGGGGCATGGATGTTACAATTGCCATAGCCTCTTCTCAGCTGCTGTCTCAGACTATGGACCGCTATGGTGCAAAACTCATCAGAGATGCAGTAGAATCTAACGGCATACATGTTCTGACAGACAGTCCCGTCAAAGAGATTCTCGGCGACGATCATGTTACTGGAGTTGAATTTGAAGGCGATGAGATAGTTCCTGCTAATTTAGTAATTCTGGCAAAAGGAGTCCGTCCGAATACGATCTTGGCAAAAACCTGCGGAATTGATGTTGATTACGGTATTTTGGTCGATGAATATATGAAAACTTCCGACGATGATATTTATGCTGCAGGAGATGCCGCTGAAGCTTTAGATCTGATACGCGGAGGAAAAGTAGTCCATGCGATCTGGCCCAATGCTTTGGAACAGGGCCGAATTGCAGGCATGAATATGGCCGGCTCACACATAGCCTACCAGGGAGGCATAGGCATGAATTCTGCAGAGTTCTTCGGTGTTGCTGCAATCAGTATGGGTCTATGTCGCAGCAGGGACGAAGACGGTTTAGAAGTCTTAATCTGCAAAGATGAAGAAAAAAGAACATACCGAAAAATTGTTCTGCAGGACAATGTGATTGTCGGTGCGGTGTGCATTGGAAATGTTGAATGTGCCGGCGTATTTAACGGATTGATCCTGAACCGCACGGATATTTCTAGAGTAAAAGAATTGCTGCTGGAAGACGACTTTGATTACGCCAAACTGGTTGGAGCCGGTCTGGATTAATCAGAGGGTTTTATTTACGTCTACTCACTTCTACTGAATATGTGGAAAGTCTTGGGTGTTGAAACTCCTATTATCGCTGCTGGAGATGTTTGGATCGATAAAATGTCCGAACTTTCTTCTAGAAAAAAAGACGCTCCTAAATTCAGGGAATTATTATCTAAAGCAAACATCCGTTATTATTTTGATACAATCAGAGAAGTTCATGTTTTTTATGTCAAATTTCCGTCTGATGTAGAACTTCCGGATCTGGAATTTTTCAGAGACTTTATAATTAAGTTAGAAAAGAGTTCAAAGATTCCTGTTGTTGAGTACGACGGCGAATCTCAGGTGCACACGACCATCATATCTTCTGATGAAGAGCAGGATGATCACGTGGGAAGAAACGCCTGGTGGGAACTAGGCGAAGATGAAGTGCGTAAGTATGCTTTCTGACTACTTACATAAATTCTTTTTTTTAACAGAAGCACATAAGCGCATCTAATTTTGCCAATCCCAGATCAGGCTCAGAGTTCTGCACTGAAACCCATTCTTTAACTTTGGACATTGCTCTTCCTGAAGACACGATTGATTTTGCACGTTCATATCCTGACTCAATATCTGCTACATGATCACTGATGTACAATATGGCGGCTGCATTCAAGCACACAATATCTTCCCTGTTGCTGCTTTCTTTTCCTTCCATTAGTCTTAAAAATCTTACAGATTCATTGGATCTCTCAGTTGCAAGAATGTCCCTTTCATCATCGCATTTAATGTTCAGAGTTTTTGGATCAAATGTGTATTCAGTGATTGATCCGTCAGGTTTCATTTCAGCAATGAATGTAAGTCCAGATGTTGAAATCTCATCCATTCCGTATCTGCCATCACTGCTTTTTCCATGAAATACCATTGCTTTTTTAAATCCGATTTCTTTCATTGTTTCCAGTGTCGGTAGGATCATGCTTTCATCGTAGACGCCTCTGGCACCTATTGTAGGAGACGCCGGATTGGCTAACGATGCTGCGATATTCAATATCGTTCCAAAACGAAGCTGGCTTAAGATTCTTCCAAGAGCGCAAGGATGAATTTTGGACGACATACCGTTGAAGATTCCGATGTTTGCATTCTCTATTGATTTCTTCACAATGCTGGCATCACACTCGACATCAATGCCTATGGACTCAAGCAAGTCTACTGTTCCACATTTTGAGGTGATAGCTCGAGCCCCATGCTTTGCCATGGGAACTCCGTCAGCGGCGGCAATTATTGATGCTGCTGTTGAAATGTTAAACGTTTTAAAACTGTCCATTCCGGTTCCGCAGTTTTCTACTATTGGTGCACTTATCTTTGGAGAAATTTTCACAGTATCTAAGTCAAAGATAACTTCCCAGCCTCCTGCAATTTCCTGAGGCGTAGCTCCTTTGGCAGTTATAGCAGCTAAGAAAGCACCCTGCTGAAGATCAGGCTGTTCGTTCATGAGAATCTGTCTAAACATCTCTTTAGACTCTTCTCTGCTTAAATTATTTTTATTAATTATTAAATCAATATTTTTACCGAATTTTCTCAGCTTATCTTCCATAACAGCACCTCAAAACTCATTAACTACACATTTCAAAACTCTGCTATTCTCAACGGCATCAATCCCACTATATAAATCATCCAGACTTACTCTTTTTTGAATAAATTTCTTTACATTAATTAATTCTGAAGAAATCATTTCAAGCGCGTGTGTATCACTGCTGCTTGTGCATCCATAAGCTCCGACTATCGACAGCTCACGGTAATGAATCATATTCATATCTAATGTTCTTTCAGGATCTTTAGAATTTAATCCAGAAAAAATACAAATTCTGCCGCCCTGCGCAGCTAAACTCAGAAGATTAGAGTTTATATCAGCCTTAGGGGTAGTCAGCAGTATCACGTCTGCTCCTCTTCTTGATGTGAGCTCCATGACATTATCGTAGAGGTTTTCATCTGGATCAAGGACTGCAGTTGCATTAATGTTCTTTCTTTCAGGTGAAGGTTCTACAACTATTGCCTGGCATCCTCTTCCTATCGAAGATTCAGAGCATAACTGTCCCATTGTGCCTGCACCGAATATCAGAACATTTTCTCCAGCTTCCAGCGAACAGCGTTCTTGTGCATGTATGCAACACGCTAAAGGTTCTGTCAGTGATGCCTCTTCAAATGAAACATTATCTGGAATAAGATTAACTCCATTTCTAGTTACATTTCCACTGGGCACTGCTAAATATTCTGCAAAACCGCCGTCGAAATTAAATCCAATTATTCCTTGATTTTTGCACATGTTGTCCATGCCTTTTGAGCACGCAACACATTCTCCGCAGGCTACACCAGGCCATATCTGAACGCGGTCTCCGGCAGAATATTTGCCGCTCTTATCCTCTGCAACCGTACCTGCCACTTCATGGCCTAATATTCTTGGATAAATAAGATCCCTCTGACCTCTTCTGAGCATTTTTACATCAGTCGGGCATATTGCACATGCATCCATCTTTACTAAGATACCGCCGTCTGGACACTGTGGTTTTGAAACTTCGCATATCTGAAGTTCATCTTGAGCTCTTAGTAACGCGGCTTTCATTGATTTCACCTTGTTGGATGCATAATCCGAGCTTTTACCTGCAATATCAATATAAAACTATTTCCTTGCTTATTATTAGATGGATTATACCTCCTATTAACTAACTGGATGGAATGAAATGTCATAATTTAAATTAATTATGAAATAAATATTGTTTAGAAAATATGATGATAATCAGAGTCAAGTGCTTACTTTTTCCATGCTTCAACTATTGAAAGGAAGTTTTTGAAAATATCTACGCCGTGCTCTGTATTCTCAACTTCTGGGTGGAACTGAACTCCATACAGCGGTTTATCTTTGACTTTAATTGCTTCTATCGCGCAGTTTTCAGTATGGGCAAGCACACTTATTTCTTCAGGAATATTCGTCACTTCGTCATTGTGGCTTTCCCACACTGTAAACGATCTGGGAAGATTGGAAAGCAGTTCGTTATCTTCATCAATTATTAATGTGGCTTGTCCAAACTCAGGAATTTCTGCCGGGCGTAGCTCAGCACCTAAATGGCTGCACATGAACTGAAATCCTGCACATATTCCCAATATTGGAATATTCAAAGAATCAATGTATTCTGAATTCAATCCCATCTTGTCTGATTCCACAGAAACATGCGGCGATCCGCCTGATAATACTAAAGCGTCTACGTCCAGATCCTTGGATGGAGTGTTGTTTGGAACGATCTTAGTCTCTACACCCAGATACTTTAATACACGCCATTCGCGGTGGGTCCACTGACCACCATTGTCCACTACGTAGACACGCATAAAAATCCTAATTATTTTTGTATATTTAACATGATCCGAATAGCTTCAATGCTGCAATTCATGAGTTTTAAATAAAACACATTTGAAATAAAATAGAGAATGGAGAAGAAAATGACCTGCAGAATAAACTGCAGGCTTAGTTTCATTCCCATTCAATCGTTGCAACTGGCTTAGGGGTCAGATCGTATAATACTCTATTAACTCCTGGAACTTCGTTTACAATTCTGGCAGTGATTTTCTGTAGCAATGCAAATTCCAAAGGTTCTACAGTTGCTGTCATGGCATCCACGGTATTGACAGCGCGGATTATCACGGGATATTCAAAGCTGCGGGCATTGTTGCGTACACCTACAGACTTAAAATTTGGTACAACAGTAAAGTACTGCCAGACCTTTCCTTCCAGACCTGCTTTTGCAAACTCTTCTCTCAGAATAGCATCAGATTCCCTCACTGCTTCCAGACGGTCTTTAGTTATTGCACCAAGGCAGCGGACTCCCAGACCCGGACCGGGAAACGGCTGGCGGTATACCATACTGTCAGGGAGGCCCAGTTCTACCCCGCAGGCGCGGACCTCATCTTTGAACAGCATTTTCAGCGGTTCTACCAATTCAAATTTAAGATCTTCAGGCAGTCCGCCCACATTATGATGTGCTTTGACAGCCTTTGAAGTCTTGGTGCCGCTTTCAATAATATCTGGATAAATTGTTCCCTGTGCTAGAAACTCAATTCCGTTAAGTTTTCTGGCTTCTTCTTCGAAAACTCTGATAAACTCTGCACCGATTATTTTTCTTTTCATTTCCGGGTCTGATACTCCTTCGAGTTTGCTCAGGAATCTTTCAGATGCATCGATGTATATCAGATTGGATTTCATCTGTTTCTGGAAGACTTCAACAACCTGCTCCGCCTCGCCTTTTCTTAGCAGTCCATGATTGACATGTATGCAGGTCAGTTGATTTCCGATTGCCTTTATCAGCAGAGCAGCAACGACTGACGAATCAACTCCCCCGGACAAGGCCAGCAGAACTTTTTTATCGCCCACTTGCTGCTTAATAAGCTCAACCTGGTCTGAAATGAAATTCTCCATGTTCCAATTTGCTGTGGCTTTGCATTGATTGAATATAAAATCAGAAAGCATCCGACGGTATTCAGATTCATCAGCTGGCCACGGGTCATTTCCTTCATAGTCTATTTTGAGAAGAGGAAGGTTACTTTTGAGGACTGCCTCTGAAGCTTTGATTTCTGTACCATCGACAACTCCGTTCGGTCCGCCGTTCAGTACGATGCCTTTGACATTTGGCAGTGCTGCGAGTTGCTGCTCAGTAATGTCATGTGGATGAATTTCACTGTAAACTCCGAGTGCGCGGATTTCTCTTGCAGTCATCGGATTATTTTCATTTCCTAGATCTAAGATCAGAATCATGTCCTGCTTCATGTTTAACCCTCATTCATTCCCATTCGATAGTTGCTGGAGGTTTATTTGTAATGTCGTAAACTACACGGTTGATGTTTTGTTTCATCTCTCGGGTAATGCGCATTGAAATTTTGTCTAAGATTTCATATGGTATTCTGGAGTAGGCAGCGCTCATTCCGTCAATTGATTCAACTGCACGGATGGCAATGGTTTTTCCATATGCTCTGTTGTCTCCCTGAACCCCTACAGACTGGCAGGGAAGGAGCACAGCAAAATACTGCCAGGGTCTGACCATTTTGCCTTCTGCAGATGCTTTTTCTAGCTCTTCTTCAACGATAGCGCAGGCGTCTCTAACAATAGCCACATCTTCACGGTTTGCTTCGCCGATAACTCTGATTGCCAGCGCCGGTCCCGGGAAAGGCTGCCTTTCAGACACTTTTATATTCAGTGCTCTGGCGACTTCGCGGACTTCATCTTTGTATAAATCGTACATCGGTTCTATGATTTTCAAGTTCATGTCTTTCGGCAGTCCGCCTACATTGTGATGACTTTTGATTGTATCTCTTACACCGTCCCCGCTTTCTATCCAGTCTGGAGCGATTGTACCTTGGACCAGATACTCTGCATTAAATTCCTTGGCGTTCCTCTCAAAAATCCTGATAAATTTTTCACCGATTATTTTTCTTTTCATTTCCGGGTCTGATACTCCTTTCAGAGCTGTATAGAACTCTTCGCTTGCATCGATGATCTGGAAATTGACATCGAGGTCTGTGAGCATTTTCCGGACCTCTTCGTCTTCCCCCTTGCGCATGAATCCAGTGTTAACATATATTGTGAGCAGGCGGTCTCCGATAGCACGGGATACAAGAACTGCAGCTACTGTACTATCCACACCGCCGGAGCAGGCAATGATGGCATTTCCTTGAATTTCCTGCTTCAGATTTTCAATGGTTTCGTTTATAAACGCATCAGCATTGAACATTTTTTGATACCTCTTCAGAATCTTTTGCCACATCTTCTGCCATCTTACTGCGGTGTTCTGCAAGTTTAGCCTGAATCTTCTCATCTTTAACGGCTAAGATTTCAGCGGCCAGAAGAGCAGCGTTGTCTCCCCTGTCAAGTCCTACACAGGCTACAGGTATTCCACCGGGCATCTGAACAATGGACAATATAGAATCTAGATTTAGTTTTCCGCTGACAGGTACGCCGATAACAGGCTTCAGCGTTGCCGCCGCCACAACACCGGGCAGTGCAGCTGACAATCCGGCAATTGCTATGAATACTTCGGCACCGCTGTTTTTGGCCAAATCTGCAACGCGTTCCGGCGTACGGTGTGCTGATGCTACTGCTACATCAAAGTCAATATCAAACGATTTCAAAATCTTAGTTGCTTTTTCTGCAACCGGTAAGTCGCTCTTGCTTCCTAATATAATAAGAACGCGGGGCATGATGAGCACAACCCCTTGCAAATTAAAAAGATTGTGGGAAGTGGTTTAAAATCCCTTAAGATTTCATAATTGCTAGAAGGAATACTCCTATGGCAATCAGGGCACCAATAACCGCAGCAATGATGTTTATGAATGCTACCCAAATGATGTCCACCATGTTGATATTCAAGATGTCTGGATAGAGATAATCCATGCCTCCCCAGATTAAACCGATGAGTATACCAACAACTAACAATACAATTCCAATAATCCTGCTTTTGCCGCTTCCAAAGTAGGCTGTGAATATACCTGCTAGGATAAGGAAGAATCCCAGCGTCAAAAGCATTACAGTGAGAAATCCAATCGCGTCCATTATTGTCACCACAATTTCAGAAGTTGATACATGTAAGAGTCTTAGTATCGATCACTCCCGGAATAGGCCTTATTCTATCAACCACAACTTGTCCTAGGAGGTTGAAATCCGGAGCTTCAATCTTTGTCAGTAGGTCATATTCTCCGAATAGCGGATAAAGCTCTGTAGCTTCCTCTACCTTCAGGAGTTCATCATACACTTCGTGTTCCTTAGATGGAGCCGTGCTAATCAGTACAAATCCCACTGCCAACTTTTCACCCTTCGATTCCCTATACTGTATGTACCATACTTAAAGTTTTTAATGCTCTATACTTTTGGATATATCTAATATTCCCAATATTCTTTACTTTTTCACTGAATTTAGGATTTCTATTGACTTTTTCTCCACTGCTTCCCATGAGGGTATGTTAGATACTGCGCCGTTGGACTGCAGAATGTATGACGCGGCAGCGTTTCCGCAGGCGGCAGATTCTTCGATGCTTTTTTTTCTATAAATTCCTGCGTAGAATCCACCTCTGAATGCATCTCCTGCTCCGGTAGGGTCGGTAACTTTGGTTTTTATCACAGGCACACGGATAGTTTCTTTCTTTGTGCAGATAACCGTACCTTCAGAACCTCTGGTGTTAACAACCATGCCTACAAAATCCAGCAGATCTTCAGTATATTTGAGTCCGCAGTATCTGAGCGCGGTTTTTAATTCATTCTCATTACAGAAAAAAATGTCGGCATACGGCAGCGCTTCTTGGAACTTCTCTGCATTCCAGATGTGATGAATTTCCTGCGCCGGATCCAAGGCGGTTTTTTTACTGCCATCTAAGGCGTGCATTGCTTTGAGATAATATACTGGACTCCCGGTCCCGAAATGTACGATTTCTGAATTTCTTGCAGAATTTAATTTCACCGGAAATTTTTCCATATCTCCCATAGGGCCCTGATATACATATGCGATCTGGTTCTGTTTCTTGTCAGAAACTACCATAACCGTAGGGCTCTCATAGTCCTCCATTACCTCTACGTCGCTCATATCTACTTTTTTTGATTCCAGAAATGATCTGAATTCCTCAGGAAAATCTGGTCCGACATACGCACAGAGTGCAGTCGGTACTCCCAGAGAGGAAGATATTGTAGCCAGATTCGATCCGGTTCCGCCGAAATATCTTTTGATTTCAGTTATATTTATTGAAGTGTTAGGTTCGGGAAGTCTTTCAAGTGAAACAATCTGGTCAAGGCATATATGTCCATAGACGCACAGGAAAGGGCTCATGTGCCCTCCTGCCAGCCTTCAAGATATGTTTTCTGCTCATCTGTAAGACTGTCTATCTGGATTCCCATGGTTCTGAGTTTAATCTCTGCAACTGATCTGTCTATATCAGTCGGTACATTATGAACTCCGGCACTCATGGATGCATAGTTTTTGACAAGATGCTCAATGGACAGCGCCTGAATTGAAAAACTCATATCCATAATCTCAACCGGATGACCCTGTCCTGCAGACAGATTCATCAGGCGGCCGTCTGCTATCAGATAGACTTTCTTTCCGTCTGAGAAGTTATACTGATCAACGAACTCCCTAACTTTAACAGGCGGGCTTGCCACTTTTGACAGCACATCCTTTCTTATTTCGTTATCAAAATGGCCTGAATTTCCCATTACGCAGCCGTCTTTCATAGCTTTGAAGTGTTCTTCGCGGATAATATCCTTGTTTCCTGTGGCAGTGATCACAATATCTGCAGTTTTGACAGCTTCAATCATCGGTTTTACTTCAAATCCATCCATTCTTGCTTCTATGGCCCGTGTAGGATCAATTTCTGTGACTGTGACATTAGCTCCCAGTCCTTTAGCGCGCATTGCAATGCCCCTGCCGCACCATCCGTATCCAGCAACTACGAAGTTCTTTCCGGCAACCAGCAGGTTGGTGGCATTCATGAAACCGTCGAAAGTAGACTGTCCAGTTCCGTAACGGTTGTCGAACATAAATTTCATGTGGGCGTCATTGACAGAAATTACAGGAAATTCCAATTTTCCTGCTTTAGCCATTGATCTGAGGCGCACTACTCCAGTAGTGGTTTCTTCATTTCCGCCTTTGACATTTCCCAGAACGTCTCTTCTGGAGGTATGGAGCATTGTTATCAAGTCTGCTCCGTCATCAATAACAAAATCAGGCTTCAGGTCTAGAACAGTATTGAGGTTTTTGTAGTACTCATCATTGTTCTCTCCTTTTTTAGCATAAGTTTCTAAGTTGAAATGATCTCTGAGAGCAACGGATACGGAATCATCAGTGGAAAGCGGATTGCAACTAGCAAGTCTGATTTCAGCCCCTGCTTCTGCAAGCGTCAATGCCAGCATTCCTGTTTTAGCTTCGACATGGAGAGCCATGCCGATTTTCAACCCTTTGAGGGCCTGCTCATCTACCATGCGTTTTCTGATGTCGGCCAGAACAGGCATATGATCCTTTGCCCACTCTAGTCTTCTGACTCCCCTTTCTAACAGTTCATTCATTGAATCCTAGTTTGAATTGGGTAAGATGGTTTAAATAGATTCTGATGGTCAGTTCTGCTGTTTTGATAAATTGTCTTTTATGCAGTCAATTGATTCATTTAAATTGGATTTATTGGAGAATGCAGAAATCAATTCTTTTCTTCTTTTCTGATCATTTTTTAAATCCTTAACTGCCTGCCTTATGTTAGGCACCGCCCGGGTTATTTCATCAACTGCTGCTACATCAGATTCTGTGGCGGTACGGGAAAGCGGGTTGAGATCTATTGCAAGGACGATTTTCCCTGCAATCTTCAGCGCCTTTGCGCGGTCTCCGTCTTCTAAGGGAATTAAAACAACGTCAGCAGAATATATTCCATCTTTGCAGCACTTAGCTCTGTCTGAGGCTATGTTCTCCAGCACTGCATCCTGGTTTCTTCCTAAAATCTCAAACTTCCCAAATGTTTCAAGATATGAGACTAGTTTTTCCAAGCGCTCCAGGCTCCAGTGAAATATATTCACTTCTATTTTGGCGCCGACATCAGAAGCCAGTCTCAGCAGTTCCTCGGCACACAGAGCTGAAGCGTTGCCATTCATGGTGATTACTGGATTTTTTGCTTCCAGAAGATATGCCGCGATTGTTTCTTCAGCATTTTTGGCTGCCAGTGTAGTCTTTTCACCAATCAAATAGTCAAAAGCCTCTCCTCTGCCGTGTGCTATCAGACCGGTTCTTGCTACGATTCCCTGGTCAGAAAGTTCAGACATCTTTTCTCTGATTACTAGAGATTTATACCGCGGGTGATCTGGAGAAACATCCATAACGGGTGATATATGTTTTATTCAAAAATATTTTCATTAAAAGTCTAAAAAATTAACAAAGATGAAGATGTGGCCTATTTAGGCCTTCTTCATTATTTTCATCCATCCGCCGCTCTCGAAAATAGCCAATCCTCTTGCGTTGAGGGTTTTTTCGAATTCATCCCACTGAATGATGTCTAGGCGGTCATTGGATCCCTTTGTAAACTGAATGCCATCGGTTCCCTTAACCCTGCCTGGTTTGAGACCCTTCTTTTTTGCAATCTCTTTAGCTTTTGAAACACTAATCTGCTCCATCACCAAATTTATCCCTCCATTCCTGGCTGTATGCCAGTTGGTAATATAGTTGCAAAGTATATAATATTTGCTGATAAATCTGGCTAAGCCAGTAGGTTTTAACACCAACTATTTTAGGTATCATGGGACTTTAAATTATTAATATCTTCATCACATTTGCTACGTTAAAGTTTACAAAATTCTCATCAATATCTTTAGAAGTTTCCTAAATATTGAATAGCCAGATGTAGTATATTTAAGTTGTATATCTACGTAACTATATATAATTATAGTATTGAAATTAATCTATAATCTCTTTATGTTTACGGGCAGATCACTCATAAAATATTAATCCCCCTTGATTCCACTATTTTCTAAGTCATGTCGCTGTTTGGATCGTCGGGAATCAGGGGGGTAGTGGGGTCTAGCTTTACTCCTGATTTGGCAGTTAAGATTGGAAATTCAGTAGGAGGCGCTTACGGAGAAGTAGTCCATGGAAGAGATCCGAGGACCAGTGGTGTTATGTTTTTGCACTCGCTAATTGCTGGAGAAACATCAGCAGGTGCGGATTCGTACGATGCTGGCATGATCCCAACTCCAACGCTGGCGAAAGCATCTGAAGAATTCAGCTGCGGTGTGATGATCACCGCTTCCCACAATCCTCCCGAATATAACGGAGTCAAGTTATGGAATCCGGACGGCTCAGCCTTTGACACTTTCCAGATGGATGAAGTTGAACAGGGTATATCCTCTGAATGGAAAACCAAATCTTGGAATAAAGTGGGAAAATTTCATGTCTGGGAGGGAGCCGTGGATAATCATATTGAAAGCATATGCCAGTCTCTAGGCGGGTCAACAGCTACCGCCGTAGTGGACTGCGGATGCGGAGCTACCTCAGTAGTCAGTCCGCTGGCCTTAAGGACTCTGGGATGTGATATTGTTTCCATAAATGCGCAGCCGGATGGTTATTTTCCCGGAAGATCTTCAGAGCCCACAGAGGACCAGCTTCAGGATCTGAGAAATTTAGTTATTAGAAAAAATGCAGATCTGGGAATCGCACATGACGGCGACGGGGATCGGATGGTTGCTCTGGACGAGCGTGGTAATTTTATCAGCGGCGACAGGCTGGTAATTCTTTTTGCATCCTGGCTTGGGGTAAAGTCCATTGCAGTACCAGTCGACGCGTCAATGGTAATAGACGATCTTGTAAAAAATGTGACCAGATGCAGAGTCGGGGATGTCTTCATCTCAGAAATTCTCAAAAAGGACGGTATTGAATTCGGTGGAGAACCATCTGGAACCTACATATTCCCTAAGGAATTCTACTGCCCGGATGGCATATTTGCCGGAGCGTTGCTTTCTCAGATTGCTTCAGAAAGAAATCTTTCTGAGTATCTCGCGGAACTGCCTGCATATCCAGTGGCGCGAAGTTCTTCATATTTTAAAGCAGCACTAAGAAACAGCGTTTCCAGCAGACTTAAGGCAGAAATGGAATCGCTGGACTGCGAAAGGCTGATAACTATCGATGGTTACAGAGCAGAGTTTCCTGACGGCTGGTTCATCATCAGACTGTCTGGTACTGAGCCGAAACTGAGGGTTGTAGCTGAATCAAGGGATGAAAATGAAATGCAGCGGCTTAAAAAAATTGCAGACAATATTGTAGTGAGGTGCATATCTTGAAAGCATTAATCTTAGCTGCTGGACTCGGAAAAAGATTAAAGCCGCTCACTTCAAACACGCCGAAACCGCTTCTCTTTGTTGGAGGTAAGCCTTTTTTATCCCATACAATCCAAGCACTCATGGAAAACGGGATCAGGGACATCTGCATTTTGACTGGCTGGAAGTCCATGAAAATAAGAGACTTCTATGGTAACGGTTCAGACTTCGGTGCCAATCTATCTTATCTCGAGCAGAAAGAATTGAAAGGAACGGCAAGCGCCGTATTGTGTGCTGAAGGGTGCATGAATGAACCGTTTATCTGCATCAACGGAGACGTACTGACTTCAAAGGAAGATATATCAAAATTGATTGAGTGCTACAATGACACCAAAAGCGAGGTGATGGGTGTCGTAGAAGTTTCAGATGCCTCTTCATTTGGTTCCGTTTCAGAGAGCAACAACATATTAACGGGTATAAAAGAAAAATCAGACGTGCCTCTTTCAAATTTTGTCAATTCTGGACTGTTTGTTTTCACTCCAGAAATTTTTAAGTATATTCATCAGACGCATCTGTCCTGCAGGGGAGAGTATGAAATTACTGACTCAATCATGATGGCTGCTGAAGAAAAAGAGGTGCACATAGTAAAGCTGTCTGGAATGTGGATAGACATAGGGACGCCGCAGGATCTGCTGGATGCCAATGAACGTTTAATGTCTGCAATGACTCCGCGCATCGAAGGCACTGTAGAGCCCGGCGCAGTCATCAAAGGAAATGTTGTGATTGAAAAAGGCGCGCTGGTGCGTTCTGGTTCATATCTCGAAGGTCCAATATATGTTTCATCTGGCTGCGATATCGGTCCGAATTGTTATCTGAGACCGTATACCTGTTTATCTTCCAACGTCAGAATAGGGGCAGCAGTGGAAGTAAAGAATTCAATAATCATGTCAGACACTCATATTCCGCACCACAACTATGTCGGAGACAGCATAATCGGTGAAAACTGCAATCTTGGGTCTGGAACGAAAATAGCAAACCTCAGATTTGACGGAAAAAACATCAAACTTCATTTTGAAGATTCATGCATAGATTCCCAGCGCCGCAAAATGGGTGCGGTCATTGGTGATTCTGTAAGCACAGGTATAAACTCGATGATAAACGCTGGGTCAATTATCTTTGAAAATGCAATTATCGGACCGGGAGCGCTCGTTTCCGGAAGGATTGCACCTGGAAGCCGTATTCTGTGATTTACAGATCCACGATTTCCAGTTTTATTTCGTTTCCGTCTTTGTCGTATGATCTCCAGCTTGTGATATCGTAAGGCATGCAGGTGATTATGTGAACCTTTCCAAAGCTGCCAAAAAGATGAAGGTCTTCGTTTGAAGGCCTGTTAGAATATCCAGGATGTGAATGCACTGTGCCTACCAGGCTGAAATCGATCGGCAGCATATGGAGGGGGACTGTAGCGGAAGTAAAGCTGCCGATGCTGCCTGGAAGGAATACAAGTTCTGTCAGGACGCCATCTTCTGCCCTCATCGCTGAAGCAAATTCGTTGGGCGAAGAGGCCTTGGCGGATTCATTGAATGCTTTAATGAGCCCGACATCTATCGCCCAGATTTGTTTCTTGCTCATGGAAAACACATAATCTTTTCGTGCATGCGACCGTAGAATGTACTTCCAAACGATACGAACTTGGCCGTCGACTCCGATCTGGAAAACATTGTAAGCTCGTCGCCTTCCATGTCTTTTTCCTGCTGACCATCAATCACGCACACGCATGGTTTTGGTTTGTAAACTTCAACTCTTACATGGCTGTCAAGCGGTACAATAATCGGCCTAGCAGCAAATTTGAATGGAGCCATGGGTGCAATTGTTATGGCATTTACTCTCGGATCAACTATAGGACATCCGACAGCCATTGCATAGCAGGTGGATCCAGTCGGTGTTGCGACGATGATTCCGTCAGCCCTGACATCCATAGCCAGAACATCATCCACATACACATTGAAGTGGCGTATTTTAGCAACATTTGCAGTGTGGACCACCGCTTCATTCATGGCGTCATACATTCTTTCTCCATTTACTACAGCTTTGAGCTTGGCACGTTCATCAATCATGTAGTTGCCTTCTAAGAGGCGTTTCAGTCCATATTCAATCTCGTTTTCCGGTATCTCAGTAAGAAATCCAAGCACACCAGCGTTTATTCCAAAAATAGGAGCTTCTGTTCTCTGCAGAGAACGAAGGATTGTACCGTCTCCGCCGACTGTAATCAAGACGTCAATGTCCATATCTTCTATTGGTTTGCCTTCTTTTCCAAACAGTTTTGCAATACCCGATTCAAGTACAACATTTTCGTCTTTCAGCAAGTTGTAAACCCGGCGCCCTACTCTGATAGCATCGGGAATTTCAGAATTAGCAGTAAGTCCTAATCTCAAAGTAATATCTCCTTTACTTTCTCATCGTTGTATGCTATGAAACCGCTTCTCGTGTCGAGGTCAAATGGCATATCTAATATTTCATCATCTAAATCTACAATTTCTCCGCCAGCTTCTCTCAATATGAGAGCGCTTGCTGCAATATCTACTACACGAATGTTCTTCGAATATTGGTTAGTATTATAGTAATGAGCATCGAAGTATCCGTTTGCAACCATGCACATCTCTACCGATGCACACCCGAGCGATCTAATGGGTGCACACTTAACTACCTTGTCGAAAGTGTCCTGCGGCACGTAGTGTCCCACATAGCACAATAAAGATGGGAACTGGGTGTTGAATTTTTTAACGTGAATTGGTTTGTTGTTTAATTTAGACCCTTCTCCTTTTTCTGCGGTGTACACATCACCAGTTACTAAATTTTTAACAACAGCCTGTGTGATGCCTTGCAATGAATTTTTTCCTACTGCCAGAGATACTGTATAAAAAGGAAGTCCGAGAGTAGCATTGTGAGTCCCGTCTACGGGATCCACAACTAAAGTTTCTGAATATCCGCGGTCGATAAAGCCGGCCTCTTCGCTCAGAACATTAACCTTCAAACCCATATCTTCTACAGCTTCCAGTATGGCATCCTCTGCAGTTTTATCAATTGCGGATGTTGGAGACCCGTCCGCACCCATGTAAAGAGTTTTTCCACGATCGAACTCTTCTGGGAGATCTTTAACTGCTCTCCAGACTCTATGTGCGATCTCTTCTAGTGCTTTAAGCATCAATAAGCGCAATGCATCCATGGCATAAATAATCAAATGCAGCGGGAAAGCGATATATCAATCATTGAACAACGTAACTGCTATGATGGAAGAATATGAGGTCGACACCGTCCAGGAGCGGGAAAGGTATAAAATTCAGATAAAACTGCCCGGAGTGGACCTTGGCGATATATCTCTGGAGGCTACAGATGCTGGTTTCTGCATATCAATCGGAGACAATTCCCAATGTTTCATACTATCTCATTCAGTAGACGTAGATGGTTCAAGAGCGGCCTTTGACGGTGAAACACTGTATCTTGAAATGCCGATTAAGTTTCCTATCCACGGCAAGCGCCTTGAAATCTCAAGCGGATGTCTGGATATGGGTGAAGGAAAGCACAGCTGCGTATGAGATTATTTATCCTCATTTCATATCCTCCTGCTGATGATATGTGAGAGCAGATTCAGCGGAGTCTTTGAAGACGGAGACAAGATCTACACAGTTAATTCTACACCCGGCAGGAAAGTCTACGGCGAAAAGCTGGTTGAAGACGGGAATATTGAATATCGTGAGTGGGTGCCGAACCGCAGTAAACTGTCTGCTTACATCCTAAAGGGGGGCTCTTTTTTCCCGTTTCATAAAGACTCCAAAGTTCTCTACCTGGGCGCTGCCTCCGGCACGACATCCAGCCATATAGCAGACGTGGTCATTAATGGAACAGTCTCTTGTGTAGAATTCTCACCTAGATCTTTCAGGGATTTAGTCACGGTCTGCGAATCCCGGACAAATATGATTCCAATTCTGGCAGACGCTACAAGGCCGGAGGAATATTCGTTTATTGTATCATCGCCTGATATCGTCTATCAAGACATAGCTCAGAAAGGGCAGGCTGCTATTTTCATCAAAAATTTCAAGACATTTTCTGCTAAGTGCGGAATGCTGGTCATCAAATCCCGGTCAGAGGATGTTTCCAAAGATCCCAGAAAGATCTATGTGGCAGCATGCGATGAACTGGCTGCTGCCGGTTTAAAGGTAGTTGAATTACAGACTTTGGACCCCTTTGAAAAGGATCATGCAATGATTGCGGTGGAATCAATTTGAGAACGACCTATGGAATTGCACTCAGAGAAGGAAAATTTCTCATGGTCTACAATCCAAAGCGCAGCGGCTGGGAAATGCCGGGCGGCAAGGTGGAAAGTGGAGAAAGCTTTGAGGAAGGCGTAATCAGGGAATTTGAGGAAGAATCTGGACTGATATTCATACCGCTTGTTTCACGCCAAGTAGATAAAGAATGCATTATGTTTGCCGGAAGAGTCGAGAAGTACGAAGGTAACGGGGAAATGGCCTGGAAAGAATTCTCTTCCCTGCCCCCTGATCTGGGATTTCCAAAATGTGAATATGAGGAACAGATTGCCTGGGCCAGAGCTGCACTGGGTGATGAATAAAAGTCTGTTGCTTATATACAACAAAACAGCGGCTAATACGAATCTCTTAAATATCTGATCTATAATGGATCATCTCTATCGCCACCAAACTTTAATGATTCATAATTCGGAGGATTAATATGGCACGTATGCACGCCAGAAGAAGGGGAAAATCAGGATCAAGCCGTCCAATGATCAGCGAGAATCCAGAGTGGGTCCCCCTCAGTAAAAATGAAGTTGAAGACTTAATCGTAAAAATGGGAAAAGACGGTGTACTTTCCGCACGTATCGGACTCACACTTAGGGACCAGTACGCAGTACCTGATGTAAAATTAGTAACAGGCAAGACAGTTACACAGATTCTCAAAGAAAATGATCTTGCACCTAATCTTCCAGATGATTTGGTGGCACTAATGCGTACTGCAATCAACCTGCAGAATCACCTCAATGCAAACAAGAAAGATGTTGCAAATAAGAGAGGTATGCAGATTACAGAGTCTAAAATCAGACGCTTAGTCAAATACTACAAGCGCACTGGCGTACTCCCAGCTGACTGGCAGTATTCTATCGCCGACGCTGAATTACTCATTGAGTGAGGGAAATGGACCAGAGTGTCCAAATACCTTCCAAACTCCTTTCATCTATTTTTCTTGCCAAAGAGGAGATTGACAAAGCTTCAAACATCCGCGTTATTTCACATTATGATGCTGATGGCATATCCTCTGCAGCTATACTTTGTGCATTATTGAATCGTGCTGGAAAGACGTTCCAGATTTCAATGATTAAAGGTCTTACCGACGAGGTAGTGGCAGAGTCTGACGATGCAGATCTTCTAATTTTGTCTGATATGGGATCATCCAATCTGGATGCCCTGGAGAAGCTCAACTGCAGGGTAGTAGTTTTAGATCATCACAAACCTCTCAGAGATTCTGAAAAGGTAATTCATGTAAATCCTCATCTTTCTGATATCGATGGTATGACTTCAGCCTGCGGAGCTTCCGTATGCATGCTACTGGCCGTCAACACTGATGAAAAGAACTGGGATCTGCTGCCGATTGCTTTTGGAGGTATCGCCGGAGACAGACAAACCATCAAAGGATTAAGCGGTGTCAATATCTGGCTGTTTGAAGAAGGCCTGAAGCGCGGAATCATCGAAGCGATTCCCGGCTCACTAGTGCCATCAGGGAATCTAGTGGATGCTATTGCTTCTTCGACCGAACCTTATCTCATCGGCCTGAGCGGTGACAGAGATGCAGTTAGAGCGTTCCTGCTCGATGCAGGTATTCCCATTAATTCAGATTATATGTCTCTGAATGACGAACTGAAAATGAAACTCTCTTCATTGATAGCATTAAAGCTCATTTCTCAGGGAACTCCATTGGAGACGATGGAAGAAATCGTCCGTGATAGATATTATTTCAAGTCTGTGAATATGGAAGCTGAGATGATGTCTTCACTGCTGAATGCCTGTGGCAGAACAGGCCAGGAAGGTATGGGTGTGGCTTTAGCGCTGGGAGATCAGTCTGCAATGGATTCTGCTATGGAGCTTAGAAATGAATACGGGTCTGAGTTGATTTCTTCATTGAATGAGCTGTCTAAGAGCGGAATAACTAAGCTCAATAATATTCAGTATTTCTACAATACTAAATCTGGATTATCTGGAATATTGTGTGGCATAACAATGCAGTATTTCGGAGATGCAGATAAAGCCACAATTGCCCTGTCCGAGTCTGATGACAAAACCAAAATGAAGCTCTCTTCCCGGGGAACTTTTCCTCTCTTAGATCTCGGAGTCGATCTGGCAGAGGCTTTACGTGAAACATCTGCACAGGTAAACGGCTTTGGAGGAGGCCACCGCATTGCTGCAGGAGCAACCATTCCCATCGGCGAAGATAAAAAGTTTTTAGAACTCTTGGATGCAAAGATCGGAGAGCAGAAAAAGGCTAAAAGTGAAGAGCCTACCTCCACGTAACGGTAACTTCATCGGTTCTGAAACGCTGGTTGACTATTGTATCCGCAATGCTCATTTTGACACCGGAACGATGCATTAACATTCCTGTCCACGCAATCATCGCTCCGTTATCGGTACAGAGCTTTGGATCGGGAACAAACATTTTGGCGCCTCTTTCTGAAGCCATCTTTTCAACCATCTCTCTAATGCGTTTGTTTCTTACAACCCCGCCGCCTAAAAGCACTTCGTCTTTTTCTATGTGTGCCATTGCTCTCTCTGTGACTTCGCTTAGCATTGCAAAGCAAGTCTCTTGAACTGAAAAGCAAATATCTTCGAGACGTTCACCTTTGTTACGGTGTGCTAACGCGGCAGTCATTATCCCAGAAAAAGACATGTCCATGCCTTTTACTGAGTATGGCAAGTCAAGCAGTTTGTCACCGTCAAGCGCCAGCTGTTCTACTTTGGGACCGGCATAGTACCCGAGACCCAGCTCTCTTCCCAGTTTGTCAAACATATTGCCTATTCCGATGTCCAGAGTCTCTCCGAAAATCCTGTATTTGCCGTTGGCGAATGAAATGACCTGCGTGTTCCCTCCCGAGGCATATAATAAAACAGGATCCTGAGCTTCGGTTTTTGCAACTCCTATCTCAAGATGCGAGATGCAGTGGTTTACACCTATTATCGGTTTGTTAAGAGTCACAGAAAGTGCCCTGGCAGCTGTTGCAGCCGTTCTAAGGCACGGTCCTAATCCCGGGCCCTGAGAGAAACATACGATGTCTATGTCTTTGAAGGATATCCCTGCTGTTTCAACGGCTTTAGTGATAAGTCCTGGAACTACAGTGGCGTGATGGTTTGCAGCTTCTCTGGGATGTATTCCTCCCTGAGCTGCACGATACATATCCACCTCGTTAGCTAGCACATTTGCGTTTTCGTCAACTATTCCCACGCCGCATGTGTGGGCGGTTCCTTCTATTCCAAGACAGATCATCAGCTCTCAATCCTTGCTGGAGTTAATACAGGACAGAATGTTAATGGCGCCTTCAACCACTCCTTCATCTGCTACCAGAATTGGAAGGTTCTTATCCAATATCTCATAATATGCAGCTTCGGCCATACCTTCGGCTGTAGTCATATCAACAATTCTTATTTTCACATCTTCCGGCAGCCTTTTTTTGATATAGTCGCATTTTTGACAGTCGGGTTTTGTGAACAGGACCAATTCAGACATCTGCACTGCATCACCAGACGAATGAATAAACTTTGTGTCTTTATCTTATGCAATGCCTCTGGAAACCGGCCATCGCATCAAATGTGATAGAAAAAGATATAGATAAGAAGAGTATATTGGCGACTCAGATCAGGGCTCATGGTCTAGTGGTTATGACGTCTCCTTGACATGGAGGAGGTCGCCGGTTCAAATCCGGCTGAGCCCACTTTTTGTATTTTTCTCGTTGTGAGTTTTTACAGCAGAATATTCTTTATCCTCAGCGCAGTCTTTATTTCTGTGAAATCAATCTGAAAAAACATAAATACCGCACTACGTTATTCTGAAGAGCGGTCGATTCGAATTCGGGCAGACCCACCAAATCGGATGTGATTACTTGAGCGATACACAGTGGTTCATAATCTTCTGTATGTTAGTCGGTCCAATATGGGCTATCATATTCTCATACATATTGTAAGACGTACCGCTCTTCTGAAAGTCTACATTCTTATGCAGCAGTCAAAATCTACTCGTTGGCATCTATTTTTTATTATTTTATAATTAATCTATTTTTTATTGAAATATTCCTGCAGATGTATTCAGAGGCACCGCGTCAGAGTTAACTATATGATGTTCAATGCTCCTCATGGAATATAACATGTCACAGAATGAAGTTAAGATCTCCTTAGTCCAAATGAAGATGGCGAAAAACGTTTCGTCTAATCTCAAAAAAGCCGTATCTATGATACATGAGGCTGCAAGCGGTGGCGCTGATATCGTATGCTTACCGGAACTTTTCTCTACGCAATATTTTCCTCAATATGATTTATCAGACTGCACCTTGAGAGATAATATTCCTCACGATACAATTCCTGGCAAGATCTGCAGCATCTTATCTTCTGCAGCGTTGGACAACAATATAATCTTAATCGGAGGTTCTATTTTTGAAAAGTATGGTGATCACTTCTTCAATACTTCTGTTACATTTAATCCTGTTGGGAAACAAATAGGAAAATATCGCAAGATACACATACCGCATGACGAAAAATTCTATGAGCAGAGTTATTTTGAAAAAGGCAATACGGGTTTTAATGTTATGAAAACCAGCAAAGGAAACATTGGTACGCTGATCTGCTATGATCAATGGTTTCCGGAAGCTGCAAGGTGCAATGCCCTTCTGGGTGCTGACATGATTTTTTACCCTACTGCAATAGGTACTGCTGAAGGCATAGAAGAGGCCGAAGGCAGCTGGCAGGATGCATGGGAAAATGTAATGAGGGGCCATGCCATCGCAAACGGCGTCATTGTAGCTGCATGCAACCGTGTCGGAGTCGAAAATTCAATGACCTTCTGGGGAGGCAGTTTCATCATCGATGCCTTTGGTAGAACACTGGTCAGGGCTTCATCAGAAGAAGAAATAGTATCTGCATCTGTGGATTTAGATCATGGGCATAATATCCGAGACGGATGGAGATTTTTCTACAACAGGCGTCCTGAATGTTATGATTTAATTTGTAAGAGGAATCAAATGACTGAAGATCCTAAATCTTGTAATTTTCATATGCCAGCTGAGTGGGAAGAACATGAAGCTACATGGCTCTCATGGCCGAAGAATCCTTTGACTTTCCCGGAAGACATCATTGAGTCTGTAGAGAGAACATACAGTCTGATGGTAGAAGCTCTGAGTCCCGGAGAGACCGTTAAGATTCTGGTCGATAATGCTGAAATGGAAGAAAGAGCCCGCAGCATTATAGAGAAAACAAATGCAGACATGAGCAATGTCAAATTCTTCCAGATTGAAAGTTCTGATGTATGGATAAGAGACTACGGTCCAACTTTCATCGTAAACAACGAGGGAAAAAAAGCGGCAATAAAATGGGATTTCAATGCATGGGGAGCAAAATATGACGACCTCATGTATGATAATATTACAGGAGAAAACGTTGTTCAGACGACTGGTGTAAAAGTATTCAGACCCTGCATTGTGCTGGAGGGCGGATCTATTGACGTCAACGGTAAAGGTGTGGTGCTGACTACTGAGCAGTGCCTCTTAAATCCCAATAGGAACCCACATTTGAAGAAAGAGGATATTGAACAGTACCTCTGCAGGTATCTTGGCGTGGATCAGGTAGTCTGGCTAAAGTCTGGAATTGACGGAGACGACACCGATGGCCACGTTGATGACTTTGCCCGTTTTGTTAATGATCATACAGTTCTGTGCTCATATGCGGAAGGAGACTCACCTGATTCACAGGTCTTGAAAACCAATTTTGAGATTCTAAAATCTCAGAAGGTCTTTGATGTTGTTGCGCTGCCTATGCCTGTACCTATACCGTTAGATGAAGAAGAAAGAAATCTTCCGGCAAGCTATGCTAATTTCTACATAGGAAATAATGCAGTGTTAGTTCCTGCATTTGATGATCCCGCAGACTCTATTGCCGTGGAGATAATCGGAAAGTATTTTCCTAACCGTAAAATAACATCTATTCCTGCTAAAGATGTAGTCTACGGTTACGGCGGATTTCATTGTATTACGCAGCAAGAGCCTAAAAACAGAGAATAAGGACCTTAGCGATAGTTACATCCTAAGAATTATTCTCTGGCTCTCCTATTTTTTATAATTATCAAATGTCTAAAATGATCACTATCCAGTCTTGAATTTATAAAAATATATTTTATTGTATATAATAGTTGAAAAACGACTACATCTTCACGATAATTTAATATATGCGCAAAACAACTTTTTCATCAAAGATTCAGAATTCAGGGGGAGTTTTGAATCTCTATCTAAACAATAGGAGTTGAACAAATGGCAGACTTCGATAGCATAAGCGCTGACAAGATTCTGACGAGATACGATATCGTCGTAGAGTCTAGCGAAAAGCCGGAAGACATTGCTGAGCAATTCATGCCCGAGAACCCATTACTCAGACAGATTGCAGAAGATGTTATGAACTTGAAGTTTAAGGTAATTGAGGAGCACGTCAAAGAAGCACTCAAGACCTTAACACCTGAGGAAATCATCGAGAATGGTCTTCTAGCAGGAATGGATATTGTAGCTGAGTTGTATGGACGCGGTATTTACTACCTGCCACACGTAATGGTTGCATCTGATGCAATGACCCGTGGAACAAAAGTTGCAGAAGCAGCTCTTGGTGGCGAGAGGAAGTACAAGGGCGTAGTAATGATGCACGCAGCCGAGGGAGATCCACACGATATTGGAAAGAACATCGCAGCAGTTCTTCTCAAGTCCAACGGATTTGGAATCATCGATCTCGGAAAAGATGTACTTGTTGATACCGTAGTTGACGAAGTAGTAAAGCAGAAACCAAACGTTCTAACCGGAACCGCACTCATGACCACAACCATGTCTGCTTTCCCAAGGATCGCCAACAGGCTCAAAGAGCACGGAATGGAAGTTCCATTTATCTGCGCAGGTGGTGCAGTTAACAGAGAATACGTAGAGTCCTACGACATGGGTATCTACAGTGCAAAAGCTGCAGAAGGTCCAGGTCTTGCAAACAAGGCACTCGACGGATGGGACTGGAAGAAGATCAGATCCAACTGGGATGAGATTATTAACGGAAAGGCATGAATGAGGTGATTTAAGATGGCTACTACAAAATTCACAAAAATGGCATACGACTCCGCAGATGACTTAATTTTCGGAGAAGCAAAAAAACCCATATCCTACGGTCTTGGATTGAAAGTAGGTCAGGGATCAGTTATTCCTGAAATTAACTTTGCTCCTAGACCAGGCAGCGAGAAGAGTCCCGAATCTCTTACAAAAGAGTACGTTGACTACATCGCAACAGACATTATGAACAGAGCAGTTACCCTTGGTTTCCCAGCTGTTCAGCTGGAAAATGAATGGATCTTCCAGATGGGTAACGACCCAGAAAAATTCGCAAAACCTGTCGTCGCTGGTCAGAAAGCTGTCATTCAGAAATTCCACGACCAGTACGGAATCGCTTGCGCTGTAAGGCACACCTGTGCTGATCCACGTCTGCACGAGCAGGGAATGAGGTTTGGACAGGACAAGACCCACAACTACCCAGAAAAGATGTTAGAGTCCTTTGAAGTAGCAGCAGATGCAGGTGCAGATATTGTTTCCATCGAATCTGTCGGTGGAAAAGAAATCTCAGACTACGCTGTTGTACGTCAAGATATCAGAGGATGGCTCTTCGGTATCGGTTACCTCGGATCAATCGATATGGAATGGCTGTGGTCCCAGATTGTCGACCTCGCAAAGAGGAAGAAAGTCGTAGCTGGTGGAGACACAAACTGTGCCGGTGCAAACACATCTATGTTCATGGCTGGCGGATATTTAGACAAAGATGTTCCAAGAACATTCTCTGCAGTTACCCGTGCAATCGCTTCTGCAAGAACACTCGTTGCTCTTGAATGCGGTGCAACTGGACCAGACAAAGACTGCGGTTATGAAGGACCTATCCTCAAAGCAATTTCTGGATGTCCGTCCGCTCAGGAAGGAAAAGGCGCTCAGGATGCCCACGCTGATCTGATGGGTAACTTAATCGCTCAGACCTGCGACCTGTGGTCAAATGAGTCCGTTGAATACCACCCAGAATTCGGTGGATCATCCGTTCAGTGCTGGCTTGGTGTAATCGGATACGAAGCTGCCTTAATGAACGCTTCCAAGCAGATGAAGCAGGACAAAGTCCTCAGGGACATCTATGTTGCTTCTGACAGATTCAGATCCCCAGAAGGATTCATCCTTGCATACGACAACGCTTACAAGATCGGACAGGCCATCGTAGAGGTTGGAGACAACTACTATCTGAGGGCAAAAGCTGCTGGTCTCAAAGCTGCTGAATTAATCAAGGAATCCAACGACAAGGGAAAACTGAAACTCAATAAGCAGGAAAAAGACACACTCAACAAGATGATCACAGATCTGAACTCTCTGCCAGACGAGGAAGGCAAATTCGTCGACTGGGCTCTCAAAGAGTACAAGGATGTTCCTGCATTCAACCCCAAGAACTACGACCTCTAAACAGGTTATTGATTCCTCAAACCCCTTCCCTTTACCTTTTTTTAGTAAAATATTATTATCTGCATTCTGCATGTTTTAGAATTTGAAAGATAAGTTTGATATATCCACTTACAATTTATATGTGAGACATGGTTAGTTTCATGTCCAAAGAAGATTTTAAACCTACCAAGCTTTCGATGATAACCATTCTGTTGGCATCGATGCTTATGCTGATGGGAGGGGCGGCTGTAGCACCCGCATTGCCTTCTATAAGCGTGGCGTTTCCCGATGCTTCTGAATCTCTTATCTCGCTGATTATTACATTTCCTTCATTAGCGATTGCTATAGTAGGTTTAGCAATTGGGGCATTATCTGATAAAGTGGGAAAAGTCAAAGTCCTTTTTGTCTCACTTTTCATTTTCGGATTAGCCGGCGTTTCTGCATATTTCATGGACAACATATATGTCATTCTTGCAGGGCGTTTCTTCGTCGGCATTGGTATTGCAGGAATTGCAAGTTGCTGCACCGCGTTGTTGTCTGAATATTATACAGGTTCAATGCGTGTCAAAGCATTGGGTTATCAGTCTGCTGCTATGGGGTTAGGCGTGCTGGTTCTCGAATCGGCCGGCGGAGCTTTAGCAGATTTCAGCTGGAGAGATCCATTTTTGATCTATGGTCTTGGTTTCCTGATTCTTGCACTTGCTCTGGTATCTCTGAGAGAACCTTCCAAGCAGGCTCATGAAAATGCAGACGGCATAGAAATTCCGCCGGTAGCAGCAAATAAAAAACTGATTGCCGTATCATATATCACAATTTTTCTCGGCATGATCATGTGTTTCATGCTCCCTACAAAGCTCCCCTATTACTTTTCAGAGATGGGATCTGCTTCAGTGATGTGCGGCCTTTTCTTAGGTATCGGAGGAGTATGCAATACTCTGACTAGTCTCTGCTACAGAACCGTCTCTCTGCATTTAGATAGATATGTGATCATTGCAGTTTCATTTGCACTGCTGGGTGCCGCCTTTGCAGTTCTTTATCTGCCTTCTTCGTTAATATGTGCTGCAATAGCCGTCTGCCTTTATGGTGTGGGTATGGGATTAGTGTCTCCGGCAGTGTCTACTGCTCTCGCAACTCAGACAACTCCTCAGACTTCAGGCAAAATCATGGGCGGATACTCAACCGCATTCTATCTGGGTCAGTTCTCAGCAACGCTGATCATCATTCCCGTGCTGGCATACATGGGTTCCTACGGTGGCATGTTCCTGTTTATGGGAGTTGTATCTCTAGTCATCGCTCTGATATACGCACTCGGGTACATTTTTATCAATAAGTCAAAATCCAGTGCTGTAGGAGTGTCGGATTAAACCATTTCAAAACTTTTTATTTTTTTCACTAATCTTGTTTTTTTGAGAACTATATCTCCATGTATAAGTTATGTGAATGATGCTGTTTTGTGGTAGCAATCTCAGCGTAACCATTATTTGCAGGGGGCCGCTATCTCCAAACGGTTTCAAAATGAACGTTCTTACGGATAACGGAAGCATCGACATTAGAGCAGTGTGGTTTGATAACAACTGTGTGAAAATGATCGATCAGAGAATTTTACCCCATAAATTTGAAATTATAGAATTCAGAGATTATCTAGACGTTGCTGAGGCTATTCGTAACATGACTGTCCGCGGTGCACCTGCCATCGGCGCTTCTGCAGCTTACGGAATGGCTTTAGCATATCTGCAGGGAGCAGATCTGACTAAGGCTGCAGCCGATCTGAAATCCACGCGCCCCACTGCCTTTGATCTTTTCTATGCGGTTGACAGAATGCTGGAAGCTGCTGAGAATAAGGAGAATCTGGTCGATGCAGCTAATAATTACGCTGATAAAATAGTCGATAAGTGCCGTAAGATCGGGGAATATGGTGCTGAATTAATCTCCGACGGATGTGTAATCATGACTCACTGCAATGCCGGTGCTCTGGCAACAGTTGATATAGGTACTGCTCTGGCGCCTATGAGAGTTGCCAAGAGCCAAGGTAAGAATATCTTCGTATACACTTCTGAAACCCGTCCCAGGCTGCAGGGTATGAAATTGACTGCCTGGGAGCTTTTGAACGAAGGAATCCCGCACAAAATCATTGCCGATGGAGCATCCGGTGCAGTGATGAGGAAAGGCGTTGACATGATCATTGTCGGGGCTGACAGGATTGCTGCAAACGGGGACTTTGCAAATAAGATCGGAACATATGACAAAGCTGTCTTAGCTCATGAGATGGGTATTCCATTCTATGTTGCAGCTCCTGTATCTACATTTGATTTCAGCATAGCCAGCGGAAAAGAAATCGTGATTGAAGACCGCAGCGAGGAAGAAGTTACAGAAATTGATGGTACCAGGATTGCTCCTGAAGGTTGCAGCGCCCTCAACCCTTCTTTCGATATGTCTGAAGCTAAGTACGTCAAAGGTTTCATTACTGAAATGGGAGTCTTAGCTCCAAGTGAAATAAACTGTCTCCGCAAGGCAGATATCTGAGGTGTAATTATGTTTCAGGACATTATAAGGAAAAACCAGCTTTCTCAGGATCTAGCAGACATCGGCAGACTGCTGTATGAAAAGCGTTTGACAATCGCCAGCGGAGGAAATATGAGCGTCCGTTCTGAAGGGTCCATGCTGATCACCCCCTCCGGTGTCTGCAAAGGAATGCTGTCCGCAGAAGATATGATTGAAATAGACATTTCATCAGGAGAAATCGTCGGAAAGGGGAAACCTTCAATTGAGACCCCTTTCCATTTGGGAATCTACCGTTCCAGGCCTGATGCGAATGCTGTCATTCATTGTCATCCAGTATCCTGCACTGTTTTAGCCATACAGGCAAAAAATCTCCTTACAAATCTCACTCCCGAATCTTTAATGATTTTAGGGAAAGACGTTCCAATGATTCCATACGACACGCCGGGCTCAGACGGACTGGCTGAAAAATTGATCTCGGCCATGGGATCAAATAAGGCATGCATAATGCAGAACCACGGCGCCTTGGTGGTCGGTAAAAATCTGATGGATGCATTCCTCAGAATGGAAACCCTTGAATACATTGCCACTTTACAATTGAAATGCGGTGAAGTGCCGGGTCTTCCAGAAGATGAGATTGAAAGGGTACTTGCTATGAGCAAATGATGGTGTTTACCGATGATAATTGTAACAAAGTGGTTTGGAGTATTCTTAGTTGACAAAGACAAAGTAGTCCGCAGCATCCTGTTTGAAAAGAATCCAAACACCATCGCACAGAAGCTTGCAATCGTCCAGCGCGGTGAAATTCTACCTGAAGAAGAGCAGCTGGCCGGAAAACACATTCATGTGGCTGAAGCAAGAATGTCTTCATTAGGCAGGCCTGAGTTCTGCGATTCTTCTTTTATTCATCCTGAAGATTTCGGTTATTCTCCCCAGCTTATGCAGAAAGTGATGATCGAGCTGGGAAAGATGAGGATCAGAGAGCCTTTGTCGCCGGACAGAGTCATAGTGCAGGCTGTGAGGGCTCTTGATGATGTAATTGATACCATCAATCTCATCAGTGAAAGGCTGCATGAGTGGTACGGGCTCTATTTCCCGGAACTTTCAGATTATGCAGCGGATGAAAGCTATGCCCGCATGATCTCTGAAAAGGCGTCCAGGGATGACATTCTGAATTCTCTAGATCTCCATCTGGAAACGGTCGGTTCAGAACTGGAAACGGTTGATCTGGAATCTATAAGGCACTTTGCATCATCTCTTCACTCTCTGTATGAGGAGAAAGAAGAGCTGGAAAACTATATCAAAGACAGAATGGAAGAAGCGGCGCCTAATCTTTCTGCAGTTGTAGGGCACAGCCTTGCAGCCAGATTAATATCTCTGGCCGGCGGTTTGAAAAGACTTACTACAATGCCTGCAGGAACCGTCCAGCTTCTTGGTGCAGAAAAGGCTCTCTTTGCCCATTTGAAACAGGGAAAGAGGCCGCCAAAGCACGGCATAATCTTCCAACACCCTTTGATTCACAGAGCCGCATACTGGCAGAGGGGAAAGATTGCCAGAGCAATGTCTAACAAACTGTCGCTGGCTGCTAAAATCGATTACTTCAAAGGTGAGTTTATCGGAGATCAGCTCTATGAAGATCTCTGTAAAAGAGTTGAAGAAATTCAGGAAAAATATCCTGAGCCGCCGCCGAGAAAGGAGCCTGTGAGACAAAACCGCAAGCCTAAAAAGCGTAATAATAACAAAAATAGAAAGGCGAAATAAAATTTCAGCTAATATTGCGCTTTCGACCAGCAAGTTATATAAATAGCTGGTGTTTTCCCTTTTTTAGATTACTATGTGGACTCAGGCTGAAGTAAGGGAACTCAAAGTAGGACGTTACATGCTTATTGACGAGGAACCCTGTAAGATTATTTCCATTGATACATCCAAACCTGGAAAACACGGCGAAGCTAAAGCCCGTATTGAAGCTGTAGGCTTGTATGATGGAAAAAAGAGAAGCGTTGTGCACCCAGTGAAACACAAAATCCAGGTGCCAATGATCGACAAGAGAAAGGGACAGATTCTGAATCTTGCTGGTGACGAATTGAATGTGATGGATCTTGAAACATACGAACAATTCTCACTGCCTGCTGATCCTGAATTTGCAGACCTTCAACCCGGCGACGAAGTTCTTTACATGGTCGCAATGGGAAAACGCAAAATCATAAAAGTGTAAACAAATGGGGGCTTCAGCCCCACATTATTTTTCTATCTTATCTTTCAAGAAGTTTTTTTTAAAACAGTTTTGCTGGTCATTACTGTTAGTAAATATGCTTATCCTCAGCGGTTCTTGCATAAGCAATCATGTGGAGGATATGTCCGACAGCTGATTTTTAACGAGCTGGATTTTCTTAACTTCAATCACCAAAAGTGACAGTTGTGCGGCAATAATTGTATATTTTTGTAATGATAGATTATATGTAGTTTGGATGCTATATCCAATTGCTACTAACCCATTCAATTCACCTAAGGGGATGCATTTGTTCCTTTGTGTTGTAGTGCTAGCTAATATCCATAGTACATAGGGTTTTCCATACCCTGCAAAACCTCTTAATTGTAAATGAATAAGTGCACAAGGCACCCCTAACCTTTTTCTTGATTCATTTATAATTGTAACTTATTTACCATCATTCAAATCAAATATTATTTTCAAAAAAATTACAAAATAGGTACAGGCTGAAAGCACTGCCCCTGTTTTGATTTACTTTAAGTATTTTTTCATTGCTTCTGATAAAACCTTCTCGCATTCGTTGGATCTTTCCTTTGCTTCCAGCTCAGTCTTTGCTTCAGAGTATATCCTGAACAATGGCTCTGTTCCAGAAGGTCTTACAAGCGTCCATCCGTCAGAGTAGCAGATCTTGACACCGTCTATAGTGTTGACTTCTTCGCGTTCATACTGCTTTACTAAATAGGAAAGAACAGAATCCTTAAGGTCATTGGGGCACACAATTTTGCGTTTATCCTGACTGTATTTAGGAAGTTTTTCTACAAGGTCTGACAGAGGTCCCTTCTTTGATACAATCTCAAGCATTTTAGCAGCAGTCATAGCTCCGTCTCTGCAGTATTGATGCTGAGGAAAGATCAATCCGCCGTTTTCTTCTCCCCCGAAGACTGCACCAACTTCTATCATTTTTCTTGAGACGATAGGCGCTCCTACTTTGGTGTAAACAATCTTTCCTCCTTCTGCTGTCACAACATCTTCTACGCAGTTGGAAGATGAAACCGGAGTCACTACGGTGCCGCCGTTGTTTTCTTTGACCATTTCCGAAGCTACAACTGCCAGACTTTTGTCTCCGTAAAGGTAGTGGCCTTTGTTATCGATGAATATAGTCCTATCTGCATCGCCGTCGTGCGCTATTCCCAGATCGGCACCGGTTTCTTTTACTGTTGCAATCAGATCCTTCAGATGATCTTCCGTAGGTTCTGAAGGATGTCCTGGAAATGTTCCCATAGGATTGCCGTTCAAAGTAATCGCTCTGACTCCCAGATCATTCAAAAGTCTCGGTGAGGATACAGTTGAAGCTCCGTTGGCACAGTCAAGCACGACTTTCAGCCCGGCGTTTTTTATTGCCTGGACATCAACTAGGCTTATGATCGAAGAAAGATACGAGTCAATGGCTCCTGATCTTGGATACATGGAGCCGACCTGATCCCAGGGCATGTTTGAAAATGATTTTTTATAATAATTCTTTTCAATTGCTTCTTCCTTGTTCCTCGGCATCTCAGTTCCGTCTGCATCTATGCATTTGATACCATTGAATTCTGGAGGATTGTGAGACGCAGTGATCATAATTCCGCCAGCAATATCGTTGGATTTTACGTAATGCTGCACTACGGGGGTGGGAACCATACCTAGATCAATTACATTAGCTCCGGAAGACATAATTCCGGCCGCAACTGCGCTTCTTATCATATCTGCAGATGTTCTGGGATCATTACCGATTGCAACATTGCCCTTCATGTATGTTCCAATGGCCTTTCCCAGATCCATTGCGAGCTGCGCTGATAAATCTTGATTAATTACCCCTCTTACACCATTCGTCCCAAATAAGCGTTCACTCATAACAAGTACACCTTATGAATCCAATTCAATATTGTTTTATAGCAATGTAAGATATTTGAACTTCCCTATATCTGTTTAGATTATACTTTATAGGGCTGCATATAACAATCTTACATTATATGTATAGTATATAAAAATCAATCTTTTGCTGATATTGTATCAGTTACAACGGAATTTTTTGTCACGATGCAGCCTTGACTGATCACTGAGTTTGTTATTACAGACCCTTCTTCAATCAGCGATCCGCGCAGCAGCATGCTGTTTGAAACAGTTACATTTGACGATATAAGCACATCGTCTTCTATGTACACGTTGGGACCGACATTGCAGTTCCTGAGATGCGCTCTTTTGATCAAGTTCTGTCCGGTAAGCTTCACATCGTCTTCTAATATGGCATCCGCGGAAACTTCTGCATATCCGTTGTTTAAAAGAAGCTTCTGAGCCGCGATGTAGTTCGCTCTGGTTCCGCAGTCTATCCAGTATCCGCTGAACTCATAGCCGTACATGCCTTTGTCCAGTATGTTGGGAAATACCTGCTTCTCTACAGAAACGACTCCGTCTGGAATATAATCAAAAATCTCTTTTTCAAAAATATATGTGCCAGCATTAATCAGGTTGGACAGCGCCTCTTCTCTTTTCGGCTTCTCCTGAAAAGTTTCTATTCTGGCATCTCTGCAGCCGACAACACCGAATGCAGAAGGATCTTCTACAGTCCAAAGGGACATACTGCCTATTCCGCCGTGCAGTCTGTGAAACTTCATCATATCGCTGACATCCAGCGAACACACAACGTCGCCGTTCATGACAATGAATGTGTCATCAAGATATCTAGAAACATTCTTAATCGCGCCTCCGGTTCCCAGAGGCTCTTCTTCACTGACTAAAATAATCTTTTTTCCCACATCGTTTTCCTTGAAGTATTCTTCCAGCTTGTCGCGCATATATGATACTGCCAGAATGACAGTGTCAACTTCATCTGGTAGAGAGTCAATAATATGCATCACAAGCGGCTTTCCTGCTAAAGGGATAAGCGGCTTGGGAATATAATTTGTGAGTGGACGCAGCCTTGTTCCGAGTCCACCTGCTAAGATCAGTGCGTTCATTATAATCTTAGGTTTACATCGGAGAGATTCTTACAACATTATTGCCGCGAAGAACTACAGTACCAAGACGGCGGGTCTGTTCTGCTGTGCGTTCTTCTGTCTCCTCAAGTACCATGTTCATATAATCGTCATAACCCGCTAACTTTCCCTCAAGGATCCTTCCATCCTTGAGTAGTAGGGATATGCGGTGGTTCATTGATTTCTCCAGTAAAGCCAGGGGCATAACCATGATTACTCACTTCCTAGTGGCATTGTGGATTCTTGATTTAAACTTTCCGTATTAATACGGTCTGAAAATCTGACTTTCATATAATATCTCAGATGGTAATCAAGAGCTTAATTTCCTTTTGCTCTTTCTTCCAAGTACTTCTTGATTGCAGTAGGGCTGGAGCCGTTTATGCCGAAATACTCTGGGAACTTCTTGGTTGTGCTCAGCACGTAGCTGTGTCCCTTCTTCTTCATGGCGATCAGACCCAGGCTGTGAAGCTCTTTGACATCTGAATAGGTCTTGCTTCCCAGAGCATGAGCCAGATCGCTCTGCATCACTGGCTGGTGGTAAGCTATCCAGGTAGCCGTGCGCAGAATATTGTCTGGAATCTCCTTAGGAGCAAAAGCTCTGCAGAAAGGTGCATATTCATCTTTCAGCAGCAGAGCGTAGCCGCTTCCTACTTTGGCGATTCTCAGAGCCGTTTCTTTCTTCATATACTCTGACATTAAGTCTTTCAGCGCTTTGCGGATGGTAGCCGACGGCAGCTGAGTCTGTGTCTCCATATCTGATATCTTAACTGGCTGGGGGGATGAGAACAACACAGCTTCGATTATCCTTACTGGATCTAATTCCATCTCACACCACCGAATCTTTGTTTTCTATAATTATTTCCTCAGCAACTTCTGAGGAAATGTCTTCGATTGTAGCGATATCCTTTTCAATTCTGACCTGGAGTCTTACTCTTCCATGCGGAGCTTCTTCCTGCCAGAGGTCAATTTTAC
The DNA here is from genome assembly GCA_905202485.1 of uncultured Methanomassiliicoccus sp. Lineage (GTDB taxonomy): Archaea > Thermoplasmatota > Thermoplasmata > Methanomassiliicoccales > Methanomassiliicoccaceae > Methanomassiliicoccus_A. The sequence continues at coordinate 96,017 of CAJKRY010000004.1, forward strand.
CATCCCTTGCTAAGAATAATACTGACATGAAGATGGTAACAAGGTCTTCTCTGCCTCCTTCCCAAATATCTTCAATGTCAATCTCTCCGGGACCGCATTTCATAATCCGGGCCCAGACAGTCTCGACATCACGTTCCATATCATCATTATGCGCCTTTGTATCGAACTTCTCGTCTTTTGGTTTGACATCTTTGACTCTTATTCTAGAAAGATTCTGCTCTTCTTCTCTTCTGGCTTCTTCAAAAGCTTCTAAGAGTTCCACCAGCGTTACAGCGCGGGACCCTTTGCGCCTGACAACCTCATAAAGTGATACTTCATCAGGCATACAGAGCAGTTCCCTCTCGCTGCTGAAATCATCATAAAACTCGTCAATCGGTTCATCTTCCCTTTCTTCAGAGTTAATGAGGATCCTTTCGCTCTGCATCCTCAGAATCGACCAGGCCATGAGCATTAATTTCCCAGCCAGTACGAAATTCACTTCACTGTCTTTCACTTTCTCCGTGTAGAGCTGGGTAAAGCGCATCAGGTCGATATCCCACGGGTCCATATCGTTGTTCAGCACTAAATCAAATACTGTTTCAATGGATCTGTCAAGCGGATCGTTGCTGGTTGACTCTGAAGCGCTTTCAAGGATTCTTAAATAATTGTCAATTTTTTCTGAACCGTTATCTTCATCAATCATTGCTTTGTGAAATAAAAGATGCTGCAAGACACCATCTGTGCCGGTGAATTTCATGTGCTACCCTCCTCTTTCTCATCTGCGATTCCGAACTCCTTCTGGAAATCTTCAATCCCCGAGATGTTAGGTCTTACAATTACGTTTGAGATTCCTCCGCCCTGTTTTGTTACGCCGATGATATGATCAGCTTTGGTGAGAGTAATCTTTCTCAGCGAAATCTGTACAAACTGAGCAGTCTTGGATGACTTCTGCACTCTTTTCGCTACCATGTCAGCATTTATTCCGTCTAAGAACATGTCTACCTCATCTAGCAGGTAGAATGGAGAAGGCTGGTACTCTTGAATTGCAAATATGAATGCTAATGCTGTCAGCGATTTTTCTCCGCCGCTGAGTGCATCAAGCCTGAGAACTTTTCCCTGCTTCGGCTTGACCTTTATGCTGAGGCCGCCTTCAAAAGGACTCTCAGGATTTTCTAAAATTAAGTCCGCATCTCCTCCCTGAGACAGTTCTGAATAAGCCTGTTTGAAGTTTACATTCACACCTTCGTAAACTTTCATCAGCGCCACTTTCTTTTTGCCGCCGAGCTCCATCTCCAGTTTTAGGAGGTCATCGCGCTGAGCGCTGAGCCTTTTGATTTCATCATCAAGTTCGTCGTGGCGCTTTTTCCTGTCTGAATAATCTTCCAGGGCTCTGAGGTTGACAGCCCCCATGGCGTTCATTGCTCTTTCACATTGCCGTATTATCTCTTTAAGGGATTCAATGGACGGCAGAACTTCGTCAGTCAAATCAACGTTGTAGGTCTGCAGTTCCTCTTCCAGCTCTCTGATGCTGTCCTGGCACTGTCCTATTCTGGTGTTGATGTTGATTATCATGCCTTCAGCAGTCTCGATGTCTGCTGAAATCTTGTCTTTTTCAGATCCGAGTCTGACTTTCTGCTTAAACAGGTCGTCTCTTTTCTTGCGCAGGCCGTTGATTTCATTCCCCATTGATTCTTCAATCAGCCTGAGAGCGGTGAGTTCCACCTTAGCTTTCTCTGCCTCTTCTGCAGCGGTCTTTCCTTCGGCTTTGACAGTTTCTATCTTATTGACGGTCTGCAGCTTCTCTTCTTCAAGATCGTTCAGCCTGCGTTCTGTCATCTTTATTGTCGCTGTAAGCGTATCGATTTCTGCCTTCAGAGAAGCCATGTTCACCGCCAGGTCTGATGTCTGAGCTTGAAGGAATTTAAGCCTGTCAGACAGTTCTCTGGGCGCAATCTCCTCCATCTTTGCCCGTGCGGCTTCCAACGATTCTTTCATGCCGTTAAGCGTAATTTCGTGTGATTCAATCTTTCCCGACAACTCAGAAATCTCGGCCGAGACCTTCTGCTTCTCAATCTCCTTTTCTTTCTTCTGTTCTACACCTTGTTCATATTTTTCTTTCAGCTGTCTGCGCTGTTTTTCTAATGTTTCCAAGGTAATCGATGAAGACTTGTCGGTTCCGGTTATCGTATGCAGCTGTCTTTCAAGATCCAGAATCTCATCGCGCAGATCTTTCATTTCGACTGATAAATTTTCTGATGCCAGCAAAGCCTTCTCCAGCTGCTGGGATATCTCTTCTTTCTTTCCTTTCGAAGACGATCCGAATTTGAGGCTGGACTGCTCTACATTCCCTCCGACCATTGCACCGGAGGCTTCCAGCAGTTCTCCGCCTGCTGTTACCAGTCTTACACCCCCCATCAGCTTTCTTGCTTGATCCAAAGTATCTACGACCACCGTGTCGCCTAAAACATACCAGAATGCGGCGCGGTACTGCTCGTCAAACCTGACTAAGTCGATGGCAAATCCGACAGCGTCCTTGGCAGCCATGATCGCCTTTCCTCTCGGGCGGCCGTCAAGCATTTTTGTCAGAGGCAGAAATGTTGCTCTTCCAGATCTGTTGTTTTTGAGGTACTGTATGCATTCTGCAGCTGTCTGGTCGTCATCAACAATTATGGCCTGCATTCTGTTTCCTGCGGCGATGTTCAGTGCAGTCTGGTATGCGGGGTCCACTTCAGCGAGCTCTGCGATCGTACCATGAATGCCCCTTATACTCAAAGAGTCTCTGGCATCCAGGATGGCGCGTACAGCTCTGTTGTATCCTCTTGCCATGTCCCCTGCAGCTTCTTCTTCGGCCTTGATGCGAGTCAGCTCTCTGGTTAAGCTCTTCACAGCCTGCTCCAGCTCGTCTGATTCTCTCATCAGTCTTGTTTCCGCGCTGCGCTTGGCCATCAGTCTTTCCTGCAGTTCTCTGAAGTCTTTTTCAGAAGTCTTTTCGCTGTCCCTGATCTCTTTGATTTTCCAGTCAATCTCTTTGACTTCAAAGTCTAAGGAGCTTACCCTTTCCGCTGCTTCTGCAGTATCAGAGTCAAAGCGGTTCTCTCTGCTGATCAGTCTCTCCATTTCCATTTTCATGGAGTTCAAGACTTTATCAGACTCTCTGACGGAGGCTTCTTTCTCGCTGATCTCTCTGTCTAAGTCGGCAAGCTGGACATCACAGGCTGAAATCTTAGTCTGTGTTTCTTCCAGCTCTTTTCTGGATTTAGCCAGTTTTTCTTCTTCTGCAGAATATTCCTTTTTATTCCCTTCCAGTTTGATCTTCAGCTCTGAGACTTCCCGGCTCATCTCTTCATGTTCTTCTCCGATTTCAACCAGAGACTCTTCAAGCTCTGCCACGGTCTGCGCAGACGTTGCGACTTTATCTTCCATCCTGGCAACCTGGATTTTCAAAATGTCGATTTTCTTCTGCAGTTCCTTAAACTCTTCTCCGCCTTTTGATTCAAGTTCTTCTTCGATCTGAACTACGGCTTCTTCAATCTCGCCGATCTTGCCGGAAATTTCTGATTTCCTCAGCTTGCCGTCTTCTATCTGCTTATTGAATGTCTCGATCTGATCGCGGAGGCTTCTTATCTCTACCAGGGTGTTTTCCTTTCTGCGCCTGGCCAGCTTGGCTTTGGAAAATGTGAGTTTCTCTTCCAGCTCCATGTACCTGAGCGCATTTTCCTTTTCTTTCTCCAGCTGCTTCATCTGAGCTAAAATCTCATTGAGAATGATGCTGATGCGTTCGATGTTGGCATTGGCTTCTTCCCTTTCTTCGCTGGCTTTATTCAGCTCTTCATCAAACTTTGCTATGCCTGAAATGTTATCCAAGATTTTTCTCCTTTCAACATTGGACATAGTTACAATTCTGGTAACGTCTCCCTGCTGCACCAGATTATATCCGTCGGCGCTTATGCGTGCATTGGAGAGCAGCATATCAAATTCAGACAGGGATGATTTTCTGTCATTAACATAAAAATATGAAGTGTATCCTTCGCCGTCGGCAGACATCTTAATCATTCTGGTCAGGCGCACGATGTCTTCGTCTATGGGGATGGTGCGGTCTGTATTATCAAAAACAAGTGAAACTTTGCAGTATTTGGCAGGATTCTTATTGTTTCCGCCGTTGAATATTAAGTCTGAAAGCTTGCCAGCTCTGATGGCCTTGGAGCTTTTGGGACCTAAAACGAACAATATTGAATCAGATATGTTTGATTTGCCGGATCCGTTAGGGCCAGTGACTGCGGTATACCCTTCAAGAAGTGGAACAGTAAGCTTTTTTCCAAATGACTTAAAGTTTTCCAACTCGATCTGTTTTAAATACATTTAACCTCCGCTCGGAGGCGAGACGCTTTCTCTAGAGTTTCTGTGCATCCCACCACAGAATCAACTTCAGTTGAGCGGGGTAAAAACGGTTACTGGGTATATAATCTTTCTCTCTATTTGGAATCATCATTTATGCTTAAAAAAATCATTCTTCCTACTAAGTCGGAGAGGTCTAAGGCTCTTGCTCCTTTTGATGTGCTGTAAACTAAAAATCTGCCTTTTATCCCCATCACTTCGCCGCTGTGTCCTCCTTCCGGACGGACGATCTTCGGCGGTGATTTTGGTCTTGCTGTTATCGGATAATTGTCAAAGACAGCCAGATCATTATCCAGCGGCCTGCGCCAAGAGTTTATCTTCTGCAGATATGTGCTGTATACATTCTGCATCTGCTGCATGGAGGGTGCGCTGACCCACTGTTTCATCAGTATGCCTGGCTTAATATCCTGGGGAATTTTAAATCTCGCCGAGACTTCTTTTTCAAGCTTTCTCGCTTCCAGCCTGTTTTCACAGGCAAAAATTACCGAGGCTGCATCAGCTCCCTGTTCCATTATGCGCTGCTTGAATCTCTTTTCTGAAGTCATTCCTACCTTTATCAGATTGTTGTAAAGCGCCAGATAGACAACGTGAGGTCTGGTGCAGAAGGTAGGGCTGTTGCATCTCTCACCTGCACATCTGGGCTCAAAAACACATTCCAACACCGGTATTGCTGGAGAACTGCATTTCAGGCATGTTGAGCTCTTAGTAAGCTTAACCTGCTGCGGGCATGGAATGTATTCCCCATTTTCCATTCTTCCTATGCAGGTCTTTTCTTTCGAGGCTGAAAAATCAATGTATGTCAGATCAAGCCTTTCAATAAAATTGCTTTCAGAATCATAGAGCAGTACTACCGGGTCAAAATTGTCCCAGTAGTATGCTATTACGTGTTTTGCTGTACTCTTACTCATCGCTGACAACCGTCAGATATTCCGGCGGTACTTCTCTGGTAAGAAACACAGTTTTGGCAGCATGCTGGATTTCTAGTCCCGCGCTGATCATTTCAGCTGTGTTCACCCTTAATATGACTGGAGTATCGGTACGCACTCTTCCTGCTGTTAAAGCGTCGTCGTACGTTCTTGAGAGATGCACCATCTTACGATCTGAAGGTTTGAGCCCTGTCTCCAGAATGATGTCTTCTTCTTCAGGAGTTGTCGGATAGTATAGCTCTTCAGGAATATTGTCGGTAGGATGCTTCAGATCCAAATCAATCGTGTGACCGTATGTTGCGCGCATTTTTCCGTTGACTATCTGATATCTCCCCTTCTCATCGGTTTCAATCAGTGCAACGACATGGTGGGGCCTGAGCCAGCGGTACCTCGGATGGCTATTTTTCATTGCATCTATAAAATCACGGATATATACGAACCCCTGTTCATCCATTTCCAGTCCGAATTTTTCAGGGAAGTGGCGGAGCGAGCCGGCCATAGCTTTGCTGATGCGGCTCAGTTCCTCATCGTTCATCAGGTACTTTCCTTCTTCTCCGCATACCTGGCAGAAATCGCCTCTGAAATAGCCGTGTTCTGGACATTCGCGTAACATACCAACACGCCTTAATGTTGCTGATTGATTAATACTTTCCCTTTCACATCTCCAAGTTATTTGCTTTATATGCTGCGGAGATGGCATTTTTCATCAGCATGACGATAGTCATCGGTCCGACTCCGCCGGGAACCGGTGTGATTGCAGATGCCACTTCCTTTACGTTTTCAAAGTCAACATCTCCCACCAGCCTGTATCCTTTCTTTGCTGCGGCATCCTCTACCCTGTTAGTTCCAACGTCTATTACAACCGCTCCCTTTTTTATCATGTCCTTAGTGATGAATTTAGGAGAGCCGATGGCCGCCACTACAATATCTCCGGTTTTCACGATCTCCTGAAGATTGTTTGTTCTTGAGTGGCAGACCGTAACGGTAGCATTGGCGCCCTTTCCTTTCTGCATGAGAATTGCGGCGACAGGCTTCCCGACAATATTGCTGCGGCCTATAATCACGACATGCTTTCCCGCCGGGTCGTTTCCAGATCTTACCAGCATCTCCTGGATTCCGTGGGGGGTGGCAGGCATGAATATGGGGTCTCCGATAAGCATTCTTCCCACATTGAACGGGTGAAATGCATCTGCATCCTTGTGGGGATCGATGCGGTTGATCACTTTATTCTCGTCGATATGCTTCGGCAGCGGGAGCTGTACCAGAAACGCATGGATTTCCGGATCTGCATTGAGCTCGTCTACTTTTTTCAGCAGCTCTTCTTCCGTCACTTCTGCCGGGAGAATTACAGCTTTGGATTTCAGCCCCAGATCTTCGCAGGCTTTGATTTTGTTATTTACATATATCTTCGATGCAGGGTCGTCTCCGACAAGCACGACTCCCAGGCCTGGAGTGATATTACGTTCCTTCAAGTATGCGACTTTTCCTCTCAACTCTTCACGAATCTGTTCTGAGATTTCCTTTCCGCTGATGATCTGAGCATCCATATGATCAGTATGGAAAATACGCCATTAGATTAAGCATTTTGCTGAATTAAGATATTTACGTTTGTTGATTTTTGACAAAAGAGATATATATAATATCTTGTTTGCACCACCTAAACTAAGATTTTGTTGAGAGGTGGTATGGTGGAAGAGAGCCTTTGCAACGTTGAATTTATAAAGGATAACAATGACTACATAGCCAGAGTCCAAAGTGACATTGGCGGTCTCCGGGAATACCGCAGCTCTTCACTTGAAGAAGTTTTAGAGCAGGTAATTATCGATCTTCAAGAAGAGTTCGAAAACGCATGAGACCCGTGTAGCCAAGGACTCAGGGGTGCCTGTATGCGCAGTAGTAAAGAAGGATCAGATTATGACTCAATAATCTCCTCATACTATGGGGATGACCAGGTCACAGCAATGATCAGTGTAAAAGTAGAGACCAAAGATGTAGATCTTATAGCTGAAGCAATATCTAAGAACCGTTCTGTTGATGACGTTTACATTCTCACAGGCGAAACGGATATTATGGCGATGGTCCGCTTTAACACATATAAGGAGTTAAAGTCCTTCCTGATTGAAACTGACGGGATACCGGGAGTAAAAGAGACCAACACATCGATGGTGGTCACTACTTTCAAGAGGAGCGGAGAATCATTCTTCGAAGAGGATGATCTTTAATCAAAACCTTTTCAAAATACTTTAAGTGGGGTGTAATTATGGCAGACAATTCGAATTTAAAGCAGATTATCGATGTGCTTGATCAATTGGCAGACGATACATCTGTGCCGCGTAACATTAGACGCGGGGCAAACGACGCTAAGGATAAACTTCTTAAGCAGGACGAAGCTTTGGACGTTAAGGCCGCGAGCGCGATCTTTATATTAGATGAACTGGCAAATGACCCCAACATTCCATTACACGGTCGCACGCTCATTTGGAATATCATAAGTCAGTTAGAGATGGTAAAGTAATCCATCTCTCTTTTTTTAATAAGTTTAATGCGAGCATAGTCTAGCGGTTATGACTTAAGCTTCCCAAGCTTGAAGCCCGGGTTCGAATCCCGGTGCTCGCACCTATTTGTATATATTTTATTGATTAGTGAAAACTCTGTCGAATTTATTGAAAATTAAGCGTTGAAAGACCAGCCGTTAAGGCTGAGTCTTCCTGTCAATGCCCACTCCCATTAAAACCATTACGGCGAAGATATGCGTCTTATATGACTAGCCGGCCAGGCAGATTTTTACTCCCCTGACCCCGATTGTAACTTACACAAACCGCGGACGTGAAATCATAGAATCGGGCATCATAATATGATGATACTCCATATATAACATTTCAGAAACATTACACGCATCCAATTCTCAATTATTCATATCTTTATCAAACGCTAACATGAGATCTGTATTACAACAATGCCCTCTAGGTCAAGGCTAATAGAACTTTAGACAATATCATAAATACCAAAGATAAGATGACAAAAGAGGTGAAGATATGAATGCTTTAGACGTTGCAAATTTTTTCATTGAGATGACAAATGCAGATGAAGAAGGCTGCATGACTAATCTCAAACTCAATAAATTAGTTTATTTCGCACAGGCGTGGAGCCTTGCAAAACTAAACAAATCTCTTTTTGAAGAAGATATACAAGCATGGCCACATGGTCCAGTCATACCTTCAGTATACCGAGCATTTAGCCCTTGTGGTAGGGAAAGAATAGCTGAAACTGCAGGAGAATATGATGATAACATCTACTCGGATGAGGAAAGAGATCTTCTTCTAGATGTCTTAGAAAAGTATTGCAGTTACTCAGCTTTAGGACTGAGAGCTCTGACACATAAAAAAGGCAGTGCATGGTTTCAGTCATACAGTGAAACAAGAACAAACAAGATTCCTAAAGATATTATAAAGGATGATGTGAAAGATGATTATCTGGATTCTTTCAATGATCATCTTGATGAAATTGCATCTAAAATCCCGATTGAAGGATATCGCAATGAACAAGGAAAGTTAGTCCTTCCAACCGACCCATATCCTGAATGGGATGATGACCACGATGAATGTTAAAAAGTGGGAAGTCTGGCTTGCTAATGTAATGTACGAAGATCAGCCAAATTTGAGCAAAAATCGCCCTGTTGTAATCTATTCACAGACCGAATGCTTCATATTATCTCTCAAAGTCTCGTCTCAGAATCCTCGTACATACAGAGACGATTATGAACTTAAAAAATGGAAAGAGGCAGGATTAAGCAGACCTTCTTACGTATCAATCCGATTCATAAAAGTCGTATGTGATGATTTAGTCTGCCGCTTAGGCAGATTACACACACTTGATGTCAAAGCATTGGAAAAGATGCTTAAATAGTGTAATTCACGCATTTACTACTGCAGTTTCATTTCCATATTTAAATTATAAAATTGTTGTATAATATTCATTTTATGCTCTTGCTGGCAGTCCTATATTGGTGCTCAATCTATCTGCTAGATTTGAATAATGAGACATATGGATGTGGCATATCTAAAATAATCAAAATGCTAACATACTTTGTGTTTGTAATTAATCAATTATAAACTAACAGATGTAAAAATAATAACTTGTATAATTCCCTCTTTTGTTTGAATTATGACGCCATGTCATTGTTTGACTGTAGTGGTGCGAGCCGGCGCTCGCACTGTTGGTCTCAATCGCATATATATAATGCTCGATAAAGTCCCATTTAATAAAAATACAAGGAATTAAGCGTTGAAAGACCCAGCCGTTAAGGCTGAGTCTTCCTGTCAATGCCCACTCTTGGTTTGGCCATTACGGCAGGAGATGGGCCTTATATGACTAGCCGGCCAGGCAGATTTTTACTCCCCTGACCCCGATTGTAACTTACACAAACCGCGGACGTGAAGTCATAGAATCGGGCGTTTCTCATATTCGTTCAAAGTATATTTAAGATTTTTAGATGCCTGATTTATATTTGTTCACTTCACAGATGACCTTGAATAATATTATTTATCTATCTTTTTGACGAATTTTGCAGGATTACCTGCTACGACAGTATTAGGTGGAACGTCACGTGTAACTACGGAGTTTGCACCTACTATCGAATTTTTTCCAATCGTCACGCCTTGCAACACAGTGGCGCCGATCCCAATCCAAACACCGTCTTCAATCACAATGGGCTTCGAGATGGTTGCGCTGCGATTCGCAGGATCGAATGAGTGATTCAGTGTTACGAGGTTTACTTTAGGCGCAATGAACACATTATTACCGATGGTTATGCCGCCGCGGTCCATAAAAGTGCAACCTTGTTGAATCCAGACGTTTTTGCCAAGCGTTACATTTTTTCCGTAATCGATGTAAAACGGCGGCAAAATGACAGTGCTTTCATCGTATTCTTTGCCGAATATCTCGATTAGAATTTTTCGGTTGTCTTCTACGTCAAGCAGAGATGTATTCAATTTGCTGGCAAGCTTCATTGTTTTCCAAATCGTATCTATGATCTTTTTGTATTCTGGATCGTCAGTATGAATCAATTCTCCGTCCAATTCCCTTTGTAAAATATCTTTCATTGTCATTCTCCTTGATTTTTATTTCTTTTCTATATGATCTAGAACGTCAAACCTAATCATTTACTCTTTGTATAGGTTATGTAGAAATATAGTGTTGAATTCATTTCCGCTGTTCTTATTAAATCAACCTATCTACTTGGTGGCTGCACCCTTTGATTGAAATTGTATCTCAGATAATCTATTGAAAGGGTTGTAATACTATCTTTTCTATATCCCTGTTCACAAATGTTAACCGTAGATGGATCAATGGGAGAGGGAGGCGGACAAATTGTCCGTACCTCTATGGCCTTTTCTGCTCTGCTGGATGAGGAAATAACAGTCACGAATATCCGAGCCAACCGCAGTAAGAAAGGCCTGAGGCCGCAGCACGTGGCTGCAGTTTCAGCGATAGCTTCCATCTGCGGGGGAAAATTGGAAGGAGCAACTACTGGATCTGAGGAATTAAGATATTCTCCCGGTGAGTCGGAACTTCAGGATTGCACAATTGATATCGGCACGGCGGGCAGCATACCGCTTGTTCTTCAGGCATGCATGTTAGCTGCTCTGAAGAAACAGCATCTGCACCTCAGGATTTATGGCGGTACAAACGTGTATTATTCTCCTTCCATTGATTACTGTGAATACGTTATTTTTCCATTTCTGGAACGAATGGGCTATGCGATCACACTGAATGATTTTGCAAGGGGATTTCATCCGCAGGGTGGAGGAATGGTGGATATTTCCCTGTCCCCGGGACTTCTTACTTCCATTGACTTGAGTTACCGTGGAGAACTGCTTAATGAAGGGGGCATATGCTACATTCAGAATCTGCCGTATAAAATCGGCGAGAGGCTGAAAGCCATGTCTGGAGCAGATGTCATCCAGAGCAGCAACGGCATTTCTGACGGAGCCGGCCTGTTCTTATATACTGAGTATGAAAACACGGTCTTTGGAATTGACGCCTTAGGCAGAAGGGGGCTATCTTCAGAAAAAGTCGCCTCCATGGGAATTGATGCTATGAGGCAGGAAGTTAACTCAAAAGGCACAATCGACGTGCACGCGGCCGACCAGCTGTTTCCATACATGGCCCTGGCAGAGGGAACTTCCCGATTTAAAGTCAGAAAAATTTCAAATCACCTCCACACGCTGATGGAGCTGATTCCGAAATTTGTAGATGTACAATGCAACATCTCTGACGACGGCGGATGCTTCTTAGTTGAAGTCGAGCCAAAAAAGTAACTGGGGAAACAAGCATGCGGCCTTTCGTAACTGTTAACTGCGCCATGACTGCAGACGGAAAAATAGCCTCTGTGCTGAGGAAGCAGATGAGAATATCCTCGCCGGAAGATCTGGCGCGTGTCAAAGAAATGAGAAAGAACTCTGATGCTATTCTCGTTGGCATAGGTACAGTTCTGTCAGATGATCCGCATCTTACAGTCAAAGGCCTCACGCCTGAAGAAAATCCTTTAAGAATCGTCTTAGACGGCAGAGGACGCCTGCCTGAGACTTCAAGAGTTCTCGACGACCTTGCTGAAACTTTAATTGTAACCTGCGAAGACTGCACCAAAACCTGGGAAGGTGCTGAAGTTCTGAGAGCCGGAAAAGACAGAGTTAACTTATCTGACTTAATGGAAAAACTATACGAGCGCGGAATCCGCACCCTGATGATTGAAGGAGGGGGAGAAACAATCGCTTCGTTCTTTGAAAATAAACTTGTTGATCGATACTGCGTATTCGTCGGCAGCATGATCATCGGCGGCAGAACTGCTCCTACTCCTGCAGACGGCAACGGCTTCACCCAGCCGGTAAATCTTAAGCTGGTAGATCACAAAATTCTTGGAAACGGTTTGCTGCTTACGTATGAACCGGTGAACGATCTATAGGGGACTTGCAGAAGTCCACTATCTTCTTATTGTATCCGTTCACGTAAATCTCACTGCCTTCGTTTTTAATGTACCAGACTGGAACGTAGTACGTGTTCTGATACTCTATTTCGATCTCATCTTCTTTAGGTGCGATCTTACGGCGCTCTTTGAGAGTGGTGCTCTTATCTTCAAAAATGTATTCTCTCACCGAGCTGTTAGCTTCGATAATCTCCTGCAGAGCAATCTGTTCGCTGTCGCTTATAGTAATTGAAGGCTGCATCTTGCTGTGTTCGATTTCCAGTGAGTAAATGACATCTACTTTTCCCCAGACTTCAGGCCGCATTGATACTGCATTCACCGCAATGTCCATACTCCTGCTCTGAAACTCGTCTGATTTGATTGCATACTTGAAAACGTAATAAGGAACAAGACGTATCGATTTTAAAGTGCAGCCAGGATAGTCTTCGTCTACTTTTTCCTCTGTGTAGTTGAGCTTTAGAATAATATCGCCCAGAGAAACTTTCTCAACTTCATCAATCACTTCTTCGGAAATCAGCGGAGGAAAGTCTGTAGCAGTTATCTCATCAAAAATGCTGCAGTTCTTTTCATTCAGCGAGTCTTCGATATTTGCTCTTTTGATCTCATCCTCTAAGCTGTTTTTGTCCCAGATTATGACATCTGGGTCAATATCATACGCAGCCTCTTCCGATACGCCGTTCATCACAACGAGAATCTTCTTTCCCTTGAAGCTGCTGAACTTTGAAATAAATCTGTTCAGGGATGCCATGTCAAAGGTCGTCTGCAGACACAGAGCGGCTTCGCTGCCTTCTCTGTTTGCAATGATATACTCATCCAATCTGTATGAGTCAAAACCATTGTAACTTAGAATTTTTTCAATAAGTGAATATAAACTCTGCAAGGCCTTCCCGTGCGCTAATATGAAATAAAGAATATAAAGATACTCTATGCCTGACAAGATTATCTTCTCTGTGCATGCTAGTCTGGACATAATATAATCTAATTTTTTTGAATATCGAGTAAAAAACACTCAATTCAATAACTAAAACAAAAACGCTGCATAAAAAACCAAACTTCGAAACTCTATTCCGTGGACCAAGTATCTGTCAATTATTGTATTTATGGCTGTTTTAAAAAGAGAGAAACTAATAAAAGGGACTCATCGGTCTCTTTTGCGGCTAGGCAAAGCCAGACTCGGTAGGAGAAGTTTGGCGACAGACCCTACCGTGTCTGGATCTGATCCGCAGGAGGTAATTCGGGTGAATTGTTTCCCACGTATTAGTATCTGGACGTGTATGGTAATCAATGATTACATCGTTGCTATACTAGACTGGCACTAAGCCAGTCACCCCGAGTGGTTCACGTTACGAACCCCGTCCTCGCAAGAGGGCGGTAACTCCTACATCGTCTATTAACACTCTTTTTCCTTTTATACTTGTTGAAACAGGTCTGATCAATAAAAGGACAATATTATCATAACCAGGTCAGACGTGTAATAAAAATATTGTATTTACCAGGCAACATGATGCTTTCATGCACCTGGCTTATTTGACGTTTAAAGCTGAATCTCGATTCCGAGCTTTTCAGTGAGTTCTTTGTAACGATTTCTGATCGTCACTTCAGTAACGCCGGCGATATCTGCAACTTCTCTCTGCGTCCTGCGCTCATTGCACAGAATTGATGAGATGTAAATAGCTGCTGCAGCCACTCCGGTAGGTCCTCTTCCTGAAGTAAGCTCTTTTTTAGCTGCATCTTTGAGAATCTCTGCCGCTTTTGTCTGCACTTCGCCGCTTAACTTCAGTTCAGAGCAGAATCTCTGTACGTAGTCCTGCGGTTTTGTAGGCATCAGTTTGAGCTTGAGTTCTCTGGTCATGAACCTGTAGGTTCTGCCGATTTCCTTTCTGCCGACACGTGACGAGGTTGCAACTTCATCCAGAGTTCTCGGGACATTGCACTGTCTGCATGCTGCATACAGCGAAGCAGCTACGACTCCCTCAATGCTTCTTCCCCTGATGAGGTTCTTGTTGACTGCCTTACGATAAACCATTGCCGCAGTCTCCCTCACATTTCTGGGAAGACCCATTGCAGACGCCATCCTGTCAAGTTCGCTCAGAGCAAATGCCAGATTTCTCTCTGTGGCATTTGAAACCCTTATTCTCCTCTGCCATTTTCTCAGACGGTAGAGCTGGGCACGATTTCTGGTAGGAATACTCTTACCATAGCTGTCCTTGTTCTTCCAGGAGATTTCTGTGGACAGACCCTTATCGTGTATGGTATAAGTCATAGGCGCACCGGTTCTGGCACGCTTTTCTCCCTGTTCTACGTCAAACGCTCTCCATTCGGGACCCTGGTCTATGAACTGATCGTCGAGCACCATGCCGCAGTCTTCGCAGACAAGCTCTCCACGCTCATAATCGCGTACCAAGTGGCGGCTTCCGCACGCTTCACACTTTTCAATTTCTTCGGTCCCTTCTCTTACCTTTGGCATTGTATGTGACCTCCTCAATGTAGACCTGCTTCCCGATCAGGGAAAGCATGCCTCCTTTGCCGTTTGGTCTGACCAGTATGTAGGGCGAATCAACAGGTCCGAAGACTCTTCCTACCTGGCCAACAGGTTTATTGCGGTTATCCACAATACGGTCGTGAGGATGCGGTGCAAAAGATCCTCTCACAATGAGTTTGCCATCATAATTGATCTTTGAAACTGTACCTAAAAACTTCATACGCATCCCTGTGGGTAACCTATTTATAATAGCTTAGTTAACTCACTACTATTTATACTTTACGATATGCTTTTTAATAAGTATGATTAAATTCATTAACTTTATTCTGATTCCTTTATTCGGATATATATTGCTTATTGCTTTTCTGCCTGTTTTATTTTAATTCTTAGGTCCCTATTAAAGGCTTTTTGAAATGTTTTTCTGCAGTTTTCCAGGCCCCATTTTTCTAATGTTGCATCTCCGTCTGCTATGCATTTCAGAACTGCCGAGCTCTTGCCGTCTTTCTGCAGAGAAGCTGATTTAATGACTGTATTGCGGCTGCGGTCCAGACTTTCAGCCAGTTTGAGCAGGGCCGAGAGGATAAAAACAGTTTGAGGGTTAACAGAACTCTGCAGCTTCTTGTTTTGATGCAGCACCGTTTCTGCTATGATCGTAATTTCTCTATTATTGAATCCCAGCAGATCAGCGTTCATGATGATGTAATAAGAATGCTCCCTTCTGTTGTTGAATGATATGAATTCTCCGATGTCATGAAGATAAGCGGCATACTGCAGAAGCTCTCTTTCGTCATCCGTCAGCTTATGCAGCCCGCACTCCTTTGAAGTGTCAAAAAGTTCCAAGGCAAGCTTGACAACTGCATTGGCATGTTTTTCATCAATGCCGCAGGATTTTCCTAACTTCTGTATGCTTGCTTCCCTTACAGACATCCCGTTCTGAGAGCATTCTTTCATTTCCAGAAGATAGTCGGCGACCATTCCGTCTTTGACTCCCTTATCTGTGACTTTAAGCTCGGTAAGGCTGAATTCTTCCATGATCGTTTCGAGAATTGCCACTCCGCCGACAATGATGTCAGCCCTTTCAGGATTTATGCCGGGGACCTTTTTTCTTTCTTCCAGCGGCAGACTGCGCAGGGTTGCCGACATTTTCTTCAGATTGGAGTATTTGATCGTTCCCTCCTTTCCGCCGTAGGCTCTGAAGCTCATATCTGCTAAATTGAGAATAGTCCCCGAGCCTCCTATGACGAGATCCCACTTTTTCTTCTTTATCGAGCTGGCTGAGGCGCCGATGCTTGTTCTGGCATACTTCTTCATTTTGTTGTAGGCAGCTTCGCTTACAACGCCGTTATCCTTCTGGAATTTGTAGCTCAGCCTCATGGCGCCGATCTGAAAGCTCCACAGTCCGCTGTAGTCTTCCTTGTCTCCGACAGCTATCTCCGTACTGCCTCCGCCGATGTCGATCAGAAGTGCAGGCTTATTTTCAAAGTCAGGACTTGACCTTACTCCTAAGTAAGTAAGCCTGGCTTCCTCCCTTCCTGAAATGACGCTGATTTCCAGGCCGGTTTCTTCTCTCACGCGGTTTATCAGTTCTTCCTGATTTCTTGCTTCTCTGGTCGCTGATGTCGCTACTACCATGATCTCTGCTGCATTGTATGTCTTAGCTAACTGCGAAAACTGCCTGCAGACCAGCACTGCACGCTCTATTGCCTCTTCTCTGAGAATATTCTCGCCGAATTCTCTCTCTCCTAATCGAACGATTTCTTTTTCTTTCCTTAATAACGTGAAAGTGCAGGGCTCTTCGATGCTCCCTATCAGAAGCCTGATGGAATTTGTTCCTAAGTCGATGAATGCTACGTTGCGGCTTTCGGTCACAGCACTTCCACCTTGTGTTTGAACACCCTCTCGAAGAGGTCATTCTTCTTCAGAACGATCTCGTCTGTTTTCTGTGCGAGGAAGATTTCCAGCTTCCCGTTGATTATCGGACAGTCGGTAATCTCTGCATCTGTCTGATTTGCAATATCGTCGGCAATCCTCAGGATACTGGCAAGCTTTAAAATTCTGTCTAAATCGATGTTAGATACGTCTTGTATCTCCCTGTCATTTAAGTCCGGCAGGTCTCCTCTGTGGTATCTTGCAGCACAGGCGATGACATTCCTCTCATTATAGTTCACCGGCAGGCCGAGATCCATGATTATCTTGTAAGAATTCTTTTCATGATCCTTCTTGCCCATCAGCCAGCCCGAGTCATGCAGCATTGCTGCATACTGCAGAAGGATAAGATCATCTTCATACAGCTTGTGCAGTCCGCAGGTGTTGCAGAAGATGTTGGACGACAGTCTTGCTACTGTTACTGCATGCCTGATATTGACGTCTAAGTTCTCTGCCAGTCTGAAAACGTCATCTATTCCTTCAGACCTTTCTGTGCTGCTTTTCCTTTCTTCTGTGTGTATGTCTTCCAGCCTGCATTTCGCCGAGACTTCTGAGAGGTCCTCGTCCAACTTTATGATCTCTGCTTCTCCGCTGCTTAAGTCTAACATCGCGTAAGAAGGCCTGGCATCAGCGTCTTTGATGTTGCCGATGCTTCCAGGATTGATAAATAAAACATTATTGACGCTGCGTACAAAGGGTAAATGGGAGTGTCCCATCAGCACAATGTCTGCCTGAGCTGCGTCGGCCAAGTAAGCAAGCCTGCTTGCTGGAGTCTTCGGTCCCAGGCGCTCTTTTCCTCCTTCCGTGCTGTCGTGCACCATGAGAATCCTTTTGCCAGCTGCTTTTATTCTCAGCCTGGAAGGAAAAGTCAGAATCTCATTGATGCTGCTCAGCGAGATGTTTTTCATCGACTCCTTAAGATCATACTTCGACTTGAAAAACTCCGACGACCAGTATATTTCTGCTGTTGCCAGATCATAGTTGCCGTGAATGCATACCGCGTTATTCTGCTGGAGCAGCCGCAGACATCTGTCCGTGTCTCCTTTTCCTGAGATGTCTCCCAAGCAGAGAATTCCCCCTGCTCCTCTGCAGATGGCGTCGTTTACCGCTTTGACCAGCGAATCATAACTGCCGTGAATATCGGAAACAATCATTACTTTCTGACTGGACAATTCTTCTGCAGACAGGTTCTCTTCAAACCTTGCCGTCAGACGCTCTTTGTAATGAGCGTCGTTTAACTTCTTCCAGAGTATTTTTGTCTCTTCAAACAGCTCTCTTCTTGACTTTCTGCAGTCTCCAAGCAGCAGATCGTTCAGATCGAGAATTTTATCTGTATCTGTGCCTGCAAATATTGCTTCTCTGATGATTTCCGGAATCTTCTCTAAGAATACATCGCAGTCATGCATTTTTCCCAGGGAGTCCTGCAGTTCTTTCAGCGATGAGATTTCTTCTGATAAATTGTCATCAAACAATGGACTGAAAACTTCCAGGCAGTAGCGGAACTTCTTGACTGCTATCCTCATTTTATGATGCCCTGCTTTATTGTAAGCATCTTCTAAATTCTGACTGGAGTTTTCCACCGCTGAATATCTGACGCAGATGTTTGCCAAGCCGAGAGCATAACAGTTCTCTTCACTGCAGTCTATCTCTTTAAGATTGGAAACGATGTCTTCCAGTATTCCGCTCTTGTAAGTCTTCGAGATCTTTTTTCTCGCCAGGCTGTAAGACTTTTCTCTGCCGTCTTTCAGCCTTTCGATGATGTCTGTCAGAATCTGATTATCATATTTACCGAGATACTTAATGAAAACATCATGGTCCCTGGCGTTTCCTAAAGCGTCGGTAAGAGACTTGAGAGCTTTGATCCATTTTGAAGATTCTTTATTGTCGAAGCAGGCGCTGAAGATAGGTATTCCCGTCCGCAGTCGTCTTGACGCTACTCTGATATCGTGAATGTCCTCTTCTCCGAAGCTCTTCAGGGAGCTTAACCTAAGGAGAGTCTCAGCAGGTTCCATCAGGGTCTGGACTGCCAAGTCTGAAAGGCTGTCAGTTCTCTCCATGCCAGATGCCTCTGTGCTCAATCAGCCATTCCTGTGAGTCAATTCTTTCCTGACCTTCTTGGGGACAGAGTCTTACCCATTCCCCGTCAGACCGCAGTTCTCTTGCTTTTACGTTATCTGCCAGATGAATATTGAGAATGTCTATCGCTGCTTTTCTGAGATTGTCATCCTGAATCGGGAATAACTCTTCCACTCTTCTGTCTAAGTTTCTCGGCATCATGTCTGACGAACCTAACAGCACCTCTTCGTCTCCGCCGTTTCTGAAGTAGTAAATTCTGGCGTGTTCTAAAAATCTTGACACTATCGAGATGACCCTGATATTCTCGCTGATTCCCTGAATGCCGGGTCTGAGGCAGCACATCCCTCTGACGTTAAGGTCAATTTTAACTCCGGCCATCGATGCTCGGTATAACGCTCTGATGATTCCTCTATCCACCAATGCATTGAGCTTGAATCCCAGGTAACCGTCGCCGTGCTCCTTCTGTCTTTTAATTTCCCTCTCGATTCTTTCCATTATCCCTGCCCTCAGGTAGTCTGGAGACACGAGAAGTTTCTTGTAGCCTTCATTGACGCAGTAGCCGGTGAGGCTGTTGAACAGCTTGGAGACGTCTGAAGCTATGTCCGGATCACAGGTAATATAGCCGATGTCGCCGTAGATCTTTGCCGTCTGAGTGTTGTAGTTTCCTGAAGATAAATGGCAGATGCGCTTGATGCCGTTTCTTGTCTTGTAAACGATCATGCACAGTTTTGCGTGGATCTTCAGGCCCACAGGACCATAAACGACATGCACTCCCGCCTGCTCCAAGCGTCTGGCCCAGGAGATGTTGTTCGTTTCGTCGAATTTTGCTTTTAACTCTAAAACTACTGCCACAGCCTTGCCGTTCCTGCGCGCTTCCATTAAAGCATCAATCAAAGGCGAATGAGAATCTACTCTGTAGAATGTAATCTTGATAGCCATTACATTAGGATCTTCCGCTGCTTTTCTTACCAAATCTACGAAAGGCTGGAAACTGTCGTACGGGTGGTAGAGCATGATGTCCTTGTAAGTGGCTTTAGCTACTATTGTTGATAAGTCTGACAGTGCTCTCGGCGTGTAGGGCTGGAAAGGAGTATCCATCAGCTCTGCTCTTCTGATGCCGTGAATCTGCCAGAAGTCGTTGAGTGCCAGCGGCGCCTCTGATCTGTAGATCATGTACGGCGGCAGCTTCAGGTTCCAGGATAACAGCTCGACGATCTTGTCCGGCGTGTTTTCTGAGACTTCAAGTCTTACCGGTTCTCCGACGAATCTTGATTCCAATCCTTCCTCTACTGCTGTCAGAATGTCCGTTGTTTCATCAACCTCTATTTCGAACTCTGCGTCTCTCAGCACTCTGAACTGGTAGACCTTTTCTACGCTTACTCCCGGGAACAGCATATCCAGATTGGAGCTTATCAGGTCTTCCAGCATGACTAAGTGAAATTCTGCTGACTTTTCTGCTTCATCTTCTATTCTGATGAATCTCTCGATTAAGTTTCTTCCCGGGACTTTTACTCTTGCAAACTTGCTGTTTCCCGTCTTGTCTTTAACGAGAATTGCCAGATTTATCGATCCGCCTGAAATGAAGGGAAACGGATGATTGGAATCGAATGATAATGGTGTAAGTATCGGGTAGATGTTGTTTTCAAAGAACTCTCTCAGTTTCTTTCTTCTTTCTTCGCTTAATTCCGCTACCTTGTGAATATATATGCCGTTCTCTGCCAGCTGGAACTTCAGCTGTTCCCAGACGTCGCAGTATCCCTTGGTTAAACGGCACACCTCTTCTCTTATGGCGCCGATCTGCTCCAGCGGTGTCGATGCTCCTGAAGAGATATTCAGAGCTCCGCTCTCTGCCTGGTGTCTCAGCGTGGACATGCGGGACATGAAGAATTCATCCATGTTGTTTCCGCAGATGGCTAGAAATTTCACTCTTTCTAACAGCGGCTGAGTCTGGTCTTCCGCTTCTTCCAGTATTCTTCTGTTAAACTTCAGCCAGCTGAGTTCGCGGTTGAAGTAAAGCTGCGGGTCGTCAAGGGAAACATTATCGAGATTATTCATTTCGCAACACTCTGTATTGGGTAGTTCGCTGTCTGTCATATCTTACACATGTCCTTAGGTAGCATGTAATCAAATTACTTTCCAACTAGTTTAATAATTGTATGATTTTTATTGATTTGCTGTTCTTAAGTTCTTTACATATACGCGACGTCCAATTTTTCACGCTGTACCGAACGGAAGAATTTCACATCTGGATAGCCAATTACCAACGTCATTGCTATACTTTTTCCTTTTGGCACTTTTATTGCATTCTTAATCCTGCGTGAGTGGTTGGCAGCCATTGTGAAGTATCCGCTGAACAATACGCCGAGGCCGTGTGCTTCCGCTGCAAATTCCATGTTCTGTGCAGCGAGAATGCCGTTTGTTTTGTCTTTTGCTAAAATCACAATTGCTACCGGTGCGTTGAAAAAGAAAAAGTGATCGTCTATTTTGTTATTTTTTGCTACCGGGCTGAATAAGTCGGCGAATGGTTTCATTTTTCTAAATAAGCTGACTGCCATCTTCTCAATGCGGTCCTTTTCCTGATCAAGTACTACAAATGACACATCCTGCAGGTTTTTTGCTGTATGAGTAAGCCTGCCAGCTTCTAAAATCTGTTCAATTATTTCTCTGGGGACTTCTTTCTGTTTAAATTGTCTGATTGATCTCCGGAAGCGAATAACATCCAAAACATCATCCGGGTTTAGGTGGATGTCTTCTTTCTTACCGATCTGCTTCTCATCGTAACCGCTTATCGAAATGGCCTCTCTTGGGCAGACTGCAGTACATTGTCCGCACTTTATGCAGTCATCCAGTATTGTTTCAGCTTTTTTATTGTTTATCGCTATGTTATGTGCGACGCATACTTTAGCGCACATGCCGCAGCCGACACATTTGTCTTTGTTAATCATTACTTGATGCTGTTCCATGCTCAAAGCTCTCCTTTTCGCTAAGGTTACTTAAGATTCTGCATCTGGAGACAATACGCTCAAGAATATTCATAACAACGATTTAGGGGCATATATCGTTATCGAAATAAGCAATCTTTATAAGGAGGTTGTATATTGAGAGAAAATACTGCAAGGGTAGCCAAGCTTGGCCAACGGCGTAAGATTCAGGGTCTTATCCTTAGTGGTTCAGGGGTTCAAATCCCTTCCCTTGCACCAGTTTTTCACACTTCTTGTGTTTTTATTGATCAGATGTTTTTCTGTTGCTGCTTTTGAAATTGTCTAGTTTTCATACTTTGCTTTTTGTCTAAAGAAACATGTTTGCTTAATGATTCTTTAGTTGTTTTGTATTAATAGTCTTCTCAAATATGACGATACTTGTGTAGCTCAATTTAGTTCTATATGTCATGCAATAATTTAATTATTTATTTTAAAAAATTATATATTATTTTAGTAAACATCAGTCTCTCAGACAGCCTATGGGAACTATGAGCACCCCGTCATCTCTTTTGTATGCGTATTCTGTGGCGGTGAGAACCATCAGGAAAGACGGCTCTTTCATCTTATCTGTGTTTATTTTTTCTTTTGCCTTGATCAGATTTGCAGCTCCTTTTTCAATCTCCTTAGATCCTAATTTGACTTCTATCGCGCCCCACCTGCCGTCTGCAAGGCAGACCACAATGTCGATTTCAAGGCCGCTTTTATCACGGTAGTGAAAGACCTCGCCGTCTAAGACCTGAGAATACACTCTGAGATCCCTGGTGCACAATGATTCAAAAAGCAGTCCAAATGTATTGAAATCTTCCAGTAATCCATGAGGAGATATTCTCAGAATCGCCGTAGCTATAGATGGATCCACAAAATGTCTTTTTGGAGATGTTCTTATTGTTGTTTTAGAACGAAGTGAAGGGCTCCATGCCGGGACGTCTTCTACCACAAAGATACGTCTGAGTGCATTGATATATGATGCGACGGTCTTCTCGGATACACGGTCATCGTCCCCGGCAATATCATCACATATGGTAGATATGTTAGCAGCTGAGGATATATTTCTAGATAGAGACTTCATGATATCTCGGACAGTTTTGGGATTTCTTTTTACTCCGTCTACTCTGCTTGTATCAATATTGATCACAGATTCCACATAATCATAAGAATCTCTCAACGATGCCTTTTCTTCTTTTCTTAGGCTGTTGGGCCACCCGCCTCTTGCAAGGGCAAAAGACAAATCTTCTAGGGTAAGTTCAGAATGTGCAGCAACGTCAGATTTTCCATTAAATAATTCTGCAAGGGATACTGCACCATTTGATTCTTGAGATTCAAACAGACTCATCGGCCGCATAAGAATCCTAGATATCCGACCTGTGCCTGTGTGAAGAATCTCATCATCCCGTGGGACAGCAGACCCAGTTAATATGAACTGCCCAGGCAAGCCGCGTTCATCAACGGCGAATCTCACAGCATCCCATAATATCGGAGCCGTCTGCCACTCATCAATTAATCTGGGTGTTTTACCTTCTAAAAGAGTTGATGGTTTTGTATATGCGAGACCAAAATAACTCTCTCTTCTATCTGGGTCCTGCATGAATAGATTGCTTTCAGAGATGTTTCTAGCAGTACTAGTTTTTCCGCACCACTTAGCACCCTCAATCAGTACAGCTCCCGATGATTTGAGGCGTTCATTTAGGTAAGGATCTACAACTCTTTTTAGATACTCTAAAGGCATCGTATCTTGATTGGTATTGGCCTATATTTTACTTCCGACTTTGTCCAACTTTTACTTCCGACTTTGTCCAACTTTTACTTCCGACTTTGTCCAACTTTTACTTCCGACTTTGTCCAACTTTTACTTC
>CAJKRY010000005.1 GCA_905202485.1 uncultured Methanomassiliicoccus sp.
GATAAAAATACGACAAGTAAGATTTTAACAATTCTCCAAGATTTAAGTATTTAAATGTTTTCATACAGGCAATGATGATATTATTCGTTTTATTGTATTTCATTATTTCTGATAAAATATTATCTTAACAGTAATTAACGTTAAGCTGTTTTTGACAATTGAAGTATCGTCTTTAATGCTTGAAATTCTCAGTTTTTTCGGCGTGATTTTCTTCTTGTTATGTATTCACTATTATTATTGATTATTGTTTCTTCTTGTCAGGTACTTTCACTTGTTTTTAGCTTGATTTTTAATGAAATTTTTCTTTATTTTTCTCAGTTCTGACACTTCAGATTCTGATTGAAATTCTGATTGAAAACAAGCCTAGTATTTTAATGCCAAGTGTCAACTTTGTAACATGTTCATATAAACTCCATGTCGTTAGCATAGATAGTAAAACTTAGGATGTAAGATGTATGTAGTTGGTGTGAAGTATAAAACCACTAATTCATCTAGCAAAAACGATCAAACATCGAATAAGAATAAAAATTAATAACTCTTGGAAAACTTCCAAGAGTCTTTTTTTAATAAAATCACTTCAAGTCTTTTACTTGAATAATGTGCCAGCCAAATTCTGTTTTTACCGGACCCACAACAGCACCCTTTGAGGCGTTGAAAGCGGCGGTTTCAAACTCAGGAACCATCTGCCCCTTGCCGAACCAGCCTAGGTCGCCGCCTTTGGATTTGGAAGGACACTTGGAGAAGCGCTTGGCCAAATCTGCAAAATTCTCTCCCTTCTCGATGCGTGCCATTATGTTTTTAGCGTCTTTTTCTGAACCTACAAGAATGTGAGCTGCATTAACTTGCTTTACCATATTTTCTCATAATGCATCGCAACAGTTTATATATTGCTACAGAAAGCGCAGTGCAGACAAAACATATGAATGCAGTATCGATTCTCCCAAAAGAAAAATTCAGCAGGAAATATTATGCAGGTTTTTCAAGGCTATAGAAAAACATTATCACCTCTGCAGGCTCAGGTGTATGATTTCTTAAAATCGGGAATAAGCAGACACCTCAAGGAAATTATCATTCCGCAGTGCTCAGAAGAAGCGTTAAAAGATATTTTTGAGTCAGTTCTTTTAGACTATCCGGAAATCTTCTACACTAAAGGATACAGAGCCATGAAAAATCAAAACTCACAGATCACTGTAATGCCGTCATACACACATTCATCAAAACAAGTAAAGACAATCACTGAGGACTGCAGAAGACAGGCAGAATGCCTGGTCAAACAAGCTCATAGCCTGGATGATTATGCAAAAGAGTTATTTGTCCACGATCTTCTATTGAAAATAACATATGGAGATGGACACAAGCCGGAAGCACACGCAATCACAGGACCGTTGCTGCGCGGAGTAGGAGTCTGCGAAGGCATAGCAAAAACAGCAAAGTTTCTTTTTGATATGCTCAACATAAATTCAATTGTGGTTTTTGGAGTAGCAAAGACTCCCAAAGGGCAGAAAGATGAAGCGCATGCCTGGAACTGCATAAACATCGATGAACAGTGGTATCATTTAGACATCACATTTGACAATTCGTTAAGTACTAATGTCAAACGCTATGATTACTTCAATCTTTCAGACTATGAAATAGAAGCAGATCACAAGGCGACAAAACGCCTCTGGGCTAGATGTGCGGTGCAGCAGAGTTACTATTGCAAAAATAATGCTGTAGTAGAGACAAAGCAGCAGCTGATGGATGTGGTGGCAAAAGGAGACAAAGACATAATCGTCAAATTCCCTTTTTCAAAAGAAACCGCTTACCAGATGATAAGGGAAACGCTTTCAGAGTTGAAACTTAAAGAAGCAAACATATCATGCAATCCTCATCAGATGGTATTTCATATAATGCTGAGAGAAAACAATTAAACGCTGTAAAAACAATGTCAAAACAGTGTATCTCAGAAAATTTCAGAATTCAGACGCTCCAGCTGTTTATGACTTGGTCTGTTCCACTCTCGAAGAGGAATATGATCCCAACGTCTTTTTAGTATTGCCGAAAGCCTGGCCTGAGGGCTGCATCGTGGCAGAGACGGAAGTGGGCATCGCTGGGTTCCTCTTAGGTTCTGTAGTTTCTCCGGGACAGATACAGCTTCTCATGCTGGCAGTAAACCCTGACATGAGGCACAGAGGAATAGGGTCGGAAATGATGGTGAAATTCCTCTCTGCCTGCAGATCTTTAAACTGCCTCAACATCGAATTGGAAGTAAGAAAGGACAACATCAACGCCATACGTTTTTATCAGCGTTTCGGATTCAAGTTGAAAGGTCTGAAGGAAGAGTACTATCATGACGGTGAAGATGCTTTTGTCATGACACTTGAAGACTCATAATGTCTGATTTTCTTCATCAAGTGTATATTTTTTGTACTATGACTGTCAGATGCTGGTCGCAATTATAATATAATGAGTCACTTTGAGCATTTTATGAAAGGAAAAGAGTTCAAGCCCACAAAGCTGTCGATGATTTCCATCTTGCTGGCATCGATGTTAATGCTGATGGGCGGAGCGGCAGTTGCACCAGCACTGCCTTCTATAAGCATAGCCTTTCCTGACGCCTCTGAATCTCTTATCAATCTGATTATTACACTGCCTTCACTGGCAATCGCCATAACCGGCCTGGCTATCGGCGCTCTTTCAGACAAAGTAGGAAAAGTCAAAGTTCTTTTAATCTCACTGCTTCTTTTTGGAGTAGCAGGAGTTTCAGGTTACTTCCTCAACGATCTGTATGCAATTCTTGCAGGACGTTTCATAGTAGGTATCGGTATTGCAGGCATCACCAGCTGCTGTACAGCGCTGATTGCCGAGTACTACACAGGAATGGTGAGGATAAAAATTCTCAGTTATCAATCTGCAGCGATGGGAATCGGTATTTTACTTCTAGAAACAACCGGCGGAGCCCTGGCAGGCATAAGCTGGAGAGATCCCTTCCTGATCTATGCTATCGGATTCATGATCTTCGCTTTAGCTCTGGTGTCTCTCAGAGAGCCCACCAGGCCTGAAGGAGAAATGGAGGTAGATGTCGAGCCGGAAGAAAAATTCAACATGAAACTAATCATCGTCTGCTACGCAACGATTTTCCTAGCTATGATCATGTGTTTTATTCTTCCCAGCAAACTGCCGTACTACCTTGCGGAGATGAGCGCTCCATCCATCATGGCGGGGGTGTTCTTAGGCGTGCAGGGAGTATGCAATGCACTCACCAGTCTCAGTTTCAGAAGAATCTCGGCAGCGCTGGAGAGATTCAAGCTGCTGGCTTTGGCATTTATCTTCTTAGGCATATCTCTGTGTCTGCTGTACCTGCCTCATTCCTATGTGTATGTTACAGTCTCCATGGTATTCGCCGGCGTGGGCATGGGTATAATTGCACCTACTGTATCGACGACGCTAGCTTCTCAGTCTGTTGCTAAGACCTCGGGAAAAATCATGGGCGGTTATTCGACAGCTCTCAACTTAGGACAGTTCTCTGCCACCCTCGCAGTTATTCCAATCCTTTCGGGCATGGGATCATACGGCGGCATGTTCCTAGCATTCGGATCAATCTCTCTTGTTGTAGGAATCGTGTATGCTGTAGTGTCATTTGCACTCGGCAGCTCGAAATCAAAAAAGAAAGAGATAAGCGCCTAAGGCTGGTGCTTCAAGCACCCGCCACTTTATTTTTTCAAAACGTGGTTCGAATCTGGTTCGAACCACAGATATTTATTTTTTAAGTTTTTAATGTCTAGCTACTTGATAATCTTTCATGTCGATTATTCCTGAAACTATCGCAAACGCATATTTTTAAATATTCGAACCATGAATTATGATTCGAACCATTTTTGTGGTTCGAATGAGCACGTGATTTGAGGACTATAGTATGTTTATTGAAAATAAAACTACTGAATTTAAAAGAGAGTATACAGAAAATATAAAAAAAACAATAATAGCATTTGCCAACAGTAGCGGCGGTAAACTCTTCATCGGTATGGACAATGATGGAATAGTTTGCGGAGTTGATAATGTTGACGACACCATGCTCAAAGTCACCAATGCCATCAGGGATGCAATACGTCCTGATGTAACGATGTTCACACATTGTGATTGTGAGCTTATAGACAACAAAGCCGTGATAATCGTAACAGTGCAGAGAGGAACCGCTAGACCCTATTATATTTCTGGAAAAGGAATCAGGCCGGAAGGGGTTTTTGTACGTCAGGGAGCATCCACGGTTCCTGCAACTGAAAGTGCTACCTGAATATGATAAAAGAGACAAGCGGAGACCGCTTTGAAGATGCAGTTTCACTTAATCAGCAGTTAACATTCAATAAAGCAGACGAAGTTTTTGAAAATAGAAAAATTTTATTTGATGATGCTCAAAAAAGAACTTTAGGCTTAGTTAATGAATGTGGATTGTATACCAATCTGGCATTACTGCTTTCTGATCAATGTCCTTACTCAATTAAGTTAGCGGTTTTCGAGGGGAGCGTAAAAACAACATTCAAAAATCGTGCTGAATTGTCAGGCTCTTTATTGTCTCAGGTTGAAGGCGCATATGGATTCATTGATATGCACAATCATGTCCGTGCTGAATTCAAGGGCCTGGAAAGAATTGATATCAGGGACTATCCGCCTGAGGCGGTAAGAGAAGCGTTGCTCAATGCAGTTGTTCACAGGGATTACTCATTCAGCAGCAACACGCTCATCAGTATTTTTGATGACAGAATTGAGTTTGTAAATATCGGCGGGCTGGTAAAAGGCATTTCTTATGATGATATTATGCTGGGGATATCACTTCTCAGGAACAAAAAGCTTGCAGACATTTTTTACAGATTGAAGTTTATCGAAGCTTATGGAACCGGAATCATGAAAATGATGAGCAGTTATGAAGAGTATCATATGAAGCCAGATATTGAAGTGTCAGACAACGTATTCAAAGTCACGCTGCCGAACATCAATTATTCTGACAATTCAAACATGAAGATATTCGCCACTGCTGAAGAAGACAAAATCCTTCAGATATTCAGAAACAGAGATGTTGTCACTCGCAAAGATGTGGAATCAGAGTTCAATATATCTAAGTCTACAGCACTGCGTATTCTTAACCGTCTGGATAAAAAAGGCATTATTGCAAAAAAAGGAGCTGGCAAAGATGCCAGTTATGTGCTGAAAAATAAAAAAAGAATCAGTGAAAATCACTGATATGCTTGATCGTCTGTGACATGCTCATTCCAGAAGTAGTACTGAGACCTTTCTTTCTGAGCTGAGGATATGTCTGTTCCCAGGCCTTTCATGTATGTACCGTATCTTTCTTTGATCTGTTCTTCTGCGGTACGGCTGCGGGCTTTAGCTGCAGCGACATGGCTTTCCTCGATGACAGGCGAGTCCATAAAGACTGCAATATCTCCTGCCGATCTGATCAGACCTCCGAGCTCTCTCAGACGCAATGTCAGAGCATTCTCTTTTGAGTCGATCACCTTTGCACGGCGTTTCGCTTCTGCAATTATAGACTCAACAGCTGCTCTGGAAGCAGGCGGTATTTTTCCGTCGGTAGCAATTTCCTGAGCGGTAAACTGGGCAATCCTGGCTCTGTTTACATCATTGTCTTCCATGAATGTATCCACTAGCACTTCGTACCCGTCCCCGGCGATTCTCGATCTCAGAGGAGAAAGAACATTTTCCAAGTCTTGGATATTGCACGCTCCTACCAGAATGAAGTTGCAGGGAACATTGTCGACTTTGACAGATGCACCGGCGGACTGAGGGTTCCTTCCGGAAATGGGGAATCTTTTCTCCTGCATGGCGGTAAGAATAAACCTCTGCGTCTGTCCGAGATGAGACAACTCATCAAGGAACAGAACTCCCTGATGGGCTTCATGAATGGCGCCCGGGATGACCCTTTCATACGGCGGGCTTCCCAGCTGTACATGGCCTCCGAAGGGATCGTGTCTGACATCTCCTAAAATCTCAGTTTCACTGGCTCCGGTAGCAAGCACAAACGGATTGCGCTCGAGGGGAACCAGTACTTTGCGGGGGCGCTGCTTTTCAATCTCTCTTCTTCTTTCCAGAGCGCTCTGGTCAAGCATGCGGATCATGTCGCCGCTTCTTTCGAAGACCACGACTTCCTCTTTATCAAAGCGTTTTCTGGTGGTGGTGACTTTCTCCTTCGCAGGAGAAAGACCGGAAGCAGGCACTCCCATAGACTCCATCATGTTGCCGATCAGATCCCCGAAGGGATTGTTAGGCTGTGCTTCCTGGCCGGCTTTAGGCTGGTCGCAGGAAGGACAAGTCTTCTCTCTTGGAGATGAATAATAACCGCAGTTCTTGCATCTGTAACCCAGTTTCTCTGCGACAGCCGGAGGTGCAGCCTGTGGTTCAATTAATTCTCCTTCAGCAAAGCCCTTGGATTCTTTTTCCCTGTTCAGCTCGCCTTCGGTAAGAACTTCGATCAGCGGGCGTTCCGGGTTCTCAGGGTTATGTACGACTCTGACTTCCTCAGTCGGGTGGGGAAGGTGCAGAGCCAGAGCCTGAGCAATCATTGACTTTCCGGTACCTGGAGGCCCTACAAGCAGCAGATGTCTCTTTTGTCTTGCAGCGATTCTCGCAAGCTCTACAGCTTCGTCTTGGCCTATGACTCTGTCTAGCGGGTCTTTAGGTATAGCAATGTCAGCTGTTGTAGAGATAGACCTGAGGTCTATCTCTTTCCGGATGTCAACTTTTTCAGGCATTTAATTCGTCCTTGGTCCAGATTTCAACGTTCTCTGGCTGTTTGGCGATGTTTCCCAGTTTGGTACCGACGATAGTCTCAATGTTCATGTTGGAAGCAATGTCAACTATGCGCTGGGTGATGATTCCGTCAAAGACGACTGAATTGACGCCTTCAACCCCGCCCTTGAGGGTATTGACAAGCTCGCGGACTGAGACTTCTCTGATAACTTCCCCGTCTTTGCCGAGGATGTTTGCTTTAGATGTTGTGGAAAGACTGTTTATCATTTCTTTGTATTTTTCCTGTGCTTCAGACAGACCGCTGGAAGCTTCTTTTTCTTCATCAATTTCAGCGAATGGATCGGAGACAGCGTTTTCGACTACATCAGGAACAGGCTCTTTCTCTTTCTTGCTCTTGCGCTCCCTGGGTTCGCGGTGAGACCTGCTTTCTCTGGGTTCACGCTGGCGTTTTTCAGGACGTTCCTGAACAGGTTCGCGTTCAACAGGCTTCTCTACTACGAGACTCTCAATGGGTTTCTCGACGATTGCTACGATTTCATCTTCTTTAAGTAATGATGGAGCGGCGTCGGGAACCATATTGTACATTTCCATGTACTGTTCTCCGGGAATCTTATTGCGCAGACATTTCATGATCTGCTTCTGAGTCAGTTCTTCAACTTCCATGCCTCTGGGGGCGCGGGCCACGAAATCTACTTCGGCAACCTGGAAAAGTTCTCTCAGAATTAGATCTCCTCCGCGGTCTCCGTCGACGAATGCTGTGATGATCCTCTCTTTGCTGAGCTCCATCACAGTCTTGGGAACATTGGTTCCTTCTACAGCAATTGTGTTCTTGATTCCGGACCTAAGTAAATTCAGTACATCTGAGCGGCCCTCGACAACAATTACTGCATCGCTCTCGGCTACGTTAGGTCCAGCTGGAAGGTGTTCCTTTCCATAGTGTACAAGTTCTTCAATCTGCACACTCTGCCTGACACTCTCTGTAAGATCAATACCGGTTGTCTTGGACTGCTTGATAAGATCTGCCAGAAGTTCTTTGGCCCTTTCGATGATTTTTGCCCTTTTGATGACTCTTACATCTTCAATTCCCAGAATGGTGATCTTAGCTTTGCACGGTCCGACTCTGTCGATAGTCTCCAATGCTGATGCCAGGATGACAGTCTCAACCTGATCCAGACTGGAGGGTATGAGGACTTCACCATCTGATTTTCCTTGTTTAGATATGACTTCTACTTCAATGCGACCCATTCTTCCGCTTTTCTGCAGGTCATGCAGATCAAGCTCGTCGCCGAGTAATCCTTCGGTTTGTCCGAAAATTGCACCAACCACATCAGGCTTCTCAACAATGCCATCGGCTTGGAGTCTTGCCTTTATGAGATACTTGGTGGTGCTGGGATCAATATTCATTTGTACACCTCTTTATGTTAAAAATCAACTTAGAGTTAAAACTAAAACATACGCGCTTTGCCATGACAAAATATGGCAAAGATCGTTAGCCGACCATCATGCGGATGACTGTTTGAAATTGTTGTGAAATTCCCACCCTTGGCCGGATGGAAATGATGATAGTGAGTATGAGTAGTTAAATTAAGTTGATTTCCAGCGTCCATAGTGAAGAAGGGGGTTTATAACCCTTTGCACGTTTTCTTGACTTATAGAACGTTGGATTACTAATCCATCATCAGCCGCCAGATGCGACTTTTATTAATTTTATGGAATCCCCGTCGCTTAAAATACAATCTATTGGTATGGGAATCTTTCCTTTCAGGACAATATATGCATCAGGTAGCAGCCTCATGCAGCCAAGCAGAACCTCCGCCGTAGAACCTTCATCTAAGCAGATTTCTTCGGACTTGTCTTCATGCTGCACATTTATTTTCATGCTGAAAACCTCATTTTGATTTATCTGATGAAAGAAGTGCGACCGCGATGGTTATTATTACAGCGGATGCGCCAAGACATATTCCCCATAGTGTATAATCAAGGATTACTAGAATCCCCACTATCAGAAATGCAATGATAAATCCTATTGCAAGTATATTGACGGGGCTGATTTTCTTCTTTTTTACCTGCTCTTTTTTAGACATGATGTCACTGCACCCTCATCGAACTCAGATTTATATAGGCTTGCAGGAAAGCCTGGATTTTTGTTGGAGTGATTGGAAGCATTGTATAGCATATGACTTGATTGGTATTGCAAACTGAAAGATTAACTCACAAAAGTGCAGCTAAGGTCTCTAAAAAGCAATTTATCTGCTATTGAAGAAAATTAAAATGAGCTCAAGCAGTAAAAATAAAAGTGCTACAGTCCACGGCACTAGTGAAAAACTCCAACTTTAACACAGCATTAATAAAATCAACATCAATGTTCATATGTGTATGAAAACATCATCATCTCAAACTACTTGGAAGCAGACGAAAATATTTCATTAATTGCTTGAAACAGAACCTGTTATCTTTTTGATCCAAACAGGTTAGGAGGCGGGGTTTTGCTCACTCTCTCCTTGAGGCTGGACTTTAGGCAGGAGGTGAAAAGATAAACCTCAAACTTAGAGTTCAAGTGTAATACACTCTGTGAAAGTGAGTTCATTATCAAACTTTGAGTTTTACTAGAACTCAAAGCAAACTCTGAGACCTTGCATCTCCATCTCCCTTTCGGGGGATGTTTCGCCTCATTATAATCTATAATTGCTTCAATCCCTGTATTGGTTTTGACTACAAATATTTCAGATGTTCTTTTTATTTTCATTTGAATGGCCTTTGAATTCAATATAATTTGAGCAGGTAAAATTCAGGTTCATTCATGGCACAAAACGCACTAAACCTTTCTACATTCAAAGAAATTTGAAAATCAATATTCTTAGGAATTATACATTCAGCAATCGATGAACCTATATATTTTGGAAAGATTCTTATAATTGATTCATATTCAATGAATTAGAGTCAATGAATATTGTACAGCGAAATCGTAATCAAAAATGGAGTGAAAAGAATGACAAATAGGCAGCTTGCCGCACTTGAAACAAGACGAAAACTATTGGATGTGGCGAAAGAAATAATCTCTGAAAGAGGACTGGTTAATACATCAGTCTCTGAGATCACCAAAGCTTGCGGAGTTGCAAACGGGACATTCTACACTTATTTCAAGCGTAAAGAGGATGTGGTCTTTGAAATCAGCCGGGAGATGTTTCAAGAGATCTATGATGAAGCGCAGGCTTACAACGGTACTTTCATGGAAAGACTTGTATTTTTTATGATGAGTTTTTCTGGATATATCGAAAAAAGCAGTTTGAAACTCTGTCAGGAATGGGTGCGCAATACGATAGACCCTGATCTTGTGGAAAATCAGGATGATAAAAACAAACTGCATATGGACATTGATTCAATAAAAGGAATTATTGAAAGCGGTATTGAGAGGGGTGAATTAAAATCAGATACTCCCGCTGACATACTCGCTCATACTCTGATGGATGTGCTTTACGGCGAAATGCTCTGCTGGGACATGTCAGGCGGTGCATACAGTTTTGAAAGCCGCACAAAGGAATTTTGTAATCTGTTTCTGAGTGCAATTATGACTCCATATCTAACTGGAAAGTGATTTTTATGAAAATTGAAAATGTTAAACTGAATGACGGCGTAGAAATCCCTGTTTACGGATTTGGCGTGTATCAGATTCCTGCCGACGGCAGCACTTACAAAGCGGTCAGGGCAGCGCTTGACCTTGGTATCCGCCACATTGATACTGCTGCTGCATATTTCAATGAGCAAGAGGTTGGAAAAGCAATTCGCGAAAGCGGGATTCCTCGTGAAGAAATCTTTCTGACGAGCAAACTCTGGCTGCAGGATTATGGTTATGAGGCCGCAAAGAAAGGGATTGAAACTTCTTTGCGTAAACTAGGGCTTGACTACATGGATCTGTATCTAATCCATCAGCCTTACGGCGATGTGCCGGGTGCATGGAAAGCGATGGAAGAGGCAAAAGAGGCAGGAAAGATTCGTTCCATCGGCGTAAGCAATATGACTCCTAAAATCTGGAACAGTTTTGTACCTCAGTTTGACACAATGCCCTCTGTTAATCAGGTGGAGTTTAATCCTTACTACCAGCAGAAAGAGATCAGGCGGATCATGGATGAAGCCGGCGTTCATCTTGAGAGCTGGGGGCCTCTTGGTCAGGGCAATAAAGAAATGCTTACCGATCCTCTGATAAAAAAGATTGCAGAGGTTCACGGCAAAGACACGGGACAAATCATTCTGCGGTTTGAATATCAGGAGGGTGCCATCATCTTCCCGAAGTCAGTAAATCCTGAACGGATCAAAAGCAATATGGAAATTTTTGACTTTGTGCTGACAGCTAAAGAAATGGATGAAATGCGCAGACTTGATAGGGGAAAGGGGTGCCACGACCCAGATGCACCAGGTGTCGCAGAGTTATTGATCGGTGCTTTTGATATTCATGCAGACGATTGAGGAGGAAAAATTATGCCGTATATTGTAATCAAAGCTTATCCAAAAGATGAAGAAATAAAGAAGAGAGTTGTTGAGAGAATTAATCAGATATTTCTTGAAGAATGGGGCTGCCCTCAGCAGGCCATATCGATCATGATGGAAGAAGTTGCACCTGATGATTGGGTTGACAAAGTATTAAAACCTGAGATTGAGCCTCAAAAAGACAAGATGATGATAATTAACGGAAAAAAGCGTTATGCATGAGGTGCATGGTTATGGAATACAGAGAATTTTACAACGGGGTGAAAATTCCTATGCTTGGATTCGGAGTGTATCAGATTCCTGACTATGAAGATGCAAAGCATGCTGTTCTTACGGCTCTGAAAACAGGTTATCGGCTGATTGACACAGCGCAGGGCTATATGAATGAAAAAGCCGTCGGCGACGCAATCAAAGAAAGTGGTATTGCAAGAGAAGAAGTCTTCATTACTACCAAGTTATGGATTCAGGATTTCTCATATGACAAAGCAATCGCAGCCACAAATCTATCCATGGAGCGGCTGGGTGTGGACTATATCGATCTTATGCTGCTCCACCAGCCCCTGGGGGATTATATCAACGCTTGGAAAGGACTTGAAAAACTTTACAAAGAAGGCAAGCTGAGAGCAATCGGCATGGCGAACTGCTATCCACATGTGCTTGCTGATCTCTGTGAAACCTTTGAAATCAAGCCAATGATCAATCAGGTGGAAATGCACCCGTTTTTTCAGCAGCAGCTCAATATTGACACGATGAATGAATATGGCGTTGTTCCAGAAGCCTGGGCGCCTTTCAATGAAGGTCTGCATGATTTCTTTAATAATCCAATTCTGACGGAGATTGGAAACAAATATGGCAAATCCGCTGCACAGGTGGCGCTCCGCTGGAATATTCAACGTGGCATTGTTGTAATTCCCAAAACAGTGCATGAGAACAGGATGATGCAAAATTTTGATGTGTTTGATTTTACGCTGTCTCAAGAGGATATGGACAAAATCAGAACCATGGACGTCGGTCATAGTGAAATTGTAAATCATTTTGACCCCCAATGGATAAAAATGCTTCATACACTGAAATTTTAAACACTAAGGAAATTCAAACTCATACAGGGTTGTCAAGGCGGGCAAGCATCTTTGAACTCGCCCGTTTTGATTACTTACTCCAAGAGATAAGCAATCATACAACTTTTTGATGAAGGGTGAATAACTCTTTGTCTTTCCAGTAAATTTTTAGAGTGACGTTACATGTAAATTTATATAACATGGTCTGTTTGAAGGGGTTAAGCCGAGGTAGTCTAGTCCGGTAAGGCGGCGGTCTCGAATAAGACAATTGTCTCCGAGTCAACCGCTGGCGACTCGCCACGGGAGTTCAAATCTCTCCCTCGGCGCCATTTTTTGTAATTCATGAATTAGAGGAGCTTACAATTTCAGTACTGCCTCGAAAAATTATTATAATACTTCATACACAAAATCCACAAATGCAATCATATTTGAGATGTATTCGTAATCAATTTTTGATCAGGTATGCGAATAAGCTTTGAGTTTTCAAGCACCTCATAAAAACTTATATATAGAATAACTATCAATAATATGATGCATTGAAAAGTAATACCGAGATATCCATCCCGACATTGCCGGTAAAAACCTCCCCGGAAACTAATTTCAAATCGTCTTACCGCAGTAAGTTTCTGAAGAAAGTTGCATTTATTGCAATCTGCACTGTAATTTGCTTTATTGTAGCTTTATATTCTGCAACGTTAGGATCTTATGGTCTTACAATGGGTGATGTGTTTCATTACATCTCTCAGGCGATAATGGGCGTAGACTTGAGCGAAGATACGGCAGCACACATTGTTTTGAACTTAAGGCTTCCACGAATTGTAGGAGCTATTGTATGTGGAGCGGCTTTAGCTGTCTGCGGAGCCGCCATGCAGAGTATGATGAAAAATCCGCTTGCCGATCCCTATACAATGGGTATATCATCAGGAGCGGGTTTCGGAGCAGCTCTGGCAATTATCTTTGGCATCGAATTGATTGCTGGCGGAGGCATAATCCTTAATGCATTCATCTGTGCTGTAATCCCTGCTTTGGTAATTTTATTCCTAAGTAAAGTAAGAAAGGCAACACCGACAATGATGATTTTGTGCGGTATATCTCTGATGTATGTTTTCAATGCTATGACTCAGCTATTTATGATGGTTTCAAGTCCTGACGATCTTTCTGAAGTATATACCTGGATGGTTGGGACTTTAAGCAAAGTAGACTGGAACGATTTGGCTGTAATTTCTGTGATAACGATTATCGGTTCAGTATACATCCAATACATGGCAAATCAATTGAACATCATGGGTATCGGTGATGAAAGTGCCAAAACTATGGGTGTCAATGTTGATAGGCAGAGACTCATAATTCTCATGGTTATCACTCTGGTTGCCGCGTCAGTGGTGAGTTTCACTGGCATAATCGGTTTTGTAGGACTCATCGCACCGCACATTGTCAGGACTGTTTTAGGTGCAGATAATAAATTTTTGATACTGGGATCTGCAGTTTTCGGAGCGATGCTGTTGCTTATTTCAGACATGGTTGCCAGGACCATTGTAGCCCCGACTATGCTGCCCGTAGGTGTAGTCACAGCCTGTCTCGGCGGTCCTCTATTCATGTATCTTATTCTGCGCAATAGCAAAGAGGTGTGGTCATGACGTCTGTAAAGCTTGATGATATTTCTTTCAGCTATGACAATGTCGAAGTTCTGAATGACATTTCTATGGAGCTTAACGGCTCAAACTTGACATGCATCATCGGCCCCAACGGAGTGGGAAAAACCACACTAGTGAAGTGCATTAACAGGCTTCTCAAACCAAGTAAAGGTACGATTACAATTGACGACAAGGACGTCAATACATTCTCGCTTTTTGATCTTGCTAAGAAAATGGCTTTCGTTCCTAATTCCGTGTCCAGCGTATTTTCTATGTCTGTATCGGAAGCAATTCTGATGGGAAGATACCCACATTCAGGATGGGTAACTTCTGAAGAAGATTTGAGAGTTGTTGAAGACATGATACATACTATGCACCTTGAAGACCTGGCTGACAGGAATTTCAGGGAGCTAAGTGCAGGGCAGACGCAGAGAGTTGTCATAGCAAGAGGTCTGGTACAGGAGCCAGAGATTCTTATACTTGATGAACCGACCTCTAATCTGGATGTAAAACACCAGATGGAGATTATGAAATTTTTAAATGATTATTCAAAAAATATGAACATTAAGGTGATCATGGTGTGTCATGATCTGAACATTACATCCAGTTTTGCAGATAGAATTATAATGATGCACAACGGAAGAGTATTTGCCGATGGAACAGCAGACTTGGTAATGACTGAAGAGAATATCAGGGAAGTTTATGGTGTGAACTCCAAAATTATAGATGTAGACGGAAGACCTCACGTTATAATGCTTAAGGATTAATTGACAAGGTGGAATTATGAATTTAAAAAACAATGGCAAAATTATTGCAGCAATTATTGCTCTTGCGGCAATCATAGTCATTGCGGGAGTTGTAGCTTACACCTACTCAGACAGCAGTGGTGAAGAGGGAAACGAAGGATCATTGGTAGGAACAACGCTCCGCGAAGAACAGCTACCCGCAGACGAATCTAGACTCTGGGTCTATGGAAATGCCAATGAAGATGACGTAATTGATTCCAAAGATGTAACATATCTGGAAGCAATCATCAACGGTTCTGAAAAGGAAACCGTTCTGGCAGATGCAAATTGCGATGGTGTAATCAATGAAAAAGATGTAGTCTATCTCGAACGCATCATATCAAAGGAAAAAATGAAAGTTTATTACGTTGACAATTACGACCGCATCGCATCTGTCTCCTGGCCAGTGGAATCCATCGCTATCGGATACTGCAGCGGTGCATACTGTGCAGATCTTATTGGAATCTGCGATAAAGTCACAATGGTTGACAATACCATTGCAAATTATTGGACAGCAATAAACTCCAACTTTTCCAAAGCTACAAGCTACGGAACAACTGAAGAACCAGACTATGAGAAAATGATGGCTTCTGGCATTGATGTGTATGTCGTTGGATATTGTGATCACAATGCAGATAAATCTAGTCCGGGAAAACTAAATCCTGCTGGGATCGATGTCATGTTCCTCACAACGTGCGATAATTCCGGAGTAGACCGCCCGAACGAATTCATTGATCGTACGATTGTCACTATGGCATACCTTCTGCAGGGAAACATGGATAAAGTCTATAAATACCTGGACTGGCACGATGAGATAATCGAGACATTAGAGAATGCAGCAGAGAAGATTACTGACAAGTCAGCATATTTAATGGGAAGAACATGCCCTGAAAGCATTACCGCTGATATAAGCATTACTGGATTAGATAACACTAACAACATCCATGCAGAATGGGTAGGAGTTTACTCCATAGGCATGCATGAACCAGGACTGTCAAAAAATTATCAGACAATTGGAGTGGAAGCAATAATCTCATATCTTGAAAAATACCAGTCGCAGGGATACGACACATATTATATGGAAAACTGCCACGCTGGTCTGAGACAGCAGTATAATCTGATCGACTCAATGGCTCTGGATGCTAAAAGGTTTGCAAATATTGCAGAAAAACCGCAAATTATCGGTATGGCCAGAGAAGCAGGAAACAGTCCTCTGTATGTGGTAGAGCTTGCCTTCATGCAGAATGCAATGTATCCTGATTTAGACAGCGGACTGGACTATAAAGAACTCTTTGAGTACTACTTCAATAATTTCTCATCTGAGAATTATTATAGTCAGCTGGACATCAATCAGTTCTTTGCAGTCTACAATGCATAATCTAAACGCTTTAACCGGTCTTCACGACCGGTTCTTTTTATGCTTGGATAAATGTGGCTTCATCTTTCTCCTGCAGTCTCTGCAGATGTCCTCCAACTCTCTGTATTCAGCATTGATAAGAAATTTCATTCTGACAATACCTTTTGGATCACATCATTGGTGATGCTGTATGGTATGTGATGGTCCCTGGTGCTGTGTGAAATATTCGGACGATTCCTGATAGATATCTGGGCTCTGCACAGTCTGAATCTGAGAGATCTAAATGCATAGCGGTCTTGTCAAACAATGCTTAATTCAGTAAGGCGGTGAGATCAAAATTCTCCGTGTTAAAATCAATCCTGAGAACTTTCCCATTGCTGTAATAGAATCTAGATTCTCCGTTTGAAGTATCAAGGCCTGTCCATACTGAAACTTCAGCATCATTAACGATGTCAGTGCCTTCATATTTATACAAGGGGTCTACAGGCAGTTTGGTGTCTGATGAAACTATCAGCGTGGAAATTAGTTTTTCATTGTGAATTTTTTCAGAATTATCTTGATAACTGACATCAAACGTATACTCATAGATATGGCTGAGATCTGACTCATTCAGTTCACTGCGTATTCCAGTGCCTGTAATCTGATAAATTATAGATCCTTCCAGATACTCTCCTTCTACTGTGTATGTTACAGGTTCTTCGTCACCCTGCATAAAGTTCATGATTACCAGTCCCGTAGCAACCGATACCAGAGAAATCAAAAGAATAAGAAATGCTCCGATTACATATGCGCTGTTTCTGCCACTCATATTAATCAAACTGTGTATGCTTCCATATGGTTCATATCGACTTTAACCTTCTCATTTGGAGTCAATGATGTTTTTTCATAATTGCTTTATTATTTGCACATAATCGAAGTAATAACTTTTTAAATTTATTGTTACTTACAGGTTTAATGAATATGAGCATCAGGAAACATTGGGATAATGAATCCGTCACCTACAACAGCTTCGTCGTCAAAGGCTTCTCCATAAAGAAGGAAAGAGAAGCCTGGCAGAATCTATTTCTTGATGCTCTTAAATCAAAGAACCTCAGACTGCTGGATGTCGGCTGCGGACCGGGAATCGTTTCTATGCAGCTTGCGGATCTGGGCTACAGCATGACAGCTGTAGACTTTTCGGAAAAGATGCTGGCTGCGGCAAAGAAAAATGCTGCAGACAACAATCTGAAAATAGACTTCCACCACGGCGATGCTGAAAATCTGCCTTTCGAAGACGAATCTTTCGAAGGAGTTGTCAGCGACTACATGCTCTGGACCGTACCTCATCCGGAAAAAGTAATTTCTGAATGGTTCAGGGTATTGAAACCGGGGTGCAGGATAGCTTATGTAGATGGAAACTGGATTTCAGATCCTAAAATGTCCTGGATCAATACGTGTCTTTCTAGCTTAGGAGTATTTTTGGACTCGCCGTCAAGATGCCTGCATAAGAAGCGTGAAGAACAGACTGACATGCACACTCTGTGGTCTGTAAATGCTTCCAGGCCGGATGATGACATTAAAATGATGGAAAAAGCAGGTTTTACCGACATAGCTGTAAAGCATAACATTCAGGACAGCGTTCTTCGCGGCGTACGCCACCTGGCATATGGAAGCACTAATGACCACTTCATAATCACTGCAGTAAAACCTTTCTGAAAATAGAATTTTTTGTAAATGATTTGTAATATCACTGATTGCTCAGTGATATTTTTCTGTTTACTTTGTAGCGCATATCATGAATGAAAATGGAAGATACACATTTTCTCCGTTGCATTGAACGCAGTATGAATCTTTTCCATCAGTATCTACCTTTACAGACCTGACGCCCATTTCGACAAGCGTGTTAACATCCCACTGAGGTCTTCTTTCTTTACTCAACGGAAGCTCCCTGGCAATATCCTTAATAATGTTGCTGTCGACATTCTTGATATATCTGTGCTCAACTTCTCTGTTTCCTATCCTGTGAGCGTCTGCATAGTCGTCGTCATACAGATGCAGGTAGTGGTTTCCGTCAAAGATCATCATCTTCCCATTTGGTTTGAGAACTCTCAGCCATTCGGCATATGCCTTTTTAGGGTTTTCCAGATCCCAGATTAAGTTCCGTGAAAGCACAAGATCAAAAGTATCATCATCAAAGTCCAGGCTGTGGGCGTCCATTTTGGAAAGTTCTGCGTAGACGTTGTACCTTCTGCAGTTCTTTTCTGCTTCTTCCAGCATAGCTTCCGTGTAATCTACTGCGGTGACTTTGTGCCCTTCCCTTCCCATTAATATGGGAAAAAATCCGGGGCCGGTACCGACGTCAAGAATATTCAGCGGTCTGTCTGCGTCTACATGATCCAATATCACATTTTTCCAGCGTTCAGCCTTACTGGTCTCAAATTCGTCAATGATGCTTTCGGAGTATCCTTCTGCTCTCATCGACCAGTAGTTTCTGATCTCTTCCAGTTTTCCTATCAAACGTATCCCTGTGAGGTATAGATATTATGAATATTAAAAAAGTATCATTGTTTAGTTCTGTTTAAACTCAAAATGTTAAGAAAAATAGAGGTTTCACGTTGCCGTGAAACCTAAGGTGTTTCATTCTTTGTCTGCTCTTCTCTTCTGAAGGAATTTAGGTCCCTTCCAGCTCCAGTCGCCCATAAGGTGCATGAGAGCAGGAACGAGGTATGTAACCACAATCAGGGAGTCAATCAGGATGGCGAATCCGAGA
The DNA here is from genome assembly GCA_905202485.1 of uncultured Methanomassiliicoccus sp. Lineage (GTDB taxonomy): Archaea > Thermoplasmatota > Thermoplasmata > Methanomassiliicoccales > Methanomassiliicoccaceae > Methanomassiliicoccus_A. The sequence goes on from CAJKRY010000005.1 coordinate 18,810, forward strand.
GCGAATCCAAATTCCTGAAGCATCGGTGAAGCGGAAGACAGGAGGGTAAGGAATGTTCCGCCCATGATGAGACCGCAGAGGGTGATTACTGCTCCGGACTTCTCCAGTGCATTCATGATGGCTTCATCGTTGGAGAGTCCCTTGCTCTTTCCTTCTCTGATACGGGTTGTCAGCAGGATATCGTAATCCATGCCGAGTCCGAGACAGACAACCAGCAGCACAATCGGCACAATCCAGGTCACAGGTATTCCCAGAAGCTCTGTGAACACGAGGTGTGTAAGTCCGATTGTCCACGATATGCTGAGCAGGATGGTGATCAGAGACCTGATGGGGGTGAAGTATGATCCCAGCACAAAGAACAGAAGGATGAAGATCAGTACGACGACACCGATCTCAATCCAGGTGAACTCTGAATCTACAGTCTCTGAGATGTCCTGCACTGTAACTGCAGTTCCAGTAACCCAGACATCTTTAATTTCTGAAGAGTTATCTGCAGCGTATCCAGAGGCTGTGTCTTTCAGAGCCTTGATGGAATCCATCGATGTAGCGGACATCGGTTCGTCAGACATCATTACTGTAAGGACAGCATAGTTTCCGTTGGTGGATACCAGACCTGTTCCGTAGTTGACAATATAATCAATTGCTGGAGCTGCTGTTGCAACATCTGTATTCCAGCCGACCATGCTGAATGCCTGTGTAACTGCAGGCTGCACCATGCTTGGCAGGTTTTCTACAGCTGCTTTGTTTACCATTTCAGGAGTAATCATCTCTGCAGGCACGCCTTTAGCGATTATTCCCTGGTAGACCAGCTGATACACTGAAGCCCAAGGCGTTGGTCCCAGAACATAACTGATATTTTCATCAGAAGCGCCGACTTCCGAGGACATTTTTGACAGCATCTGCAGATACTCGTATCCTATAGACGTCCATGTAAGCGTATGAGTAGTATTGTCTACAACTGCAATCGGACTCTGGAGCTCATAAAGGATATATGTCGGCATGATTAGGCCGCCGTCAGCTCTTTCAGTGATGACCTCTACTCCTTTCTTTCCTTCACTGTCAGGCATGATGCTTACCATGTCGTAGGAGTCATCTGCTGTGAATGCTACATAGCACAGCGGAATTGAAACGATTATTGCAGCCACTACGATCGGGACTGCATATTTGATGGCGCGTTTGCCGGTTTTCTTGAAATACCTCTTGCTGAATTCTACGCATCTGCCGTAGAATCCATTGCGGGCTTTGCTTCCCTGCTGATATGTTGATATCTTGCTGGGCCAGAAGATTTTGTCGCCGATTACTGAGATGAGAGCGGGAATGAATGTCAGGGCGGCAAGCATGGCCATTACTATTCCGAGAGCGAGAATAATGCCCATCGTGGAAACCATAGAGAATGAACAGAACGACATCACACCGAAACCGATGATAACTGCGAGACCTGAGGTTGCGACGGATTCACCAGCCCATTTAACGGCTTCCTTAAGAGCTGCATCCTTGTCTTTACCGGATTTGCGCTCTTCTCTGTATCTTGAAATTATGAAGATAGAATAATCACATCCTGCACCAAGCATTGATACAAGCACAATAATGCTGGTGATGTAGAATATGTCCAGTATTCCTCCGAGGAAGAATATCAGTGCCAGTACTATTCCATAGGCAATACCTACTGTGGCAGGAGGAACTACTGCAGTAACAACTGTAAGGAAGAACAGACCAATTAACAGGAGAATCAGAAGAATTGAGATGGGATCGATCTTCTGCACATCTTTGTTTGCGCCTTCCATAGTGTCGTATGTGATGGCATCATTTCCAGTGACATATGTTGTGCTGGCAATGCCAAGATCACTCTTGGTAGATGAAACGACATCACGGATGTTACCTATTTCATCAGTGCCGGTAAGGTCTTCGTCATTGTATGTGATGGCTATTAGATACACACCTTGCCGCTCAGCCGTGGACTGGTCTTTGCTGTAATAGCCCATTCCAGATGCCGTGACATTTCCGGTCCCGTACTTCTCATCAAGATGGGATTGCAGACCTGAACTCTGGTCAAGCAGTTTCTGCGCTTCAGCCAGTTCTTCTGGAGTATCATAGGGAACCGCAATGATTGTTCCCTGACTTGTACTCGAATAGAAGTTTTCGTCAATTATCTCTGCTCCGCTTACAGATTCAGAATGTGCTCCTGACATGGTAGTCATGTCGTAGTTCATAACTGAATTGTACTGCACTGCAAACGGCAGAGCTACAACCAGGATTATGATCCATAATGCCAGGATTGGTTTTGGATGCTTTATGATGGCATTAGCTAACTTTTCGAACATTAAGTTCTCACCTTGAGCATGCTCAAGCAACATTGAGTATTTGAACCTTTTGAACATGCTCAAAAATATGCAGCATTTCTGCAAGTATATCTTTTTTTAAAGGGTATGAAAAAATTTAACTAAATGATTCCAGTAATAGCAACTTATTAAACCTAATAAAACAATGTTGGTAACAAGGGTTGTGTTATTTGAGCACATTCAAACAACAGTAATTTGATCCTGAAAAACGATATGGAGGGGTTGGAATGAAAACAAAGGAACGGTCTCCAAAAGCCTCGTTGGAGAATATAAATCAAAAACGTGACGTATCTCGCAATAAAATTTTAGAGGCAGCCATGGAACTTTTTTATGTTCAGGGCTATAACAAAACTACCACCCGCCAGATAATTCAGAAGACAGGAATTCTGAACGGCAGTCTGTATCATTCATTCACCAATAAAGAAGACATCTTCAAAACAATCATCATCCAGGCCCTCACCGAGTCGCTGGAAGAATCTGAAAAACTCTTTCGTAAATGCGATTCAATTCCCGATCTGATTACTGTTGCCACTTTCCCAGTGGCTTTGGAACTTTACGCAGCCAGTTTGTCAAAGAGAGCCGCTGAGCTGCTTTATCAAGCGCATCAGTCCTGGACTGTTCTGGACAGTTTCATAAATGTCTATATTGAATGGGTATCAAGCCACACCACTCTGTTTGATCCAAAAGAGCACAAACGCGAATTTTATGTAAACACTCTTGCTGTGATGGGCAGTATCGGCAATCTTGTAGGGGAATTCTGCAATACAGATCAGAAACCGGATTACAGAGACAGCTTCAAGATAGGATTGGAAATATTCTGTGCAGTTTTTAAATATCCGGCATTTACAATAGAATCTATAGCGGAAGATGTCTGCAACATGATCGAATCAAATAATGTTCAGATTTTCAAAAAATTGTGCATTGATAATGAAATTGTAGTTGAAAACCATGCATAATTCTGATTACGAAAACCTTTCAAATTTACGAAAACAGTATCGAACAATATTCTTCTGAAGTACTCAATCAATAGGTACTTGTACATCTAGAGTTATTGCACCTTTTGGTAATACCTGAAGGTCTATGGATGGGGCATTATGGCTGGCTATGATCTTAGCTGTAACAAATGTGGGCACACAGTAAACATTTCTGAGTGGATAGGGCAGCATGATACGGATCAGGAGATTGAAGAAAAGATCCGCAAGGGCGAATTCGGAGAAGAAGTCAAAAAGTTTTATGATGAACACGGCGGAGGCCCTATCACCGTTCTTTATGAATTATTCCGCTGCGAGAAATGCGACTTGATTTCTGAAGAAATCTATGTGATAATTGCCAAAAACAATGATGAATTCCTGATGCACCATACCTGCAAAGAATGTGGCGGCAATATGTCGCTTGTAAATATGAGCATCGAAGGTACAGACCGCATTCCATGTCCTAAATGCCACAGGGGCAGGCTGGTAATGACCGGAGAGTTCCTCTGGGATTGAGATCATGGATTTTGGACAGTTAATAAAAGCGGCTGAAGAAGGAGATATGAATGCTGGGACAACTCTCGGCATAATGTATCTTACAGGTGATGAAATCACTCAAGATTTTGAAATGGCTTTAAAGTATATTCTGCCTGCAGCCGAGTCTGGAAATGAAGAAGCGATGTTTTACCTCGGTGGTATGTATCTAAACGGTCTCGGAGTAGAGATAAACGTTTCAAAGGCTATTGATTATTTTACGATCGCAGCTAAAGCAGGATACGACTCTGCCCAGCTGCTTTTGGGACTAGCGTATCTGGAAGGTGAAGGCGTTGAAAAGAATATCGAGACTGCTGAGAAATGGCTTTCTGCAGCTGCAGAGCAAGGCAACGAAGATGCTGCTTATGAACTTGAAAATCTAAAGTCACTCAAGTAATTCGTAGACATTCCTGTTAGCTTTGTCGAAAAGCTCTTTTGCTTTTTCTTCATCTTTTTCAACGCCGATGCCGTTGAGATACATTTCTGAAAGTCTCAAATAGGCATCGCTGTTGTCCTGACCGGCAGAAATCTTCAGAAATTTAACGGCACATTCATAATCTCCCTTTGAGTAATGGATCATGCCAGCGCTGTATGCAGACAAATCATCTCCAAGTTCTCCTCCTTTGGAGAACCATTTCAGTGCTTCTTCCTTATCATCGTGAAAGCAGAACTCTCCCATTTTATAACATGCCGGGCCGTAACCGGATTCAGCTGCTTTTTTGTACCATTTCATTGCTTCTTCAGAACTCTTTCCCACACCTTCGCCGTGCATATATGATTCAGCTAAGTCATACATCGCCTGCCGGTGGCCGTGGATTGCAGCTCTCATGTACCATTTTACAGCTCTTTCAGAATCTTTCCAGATTCCCAGGCCTTCGCTGTGGCATTTACCTCTCAGATACATAGCGCCTACATTTCCGGCATTGGCAGCAGAGCGGAATAGTGCAAAGGCTTTTCTAAAATCCCGTTTAACATATATGCCAGCATAATATCTCAGGCCGAGTTCGTAAGCCGCCGACGGATCTTCTCCAGAAATCCTTTCAAGTTCCTCAATGCTTGTTTTTGAATACTGCATCTTCATCCCTTCTCACGCATAGCCATCATGGCACCCAGATGCCCCTGTTTTGCAGCCTGTGACATCCACCTTACGGCTTCGTCTTCATTTCCTTTCTTAGAGAACATCACAGCTACTTCATACTGCGACTCCATGCTATTGAGTTCAGCTCCTTTCAGAAACCATTCGAATGATTTTTCTTCATCGAGCTTCACTCCCCAGCCATCTCTGTATGCTATTCCTAGTGTGTAAGCCGCAGAGGCGCTGCCCCCGAGGGCAGCCCTTTCGCTCCATTTTACAGCGGCTTCGTAATCCTGCGGCACGCCGTTTCCCAGAGCATACATGGAAGCTAGATCATGCATCGCTTCAGCGTTGCCGTTTTCAGCTGCCATGGTATACCATCTAACCGCTTCAGTATAATCTTTGTCAGTCCCTCTTCCCCATTCATACATTCTTCCAACTGCAGCGACTGCGGGAGGAAAGCCGTTTTCAGCTGCTTCCAGGCACATCCTAAAAGCTTCTGCTAGATCTTCCTCATTTTCAGATGTTTCATCTAAAACCGCAGACAAAGTGAATTTTTTCTCAAGACTGCCGTTTTCAGATTCCTCTATCATCTCTGCAAGGGAGCTGCCAGCTTTTTTGTACCATTTTATCGCTTCTCTATAGTCCTGAGAAACGCCGCAGCCGGTAAGATATATCCTGCCAAGACGCAGCGCAGAAACAGAATTTCCCTGAGAAGCAGACTTGCTCAACCATTCTACTGCTTCCGTGCAGTTCTTTTCAATTCCATCGCCTCTCAGGCAGGCCATGCCGTAATTGTGCTGGGCTTCTGCCAGACCGGCTTCGGCAGCCTTTCTGAAACAATCAACTGCTTTCTCAGGCATGCCTCTTTTTAGATAGATGGTTCCAGCCTGGAACGATGCAGCCGCAACACCTTTGGAAGAAGCATCACAGAACAGTTCTAAGGCTTTTTCAATATCAGTTGAGGTACCCAGGCCGTCTTTATACATCATCGCAGCGTTGAAGGCAGCTTCAGCATTGTTTGGTGCAGCTCTCAGATACCATTTGAGAGCTTCCTCATCATTCTTTTCGACTTCTTTTCCCAAAGCATAGGCGGTACCGAGGTAGTACATTGCGTTAAAATCATTGGATTCTGCTGCGGCTCTGAGCGATTCAATAGTTCCCATAATCATCAGCCATAATTTCAGTGTGCAGTTACAAAAAAGCCTGCAAGTGCCGGCAATCTAGAGGCTTATCCTCACAAGGGGGTTAGATCACCGGCAGGACATGTAAGTTGTAATCAGATATGAGATTTGCTCCTCTGTTTTAGCTGTGCCACACGAATATTCTTATTAATAGTGGTTATGTATTCCTGCGTAAAGACAGGTGTAGCTATGTCCGAGTGGACGACTGAGATAGAGGCCAAGTGGCAAAAACGATGGTATGACGCCAGAATCAATGAGGCGGAGCGCGATTCAAGACCAAAGTTCATGATTATCTTTGCATACCCTGGCTTGACTGGATATCTTCATGTTGGCCATATGAGAGGATACACTTATGTGGATGCTATCGGCCGTTTTATGAGAATGACAGGCCACAATGTGATGTTTCCTGTAGGAACCCACGCGACCGGTAACGGAGCTATTTCGCTTGCCAGGCGTGTGGAGAGGGGAGATCAGAAAACCATTGATTACCTGAAAAACAATGGATGTAGCGATGAGGATCTTGAAAAGCTGAAAGAACCTCTCAGTGTAGTTTCATTCTTTAATGACGTTTACATTCAGCAGTACTGGAAGCGCTTCGGGTTTCTAGCAGACTGGCGCAGGTTCACTTCTACAGTGCATCCTGGCTACAGCAAATTTATTCAGTGGCAGTTCCGTAAGCTGCATGACAAGGGACTGCTGTTTCAGAAACCTTACTTTGCACCGGCATGCATAGAATGCGGTCCGGTGGCTGTAGATGCTTCCGAGACAGATCTGTCAAAGGGAGGAACTGCAGAAACCACTGAGTATACGCTTCTAAAATTCAGATGCGAAGACTACTTCCTAGTGGCCGCTACCGTCAGACCTGAGACGGTATATGGGCAGACCAACTTCTGGGTTAATCCTGACGTCGAATATGTCAAAATCAAGATAAACGGCGAAGTCTGGGTCATAAGCCCGCAGTCCTTTGAAAAAATGAAGCTGCAGAAAGACGGTATGGAACTGGTAGGAAAGGTTCCGGGAAGAGATCTCATTGGAAAGATGGCCACGGCACCGGTGATCCACCGTGACATTCCCGTACTGCCAGCCAAGTTCTGCAAGCCAGATGTGGGAACCGGTCTGGTGACATCAGTGCCTTCAGATGCTCCTGATGACTGGATCTCCATACATGTTCTCAAAAAGAACGATGAGATGATCAAGGAATATGGACTGGACCCGGTGATGGTAAAGGCTATCAAAGCAATACCAATCATTGATACCAAAGGATACGGCCCTCTTCCAGCAGCAGAGCTAATTGAGAAAATGGGCATCACTGAATCTGGAGACCCCAGGCTGGATGAAGCTAAAAAGATGATTTACAAAGACGGCTTCCACACTGGTGTAATGAATCTTAACTGCGGTCCGTTCGCAGGCATGAAAGTCGAGGAAGCCAAAGAAAAGATGAAGCAGATGATGCTAGACAGCGGAGAAGCAGACTTATTTTATGATCTGTCTGAAGAAGTAATCTGCCGCTGCGGACAACCCGTTTTCATCAAAAAAATTCCAGACCAGTGGTTTATCGACTATGCCAACCCTGAAGTGACTGAGCAGACAAAAGAGCACTGCAAAGGCATGCACATTCTCCCGGCTGATTATTACAACAACGTACAGGGAGTTTTAGACTGGTTCAGAGAGAGAGCCTGTGTCAGGCAAGGAAACTGGCTGGGTACAAGGTTCCCATATGATGACAAATGGATTATCGAAGCCATTTCCGATTCTACACTTTATCCTATTTACTATATTATTTCTAAATATTATTCTGAAGGAGTAATTCACGAAGACGAGATGACAGAAGAGTTCTTCGATTATGTCCTTCTGGGCAAAGGGAATCTAGAGACTGTATCTAAGAATACAAAAGTCGACCTGGACACACTGCACAATATCCGTGAAGATGTACTATACTGGTATCCTCTGGATCTCAACCTCGGTGGCAAAGAGCATATGACCGTGCACTTCCCAGCGTTTCTGATGAACCACACGGCCATCCTGCCAAAGGACATGTGGCCGAGGGGAATTTTTGTAAACTGGTATGTCACAGGCAAACTGGGAAAGATCTCTAAATCCAAAGGAGGAGCTGAACCTATACCTGATGCTGCAGGTAAATTCGGCGTAGATTCGCTTCGTTTATATTATGCTCATATAGCTGTGCCATTTGTAGATGTGGCTTGGGATGAAGATGCAATTGTAACTTACGAATCAAGAATGGAGCGTATTCTGAGAACTATCGACTCTCTTAAGGAGCTCAATGGTACAGATCTCAAAGATATAGATGCCTGGCTTATCTCAAGGATGAACACTCGCATCGATACCATCCGTGACTGCATGTATGAATATGACATCCGCGGAATGGCCAATGAAGTTTACTTCGAGACTCTCAATGATATGCGCTGGTATATGCGCAGAGGCGGTAGCAATAAGAAGACTGCGCAGAAAGCTCTGGATCTGTGGGTAAAAATGATGGCTCCGATCACACCGCATATAGCAGAGGAAGTCTGGGAATCCCTTGGACACGAGGACTTTGTCTCTATTGCCGACTATCCGAAATATGATGAAAACGACTCTGACTTCGGAGCGGAGATTGCCGAAGAATATCTTGAATCAGTCATTGATGACATCAAAGAGATTCTGAAAGTCATTGATAATCAGAATGCCAAGAGTGCTGAGGAAGATCCTTCCGCCGCACCTAAGAAACCGGGAACAGTCTACATTTACACCACGCCAATGTGGAAAATGAAAGTGCAGGCTATGGCAAAAGACATGCTCGGCAATCTGAGACTGCCTGCTCTTCTCAGGCCTGCTGCTGTATCCCGAGAAATGATGCGTTCTGGAAATGAAAATGATTCCATTCTTGAAACTGCGTTAGATGCAGGCAGAAAGGCTGCCTCCAGAATGCTGACGATCCCTGCTCTCACAAAAGCAGTCATGTCTAATAACGAGCTCAAAAAACGCGGAAAAGAATCAGCCGATTTCGCAAGGAAGCTGGCTGAGGAATTCAACAAGAAATCTGACGCGGAAATCGCCAAAGCCACTCTTGAGCTGAACGAATATGACTACCTCAAAGAGGCTGAGAGTTTTCTGGCATCAGAACTGGGCTGTGATGTGAAAGTTTATTCTGCAGACGATTCAGATGCACCTGACCCGCAGAATAAGGCAAGAGCTTCAGCACCGAAGAGGCCTGCAATCTACATAGACCTTGTGTAAACTCATTCCCATCTTTCAAACAGCTCGTGGTTCTGCCCGAGCTGATCTAGTATTTTTCCTACAATAAAATCTATCAGCTCATTTACAGTATGCTGATGTTTGTAAAACCCAGGTGAGGCCGGCAGGATGGTAGCGCCAGATTTGGCAAGCTTAAGTTCATTTTCCAGCATGATCACACTCAAAGGCGTTTCTCTGGTAACAAGAATAAGCTTTCTCCCTTCTTTGAGCATTACTGAAGCTGACCGTGTAATCAATGAATCAGCAATCCCGTTGGAAATTTTTGCCAGCGTAGACTGAGAGCAGGGGCAGATAATCATAGCATCTATCTTATGGGTGCCAGATGCTGAAGGTGCAAAAAGATCATCATCGTTGTAAACACTGCCGTATTTGGAGAGTGTTTCAGTATCTATGCGGGTTTCATGAGTCATAACTTCTTTTCCTATTTCAGAGACTATGATCTCTTTCTCTCCCTGCAAAGCTTCTAAAAGTCTCAGGCCATAGCAGATTCCGGAAGCTCCAGTGATAGCAACGAGATAGCGCATACAGAAAAAGCATCAGCTTGATTGTATTTCAAATCTACTTGAAATCTGGGTTATGTATGACAGAGCATTAATATAGCTCTTATATCAAAATCATCTTAGGGACTTGTGCAATGAGGCACTGTCCCTCTTGCCAGGCTTAATAAGTAATGGTCCTCCGGAACCCCTAGACTTAAATATCAGAGTAATATTGGTGGGGGGTAGCATTATCTATATTCAATAATAGAGAACAAATGCCATTAGAGGTAGATTCAAATGGTCACTGTCTATGATGTCCCGCCGGAGAAGCTTATCATGAAGGCCGCTGAGAAATTAAAGCAGGTCGATGCGATCGCAGTCCCGGAATGGGCAGAATTCGTAAAAACTGGAAGGCACACTGAAAATGCTCCAGTTCAGGAAGACTGGTGGTTTATCCGTGCAGCTTCCGTTATGAGAAAAGTTTACATAAAGGGCCCCATTGGAACGTCCAGACTCGCCGCTGAATACGGTGGCTTTGCTGACCGCGGTTCCAAACCGAACAGAGCTATCAAGGGATCTCGTGCAATTGCAAGAAGATGCTTGATACAGCTTGAGAATGCTGGATTTTTGTCTAAAGACAAGAAGAACGGCAGAGTAATTTCTCCAAAGGGTCAGTCATTCCTTGACAATGTTGCCAAGGAAGTTTACGACGAAATGAATAACTAATACTTATTCAAAGGGAGTGAAACATATGCATGACGCTGAGCTTGAAGAACTTCGCCGACGAAAAATGGCGCAATTGCAGCAGTCCCAAGAGGCACAGTTGCAGCAGCAGGCCATGATGGAAGAACGCGCGAAACAGATGGAAGCAGAGCGTCAAGCCATCATGCGCCAGTTGTTAACTCCAGAAGCCAGAGAAAGGCTGGCAAAAGTAAAAATGGCGTATCCAGATGTAGCTGCAGCCGTTGAAGAGCAGCTGCTCCGCCTCATGCAGATGGGGCGTATTCAAAATCAAATAGACGATGCTACTCTGAAGGCGATTCTGAGACAGATTTCGCCGCAGAGGCGTGAAATTAAAATTGAAAGGGTGTAAAGTTTATGGCTAGGAACAAGCCCGCCGCTATGAAAGGCCGCCTAATGAGGGCGGACAAGACTAACCGCAGAGTCCCTGCATGGGTTATGATTAGGACTAACAGAAATGTACTCCGTCATCCGAAAAGGAGAAACTGGAGACATAACGATCTGAAGGAGTGAGCAACATGGATAACATGGATGAGAGAATTATCAATATAACACTCAGAAAGACAAGAGCAGTACCTCGTACACAGAGGGCTAGAAGAGCTATCAGCGAGCTGCGTTCCAATGTTGCAAGGCACATGAAGGTCAGTGAAGATGATGTATGGATCGACAAAGGTCTGAACGAGGCCATATGGGCTCGTGGAATTACCAACCCTCCAATTCACGTAACTGTAAAAGCTGTGAAATTTGAGGACGATCTCGTCGAAGTATCTCTTCCAGAAGTCAAAGAAGACAAACCCGTGGCCAGCAACTAAATCCGCGGTGATGTTATATGATGAGACTCTCTAGCTACAATGGAAATCCGTTCATAGGTGTCTACTGTGTAGCTAATGAAGAGCTCTCATTAGTTCCTTTAGATTGTCAAGACTCGCTTGTAGATGATATCACAACGTGTCTTGAAGTAGAAGTAATTAGGACGAGTTTAGCTTCTAGCACCATCCTTGGTACCTTAATGGCTATGAATTCTTACGGGGCCGTGACATCTGACATGGTCTCGCTTTCAGAGCTTAGGCCTTTACGCGGTAAACTTCGTTTCAGAAGAGTCAAAGACCGTGTGAATGCGTTTGGCAACAACATTCTTGTGAATGATAATGCTGCGCTTGTAAATCCCGACTTGGATAATGCCAGCATTAGGACGATCACCGACATCCTTAATGTGGAAGTCGTTAAAGGTTCTGTTGCAGGATATAACACTGTCGGGTCAGTCTGCACTGTTACCAATAAAGGCCTGCTCTGCCACCCTCTAGCTACAAAAGAGGAACAGGATATGCTCAAATCATTGTTTAAAGTTCCAGTGGCGGTGGGAACTTTGAATTATGGTTCTCGTACAGTGGGTGCCAGCATTTTAGCAAATACGAAAGGTGCTGCAGTAGGATCTAAAACAACCCCTATAGAAATGGGTAGAGTCGAAGATGCTTTGTATCTGTAATCTTTTTTTCAAGTTGGTTTTTTAAAAAGAATGGGCTTTCACTCAAGGTGAAAAGACCCAGTATTCTGTTTTTGAAGACATATCCTCTTTGTTGAAGTCTATTTCATTACCAACTCCCAGCACGTCTTCTTCTGGAAGGCCGTCTAAAAAGGAATCAATGCTGTCTACTGATATCGACAATCCTCCGACGTGATAATGCATTGGAATAACAATAGATGGTTTAATAGTTTCAATCACATGTTTTGCATCTTGGCTGTCTATTGTAAATACTCCTCCGACAGGGATAAACAAAATGTCTACAGACCCAATGGCTTCAGCCTGCTTCTCTGTAAGCAGATGCCCTAGATCCCCGCAGTGACAAAACTTTATGCCGTCCATCTCAAAACAAAAAATTGTATTTTTACCGCGCTTAGAACCTTCTTCCTTATCATGAAAAGTCGGCACGCCTCTGATCTTCAAGTCACCAATAACCTTTTCTTCACAATCTGTGACAATCTGAGGGTCGCCTTTGACGATTCTTATGCAGTTATGGTCAAAATGATCATGTGAAACCAGCACCACGTCTGCTTTCACAACTGGTGGCTTTATCCCTATTGATTTACCGTCATGGGGATCAGTCACCACCGTTATGCCATCTCGAATTTCGAAACAAGAATGTCCGTGCCAAACAATTTTCATCGAATTTCCTCTGCAGTTTATTGCTGATTATTAAATGAGAGTTCTTCAGCGACTGCCTAGAGGGGATATTGCATCTAATATATATCTTGATGCCTATCAGTTTATTAACGATCAAATGCCAGTATTATTATTTATGTAGTATGAATATTTCTAAAATATACTCTTTTTTTAAAGAAAGTTATAAAGTTAAAATTCTTAATTTAGCTGTTCCCAGGTCGAAGCTTAAATATCTTAGGTTTCGATATGGGGGATGAATGAAAACACTTGTTCTCTGCGTGGACCGAGACGATGATTTTGGTAGAAAGGCTGGTTTGAACAGTCCTTTTATCGGCAGAGAAGAGAATATGATCGCCGCCAATGGTCTGGCCCTCAAGGATCCAGAGGACTCTGATATTAACACGATTTTTGCGGCGATCAGCATGTATGACGAGATGCTGAAGAAAGGTGTCGATGTAGAGATTGCAACCCTCTGCGGCGATATCCACGTAGGTTATGAAAGCGATCTGGCTTTGACAACTCAGTTAGAAACGGTTATTAACACAACCTCCGCAGACAGGGTCATATTAGTATCAGACGGAGCAGAAGACGAGTACATTTATCCGATCATTTCATCCAGAATTAAAGTAGATTCTGTAAAGAAGGTGTATGTTAAACAGGCTCCTACCATGGAAGGCATCTTTTACATCATCGTGAAAATGGTTCAGGATGACAAGATGCGTAAGAGGATACTGGCTCCGATAGGTCTTGCACTGCTCATCTTTGGGCTGTTTTCAATCATGGATCCTCTTGTAGGCATGATGAATGGTTCAAACATTTCGTACAGCACCATCGGGATATCTATGATCTGGCTGGTGGTGGGTGCCTATTTGGTCTCATTTGCGTATAAACTTGATGAGCATCTGAAGCTGTATTTGCGCGGAGTGAAAAAGGCTGTCCGGTCTGGAAGTCAGTTAATTCCATTTGCTGTTCTTTCAATTATATTGCTGATAACTGCAATATTCTACGGCTGGGACTCTGCTGCTGCGGTAGTAGACAGAAACATAGGAAGACACATCTTAGCATTCTTAGGGGGATTCCTGTGGCTTGCAATATTCTCTTACGTTATCCTACTTATTGGAAGGTTTGTAAACAACTATGCTCTGGAGAGAAAGATAACCTATGGAGCGATAGTCGAGTCCATTACAATATTTGCCGTTGGATTTATCGTGCAGGGTGCTCTTGATTCAGCCAATAGCCTGTTTGGATACGCTGGCTATGAAGATCTCTTGGTAGTGCTTGAATTTGTGCTGGGATTCGGTTTAGCAATCTTTGCTGGCATTCTCAACTTCTCTTTCCGTGCCATGAAGAAAGACGATGACTTTGATGAAGATCTGGAGTGATTATATGGAGTTCTCAGAATGGGAACTCCTCTATCTGGAGATCTTAAAAAATTTTGGTTTTTCCAAGGACGCTGATGAAAAATCTGCACAAGTTCTTGCTGAGTTATGTAAGAAACGCAAAGTAGTCTCTCCAGAGTGCTTAAGAATGTCAGGTGAAGCAACGATATGCGGTTGCGGCTACAATCTTGAGGATGATCTGGAAAAATATAGCATCAAAGGTAAGTTAATAGCCGCTGATGGCTCGGTTTCTAGAATAGGCGTTCAACCCGATATCATTGTGACAGATTTAGACGGCTGCATTCAAAAAGAAATCGAAGCAAATGCAGATGGTTCTATTGCAGTAATTCACGGTCATGGAGACAACATAGATCTTTTGAAGAAGTATGTTCCACTGTTTGAAGGTTTTATTCTTCCCACTGTTCAATGCAGACCACTGGAAGGTCTGTTTAATTTTGGTGGGTTTACTGATGGAGACAGAGCTGTTATTCTAGCCAAATCACTGGGAGCTGAAAAAGTACATCTCAGAGGATTTGATTTTTCAAATCCATATATTAAGGCAGGCAGAGATCCAGAAATCAAAAGGAAAAAGCTTCTCTGGGCTAAAAAGATAATCGAAATGGTCAGTCCCGATTCGTTGACTCTTTAATCCAATTCAGATAACCATCTGTGCCGTTGCTTATTTCATAACTTACAATGCACGGTACTTCATATGGATGAATGCTTTTTACATACTCTGACAACTCCATAAAATCTTCAGATCTTATTTTGAAAATACAGCCTATTTCACACTCATGCTGGATGTTGCCTTCCCAGCGGTAAACTGAGTCGATTGAAAACATATTTGCACACGCAGCCAGCTTCTTTTCAATGACTTTTTTAGCTATGGTTTTTGCACAATCTTTGTCGGGAAATGTAACTAAAACAGAAGAAAAGCTCATTTTTATTCCAATCCGTATTTTTGAGAATGTCGGAGTAGACATAAATAATGCTTGATGCTTGATGCGATTGGAATACAATGAACGGATACCTGATAGCGATCATATTAGTAATCGCATTTTGGGCTGCGGTCTATATTCTCGACAAAAAAGGGATTCTTGCCAAGCATCACATGTCTGCATGGGGTCCGTTTATTATGTGGAGGACTAGTCGCGGAAGAGATCTTATTGATAAATTGTCTCGTCCCCACAGATTCTGGAACGCTTATGCTCTCCTATCCAAAGGCATCGTAGTCGTAATCATGTTTGGAATGACTGCACTTTTGCTGTGGGAAGCAACATTGGTTACAAACATCCCTGCAGAAAACGCTCCCGGCGTGGACATGATTCTGGGGATTCCAGGAATTAATCCAATTATTCCATTATGGTATGGAATTCTCGGTTTGGTAGTGGCTGTGGTCATCCACGAATTTGCCCATGGTATTCTTACCAGGGTTCACGGCATGGGTGTAAAATCACTGGGTATCGTCTGGATGGTAATACCTATGGGAGCCTTCACCGAACCGGATGAAGAAGCCTTGGAAAAAACCACCAGAAAAAAGCGCACTGCTGTATATGCTGTAGGTCCTGGAACCAACATTATAGCAGCATTGATTTTTGGAGGTCTGTTCTCAGCTGTAGCATTAGGTTCTGTTGCACCAGTTTATGACGCCCCGATGGCATCTACTGTCTATGAAGGCGGCCCGGCAGATTTAGCTGGAATTCCCGTAGGTGCGCAGATAATCTCTATAGGCGGAATAGAAGTTGAAATTGACGGCTATCCGAACGTTGATGCGCCTGATCCTGGTAATAAGGTCACAGTAGAGTATTATTATAATGGGGAAACTTTCACAAAAGATGTGATTTCAGGAGTCATACTAACGACGACTGAACAAGGACTGCCGTCAGGCAATGCGGGTCTGAAACCCGGTATGATGATTTACTCTATAAACGGAGAAGTCATTCGTAATGAAACTGACTTCAAGACGGTAATGAATGATCTTGAAACTGGCGAAACAGTGCCGATTGTAGTATATTCATACAACGCAGCGGGAGACTGTAAGATTATTGATAGTGTTACAGAAATAACTCCTACGAGCAAGCTGGATTATTACAAGTCCAGAGGAATCAGTACCGAAGGAGTGGAAGACATGGCATTCCTTGGTGTAAACACTGCATACCTGGGAATAGTTGTCAAGGACCCTCAGGCTCTGATAGACTCTATGGCGCATCCATTTGCCGGTGATAACTCTGTAGATGATTACTTCCACTCATTCCTGACATATGTAACTCTCCCACTGACTGGATATCAACCGTTCCCCGCATCTCTGGTTGATGTGTATGAGCCTCAGGGAATATTCTCTGGAATGTCATCCGATTCATTCTGGATTATGGCCAACTGTTTCTACTGGCTGTTTTGGATCAACCTCATGCTCGGTCTTACAAATGCGCTTCCAGCTATCCCCTTAGATGGAGGATACATCTTCAGAGACTGGCTGGATTCGTTAGTACAGAAAGTACGCAAGAAAATGCCAGATAAAGAGAGAATGAATTTCGTCGATTCAGTTACATGGGCATTTGCAATAATGATCCTGTTCCTGATCTTATGGCAGCTTATCGGTCCGAGAATATGAGCGGTAGCTGCATTTCAAACACATATCCTCTCTCAGAGACATGGAGTTGGCAGAGACCTCAAAAATCTCTCCGCATAAACTGCAGCGTTTATATGCTGCCAGAATGGGAATGAAGTGTTCGCATTCTGTAACTCTTTCCTCTTCTTTTTTGTATAAACAAATGTCAGCAGAGCAGTTGTCACAGAGGGTTCTGCGGCTCAATACCAGGACTCTGTTGTTACCAATGCTCACTCTGCTCATATTTGAGATAATGAAATTCTAAGTAATTGAATTATATCTAAAAATTATGCTGTCAAATTGCTTTCAATAAGGAAAAATATTCAGGATCTGCCGATTTTCAGCAGATCGTAAGGTGTTTGCTGGTACACATAATAATTAAGCCAGTTTGAGAACAGCAGACTTGCATGGCTTCTCCAAAGCTTTTTCGGAGCCATATTTGGATCATTGTTTGGAAAATAATTTTCCGGGATTATAGGCTGCAGTCCTTTTTCAACATCTCTTTTATATTCATTTGCTAACGTCATCGTGTCATATTCTAAATGGCCAGTGACAAAAATTTGTTTTAGTCTGTCGGACATGATTATTGCAGGGCCGGCTTCCTCTGAACGTGCTAGTACTCTAAGATCTCCTTTTATATCAGACTCATCTACTGTCATGTACCGGGAGTGAGGCATATAAAAAACATCGTCAAATCCTCTCAACAGCGGATGATAGTAGTCGAGGGGAACATGAGCATAAATGCCGGAAATCTTCTCACCCAGGGGATGTTTGGGTATCCCGTAGTGATAATACAATGCTGCCAGAGCCCCCCAACATATATGCATGGTTGAGAATGAATTAGTTAAAGACCAATCCAGGATTTCACAGAATTCTTTCCAGTACTTTACAGACTCATACCGCATGTTTTCAACAGGAGCTCCTGTAATTATCATTCCATCATATTTTTTATTTTTAATCTCATTAAATGTTTTATAAAAATGCCTGAGGTAGTCCTGAGATGTATGTTTTGAAATGTAAGTCTCAGTGCGCAGCAGATCAATATCTATCTGGATCGGGCTGTTACTCAGCAATCTCAGAATCTGCGTTTCTGTCTCTACCTTTGAAGGCATTAAGTTGAATATGAGAATTTCAAGCGGACGGATGTCCTGATGCCGAGCACGATTTTCGTTCATAACGAAAATCTTTTCAGACTCCAGTATTGATGCTGCTGGAAGATCGTCTGGTATATTGATCGGCATCAGTGTTTCCTCCTTTATTCCCCAAAGGCCTGTTCCAGATCAGCAATGATATCATCAATATGTTCTGTACCGATCGACAAGCGGATTGTATTCGGTTTAATTCCCTGTGCAAGCCTTTCCTCTTCAGTCAGCTGTGCATGGGTTGTTGTAGCTGGGTGAATGACTAATGATTTTACATCAGCTACGTTTGCTAGCAATGAGAATATTTCCAATTTGTCAATAAACTTCTGCGCCTCTTCAACTCCACCTTTAATATCGAATGTAAATATTGACGCTCCTCCATTGGGATAATATTTCTTATACAGATCATGATTGGGGTGATCTGGAAGAGACGGATGATTTACTTTCTCTACCTCCGGATGCTTGCTGAGGTATTCTACAACCTTAAGGGCGTTTTCAACATGTCTTTCCACACGGAGAGATAAAGTTTCCAATCCTTGCAGGAATATGAATGAGTTAACTGGGGATATTGTTGCACCAGTGTCTCTCAGCAGAATGGCGCGGATCTTTGTTACAAATGCAGCCGGACCGGCAGCTTCTGTAAAACTGACGCCGTGGTAGCTTGGATTGGGTTCCACTAATGAAGGGAACTTACCGCTGGCTTTCCAGTCAAAGTTTCCGCTGTCTATAATAACACCACCGATTGCCGTGCCGTGTCCGCCTATGAATTTTGTTGCAGAATGAACAACAATGTCTGCTCCGTACTCAAAAGGCCTGATCAAATAAGGTGTAGAGAATGTGCTGTCTACAATCAGTGGAATCTTATTTTTGTGAGCTATTTCTGCTACTCTTTCAATATCAATCAGAGTGGCATTAGGATTGCCAATTGTCTCTATGAAAATAGCTTTGGTATTCGGTTTGATGGCTTTTTCAAAGCTGTCTTTTTCATCTGGGTCCACAAACGTGGTTGTTATCCCGTACTGCGGCAGAGTCTGAGCCAGCAGATTGAAAGTACCGCCATATATTGCCTGAGATGAAACAATATGATCTCCTGCCTGTGCCAGATTCAGAATTGTATATGTTATTGCTGCAGCCCCGGAAGCCACTGCCAATGCAGCCACTCCACCTTCCAAAGCGGCAATTCTCTTCTCAAAAACTTCTTGTGTTGTATTTGTCAGTCTTCCATATATATTTCCCTGATCTGACAAATCAAAACGTGCAGCAGCATGTGCAGAATTTTTGAACACATACGCTGTTGTCTGATATATGGGTACAGCCCTTGAATCTGACGCAGGATCAGGAATTTCCTGACCTGCATGAACTTGAATAGTTTCAAATTTATACTTATCTTTCTGCATGTTTTTACCTTCTTAGTATAATGTTAATAATTAATCATATATCCCTAAACTAATGTATCTTTCTCCGCCATCAGGGAGTATTGCAAGTATAATCTTTCCTTTTTCTTTCTCTGCCTGCTGCAGAGCTGCAAACACTGCAGCCCCGGATGATATTCCGGCAAATATCCCCTCTTCTTTTGCAAGCCTTACCGCCGTGGTGATTGCGTCGTCTCCTTTCACGGTTACAACATGATCTATTGCATTTACGTCGTAGTTGTCAGGTATGAAGTTTGCACCTATTCCCTGAATCTTATGTGGGCCTGTATGGCCTTCTGTAATCAGCGGACTTTCAGCAGGTTCTACTCCGATTACTTTTCCTTTGGATCTAGAATCTCTTAAACTTCTTCCGATTCCTGAGGCAGTTCCGCCGGTTCCTATGCCTGCAAAAACGTAGTCTATGTCAGGTAGATCATTCAGTATCTCGTTTGCAGTAGTCACGTAATGTGCATCAATGTTGGATGAATTGCTGAATTGCATAGGCATGAATGCTCCGAGTTCCTCGCAGAGCTCTTTAGCCTTTTCAACAGCGCCGGCCATTCCATTTTTTCCCGGGGTGTAGACGATCTCTGCACCATATGCCTTCATGAATGCCGTCCGTTCTTTACTCATTGTATCCGGTATCGTCATGATCGCTCTGTATCCTCTTGCTGCTGCAACGAGGGCGATGGCGATACCTGTGTTTCCAGATGTTGGCTCCACGATGATTCCGCCTTTTTTTAGAAGACCTTTCTCTTCAGCGTCGTCAATCATTCTCAAAACGGCACGGTCTTTGATTGACCCTGCTGGATTAAAGCTCTCAATCTTAACAAATACATGAGAGCCTTCTGGAGCCATTTTGTTTAGTCTCACTATGGGCGTTTTGCCAATAGTGTCCAATATACTATCGTATACGACCATTGTCATTCCCTATCTTCACAATAGTTAATTAATGCATGCATAAGCCCACATATATAACTTTCTTCTTTAGAATATTAATTAAATAGATATACTCACTCTTCTTCGATCTTCACAACACGTTCTTCTTTACTATGGGCATCTATCTGCATATAACATTTGAACATGGCATCTAGTTCTAAATCGCCGGTGTCTACCTTTATGCATTTTATTTCATTCAGTTTAGCAGGCGTCGCTATGACTATTACATTTTCAACACCTACTCTGCGGATTACTTTTGCAGATATCTGTTGGTTTCCTCTTCCAAATATGAATCCCTGGGAACCTATC
This sequence comes from uncultured Methanomassiliicoccus sp., assembly GCA_905202485.1. Classification (GTDB taxonomy): domain Archaea; phylum Thermoplasmatota; class Thermoplasmata; order Methanomassiliicoccales; family Methanomassiliicoccaceae; genus Methanomassiliicoccus_A. Next base: position 39,338 of record CAJKRY010000005.1, read on the forward strand.
GGGGTGACAACTATTCTAGCTATGGGATATTTATCCAATGCCGCCAGAATCTCATTCTCAGAAAGATCCTTTCCAAGCATTGTGCCGTTATATACTATGTCTACTCCAAGCATTGTTTTATCTATTCCAAGCTTACGTCCAACCGCCTCAACAGTGCTCCCTGTGCCTAATATGTATAGAACATCTTTTTCCATATCAGCTACAAAAAATTCTGCCAGTGATTTTTTCATCTCTTCATCGGATGCTCCGTATGACATCGTTTTTGAGCTTTGCATAAAATCATTCTCTTCTATGGATGGCAGATAGCCGTAAAGAGACGCACTCATCCTGTCTTCATCCAGGGCGTTTTCATCTACATCCATAATTTCTGCAGACCTTATCTTAAAGCCACCTATCAGAATCATGCGGAGAAGATCGCCTGCTTCTTTTGGGGTGTTGGCAAATACTGAAGAATGCATTTTAACACCGGCTGGAATTCCTAGCACTGGAACATCTTGTCTTGCATCCATGATGTCTCTAGCTGTGCCGTCTCCGCCTACAAATATGAGCAGATTCACATCTTTAAAAGTCCTGCAGGCAGCCTTCGTATCTTCGTTATCGCTGTTATTCTTGGGAGTGTATGTAACCTTAATACGGGATGTAAATTTTTTTAATATGTCTTCACCCATCGGGCCACCTGCAGTTTGAAATTCAGAATCCATGAGATCTCCAGCACACTCAAAAGCTTCTGACGCCCTTTCAAACACATGAGAGACGGCACCGCGATTTTTAGCTTCAACACATCTTTTACCGTCTGTTCCTTTCAGGCCTACGCTTCCGCCTAATCCTGCTATTGGGTTTATTACAAATCCGATCTTCACGTTTTCACTATACGCTTCGTTGGTATTAACGGTTTTTTAATGTCGATCCGGAGAGCTCACGCTGATATAATCCAACAATTGGCATACGCTTAAATGATGAAAAATCAACAAAATCAGAACAAATAAGGAAAACAGGAACTTTCGTTCCTGTTTATTGAGGCAGTGGATTTGATAATATAGATGGCAGAACTCCACATATCGGCACTTCTGAAGCCTGAGGCTTTAATGGAGCCTGAGGTTCTAATACTCGAACCTCATTTTTGACTTCGGCAGCGACTTGATCTCTAATCTCAATGGTTATCTTGTCTGAGATCACAGTAACGATTTTTGCTACGAAACGGTTGATGACATTAAAACTCTCTTCCATGCTGCAATCTCCAGCCATATGAAGGAGGCGGTCATTATCTACGACTACAACGTTTGAAACTACAGACTTAAGGGATGAAATACCGTCTGTAGCTACTTTCTGTCTGTTTCTTTCAAATGAGAATGGACTGACTACTATTCCGACAACGACAGATCCCATCTTCTGTGCAATGTCTGCAATTACGGGAGTGGCACCGCTTCCTGTACCTCCTCCCATGCCTGCAACTATGAATACAATATCACTTCCATCCAAAACACTTTGAATGCTCTCTTCAGCCTCGACGGCACATTGTTTTCCAATGCTTACGTTTCCGTCAGCACCTCTGCAGTCTGTTATATCTTTCCCAATGAGAAGTTTTTTGTCTGCTTCAATGCCGTCCAGGTTTGTGTCATCAGTGTTTATTGCTACTGATGTCACATTCACTAATTCTGTACTTATGCTGTTGATTATATTGCAACCAGCACCACCGCATCCGACAACAGTGATGCGAGGATCTGTAAGTCCTCTTGCAATTTTTGCAGCTACCTGCTCTGAATTCATTTGTCATCCCTCAAATGTTAGCGTTTATCTTCCTATGCATAAGCCAAATTGGTGCCCGCCAATTTTGCTTATTTTTCAATGATTTCAACCGTACCGTTGCTGATTTGAGCTTTATGCGCTGCGGCCTTCATTGCATCTGTGTTCAGGTATTCCTTCCTGGTGCAGTCAAGGACTGCTTCTCCGATTGAATCGAAGAAGCCTTCATCAACGACTGTCAAAAGAGCCTTGTGTAGCGCTTTTGGAAGTTTAATTATGACTTCGCGCTCGCTCAATGAACGAGTTTTGGGGTTTGCACCATCTGAGGTTTCTATGTATTCGCGAATTGCTACCCTTGCAAGATTAGAACGGTTTGAGTACTCTGGATGCCTCTCGATGAATTCATCAAGAATCTCCAAATCTTCTGATTCTAACCGCAACGATATTCTTTCCCCATCCATGCGAATGCCTCAGATTTTGCAGATTATGTATGACTCAAGAAGTATATAAAATATGTCATTGTCCTACTTTGTCATACTTAGGTCTTTTTTGTAGGATACAATTTTTGTCTGCCAGCACATCACACATTGGGTATTTTATCTTATCTGATTTTTTGCAACCATGGATAGATTTCGTCAGACATTGGAAAAAATTTTGGAGTTATTGTATTATTTACCTAATATGGTAACATATCTATTTGTCTGCTCATATCTCCAATTTTCAAAAAATATGCATGCTGTATGCCTGTAGTGTAATTTGTCTGACAATTATCCTGTCTATTGTCATACGTACGGTGACGGAATTCAACAGATCATTTTATAAATTCTGTGCCAGTGTATCCTTCTAGAAGATGATCTTCTGCACTATGTGGGTGTTTGTGAATATGCTGATATTTTCTTTTAGGTATCACAAATGGAGTTCCAAGATGATCTATTATGTCTGCATCCATTCCATATACATCTCCGATAAGCTCTTCTGTGATTATTTCTGAGCCCCCGTATCCGGCTATTTTGCCGTTTTTAACAAACATAAGCAGGTCCGAGTAATGTACAGCTAGATTGATGTCATGCATTGTCATGATAGTGCATATTCCCTTAGAATTCACAGCATCCAATACCATGTGCATTGTCATATGCTGATTTGCAATGTCCAGATTGTTTGTTGGCTCATCAAGTATCAGTACGCTAGGCTCTTGAACCATTGCTCTGGCGATTTGGACTTTCTGAAATTCTCCGCCGCTTATTTCATCTGAATATCTAAGTGCAAGGTCCGTCAGACCCAGCGACTCAAGAGCCTCCCAGGTTATCTCTGTATCTCTGCTTGTCACACCCCATTCTATATAGGGTCGTCTGCCTATGAGAACCGTATCAAACACTGTTGTACGAGGAACAGGACATTTTTGAGGCACATACCCAATATGTTTGGCAAGCTCTTTTGAAGACAAATCTCTAACATTTTTTCCATCAACTTCTACTGAACCTGACTGGGGCTTGATAAATCCACATATGCATTTTAAAAGCGTAGTTTTTCCAACGCCATTTGGGCCGAGTATGGAAATAACTTTGTTGCCTTCGGCTTTGAATGAAAAACCATCTAACACTCTTCTTTCTCCATACCCGAAAACCAAGTCTTTTATTTCGAGAGTCACGACTGCCCCCTTCACTTTAGTAGTGTATTGAAGGTGTATAGAATTACCAATATATATAGTAATATCAGCTAATATATGAGTAATACTATATTCATCACTATCATTTTTTGAGATTCTCTAAAAAAGTATATAATTACCTAATTGTTTACTTATTTGGTTACCTAATGTTTGATCCACAGCGTCCATTGAAAGACATTATCCTTGAACTAATTGGTTCAGATGGAAAATCAATAAGTGCATTATCTAGGGAGTTAGAAACAAACGGGATCACAATGCATAAGTTGATTCTTACAGGATATTTGAGAGCATTGACTGATCTGAATCTGTTAAAGGAAAAGGAAATACCGCCTTCTAAACTATATCTTCCTGTAAAAACAAAAAATCTGGACATTTATGGGCTGGTGGGAGAGTGTTCTCGAAATATCTGCAGCGGGTCAGAAGCAGATCTTCTTGCTCTGCATGCCTTTTGTAAACTGTTTAAACGGGCTGTGTTTATGGACGAGTTAAAAAAAGCTGGTATAAAGGATCAACCAAATGTGGAGCAGGCTGGTAAAGATGATAAACAAGAAGCGAAGAAAATATTGCAGCGCACCAATTGGAAGAATTTTGACAGTAACATTGCATATATTTATTATAATGAGGAGAAATTCGGAGATGCGTATGAAGACTTATTGAATCAGATATTATCTCAGCTGGTGGAAGTCAATCAATATTCGAAACAGACAAAGCAGACAACACTTTTTGAACTCTAATCAGCTAAAAATCTCTTAATTCTTGGCTATGTGCACTTCAATAGTCAGGTAAGATATATATGCCCCTCCGCCATGTATGGACTATGGATTTAGTAACCCTGGCTGCGGAGATTAAAACATTTCACGGGGTAACACGAAAGAGAACAATATCTAGTGTAGTCGATTTCTTTCCTTCCATACCACAGGATAATATATTGGCTGCCTATGGAGAAGACTGTGCTGTAATAATGCACAACGGGAGTGAGCTCCTGTTAGCTGCAGATGGTATAATGGAAGCACTCATGAAAGTCCATCCATTCTACGCTGGGTATTTTGCAGTTCTTGTGAATATTCATGATGTTGCAGCTATGGGCGGAATACCATTAGCTATGGTTGATATAGTATCTTCAAAAGATGAAAAAGTCTGTGCTGAAGTAATGAAAGGCATGGAATCTGCAGTGAGGAAGTTTGGAGTTCCCATAGTTGGAGGTCATACACATCCAGATTGTGAGTACAATGCAATTGATGTGGCGATTTTAGGCACTGTTGAGGCAGGCAATGCTATATTCTCTCACACAGCAGAACCAGGAGATGATATCATAATGGCAATGGATCTGGAGGGATTTTTTCCAGAAACTCTTCCTTATGCCTGGGATACCACATCCAAAAAAACTGCTGAAGAATGCCGTCAACAACTGCTCTTGATGAATAAGATAGGAAAGCTGCATTTAGCAAAATCTGGTAAGGATATCAGCAATCCGGGATGCCTTGGAACCTTAGGAATGTTGCTGGAAACCAGTGGGGTAGGCGGAGATGTCTATGTTGACAAGATTCCGATACCCCTAAATGAAGATCCAGTCCAGTGGATGAAAGCTTATCAGGGATGCGGATATGTTATAACCTGTGATCCAAACAATTCTCAAAAAATAATAGATATTTTTGAAGAGGGAGGACTGGATGCAGCAGTCGTTGGGAATGTAAATGATTCTAAAAAAGTCATTCTAAAAAACAGTATGCAGTCGGTTATACTCTTTGATCTTGCAGTAGAAAAAATAACAGGCTGTGATCCTAGCAAGCTTCCATCAAATGTAAAAAAGCGCTAGGCCACAGAGGTTGATGCCCTGATTGTTGCGAGTGGTCCAGCCCTCTTCTCAGCCCTGCGACCCTCTGAACGTTAGTAATCCATGGTAAGGCTGCTCCCGTCAGGGCCTGGCCCGTTCTCCATGATCAGTGTAAGGGGAACCGCTCTCCAACTGTCCCCGCAGACAGCTTCCAACTCCATAGGACAAGACTTCATGGTCGATAGCTGGGCTCGTTTCTCTCAGGTTACGCCGTCCCCCGTTGTCACCCCCGTTATCGACAGTTTACGGTGTATAAGGGCGTGCCGAACGTCCCGGTCAAGCCTAGCAGTTCGACTAATCGCCTGAACCTATTTATAATCTTCAGTAAGAAATCGACTTACAGGCGTTTAGGGGCAGTACTCTCTCCGCCTTTTGTACAATAGTATTTTTTTCGGAATCCATACTCATTATGAACAGAACATTTAGGACATTTGCAGGAAATTTCTCTGTTTATGCAGTCTAATGATTTTCCATAAAAGCAAAATGTGGTTTCTTTCCTGTCTGCAGCACATTCAGTGTATGTAGGGCAAGATGGACATGCGCATTTATCACGCATGTCTGCTATTGCTTCTTTCCTCTTTTCAGGGTTGAGGCGGTTCAAATCCTGTATGCTTTTCATTTGGATTCCTCGATGGATTAGTGGCTACCTCTAATCTCAACCTCAGAACCATTTATACAATAAAATACATTTCTAAGACCTGATGATTCATATATCGGACAGTCGGGGCAGATACACCTCTTTTTATCAGTTATGCACGGACTTCCGCCTTTAAAGCAGTAAAGATATTCTTTATTGGATGAAGCACAACTATTGTAAGTAGGACAACTGGGGCAGATGCATTTTTTCTCCATTTCGTCTACGTTATTTGTTCTCTCAAGGTCATCCATGCCTTTCAAATTCGTACATTTGTCTTCGAATTTGTCCATACAGTACTTTTTGGAGCTTATTGTTTATTAATGCTCTCTCATCGTCATGAATAAATAATATGGGTTAGAAAAATGGTCGATACGGGTATATCATGCAACAAGAAATGGAATATGCAGCTCACAACAGACTCTCTGTACTTACCACGTTGACTTCAGCTATGGATGCAACAGCTCTATTCTGCATGAAAGAGAAGGTAAAAAAGTATGCAGAGGAGGTAAAATGTGTCAAAATAGACTACATACCATTCGTCATGAAGGCGGTAGTCGCGGCTCTTAAAAAACATCCGGACCTTAATTCCTATATAGATGAGAAAAGGCTCTTCATTCAAAATATATACGATCTAGAGGTATTTGGTTCTGTGATTAAAGATGCGGATAAAAAAGACATGTTTACCATTGCTTATGAGTTAGAACACAGACCTGCATATTCTCCACCCACATTTGCAATTCTGCCGTATGGAGTAAAAGGTGAAACATATCCTATAATCATCCCAACATCTTCAGAAGTATGTGTTCTCGGCGTCAGTATGATCTATAACGATTTCTCATTGTCTGGGAGCGGTTTGGTGAACAGCAAGATAATCTACACTTCACTTGTGTTTGATTCAGAATATATATCGAGGGAGGAGGCCTCTGGATTCATGGCAGACCTCAATATGTTTATGGAGAATCCAGAGATATCGTTGCTGGATATCTGATTACCTTTCATTTGCCCAGTCAATTATATTCTCTTTAGACAGGCGGTCGCCGCATATAGCTTTGCCGGTCTTTTCATTATATAGTGTTGGGACACCGAGGCCGCTTCCGCACGAGCTCTCTACTTGTTTTGAATATGATTCCATCAACTGAGCATTTTCGGCAGAGTGCCATACTTCGAGTTTTTCAATGGGTTGAGTTATCTCTTTCGCTGCATCTTCTACGACTGGATGCAATTTTGCGCAATGTGGGCACTCTCTGCCCCAAAAGTAAATCAGTCTATCCATCTTTTTGACCTCAGATGATTTTCCGATCATATTGTTGATTATCTTTATGCGCTTTGCCATCACATCCAACAACATTTGGTAATTCTTCAGCGTACCAAAAATTAATTAGCGCTTTTTCCAATGTGTAAATGACGTGATGGATACGCCATGAAACGAGCTGCATACACATTGCTGGGCATGATTGCAGTAATGCTCGGGGCAGTCGGAATCGTGCTACCAGTTATGCCCACTACGCCATTTATTCTAGTAGCCGCAGCATTATTTAGTGCAGGCAGTCCCAGAATGCATGACTGGCTTGTGAATACTAAGCATTTTGGACCCTTTATTGAAAATTATCAGAGCGGAAAAGGAATTCCCAAATCGCTGAAATACAAAACATTGGTATTTTTATGGATTATGCTTGCCATTTCAATGTTTTTTACTTATAAAAATTCAATATTGCTGTTTATCCTCATAATCATAGGTATTTTGGTAAGTATACATGTATTATCTATCAAAACTCAGACCACAGATAATTAACTATTAATTTATTTATAACTTTATATATTGTAAATGGGGTTGAGACTGCAGATTGTCTGCAGTCAAATCATTGTACATCAACGATCTTAATGACATGATAACCAAAATCAGTCTTTACTGGACCTACGATCTCGCCAGTTTTTCCATTGAATGCTGCATCCTCAAATGGTTTTACCATTTGTCCGCGTTCAAAGTATCCGAGATCTCCGCCGTTTGATTTGGACGGGCATGTTGAATACTCTTTGGCAAGTGCTTCAAAGCTTTCACCGTTTCTTATACGGCCAATTAACTGCTGGGCTCTGAGCTGACTGCTTACAAGTATATGGGCTGCACGAACTTTTGTTGCCATAAATGCGCGGAATATTTTTTACAATATATACCCATCGCTCTGCTTTATATGGCAATGGTTTAGGCAGCTATGAAAATCATGATCTGCTGTTTAGATTTTATAGAAATGTAGTGAAGTCTTGCATGAAGTTTAAATCCTTCTTAAGCGTAATTCGCCCTAATGTGGAGCAAAGTAAACATCAGCGAATGGACGGCAAGGCGTAAGGGCACCCTTTCCGAAGTGCGGCAACCCGTTGAGGATATAATTAATAATGTAAGGACTAACGGAGACTCTGCATTATTTGAGCTCACAGAGCGTTTTGATAAAGTCAAACGTGACTCTATTATAGTCAGCCGCGAGGAAATTGACAAAGCTTATGAGTCTGTGGATCCAGGCTTGATTGAAGCGCTTAAAACTTCCAAAAAGAATATTGAAGCTTTCCATCTTATGCAGCGTCCGTCTGATATATGGCTGAAAGAAGTCTGTCCCGGTCTGACACTAGGCGTTAAGACAACGCCGCTAGAGAGCATAGGCGCATATATTCCAGGTGGTAGAGCATCATATCCGTCAACTGTTCTGATGTGTACTGTTCCAGCAAAAGTCGCCGGTGTTGGGAAAGTAGTCTGCTGTACACCACCACCGATAAATCCTCTCACCCTTGTAGCTGCTGATTTGGCAGGTGTAGATGAAATATATGCAGTCGGAGGAGCCCAGGCAATAGCTGCTATGGCCTTAGGTACGGAAAGCATAGAACCAGTTCAGAAAATTGTAGGTCCTGGAAATGTATTCGTCACTACTGCCAAATTTATGTTGAAAGATACTGTAGAGATTGATTTCCCGGCCGGACCGTCTGAGATTGCCATCCTGGCAGATGAGACAGCCGATCCGAAATTTGCGGCATCTGACATCATGGCTCAGGCGGAGCATGATCCCAATGCAGCCTGCATTCTTGTAACTACCAGTCAGAAACTTGCAGATGCTGTCGGTTCAGAAATTGAAAAGATGCTTCCTTTAGCTCAGAGACAGGAAATAATCGAAAAGTCGCTGAATAATGCCGGCTATGTTGTACTAAACAGCCTTTCTGATGCAATAAATGCCATTAATGAAATAGCTCCAGAACATCTTTCTATACAGGTAGCCGATCCGCTGTCAGCTTTGAATAAAATAAAGCACGCCGGTTCCATCTTTGTAGGCAGATATGCTCCAGTAGCCTGCGGGGATTATGCTTCTGGAACTAATCACGTTCTACCCACTGCAGGATACGCAGCAACATATTCTGGGCTGGATGTAATGCACTTCATGAAAAGGTCTTCAGTGCAGATAATTGAAAAAGAAGGGCTGGATATGATTGGAGATACAGTCGAAACATTAGCTACTGCGGAGGGTTTATTTGCACACTGCAACTCAGTCAAAGTCAGAAGGCAGAATTGAACTGTTATACCTTGAACCGGGAGAATATGAGTGGCAGCGCCCAAGCAGGTTCAGCGCAGCATGGAATCTTATGCACGATAATGAAAAATTGACAACAATATCATCTCCAAAATCGTTTGGAAGGATGGTGACATTCGAATCTAATGGAGAAAACTATACGATTAAGAAGGGAGGGGTAAGAAATCCTGGAGGAGACCTGCGTGCAATGTCTTCAGAAGAACCGGTTACACTCCTTTCTCTTCAAAACGTGACAACTTCTACCCTATCTGAAAATGGAAAAAATTACATATTAAAAAGAAAAGAAAAGACTGAAGAATGGACTCTTTCGGAAGGAGAAGACATTATTTTCAAAGCAGTCAGAGACACGTCCGGCCGTTTGCCAATAGGAACTGTGAATGTTCTTAAGTCTGTATCTATAACGATTATAGCTTTCACGTGGTTTATGATATTCTCGGATGAGATGCAGTGACTTTAAAAGCCTGGGAAGAAGAATACGCTAAATCCAATCCAGTTTGGAAAGGTCCGCCGCTGTATGAAAGTCCTTTTCCTCCAGGGTTGGATATTTTAGAACTTGGTTGCGGAAACGGAAAGAATATTCCGGCTTTGCTGAAAACGGCTTCATCAGTGACAGCAGTTGACTTTTCACGCAATGCTGTTCAATTGTGCCGAGAGCAGTTCACCGATGAAAACATTTCAGTTATTGAGGCAGATGTCTGCTGTCTGCCTTTTGAAGATGAAAAGTTTGATGCAGTCTGTTCCATTCATATCTTGGAACATCTTTCAGAGAAAGATAGGACTCAATCAAGAAATGAAATCTGTCGGGTGTTAAAGCCAGGAGGATTTCTGGCAGTACGTGTTTTCTCTATTGATGATATGAGATTTGGCAAAGGTGTTGAAGTAGAAAAGAACACATTTTCAAGAGGAAATGGAATAAATTATCATTATTATACAAATAACGAATTAGAATCCATATTCGATCAGCTGAAACTTATAAGCATGGAAGAGTTAAGATCTGAAAAGAAGTATGGTGTAAGATCTGAGATCTCAGCCGTTTTCAGAAAATATTGAATTTACTTTGTAATTATTTTCCGCTCTTTCCCTGGAATTCTCTTGAGCTTGCCGTTGTCCATCGCCCATTGGTAATTGGCTTTCTCAGAAGGAGCGACAACTATCCGGTCGCCTTTGGAAAATTTCTTCCTTGAATTCCACTCAGTAAATGAGGATACAACCTTGTATACTTCAGCTTCCTCAACAACATCTCTTCCTTTTCTGACCCCTTTAAACTGGGAGTAGCTACCATTGAACATGGTGAATGTACCGTCTTTAAGTTCTGCAACCTTGCTGCATACTGAGTCAAGCAGATACCTGTCATGGCTTACTACTAAAAATGTGCCTTTGTACTCTGCAAGCGCAGTTTCCACAGCGTGTCTAGCCATGATGTCTAAGTGGTTTGTAGGTTCATCCAGTACTAGGAAGTTAAGATTCATTGACAGAAGCATCGCAAGGCTGAGTCGTGCCCTTTCACCACCTGATAACGTTTTAATCGGCCTTTCAGCATCCTTTTTTGTCATCTGCAAGCGGTACAGGCAGGATCTTGCTCTTGATCTAGCTTCACCTTCTAGATAATCATCGATCTGCTCATAGGATGTCATTTCAGGATTAAGATGGTCGTGGCCCTGTTCAAAATATCCGATCTTGGCGCCGGGAGCGATCCACAAATCTCCTCTAAATGGAATGTCACCCATCAGAGCTTTGACAAGCGAACTTTTTCCAGAGCCGTTGGGACCGAAAAGTCCGATCTTGTCTCCGCGGTTAATATCAAATTCAATGTCTTCAAAAAGAATCTTCTTGCCCCTCATGACTCTCATTTTTCTAGCCATTACTACATTTTTTCCTGATTTGTCTGCGCTGTCTATGTCCAGCGTAAGATCCTTCTTTTTGTCAGGGGCTTCCGTGACTTCCATTCTTTCGAGCATTTTCATACGGGTTTTATGAGTTGATGAAAACCACTGCATGCGGTGTTGTTCTTCGGCTATATGGGTCTGTCTGTCTCTTTCTTTGGAGTTTCTCTGGAATTCCTTTTCCTGGCGTTCTATCTCTAAAGCCTTTTTGTCTACAAACTGTGAATAATTTCCTGCATAATGCTTCATCTTAGACCCGTCTATCTCAAGGATCTGAGTCACGGTTCTGTCTAGAAAATACCTGTCATGAGAAACGATCAAAACGGCTCCTTTAAAATCAGCAATGTATCCTTCTAGCCATTCCACAGCATCAATATCCAGATGATTTGTAGGTTCGTCCAGTATAATTAAATCAGCCTTCTCAGCTCTAGATAGGACCTTTGCAATCATTACTTTGGCTCTCTCTCCTCCGCTGAGCTCATTCATTTTTCCTGAGACTCTGTCTTCAATTCCAAAAGTCTTAAGATGATCCAAAGCACGCTCAGCATCGCTTTTATTTTGCCTCAGAGTCTCTTCCTGTAGTCTGGCATACTCCATGGAAATATCATTCCAGTCTGCTCCGCGGGGCAGCTCTCCAGAAGCCATTATGTTCTCTAGTTCAAGCATCCTTTTGTTCTGTACTTCATCAGAATCTACACTTAGGGCATCTTCTACAGTAGTCTCATTATCAAACGACGGGAACTGGGACAGATACACAATTTTATTCGTCTTAATCACCAGTTCACCTGAATCTGGAACAGCATCGCCGGTTATCATTTTCAGAAGTGTAGTCTTGCCGCAGCCGTTTGGGCCTACTAGGCCTATTCTGTCATTATCATCGATCTGCATAGATATATTTTTTAAAAGCTCTTTAGGACCAAATGATTTTGTGACACCGTCTGCGCGGACTAGCATAACTCCGCCATCTCCCTTACATTCATAAGGTTTGCGCGTCAAAATCATCTTTTCCTGATTATTTTTCAGGCAATCCGTTCAGTTAAAGGCGAAAGGATAATGCCCTTTAAGCGTGTAACGGCAATGCATGAAAATCACAAGACATGATCTGTATGAGCACGTCAAGTCTTACGAATGCGCTACAGACTTCACAGGATTTCTAGGGTTTATAGACTCACCGATCAGGGAAGTCAGTATTATTAAAATGCCCAAGGGCAGAATAAGAATAAAGTACATAGACGTCCAGAACAACATCCACAGAGTAGATGTCGGCCCTGGAGAACTTGAAGAAATTGATTTTCCCTGCTGAACGGTGACGCCGCATGGATTGCTTAGATAAAACGAATTATGATATTGATGAGCGCCTGGATGCAATGAATCACGCACAGTTTGCTGAATTATGCAGACTCCAGGTAGTAAGTGTAGGTGAAGGCGAAGCAGTCGTTAAAATGCCAGCCGAAGGGATGAAAAACGCCATGGGCAATGTTCACGGGGGCGCTATATTCGCCCTAGCAGACCAGGCATTTGCATTGGCTGCAAACTCTTATGGAGCGCCTCAGGTCGCTTTGTGTTCTAATATAAACTATATCAAAGCAGCAAAAGGAGACCTTGAAGCCAGGGCAGTTAAAGTAGGAGAAACAAGAAATACTTCAGTATATGAAGTCCATGTTTTCGAAGGAGAGATACTAATTGCCATGTTTACGGGTACAGGATACAGGTTAAGAAGGTGAAATTTTGGTAGAATGGGATCTTACACAGTTGACATCGCAGAGCACGATTGAAGACGATCTGAAAAATATGCCCACCGAGGCAGAAAAATTCCGGCAGAAGTATCAGGGTAAAATAATATATCTGGATGCAGAAGGTCTTAAAAAGTTCATTGAAGACCGCGACGCTTTTTATCTGAAATCCGAGGGGCCGGTAATGTATGCCGGGCTGGCTTACTACGCCAATTCTCTGGATCCTGAAGCTCAGCGTTTAAGCGATATCGCAAACAGAGCCGGCACAGAAGCATCACAAAAGCTTGCTTTTTCAGCCATCGAACTGGGAATGCTACTGGAAAAAAATCCCGCTCTTATTGAAGATCCTATCCTATCTGAGTATAAGCACTTTCTACAGCTTGTACTTCAGTCCGCACCGCACAGGCTTTCTGAAGAGGAAGAAAAACTGGTAATGTCTAAAGATCTCAACGGAGTTGAAGCCTGGTCCCGTCTTCAAAGCGACTGGCTATCGACAAGAACTTTTGATCTAAAAGTCGGCGATGAAATCAAAACCATGCCTTATGGAGAAATAATCAGTTATTATCAGGATCCAAATAGAAATATCAGAAAATCTGCCAACAGCATCGTCTACACCAAGCTGGGAGATGATGATATCGTCTGGTCTTCTGCACTCAGATCTATTTGTGACGATCATATCAGAATGTGCAGCCTGAGAAAATATTCAGATCCGATGGAACCAAGCCTGGATGATAATGATGTCGACAAAGAGACGATAGATGCATTGATGAAAACTATCGATGAAGGAAAGTCATTCTACAGAAGATATCTTAAAACAAAAGCCAAAATTCTTGGACTGAGTAAACTTGGCAGCTGGGATCTGATGGCACCTCTTCCAGACTCTGGAAACATAAAGTACACATGGGAAGACTCTAAAAGGGAAGTCTTTGAAGCCTACTCTTCTTTTGATAAAGAGTTTGGAGCGTATATTGAAGACATGTTTAACCGCAACCATATTGACGGAGATGTTAGGGTGGGGAAAACAAGCGGGGCCTTCTGTTCCTTCTGGTATGGGGGAAAGAGTGCTTACGTTCTGCAGAGTTTCAACGGCCAGCTTTCAGATATCTATACACAGGCTCATGAGTTAGGCCACGCAGTTCATGCATATCTGGGGCAGAGGGCTCAGAAACCGCTGAACTTCAACCCTGGGTCATGCATAGCAGAATGCGGTTCTATATTTGGAGAATTACTGCTTACAAAAAGTCTTCTTGAGAAAGCTAAATCTCCAGAAGAAAAACGCTCTGTACTCTGTGTAGTACTGGATGAATTTGGGATGGCTGCTTTCCAGGTAACTGCCCGTTTCCTGTTTGAGAAAAGTCTGTATGATGCGATCATCAATGGAAAATTCCTTGATGGCTCTGCTATTTCAGATATGTGGATGAAAGCCAGAGACAGCATTTATGGAGATTCCGTAGATTGGCTGCCTGAAATGAAATGGGAATGGACAATGAAAATGCACTATTATATTCCCAACTACCGCTACTACAACTATCCATATGTGTTTGCTCAGCTGTTTGTTTTTGCTCTTTACCGCTTGTATGTGGAAGAAGGGAAAGCATTCATTCCAAAGCTGAAAAAACTGCTCTCGGCAGGTTCCTCGCAGTCTCCATATGATCTGGCAAAAGATCTGGGTTTTGACATAAGATCGGCTGAGTTTTGGAAGAAAGGAATAGAGCAGGCAGAGTTCTTTCTGGATGAACTAGAAAAAACAATGTGAGGTGATTTACAGGATGCCGGTTGGTGCCAGTTTCTGCACCGGCTGCATCACTAGTTTAATTCTCTTAGATTATCAAACTGCAGCTTCAAAACAATTTGATATTTTTTTGATGTATCTGCTGATTCTATTCAACATTTATCTATCTGCTTAATTGAAAAGGATTATCGAACTGCATGTGTATATAATGCTTTTCAAAATCTGTAAATTTTAAAAGGCTGTTAAATTAAAATTTATGGACCTATAATATGTAACCATGTAGTTAACCAAATAAACCATATTTTCAAAAAATGACTGGATCCGGACTTTCTGACATTAATCCGCTGTTTTTTGAGATACATATCGAATGATATCAGCCGCAGAATCCATTGAACTTATTGTTCAATGTGTGTTTTTATTCTGCTGTTTAGAGGCAGAATCATATTTTCAAGAGACAGCCGATCTGTTTTGTGAAACGCTGTAGATGTTATGTGGCATTATTAAAGCCGCATATGTTCCTTGCGTCATCTGTTGCATTTCCTTCACTGGCAAGTTGTTTAGTAGTGATCTTAATTCTCTAAAAACCATTTTTAAAGACTCTTTGAGGTATTTTTGTCTATATAGTGTTAATATTGCTGTTTTTTTACGATATATAAAAGAAGACTACATCTAACCGTAGTTATTTAAATATAGGATGTCGATAAATCAACAAGATGTTCATGTTATACACGAACATTCTTTGAATCAGAATACGAAGTGCGTCTTGTAACTTCCCCCTGCACTTCAGCTCTGGTGTAGATATGGAGGAGAATAGATGTCAGACGAAACGACTGTAAAGTTTAATTTGGCTTTTGCTGAGCCGTTGGGATGCTATACTGTATCGGTGGTAGCATTTCTTGTAGCTATGATTGGTTTGGGAGCGATGACCCTTGATCAGGGGGCCGGCATATTTACTGCTGTAGCCATCATATTCCTGCTGGGTGCTTTTGTATCTTATCTTAACAGCAATCTGCTGTGTACAATGGTCTTTGGAACTCTAGCTGTGTACTTCTTAGGTTTAACTTATGGGGTAGCAGGCGAGGGAATTGCATATCTAACAATATTTGCTGGAGTCTTATTCCTGTTCGAAGCTTTAATCGCATATAAAGTACAGCCAATCCGTGTTCTGCCGATCTTATTGATATTCACGGCACTTGGATTCTGGGTACTTGGAGCTACATTCCTGCCGGATGTTACCGCAAATGCATTAGACACAGCATATGGTGTACTGTTCCTGATCGTAACAGCCTTAGCTGTGTATCTTGGAAGTGCAGTAGCCCTATTCCTTTCTGAAGGAAAAGAAGTACTGCCTCTTCTAATGAAAAAGTAAACTCGAAATGAGGCAGCTCAGCTGCCTCCTCATCTTTTTCTGAAAGTTTAAAATATCAACTCTTGTATTGCACATCAATGCCAGTAGTTACTTTTGATCGTGACGACCTTGACACCTTACTGGGACAGAAGGTAGATATAGAGACTTTATTGGACAGGGTCCCGCAACTGGGAGCAGATGTCCACTCGTATGATGAAGAGACGAACTCACTGTCCATTGAGTTTTTCCCAGACCGTCCAGACTTATATTGCGTTGAAGGTGCTGCTACAGCATTGAGATCATTCTTAGGATTTGAGAAAGGATTAAAGAAGTACTCGGTAACTGATTCACACATCACTCTGAAAGTTGAAGATAGTGTAAAGGATGTCAGACCTTACATTGTGGCAGGTATCGTATGCGGTGTTTCTCTAAATGACACTGCGATAAAATCACTTATGGAACTGCAGGAAAAGCTTCACATAACCATGGGAAGAAAAAGAGCAAAGGTAGCTATAGGTATTCACGATCTGGATAAAATTACGGCACCGTTTACCTATAAAGCTGTAAACCCTGATTCAATATCATTCGTACCACTGGCAAAAACCGAATGCATGACAATGAGAGAAATTTTAGTCAAGCATGAAAAAGGAAAGGCTTATGCACAGCTCTTAGATAATAAACAAACCTTTCCAGTAATTCTGGATGCCAATAATAACGTAATATCCTTCCCGCCGATCATCAACGGAGCCCTCACTACTGTTACGGAGAGTACAAAAAATATTTTCATTGATGTGACTGGAACAGACTTAAACGCTGTAAACGGAGCTTTAAACATTGTTGCATCAGCACTTGCAGAACGTGGCGGCAGCATACATTCTGTTTCAATCGAAGACTCTTCAAGGTTCAAAACCCCGGATTTGAATCCAAAGATAAAAGACATAAAGGTTGATGATGTAAACACACTTCTGGGATGCAGCCTGAATGCTGAACAAGTCTGTAAAGCTCTGGATAAAATGGGTTATGACTCTCAAATACTCAGCAATGATCTTATAAAGGTAAGCATCCCCGCCACAAGACTGGATATTCTGCATGATGTTGATGTGATTGAGGATGTCGCTAAAGGTTATGGATATGAAAACTTTGGAAACAGGCTGCCATCTTATCAGACATTTGGATCGGAGCTTAATGAGACCAAAGCTTCAAACGTAATCCGCCAGCTGCTGATAGGATATGGCTACCTGGAAACTACCACCCTGACTTTAACTTCTGAAGAATCACAATTCAGAAAGATGAGGCTTCCGGAATCTGAAGTCGTATCAGTTTTGAACCCTATAAGCGAAGACCATACGTGCCTCAGAGTATCATTGATACCTAGCCAGATGGCCCTTCTGCGTAAAAATAAACACAGAGATCTGCCTCAAAAATTGTTTGAAGTCGGAGACGTAGTCGTCAATGCAGTAAGGCACAAGCGCCTCGCGGCAGTCAATATTTCAGTAAAGTCTTCCTTCACGGAAATTAAATCATTGGCTGAAAGCATTTTACGGGATCTCTCGGTAACTTATGAAATTCAGCCTTCTTTGTCAGAAATATTTATTCCTGGTAGAGGTGCGGAGGTAGTTTCAGAGGGAAATATAATCGGTATATTTGGAGAAATCCATCCTGAGGTAATAACTAATTTTGAGCTCAGATATCCTGTAGTTGCACTGGAACTTGATGTTGAAGCGGTTACTGAAGGGAAGCTCGACAGAGTCGCATAAAGCCAAAGGTTTATATGAAGTAAGATATTCAGACTTTTATCGAGCCGAGGTAGCTAAGTCCGGCCTACGGCGCCAGTCTTGAAAACTGGTGGTGTCTCACCACGGGAGTTCAAATCTCCCCCTCGGCGCCATTTTTATTTTTCTGGCCGGAATTCTAAGTTTTGCATCTTCCTATGAGAGTAACATTCAGTCCAAAGCGGTCATCCTGAGAAATCTCTGAATCTATTTCGAAAATTTCTCTGAAGTTGCCGGGAGACGCCACATCTGCTGTTTTTCCCATCTGATGTATTTTTCCACTCTCGAATAAAATCATCTTATCGCAGTATCTTGAAGCGAGTATGATGTCATGAGTTACAATTAATATCAGAAGTTTTTTCTCTTTGGCAAGTTTACTAATCAGTTCCATTAAATCAAACTGATGATTGATATCTAAATGCAGGGTAGGCTCATCAAGCAGGAGTACTTCCGGTTCTTGTGTCAATGCTCTGGCGATTAGAACTCTCCTTCTTTCACCGCCGCTAAGCTCATTTATGCCGCGGTCGGCAAACTGAAGAGTTCCAGTATCTTTCATGGCATTATACACTATGTTGATGTCACTGTCGGTTTCTGTATCAATCGACCCGATCCGCGGATATCTCCCCATCATTACTGTTTCATAGACTGTAAATGGAAATGTGATATTGGTCGTCTGGGTGACAAATGCCATTTTTCTTGCAATTTCTTTTTTAGATAAACTCTTAACATCTTCTCCATCAAGCATTACATTTCCGCTATTTGGAGTGAGAGAAGCGTTGATACACCGCAGCAGGGTAGTTTTGCCGCATCCGTTCTGTCCTAATATACCGACAACCTCTCCCCTCTCGGCTTTAAATGAGACTCCCTTTAGTATCTCTTTTTTGGAATATGAAAATCTAAGATCATTTACGTTAAGCGACACCTAATCACTCCCATATTTCCTTCTTTCTTGTTCTCATGATATATATGAAAAATGGAGCTCCCAGCAGTGACGTCAGTATACCTACTGGCAATATCAGATGGAAAGCTGATTTAGCAATTGTATCTACTATGATCATGAATGCTCCGCCGCCAAGGATGCACAAAGGCATAAGTAGCCTGTGATTCGGACCGGCAATCATCCGGAAGATATGCGGTACAATTAGACCTACAAACCCGATTACTCCAGATATGGCTACGGCGCCTCCTACTGCAAGAGAAGTTGCGATTATTAATGTGAAACGCACCCCCTTTACATTTACTCCCATGTTTGCTGCCTGTTCTTCACCGGCGGAAATGAGATTGAGTTCTTTGATGTAATAAATCATGATCGCAATTCCAACTGCTATGGGAATCAATGCAAGCTGAAAGGAATTCCATCCGCAGTTGTTAAGGCTGCCCATAGTCCAGTATACTATATTTGACAGCACATTTTCATCTACAATGTATTGGAGTAACGAAACCAAACCGTTGAAGAATGCACCTATGGCCACGCCGGCTAAAAGAAGGGTAGTCGAGGCCACTCCGTATTTTGTTTTAGCCAGAAGATACACTATAATCATTGTTATGAAACAAAATACGAATGCCATCCCAGGAACTGCATATTTTCCTAAGAATCCGCCAACTCCAAAAGAGATTGCAAGAGATGCTCCGAATGCAGCACCTGATGATATGCCCAAAACTGACGGGGATGCCATAGGATTTTTGAAGAGACTCTGCATCACCAGTCCAGAGGTGGACAGTGCCGCTCCGACTAAGATGCAGCAGAGCAGTCTTGGAATTCTAACTTCATATAGAACATAGCTGGTACCTGAATCCGCATCTCCGATAAATGCTCTGAGAATCTGTGATATAGACAGTTCATAATTACCAACAAACAGCGCCAGAATGAATACAATAATAAGACAAGCGGCGGTTAGCAGAATTATTGTCCATGACTTTCTGCTGACCTTCTTATGATGATCTTTAAGATCTTCGAAAGTCTTTACTTCATCCATACTAACCACCTATAAATTAAAAAATCGTTTGACTCAGATGTTTGCCCTCATTTTTTCAGCATCTGTGCGGGAGTCATTAGTGTAGAATATCAGATAGGCAGGTTTATCCTGAAGCAGAGATTCCAAGTCATGTTCTGCACCATCTAGAAGTTTAGAATCAAATCCTAAAAATTCAACAATGATCTTTCCCATGGCAGATTTAATGGCTTTTCCTGATCCGCTTTCCCAGTATGCATATCCTGATGACTTCCCATCTGTTTTTTCTTGAACCGAATGGTATACTTTGTAAAGTCTCAGCTGAATGCTCTCTATAAGCTCTTGGATGGTCTTGGTATCAAAACCTGTGAGGTGGCCGATGCATTCGATTGAAGAATAAACTTCAGAGATCTCTGTTGGTCCAAAGAATGCATAATATGTGCCTGTTTCTTTGCATGGATCTACATTACTGTCATAGTAATCTGTGGTAAGGCGTGTTCCAGAGGCTAAGTACAAAACTTTCTTAGAACCGTTTTCTCCTGCATCTTTAAGAGCCTGCATGAGTTTTTCTTTCTCAATGCTCTGAACGCTGTTTACTCCAAGGTCGATATATGATGACTTGTCGATATAGCTGAGCATATATTCTACTTCATTTGTTTCATAGTAGTCATAGCTCATGCCGCCGGCAACATGCGACTGAAGGTAGGCTTTAACGTCTGCATTATTCAACCCTTCTTCTGAGTATGGTTCTACACCGTAGAGTGTGCAGGCAAGGAAGTACATGGTTTCGGTATACATGGTTCCTAGTGAAACCACTGCATCAACAGGCTGTATGACTAAAGTTTCATTTTCATGACCCTTTGAACTAGTTACACTTTCCACCGTGTATGTTCCGTCCCCATTGTCTTTGATTATAGGGGTCCATTGACCGTATTTACTCCAAAATTCAGAATCTTTTTTAGCATCTTCAATTGTAAGAGAATCATTCACTAGATCTCCATAATATTCAGAATACATCTGTTCAATTGTAAGTATGACCCCCGGGGTTGCCGAACACTGTCCCATGTTTACGTTACTAACCGTCGCATCCAACCTGTAGAGCCCTTTCTTCTGCGGCTCATTTCCCTCACCCTGCTGAGTGTAGAACACTACGCCAATGGCAGCCATCAGCAAAATGAGGACGGCGACTATGGCAATTACTTTTTTCTTCTCCAATTAATCACCTTTTTTATTTAGTTAAGTTAATTAAACACTGTCTAATTCTGTGTTGGAGATTACTAATCTCCTATTTGTATATTAGGATAATAGTTCTTAATTTATATAATGTTGGATGATACATCTTTTATTTGCAAAAGTACTGTAACCCAGGTATCAAAAACTCTGAATTTTTTTAACCAAATGGGATATGGACAAAAATGTATTTTATGTAACTTTAATCGTATGAATATTCTTGAATCTAATGATCTACTCATCTTGCAGTATTTCGTATTTTAAACAAATATAATCGCAGGTCTGCGTGTAAATTACATGTTTTTCATACATTTTTTACTGTGAAATAGATGATTGTATAGGAAAAGTACTAAATATCGACTATATTTCCAAACGATGTGAGAGTAAGAGATCTTCTCGGAAACAATTCATTAGTGTTGGTGGTAGCGTTAGTTATTGCATTAATCTGCGGTGGATTTCCCGAGACAGATCACATCACTAACAAAGACATCGCCATGATTTCTCTCTGCCTGATGATGTGCTTCTCATTATGCAATATAAAATTAGCAGGCTTGAATCCTAAGCTTTATTCCAAAGACATCCTCAAAGCCTTCTTTTTATGCATGATTCTTGGAGTAGCAGTAACGGTGTTAATCTCATTCTTCTTTGAAGATGACATAAGGCACGGCTGGATTCTAGAAGCTGCAGTACCTTCAGCAGTATCTGTGATCCCTTTTACTGCTTTGCTCTTAGGAAACATGAAATCTTCAATTGTATCCTCAACCGTCATCTACTTTGCAGCGTTAGTCGCAACACCGCTGATAACTCTTATTTTCTTAGGGGAGGCCATAAATCCACAGACGCTTCTGAAGTATATTGCAATCTTGATAGTAGTTCCATTAATCGTATCCAGATTTATGAGGCGCCTTCATATACCGCCTGCTGCTGGAGCTATAATAATCAATCTTCTGTTTGCAGTTCTAGTTATTGCCATTGCCGGCTCAAACAATTATGTGTTCTTTGGTGAACCTGTTCTTTTAGTATCTTTGCTGATCGCAGCGGCTATAAGAACATTCGGCATAGGAATCAGTCTGAATGCTTATTTGAAAAAGAAAGGAGAACCACGGGAGGACAGGGTGCCGGAAATCCTCTTTGCAACTCATAAAAATACAGGAATGGCAGGTGCATTAGCCGTAATCTTAATTGGAGATGCTGCCGCCATACCAGCAGCTGTGTGTATGACAGTTGATATAGTTTGGTTGATATATGTTAGCAAATTTATGTTTCCAGTAAGCAAAGTAAAAAATGAAGAAATGCAATCAGCATCAATGGCTTAAATCTCTGGAAACATTTCTCTCTTTATCCTAGGCACCAGTGCAGCGATTACAGCTTGTTCTGAAAGCTGTGTTCTTGTGATAACTCCATTTGTAAGGCACCCAATTGCCCCTTCTCCCATTCCTTTTCTTTCCCACTCATACATCGTATTGAATGCATCACCCACAGTCCAGCCGTTTTCAACCCTTTCTTTAACCGCATCAGGATATCTGAATCCGGGACCGTGACCAATCGTTATTTTCCCTGCTTTATCAATTATCGAACAGTATTGAACATCGTAGAGTCCATCTTCTGTTTCAAAAATACCAGCTTCTAAACCAACTCCATAGTCAGCACCACCTATGCATCTTTTAGCACGGTTTATGGAGCCTTGGCGGGTTTCAAGTTCCCTAGGCTGTTCAGGCACTCCTGAGTGAACGTCCACTCCAAAAACATCCACATCTTTATAAAACCGTAAAAATGCAGATCTGGTTGCATCAATTTTTATTTTATTCAATGAACCTACTGCAACTTTTAAAGGACGTAACATTTTCCCATCGATGTTAATTTCTCCAGAGATTATCCTGGTAGATGATATCGGCATACCATCTTCAGCCAGTATATGAGGGACAACAATTATTTTCAGAGACTGTAAACCGTTCTGCGCTCTTAGTGTGTTTATCCTTTCTGCATTTTCATATGTTTCAGGAGATACAACAATCGCATCTAGAAACCTGTCATGTGGTGCATTTCCTTCAGGAGTATTTATTACAGTAACTGAATAATTACATCGTTTAGCTGAAAGATACTGCTTAACAAGTTCTATCCTTTCATTTAAGGGTGTACGGTATTTTTTAGTTTTTGAGATGAACTCATCAGACGTTATAGCTATGCAAACTTCGTCACCCACAGCTGCAGCAACATCCAATAATGCGCGGTGCCCCAAATGCAGAACATTAAATGTTCCGCCTAATCCTACTCTCAAATAACCATTCCGGCCACAATTGCTACAATCATAATTACCATAAGTACTCCAAAGAGCACATACAGTTCTTTCTTCTTTTTCTTGATCTCATCTTTATTTTTTGATGCACACGCATCTGAACAATATCTCTCAGTACCAATAAATGCTTTTCCGCAGGTACGACAGTGATTGTGCTGGGGGATCTGTACTTTTTCTGACATGCTAATCTCCGTGATCATTTTATAGTTAATTATTAAATTATATCATACGTCACTTAGTCCACGGCGATCAAGTTCATTGTTGATTATAATTATGCAGTGATCTGCATGATATGAGTATGGGCCGAGTGAACAAATTGTAGGATTTAACGAACATAATGTATCATCTTCCTGGCTGGTTAAGTCTTGATTATCTGAAAGGACAAATGTAACGTCTTCTGGGAATTCCGCTTTTTGCACATCCACACCATTCTCCCTCAGATAAACTATTTTAGATCTGGCTGAAAGTCGGTTTATTACATCATAAAAGGAATCTCTGGAAATATATATGCCTGGTGAGGATCGCATTTCTCTGTCTTCTACATCCATCATCAATGCATTTCGAATAAGTGCACCCGTAGAACGTTCGTCAGGATTTAGATACTTCACTTCAGATCCTGCTATTCTTATCGTTTTTGGAGCGTCTTCTCCACCCAGAACGACAAGATATATCTCGACATCTTTTCTAATAGAATGCGATAAGAAAAATGCTGAATTTATGCAGCGTATGAGGATGTCTAAACGTCCAGCGCCGCCGGCCATATCTTCGAGTTTAAAGTTACCTGATGATGCGGCTTTATGTCCGACTACTACAAAGCGTCTCATTCCTGATCAACTCCGCTCGATGAGAGTTGTTTCATAAGTTGTTTTCTAAGCTTACGATTTCCCATGAACCCTTTTACAGCTTTTTTAGATGTATTGTATTGTCTGATAAGTTCTCTCACATCTTTAACTTCAACACCCGCACCTTTAGCAATGCGCGCCACTCTCGATGCCTTAATTACTTTTGGATCTTCCATTTCTTCTTGTGTCATTGAATCCATGATATATCTGAAACGTCTGAGTTTATCTTGGGATTCTTCCATATCTACCTTTCCTTCAAGATTTCCCATACCCGGTATCATGTTCATGACTTTTTGAAGAGGCCCCATATTGGTGAGCATTTCCATCTGCTCGTACATTTCAACCAATGTAAACTTTCCAGACATCATTTTTTTAACGGTTTCTTCAGCCTGCTCTTCCGAGATATTCTCTTTTGCGGTTTCAAGAAGACTCTGAATGTCACCCATTCCAAGAAGCCTGGATACAAACCTTGCAGAATCAAATGGCTCTAGGTCTACTAGATGCTCACCAGTTCCAATAAATGAAATTGTAGCATTAGTCTGAGCTACTGCAGACAGTGCCCCTCCACCTTTTGCAGTACCATCCATTTTGGTAATAATCACACTTGTAATATTGACCGCATCATGGAATGCTTTAGCTTGTGGGCCAGCCTGCTGTCCTACCGCAGCATCTAGAACAAGAACTCTTTCGTCAGGTTTTGCCACATCAGCTACATCTTTAATCTCTTGGATCAAATCTTCTTCTAAAGCATGGCGTCCAGATGTATCAATGATAATTACGTCCATATTTGAAAAATGTTCCAAGCCTCTTTTTACAATCCCTGGTGCATCCTTTATACCCTCTTCACCATAAAAAGATACGTTGACTTTCTCCGCAACCTGCTTCAATTGGTCAAATGCTGCAGGACGATGAACATCGGCGGCTATAACTCCAGTTTTCAATCCTTTTTTTGTGAAGTATCTGCCTAGCTTTCCAGTTGTGGTTGTTTTACCTTGTCCATATAATCCAACCATCATTATTGTTTGCTTCTTAATTGGCAGGGGCCTGGGGTCGCCTAATATACTAGTCAACTCATCGTTAATTATTCGAATCACATACTCTTTAGCGCTCATCCCAGGGGGCGGTGATTCATGAAGTGCTTTATTCTCAAGTCCTTTTGTTAATTCTAAAACAAGCTTTACATTTACATCTGCATGTAGCAATGCCCTTTGGATATCTTTGGAAATCTCTTTGATCAACTCTTCATCAATGTGGTTAGCTCTTGTAATTTTAGAAATAGCATTTCTTAGAGATTGTCCAAGTCCTTCGAGCACCATGTATACCAGAGCAGTTGAGAGCGAAGGTTGGTTATTAACTTTGCTAAAAAAACATACGCATAGGAAGCGGACGGCTAGCTCTGTCAGAAGGGATGGGATGCACTCTGTAGACTAGCTCGTCCTTCCCACCCTAATATTCTCTAAACACTATTTATACTTTCCTTTATTGTACTATTATATCTCCTTTTCTACATAATTGTATGTATTCTTTAGATACTGGATGGAAAACATCATTATTTATTATGCAGCATAATTATATATCGTTTAACAAATGAAATTATCAAAAATTATAAAACAATTTAAACTGTATGCATGGTTTTACCCATGCAATTAGTTTTTCAAGGTGGATAAATTTAGAGGTATCCTGATTTCTGTAACGCCATCAGGTCATCGGTGCTGAGTTTTTCTCCAGCTTTGAAGCGATCAAAGATCTTTTCTGCTTCTTCTTTGGCTGAAGCCTCATCATCTTTCTTCTTAGCTTTGCGAGCTTTCTGTCTCATTCCAGCTAAGATTTTATCGTAATCATGTACCTGGCGTATATTCTCAATGTACCTTTTGTGCTCTTCATCGGAGTTAACTTTGTTGGTTATGAAAGCTTCCTGAGCAGCATCTGCTTCTTTTCTCAATGCATCCGCCTGTTCATACAAAGCGATCATCGCATCGTGTTCCGATTGTGCACTTTCTGCATATTCTGATACTTTATGGTGATGCACTTCAGCTTTTTCTTTTGCATCACGCAGTTCTTTTAAAGCATCTTTTATATCATCGTTCTGATCATAGGCTTTTTCACGTTCTTTAATTTCAGCCTGAAGCTTAGCCATTTGATCAATAAGTTCCTGCTCTTTTCCTTTGGAGAGCACAGATGTCATTTGCTTAAATTCAAGAGACTTCAATTCTTTTTTGAGTTTTTGAACCGAAGGGCCGTTGTTCTTAGGTAAGTTGTCTTTCTTTATTTTTGTAACTTTTTCATTCAAGTCATTGACAACTTTGTTCCAAACGTCGCGTTCTTCTTTAGCTTCACGAACTTTAACGTTCAGTTCATCCCTGGACTCACGATGTTTTGCAGCCTGGTCTACAAGCTCCCTAACTTGAGCATTAAGGGAATCTCTTTTCTCGACCCATTCTTTCGTCTTTTCATTCAGTTCATCACGTATCCTGCGGTGTTTCTCCGCTTCAACGTTATGTAATTGACGCTTTTGTTCAAGTTCCTCCAAAAGTTCAGTCATACGTTCCACGCTCAATTCAAGCAAATAAATAGCTTGGCAACGAAGGGGATACTGACACTCGTTTATATTACTTTCTCATGATGTCTCTGTCTCTTATTGCATTGCCAGATATGAATTATTATATTCACACATCTAATTTGTGTAGCAAGGGGTAATAAAGCTTTTACATTGCACTTTTAAGGTCAATTTCATGCCACCCGCTTCCAAAACGGTCTGCTCCTCCTGTTTTCAGACTAAATTTTACCCGCATATGCCCATTTTCATACAGCATTTCTGCACTCTTCAGCATTGAGCTGTATATTGAGACTCTCTTACCTTTTTGATTAAGAATTCTTCCAGACTTAACAATCAGGCCAGCTTTTTCTAACTCCTTAATCCTTCTATAGCAGGCTGCGATTGGTATGCTGTATTCTTCAGATACCTCCTGTGCACCTTTGGATTTGTATGAGACTGCTGCTAAAATACGCAAAGCATATCCATCTGTGAGTAATCTGCCGGCTTCAAGGACATCCATCTGAGTATCTTCTAGACCTCGCTCTATTAATCTTCTTGCTGTATAAGGGATTTGATACGAGATTTATATAAGGCATGTTGCTATGGTGCCTTGGAAAGTGATGTCATGTTAATCTGTCCTTTGGACTACAGATATGGAAGAAACGAGATGAAGTCTGTCTTTTCTGAAGAAAGCAGGCTTAAAAGTCAACTTCTTGTTGAAGCGGCTCTGGCTAGAGCACACGCTGCAGTAGGGAATATACCAATTGAATCTGCTAATGAAATAACAGCAAAAGCAAATCTAGATAATGTCTCTCTTGAGCGTGTAAAAGAGATTGAAGCTGAGACCAAACATGACATTATGGCAATGGTCAAAGCACTCTCAGATCAATGCGGTGATGCTGGAAAATATGTTCATCTGGGAGCTACATCTAATGATATTGTTGATACGGCTGCAGCTTTAGAGATTAAAGCCGCTTTAGAGATCATCGAAGCTGATCTGGATGAGTTTATATGCACTTTAGTTAAACTGTCATATGCTCACAGAGACACTGTTGAGATAGGCCGCACACATGGACAATTTGCAATACCTACGACATTTGGATTCAAGATTGCAGGTTACGTTTCAGAGATGATGAGGCACTACGAACGTCTTCAGGAAATCAAGAGACGTGCTTGTGTAGGAAAAATGTCAGGGGCGATTGGAACAGGAGCCGGTTTTGCAGATAAGTTCTTCGAGATTCAAGAGAAAGTTATGGCAGATCTTGGACTTGGCGTGGAAGATGCTGCAACACAGATCGTATGCCGTGATAGGTATGCAGAACTGGTCTTTTTACTGGGTTTGATAACCACATCTTGTGAAAGATATGCTACTGAAGTTAGAAATCTTCAGAGATCTGAGATTGGAGAAGTTTCCGAGGCATTCGATGCAAAAAAGCAAGTGGGATCTTCAACAATGGCTCAAAAAAGAAATCCCATGTTATCTGAAAATGTCTGCGGACTCGCAAGGATCGTCAGGTCATACATTGCACCTCAGATGGAGTCTATGATTTTATGGCATGAGCGTGATCTTACAAATTCTTCTGCAGAGAGATTCATTTTAACACATTCCATGGCTTTAACAGACGACATTCTGAATAAGATAAACAATGTCTTTTCCCATATTGAAGTTCACAGCTATAATATGCAGCGTAACATCAGTTCTTCTAACGGATTCATAATGGCTGAATCAGTCTTGCTAACATTATCTTCCAAAGGCATTGGAAGGCAAAATGCACATGAACTTGTCAGGCAGATAAGCATCAGAGCTGAAAGTGAGGGGAAATCTCTGAGAGATGCTTTGCTTGAAAATTCTGAAGTGATGAAGCTGGTGACAGAATCTGAGTTAGATGCCGCACTTGATCCCAACAGCTATGTTGGTTCAGCACCCCAGATGGTAGACAAAATCGTTGCTGATGCAGAAAAGCTTCTTGGAAAAAGGATTGTTTAATCATGAGATCGATAATTATCTTCGATAGTGTTCATGGATGCACAAAGCAGATAGCTGAAGCAATTGCAGATGAATTTAAAACTAAAGGTTATGAAGTATCTTTGTATGATCTAGGTAAATCGAAACCAAAGCTAGTCGACTGCGACTATCTTTTTCTGGGGTCTCCAACACGCTTCGGTAAGCCAACAAGAAGAATGAGAAAGTTTCTTGATGCATTCGATGGAAGTAATTTTTCCGGGACTGCAGTAGCATTTGATACAATCATGCAGATACCCGAAAACAGCTCTAATGCTGAGGAGACAAAATTGAAGTATATCGACAATGGTTCTGCACCGACCATTAAATCCATTCTGTCGCAGAAAGGTGTAAATGTCTCAGATAAACTGCTCCGCATCGAAGTATCTGGATTAAAAGGCCCGCTTGTTAATGATGCATTAGATAATACTAAAGAGTTCGTTGATGCGATACTTTCTCATTGATTATGCAATATGCGAGCAAAGAGATATAAACAAAACAATCTTACGGGGCAATTGTAAGGGCTGATAGATCAGCGGTAGATCGCGACATTCGCAATGTCGAGGCCGCGGGTTCAAGTCCCGCTCAGTCCACTCTTCCTTATTTTCATTTTTAGCACATGGGCTTCAGGTACTTTTTTAAATATAGACGATATGCTTGTCAGTAGTGTCTAAAAGATTTCCTATATTGGTAATATCCATATTATTAGCTCTCATCTTTATACCGGCCGTATCTGGCGAAACTGCAATACACGGTTTTGGAGATTCTGAGGTAGATATTACATCTGGAGATTCCTGTACATTTGAGTGGGGAATTTGGAATCAAGACGACACTATGTATCTGATTGAAGTCAGAGCAGAGTTGAGTGATAGTTCTGTTGGATCGCTGGAATATGCTAAAAATTATACCCTTGCAAGTGGAACAAATGATGTAATCAGCATTAATGTGCATACATATGAAGGCGCCAGCACTAAAAGTGTGACATTGGATGTGCACTTTATAATCCAAGACCTTTCACAACCTGGTTCTGAACAGACTCACGACGCTCAGACTACAATCAATATAACTTCATTGTTCTCATCAGTAGGAAATAAAATATTTGGTTGGGAAAATACTCTTCCAGCTCCATTCAATAGTCTGATCTGGACATTTTTCATCACATTGGCTATATGGGTATTAATTGGATTTATCGTCTATTTTATTGTAGATCCATTTGTGGAAAGATTTACGCTCAAAACTAAAAACAAATATGATAACATTGTTTATGACATCACCAGAGTCCCGATTCTGATTACAA
Source organism: uncultured Methanomassiliicoccus sp. (assembly GCA_905202485.1). GTDB lineage: Archaea > Thermoplasmatota > Thermoplasmata > Methanomassiliicoccales > Methanomassiliicoccaceae > Methanomassiliicoccus_A. Next base: position 69,410 of record CAJKRY010000005.1, read on the forward strand.
TTCTATTATACGGGTTGATAAGCTCTGTAGATATCCTGAGTATTTCAAACAATGATCATCTTCTGATGCATAAAATCTTCATAATAATCTTAACTGTAATGTATACCTTGGTAGCTTATCGTATCTTTGACCGGGTTTTCATAAGTTTCCTGCGTGCCTGGTCTAACAGAGTAGGATCTAATTTTGGGTCTGCCATCGTTCCAATTCTCCATTTTCTTGGTATGATTTTAGTCCCAGTTGCCGGAGTTACATTTCTGCTAAATGCTCTTGGCATCAATGTGGCGTTACTCGTTGCTGGTGTTGGAGTAGGTGCATCAATAGTGGCACTGGCAGCAAAAGATGTTTTCAGCAGCTTTTTTGCAGGCCTTCAGGTTATGCTGGATAGACCCTTTAAGATTGATGACAGAGTGATGCTGGACAGCGGAGAAATCTGCGAAGTGAAAAAAATTGGGATACGTTCAACTCAATTATATGATCTTATAAACCATGATATTATTATCATTCCTAACACAACGATAGCCGCAAACAAGATTACAAATTACTCTGAGCCAGATAATCACAGGGCGCTATATACATCAATAGGTGTTGCATACGGGTCTGATGTTGAAAAAGTAGAATCAATCCTCTTAGATATTGCAAATAAACATCCTGATATTGTACATAACAATAAAGCACAGGCGCCATACGTACGGTTCAGTAATTTCGGTTCAAGTTCTCTTGATTTTGCAATCTGGTATTATGTAGATGACATTAAAAAAATGTGGAGAGTTAACTCCGAAATCAAAGCACAAATTAACAATAGATTCAATGAAGAGGGAATAGAGATTCCATTTCCTCAGAATGTTGTTACATTCAACAATACTATGGAAGGAAAAGGAACTGAGTAAAACTCAGTTCATACTTCCAGACCTATATCCTTCTAAATCCAGACAAATGTATCTAAATCCTAGTTTTTTAAATTCACATGATATATACTCGCGGTGGGCAACAACATTTTCCAGCAAATCACAAGAAACCTCTATTCTAGCAAGGTCCTCATGGAATCTCACCCTTTGATTAAAAATTCCTAAAGAGAATAAAACTTCTTCTGCTTTTTCAATGGCTTTTAATTTTTCATCACTCACCTCTACTCCAAAAGGTATTCTGGTCATCAAGCATGTCCCAGACACATCATTTGCAGTCGGAAGACCTGCTTCTGCAGACAGCACCCTAATTTCTTTTTTTGTCAATCCCACATCTTTCAGCGGTGATAATACTCCCAGTTCTTCAAGTGCTTTCATACCTGGTCTTAAAGATGGATCGTCGTCTGCAATGCTGCCTTCAGCAACGTGTTCAATATCAAGAGCTTCAGCAATTTTTTTAATTTCTAACATCATTGATTTCTTGCAGATGTAACACCTGTTATGGGGGTTCATCTTCAATTTATTATTTATTACAGATATTTCAATTATGTCTGCTCCAATCTTTCTAGCAGTATCGCGGGCAGATTGTATAGACCGGGTACTGTTTATTGGGGATATATTCAATATTCCAACAGCGTTTTTACCCAATACTTTTTGAGCTTCATATAATAAAAACGTACTGTCTACTCCGCCAGAGTATGCAACAGCTACACTTTTCATCTCTTTAAGTGTGAATTTCAATTTGTCTAATTTTTCACTCATTTAAACATGGATAACTACCTACGCTTTTAAAATGTTGATCTGCTTTTTAGCATGCTGATGAATGTAAGAAATATTTTAAACGAATTTAAAGAGGGAAATCTTACTGCAGAAGAAGCTGAAAAACAGTTGCGGTTAGATTACATTCAGACTATAGGAAATCATACGTTGTTTGACAAAAGTCGTTTTAATCGTAAAGGAATTCCAGAAATAATATTTGGTGAAGGAAAGTCCCCTGTGAAAACAGCTGAAATCGCGTATAACGCTGAAAGTGATCTCATATTGATTTCTAGAGCTTCTCCTGAACATTATAAAGCTGTACATGATAAAATTCCAACAGCTAGATATGTAGATGATGCGAAAATGATACAGATTGGAGAATTTCCAAAACCGATTGGTTTAATAGGTATCATGGCAGCAGGCACTTCTGACATTCAATACGCGGAAGAAGCAAAGCTCGTTGCAGCGGCTATGGGTGTTGATTCAATAACGTCATATGATGTGGGAATCGCTGCATTCCATCGTTTTCTAGACCCTCTTATGAATATGCTGGATGAAAATGTAGATGCCATAGTTGTTGCAGCAGGTATGGAAGGAGCATTAGCTTCTGTTGTTTCTTCATTTTCCAGTGTGCCTGTAATAGGTCTCCCCACAGCTGTAGGTTATGGGTTTGGTGGAGAAGGCGAAACAGCCTTAAGATCTATGCTGCAGTCATGTTCTCTGGGAATTTCAGTGGTTAATATTGGAAACGGAGTAGGTGCAGGAGTTTTTGCCTCAATGATAAGCCTAAGATGTAGAAGGCCTCAGGATGAACTCTGAAAATTGTGCAATATCTGATTGTTTTAAAGATCTAGCTATTGCCATGGAGATACAGGGTGAGCAGTGGCGTTCGTCTTCATATCTGAATGCTTCAGAAGAAATTCTAAATTTAAATGAAAATTTATATAAAATTTACACGTCTGGCCGGATACGTGAAATTAAAGGCGTCGGTCCTTCGATAGAATCTAAAATCGTAGAATATTTTGAAACTGGTAAAATAGGCATACTGGAAGACGCTAGAAATATTCTTCCAGAAGATATGGATGTTTTTAGAAGACTTCCATTAACTCTGAGAGAAATAGCTGACGTTTGCATATTTGCAGATGTTCATTCTGCAGCTGATCTACTTTTAGCGGTGGAAGAAGGACTAATCTGTAATATTCCTGGGTTGGGCCCTACGGTGGAGTCTAAGCTGAAAAGTTTTATTGCATGGCTTGGTGAACAATCAGCCGAACTTCCATATTGCATCGTTAATGCTTCTGCCGAAAACGTTCTTAAGTATATCTCTAAAGATCTTTGGACGGTAAAAGCAGAGCTTGCAGGTCCTTTTAGACGGAAAGATGCGATTGCAACCGCATTTACAATTCTTGTCTCTTCATCGGCAGACCGAGCCGTACCTTTGTTTGCAATGTGCTCTGATATTCAGGAACTAACACATGCTAATAAACAAACAGCCACTGGTAAAACTATCTCTGGCACTGCGGCAATGCTAAAATCCATGAGTCCTGAACAAATACCATTTGAACAACTGAAGCTTACTGGCCCCGTTGAGCATATTAATGATCTAGAAAATAGAGCAGCGACCTTAGGACTTACACTATCTCCAGAATCTATGAGTGAAATCCATACAGAATCTGATATCTATGCACGTCTTGGAATGAAATATATATCGCCAGAATTTCGATCAGGTGGTGAATCAAACATCACCCTTAAAGGAGATCTTCGAATACGTTCTATCTCTGCAGATGGTTCATTGAATTTAGATGAAATTATCACTCAAGCTGACTGTTTAGGATATGAGTATATATGCATAGTGGACAGGTTATGTGACCGCATAATGCCCGACTTCATCCGTGAAAGAAATGAATTTATCAATCATCTGAACTGCTCTATAGATATACTAAAAGGGATTGAAGTCGACATATCCTATGATGGTATCATATTAGCTCCAGACGATATTATTAATTCTTCAGATCTGGTAATAGCATCAGTCAACACTCATCTCAATTGCTCTGAAGATATGATGACAAATCGCATTGCCAAGGCATTAAACGATCCGCGTGTAGATGTCTGGGGACATCCATTAAATCGTTTAATTGGAATTAGAGATACTTTGATATCAGACTACTCATACTTATTTGAACTGGCTTCCCAGAAAGGTATTGCTTTAGAGATAAACGCATCGCCATATCGTTCTGATCTCGACTGTTCTACGATTTGCAAAGTTTATGAACCAGATGCTGTCTATTCAATAGGTACAGATGCAGTTCTGCCCCATCAGTTAAACAGGATTGAGCTGGGGAAAATTGCAGCTGAAAAAGCGAAATTACCTAACAGGAGGTTGTTAAATACTCTTACCTCGACTGAAATTCGGGACAAAGCATGGAGAGATTGAAATGACCAACATCAGGATGATGAAACATAGCGATATATGTCAGGTTCAAGATGTTGGCCAGATTGCCTGGTCTGATATGGCAACAAAAGATGCAGGTAGAAAAATAACATATCCAAGACGTTCAGACCTGTTGATCCGCTCATATCTCAAATGTGATCCAGAAGGGTGTATTGTAGCAGAAGATCGAGGAAAGATCGTTGGATCTGCTTTTTGTCATAAGTGGGGAGACGTTGGCTGGATAGGGCCTTTAGAGGTCCTTCCAGAATATCAGAACAAAAAAATTGGAAAAGCACTGCTGAATGCCTGCTGGACATATTTATCCCATTGCAGGGTATGTGGTTTAGAAACCTCTCCTAAAAGCGAAAAAAATATGCATTTTTACACATCTTCGGGATATTCAGTAGGAACATCCATACTTGTTGCTGAAAAACTAATATCTCCTGAAGCAGAGTACCGAGCCGCTGAAATTAAATCTCCGCGTGACTTTAGCATCTCTGAACTATGCAGTAAAGTCTGTCCAGGTCTAGATTTATCTTCAGAGGTAGAATCAGCACTGTCAGGTTTAGGACATGTATACACCACTGAAAACGGGTTTGCAATACTTCATACATTCAGCAGAGGAAGCGATATAAGATATTCTTCTGTCAAAACTCTTATGATTGATCCAGACTGTAAAAAACCATCTCATGAACTGTTTAATCTGCTATCCACATGTGAAGCAAAATCTCATGAGCTTGGAAGAGACAGCTTAATGATGCGTTTCTCCCTGGAACATCGTGAACTTGCATCAATTCTGCCTTCTTTGGATTATTCATACAAAGCCGTCAATGTCAGAATGATATGTAAAGGAGACTTTTCAGAGAATGGCAATTATCAGATAATATCCTGGGCAGGTTAATCAGCGATATCTTTTTTTTTATATCAATGGGACAAGGTATATAAGTTTATGAATGAGTAGAGAAAAGGATGTCTGCAACATTTGATATGGGGGGATTTAACAAATATGCGGAAGAAGCAGATTTGATTCCACCAGGCTCTCCCTGTGCCATATGTAAAGGGTCAAAAAACCTCTGCGGTAAAGATAGATGTCCGTTAATGGTAAAATTTTATTCCAGAGCTAAAACTAAAAATTTAATCAATTCCTTAGATATTGAAGGGATGTCGCCCCCGAGTATATTTGTTGGAAGGTATGGATATCCTAAGGTTGATATAGGTCCGCTCGTGCCTCCAATGATGGGTGATACTTCCATAATGGACACTCCGGAATTGTGGGTTGGAAAAAGCATAGATGAGTTTGTGGATTTTCGATTCTCGCTCATCCGTGGAAAGCATAGAATCGATGCAGTTGACTTTCACAAAGCTGGAAAAATAATCGATCAGACCAGAGACCTTGCTTTAGCAGAAAATCCCTTGGAGGTGGAAGCTGCATTTCAGAAAAGACCAGTTGGACGTCTAGTATTGGATGATGAAGTGCAGCCTTTTGGCCCTTCGGCAAGACTGAAAACTCTAGAAGTAGGCAACACCAGATATGAACAGCACGTTGAAAAAGCATTTTATGATACTGATCTAAAGGCTACAGAGGCTGTTAAATCCCTTTATGGTGAGGGAGTGTTGGTCTCTAAAATTCAAAAAGCATTCTCAGTAGGAGCTTTTGGGATAGATAAAAATAGGAAGTTTGTTCCAACAAGATGGTCTATTACGGCAGTTGATGACATATTGGGAAAATCTCTTCTTTCAAATACGAAATACAATCCGTTAATTGAAGACTGGAGAATTTATGATTGGTATCAGCTTGATAATAGGTGGAGTATTCTTCTCATGCCTGTTTCATGGAGATATGAATTGATAGAAGCATGGTTTCCTAACACAGTGTGGAATCCGCTTGGTAAAGATGTAGAGATTATCAGTTCTCATGAATTTTATAATGGAAGGAAACAATATGCAGAGATCGGCGGTTGCTATTATGCTGCAAGGTTTGCAATCAATGAACTTCTGCAAAGTGAAGGTAGACAAGCTGGAGCGGTGATATTCAGGGAAGCTCATCCAGGATATATCATGCCCGTTGGAGTATGGAATGTTAGAGAAAATGTAAGGGCTGCGTTAAAAACAGAGCCTTGTAGGTTTGAGACATTGAATGAGGCATTGAATCATGTAGGGTCTAAGATGAGCATTCCTGTAAAACAATGGATCGCTAACTCTGGAATCCTGAAAGATATGTTTACGCAAAGGAGACTTGATGATTATGTCTAATCTCGATGATTTCATGCCAGGACCTAAACTAAAGTATCAGGTCTGTTCTTGTGCACTTTCTCATTCTAGCCTTCCTGATCTGGATTACGCGCTTAATCCTTATATTGGGTGTTTGCATAATTGTACGTATTGTTATGCTCCATATATTTTAAAGATAGATAGATCTGCATGGATTAATGTAAAAATAAAATCAGGAATATCAAAAGTACTATCTAAAGAATTAAAAGCTAAAAGAGGAGTGATTGGTATAGGAACTGTAACAGATCCATATCAGCCTATAGAATCGGTAGCATGTAATACACGACAATGTCTGCAGGAAATTGCTAAAGAAGATATTCCAGTAAGTTTGCTGACCAAATCTGATCTTGTACTTCGAGATCTAGACATATATTCTGAACTTGCACGCGTTGAAATTGGATTCAGCATTTCTACGGATGATGAGCATTCTAAATTTTTTGAAAAAAATGTGCCGTTGCCTTCCAAGAGACTAGAAGCTGCAAAGAAGCTTGCAGATGTCGGATTGAACGTTTACGTTCTTATCGGTCCTACAATAAATGGAATCACAGACAAATCCGACGACCTGATCAGCGATATTGCTGATTCAGGAATAAAAAGAGTAATGATTGATAAGCTCAATTTAAGGCCTGGTCTATCTGATGCATTAGAGAGCATTCTGCCCTTTTCATCAGTTAGTTCAGATCAAGTTTCAAATCTCATAAAATTCCGCTGTAAAGCTGCGGGAATAAAAGTGGAAGATGTATTTTGACCTGCTATGCCAGAACAAAAAAATAATTCTATGAGTTATGGAAAGCTATATATAGAAGCTTTAAACTACTCCTTCTCAATAGGAGGCCCATTATGGGATATTCTTTAGGACAAGGTCAACCAATCATCGTGCTCAAAGAAGGTACAGAGCGCACAAAAAAGAGAGAAGCTCAAAGTAATAATATCGCTGCTGCACGTGCAATCGCTGATGCAGTAAGGACTACATTAGGTCCAAAAGGAATGGACAAAATGCTTGTCGATTCTCTTGGAGATGTAGTAATCACGAACGATGGTGTAACAATTCTCAAAGAGATTGATGTTCAGCATCCAGCTGCTAAAATGATAGTAGAAGTAGCCAAAACCCAGGATGCTGAATGCGGCGATGGAACAACAACCTCCGTAGTGGTTGCTGGAGAGTTACTTAAAAAAGCTGAGGCTTTGATCGAACAGAATGTACATCCTACAATCATTGCTAATGGATATAGATTAGCTGCAACAGAAGCTGTGAAAATACTCGAAAAGATTGCATTCAATGCAAACAGCGATGAGATTCTGAAGAAAGTATCAAAGACCGCAATGATCGGAAAATCTGTTGGAGACTCTCGTGATTACCTCGCAGATCTTTGTGTCAATGCAGTAAAATCAGTCGTTGAGAAGAGGGGAAACGACTCTGTTGTAGATATCGACAACATCAAGGTAGAGACAAAAACTGGCGGATCAATTAAAGATACTGAACTCATAAATGGGCTTATCATCGACAAAGAAAAAGTTCATCCACGTATGCCAAAGTCTGTATCCAACGCTAAGATTGCAATAATCTCTTCACCTTTTGAAATAAAGAAGACTGAAGTGGAAGCAAAGATCCAGATTCGTGACCCGGCATCCATGCAGGCTTTCCTTGATGAGGAAGAAAAGACACTCAAGGATATGGTTGAGAAAGTAAAGGCCGTCGGTGCAAACGTTGTATTCTGCCAGAAAGGAATGGATGACTTAGTACAGCATTATATGTCTAAATCTGGAATCTACGCTTGCCGCAGACTCAAAGAATCAGATATGGACAAGATTGCCAAAGCTACCGGTGGAAATGTAGTAGGTAATATTGATTCCTTGACCAAAGCTGATCTTGGTACTGCAAGTTTAGTCGAAGAGAAGAAGATCGGCGAGGAAAACATGACATTTATTACTGGTTGCAAAAATCCAAAAGCAGTCAGTATTATTGTACGTGGTGGCACAGAGCATGTAGTTGCTGAAGTCGAACGTGCACTCCACGATGCACTGCGTGTAATCGGTGTAGCTATTGAAGACGGAAAAGTTGTAGCTGGTGGCGGAGCTCCAGAAATCGAGATGTCTATGAAACTGGCAGCATTTGCATCAAGCGTAGGTGGAAGAGAACAGCTTGCGATCGAAGCGTTTGCAGAAGCTCTTGAAGTCATCCCATGGGCCCTGTCTGAAAATGCAGGATTAGATCCAATTGATCTAGTAATCCAGTTAAAGACAGCTCATGAAAAGAAATCAAAGAGTGCATCCTATATGGGTATCGACCTTGATGAAGGAAAAGTCGTAAACATGTATGACCTTAACATCCTTGAGCCTCTGAGAGTAAAAACACAGATCATAGAGTCTGCAACGGAAGTAGCTGCAATGATCCTCAGAATCGATGATGTTATTGCATCCAAACAAGGTCCAGCTCCAGGCGGAGCACCTGGCGGAATGCCCCCAGGAATGGGTGGAATGCCTCCAGGAATGATGTAAGCTTCTTAAACTTACATTCCAAACCCCTTACCTTTAACATTTTTTTAGAATTAACCAGCGTTACTTATATTTTTAAACAATTCCTAGCTGACACACAAAACAAAATTCTGATTATAAAACGAGAGTGGTGCGGAAAGCCGCACCTTCAAAGTTTTTCAATGGTGCCAACTCTTCCTTTGGAGACATCGGTACCATAATCTGTTTGTTTTACATAGCAGCTTGTAAGCTTCAATTCATCTCCGACTTCAATGCTCATAGTTTCGACTAAGTTTACATCTTCATCCCAGAGAGTGATGCGACAGTTACCAGAATCGTCCTCTACTCCGATATTTCTGACTTTTCCTTCTCCGCCAGTTCTTTTATTAAACACTTTGGTATCAAATATTCTTGTTACCTTTACGGTGGCTGAAACTTCTTCTTTATCGCCAAATTCTGAAATCTTTTTTTCTGACATATTAACACCTCTTGATTCAACTAATCTACGTAAAGTGTTATCGTCGACAAGTCCGCCGAATTCTTCCTTTAAACGTAACAACTCTGAATCAAGTTCTTCTTGCATTCTATTCTCACATGTGCTTTACATTCTTGAATCTTACCATTAGATTGTATTATAATCACATTATTAACTATTGATTATTCGTGTTTGATTATTTATATCAATTCAATGATCTGAAGATCTATTACATTCAGTATGATTAAAATGGTGCTACCACGAATGTTATTAAAAGCTTAAATTGTGGTTTGTCGTTCATATGATAGGATGCGAGCAGCTGTATATGCCAGAGTCTCTACAGAGGATCAAGCAAGAGAAGGATTCAGCATAGCTGCTCAGTTAAAACGGCTGAGAGCATATTGTAAGGCGAAGAGTTGGGAAGTTGCAGATGAATATATTGACGATGGATACTCAGGCAGAGATATCTCAAGGCCCATGTACAAAAAAATGATGCAAGAATCAGACTCTTGGGATGTCTTATTAGTCCTTAAAATGGACCGTATTCATAGAAATTCTCAGAATTTCACCAATATGATGAATGAACTTGCCTCAAAAGGAAAACAATTCAGTTCGATGCAAGAAAAGTTCGACACAACGTCTGCGATGGGGCGATTTGTGATGGACATAATTCAAAGAATAGCCCAACTTGAATCAGAACAGATTGGTGAAAGAGTAAAAATTGGAATGATACAAAAAGCAAAAAATGGGGATGGATATCTGGGATCAGGAGAACCATATGGATATTATTTTAAGGATCCTGGATTGGAGATAAACCCATCCGAAGCAGGAATCGTATCATATATTTTCAATGCATATATCTCAGGAAATAGCTTAAATGATATAGCGTCTAACCTTAATTCAAAAGCAATTCCATCTAAGAAAGGCACAACTTGGAAAAAACAGACAGTCAGTAAGATATTAAGAAATCCTCTTTATTGCGGATTTGCATCATGGGATGGATACCTTATCAAAATTGATGGCATTGAAATAGTTTCAGCTTCTATCTTCAATCTAGTTCAGAGAATGATGGAGGAACGACGCAGGAATGCATCTGGTTCGTCACATATCCTAATCGGGGGATGAAATGACTAGAGCTGCACTATACATCAGAGTATCAACAGAAGAGCAAGCAGAAGAGGGATACTCTTTAGAGGCCCAGCAAGAACGTTTAATTGCGTATTGTGAGGCTCAAGGGTGGGATATTGTAGATGTATATGCAGATAAGGGATACAGCGGTAGAAAAATTGGTTCTAGAGCAGAATACAAGAGAATGATTGATGAGAGAGAGAAATGGGATACAATTCTAGTCCTTAAAATGGACCGTATTCATAGAAATTCCAGAAATTTTATAGAAATGATGGATAATCTTGAAAAATGGGGCAAAAAATTCACATCAATGCAAGAAGAACTCGACACATCTAGTGCAATAGGAAGGTTCGTAGTCGATATGATTCAAAGAATAGCCCAACTCGAATCAGAACAGATTGGTGAAAGAACATATGTGGGTATGGAACAAAAAGCATCAATGGGTGGCATGATGGGTTTCAATCCGCCATATGGATATCGATTAGAAAATTCCAGTTTAATTATTGAAGTGCATGAGGCTAATATCATTAGACGCATTTATTCGGAGTATTTGCAAGGACACACCATGGTGTCAATAGCTGATTCTCTGAATTCTGAATCAGTATTTACAAAAAACGGCAATCTCTGGACTAAATGGTCAATTAGCAGGATACTTCATAATCCAATTTATGTTGGATATAGGCGATGGGATAAGCTGCAGATAAAATCAGATCATATGCCATTGATATCCTTGGAAGATTTTAACAAGGTACAGATTCTGGCTTCAAACAATACAAAAGACCCGTCTAAAAGAAAAGTGACAGTTCTAGACGATCTGAATTAAATAGCTTAAACTAAAAATAAAGGGGAAACATACGCTATTATACGTATGTTCATGTTTTAATCAGATAAGTTTATCTGCAGCCGCTTTAACTTTAGAAATGAATTCTTGGTTTCCAGCGGCGGCATTTACATCATTTCCATTTATAAACACAAGTTTGTCTACTACGTTAAATTTAAAGTAGCTGCTTAATGTCTCTGCAGCCCATTCTGTTTCACTCTTGAATGCAGTCTCATCAGGTGCACCCTGTGTGCTTATAACTATTGCTTTTTTACCTGCAGGGAGAACACATGAAAAATCTGGCTTTACTAAGCAATAAAAGCGATCGATCAGTGCTCTAAATTGTGAATTGTATTTATGGAAATATATTGGGGCTGCAAACACTACCGCATCTGCATTAAAAATGGCATCAATTATCTTTGTAATATCATCATTTTTAACGCATTTTCCTTTAGATTTACAGTACATACAACCGCTGCAACCTTCAAATTTCATACCAGTCATTTCAAAAAGCTCTGTTTCTGCACCTTTCGATGCAACTTCATCCAAAGCAGCTTTTACAATTGTTGATGAATTGCTTTTTGGCCTTGGGCTACCTGATACGCCTACAACTTTCATAAGATCTAAAACAAGTTGCGTATAAAAATAATTATGGATGGTAGGATGGAGTAAAATCACCCTACCCTTAGTTTATTTATTTTTTAGCCCTTTTGGTTGTGCTTCTTTTTGAGGAGGCTGGCTTTTTCTTTTCTGTAACTTTTTTTGCAGTTGTCTTGCTAGCTGCGGTTTTTCTGGTTTTTGGGGCAGCCTTTGCAGATGCTTTCACACTTTTTGGAGCAGCAGCTTTTGGTGCAGGTTTAACTGTCTTAGTAGCTGGTTTTGATGGTTTTGTCACTTTAACTGTCTTAGTAGCTGGTTTTGATGTTTTGCTTACTGAAGCCTTTGATGATGAAGCTTCTTTAATGCCTTTTCTGTACAGTGGTATCTGTCCCATGTATTCAACGACTTCATCAAGGCTGTCTGCAATATTCTTTCCTTTTTCTGTAAGTTCAACATTGTGCCCGGGTCTTCCTGGGCGTGGATGCTCTTCTTGCTCGGACTGATTGATCTCAATTATGCCCATATCTTCCATCCATATGAGGATTTTTTTCACAGAATTATAATTTGCAGATACAGTGTGCTTCACACCGCTAAGGGTGAGTAACGGCTCTCCTTTTAATTCTCTATCTCTCAGCATTAAAAGGATACCTGCAGCATACGGTTCATCTAATATCGACGCTCTTTTTTCTTTTTGATCTATAAATGGCATACATATTAATTAATCATCATTATATATAGATATATCGCCGATAATGCTTGCATGTAAATAAATTTCGTATGAAATTATAACTTTTTAATATCACAGCTCCATTTTGATTTGGGCTTCATAAGTCCCTATTTTTTTTAATTTAGGTTACAATGCTTAAAATCTAACAAAACACATCTGGTCATACACAAAGGTTGATGCAACATGTGTGACAGACTGATAACCTATCAAAAATGAGCATCTGTTTTAAGTTTGTTTGTGAATGATATCATATGTCAAAACGTTCTGATCTTCAGATTCATATATTGTCATGATCGCCTCAGTATTGTTTTATCATCAATCTGGATTTTGTTGAATTATCCTCATTTTCAAATTAAGCGGGTATGAACTTTATAAATACATTTAATCATGCTTGATTTGACTAAATGTCATTTTTAACACATAATCTTACAAATATATGCTTAATATGATCCTTTTTATTGATTTATCATGAAAAACTTTTTGAACCTCACTGGCATATAATCATTTATGAAACTGTTTCTTGATGAGCACTTTACTGGATCTAAAGAATACTATGAAGCTTTAGGCTGGGATGTAACTACTGTTCAAGATGAAGGTATGAAAGGTAAAAAGGACAGGGAGATTGCAGAATATTCTAAAAAGAAAGGCTATCTTCTCATAACCCGAGATGAACTCCCATATAATATTTCAAAACTCATCGATGGGAAATGTTTCAGAGTAACGGAGGCAATGATTGCTGAGATGGTAAGTGAAAACATTAAGAAAATGTTTGATGTACCAGAGTGATATTTTATAACTATATTACTATCAACCTGCCATGAATTATAAGATCATAGGCGATAACCTTCAAATTGTGGAAATTGAACTTGAGTCTGGTGAAAGCGTTTATTCTGAATCAGGTACTATGAAGTATATGAGTGAAAGCATCACAATGGATACAAATACCAAAGGTGGATTATTAAAAGGTCTGAAACGAAGCTTTTCTGGAGATACGCTATTCATCACAAATTTCAAATCAGAAGATAAAAAAGGAACAGTGGCATTTGGTGGAACATTTCCTGGTAAAATTATACCACTTGATATGCAAGGCAGATCATATATTTGCCAGGGATCGTCATTTCTTTGTGCTCAGAATGATGTAGATGTAGATTTGTCCGTTCAAAAGAAACTGAGTTCAGCTGTTTTTGGTGGAGAAGGTTTCTTGCTACAGAAGATATCTGGAAACGGAACTGCATTTATAGCTGCCTGTGGTGATGTTGCTGAGTTTGATTTGCAACCGGGGCAGATCTTAAAAGTTTCAACATCAAATGCTGTTTTGTGGGAAGATTCTGTGCAATATGAAATTCAGAGAATAAAAGGTGTAAAAAATATGCTGTTTAGTGGTGAAGGGCTTTTCGTCACCATCTTACGCGGTCCTGGAAAAGTAATTGTACAATCTATGACTCCGCGGGATCTAGCATTTGCCATTTATGAGCTAATACCCCATAATCAGGGTTAAGCACCAAGTTTGTTTATTATGTGGAGAAATTGGTCACAGATCAATAACTCCACATATCATCATTTCATTCTTTAATTGAAAAACCAGCTTCAGACACAGCCTCTTTTATTTTTTTGACAACATCTTCTGTAAGATTCCCCTTCACCTTTAATTCTCCTTTTGAGGCATTTGCTTTTACTACTTTTATTCCATCGATGGCCGATACTGCTTTTTCAACAGAAGCTTCACAATGGCTGCAGGTCATTCCTATTACTTGAAACGCTGTACCACCTAACATGCTTTTTCTCATAGTGCTGCAACTATTTTAAAAATCACTTAAGTTTGCAGCGGTATTATTTCTGACCTTTGTGAAGAGCCGCTGATCCCATCAAGTATGTTTTGTAAGTAACTTTAGATAGCCCACATTCTTTAAATAAATCTGCCAGTTCGTTCTTTTTTAGGAACAGTTCTGTCGACTCATTCAACCATTCATACTCTTTTTGTTTTCCAGTAATGAGTCCTGCCAGTCTAGGCATAATATATCTAAAATACAACCTGAAGAAAGGCTTTATGTATTTTGAATCTGGATATGAGGCTTCTAAGCAATACACCCAGCCTCCTTTTTTTACAACTCTGGTCATTTCCGATATGACTTTAGAATAATCTGCAACATTTCTCAGTCCAAAAGAAATCACAGCACAGTCAAAGGAGTCATTTTCAAATGGTAAATCCATTGCATTTCCCTGAATTAACTTTACATTTTTTACATCATTTTTATCTACTCTGTCTTTTGCTACAGAAAGCATATTTTGTGAAAAATCAAGTCCTGTCACTTCATTCAATGCATCTTTTTTAGAAAGCATTACTGTCAAGTCACCGGTGCCACAACAGACGTCTAAAATGGATTTACCCTTTTGAGAAATTTCATAAGCTAGTGAATCTTTCCATCCGCGGTGTAGCCCCACACTTATTATGTCATTCATTATGTCGTAATTACCGCTAATGCGTTGGAATACTCCTTGCACTTTCTCTTCTTTGTCATCGTTCATGGTAAGGCACCTAGAATCAAATCTGCAGCAATCATTGCTATATAATATAAGTTTAAACGTGTGTGTATTGATAAAATTGAGTTCATTGATAATATTCTAGATTCAGGTTTGAATCCACCATTTGATAACCTGATATAGGGCATAATCAAAGATCCTACCATTAATGGAATCAAAAAACTGCCATTCCTGAAATGGAGAATGATTAACGCACAAACAGAAATTACAGATACAACAATAAGTGATTTCAACAACACTGATGTTTTATCTCTTTTTAATAAGCACGGAAGTGTTTTTCTCCTAGCTTCGAGATCTTTTTCTATATCTGAAGTATTATTCGTCATCATTATCAGGCCTATGGAGATAATCGTTGGCAAACAATACAAGATCACTGTGGGATCAATCTGGAGAGTAAACACATAGTATGAAGCCAATGGGATTATTCCCCCCATCACCACTCCTGAGATAATCTCTCCAATTGGTAAATGGGATAAAGGAAATTTGCTGAAAGAATATGAGGCTAATATCGCCACACCAACTGCACCGAACATCACAGGGATCCAGCCAGAAATATAGATAGCATATATCCCTGATAGAGCGGCCAGTGCAACAAACGCTATTCCTACATTTCTTGCTGATTTGGGATTCAGGTTATTATAAATTATTGAAGCATCAGTTGGATCGTCTGAATTTTCTAGAGTATCCGTACCCTTTACAAAATCTGCATAATCATTCAATGCATTAACTGCACATTGTAAGAATATTGAAGTAAGAAGTACCGAAAAGAATAGATATGATGAAAAATGGCTTGTGAATGAAACACTCAGCATCATAGCTAAACATACTGGTATTGTACTGGCCGGCCATGTATGTGGGGCTGCAAGCTCTATGATTGCTTTTAAGGTTAATTTCTTATAGGTCATTGATACCAATCACCAAAGTGTTCCATCAATATTGGCGCATATTGTACAAAGTATTCAAATCTTACATTTTATAGCTGTACATCACAAAATGAATTACATTTGGAGAAAAGTTTCAAGAATGTTTAGGATTATTGGCGTTATATGACTACCTATACCCGAGAAGACTACTTGATTTATATACTGCGCATTACAGGCGGATCTCAAGTAGCCAAGACATCTGAAATAGCATCTCGTTTAGGTATATCTCCAGCAAGTGTCAGTGAAATGATAAGAAACCTTGCAGATGAGGGCATGGTTGAATATGAAAAATATAAAGGAGTATCTCTTACTGAAAAAGGATTTGAGTATGCAAAGCATCTCAGAGAGAAACACCAAGTCATGGAAAGATTTTTAGTTGACGTTCTGGATGCAAATGAAGAAGTAGCCCACGAAGAAGCATGCAGGACAGAACATGTGATCTCCGACGAATCAGCAGGCAGAATGTGTAAAATTTTAGGTACAAATGAACATTGTGGATGTGACTGTTCCATTCGTTGTGATATGCCAGAAAAGAGCCGTACTTTGGATAAGGTAGCTGTCGGTAGGAAATATACAATATCTCATCTAAAAGGAGGGAATCCAGATCAGATTAAGAAACTGATCTCAATTGGTTTTGTTCCAGGTGTTGAAGTGAAATTAATCGAGAGAATGAAGCCCAATGGACCGTTGGTAGTGTTAATCGGCGGAATCCATCTTGCTTTAGAAAATACGCTTGCATCCTTTGTATATACTAATTAATTAGCGTCTGGCATGCTTTAAGCTAGTGCTTTTACAGATGCTGTTTAATGTTTGCATCTCATACATTGTAAAAAATAATGGGGAAGAGTTTAAACCTTTCCCAATAGCTGAGATCACTGAATTTTTAGTATCTCTTCTTTTTGATCTAGTAATTCTTTGGATATAATGGCCTTTTCAGCTACATCTATGCCTATACGATCTATGGTTTGTCTAAACCGTTCACCAGCTTTCCCCTCTTTTTTAAAGAGAAGCATAGAGCTTTCTATGATATCCATAACTTCATTCCGTTTAAACAGTCTGCTCAATTCGTACCCAAGGTAGCGATGTTTTCCCCACTGGCCACCTATGAATATTTTGTAGAGTGTTGTTCCACCAGTTACTGCTCCAAACGGGCATTTATCCGAACATCTTCCACATTTAACGCAAACTTCTTCATTTATTTCTATGACTTCAGATTTGACAGCTGCATTCATTGGACATACTGCCTCAACTTTACATTTTTTACATACTTTACAAATTTCTTCATTCACAATAGGAATCCTTTGACCCATAATTCCGATATCATTTATATCCGGTTTGACACAGTTATTTGGGCAACCGCCAACTGAAATTTTTATTTTATGTGGAAACAATACGTCTTCATATCCTTTGAAAAAGCGTTCATGTATCTCTGCAGCCATTTCTTGTGTATCATGGAGACCATATATGCACGTAGTACCTTTACAGGATACAATCGGGCGGACTCGACGACCAGTCCCTCCAACACTAAGTCCTCTTTCTGTTACAAACTGTTTGAACTCCGGAATTTTTTCATAAGGTATGCCGGGGAGTTCTACGGTTTGACGAGTCGTAAATGTAAGATTGCCATTGCCATATTTTTCAGCAGCTTCGCATGCAGTCTTAAGCTCCGCAGCAGTGAGAACTCCATTTCCAGTTATAATTCTTCCAGAAAATAATTCAGTACCGCGATTGATCAAAAATCCTTGATTTTTGACTTCTTTAATCTGATCTGCATTGAGAGACATACTTCTGTTAACTTCACTCTCACTTAAGGTACTTTTCCCTTATAGTTTTATAATCTGTACACGCTTCTAAGAATCTTTTTGCAATGTCTGGACATGATCTATAAAATATATGCGGGTAGCCGACAAACATCTTATCATTGGAATGCATGCAGTTCCAATCTCCCTCTCCAGACGCTCTCTTTGCTATAACATCACTCCCGCAATTGCTGCTATCCCAATAGTGAAATTCATGGGCTTTAGCAATTTCATTTGTTTTTAGGATCCATGAATCTTGATTACTTCTAAGATCCACATATCCAAATCGGACAAGTTTTTCAGTTTTGTATGATCTGCCAGATATGACAGAACACATTGCATAGCTTGTCCCAGATGCATCTTCCATTTCATCATGCAGATACATGAATCCGCCGCATTCTGCAATACATGGCATTCCATTTGATATTGCTGTTTTTATTGAGTGCATCATGCTTTTATTCTCATTTAGCTCTTCTGCATGTAATTCTGGATACCCGCCATATAATATCAGTCCGTCTGCATCGGGTATGCATTTATCGTGAATTGGAGAAAAATATTCTATTTGGGCGCCCATATCTTTTAGTAAATCGATGTTTTCATGATATATAAAACAAAAAGCTTCATCTTTTGCAACTGCAATTTTAGGAGAACCTTTTAATCTACATATTGATTGATTTTGGTAAGTTAGTGGAGAAGCCCTTTTGGAAATTTCAATAATTTTATCGATATCTATAGTTTTTTCAAGTGTTTCTGCCATCAAATTAAGTTTATTTTTGATGTCTGTAATTCCATCTGGAGTTATAAGCCCCAAATGCCTGCTTTCAATGACTGCATCCCGCATTGAGGGTACATAACCAAGAACATCTATTCCGAGTGTATTCTCTATAACACTTTTAATGCGTTGATAAACCTTTTCATTCATCCTGTTCAGTATAACCCCTTTGATGTGGTTATCTTTTTTATATTTTAAAAATCCTAGAATTGTAGCGATTATTGATGTACTTGCACCTCTGGAGTCCACAATTAATATCGTTGGAACATCCAAGGTTACTGAAACTTCATATGCAGATGCATTTGAGGAGGCTGCATTTATACCGTCATAGTAACCCATAACACCTTCTATAATTGAGATATCTGTGCCTCTGGCTGATTTTGCAAATAGGTACTTCACAGTCTCTGGTTCTGAGAAAAATAAATCTAAATTTGAAGATGATGTACCAATAACATTTGAATGGAACATTGGATCAATATAATCTGGCCCACATTTGAATGATGACACGCGCATTCTTCTGTTTATAAGAGCTTGAAGTATTCCACAAGTGATTGTTGTTTTTCCGCTGCCGCTTGATGTAGCTCCTATCAGTATTCTTGGAAACTCCTCTGTCTGTACAGCCATGTTCTCGTTTGTTTGTTTCAAACTATCAAAGGAGTATTGCTGTACGGCTATATAACCTCAATCAATGAACGATATGGACATATGTTCCCATTGATTGAACGTTTTTCACATTCAACATTCCTAGCCAACATAAGATTAATTGCTTAAAAGCACATTCACCTCCATATTTAGGCTATTATAAGGCGAAGGGGATGCAACCAATGACAGAAATCGACGATAAAATTGAATTTTGGAAAAAGCAATTATTAGATTTAGGCAGACGAAATCGTCTTATAAGTTATAAAGAAACGAAAAATTCAAACATAAAAATTGTTCGTCCCAATTATGACGATTTATACAAAAAGCTAGTCATATCTAGAAAGCAACTGCGATTTCCTTACACTCCCCCCAAGGCTTTAGAAGATGAGGAAGATATAGCTGAATTTACAAAAGGGGACATAGCTACAGATAAATCAATCAATGAACAACAAAAGATATTAGGATCCCTTCGTACAAAATCAAAGGAAGGATTTGAAGAGCAAGGTATGAACACCCTCTACCTTTCATTTGGATTCTTAAACTGGAATGACGGTTCTGGAGATATAACCTCCCCTCTAGTCTTGGTGCCTGTATCCTTATCAACGGAAAGCATCGCCGATCCGTTCATCATGGAGTTAGCTGATGAACCTATAGTTGTAAATCCACTGTTATTGTATAAATTAAAAGATGAATACGATCTGACTTTTCCTGAATTTAATCAGAATAATGAAAGTCTCAAAAACTACTTAGATTCTGTTGCAGAGATGGTGAGTAAAAAAGGATGGAATGTTGATGAAAAGGCGGAATTGGCATTACTTTCCTTTTTAAGAATTAGTATGCACCAGGATCTGGAACAGAACAATGAAAAACTCAGAAATAATCCTATTGTAAATGCCATATGCGGGGATGATTCAGGATTACCCTCTGTTGATTCTATATCTTCTCAACTAGATCATGATAAACATAAGTCTTCAGAATGCTATCAGATATTAGATGCTGATTCCAGTCAAGAAGACGCCTTAGTTCTTGCAAGAAATGGAATAAGCTTCATATTGGAAGGTCCTCCTGGTACTGGAAAATCCCAGACAATTGCAAATATGATTTCTGAAGCGATGGCTGATGGAAAAAAAGTTTTATTTGTTTCTGAAAAAATGGCAGCTTTAGACATCGTACATAAAAGGTTGTCTGAAGCGGGTTTAGCTGATTTTTGCATGGTTTTACACAGCCATAAAGTCAATAAACGAGACATCTTGGATGAATTAAAGTTTGTATTGTATTTGGAGAGAAATCCGTCAGAGTGTAATCTGGATGATTTATATGCGTTAGATATGGAGAAGCAAGAGCTTGATACCTATGCTGAAGAATTACATACAATTAGATACCCACTAGGTTTGTCTGTATACAGAGTCTGCGGTGAACTTTCCAGACTCCAAAATGCAAAGAGCTTAGATTTTAAACTAGATTCAATTTCTAACACGGACATGGATACGCTGATGAGGCGTGTGTATCTTGTTAGATCCTGGTCAAGAACTACTTCTGCAGCCATGAATCAGTCTGCTTGGTCGAACTGTATGTTTAAACAAAGGCCGACTCCTGGAGAGAAGGAAATAATAAAAACTAGGCTATCCAGAATGCATGATGAATTGGCAAACATTTCCAAAGTAGTTGATGAAATACACTCTACGCTTAATCTAAACGATCTTTGCATATCATTAAAAACACTTGATTCATTCATAACTTCATTAACTCACTTTAGTAAATCTCCATCCCCGCCAGAAATGTGGTTAGAAAAAGATAACTTAGAATTGCTTAGAGAAAATGCAATGAGTCTTGCAGCACTTATGGACGAGTATGAATCCATAAAACAAAGGCTTTTGCAGTTATATGACCAAAAGATCATAGCGTTGCCATCAATGGCTATTTCTGAAAAAACAGCTGAAACTGAGATGGCATTTCTGAGAGAAAACTTAGCAATTGATGTTTTTGCGGACGAAGATGGGATTCTCAGGGGCGCAGACAAAATGATACGCGCCTGTGGAGAATCAATTACTGTGTTGGGGGAGCTTGAAAAAGTAAAAGACCTTGCTACTTCTTTAATTCCTCAGGGAACTGTACCAACCGTATCTGATCTCATTGCTGCTACGGAGATATTAAGCATTTTAGATGGTCCTATTCATCCCACTGAAAACTGGTTTACAGAGTTTGGTAGGAATGTAAGAGATGAAGCATTCACGGAAATAGTTTCTAAGTATGCAATAATCAGGTCATTGGAACAGGAGATTTTCAGATCATATGATAAGCAGATACTGGAACTGCCGTGTCCTGAAATGTTAAGTCGGTTTAAAAATGCTCAAAAGTCATTTGGTCTTAGATTTGGACAGCACAATACTGACATTAAAACATTAAGGAATCTCAAGATTGACAGTTCTAAAAAGCTTGATGATGCTGAAGCTATAAATGTTTTACAAAAAGTGATTAGGCTGAAAGAAGAAAGAGTATGGCTCCGAGCAAATGACTTAGATTTACGTGATAAGCTGGGACGTGGTTACTCTGGAGAAACAACGGACTTTGACCTATTGAAGCAATCATTTATTGCTTTTGATTCAATAATCCAAAAGTTTAATGGCCCAGTTCCAGAAGGCATTAGACGATTACTTCTTACAGGTATTGAAAGTTTAATTCCGGAGACCCTAGAGATTAAAAGAATCGCAACAAGATGTGCAACATTAAATGAGCTCGAATCTTCATTAAATAATCTGTCTTTAGATGAGATGGACATTCAACAAGCTTCAACGGAGTGCAGCCGTATTCAAAATTCACTCATTGATCTTAAACGTGCTATCATGCCAATGATTGAACTATCCTTGTCTCCTGCAGGTTATTCATCGCACATTATTAACATGCAGCGTCTAGTTAGACTTCAAGCTTTACATGATCTGGATTCTTCTAAAAAATCTACAATGGAAGCAGAATTTGGATACTTGTATGATGGTTTGACTACTGATTTTAGGAGAGTTATAGATTACATCAATTGGACTATAGAGTTTACTAATACAATTAAAGAGTGGCGTATTCCTTTAGAAGTTGCTAAGTCCCTTGTTAACGATATTAATCTTGCAAAATCTTGTGAAAAACTAGCAAGTGATCTTTCTAAATCAAAGGGAAATATGGAGGAAGATACCGAATGGTTTGAATCATTGTATTCAATACCTATGGACATTTCAGACATGAAATTTAACGAACTTGATGATAAAATTACTTCATGCCTAAATGAGCTGAGCGACATTGATGAACAAGCAGATTTCAATAGAACAACAGATGATTGTAATTCTGAAGGGCTTTCATCGTATATGTCTGCAGCTTTGAATGAGGGTCTATCTGGTGAAGATGCTGTAAATGCATTTCTAAAGAAATTTTATTCTAATTGGCTTGAAGATATTCTATTCTCATCTTCTTCACTTAGAAGTCTCTGTGGAAATGATTATTCTGAAGAAGTTAAACGTTTCAATCAGTTAGACATCAATCAATTGTCTAATGCAAAAGTGAGGATAAGGAATAAGGTAATCTCCCGATTGCCCAACATTGATGATGCTGTTTATTCCAATACTGAATTGAGCATACTAAAACAAGAGCTGTATAAACAAAAGGGAGGAATGCCAGCTGCTAAACTGCTCCATAAGATACCTAATGTTGTTATGAATCTCAAACCATGCATGATGATGTCTCCATTATCTGTAAGTTTGTTCTTACAAAATGATGATTATATGTTTGATATGGTCATCTTTGATGAAGCATCTCAAGTCAGGACCGAAAGTGCAATTGGCGCCATAATGAGAGCAAAGCAAGCTATAATCGTGGGAGATGTTAAACAGTTACCTCCAACAAACTTTTTCAGCTCTTCAGGCTCTGATTCGGATTCTGATGATGATGAACAATTTTTAGAATCTATCTTGGATGAAAGCCATGCACTGCCCATACGATCCCTTAGATGGCACTATCGGAGCAGGGATGAGAGCCTTATCGCCTTTTCAAATCACAATATCTATGGAGATATGCTAATCACTTTCCCATCTTGCAATCATGGACGGCCAGACACTGGAGTTGAATATATTTATGTGGAAGATGGAGTATACGACCGCGGTAAAAAGAGATGCAATGTGAAAGAAGCAAGGCGCGTTGCAGAACTTGTATTTGAACATATTGAAAATAGAAGCTCTGAATCTTTGGGTGTAATTGCTGCCAGCGAAGCGCAGATGCAAGCCATTGAAAGTGTTCTTAACTTTATGCGGTATCAGAATAGGGAACACGAAGAGTTCTTTAAAGAAAATAAAAAAGAACCATTTTTCATAAAAAATATTGAAAATGTTCAAGGTGATGAACGGGACGTCATCATATTTAGTCTGGGATATGGCAAAGATACTAGCGGTAAAATGTATATGAATTTTGGACCATTGAGTAAGAAGGGTGGTACTCGCAGACTAAATGTTGCTGTGACAAGAGCTAGATCCAATCTGAAATTTGTTGGCTCTATTTTACCAGAAGATATTGATACATATGAAGGGGATCTTGGCATGGTTCGATCGTACATTGAATATGCACTGCATGGTTCTGAATCCCTTGTTGAAAATACAGAAGACATAGAGACTTCAAAATCCATATTTGAAGAATCCATCTGTGATTTTATACAATCTCATGGATATGTGGCTAAGCCAAGAATAGGGTGCTCTGGATATCGTGTAGATATTGGTGTAGCTGATTCATCAGATTCAGAACGTTATATTCTTGGTATAGAGTGCGATGGTTTTGTTTATAAATCGGCTCGTACAGCTAGAGAAAGAGAACGTTTGCGGTATGACATGCTGCGTTCTATGGGCTGGAACGTTTATCGCCTACATGCACTAGATTGGGTTAGGGATCCAGAATCTGCTGGAAATGATTTACTAAACGCAATTCAATCTGCAATTTCCAATACATGATATGGGGAACACTCAACCCACATCTATTTTTTTGCATCTTACCAATTCGTCAGGTTCAAACAGTCTACTCAATAAATTCTTAACTCAATAGTCGGTATATCACATGTTTATCTCTAGACATCTTTAATGAATTAGCGCTTCATAATCTTTGAGTAAACATCTATGTTGATCAGACTGGATTGTAGTTTTTTCAAATTTAAGACCTTATCTGAATACAATATTTGGATCAATAATGTATGTTTATGTAGATTATTGATTTAGATAGTTCAATAGAAACTAATTTTAAGTAGATTCGTCTCAAGAGTAATCGAGTGTGTAACTATGATCACTCCGACATGCGATGAAATAGTAAAATTATCAAGCAAATACAGATGCATTCCAATCTGTAAAGAGATATATGCAGACTCGCTGACACCAATTCTTCTTTTGAGGAAGATTGCGGTAACTGATAAGCGATACTGTCTTCTTGAAAGTGTAGAGGGAGGTGAAAAATGGGGACGTTATTCATTTTTATGTTTTGATCCAGTGATGAGAGTATCATGCAAGAATGGATGTGTTACAACAGATGATGGAAAAATTAAGACTGTAAATACAGACAATCCTTTGGACACCCTAAGGACGATACTCGATGAGTATAAATCACCTACATTGGATGGTTTTCCACCATTTACTGGTGGTTTTGTAGGGTATTTTGCATATTCTATGCTTAACTATGCGGAACCCACAATTAAGATAAAAAGAGGAGATTTCAATGATTATGATTTAATGCTATTTAACAAAATAATAGCATATGACCATCTATCTCAAAAAATACTAATTATTTTCAACATGGACACAAGCAACATTATGGAAAATTATGGACGTGCATGTGCTGAAATAGAAGAGATTATTGCAATGATTTCCAAAATTCCAGCATCTGAACCCTGTTCCATTGAAAAAGAACCTTGTTTTAAATGTAATATTTCTAAGGATTATTTTTGTAGAATTGTAGAAAGAACAAAAGAATACATCGAAAATGGAGACATTTTCCAGGCAGTTTTATCAAGGCAATTTAGTTGTGAATATGATGGTAGTTTAATAAATGCCTATCGCGTTCTTAGAACAACCAACCCTTCTCCATATATGGTATATTTAAATATTGATGGAGAAGAGATCATAAGTACGTCTCCAGAGACACTCGTTCGTCTTCAAAATGGAAGGCTATATACTTTTCCAGTTGCAGGTTCAAGACCAAGAGGTAAATCTATTGAAGAAGATACATCTCTTGAAAAAGAGCTGTTGGCTGATGAAAAAGAGCTTTCAGAACATAACATGCTTGTTGATCTTAGTAGAAATGATTTAGGAAAAGTTTCTAAATTTGGATCTGTAGATGTAGTGAATTACCAGATGATTCATCGTTATTCTAAGATTATGCACATCTGTTCACAGGTTGAAAGCGACATAAATGAGGACTGTGACGCTCTTTCTGCCTTGGAGGCGATTCTCCCCGCTGGTACATTGTCTGGGGCTCCTAAAATACGAGCTTGTGAAATAATTAATGAACTTGAGTCTCAGCCACGTGGAATTTATGGAGGTGCATTGGGCTATATTGGCTTGAGCGGAAATCTCGATACATGTATTGCAATACGGATGGCCGTAAAAAAAGATGGAAAAGTATCTGTTCAAGCAGGCAGTGGAATCGTAGCGGATAGTATTCCAGAATTAGAATATGAAGAATCTTTTAACAAGGCCAAGGCAGTCATCGATGCTGTAGTGCATTCCAACGAGGTGATGGAATGATACTGCTCATTGACAATTATGACAGTTTTTCATACAATCTTTATCAACTAGCTGGATCAATAAATCCTGATATTCATGTAGCTAGAAATAATAAAATAAGCATAGATAACATAATAAAAATGAATCCCACCCACATTATAATCTCACCCGGACCAGGACATCCAAAAAATGCTGGCATATGTGAAGAAGTTGTGGATGTTTTAAAAGGGAAAATTCCTATTTTGGGTGTTTGTCTGGGACACCAATGCATCTGCGAATCATTTGGTTCACACATTGTGCATGCATCAGAGTTAATGCATGGCAAACCAGATTTAATTATGATTGATAATTCTTGCAACATCTTCAATGACCTTCCAGATATCATTATTGCGGCTAGGTATCATTCATTGGTTGCAGAGAAAACCAGCATACCTACTAGCTTGAAAGTAATCGGTCACACATCTTCTGGAGAGGTTATGGCTGTAGGAAACGAAGATTACTGCATCTATGGTGTGCAATTTCATCCAGAATCAATTTTAACTTCTTCTGGGAAACAGATAATGTATAATTTTTTGAGGTGTAGTATATGATTCAGAGAGCCATCTCAGATATCTTTGAAGGTAAAAACTTAGACAAACCGATTGTAAGGGATGTAATGTTTGAAATAATGGATGGTACGGCTACACACGCTCAGATTGGAGCGTTTCTTGCTGCTTTACGCATGAAAGGTGAAAGTATTGATGAAATCACCGCATGTGCAGAAGTTATGAGGGATAAAGCAATTAAAATTCATCCAAAAACAGAAGTCATCGATATTGTAGGAACAGGGGGAGACTGCTCAAATACATTTAATATCTCCACGACTTCTTCCTTTGTCGTTGCATCCGCAGGCGTAGCCGTCGCTAAGCATGGGAATAGAAGTGTTTCAAGCAAATGTGGAGCAGCCGACGTTTTAGAGAGTCTTGGAATTAATATAAATCTCTCACCAATTCAATCAGAAACTCTCTTAAATCAAATGGGAATCTGTTTCATGTTCGCACAGATGTACCACCCATCAATGAAAAATGTATCATCTGTTAGAAAAGAAATGGGAGCAAGAACTATATTTAACATCCTTGGACCATTATCGAATCCTGCCGAAGCAAAAATGATGCTATTGGGTGTATATGATGAAAAACTTGTAGAGCCGATTGCAAAAGTTCTTATGAACTTAGGTGTGAAAAGGGGCATGGTAGTTCACGGATCTGGATTGGATGAATTAACATTAAGTGGTTATAATAAAATTTGTGAAATTGATTCTGGATCATTGAATACATATTCATTATTCCCAGAGGATTTGGGATTTAATAGATGTTCCATCGATGATTTACGCGGTGCGTCATCTATTGAAAATGCTAGCGTATTATTAAAAATACTGTCTGGTGAATTGCACGGCCCCAAAAGAGATGTTGTTGTTTTCAACTCCGCTGTAGCACTGTATATTGCAAAAAAATTTGACAATATCGATCATTGTATTAAATTAGCCAATGATCTAATTGATAATGAATCTGTAATAAAAAAGTTGGAAGAATTTAAATTTGCAACTAGGAGACTTGATTGCAATGCTTAATGAAATTATACAGTCTACTAGAAACAGAATCGAATATGAAAAATCAGTTAATTCTTTGAAAGACATTAAGGATTTAGTGAAAACACTGGATATTAACAAATCTTTAAAATTTAATCAATCACTGAAAAATGATGGTATAGCATTCATTTGCGAGATCAAACGTGCTTCTCCTTCAGCAGGAGTAATATCTGATAAATTTCCGTATCTTGATATTGCAAAGCAATATGAACGTGCTGGAGCGGCTGCCATTTCTGTGCTTACTGAACCAAAATATTTTCTTGGAGATTACACGCATTTATCTGAAATACAAGCAGAAGTGAATATTCCAATTTTAAGAAAAGATTTTATCATTGATGAATATCAAGTGTATCAGTCAAAGTTACTTGGTGCAGATGCTATTTTATTAATATCTTCATTGTTCGATAAGCAATCTCTTAAAAAAATGATATTGCTATGTAATAATTTAGGTATCTCTGCGTTAGTTGAAGCACACACATCAGATGATATAAATTCTGCCATTGTTGCTGGAGCAAAAATCATTGGTGTAAATAATAGAAATCTGAGTATATTCAGTGTTGACGTATGTACATGTATGTCTCTTAGGAATCTTGTGCCAAAGGATATTATTTTTGTTGCTGAAAGTGGAATTAAAACACGTCATGATATTGAAGCTTTAGAACAATGTAATGTTGATGCAGTTTTAATTGGTGAAGCGTTAATGCGTTCTCAAGACAAGTGTAAATATCTTAACATCCTCAGGGGACATGACATTGATTAAGGTAAAAATCTGTGGTTTATCTCGGATTCAAGATGTCTTAGCAGTCAATGAATGTATGCCAGATTACATTGGGTTTGTATTTGCAGAAAGTAAACGTCAGGTCTCTAAATCTAAGGCAGCGGATCTTCGCAGAAATTTAAACAAAAACATCAGTGCAGTAGGTGTTTTTGTTAATGAAGATCTGAGCCAAATAATTGACATATGCGACTCTAAGATTATTGATGTTGTACAGCTTCATGGTGATGAAACAAATGAATATATTAATGATTTAAGAGCCCACATCCAGCTTCCAATCATAAAATCAATACGAGTAAAAAATGCAATGTCTTTAGAGCAAATATCCACAATTCCTTCTGATTATATTTTATTTGATTCTTATTCAGATTCATGTTATGGTGGGAATGGGGATAGTTTTGATTGGACGCTTATTCCAAATACTATCAATAAACAGTTTTTCTTGGCTGGAGGTATTAAACCAGTTAATATCAACACTGCCATGTCTCTTGGTGCCTATTGTATTGATGTAAGCACTGGAGTGGAAACTAATGGCATAAAAGATCCATCTAAGATTCAAGAAATGATCAAATTGATAAGGGGAGTGAATTAATGATATCCAGTGGTCGATTTGGGGAATACGGCGGTCAGTTCATTCCAGAAACTCTGATGAATGCCGTCATTGAGTTAGAAATGCAATACAATTATTACAAAAGTGATGAAAATTTCCAAAAAGAACTTAAAAAGTTATTATGCGGTTATGCGGGGAGGCCTTCTCTATTATATCATGCAAAAAATATGACTGAAGATTTAGGTGGAGCAAAAATATATCTTAAACGAGAAGATTTAAATCACACAGGTTCACACAAAATAAATAATGTTCTTGGACAAGCATTGTTAGCTAAAAAAATGGGCAAAACAAGAATAATTGCTGAAACTGGAGCTGGACAGCATGGTGTAGCTACTGCTACTGCGGCAGCCTTAATGGGGTTGGAATGTGAAATCTTCATGGGCAAAGAGGACACTATACGACAGGCTTTAAATGTGTACAGAATGGAGTTACTTGGTGCCAAAGTGCATCCAGTTACTAGCGGAACTATGACTCTTAAAGATGCAGTCAACGAGACTTTAAAAGAATGGACTTCCAGAATTGAAGATACTCACTATGCAATAGGATCAGTGATGGGACCTCATCCGTTTCCTATGATGGTGAGGGATTTCCAGAGTATAATTGGTCGTGAAGTAAGATCTCAAATTTTAAAAGCAGAAGGTAAACTCCCAGATGCTCTTGTTGCATGTGTTGGTGGTGGAAGCAATGCCATGGGTTTATTTTATGACTTCATTAATGATGCTAATGTCAGTCTCATAGGATGTGAAGCAGCAGGCGAAGGTGTACATGTGGCTAGAAATGCTGCTACAATAGCCAATGGTAAGATTGGCATATTCCATGGTATGAAATCATATTTCTGTCAGGATAGTTTTGGACAGATTGCAAAAGTATACTCAATTTCTGCTGGACTGGATTATCCAGGTATTGGTCCAGAGCACGCTTATCTTAATGATATAAAACGAGCTAAATATGTGCCAGTTTCAGACTCAGAAGCCGTTGAGGCATTTAAATACTTGTCATCTACGGAAGGAATCATTCCGGCTATTGAAAGTGCACATGCAGTGTCATATGCAATTCGTGCAGCTCCAACAATGAGTACTGATTCAGTGATAGTAATCAATATATCAGGAAGGGGAGACAAAGATGTTGCTTCAATAGTTAGATACTTAGGAGATGAAATATATGACTAAAATCAAATCTGTTTTTTCTAATGGAAAGGCACTCATTGCATTCATAACTGCGGGAGATCCAGATCTTCACACAACCAAAGAGCTTATTTTGAATATGTCAATTTCGGGCGTAGATTTAATTGAAATAGGCATTCCGTTCTCTGATCCGATTGCCGAAGGCACTACAATTCAAAAGGCAGATGAACGTTCTCTAAATTCTGGAACAACAGTTGATAATATTTTCGACATGGTTTTGACTGTGCGAAAAGAAACACAAATTCCCCTTGCCTTCATGACTTATGTAAATCCAATCTTTGCATACGGTACAGAAAAATTCATCAAAAAATGTATAGAGTGCTCTATTGACGCAATAATCGTCCCAGATGTGCCATTTGAAGAAAAAAATGAAGTTTTGAGATACTGCGATAATGAAGATATAGATTTAATTTCCATCATTGCACCGACTTCGAAAGAGCGTATAAAAAACATAGCTTCAGAAGCTACAGGTTTTCTTTACTGCATATCATCTCTTGGCGTTACAGGTGTTAGGAGCCATATAAATACTGATATAAACGCAATGATATCATCTGTCAGGGAAGTATCAGATATTCCTTGTGCGGTTGGATTTGGCATTTCGACACCAGAACAAGCCAAAGATGTGGTAAAATACTCAGATGGAGTTATTATTGGAAGTGCAATAGTGCAAATAATTGAAGAATATGGTAAAGATTGTATAGAACCCGTGTGTGATTATGTTCAAAAAATTAAAGATGCAATATGTGAGAATGTTTCATAAATGATCACTCACTGTGTTCTAACATCTTTTTTAAATCTTCCAATTCTTTTTCATTTATTTTTCTTATTTTTCCTGGTTGAAGATCTCCCAATTTAATATTTATTATTCTTATTCTGGTTAATGATGTAACGTTGTATCCTAGTTTTTCACACATTCGCCTTATTTGTCTGTTAAGCCCTTGTGTAAGTATTATGTCAAATTCTTTTGGTCCAGTTTGATATGCTTTGCAAGGTTTAGTTACTGCCCCTAATATTTCAACACCATTTTTCATATGATCTATAAATTGTTGATTCACTACTTTGTCCACTTTCACAATATATTCCTTTTCGTGTTGGTTCCGACTTCTCATTATCTTGTTGACTAGGTCCCCCTCATTAGTTAAAAGAATCAACCCTTGTGAGTCTTTATCTAGTCTTCCAATCGGATAAATCCTAATTGGGTAGTTGATATAATCAACAATATTGTTAGTTTCATTTTCTGATGTTGTACATACAAGACCTTTCGGTTTATTGAATGCTATCAAAGTACTCTCATCTTTTTTATCAACAATCTCTCCATTTACCTCTACTATATCTCTATTGGATATTTTTGTGCCGATAACTGCAGTTTTTCCGTTGACTTTTACACATCCTTTTTCAATGTATTCATCTGCTTTCCGTCTAGAACAAAATCCACAATCACTCAAATATTTATTAAGACGAATCTGTTCCATACGCTCAAGTTAAAGCAAGATGTTTATATACAGTTTTTGAGTTTTGAAACTGCGTAATACGCGATAGTAAAATATTTTTCTATTTAGCATCTCATCATCTTTAAATACTCATATACACATCTGAACTAGTTTAGCATGATATATTATCATACGATCTCAATTGGATCTTCCAAAAATCAACCGCTTTTTAAGATATGAGATGGCCAGAGGTCAACTAAATGGACGAATCCAGTATTGTAATGGTAATCATTCTCATTGTCTTGGTAGGCTTATCTGCATACTTTTCTGCATCTGAGACTGCATTTTCAAGTGTCAATAAGATCAGGCTCAAAAACTATGCAAAAGAAGGTAATAAAAAAGCAGAAAAAGCTTTAGCATTAGCTGAAAACTTTGACAAGTCAATAACTACTATTCTAATTGGAAATAATCTGGTAAATATTGCGGCTACATCACTTTGTACATTATTATTTACACTGGAATTCGGTGCTGTTGGTGTGGGTTACTCTACAATTGTAATGACTGCATTTCTTCTAATTTTTGGTGAAATCACACCAAAATGCATTGCCAAGGAAAATGCGGAAAGTTTTGCAATCACAGTCACTTCTTCATTAAATATACTCATTAAATTATTTACACCAATAAGCTATTTTTTCATAAAACTAAAGAGTTTGATCACAAAATCAATGAAATCTAAAGAGGTTCCAACCCTCACTGAAGAAGAACTCATGGTGATGATTGATGAAATTGAGGAAGAGGGTACCCTTGAAAAACGTGAAAGTGAACTAATAAAATCTGCTATTGAATTTGATAACATCACTGTGGATGAAGTGTTAGTGCCAAGAGTTGATATAGCCGCTGCCGATATAAGGTCCGATAGGTATGAGATGAAGTATATATTCACATCTACAGGTTATTCTAGAATACCGGTTTATGAAGATAATATCGACAATATCATAGGTGTGGTGTATGAGAAAGACTTCTACACAAAATATTCTGATTCTGAAGAGGTGCTATTAACTGACATAGTGAGGCCCATCCAATTTGTTCCGGAAACTATGAAAATCTCTACACTCCTTACTGACCTACAGAAATCCAAAACACACATGGCAATTGTCCTTGACTCCTATGGCGGGACACTAGGAATCGTAACTCTAGAAGATATTCTTGAAGAGCTGGTGGGCGAGATATGGGATGAAAGTGATGAAATTGAATACTCCGTAATCAAAGAATCTGAAGATCGTTATTCTGTTCTGGGTGGCGCCAACATATACGACGTTATGGAAGAGATTGGTCTTGATTTTGATCCTGGGGAGTATGAAGATCACACCGTAGGAGGATACATTCAGTACGTTTTAGAGAAAATTCCTATAAAAGGTGATAAAGTAGAACTCCCAAATGCTACACTGGTTGTAAAATCTACAAAGAAACGGCGCATAAGAGACGCTTTAATTATCAAAAAACCAGAGGATACTGAAACTGAGTAATGTTTTAATCAATACACTCAGTTTTAGATCATTTATCCAAATTTCCCTGCAAGATATTCTGCAGTGAAATCTTGAACAGGATTTTTGAACACGCTGGAAGTATCTCCAAATTCTACAAGTTTCCCAAGGTACATAAATGCAGTATAATCACTAATCCTGAGAGCTTGTTGCATGTTATGTGTCACAATGACTATTGTATACTTATCTTTAAGATCCTCCATAAGTGATTCTATCTTTTTAGATGAAATGGGGTCTAATGCCGAAGTAGGTTCATCCATTAATACAATCTCTGGAGATATGGAAAGAGACCGTGCTATGCATAGTCTCTGCTGTTGCCCACCAGATAGTGACAATGCAGATTGATTAAGCTCGTCACTAACTTCATCCCACAATGCTGCTTGCTCTAAAGATTCTTTAACTATTCTGTTAAGTTCCTTATCACACGCAATTCCATGCATTTTGGGCCCGTATACTATATTTTCACGAATACTCATGGGGAATGGGCATGGTTTTTGAAAGACCATACCTATTCTTTTTCGGAGTTGTACGGTATTTTTGCATTTGTAGATATTTTCTCCATGGAATATAATCTCACCTTGTACTCTACATTTACCGACCATATCATTTATCCTGTTCATGCTTCTAAGAAGTGTAGATTTGCCACATCCAGATGGGCCGATTATTGCAGTTATTTTATTTTTGTATATTGGCATACATACATCATACAATGTTTGATTATCTCCATACCAAAGATTAAAATTGTTAATTGATAATATTTCATTATCATTCATTATATCACCACTTTATGCTCCTAGAATAGAAGTGTCTGATTACTGATGCTACTGTAAACATTGAAAGCACAATGATCAATAATACTAATGCAGTACCATATTGATTGGTCATAGATCCCGGTACTTCTGATGCAAGGTAGTATAGATGATATGGGAGTGCCATTATCGGATCAAATATTGAACTGCTCATGCTTCCTTGGTATGCTACCACGGCAGTGAACATGATCGGTGCAGTTTCTCCAGATGCTCTTCCAAGCCCTAAGATGGCACCAGTTATAACTCCCCCAAATGCAGCAGGAAGTACTACTTTAGATGTAGTATCCCATTTGCTTGCGCCCATTGCAAATGATGCTTCTCGTATGTCATTTGGAATTGAAGATATTGCTTCTTCAGTCGTTTTAATAATGACTGGTAGTATTAAAAATGATAATATTATACAACCTCCAATTAATGAATACCCAATTCCTAAATACACAACGATGGCGGCCATACCAAATAAACCAAATACTACAGAAGGCGTCCCATTTAATATTCCAATTGCACTTTTGATTGACCTAGTATATCTGCTATCTTTAGCATATTCTGACAAATATACGCCAGTCAATACTCCAAGCGGAAATGCAATAACTAGTGTACCAACTATCAGCTTAAGCGTACCGATTATTGCAGGGTATATGCCACCGCTGAGGCCAGCATTTGATGGATAAGATGTCAGGAAGTCTATGGATATTGCTGGAATTCCTTTGATTATTATGTCAGCAAGCAATATTGCAAGAATAGTAATGATACAAACCATGGCTAATGCGCATACCAGATGTGCACATTTCTCTCTCTGCATCGAGTTCATCTTTCTAGATCCATACTTTAATGCATTTATGATTACCAATATGGCAAATGCACATATAATCGCATAGATTGGACTGATAAATAATGATACAATCATGTACGAAAATGATAGACATATTGCCGTCATTATAATATTTTTTAATAAATTATGATATTTAGTAATATATTCTTTGACATGTTTAGGAACTACTTTTGAAGCTAATCCATCTTTTTCAGTACTTTTCATGAATTTTTTTCTAGTATTGTCTGCAATTAATTTTGCAATTATATTAATTATCAAAACCATTGCCATCAAGACTAATGCAAGAAGAAATAGTGCTGAGTAGTGAGTACTTCCGACAACGACATTGGGCATCTCCAAAGCCAGCGTTGCTGTAATTGTTCTGACCATATCAAATACATTCCAAAGGGGATCAGGAACCAATGCAGTATTTCCAGTAACCATCATAACCGCCATTGTTTCACCAATGGCTCTTCCAATGCCTAGTACAACAGCTGCGGAAATTCCAGAAATGGCAGAGGGAATAATAATTTTCCTCGTGGTTTCCCATCTGGTAGCCCCCATTGCAATAGAAGCTTCCCTATATGACTTTGGAATTGCACGCATTGAATCATCAGATATTGATATTATTGTGGGCAATGCCATTATTCCTAATAATATGGATCCAGTGAGCCATGAGTATCCATAATCAAGGTGCTCTGGAAACACATCTCTCAATAATGGAACAAGTATAATTACTCCAAAGAATCCATAAACTACTGATGGGATCCCAGCAAAAATTTCACATATTGGTTTCAGAATATTTCTGACCTTATCCGACACTACTTCAGATATGAATATTGAGGCACCTATTCCCAGTGGTACTGCAAATAATATTGATCCAAAAGTTACTAGGAGTGTACCTATTATCACTGGAAATGCCCCATATAAATCGGCGCTGGGTTTCCAGACATTTCCTGTTAGAAACTCTATAATGCCTATCTCTTGTATTGCAGTTGCACTGTTTGCAATTATGAATATAATTATAAAAAAAATAATGGCTGCAGCCGTAAAAGAAACGGCTGCAAGAGAATATCTTGACACGCTGTCGCGGTGATTTTCTCGAGATCTTTTTTTATGTAATACACGATCTGCGCTCATTTATAACCGCCTGGAATTTTATTATGATATGATTTTTATAAATCCCATATCTTCAACTATCTCCTGTCCTTGTGGGCACAAAACCCAGCTTAAGAAGAAAGCTGACATTCCAGTAGGTTCTCCATCGGTAACAAGTATCAGATTTCTAGATATCGGATACTCATTATTACTAACTGTTTCTACAGAAGCTTCGATTCCATTTACATTTACAGCTACTGTATTTTCAGTGAGATCGCTCGCAGCACTTAAACTTACATATCCAATGGCTCCGGATGTGTTTTCAACTCTTGTCTTCATCGATCCAGTTGATGCTTCTGCAGGATATGAACTGCTAGTTTCATAGCCATCTAATGCTTCAGCAAGAGCTTCTTCTATACAATCACGTGTACCAGAACCATCTTCTCTTACAATTGGATTTATTTTCTCATCATTTCCGCCTAATTCTTTCCAATTGGTATAAACCCCACTATATATTTTTGCTATTTCTTCTACTGTTAGATTGTTAACGCCAGCATCTTTACTTACGATAACCACAACAGCATCCATTCCGATTATTGTAACTTTAAGCCCACCATCAAGTTCTGCTGGTTTAGGATCTCTAGACATCATTCCAATGTCTGCAGTCTTTTGTAAAACTGCTGATGCACCAGCACTAGATCCACCGCCGGTCACATTCATTGATACATTTGCATAGTCTTCAAATGCTTCCTGGAACTGATTCATTAGTGGCTGGACCGTTGTCGAACCAGTGACTACAAGTGTTTGTTTTTTATTCGTATTTTCTGCATCTCCGCCGAATACTATAGAGCTTCCGGCAATGCAGATTACTGCAGTCAAAACGACTGCAATGATAATCTTAAAATTATCATTCAAAGATTTTCACCTCAGCATTGTCATGAATTGTTTTAAATATATACCTTATCAAAATAGTATATTTTCTAATCCATTATGTATATACTAAACATTTTTGTATGGTGCAATATGTACGAATGCGTAGCATGCATTGACACGTATAACAAGATGTGCAGTAAATTTAGTCTAAATAACTAGCATTTTAATCAATGAAACTGATACACTCATCACAAGACGTGATTAAATGAATGTACTGATCATTAATGGAAGTCCGCACAAGGAGGGTTGCACTTACACTGCACTGCGTGAGGTAGCAAACGAATTAAATAAAGAACAAATTGATACAAACATCATACATATTGGAACAAAACCTATTGCAGGTTGCATCGCTTGTGGAAAGTGTACACAGACTGGGTATTGCATATTTGGTGACGATCCAGTTAATGAATGTGTAGATATAATGAAAGAATCAGACGGCTTGGTAGTTGGTTCTCCGGTATATTATGCTGGTCCAAATGGTGCATTATGCTCATTTTTAGATAGAATGTTTTACCGCAAATCAAAATTTTATGAGTATAAACCAGCGGCAGCAGTTGTAAACTGCCGTAGAGGTGGAGCAAGTGCTTCTTTTGACCGATTAAACAAATATTTCACAATATCCAATATGCCTGTAGTATCATCCCAATATTGGAACTCTACCCACGGTTTTATTCCAGAAGAAACATTGCAGGACTTAGAAGGGTTGCAGACAATGAGAACTCTTGGTAGAAATATGGCATGGCTGATAAACTGTATATCTTATTCTAAAGAAAGATATCCGCACCCAACAAGAGAACCTCAGGTAATGACCAACTTCATAAAATAATCCCCTTCAGATGCGACGTGGGCATTTGGATGTAATAGTCTCTAGATGTCCACGTTATTTCTTAATGTAGAATCATCATTAGATTAAAATCACATTTTTATTTTGCATATTTATATCAACCATTACACGCATAAATCTGGTCAGATCATTCTATTGTTATGACTGCATCTCGCTTAATTCCAAGCTCTCCAGCAACTTCTATAGCTTTGAGCACAGCACATGGAACTGGGCAAGCAGCATGTTTTAAACATTTACTGGCAAGTTGATATATCTCAGTTTCATTCATGGGTGATTCTACGCATGACCATGCATATATTGGCTTAACTCCCCATGACATCTCCAGAACTTTTGAACAATCACTCTGAATGTCTAATACAACCTCGCCATCTTCATTGGTTTTTGCTATTATGACAGTCTTCATTTTGCATACGCCTGCATCTACTGTTACTTTGCAATCTGCCATAGTTACCCGCCTTATTTGATTTATTATCTAATTTGTAAGATACAATACTGGATTTATAAACCCATCAGTTTCCTGAATGAATTAGACGCAGTATATGTATTTTGTTAATCGGACTTATGTTATCTAATACTTGCCACTAAATGTATGAAATTTTTTCTCATATTTGACTCGTACCAGACTTTAAATTGATGTAATTTCAAATCATCTTGTACGATCTTTTTAAGGGTGAATATGCATATTGGAAACTAGGAGGATTGAAAATGGAAACTGCAGAGATGAGAAAACTCATTAAGGATAAAAAATTTCTATTTTTTGGCGGTAAAGGCGGTGTCGGAAAGACAACTATGGCATCAACGACAGCATTATGGCTGTCAGATCATGGATATAAAACCTTGATTGTAGCTACAGATCCGACAGTATCGCTTTCTGCCATATATGAGCAAGACATAAGTGAGACGGAAGTTGTGAAAATAGGAAAAGAAAAGAATCTCTGTGGTCTTAATATAAATCCACGCAAGGCAGTAGGTGTATTTCAAACAAGGATGAATGAAATGATGGAAGGCTTTTCATCTATGTTTGGATCTGAATTGTTGTCGACACCATGTACTGAAGAGATCGCTGCTTTCGATCAATTTGTAAGTTATATGGGGGATACAGAACACGATAAAGTTGTTTTTGATACAGCCCCCACAGGTCATACGTTAAGGGAACTTAGTATGCCATTTGACTGGTCTGGGTATATAGCAAATCAAATACAAAACCGCAGAGAATTATCTGAAACTCTTGGATTCATATATGATGAGTCAATGTTAGATGATTTAAAGAAAGAAAAGGAAAGATATGATTCGGCTGTAAGAGCCTTATCAGACACAACTACATCATCATTTAACTTGGTACTTTTGCCTGAAAAACTTCCTATTGAAGAGACTGAAAGAGCAGTGGAAGATTTGGGTGGTTTTGGAATAAAAGTACGTTCAATAATCATAAATGAAGTCATACCAAAGGATGTTCTGCAGGGAAATTGGTTTTTAGAGAAACGTCGTGCCACTCAGGACAAGTACCTATGTGAGATTGACAGTAAATTTAACGATATGATATGTGCCGAAGTTCCATTGTTTGATAGTGATATATATGGCCTTGACAACTTAAGAAAAGTGGGTGAAACATTGTATGGGAAATGATCCTATGATGCGGATAACTGTGCTA
This sequence comes from uncultured Methanomassiliicoccus sp., assembly GCA_905202485.1. Lineage (GTDB taxonomy): Archaea > Thermoplasmatota > Thermoplasmata > Methanomassiliicoccales > Methanomassiliicoccaceae > Methanomassiliicoccus_A. The sequence goes on from CAJKRY010000005.1 coordinate 108,725, forward strand.
TCTATGGCATGCTGCAACCCATCGCTTGCTAAATTCGATGAGAAGTATCTCACGCTTATCAGTGAAGTTTTAAAACAAACTGGAATTGAAGCTTCGGTTGATCTGGTACATGCTACAGAAGCTCGGATGATTCCAAGGTATAATTTTACAGGGGCAATTCTGCCCCTGTTTAATAAGTATGGACAGGCTGTTACTCCCGCTTTGTTTATAAATGAGTCTCTTACATTGTATGGGGGAGTTCCCACTCCTGAAAAACTCATTGAAACGTTTAAAAAAGCAGAGATTGCAATAAGCCAAGGGAGACTTTGAATGGTTTACAACGTTACATTAATCACTCAAGAGTATATGGAAGAATTGCGAGAAAATCTAAAATCTCAAAATTTTATCTCAGCAAAGGCAGACATCCATGGAGTATGTGTTAAATTATACTCCACAGACCGTACCATGGTTGACATGTGGGAGCGTAATTTTCATTCAATGTCTGATTCAATCAGACCGCATGCTAGTATAATTTTATGCAGTGATGAAAATTGTGAAACTGAAGTTTTATACGAAACTACAAGCCATACTGCATTTTTACTGAATTTTGATTATTATGGATGGGTCAAAAGCATTGGATTAGCAGTAGCGTCAGATATTTTAGAGGATACTTATAACGGACTTTCACACGTTCATGGTGCAGTTATAGATACTCCATTTGGTGGCGTAACTTTGATTGCCCCTTCAAAAACAGGTAAAACCACTCACTCTTGGGGTCTTTTAAGACTCAAAGGATCAAGACTAGTTACAGACGACTGGTATTTTGTAAAAGCAGACGGCGGATATCCCATTGCATATGGATCTGAAAAAAACTGCTACATTGATGCAGATATTGGAAAAGTATGGCATGAATTTCAGCCTTTGGTAGACTCTTCAATTTTCGATTCAAAAGGCAGGGCTATTGCAGATATACGCTGGATTGCAGGCGATGAATCAGTAATCTCAATGACAACAATAAAACACATTATTCTTTTAAAAAGGGATTTTGATGACGATAAGGTCTCGGTTAAAATGACTCCTGAGGATGCATTTGAATATCTCAAGTCAAACAATCTCTGCAATCCTCATCAATTGATCCGTAGCGAAAGAAAACTAAATTTAAGGTATGATTTCTTTAAGAGGTATCTAGAAAATTCCAAGATACATATGATTAATACGACTGGAGATCCAGAAAGTACGCAGGAAATTATCAGAAAGGTTATACAGTGATTTTTTCTGTAGTCTTGCTATATCCTTTATGCGCACAAATCGTATAGTATTTACAAAATATGCAATGATTTGTTATATTTTCTTCTGGAATTTGATCTAATAAACTCATTTCATCATTTTCTATGATTATTCTCTTTTTCATATTCTCCATGTGTTTATTTTCTGGAGTCACATTGTACTTTTGACAATCTGATAGATATACCAACTCAACCGACACGTCTTTTTCAGATAAATTAAATTTATTTATTGCATACATACAGTAAACCATCGACTGATAGAAATCATCATTTTTCTTTGAACCAGTTTTCCAATCAAATATTTTGATTTTTTGCCCATCTCTAATGATATAATCTGGTTTTACAATTATATTAACATCTCCATAGTTGAAACTGTCATATTTTTCTATGGATATATTTTGATAAGCCGATATCGTTGGCCAGAGAGATTCAAATGCACGCAAACACTTTGTAATTTCATTTTTTACTTTGTTTAAGAACTCTTCAGAAATGAATGCCCCATTGGTCTGTTCTATGGTATTTTTCTCAGTACTTATCATATCAATTCTAGTAGTTGCTACTTTAATTGCATGAGCTAAATTGAATTTAGCTCCGCATAATGTATTTTGTATATAATTCTCAATCGCTTTATGAACTATTTCTCCTTTATACATCTGCACGCTGCTTAGCTTATATAATTCATTTGCGATTTTTCCTACTTCATCTGATTCAAATCTCTTTATATAGCTGAAATAATACATCTTTCTGCAAATGTTCCATGTCTGGCTCTTGCTGAATGACCATGAATTTGAATCTTTGGACACATATGGGGTATAGTTATATAATAATATTAGAGTATCGATTATGATCTGTATTAGTTAAACTTATCAAAACCCGCATTAATTTTAATTTCTCAGATAGATATTCTGCAGAATATCAAATATTGTATTTTCATTTTTCTTTCCAATTCTTGCTCCTTTCCTTCGAATCAGATGCCAATTTGGATCAACAATTTCATTTCTGGGGACAAAATTAGTTACAGATATGAGTTTGCAGCTACTATTACATTGTTGCAGTATTATTTCTATCATATCCTTTGGAACAAGTAATATTAAAACATCAGATGATTTTGATTCTTCCCATATTCTTTTAGCGTAACAGAATTTCTTTTCTAATTTTACATAGTCTTCCGTGGAATCTGTGATTTTTTTATATTTGTATATGCAGCGTGGAGAGGTAACCAGACCATACTCTCCAGTTATAATTGAAACTTTAACTTCATATATCAAAGAAGCTCTGTTACAAAAATTCCTGACTTCTGTATATCTTCCGCCAAATATCTCAGAAATGTCTCCTTGATCCTTTAGGAACACAGTGGAATCGTTACTTACTACATGAAGTTTCATAATAATCTCATCTGTAAGCTGGATCTTTTTTCGATTTTATATATTGGACCGTCAGGTGTCAGAACACTGCTCATCAAAAAGATTGAATCTATCTGTTGTTTTTCAAAAACATAATTCCTATCATCACAATACTTTGCAATCTCTCTAATGTTATATTTTGGTCTTCCTATGGTGACATGATTCTTAAATGGTTTAGTTTCTTTAGGTATGCCAATTTTGAATAATTGTTCATCTAAAATTTTTGAGATTATCGGCACTTCTTTATTATCTGAACCAATCCATATTATTCCAGATCCATCTTTTCTGAGAAATGTTCTTATATCCGTAAGTGAAAAATCAAATGAATAAAAATCATTACACACTTCATCAACAACTGTTTTAATCTTATCAATCAATGGTTCATCGACATCCCCTAAAAATTTTAAAGTTATATGAAGTTGATCTGGATTTACAGTTCTGATTTTTAAATTATTTAAATCATTAAGAAGCCTGAAGATTGAATCAGTGCATAAGAGATTAATCGAGATGAAAGCACGCATATATCTTAAATGTAAAAGCTATATTCATGTCTTTGTAAGAAAATAAACCGGGATATTGCTCCCGGCAAAAATTATGCTTGTTTACTCGGTTATAGCACTGTTTGGACACTCGTCAACACATGTTCCGCAGTCTACGCAGGCATCTGCATCTACCACGATGGTATCAGTCACCTTAATAGCTGACTGAGGGCATGCATCTTCACAAGCTCCGCACAATACACAATCGTCAGTGTTTATTTTCACTACCATGTGAATACCTCTAATGGTGTGCTAAATGGATGATTCTATAAAAAGACTGCGCATGATCTTATGGGTTGGATGCCGAGTCACCATAAAATAATCGTTTGCAGTTGACATCATATGAACTGTGTCTCCGGCATGATTTACACAGAGAATGGTTTCCTTGAAGGTCATGTCTGCTTTGAAGATGGGGTAGTGACCGAAGTTTGCAGCGGGTTAGCTGAAAACGCTGATGCTGAAGGTTTAATTCTCCCTGCATTTACAAATGCCCACACCCACATTGCTGACTACATAGTTCCAGTAAATTTGAACCTTTCCTTAGAAGAACTAGTGGCACCGCCGAACGGGTTCAAATATAAAATGTTGAACGAAGCGCCGGAGAATAGGGTAAGACATGGAATTGAAAAAGTTTCTGAATATATGTTCAAGCGCGGCATAACTTCTTTCATTGATTTTAGAGAAGGTAGCGTATGTGGAGCCAAATTACTCTCTTCTTTAGCCTGGTCAAAGCCGATTACACTGGGAAAGCCAATGACATTTGATGCAGAGGAACTATCATCTCTATTAGATGTGTCTGATGGGGTAGGACCATCATCAATATCTGATTGGAACTACGATGATCTTATGGAGCTGTCAAAGCTTACTAGATCTAAAGGTAAGCTATTTGGCATACATTGTTCAGAACGTATAAGGGAAGATATCTCTGCAGTATTGGATCTAAAACCATCTTTTCTAGTTCATATGACAAAAGCTACCAGTGAAGATTTGAAAGCCTGTGCGGATGAGAATATTCCAATCGTAGCCTGTCCGCGTTCGAATATGTTTTTTGGCTCTGAACCGCCTTTGAAAGAAATGCTGGATCAGGGTGTAACTATTGCGTTAGGGACAGATAATGCAATGATATCTATGCCAGATATATTGTGTGAGGCTGAATTTGCCGGCAGGCTTTTAAGACGACAGGGGGTTTCCAATCTGGATGAAGTAATCAATATGATCACTAGCAATGGGCGAAAAATTATAAATCATAAGCAGAAGATATGGATAAAACCGAGAGATTCGTGCAATTTCGTAGTAATTGAAGATAAAGGTGGAGATCCCATTACTGATCTGGTACTAAGAAATGCTGGTACCCTACCATTACTGGTCTGCCTAGAGAATAAAATTTGGAGAAGTGGACGAAATGAGTCAATTCACTAAGATACTTATACCTACAGACGGAAGCGAGAATACGCTGCCAGCAATCACAACCGGTTTGACACTGGCTAAACAGATGAATGCAGAAGTGACAGCGCTGTATGTTGTAGATCAAACAGCATTCGTTAACTTCTCAATGGACTCTACTATTGTAAGCATATTTTCTCTTCTTGAAAAAGAGGGAAAGGCTGCTGTCAAATTTATAGAAACCGAAGGAGAAAAACTTGGAGTTAAAGTCACCTCAAAAATACTCGAGGGTTCTCCATCTAAAAAGATCATCGAAGAGGCAAAAGAAGACGATCTGATCGTTATGGGAACATTAGGTCGTAGCGGTATCTCTAAATTGCTTCTAGGTAGTGTTGCAGAGCGTGTAGTCAGGTACTCCCCCTGCCCAGTACTCATCGTCCGTTCGCCTCAAGAGAAGGAGGATCTTAATGACAAAAATTAAAGATGTAATGACCCACAATCCGATAGTCTCTCAGGTACCAGGCTCACGTACTGACGTCATAAAACTGATGGTCACTCACAATCTTACTGGCATCCCGGTTGTAAAAAGAGACGGTGGAGAACTTGTGGGTATGATCACTCGCGATGATATTTTTACAAAACCGGATGAAGACCAGCTCGCAATAATCATGAAAAAGAATCCAGAGACCCTATCTCCTGAGGATTCGGTGGAGTATGCGGCTAAAAAAATCTTGGATACACACACCACGCATTTTCCAGTAGTTGAAGATAAGCATCTCATTGGTATTCTCACGCCTACTGATCTACTTCATGAGGTAGAAAAAAGAGGTGGAAATATCTCTGTTGAAGATGTAGCTATCTCTCCATGTGTTCCAATCTTTCAAGACTCTCCTCTTAGGGTAGCTTTAGCCACATTCCGTGCTAGTAATGTAAACGCCCTTCCGGCATTAGATGAAAATGGCAGACTTTCTGGCATACTAACAGATAGAGATATATTCAATAAGAGCTTAATAAATGGATCCAGTGCCATCACAGCCATGGGTATCGCTGGTGATGAGGATGAATGGAGTTGGGAAGGCCTCAAGGGTGTTATGAAAATGTGGTTTGAAATCTCCAAAGTGGAGCTGCCATCTATTCCTGTGAGGGACATTATGATCTCACACCCGACGACGGTATTTAGTAAGACATCCGTTGTAGAATCTGCCAGAATCATGAGGCGCAATGACTTCGGACAGCTACCAGTGGTAGACTCAAAAGATGTCCTTATTGGTATGTTGTATGATACAGACATAATCTCTGTATTGGTACGATAATATCGGAATGTTTTAGTATCTGCTCTAGAATGATCGGGCTGGCACACGATTATAGTCGTGCCACCCGATATATGGAGTCAGATTGTATGGATTCTTCAGATATTCTTTCCCTATGCAAGAGAAGAGGATTTCTCTTTCCATCGTATGAGATTTATGGTGGAGTTGCCGGAATGTATGATTATGGGCCACTTGGTTCAACTCTAAAAAACAACATCATGGAAGTCTGGCGTAGACTCTATACACTTGGAGAAGGATTTATAGAAATTGACTCTGAAACTGTAGGTCCAGAAATTGTATTCAAAGCATCTGGGCATGTAGATGAATTTGCAGATAAGATGGTAAAATGTACAGTGTGTGATGAAGCTTTTCGCGCAGATCATCTGGTAAAAGATCTACATCCAAATCCAGACACGCTTGATGAAGCGGCTTTGGATAAGTTGATTAAAGAAAATAATGTGGTATGCCCTACATGTAAAGGTGTCCTATCATCAGTAGAAGAGTTTAATCTAATGTTTAAAACAATAATCGGACCTGGAAGCGGGCGCACTGGATATCTGAGACCTGAAACTGCACAAGGAATTTTTGTTAACTTTCCAAATCTTTATAGGTACAACAGAGAGAAATTGCCTCTGGGTGTTATACAAACTGGGAGGGGGTACAGAAACGAGATTTCTCCGAGACAGGGTATAATCAGATTACGTGAATTCAACATGATGGAATGCGAACTTTTCGTAGATCCGGAAGATAAGACATGGCCTAGATTCGGAGATATTAAAGATGAAATCCTTACACTGCATGCTGCAGATGGAAGAGATCTGATGATCCCAGTTGAAGATGCAGTAAATCAGAAGATAATTTGCAATGAGGTTTTAGCATATTTTGTCTGGCTCACTCAAGCTTTTCTGACTAGTGTGGGCATAAACCGGCAAAAACTAAGATTCAGACAGCATGAACGTGATGAAATGGCGCACTATGCTTCAGACTGCTGGGATGCTGAAGTTTTATTATCATATGGATGGACTGAGATTGTAGGTATTGCAGACAGGGGTTGCTGGGATCTTTCTAGGCATGCACAGTTTTCCAGTTCTGATATGACTGCATTCAAAAGATTTGACACCCCCAAAGAGATTGACAAAGATGTGGTAAAGCCAAAATATGGTACACTGGGTCCAAAATTTAAAAACCAAGCAAAAGCCATAGGCGCCGCAATGGAAGAAATTGAACCCAGCTCTATTAAAGACGGCATTATATCTGTAACCGTAGATGGGGAGACATATGCGCTTGGAGCTGAATTTTATGACATAGGCCGCATGAAGGTCACGGTGACTGGAGAAAGGGTAACACCGCATGTAATAGAACCTTCACATGGCTTAGACAGGATTATTTACTCAGTTCTGGAGCATTCCTATTATATGCGGGACAAAGAGGATCAGACAGTCCTCAGATTACCTTCCGCTGTGGCTCCGCTAAAAGTTGGAGTTTTCCCACTTATGCCCAAAGAGGATTTAGAAAAAGTTGCTAAACAGATAGATCTAGATATTAGATACAGCGGCATTGAATCATTTTATGACTCCACCGGATCAATAGGCAAACGGTATGCTAGAATGGATGAAGTAGGGACTCCATGGTGCATTACTGTAGATTATCAGACTCTTGAGGACGGGACTGTAACTCTGCGTGAAAGAGACAGCACTGAACAGATACGGATAGAATATATGGGTGCTGCTGAAATAATCAATGCTGTTCTCTGCGGAGCTGATTTCAAAAAATTTGAAGTAATTCTTGATAAGGATTAAGCAACCATTTAAATAAAAGAATACATCACTTGGATGTATTCTTTTATAGTTTTTTTACTTTGATTTATCTACCATTAGATAATTCTCAAGAATGTTAGATAATATAGGAGCTCAATTAATGAATTGCAGTGTGATGAGAAAATGCTGCAGAATTATTCTAAACATTTTCTCCACTGGAGGTAAACTATGAACACACAGGAAGTAGCGGGACTTAAAAAAAGGGAAAGACTCAGGTCCCTTCTGGAGAAGATAAAGGTTGAAGACTATGTCCAGAAGGATTTTGAGTATGTAGGGTCCGACGAGCAGCTCTCTGAGATTATAACGAAGATGGGACAATATGATCTCCATGAAATCCCAGTGAGTAATGATGGAAAAGAGTTACTCGGCATAGTGAGCTACAGAACTCTTCTAAAGCGTAGGAATTTACCAGTTGAAACTAAAGCAAACACATTAATGGTAATGCCTCAAGAAATAACACTGGACTCTACAGTGATGGACATCGCAGAAGCTTTCGTTGCTTCCGGATATAGACACATTCCAGTCAGAAAAGGCCAAAACATTGTTGGGGTCGTGTCTCGTACTGATCTGATTAACATTGTGGCGGGAATAAAAGAATTCTCAGATATCTTAGTCGAAGATATTATGACTGGAGATGTTCACACGGTATTATCTGAAGATTCTGTGGAAGTTGCACTCAGATCTATGAGAACACACACGCTTCAAACTCTGCCAGTCATTGACGGGGATGGCAGACTTACAGGAATAGTTGGTGTAAAACAGGTTGCTAACTATAACTGGAGGAAAAAACAGAGAGAAAGCAGCGGAGAAGTATCCGGCCAGAGTGAACCAGTAGATATGACGGTATCTTCAGTAGCGCTGGATTCGGTTCATACAATAGGTCCTAGGGCATACATAGGTACTGCAATTCAAGAGATGGTTAAGTACAATATTTCAACTCTTCCGGTTGTATCTGAATCCGGGGATCTGGAAGGTATACTGTCTAAATATGATATCGTTGAACTGATAGCGTCTCTCAAAGAGCGCGACATGGTTTACACGCAGATTGCCGGTATGGATCAAGAGGATAAGTTCGCTCTTGAATCCATAGAAAGAGAAATAGCTGCATCCTTACAGAAGATTGCGAAGATCTCTAAACCAACAATGTTCACAATGCATGTTACAAAATATCATGCGCAAGGTGTGAATTTCAAATACTCTCTCAACGGGCGTATGATGGTTGGAGATAAAACTTTAGTTGCATCGGCAGTCGACTGGGATATTGTAAAAGCCACTCAGGATCTTATGGAAAGATTCGAAAGGATGGTTATAGGACAAAAAGAAGAAAAATTAGACCGCCGTAAGAAAATAAGGAGCATTGGACATTGGTAATGTCCAAAACCCTTCATTTATTTTTTTGATATTGTATGGAATAGTTTATATAGTGGATGTGTATCCACAGTATTGGTATGACGGCCAGAGCGGCGGGGATACACCCGGTCCCATC
>CAJKRY010000006.1 GCA_905202485.1 uncultured Methanomassiliicoccus sp.
CCCCCCCAGCGATCTAATCCGCGTGCTTTCGGTGCATCATTGTCCCATTCAACACCGTATGTCTGATAACCAGAAGTTATGCGCTGCTTAGCAATTTCAAAACAGTTAGGATCATGTTCTATGCCGATGAATCTCCTCCTAGTTTTGATCGCTGCAGCTCCTGTCGTTCCTGAGCCCATCATCGGATCTAATACGAGATCTCCTGCGTCTGTGCAGCTGTTAATCAGCCACTCCATCAAGGTCTCGGGTTTTTCTGCAGGATGTCCATGGGGTTTTACAGACTGCCATGGAAAACGCTGAATATCCCGCAGACTGTTATTCCGGATTTTGAATTTCTTCATCGGGATGAGCGCTACACACTCATACGTGGGTCTCAGGAGCATACCTGGTCCCAGCATCGCCTTGTCCCAGATCAGTAAAGAGCGGATGACCAATCCCGCATCATAAGCTGCTTTCTGGTATGATGCCAATGATCGCCAATTCAAACATGCATAAATGCAGCCGGTTTCTTTCAGGATCTCAGAACACTTTCTGAAAAATAGTGAGTAGAAGTAAGATCCGTTTAGAAGGTCGCACCAGGGGTTGATTTTGCCGCCCATGTCTGACGCTCCTTCAATCATATATGGAGGATCTGTGATTACTGCATCAACTTTAGTTTCCAACGTGTCTAACAGATCCATGCAGTCGCCCTGCAGCAGTGCATGAGGACCAAGCGTGATCAATTAATCACCTCTCCAGGTGTACGTCGAGTAAGACAGCCCTCCTGCCTTGCACTTCCTCCTTGCCCAGGGGGCGTCCCTTAAAATTAATCCAACCTGACGCGGAGTAATCGGCGTTTCTCCACGGCTCTTTAAAGTGAGCCAGACTTCGTTAAAAACATCAACTGCGCAGAACGGTTTCCTTGTTTTGATCCATATACCATATGCTGTTTCCTTCACCAGGTCAATGTAACATTTGGTCAAAATGCCACCCCCGCCTGCGATGTCACCAAGAAGCGCAGGGCAAGGGCATGGCACATACCGCGTGACTCGTAGATAACCGTTCGCATGATTCTTCAAATATCCTTAAAACTATTAAAAATAATAGCTATAGAAGATATATTAAATAATCTAATATCCTGTCCAAGTGTGCCAAAAATAAAGAAAAAAGAAAGGGTTTAGTTTCCTCGCTGATTGAATTGAAAAAATGGATGTCTGGCTAAGCGATGTGTCAGGTCCGGGCAGACCCACCATTTCTGATTTCTCTGTATATTCAATTCGATTTTTATTGATCCCCATGCAGCCTCAGATTGTTTTGATTGACTGTATGGGCCTGTGCATACTTTTGAAAACAGCAAGATTTATCAAATACAGCCGCAAATATGATATATTTCCGACATATGTCGGAAACTAAATAGAGGTGAATTCACGGCCAGGCCTACGCGCTGCAGAAGGATATGTATGGAACCAGCATATGACAGATTTGTTCCAGACGGTATATCCTGCGGGGAGCAGATCACATTGACGGTTGATGAGTATGAAGTTATCCGGCTGATCGATCTTGAAAAAAAGACCCACAACCAATGTGCAGAATTGATGAATGTCTCGAGAACAACAATCACAGAGATATATGAAACTGCCAGATGCAAGATTGCAGACAGCATTGTCAATGGAAAATTTCTTGTGATTGCAGGAGGCAACTATCAGATCTGTGATGGTTCTTCTGAATGCTGCTACAAGAAACGCTGCAGAAAAGTCAGGTCAGAATGTGAAATTTTACGAAGAAAAGGAGCAGATGAAATGAGAATTGCAGTTACTTATGAAAATGGAAAGGTATTCCAGCATTTTGGGCACACAGAACAGTTCAAAATTTACGATGTGCAGGATGGAAAAATAATTGAAGAAAGGGTGATAAACAATGATGGCCCAGGCCACGGCGCACTGGCTGGATTTTTAAGAGATAATCGGGTAGATGTGCTAATCTGCGGCGGAATAGGCGGGGGTGCGCAGAATGCTATATCAAGCGTAGGCATCAAGCTGTATGGCGGTGTCAGTGGAGATGCAGATGAAGCGGTCAAAGCACTGCTGTCCGGCAATTTAGGGTACGATCCTGACGTGCACTGCAATCATCATGAATCTGATGAAGGCGTTCACAACTGCGGCAGTCATACATGCCATTAAACCATTTTATATTGATAATGAATAAATCACTTATCAATACATTTTTTTTTAATTTTTCAGACTCGGCATAAGATAGAAAGATTCAATAATTGTTTTGAGTCGATGTTTTAGTCAAGTCTAGAATCTAATCTTTAATTAGAGAAATAAATGCACAATTTAATAAAATGAGTGTAAATATTAAATCAGATATGAATTATTAATATATAAATAAAAATAATTGAAGATGTTTCGAAACAAGAATGAGTACAATTCCATCTGCATTCGGATTATAGAGTGCAATATTCAGGCGTTATTATCATCATTCAGCTTAAGCCTGTGATACTTCTGAGTTGATGAATTGCCAGCGGCTAGGGCTATAAGTTCTGATATGTGAAGAACCGGAACACCGTTTACTATACTGTCGTATTTAAACGTACAAAACGGACATCCGACAATTACAGCATCTACACCTTTGATCTCATCCTGCCTTTCGATCATAAGCTGGCTTGAAACTCCTTTTACAGATTTTCCGCAGCAACCGATTTTATTACCAATGGGAGTCGCTCCCGTCGTACGAACAATAGCTTCAAATTCTTTTGCAAAGTATTCAAGAGCGCATCCAGGTTCTAACGCCACTTCTAATGAAACTCCAGGCAGTTCAGAAATCTTATTTTTATTTTCATAGAGAAGTTTCGTGATGTGTCTTGCATTGACTCCTGAATTTTTAAGTTCATCGGCGCAGCCTGGACAGATGGTTATGATTTCTCTGTCTTTTGCCTGGTTTCCCATTTTGAGTTTGTATTCATCTCTCTCAGCATCAGATAAACTTCTAAACGGCACAGGAAATGTACAACATGTGGGATTAGGGAGTTCTGAATGCTTAACACCAATGGCATCCATGGCTATCCCGGTTGCATATTTTAGAAACGGAAGCTTGCATTCTACAGTGCACCCTGCCATGATGTATGCATCGTCACCAGTAGGTGCATATGGAAGTTCAGTGCGCGATGGATGGTTGCCTGCCTGCATGATATAGCCTGTTTCATAGAATGATTCTGGAATCTTTGCGCTTGACTCCCTGCAGTTCATATACATCATGACTTTGAATGGATTGGTGCTTGAACATACGCTCGAACATCTGCCGCAACCTATACAAAGGGTTACATTTCCATCTTCCCCATTCATCACACTTTGAGGGCTGCATCCGCCGTGATTGAAGGACGGACAAGATTCATCACACAGTCCGCATCCAATACATTCAGACATTAGTGATTCAATATATTCAGGCAAGTCAGACATAGTTACTCTAATGTTAACTCAATATATCCATCTTTAGCTAGAACAAAGACAGGTGAAAACTAAAGCCAACGCACCCGATGCAGCTGAGTCGCATCACCATAATATTTCACACCCATAACAACAAGTTTAATTGACGAAACTACAAAACTAAAATTTAAATAGTATGGAATATTGAATAAAAATTTATATGTTCCCAGCATCTTTGGAAAAGACCATAGAATACAGGAAAAATAAACATAAGAACCTGCAGAAGAAGATGATGAAATAAAAGGCAAGGGAGTCCTCCTTTCGGAGGACGGAGGGTATCTAGATGAACTTTTTTTCACACTTTAGTTCTAGCATATTATAGTTTTGCCTAATTATCTCATGAATATTATGAATAGGTTTAGAGTAGACAAACGATAATAAAATAAACAGAAAGCATATCACCAGCTGCAATGAGTAAGTGTATAGGCGAGAACGACTCCGTTTACAAACTCCGTATGTTTCTAGAGGACCCCCGTACAAAAATAATTACCGGCCCCAGAAGGTTTGGAAAAACAGAATTGCTGGACATACTAGTGTCTGAAATTAAAGAGCTGTGTCCTTCGTCAAATATAATAAGACTGAATAGGCATACATGTCTAGAATCCACTTTAAGAAATTATACTGAACTTCTAAAATTTGTCTACAGCAACCTCAAAGAAGGGCAAAAAAACTACATCATAATTGATGATGCGAATACGACGTCTAATTGGGAAATGATCGCAGAAAAAATCTCCGCAGAAGAAAAGTATGAAATTGAGATGTATTGTGGACAGGACCTCTGCCATCAGGTTCCGGCATGCATCAGATGGATTAAAAAGAATACTTGAAACGTCAGCTCACTTCTTCGAATAAATCGTTAAGCTCGCGGTGGTCAGAGTTTTTATCATTTAACTCAGACAGCAACGTCCGCATATAGTTAATGTAGTCGATCCATTGCTGATCGGATATCATATTCACAAATTCGATGTTTGACATGCTGGACGCTTCATCATCAATCCTGAAATTATCCAAAAAAGAGTCTTCATAAAAACTTGCCACTTCAATTATTTTATCTATGGTCTGATCATTTCTGATATGTTCGATAGTTGCTTTAAGATTCTCGTTCAATTCTCTGTAATATTCCTGTCTTGTAGTCGTTGCTTGTTCATTCATACGTAAAGCATTGTAGCAGGTAGTAAGTAAAAGATATGCTGGCAGGAGTTGATCACCAGTGGATTTATGGGGCCCCACTCCCAGCCGGAGTGGGAATGGGGATATGAGAGGTGAGTAGATGGTAAAACTACTACAATGTTGGATGTTATATCCAATATAAATAGTTGCTCATTCAGAGCATAGGGAATAAAGAGTGCTCAAATCTCATGAATCAAACAGTATTTAAATTAAATCCATAAAATAAAAGAAGAACTAAGTAGTATTTTAACTATGCACGGACGTGAACAGCGTGAGCAAAGGACGCATAGCATCGCTTGGATTGTCGATCATTCTGCTGATTATTTTTGTATATTTTACTAAAGAAAAAATAGTTGAATTTGCATATGTTGATTACTGGATATTATTTTTCTTTATATTCATGCTGATTTCAGCAATAATTTATACAGTCATTCATGAGTTCGGCCATGTACTGTTTGGATGGGCAACCGGATACAAGCTGGATGCTTTTGCAGTATTCGGATATACATTTGTTAATGTAGATGGCAGATATATTCTGAAGAGAATGTATATCCCCGGCACTGGAGGCGCCAACATGATGCATCACAAGAAGAGCAAAACAAACGCTCCATACAGCCTCTACATAATGGGCGGAGTCATCATAACTGCAGTTCTTACTATTGCATCCATTGCATTAATGGTGTTTATCAACAATGCATTCATCGGCTTATTCTTCTACGCAATGGTTCTCATCGGACTGTTCGTTACCATCTACAATACAATACCGCTGAAGACTAAGAATGGAGTATATAATGACGGAATGATTTTAAAATTATTCAAAAATGATGAACGTTCACAGGAAGTATTTAACAAAACCCAGGACGTGAGCTTACTAGCATTAAAGGGGATACCGATTAAGGATGCACCGGAAGAGCTGTTTGAAATCCCAGAATCTTACAAAACCGCACCCTTCGCCAATGAACTGCGGGTTAACAAATCAGAGTATCTGATATATAACAGAAGGTATGAGGAAGCAGAGTCAGAACTTGAGTCTGTAATACGTGATATGGGAGAATCAGATAAGGCTCTGAATAACATCTCGACATGCCTCCTGCTCTTAGATTATATGACTAATGAGACAGACAAAGAAAAAGTCGAGAGTATATATCAAAACAATAAGAAAGATATAGAAATTTTAGCAAAATACTATCTCACAGCAAAATATATCTCAATAGCATATAAGCTAAAATTTGAAAATGAGTGGAATGTAGACAGAGATGTATTGGAGTTCTACAAGCTCGCAAAGAAACAGGATCTGAATTCTGGTCTTGAGCTAGAGCTGATGAGAAAACTGCTGGAAGAAAACTCAATGTCATGCCTGATTCCATCAAACTAAAAACACAAAGAGTGCAAGCGCCGGGATTCGAACCCGGGCAGTTAGCTTGGAAGGCTAAAATCCTAACCAACTAGATCACGCTTGCGTACTTCCCCCTTATTCTCAGTTCCTTTATAAGACTTTTGTTACCTTAGCAATAAAATAGAGAAACAAAGCTGCCTGAGTCAGTAAGAATTCCAGATAAATAAAAAAGAAGGCCTCAAAGAGGCTGTGGTAAGATTACAGTTGCATGGTGAATTTTGCATCCACCGAAGTTATCTGAATATTATACATGTTTTTCCCATCCAGAGAATAGGGAATCCAGGTTACAGTAATCAGATCTTCGACGTTTATGGAGGTTTGGCTAGCTACCAGAAATGTCTTAGCCATGACCCAAGAATAGATGCCATCAGATTCATCACCAGAAAAAATGGTCAACTTATTGGCCGTTGCGACATTTTGAGCAAACTGTTTTGCAGCTTCCAGATCAAAGTCTGAACTTGTGAAAGAGATTATGCCCATGTCTCCTGACATATCTTTGTAAATCTTCATTGATTCTTCAAGGACCAATATATCTTCAGGAACCAAACTTGAATCGGGGAACGCAGCGTTCAGCAGATTCAACAGTTCATTGACGTTCAGGTTCATATCCATGCAATAATCAATGACTGCATTTTCGTAAGGCTCCGGAAACTGGAATCCAGCAAAGCTTTCAATCCAAGGCTCATTAAACATCAGATTATTTAATTCAAAACCTGGAATTGATATGTTGCTGAGATTCATGCTGATTGAAGCATTGACTGCAAATATCCTCATTTCTGGATTGTAGCCTAAAAGATTGTAATCATCCTCAATTTCTTCAAACGAGATTATTACGAGATCTTCAAATGTGAATTTTCCATTTGCCACTTCCAGTGTTTTAGCTAAAATTACTGGAGAGTTGTAATGTCCGTCGTCGACTGTAGCGCTGACGAGTTTGAGTCCGTTTAGATCTTTGATTTTATTGATTTCATTCCCGATAGCATCATATGTCAGTTTGTGACCGCTTTTATCAATTACATCAATGTAGCCGATTGTACATTTGATGCTGCTGAGTCCATTCAGGAAACTCTCAAACCCTTTACGCTCCTCGCTGCTCATGCTGTCTTTGATGGTTATTTTATCCAAGAATCCAGACAGAGATGAACCGCTGAAGTCTATTTCAACAAGGTTCTCAAATCCGGAACCGGTGTACGGGGCGGGGATCGAAAATCCAGCTAGATAATCTACCCATGCATCCGAGGATGATTCGGATTTAGTTATGGAAACTCCAATTTCTTTCAGAGGATTGAAATTAAGCAGCATTACTGAAAGATCTGCCTCATGAAGCGGATAAAGTCTGAAAGAATCGTCGCCATGGGACTCCAGATCCATGTCATTCAGGCTGGCCACGATGATATAACTTACACCGTCAACAGACTTAATGCCGATCCAGGTGTGGGGGTCGGCAGAAACCGCTTCAGAAAATGGATACTGATCGAAGCCATCGGATTTTAGTGATTTAACATAATCCAAGAATTGAGATTCGTTATAACTGTGTACTGAAACCGATCGAAATTCCCAGTTGAGGTTAGAAACGTCGAAGTATTTTAAAAACTCAGATGGGAGGTCATCCGGCATTTCGTCTTCCAAGAGATCAAAGAGGTCTGATCCAACATAGTATTCCACGGTAGATGAGGCGCGCGGAGCGTCAATTCCAAACATGTCAGGCCACAGAAGCCCATCATAAGCGATTACATAATATGAAGAGTAATCAGGGTCGCATTCCACCAAATTTTTTTCGGGAATGAATTCAGTATCATCAGCTATCGCAGATTCATTATGCGACAATGAATAAACAAGAATCTTTGATGGATCTTCTTCGTCTTTAAGAGAATAGTTGAGATAAAGCTTAATGAAATCATCTGGATCTGAGACGTTTTTATCATCAACAGTAAATATCACATTGTAAAACGGCCTGTCTCCAACAAGATCTGCTTCTTCATTGGATAATGCCGCTTTATTTCCAGCAGATATTGAAAATTTGAATACTGAATCTTTGGTAATATTGTTATTTTCGCGCAGATCTTCAATGTCCAGAATGATGCAGCCATTGGGAACAGCCAGCATTACTTCTTCCAGATAATCTTCCAGTTTTATGAGATCAGAACCTTTGACGGCTATCGAATCTGTTTCGCTGCTCTTTATGTTCCAGATGGTGATGCTTGGATCGCTCGTTATCTCATTCCAGTCGTCATCATCAATATCAATCAATTCTGCCCATTTGGCGAAAAGTTTCGTATCTCCAGACGGAATTTCATCAAAGGTGAATGGTGCTGTCAAACTTTCATCTGAATACCAGCCGAGGAATTCAGATCCTGATTTCGTTGGATTGGATGGGGCGACGGCAGGCGAGTTATTATCAAAAGTTACTGAAGATACATCGCTTCCGCCGTTGCTCTCAAACGACAAGGTATATTCATTTTTAGAATCGTCATTTGAAGACACATAATAAACCGCCACGCCAATTACAACGACTGCCAATACCACTACGATTATAGCCATTGTAAGTTTCTTTGACATAGACTTCCCTCAATTTTGCTTTGAGTCGAAAAAGCAGGAGTGAATAGGAATGTCACTATTTCTACATGGCGCTAGGCATATTATCTCGAAAAATACAAGCCAATTATTTTAGAAAAACTAAACACGTTTTGGGGGACCCCATCCGGTCCCCCCATGTGCATTTATGAGTATTTCTTAAACTTCTTCCCATCCTATGAAGAATAATGCCATACTCTGTTTTTATTTGCATCCCATCATGCGTGTCAGACAAAGGTCAGACGATTTTCCATATTAAAAGATCATATATTTAAAACATACTGCAAAATTAACAACCAAAAATCAAAGATATTTACCATCCAACATTGTGACCATGTTGCTTGTCAGACCAATTGCAGACACATTTTTGATTTGCAAAGCTTTTTGACCTTCCTCAGTGATACCTTGCCATTCGGTGATCGGATGGGATTCATAGAATCGTTAAGAGACAAAGACGCTAAAAGTCTCCAAAAAGCTAACAAAGCAATAGAAACTGCACAAGAGGCATTTGATTCTGGAGATATGAAAAACGTCTCTGAACAGATTGATAATGCTAAAGAGATCTTGCTCAGCGAGGAAGAGAATGAGTTTGAAAATTACCCAGCGTTTCCCGAATATTTACTGAAACTTTCAGCCACGCTGCTGAAGTTAGAACGTTATGATGATGTTATCGCAGCGTCCGATAAGGCAATAGGCGTGAACAATGAGCTTCTAAAAGCATGGCATAATAAATTCTTAGCATTGTTTTCCAAAGGATCATACGAAGAAGCATTGGAATCAGTAAGTCATGCAATTGAACTAGATGTATATAATAAACAGCTAGCGATAGACCATGCAACCGTCCTCACCAAACTCGGAAAGATTGATGATGCTGTGGCTGAAGCAAGACAGCTCATCGAAAGAGATTCAGATTATATGCCGGCTTATGACCTCCTCATCGAGTTTGACGACCCGACGCTGTGGGGTACAAAAAAAGCTGAAATTCTAATGAATTCCGGACAGAGCGTCGAATCAATTCAGACACTGGATCAAGTCTTAGATCATTCACCTGGTGATGTCCAAGCAATGCTCTTAACAGCAGATGTGATGAGAACGGAACGACAATATGTAGAAGCTTCAAAGGTTTATGATGAAGTTCTTCACATTGATCCCAACTCTGTAGAAGGCAACCTGGGAAAAGCAAGAACAATCAGAGCTTTCGAATCTGTTGAGAATTCTATTGATTATTATAAATGCGCACTTAAAAACGATTCTGAAAGTAAGGAAATAAAGCTCGAATTAGCATCTGCGTATGAGTCAATTGGAATGGTTGAAAAAGCAGAGATGCTGAACAGAGAAGTTCTGGCAAAGGATGAAAAATGCATTGAAGCGATGGAGGGAATATACCGTACAACCCTTACTCAGAATAAATGGGAAGATTTAATCGAAATCGCATACGTGCTGATGCAGTATGAACCTAGTGTAGAATACTGCTATTCAATTATCGATTCATTAGTAAAACTCCACAGAATGGAAGAAGCTCTTGAGAAATCAGAGTCTGCGTTACTTTCATTCCCAGATGATTTCGGACTACTGGTAAAGCGCAAGAATATTGCCATATCAATTGGGATTAATGAAGAAACAATAAGATATATCGAAGCAGTGCTTGAAAAAATGCCAGACGATCTCGAAGCAATGTATGAGACTGGTGTGGCATATAATACCATACAGCATTACACAGATGCCATTAAGATCTTAGAGAAAGCATCGAAAAACTTCCCAGAAGAACAAAAAGTTTTGGAGGCCCTGAAAGATGCATACAAAGGCGATGGAAGGGATAAGGAAGTTTTAGACATCTCGCTAGAGATTTTGAAAATGAATCCAGAGAATATAGGCAGCCTTCTGGATTGTGCTATCGCATACGACAGACTGGGGAAGTCTGCAGAATCAATAGGATACTATGAAGATGTTTTACACAGAGATCCTCACAATGCGATTGCATTTCATAACCTATGTATCGAACTGTTCTCAGAGAAAATGTTCGCTCGCAGCCTTGAACTTGCATCAGAAGGCACAGAAATATTCCCAGATGATCCTTCATTCTGGAGAATCAAAGGTGATTCACTTTACGGATTATTCAGATTTTCAGAAGCTACAGAAGCTCTTGATAAGGCTATAGAACTTGATCCAACAAATAAAGATGTTTGGTGTGCACACGCACTATCATTAGCATCGGATAGTAGATTCGAAGAAGCACTCATATCGTATGATAAAGCGCTTGAGATCTGTCCTGATGATCTCTTTGTATTATATAATAAAGGAATTGCATATGCTTCATTAGACCAGCATGAGAAAGCTGTAGAGTGCTTTGACAAATACATCCAGATAGATGACAGTAACCTTCAGGTCTATGCCATAGAGGGAAAATCATTTGCAAAACTTGGCATGCATGTTGAAGCAGTGAATAGTTTTGATAAGGCTCTTTCTGCAGGATACAGGGATGTAGGAATTATAATTGATAAGAAAGAATCATTAAAAGAACTTGATAGACCAACAGATCTACTTGCCACATGCAATCAGATTCTTAAATTTGATCCAGAAAACAAAATCACTCTGATTGATAAAGGAAACGTCCTCTACAAAATGGAAAGGCTAAATGATGCTTTAAAAGTATACAACAAAGTTCTGGAAATAGACCCATTTGAAGAAGATACGTTAGAATCCAAAAGAAAGATTCTAGAGTCTAAAGAAGACTATTTGGGCATAATCGAAGTGTGTAGTACACTGATTCAAGTTGATACAGATAATATAGATGCATATTTCAACCGCGCTGAAGCGCTACACACATTACATCGAAGAGACGATGCCCTGGAAGATTACAACCATATTTTACTAATTCAGCCGGATAACACTTTGGCAGCAGAGAAAAAAGCAGACGTCCACATGGAACTGCAAGACTACCTCTCTGCTGCGAATGCTTACGATTACGTATGGAAATTAAAACCGGAAAATGCGGTTCTGGCTGATAAAAAAGGAAAGGCCCTGCTTCTCAACGGCAATGTGGAGGAAGCTCTGAAAGCATTTAATGATGCAATCAAGATAGATCCAGAAAATGATGAATTCTATGTAGACCGTGGCCGCACATATGCATACATCGGAGATATTGACAGAGCATTGGATGAGCTGGATAAGGCTCACAGCCTGAACGCCAGCAATGCTGATGCCTGGCGCGTTAAAGGTAATATCTACTTCAAATTAAACGATAAGGAGACGTCTGTAAATTGTTACAGGCGTGCAGTAGAATTCGGAAGCACAACTTCTGAAACATATCAAGCCTTAGCAAAAGCGGAAGAATCCATAGGCCATCTAGACGAAGCATTAGATGCGTATATGTCTGCTACCAGGACAGATAAAGACAGTTCTACATTATGGGCGCATATAGGTACTGTACAAGCAAAACTGGGAAAACTGTCTGAAGCAATTTTCAGTTTTGACAAAGCACTTTCAATTGATGAACATAATACGACTGCATGGCTGAATAAAGCCGCCGCTCTGGGAAAAATGGAAGAAAATGCGGAGGCACTGCAGTGTTACCAGACGATTTTAGATTACGAACCTGAAAATAAATATGCCTGGCTGGGCCAGGGCCGCATATATCTCCGTAACAATGAACTTGATAAGTCAAAATATGCCTTTGAAAGATCACTGCAGATTGATTCAAACTTCAAGTTGGCACTTGACGGCAGTGCAGAGCTCAACGGCAGGATTAAAGAAGAAGAGACTGAGGCATATGCAGCTAAATTACTGAGATTTGAGCATAAACGTGAACGGAGCATCAGCAGGGATGAGGCGGCTAGAGATGTGGGAATTCCAGAAAGTTTCTTAGATCTTGTGAATGAACGTCTAAAGTCTAAGGAAGATGTGAATATTGCATCAATGTCAACCGAAGAGTTTGATTCCTATGAACAGGTTTCTAAAACAATCCTCCTGAGAACGCTGGGAAATCCAGAATATGGCAGAAAGGGACTCTACCTTTCAGAAGTGTATACTGCAATGGATGACCCAGATATAACCAAGGCAAAGAGAATATTGTCGTATATTAGTCAGGTAAACACTATGAAATTCCCGACGCAGGCCCCCGACAAAGAAACTGAGAGACTGCTGCGCACTGTGTTTACCATGCCTTCGGAATACTACACAACTCTGAAACTCATGGAAACTCTGGACATCGGGATATACATGGCCAGACAACTTATGACTATCATCAATTCATCAAGTGCGACATCATACAAAGACAATCAGAAATATTCTGAGGAAGCTTATGAGCCTCAGCCGCTTAAGAAAGATGTGTCGCTGTTTAAAAAGAAACAACCTGAAGAAACCAAAGTACAGAAACCGATCGACAGATCGAAAGCAGTTGATGTTTATTACAATACCAAATCTGCCCAGTACCGCGGCAGGAACTGCATATTCCATGATGAGCAGGTAGTAGCTGCATGTCCTAAATGCGGCACCCTGATGTGTATGCAGTGTGCATCTAACTTTGAGTCCTGTCCGCGCTGCCACATACCACTTAACTTCAAGAGTGGTGAGGAAGAAGAAGAGGAAGGATCAGAGGTTGTTCTGACAGAAAAACAGATCAAAGCTATGCACCAGAAATGGGCAATGAAAAGAATGGCTGAAGCTGAACGCACACAACTGAAAAAAGACAGTTATCACCAGTATCCTAAAACAGACAAAGAAGAAATGTCTACCAGATTGATGCGCAATGCTGGCATACTTCCTGAAGAACAGCAGAAAAAGAAGAAAGAGGTATCTCAGGAAGAAGATGAAGAGCAGTCAGAAGAAAACTACGGCGGCAGAGATTACTACAGACTATAAAATCAGCTGTAATCCATCAGAGTTCCATTTTTCATGAACTCTCTCAGAACTACAGTAGCGTAGCAGCCTTTGTTTAGTGAGAACGAGAAAAGTGTGCAGTCATCAAGCACACGACTTTCCATTTCAGATACAGTTCCTAAAATCTCTCTTCTGCTGCCTTTAGAACTACATTGATGAATTAAAGGAATCATGAAGTCAGATGCTGAAAGATGCTCTTCTTCGATTATTTTTCTTTCAATCTCACCAGGAACTCCTTCGGAGAGCATAGAATCAGTGCCGAACAGCACGGAGCTGATAAATGCCTTTCCTTTTTTAACCTGCCTCTCTACAAGGTCTATATTATTTTCAGTAGCGGGCACGCCGTGATCATGATCCGGCAGACCACTTCTGTCTGCGGGGAGTACAACATCTCCGATTACAGGTCTGTTTAACGGAAGACCCTGCCTTATGCGCTCACTCAGCATTCTGTTGAAAAGATACGACTGATACGCATGAATAAACATCATCTGAAGGTTTGGAGGAAGAACTTCGATTGAACCTGCGTAATCCCCTGGATTCCTTGCAAGATATCCAATCATCATACGTTCAAATGTAAGTGTTTTTGGATAATACTCCAGAGCTCTTTCAAAATCCATGTCAGCCTCAAGCTGTGCTCTGGCTTCCCGTGTATCTTCTCCTTCTGTCGGCAGAGGATTGGCCGCATAAGTCATAACAGCTTTCTCCAGATTACCTTTGGCTATCCATTTCCCAACCAAATGAGTTACGGGTCTGACAGCACCGAATCTCTGCACACCAAAGAAATTAGGGAATCCGCCTATTTCCGAAAGCTGAGCTTCAGTCTGAGAAATAGAAGCCTGTATTTCCTCTTTGCTGAGCGGAGAATTGCGGCATTTTATAATGAACTTGTTTCCAATCAAATCTCCAATTGTCAAAGGCTTCTTTGATCTATATACATCAGAGACGGTTATCTGATGAAGCTGAAGGTCTTTGACCGCCTCCACAGGAGCCTGGAATGACATTAGTTGAGATGTTATGCCTCTTTTATCTTTAGTACCGGCAAAGCCTATTCTATCCCTGCTAATCCGAAGTGCTTTGGAGAGTTCTCTTACCAAACGATTAGTTTCCCAGTTTTGAG
Organism: uncultured Methanomassiliicoccus sp.; assembly: GCA_905202485.1. Taxonomy (GTDB): domain Archaea; phylum Thermoplasmatota; class Thermoplasmata; order Methanomassiliicoccales; family Methanomassiliicoccaceae; genus Methanomassiliicoccus_A. The sequence goes on from CAJKRY010000006.1 coordinate 14,600, forward strand.
AAGTTACTTTAGCAATGGAATATGCGCCACTGCTGTCTTCGGCAGGGGGCAATGAAATCTCATTGACTATAAAATCTTCAGGCATTTGTTTAAGCCTGCCTCCAATCCCGGAGGAATCTGTAAAAAATACCTCGAGGCCTATTTCAGCCTCGGCACCTGTGCATTCTTGCATTTACTTTAAATTCTCCAGCGCTTCTTTATACTCATTTGATAGTGTTTTTGCTGCTCTCTTGAGCGCTGTCTGAGGCTTTCCATTGTTTACCTTTATATACAATACTGGTAAATCCAATTCTGGGTGGCCTGTTATGTGCCTCACTTCATCTACTCCCTCATCTTTGATGAGTTCGTTGATTATTGGCTGAACAAGTGTCATGTCGGCATCTAGGAGTTGGATTCTTATGGAGTCCTTGTCCTTATCGAGGAGCTGAAGTTCCATGATGTGCTCCATACTGCGCCACTTATATAATCTTTCCTCGTGACACAATATTATTTACTACCTCAGTTAGATTGTTTCAGCTGCTTACGATACATGTCAGTTATCTCAATGCTTGTTGTAGCATCTCTTGCTTTTTTATCAAGCCTGGTGGTGCCGGTATAACGCGGAAATCTTATTGCAAAACCTGCACCCTCGCGGATGGAATCTCTTGCACAAGTGTGGATAGGAGACAGCGTTATTTCTGCCCCTCTTACTTCCAGAACGACAGCAGGTTCAAACCAGACATCAGCTTCCAGCTTAGAATTTACTCTTGCAAATTTAGAATCTAGTTTGGTTTTGTTGAGCTTTTCTGGAATTGTAGCAAGATCTACATCATTAAATCCACTTCCCAGCTTGCATACGGTTTCAAACGTGTCGTTATCAGGATTGTATGTAGCCATCAGCAGTGCACCGTATGTACCACCGCGCTTTCCCCTGCCGTAAAATGCTCCCACTGCTACCAGATCAACAGTGTCATTCATTTCTGATCTGTATTCCTTCTTATATTTGATCCAAAGGTAGCCTCTGGCACCTGCCCTGTAAATTGAATCGTTGGCGATTGATTTTGCCATAAGACCTTCGCAACCGTCAGCCAGAGCTTCCATGAAAAATATCTGTACCTCTTCTGGATCATCTAGAACTTTAGCTTCTGAGAGTCTTACAGACGGCGTGACTTTCACACATTTTGACAAAGTTTCTCTGCGCTGAAGGAGAGGTTTCAATGTAAGATCCTCACCATTAAAGTATAAACAATCAAAAAGATGAAATCTTACCGGATAATCTTCAATGGCCTCATTCAGATCATGCTTTCTGCCGCGTCTGTGAGATACTTCCTGAAACGGAAGAAACTCTCCAGTGTTGATGTCAATGGGAACGCACTCCCCTTCGACGATGACATCGGTACCGACGAAGGCTTCTCTGAGAGATTTTGCCACATCTGGGAACTGATCAGTCATGTCTTCCAGACGCCTGGAATACAGCTTAATCCCGCTGTCTGAAATATGAGCCTGAATTCTGAGCCCGTCGTATTTGTATTCAAACATTGCTTTGCCATCTAGACGCTCTAAAAGCTCTTCTGGAGAAGACAGTCTTTCAGCAAGCATAGCGCGTATAGGATTGCCGACGTGCACTTTCATGCCCCTGACGCCATCGATTCCATCATGGCAGAGCGTTTCTCCAACAAGACCTAAATCAGAAGTTATGTTGAAAGCCCTTTCAATATCAGGCTTGTCTGCTTTAGTAGCAAATGCGATTGCCAGAGCATCAATGACGGTCTGAGCTGCAATCCCGATTCTCATTCTGCCTGTTGCAAGTCTGGCAATGTATTTTGCTTCATTAGGTTTGGCATCATGAAGGATATCTGCCAGCAGTTTCATTTTGAGATCTTGAGATCCGTCTCCATCGGCCCTGCAGATTTTAAGCAGGGCGGTGTGAACCCTTTCAAGAGTTAAATCCTGAGAGAAAAGTGTGGTCTGGCTCTTGTTAGCAAAAATGATTTCGGTGACTTTTCCTGTGTCGCCTTCCTTGTCCCATACGTCTTTTATTCTAGACCCTTTCTGTCCTGTAGCCATGGCTAAAGCTCTTAGATACAATTTATCAGCCATACCGAGTTTTTCAGGGTAGAAATCAGGAACTATGTTTCCCTGAGTCATATAAATAATGGTACGAATATCTTTACAATCTGAGGATCTGAATAGATTGGCAAGAATGTCTGCCATCTCTAAGCGGGATGCTGTAGATTCTATTGCCTCATAGACCTTTACAAGGTCCCCGTACTGCATAAACCCTCCAATGTTGCATATGTTAAGAACATAACGCTGCCTTCATCATAATTAGAGATGAGTTTACCATATAGTAGCATTACAAACGATATAAATTGTAGTGGTTTGTAGTTCAATTATCCTTTTTAAGAATACTTTTAACAAAGCAAATATGTAATTTTATTACTATCGATGAATGAATAATCATATACCTTGCAACATTGGATTAATTTACTTCAAATCTCATTTGAATGCCTGTGTTCTGTGCATCCCATTCTTTCTTGAGAGCGTAAAGCCTCTTTTTCATTTCCTGTTCTTTTCTGTCACTTGACTTCTGAGAGACTTCATCTTTAGTGCCAGCGGTCATCATCACAATGACTCTTCCGTCCCGGTTACGTCCGGTTCTTCCGCGCCTCTGGATGCTTCTGATTTCAGAAGGAACCGGTTCATAGAACACTACCAGATCGGTATTGGCTACATCCAGACCTTCCTCTCCCACAGAAGTGGCAACAAGCACATTTATTTCATCATCCCTGAACCGCTGGAGCACTCCCAGCTGCTCTTTCTGTTTCAGACCTTTATCAGTCCCTCGTCCGGACTGTCCTATAAGCTTAGAGACTCTGACACCGTCAATCTTCGAGAGATACTCCATCACCATATCGCATGTATCACGGTACTGTGTGAAAACAAGAACCTTTGATTCCGGCCTCGAATTAAGCTGCTGACTCACAACACCCATTATTCTGGAAATCTTAGGGTGCTCCATCTTAGTATTGGAAACCATTTCAAGAACACTGCCGAACTCCTCTGAAGATGCTATTGCCTTAGATGCTTTCGAGCCTTTGGCATCTTCAGCATCTTCCTTGATTTTTTTAAGATATGAAGCCAACGGGGTTACTCCCTGAGTTTCGATAAGCTCAATCGCGTGGTTAACCTTGACCGCTCTGGCCTGTACAGACAGGGCGTTATACAGAGTCCTATTCTTTTCTCCCCTGTTAAGCCTGGCCTGGACCTCTTTTTGAACATCTAGCAGATGTGACATCGTGGCCGGTCTTCCTGGGGTCATTAATCCTGTGGTTTTTAATTCTGCAATGTATCTATCGTAAAGTCCTCTGAGTACGTTGGCAATTTCCTGAATTGCACCGGGAAGATCTACAACAATCCAGTCGACAAAGTTTTCATGAACGAACTCAGAAACATCTTTGTCCAGCTCTGTTTTGATCTCAATCCTTTCAATATGCAGATTTGTACAGACTTCCATGATCTTCTGAGCATTGGAACCCGGAGAAGCTGTCATGCCCAGAGACAGTCCGCTTTTGACATTAGAATATTCATCGGCGATGTAAACGTAGGAATAATTTCCTACAGCTCTGTGGGCTTCATCAAAGATTATCAGACTGACATTATCCAGTCCGATTCTCTCATGCTTCAAGTCATTAGAGATCACCTGAGGCGTAGAAACGATTACATCCGTCTGATTCCAGAGAAGTTCTCTTTCTTCAGGAGGTATTTCTCCTGTTAGAGTGCATATTGATCTGCAGAGAATGCTTTTTTCCATAAACTCTGAGTGCTGTTCAACCAAAGGCTTAGTAGGAGCTAAAAACAAAACTTTTCCGCCTTTTCTTTCTAAAACTTCTGCAGCCACCATCAAGGCCACAACGGTTTTACCCATTCCGGTAGGCAGAACGACTAGTGTAGAAGAGCTCAGACACGAATCTGCCAAATAGCGCTGATATCCTCTAAATTGAATGGTATCTTCTTTTATGAGGGGATGGTCTACATACACTGAATCTTCTATCAAGCAGAATGTAGAAAGAAATTTTGTTATAAAAGCTAATGGGGAATTATTATAATTTTAATAGTTTTAGAATAACTGCTTGTGAGCGCACATATAAGATAAAAAAAGTATGTTGAATGCAGCGTCTTACGCTGCATCTGCGATTAATGGCAGCCGGAACAGCCACCGCACGATGATTTTAGATTTGGATTGTTTACGACCAGACCGGAACCACTTGGAGTCTCGATATAATCTACAGTGGACTCATCCAATAGTTCTTTTGTTTCGTCGTCATAGTAGAACGCGAAGCCTTCCTCTTGTTGAGTGTTGTCTCCATCTTTTGCTCCTTCTTGGAATGCCATTCCGAACTGAGGTCCGGAGCAACCCATTCCTGCAAGATAAATCCTAATGCCGTAACCCTGCTTTTCATTTTTGTCAAGCAAGTCCTTAATGAAATCAATCGCTTCAGCGCTTACTTTTACCACTAGTAATCACCAAACCTAGGAGCTCAGTCGATCTATATAACATGATTGCCTTCCTACTTCGATTTATTGCTGATTTGTCGATCATGCTGCGCCATGTAATGGATATTGTCATAAAATTATACCTGATTCTATTCAAAACAGCTAATACATTATGAAAATTATTATCATTCAGAAAGATTTTACGGCTACGGCCTGCAGAGTATTGCGGTCCTCGGCACACATGCAGATTGCTTTAATGTCACCTGCAGGGACATAATAATATAGGGCGTTTCCATCACATATCTGTGTCTGCTGAGATATCCCATAACAATGATAGCCAGCCCCTGATTGAATACACGTCCAGAGAGATGCAGAGAGGAGATGTTCCAGAAGTAGTCATGATCAGCAGAGACAATATGGCCAAAATCATTCGTGACTCATGGGGAGTTGAATGGGATGACACAGATCTTTTGAAGATGCTCCGCCACAACTCTACATATAATGAAATTTTTGAGATAGAAGGTAAGATAATTGCTTACTATTCGATCGAGATCAGAGACAGCATTCTCTTCATCAACTCCATCCAAGTAGATAGAGGATATAAAGGAATGGGATACGGCAGCGAAATGATGAAACGCATAGAAGAGATTGCATTAATATATAATGCAGAAATAATCGAGCTATGGGTGCAGATAACAAATATTGCCGCCAGAAGATTCTATTATAACAGAGGGTTTAGAATGGTCTCCAGACAGGGCAACAACTACCTAATGAGGAAGTTCCTGCCCACCCGCGGAGACGATTAAGACGTCGTAGCTTTTTTCTTCATCAGCATTGAGAACATTCTCTGCCGGCTATCCATGTACAATGAAGTTACATCTCTGATCTCCTCAATGTCGAAAATTGATCTAAACATGATGTATGGGTCTCCCCTGTCGCAGCAGGTCCTTGCATTTCTGCACTGGACTGTAACAAGAATTAGGTATCCGCCTGGTTTCAAAATTCTCCACATCTCTTCAGCATACTTTCCCCGTTCAACATAGCCAATGTGGTCAAACCAGCGGTCATCGTATGCTATATCGAATTCTCCTTCAGGAAAAGGAAGAGCTGTCAGGTCTGAAGAGTACACTTTGATGTTGGCACCAGTCTCTTCTGCTTTAGAAGCGGTGTCGGCAACCAATTCTGGATCCGGAGCTACAGCTGCAACATAGAAACCTTCCTGAGCCAGATACAATGAGTTGACGGCCTTGTTGCTGAGATCCAAGGCTGAATCTCCATGGACCATCTTGCCACCTACTGTATCAATCAGGACTTCATCTGGCCTAAAGTTGCCGGGTGGGTTTTCTCTCAGCGAATGTTCACTGTACATTTTTTTGAGATCCATTTTATCACCATTACCTTCACTGTTGAAATTATTCATGATCTTTTACCCTGTTTTCCACCTTTTCTAAACACCAAAGCTATAATGAATGCAATGATTGCAAACACTGTAGCAACTGTCCAGATCCTGTCGAACCCCTCATATCTGTAAAGTTCTTCAAAGCCAGGTATGGCATACGGAGCCATTACCGCAGCAGAAAGAGCAGGACCGATTGCACCGCCGATGGTTCTGAATAAAGTGTTCATACCAGAAGAAACACCGAACTCCTGCTTGGGCGTGAAATCCATAACAACGTTGATCAAAGAGCTCATAGCCAGTGCGATACCAGTTCCAAGAATGGCCTGAGAAACTGAAAGTTTCCAGAATACATCATTGAACTGCGTGAGGATTAAGAAACCTACAGCCATGATTGCAGTTCCAACTACCATTACATTTGTTGACCCGTATTTCTTGGAAGCAATTCCACCAGTCATTCCAAAGATGAACTGGAAAGCTGCCGTAGGAAGCATATGCAGCCCTACGATGAACGTGTCGGTAAACCCGTAGTACCCGCCGAGCTCAACCGGAGTCTCCAGAAAAAACGGCATCGTCTGGTAGTAAAGGAACATTACCAGACCGGCGAAGAATGCAACCAGCGTGGCATTCATGATGCCGAGGTTTTTAAACAAAGAAAGTTTTACGATTGGCTCTTTTGATCGTCTTTCCCAAAGCACAAAAGCCACAGCGGCTATTACCGAAGCTGCAAAGAATGAAAGGATCTTGAGACTTGTCCAGCCGTCGGTTCTTCCAGCAGTCACAGCATACAGGAAACAGAATACAGAAATACCGAGCAGAGCTGCTCCCATACCGTCGATCTTAGCTCCTCTGTCTGCTCCCTGTTCTTTCTTTACTACAAAGAAAGCTGCTATAATTAAAAATACAAAGGGGATTGCCACCAGATGGAAAGCAAAATTCCAGGTGTCAACTGAAGTCAGCCAGCCTCCGAGAACAAGCCCTATCGAGGTACCGACTGCGAACATGGAAGAAACGAGACCTAAAGCAAATGGTATCCTGTCCTGAGGGAATACGTTCCTGATGACACTGAAGGCAAGAGGAAACATACCCATACCAATACCCTGCACACCTCTGAAAAATAATAGAACGAAAATGTTAGCTTCCCCGAGAAGCGAGTTAGAGATTGTTATTGAAAATCCAGACCCCAGCAGACCAATGAGGTAGACCACCATTACAGTAATCAACAAATTTCTTGTACCGTATATATCTCCCAGCTTTCCAATAATAGGTGTTACAACACCGCCCACCAGAAGGTATATGGACAGAACCCATGAAATCCATTCAGCGCCGTTTGTAAAATCAGATGCAACCTGCCTCAGATCAGGCACCAGCATGATCTCTACAAACATTACGACAAGGCTTATGAGAGACAATAAAACCAAAACGGAATAATGTCCCTTCATCGAAACGTTCTGTTCATGAGGCAGTATGATCACCTTCACACCTCCAATTTAGGAAGTGTAAATCAGAAAAGTGGAGCTGCGGGGTTAAAAATGATCGCACTAAACTTTTTCAGATGAAGCGCCCTTCTCCAATTAATGAATAGAATCCTTGTCGTCGGCGCTGAAAGCCTGATCGGGCAGAATATCTGCAGAATTGCAACACAACGCGGAATAAATGTTGTCGGGACATACAAAAAAACATCATGGGCTAGATACTGCCCAATGGGAATTATGGATCCTACCGATGCTGAAGAGGTTAAGGAAGTTATGAAGAGATATCAGCCTGAAGCGGTATATATAGATCCATCGTGTGACAGCCCGGAATACTGTGAGACTCATCCGCAGGAAGCCTGGGCAACAAATGTAGAAGGTGTTTTAAACATAGCAACATCAGCCAAAGAGTTCAATTCCAGAGTATTTTTAATCTCTACAGATCTAGTATTCAGCGGCGATAAGGGATCAAAGTATGCAGAAACCGACGCTCCTGAACCGCTCAGCAAATACGCGCAGATGAAATTAGAAAGCGAGCGCATAGTCCTAGATGCATCTAAACAAAACTGCATCTGCAGAGTTTCGGCCACCTATGGAATAAATAAAGCTACCCCGAAGTATAATTTTATCACCTGGGCGCTGGATCAGCTGAAATCCAATAGACAGGTAAAAATGCTGGAAGATCAATGTGTAACTCCCTCGTATGCTCCAGATTGCGCAGAAGAGATGCTGATTATGGCAGACAGAATGTGTGCGGGCATCTATCACCTCGCAGTTGATGAGTGTCTAAGCAGGTATGATATGGGACTCAAACTTGCTGAGATCTTTGGGCTGGATAAATCACTTTGCGTAAAGATTAAAAGTGATGATGTAGAACCAATAGTAATTAGAGGAAAAAATACTTGTCTGGACTCATCAAAAGTGACTAAAGAAATCGGCAGGAGTCTTATGTCATTTGAGGATACCCTCAGGGATATGAAAAGCAATGATGTAGACAGGAAAAAAGAGTCATCCATCGAATCTGGTAAAAGCAATAATTTCATAAATATAATCTAATATTCCTAGACAGGGGAAAGGTATAATATCCCACACGCAGGTGCGTGTGCGATAACATGAATAAAACTGTAGAAAACCTCACTAAAGCTTTCGTCGGCGAGAGCATAGCTAGGAACAGATACAGTATGTATGCTTCAATAGCCAAAAAAGAAGGATACGAACAGATCGCAGAAATTTTCAGGCTTACATCTGATCAGGAAAAAGAGCATGCATCCCAGTTGTACAAAATGCTCGTTGCTCTCCAGGCAGAGAACAAATTTGACAGCGTAAAGATCGAAACGGAAGTGCCAGTCTTAAGGTCTACAACCATTGAGAATCTTAAGGCAGCAATTTCAGGAGAGAATTACGAACACACTGAGATGTATCCTGAATTCGCGAAGGTGGCTGATGAAGAGGGTTTGCCAAAGGTGGCCGCTAGACTAAGAGCAATCGCGGTGGCAGAAGTTCATCATGAAGAAAGGTACAAAAAGATCCTTGCTTCGCTTGAAGCCGGAGAGATCTTCAAAAAGAAAGAAGCGGTCTGGTGGGTCTGCAGAGAATGCGGATACATGCACTTCGGAACTGAAGCTCCAGAAATCTGCCCATCCTGTGACCATGCCCGTTCATACTATCAGTTAAAATGCGAGGAGTTCTGAGAATATGACTGCAGTCAAAGAGATCTATTACTGTCCTGCCTGTGGAAATATCGTAGAGGTTGTAAACAGCGGACTAGGAGGCCTGCACTGTTGCGGCAAACCAATGGTAAAGATGATTGCAAACTCTGTCGACGCCGCAGTGGAAAAACATGTTCCAATCGTTGAACCGACAGAAAATGGAATTCTTGTCAAAGTAGGATCTATAGAACATCCAATGGATGAAGACCACTACATTCAGTGGATAGAAGTATCTTCAGATGCAAGAGTGATGAGAGCCTACCTGAAACCGGGAATGAAACCACAGGCTGAGTTTACCTGCCCTTGCAAATGCACCCACATCAATTCTGTAAGAGCATACTGCAACAAACATGGACTCTGGAAGAAGGATTAAACCTCCTCTTTCCAATTTTTTGTTTTTCGGTGCAATTATTATACCTTCGAGTTCGGTTTTAGATACCATTGGTGAAACTATGGATTCTAAGGCCCCCAGAATAGGTATATTCATCTGTACATGCGATGAAATACTGAATAAAAAATTAAAAATCAAAGATATTGAGGAATATTCTAAATCTCTTAAAAATGTAGAATATGCAAGGGCTTTAAACTGCATTTCCGAAAATAATCAAAACATAATTTTTGAAGCAATCTCTAATAATAAACTGGACAGAATTGTTTTTGCTCCTGCACCTGAAGACAAGACTATAGAAAAAACAGTTCTTGATTCTGGAATCAGCCCGCATTTTATAGAATATGCAAATATCAAAGAGCAGGCTGCATGGGTTCACAGCAATGTTGATGATGCTACTGCCAAAGCAGAACTGCTGATAGCAATGGCTGTGGCCAAAATGAGAAATTCTAAAGTAGTGGCAGGAAGCGAAGGAGCTAAAGTAAACACCCAGACGTGCTCGGGCTGTGGAATATGTACGATAACATGCAGATACAATGCAATTGATTTCATTAAAGACGGAGAGCACCGCGTGGCTGATGTCAAGCAGGATTTATGTGAAAAATGCGGGGCCTGCGTTGCGGCATGCCCGTCTGGATCAATGAATATGAGCGGGTTCTCCAATGAGGCTATGATCTCAGAGATAGAAGTGTGCACGGCGGGGCTTCTTGAATCTAAAGAACCGTTCCCGCGTATAGTAGTGTTTGCATGCAGCTGGTGCTCTTATCCTGCTGCGGACGCTGCTGGTGAAAAGCACATTGAACTGGATCCGTCATTCTGCCTAATTAAGATTCCCTGCTCTGCTAGAGTGGATCCTGAATGGGTTATGAAAGCGCTTTCGAACGGAGCCGATGGCGTACTAGTGCTCGGCGGCAAAGAAGGCCACTGCCATTACCGCGGAGGTAATGTCAAGACAAACAACCGTATGAATCTGCTATCAAAAGTAATTGAAAGCCTGGGATACAACAAAAGAAGAATCGGGGTCGACTGGGTCAATCCAGAAGAGCCAGAGCTATTTGCAGAAATTGTTAAGAATTTTGTTGCACACATCAGAGAAGTTGGCCCTAATCCAGAAAGGGGAATCCCTCTGGACGAACAGCCTACCTCTGCTCTGCATCACGAATGACGGCCGGCGGCTTCTGCATCAATAGTAGCAATAAGCGCTTCCAGTCTTTTTCCTTTTATTTTAAGCTCCTGCATCGTGATAGTTTCTGCCTGAGGACAGAGACCGTCCAGTACATATTTTCCATCTTCATCTAGATTTACAGGATATAATGCGCACCCGAGAGGCCTTGCCTGATACTCTCTGCATCTGCTTTTTTCAGGATCGTAAAAGTAACACCAGATTCCTTCATTTTTCAGTCTTGGTATTTTGTCGACGCCGATATAGCTAAAGTCATTTCTGTTGTAACCCTTTTTTTCTAGACGAGCAATATCAGCGTTAGTAAGTTCCATTATCGTGTTTTTGCAGCATTCTCTGCAATGTGTGCAGCGCATTGGTGAGTCATAGGGACATGAAATAAAATCTTTACCGAGCCGAAAGTAAATTGAACAACTTCAACAAAAAGGAACCACTATGGTTGACGCGGAAGATTTGGCGTTTCAGAGGATGGAAATAATCCAGACCGAAAATCCAGGCGCCATGACAAAACATGATATTGAAGAAAATGACGATACAGAATGGGCAGTTGTAACGATTGCGGACGAAAACGGCGGCAATTTATCCGTAGAGATAATCGAATCGGATACCAGCTGGAAGCGCAGCGATCTGATTGAGCATTATAATGAACTCGCTGAGGATGTGGAAGTAGCGGTGATTCTTCCTGATGAGGCTTTTGAAGAAGTTGCTGCGAGACTGGCTAGGGATGGATCCCCAAATATAGAGCTTCTTACATACAGCGATCTTGGGCTTATCCCGCGAGGATGAATGTTGTGTGAATTGGTAGTTGCATCTGGCATGTCCAATGTCAGATGCAATTTTATACGATGTTAGAGTGTATTTTAAAGCCCGTGGATGAAGATGCTCAAATATCAGTTTACTGATAGGCATCCGGTTGAAAAAAATGGTCTACGAGCAGGCAATTAACGATGCCAAAGAACATTTTGGTAAAATTCTTGAAAAACAGCTCAAGAGAATTGAGCGTATGAAGGCAGATCAAGAATGGACCGATTATTCATCTCTTAAACCCCTCATCATCGGGATATGCGGCGGAGATGGGATTGGACCATATATCTCTGAGCATGCAAAAACCGTGTTGGAGAACATGTTGAAAGATGAAATTGCATCCGGCAAGGTGGAAATCAGAGTCATTGATGGACTTACAATTGAAAACCGTGTAAAAGAGATGAAAGCCATCCCAGACGATGTTCTTGCAGAAATCAAGAAATGTCATGTAATCCTTAAGGGTCCAACAACTACACCCAAAAAGGGAGATCCCTGGCCAAATATCGAGAGTGCAAATGTGGCTATGAGAAAAGAGCTGGACCTCTTCGCTAACGTGAGACCTGTAAAAGTTCCTGAGCTCGACATTGACTGGATGTTCTATCGTGAGAACACCGAAGGATCATATGCACTTGGAAGCGAAGGAGTCGATGTCACCGATGATTTAGGAATTGACTTTTGTGTTACTACCACCCAAGGCTCTGATAGAATCATCAGGCTTGCATTCGATTATGCAAAAAAGAATGGAATCAACAAAGTCAGTGTAGTCACCAAAGCCAACGTTGTAAAGACAACCGATGGAAAGTTCCTCAACATTGCAGCTGAAGTCGCTAAAGACTATCCTGAAGTTGAATGGGATGACTGGTTCATAGATATCATGACAGCTAAGTTGATTGATCCTTACAGGCGCAGCGGATTCAAAGTCATTGTGTTGCCCAATCTATATGGCGATATCATTACGGATGAAGCTGCCCAGATTCAAGGTGGCGTAGGTACAGCTGGCAGTGCAAACGTCGGAAAGAAATATGCTATGTTTGAGGCGATCCATGGATCTGCTCCAAGAATGGTTGTTGAAGGCCGTGCTCAGTACGCTGATCCTTGCTCAATGATCAAAGCTGTGGCCATGCTCATGAATCATGTAGGATACGTTGAAGAAGCTAAAAAGCTCGAGATGGCTCTTGATGTTTGTGTCCAGTTCGAACGCAAACTCAAAATGACCGGCCGTTCAGACGGCGCTACCGGAGCCCAGTTCGCAGACTATATTCTTGAGACTGTGAATGATCCGAACCTTGAGTCTAAATGGAAGAGCTATCAATAAACGGTGTTTCAATGGATACAATAGGCATAGCACTGGGTGCAGAGTGTATAATCTTCGGACTGATTGCCATATTTGTAGTGGCTAAACCCTTGATTACCGGCAGCTGTAAGCCGGACACTCTGATGTTCATCAAACTCAAAGGACACATTAAATCAAAAGAAGCTAAAGAGATCCTGGCCAACCTGAATAAAAAAGGAGGGTATAGGCTCAGAGCCTGGGGATGCATCCTCATTGCTATCGGTGTATTCGTTGCACTAAGCACGATGGGCGATTATTACAAAATGGTGTATATCATCGCCTTTGCCCCGCTGCTTCTACTTATCCCGGTCTTACAGACCTGGATGTACGCAAGCGCAAGGCTCAGATGAGCATTTCATAAACTGAAAATTCCGAAAGGAGTTTTCATTCCCAATATTTTATTAAATTTTACAGAGTTGTGGTTTAGATAGCATACCCAGTTAATACAAGTTATCAGCAGCATCAGTTTATTATCTGAAGTATTCCATTTGACAATCATGCCTCTTGGAAATCCCATGTGTGACGGTCCGTACTACATTGAAGGCGGCGACATTCAGAATGTTGAAATCACCATTAATGTTAAGAATATTGAAGAGTCGCGTGATTTTTATAAAGATGCTCTCAAACTGGAAGAAGAAAGACATGGTATATTCAAGATACCAAATGTAAACTGCACAATAAAATTAGTAGAAAGTGGTGAGCAGGATATCGGTATCACATTCATAACTGATTCAGTTTTCACACTTCACAGAAAGCTGATGGATGAGAATGTGAAAATACTAGAGAAACCTGCAAAAAATAAAGAAGGAGATGTCGAAGCAGTCTTTGCAGACCCCGACAATAATAAGTTTAGGATACTTGAGATCACTCAGCAAGCTGATTGATCTCTTCTGCTGGAGTGGAAGAAGTAGACACTGTTGGACATATTTCCTTTGTAAGGTTCATGGTTTGTCCGTTTTTCCAGGTAATGCTGATCTCAATCGTCCCACTTGAAATGTCAACGGAGAAACATTTGAGAGTAGTGGTGTACATTGAGGCCTTACCCCGTGTGGATGTTCTTACCTTCCCAATTTCAGCCAGCAGCCCTAAAGAAGACATCTTTTCCACGATTTTATAACAAGTAGCAAGTGGAATTGCAGTTATAGCAGAGATCTCCCTTACAGTCAGTTCTCTACGAGCTGTAGCTGCGACTATTGTGAGGACTGGAGCATCTATGATAGACGACGCAAGTTCCTCTCTATATATGTTAGCGGTCCTTATCGCTTCAAGAATGCACATTTCCTCTTGATCAGAAATTCTCATGGCCGGGTTCTCCCCTAATAATTCTTCCCAAATAGAATTGAGCTTATGAAAGTATCGTTGAGAAACTCTCAACGGGCTATAATGGTAACCACATTTTAAGTAGAGAGTGTGTCGTAGTTTTCCCTCAGATCCACAATAGCCTTGCTCTTGGGAACAAAATCGATGGTGCCAGCTTCAATAAATGAGATCTCCGGAACTTCGATGAGATCATTATCTAGTGCATCTTTTATTTCATCGAGGCTCATTAATGCAGATTCGACCTGTCTGCGGCCTTCTGATTCGTCCCCCTTGTACTCCAGAACGAAGCTGAGCTTGTCTTTGTAGCCCTCATGGGTTAAAGTCAGCTTGTAACTCAGGACTCCCGGCACTGCCAGCAGAACCTCGTCAAATAGAGCGGGAAATATTTTCTGCCCGTAGCCTATCTTCGTCTGTGCATCCAGCCTGCCTTTGATCTTGGCAACTCTGCGCACGGTACTAAAGCATCCGCAGTTGCATGGTGCAGGCAGAATTTGTGAAATGTCTCTGCTGCGATACCTGATCAATGGGGTTCCTTCCATTACTAGAGATGTCCAGATAAGTTCTCCGCTTTCTCCGTAATCTTTAGGCTCACCAGTTTCTGGATCTACTGCTTCCACAAAGAAATAAGCACCGCTGGTATGCATTCCATCGTAAGCAGCGCATTCAATGGCAGTGGCCAGCCCCATCTCAGTCATACCATACTGGGCCAGAACCGGGCAGCCCCAGGCTTCGATCATCTGCTTGCGCATAATCTCAGGAAGCGGCTCTGCAGAACAGATGATGGTTTTAACACCTATCGATTTGAGATCATATTTGTCCTTGGCAAGCATGGTGATTCTATAGATAAATGAAGTCAGACCAATGAGATAAGTGGTTTTGTTATCCTTCATATTTTTTATCTGCTCGTCAACATCGGCCGTGCTGGAAACTAAGGAATTCAATCCAGCCAGCTTGCAGGCTGAATCCATCATCAGACCGGGATCCCAGGCTGAAACTGCCGGAAACATCACTTGCAGAGTGTCCTCGTTAGTCATTCCCACAGATTTTACTGCTGCTGCGATGGAGTCGACAATGTTCAGAACATCATTCTGTGTAAAAAATACTCTTTTTCTGTTGCCAGTGGTCCCCGAGGTGGTAAAGGCCCTCATGACTTTTCCCTGAGAAACTGCACAAAATGCCAGAGAATTTGCGGCTAGGTCATCTGGATCAGTAAACGGGACTTTGCTGATATCATCCAATGTCTTGATGTCATCAGGGGTTATGCCAGCCGCTTCATACTTCTTTTTGTAATAATGACTGTTTTCCATTGCGTATCTCATAGACTCGCGGAATTTGTACAATTGGTATGTATCGATATCTTCGGCAGTAATCTCATCCAGAGAGTCTTTTCCAACCATATCCCGCAGTTCCTGCGATTTTTTAAAGTCAGCAAGAAACCTCGCATGGATGAGTTTTTCCAGAGAGTCTGTGCCGATGATGTTTGTTGAACTGAGCTTTCTGCGTGCTACTGCGACTTTGACTTTGGTCAGGATTCCCATGAAATATCACCTGAAATTATAAAATTTAAAAAGTTTAGAAAGGCGGTTACTGATTGAGAACTTTATTCAAAATGGAAGATAACTCCCCTGCTGAAAACGGCTTTGCAATGGCTGCTACGAACCCGAATGCAGACGGCTCTGCTGCAATAGGATCGTTTGCCATAACGTCCGAGGCGATTAGTTTGATACCAGGAGAAGCGGCGCTGATCTTAGGTACCAGATCCATGCATTCTAGCACATTGATATCGATGATCGCGGCTACAAAGGGTCGGTTGTCGGTTGCCGCGTCGGTACATAAATCTAATCCTTCTTCACAGTCTACTGCATAATCAGGATCGTATCCTAAATGCATCAGCAGATCAGAAATTGATTCAGAAACTGCATCGTTGTCATCAATTATGAGTATTTTTCCAGATCCATGAATCAGAGGTAGAGAAAGGTCTGGAAGTTTATCATATCCTACAGCTTTAACGGCTGCTTCGGAAGCTTCCTGCACCCTGATGAGCTTGTCATACATCCTTCCCTCAGGAATCACATAATCCTTGACTAGAGCAATATTGGACAGCACGGAGGTAAAGGCATCATTCAAAGGTTCCATGAATTCATTCGGGTCTTTCTGAGTTGCAGGCTTCTGAATCTGCATTACAGATTTTTTAAGCTCAGTTATGTCAACCAGTATTCCCATCATACCTTTTGGTGTTCCATCGTGTGAAATAAGTGGAATTGAAGATACCATCACCCACAGGTCAGAACCATCTTTGCGCACGAACTTTATCATTCTCTCTTCCAGAGCCTTCCTATCCTCGGCATTCAGCCACTCCTGATTCATGAATGCAGTAGGGGTTTTGTCATGCAGCTCTTCTTTTGAGTATCCAAAGATCTCTGAAACGCGTTTATTGGTGAATATGGTAATACCCCGGTTGTCGATTACCCAGATGGCCTCTGCGGATGAGTCTAAAACTTCATAGTAGTCTTCAATGCGCAGTGCAAGAGAATTTTTCAGTTCAGCACGCATAGAAGATATCTCATCTTCCATATCCTGGCTCATCTTCGAAATCTTCTCATGCAACTCGTTGAGCTCTCCGTCTCTTGAAGAAACAGTATTCAGCATGTTGGTGATTTCTTCATCTTTAACTGTTAATATGTCATTGAATTTATCAATTTCATCTGATTTTGAAAGCAGTTCCGAGCGTATCAGTGAGAGCTCTGATTCTTTGTTGTTCAGATCGTTCTCTTTCTGAATTACTTTTTCAATAAGTGACGATATTTCAGAATCTGCTGAATCCTTAGAAGCTCTCAGTTCAGCGATGAGACTGTTTGCTTCCTGTAGCTGCACTTTAAGTTCAGAATTGGAATTTTTTAACAAGTCCATCTCTGCCGCCGATGAAGTCATTTCAGAGATGCTGCTGGTCAGATCTGATTTTATTGAATCCAGCTGAGCCTGTAGAGACTGTTTTTCATCTGCTAGCAACGCAGTGGCGGCTGTTAATGTCATTAATTCAGAATTTTTACTGTCAATAGCCGAACTTAAATCGGATATGCTTGATTTTGAGGAAGTCAGCTGTTCCGTAAGAGATGTGACGTCTTTAGAGTATCTGGCGTTCAGCTCCTCGAGCTCTGCGGTGAGAAGCGTGAGTTCTTTTGTGCTGCTGTCCAGATCAGATTTTACAGATGCCATCTGTGTTTCCAGCGCCTGTTTTTCGTCAGCGAGAGTAGCGGCAGCGGTTGTGAGTGTGATGACTTCTGCATTTTTACTTTCCACCTCTGCACTGAGGTCCTCAAGCTTGGTCTGCACCGACAGCAGTTCTCCTTTCAATACTGAGATTTCATTATCTGAGTGTGTCTTTGAAGCGGCCAGCTCTGTCTGAGCATTGCTCAGATCGGTCTGCGCCAGAATAAGTTTCTCAGTCAGTCTCTCCGATTCTTCCTTGAAGGAGGTCAGAGAAGTAGAGAGCATGTTGATCTCCATGTTTTTGGATTCGAAACTGCTTTGAAGCTCAGACATGTTGTTTTTCTCAGTTTCAATTTCATCTTTTAAGACTTCAATTTCATTGTTTTTAGAGGATATGTCGGCCTGCAGCACAGATAAGGACCCATTGAGCAGTTGGAGCTCTGAACATTTTGCTTCAATGTCTGATTGTAAGCTGGCAATTGTCTTTCCATTCTCTTCTGAAGATGAAACATACTTTGAAATTTCATCTTTCAGAGATTTTACTTTTAATTCATAATTAATATCATTTGTTATATCATTGGCAATACCGCGGTATCCCAAAAACGTGCCGTTGCGGTGGAACAGAGGCACTGCTGAAACTCTTAAGTAAACTGTTTCCCCGTTTTTGGATGCACACAGATCAATCGGACCAAATGATGCAATTCTATACTTTGCTTCTTCAATAGCCTTGGATAAAGTTTCTTTGTATTCATCACAGACGATGGATACGAGATCTTTTCCGAGAATGTCTTCTCTCTGCAGTCCGAGAATGTGTGTTACGGCAGTTGAAGTATAATTGAAGTTGCCGTCAGCATCAAGCTCCCATATCCAATCAGAGATACCTTCAGCATATTGATCGAATTTGAACTTTAATTCATTCAATGCAATGCTTAAATCATTCTTCTCAGCATTGCAGGATTTGACCATATTTCCCATTTCGTGAATGTTGCCTTCACTGAGTCTAAGAGAACCTTCCAAGTCATAGATGCTGCGGATAATTCTCAGAGCATACTCAAGTTCAAGATCAGAGAAATCTTCATGCATCAGTCTCTCAGAAGGTGTAAAAAATGGATTTCTGTATTCCACACCGTTTGCATAAACAGCAGGGTGTGTTCTTAAGGCATCCATTATAGCATCTGATGAGAATTTTCTCAAATCATACATGCATATCATATTTACGTTGAGTGATTCGAGGGCCAGATTCATCTTGAGCTCATATTCTGCCCTGTTCAGAACTTTAGGAAGCGTCCAGGACATGTCGGTGAATATATCTAGTTGCTTGAAACCATGTGCGGCTGATGCATTAGCTATGCTGGTGAAGATTGCAAAGGTCTGTTCGATGTTAAATGCTCCTTTTGTGAAAAATATCTCATTTTTTACCAGATGGTTCAAGCGTTCAGAATTCTGAGCGTCGTTTACATCAATGCCTTCTCTGTTAAGTATCTCAGTCAACTCAAGATACATTATATCATCCAAGATGCAAAGGCACATGTGATCTTCGTTAGTGAGACTGTTAATAAGCAAAGGGATCATGGAAGAACGCATGTCTTCGTCTGATCCATAAAGCACTGCGGTATGTTTGACCACATCTGGGTTTTCTAACGAGTTACTATTGGCATCATTTACAGAGTTTTGCAATCGCGCAGCCTCCAAGACTTTTCCAGCACATCCATTAAAGTTGAGTCACTAATGCATTTCTGAATGTTAAACTATCGCTTCATCAACCCAGACAGGGATTTGAAATATGAAGATGCCACGTATTTCGAAAATCAGAGCTTATATGAGTACAAAAATGTCCTGTGATCAACAGAACCTGAAGGCAAGTTCAGTTTGAATGCGTCTTCACATTCCAGAGTAAACCCTGTTCTGTCATAATACTCATAATTACACTGGGTGTCGGTAACCAGACATAGACTGGTTATGCCTTGCGATCTGCCCTCGCTCAGATAATGAGACAATAATGCTTTTCCAACTCCTTTTCCTCTAAGATTATTATCCACCATGAAAAATATCAATTCACTGTCTGATGTGTTCTGTGCTAGCAGTTTTTTGAACGAATTGTCGACTTTCAGATATTCCAGACACCCAGTCTTATTTTTTCTAAAAGTTTTCAGGCAAAATGAATGATATTTTGCTTTGAATCCCCACACTAAGTGTATTTTCCCAACATCCTTGATTCTGGCCAGTAGTACCCCTACAACCTTTCCATCCAGGACTGCAACTTCAGAATGGTTTTGATTGGCAAGATCACTATAAAGAATAGATGAGATGATATTATTGGCAGTTTTAGAATCACCTGTTGTGAACTTATCAATCTCCCAGATTTCTTCAAGCATATGCTTTACAGCAGCTGCGTCTGACCTGCACAATTTTCTAAAGATTATTTCATCCATTAGGGCTTTGTCTAAGGTATTCAACTATATCAATTTGGATCATTTTAAGAAATATTCAAATGAAAAAATATTTCAACATTCTGCATCAATTTGATATGATATTACAAAACCTTATCTAGTGTCTGGACGATAGGGGATGCTGGAGGAATGAATAATGCCGCTTACGCCTGAAATGGAGAGAGTAGGAGTAACGCCTGCCCTCATGAAAACTACTAAAAAAATGACCTGCCCGCGTTGTGGCTTGGAGTTCTCACTTTTTCAATCCCGTGCAATAGCTTGTAAGGGATGTTCTAAAGGTGCATATGGTTGTAATATGGCTAGATGCCTAAGATGCGACTACGAATTTCCAATCGGTGGGGTCCTTGTAAAATCAAAAGAAAGAGAAAAGCAGCTTGCAACTTATATGAATGGAATTTTAGACAATTATAATAAAAGTGTTGGTAAGAGTGGCAGGCGTTAAGCCTGCTATTCTCTTACTGAGTGTATTTTCCAAAAACCTCATTGCGGTATAGCGTTTGTCCATGAACACTGTTTATATTGAACAAACAGAACGGGATGAGCCTTCCATCAGGAGTGATTGTGTGAATACAGCAGCCGCGGAGACGTTCTGTTTCAACATTCCAGACATCTTGGAAAGGCATCGATGAGATCGTTAGATAGTTACTTTTAGCTCTCTGAATAAACTCATCCCAGCTGCCTGGTTCAGGATCTTTTTCATTATCGCTGTCCATGCTTTCGTCCACAAATCTCCATAAGTCGCTTACTTCCTGTCTTGTTTTAGAAGCAATACAGCATGTATCTTTTGGAGGTCCCATTGATCTATGAGTCAACGGGAATAAGGAACCATCTTCAAGTACGACAGACATTGATTTTATGTCGCAGTGAACGTTTGTACATGAAGTAGGGATGAAATTATCTACTCTCAGCTGCCCTTTCGTCTGCTTTTCAATTTCAACTAAAAGATCTGGAAGAACTGTACGATTTTCATCCTGCGGTACAATTGGATAGCGCCCAAAGTAACTGAGTGGCTGGAAATGTACGCCTTTTACTGTAGGCACATTTTTCTTTGCAAAGTCAATGATCTGACCGATCTGGTTTAGGTTTATGTCTGGAGAGACTACGGTAACCAGAGTCACACCCATTTCAACTTTTTTGCAGTTTTCAATTGTTTTTAATTTGGTTTCCAGCAGATCTCTGCCGCATGTTTTCATGAAAACATCACTGGTGACGCCATCAAATGAAAAGTAAAGAGAGTCCACGCCAGCATCTTTACATTTCTGCAGAAATTCAATATCTTCTGCAAACCTAACACCATTTGTATTCAATTCAATGTAACTGATGCCCATGTCTTTTCCCATTTTGACGATTTCAGGAAGATCGTCTCGGATGGTTGGCTCTCCTCCACTAATCTGTATACAGACGTTTTCACCCACGCTGTCTAGGGCAGTCTGATACATCTTGCGGATTGTATCCAGATCTGGATGGAACTTATATCCTGAACTGGCTGATGCAAAACATATTGGGCATTTGAGATTGCATCCGTTTGTAACTTCAAGAATAGCAATGCAAGTATGCTGTGTGTGTTCTTTACATAAGCCGCAATCCAAGGGACACACGATTTCTTCCTTATCTACAGCACATATAGTGGGCTTAGATGGAACACATGCATATTTCTTTAGAGAAAGATAATCATCAACCCCTCTCCAAATCAAAACTTTATATTTGCCATGCTCAGGGCATGTCTTTTCCAGATAAATATTATCATTTTCTGCAATTTTTACTGCAGGAATAACTTTTAAACATTCTGGGCACAAACTTTCTGTTTCCCCGATAATCTCACTCATGTATAAACACCATCAAACAACAAACATATATTAGAATTATAAAAAAAGGTTGAAAAAGGCCTCAAGGGCCCATAAATGGTTTATGCTTTCTTCTTTTCGAAGAGACCTTCTGCTGCTGCAATGGTTTTGGTAGCCAGATATTCTTCGATCCATGCGTCTCCGCATTTCTCGCATACAACCGCTGGCCCAGACCTGGTAACACCCATGTAAGTCATCAGAACTGTTCCGATTACAGCTTTTTCATTGCAGGAAACACATACCCAGTTTGTTGGGTCTGGTTCATCTGTTGTTTTCTGGACATCTCCAAGTACCATACGATGCGAGTAGGCTGTCTCTACGTTACCGTTGTTATCATAAACGGCATAGATTGTGACCTCTCCAATACGCTTTTTGGCAAGGTTCTTGGAACCATCGTTAAGTTTCCTGTTGCTTGATTCAGCAGTGTTAATGACATCAATGACGTCATCAATCTTCAGACCCCTCTCTCCAATGAGTTCTTTTACGCTGTCAGAGAATTTTGCATCCATTTTCTCACCTCACCATTTTCCATAGGTACCGTAGTCTTTGGCTGCGCGGGTCATTGCAAGGATGTTACCGGGCAGTGAGTACGGTGGGCATTCACAAGCTGCACCAAGGATGTAACCACGTGGAGCGTCTCTTCCAGCGATAATCTGTTTGGCAGATGCATCATAGACAACCTTTGGATTGGGGTTGATTAACAGCTTGGTATCAACAGAACCCATGCAGGTGGCTTTGTTTCCATATTCTTTAACGAGTAAATCAGATGGGAATGCTTCAGGTCCCTTGTATCCAATATGGAACACAGTGAATGGAGACCAGATGAGGTTCTGGAATTCTTTGTAGCTTGTTTCGTGGTTTCCACAGCAGTGATAGAAAATCTGTGGTCCTGCGCCGCCACGGAAGGACTTGTCGATATATTCTCTCATGTATTTGATAGAATATTCCCTGATAGCGTCATCAGAGAAGATATCGTTGTTGGCAAGAACAGATGCTACGACTAACATTGCTGAACCAAAGTCCTTAGCGGTACAAAGTGCACCGTTAATTGCAGTCTGTGTAAACTTCTCTAATAATTTGTGGGCAGCATCCTGCTCGACAAATGTCCACATGATGAAGTTTTCTACACCACATAGAGCAGCCGCTTCTCCTACTGGATCAAATCCGTAGGAAATTGGAACGAATGTCTGAGGTATGTTCTTCTGTACATATGCATACAATCTCTTGTACTGAGAATATGTCCATCCATCGTACAGCTCTTCAGGGCTTGGTACGTGGAGAGCATCCACATCGCCAGGTTCGTGAAGAATCTCGGATTCTGGAATTGGCGGTAATGTGTCTTTGTATATCATCTTGCAGCCCAGATCAGCTAGCCATGGAGATGCATAGAACCAGTGTGTCACAGGCAGTAAATCATATAGCTGATAAATGTGTGCAAGACAATGGATTCCAAGTTCTGGTTTCTCGTAGAAATCCCTGATTGTATATCCGCATGCTACCGCTGCGTGTGACAGCATAACTGGATCTACATCGACCCTGTCGTATTTGTTATCGACAAAGGGATTTGCAAAACGCCTTGTAGAATGGGCATGCCATTCCATATCATACGGTGGAAATAACTCTTCGTATCCCATATAATCCCCAATACAGATAGAAGCGCGTAAATATATAAGACTTGTGACAAAAAATGCATTGAAAATGCAAAATTGTTGCAATAGATAGAGATTATGAGGATTAAACGCAAATAATTTGTAATATAAAAGGTCATAATGAAAAAATATTGCTTTATTTGAGTTTATTCTTAAATATTAGATCAGATATTAGACCACTGTATTGTATATGTAAGTAATTTAGAGGCCGGGTTAGATAAGCTTAACGTCCGTAGCCAACATGTAAAAAATGTATCTCATATTCAAAATACTTCAAAACATTTTGCAAAAAAATTTCAAGGATATAAGTTCAGGATGTACAGTGTGTAGGATGTATCTACCAATAATGTGTTTAATTAAAGAGATTTATATAAACAAGCATCCGGAACATAGTCCCGGATGAGAAGTAACTGATCTCAATTAAATTACAATAATGGATTGGGATTATCAGTTAAGGATGTATCTGGTGACTTGCCTAGCTCCCTAAGTTTTGCCAGCATGAGTTCTTTTCCAGTGTCGGTTGCAGCGTAGATCGGCACTTTTGTACCGGCTTGCAGAGTTGCTTTGGTTTGCGCAACTTCGCGCACATATTTTGAAGCACATGCCGTAATCACATCCGCATAATCAAAGAACATCTTTGCTTCGGCTTCGGATATTCCCGTAGTGTGTACTCCAAAGATCATTATCCTGTTGCCATATTTCTCACGGAATAGCTTAGCCTGCTGTGCAAACGGCGTTGTCACTCCCACTTTGGAATAACCCATGTTAAATGCTTTTTCAACACCTCTAATCTGATCAATTTCTGCAGTTTGCGGATCTAAAACATTTTCAACACCGATCTCTGCTATTACTGACTGCAGAGGCTCAGTTTCAATAATCGCAGATATTCTTCCACCCATTCCTTGGATGATCTGAGCGTCGTTCAGGACTACCGTGCCACACCCGTCTGAAGCCATTACAACAGCATCAAGCGAGCCTTCCTTAACTGCAAGGCTTATAAGCTCAGAGATGCCAAAACTAAGAAAATAATCAAGTTTTGTTTTTCTTTCTTCTGTACACATTCCAAAATCTTTGATTCTAAATTCCATATTTTCTTTAATGGAGCAACAATTCAGCTCATCGATATTTCTGTGTTTTTTAAACAAAGGACAGTATTTTACAACAGGCTCTGATACATCAACGACTTTTCCATCTTCAATAACAACCCTTGACTTTCCTAAAGCTTCCATTACATGCCTGCTCATGCGTTTACAAAGCATTAGTTAAATCTTAAAGATTGCCTTGAGCATGAAAATAATAAGGGGCTATATATGCCCCGTTAGTCTGTTTTTTCAGCAGAAGGATGAAGCCCGTCTCGGGTCAGAAACATTAATGCCCAGGCAATAACAGCAAATAACGCACAGACTATGAATACAATATGGAAACTGTTGACCAACCTATCGACCAGCTGCGGTCTGGTGAGAATCGCATCTATTGTCCATACTGCAACAAACACAGCCTGCATTATTGCTAAGCCTACACTGCTCCCCATTTGACGGAAGGTATTGATGAATGAAGACGCCGCACCTTCCTCTCCCGATACAGTGTGGGTGAATATTATGTTTCCAATCGGAACAAGGGAAAAACCCATACCGAAGCCCATCAATAATAGTGTAGCGACTACCTGCACGATGCTGGTAGAAAGATCATAGGACAGCATTGTTAAGAAACCAACTGCGGTGATTATGCAGCCTATGAGCGCATATTTTCTGCACTCTCCCGATTTGTCCATCAATTTTCCCACTAGAATGCCGGCGATCATGACTCCAATGGAGTTTGCTACCAATATCAGACCTGCCGACATTGTTGTCTGTTTAAGTAAACCTTCCAGATAATATGGCAGGAAGAAATAGCAACCGGCCATGGCTCCAAACATCAGAAGGTTTGCAACACATGAGAAAACTATGTTTTTGTCTCGGATTAGTCTGAGATTTACAACAGGATCCTTTGCCCTTTTTTCCTGCAGATATATAAGAATCAAAAATGCCACAGTACAGATTCCAAGTCCAATAACTATCGGAGATGTCCAGTTTCCTTTTCCAATATCTAACATGTAGATGAAAGAAAATAAAGCAAAGAATAGCAGAATTGCTCCTAGGATGTCGATTGATTTTCTATCAACAGCGGTTTTATCAGTAGTTATTGATGACATTGATTTCATTGAAAGAGCTAAACAAGCTAGTCCAATCGGCACATTTATGAAGAAGATCAAAGACCAGTGAACAGAAGTTAAAACGCCACCTAATGCCGGACCCAGTGCAGTCCCTATTGAGGCCATTAAAGTGGTAACGCCCATCGCCGACCCCCTTACAGCCGGAGAAATGTACGCCGTAACCATGGCCAGATTCATTGCCATGATCATACCAGCTCCGAGACCTTGGACGGCTCTCATAAGAATGATTGTCATCATCCCGAGACTTTGTATAAAGCCCACCAAGCCTAAAACAAGAGAACTTACAGTGAAAATGCTAATGCCTATCAAAAATATCTTTTTATAGCTGGTCAGCGCCCCTAGCTTTCCCCATAGCAGCATAAAACAGGCCAACATGATTGTATATGCCAAAAGTATCCATGATGAAGCACTTGCACTTGCACCAAACTCTTCTGAGATTGTCGGAATTGCAATGTTTACAATAGTTGCGTCCAGAGCAGTCATCAGCGTTCCGATTGAAATGGATATGAGTACCAGTTTTTCATTCGAAGACATTGTGTACTTAGAAGGTTTGGAAGCAACAGCCTGACCAGATCCTACTGCATTTTCGGTCAAAGATATCAAAGGGAAAAGTAGTTACATCTAATTAACATCTTTCAGATCAGACCGCTTTCTTTGGATTTTAAAAGCTTATATTCCAGACTGTCAAGAAGTGCAGCTAATGATGCTTCAATTACGTTTGTGGATACTCCAATTGTAGTCCAAGAATCCCTTCCATCCGTACTGCGCATCAGTACTCTGACTTTGGATCCTGTTGCTTCTTTACCGTCGATTACCCTTACTTTATAGTCTACCAGCTTTACGTCTTTCAGATTGGGATAGAATCTTTCCAGAGCTTTTCGGACAGCTCTGTCTAAAGCGTTGACGGGACCGTTTCCGTTAGCGGCTGTGTGCTCCATCATTCCCGAAATGTCAAACACTTTAATGCTGGCTTCTGAAGATACGTTCGCCTCGGTAACATCAACAAATATTCTGAATCCCTCTACTCTGAAAGGTGGTTTCAAACCATCTTTCATACGCCTGACAAGGAGTTCAAACGAAGCTTCTGCGCCTTCGAACTGATACCCCTGCGACTCCATATCTTTGATTCTTTGAAGGATTTTCTTTCCCTCTTCATTGTCAAGATCAATACCTAATTCTGCGAGCTTTGCTTTTAATGAGGCGTTTCCAGATAATTCTGAGATAAGGATCCTTCTTTCATTTCCAACAATCAGAGGATCAATGTGTTCATAAGTTCTGCTATCTTTCAGAACAGCGCTGACGTGAATGCCCCCTTTGTGAGTAAAAGCGCTGACGCCAACATATGGGAGCTTTCTGCCCATAGTCATATTAGCTGTCTCACTGACAAACTTAGAAACTGCCGTCAGTTGTGATAAGTCAGAGATATTTGTTTTCAATCCCATCTTCAATTCGAGATTTGGGATGATAGAACATAGATTTGCATTGCCGCATCTTTCCCCTATGCCGTTGATTGTGCCTTGCACCATTGATGCTCCGGCTAAAACGGCAGTCAAAGAATTTGCTACGGCAAGTTCAGCGTCATTGTGGGCGTGTATTCCAATTGGAACGGCATATTTTTTGACGACGAGAGATGTAACATCCCCAATTGCTGACGGAAGTGAGCCTCCATTTGTGTCACAAAGCACAAGCCAGTCTGCTCCGGCAGATTCTGCGGCTTCCAGAACGGAAAGTGCATACTCAGGAGAACGCGCATAACCATCGAAGAAATGTTCCGCACAGAATAAAACCTCCATATCACGCTTCTTAAGATATGAGATGCTGTCAGCGACTATCTCTAGGTTCTCATTCAGTGATATTCTCAAGGCCTCTGTAACATGAAAATCCCATGATTTTCCAAAGACAGATGCGCATTGAACACCGGATTCAGCTATCGAACGAATGCTGGGATCATTGCTGCATGTCAACCCTACGCGCCTGGTGCTACCGAATGCTGTCAGCTTTGCATGAGAAAACTTGGTGTTTTTTGCAGATTCAAAGAATGAAGAGTCTTTGGGGTTTGATGACGGCCACCCACCTTCAATATAATCAATACCAAAGAGATCAAGTTTTTTAGCAATGTCTAATTTATCTTCTGTCGAAAAAGATATTCCTTCCGCCTGAGCTCCATCTCTTAAAGTAGTGTCATATATTCGGATTTTTTCCATCAAAACACCGTCGTTACTCTTTGTTCCTGATTATTGAGATTAAATCGCTGAGCATTGCACTTGCTGTTTCTTTCTTTCCGGCTCCCCTGCCAGAGATTGTTATCTCGCCTGCAAGGTCTGTGATTATGTTTGCCATATTCTGCGTGCCACCGATGGAAAGCGGATGAGCCATAGGAACAAGCCTAGGGGCCACTTCTAATTTTCCTCCGCCGATTTCACCTATAAGCCTTATTACGCTGTTTTCTTCGGCAGCAAGAGCAATGGCATCCTCCGTAATGTTTCTGATGCCACTGCGTACAACATCATAGTAATTAACATCCATGCCAAAAATCGCATTTGCAAGTATCGCAACCTTGGCTGCAGAGTCAACCCCGTCTATGTCATATGTCGGATCTGTTTCAGCATATCCCAGATCCTGTGCTTCCCTTAATGCCTGATAAAATGGCAGGCCTTCTTCTTTCATACGATTCAAGATAAAATTACAGGTACCATTCAATATTCCCCTAAGGGAGATTATATTCTCTCCAGCCAGGAGCTGTTTTGATAAGTTGATGATAGGCATCGCCCCGCCCACTGAGGCTTCGTATTTCAGTTCTACGCTGTTCGCATCTGCAGCTGCAGAGAGCGTGCTGAATTTAAGAGCCAACGGACCTTTGTTTGAGGTTATTACATGTTTGCCTGAATGCAAAGCCGCTAGAATGTATGTCAAGCCAGGCTCGGCATGTTCTATGTTGGTGGGGGTAGTATCCAGAAGAATGTCAAAATCAGCTTCTTCAATGTAATTGGCGACGTTGTCTGGAATCTCTTTATTTCCTACCTTCCCGGTAGTTTTTTTCTTTTCTACCAAATAAGCTGGATCTAGATTGTCCCCACAGATCAACGAAGATGAGTCGAAGGCCCCCACTATGCTGACCGTTTCACCCATAGAGTTAAAAAGGTTCTGCCTACTGCCGATGACCTCTGCGATTCCCTGGCCCACAGTACCGAACCCAGCAATAACAATCTTCATAACTCAAGCCCCCTGACCAGAAGATAATTTTTCTTCTGCGCCCTTTCGTAAAAGAAGTCATCGAGAGTCTTAAGAGTGTCTTGTGAAGAAACTGTACCAGTGATCAAAGCAGTATGAGATGACGATGTTGCGGCACCGGTATAGCGTACATCAATAGATACGACATTCTCGATGGACTCCAAACCGCGGGTTACGCTTTCCATTTCTGCTGATGATATGTCACCTACCAACAGATAGCGGATGGGATATGTTTCGATAAATGAATTTATTTTTGCAACCTCTACATCCCTTTTCTCCCACTCATCTAAAATTCTATGAAATACAGGATCTGAAGATGCTTCAAATGTAACGTTGACTGCTATCCTGCCACCATCTTTTACATCATGGTGGTGGACAACCCCGCGGATATTTCCTCCACAAGATGATATCGGGTCGAGAGCACTAACCAGCTGCCCAGGAACATCTTTCAGCCTAAGATCAACGTTTACTTTCATCTTCATTCCTACCTACTTTTGTGTCTTCAACATCAAAATGCTACTTGATATTAATTACCATCCAAAGAAAAACAGAAAAAGCGCCGAGGGTGAGATTTGAACTCACGAGTCCTTGCGGACACAAGCTTTCCAGGCTTGCGCCTTACCGGGCTGGGCCACCTCGGCATGATATTAAATGCCCAACTTTCCGGGCTTCATTCTTGACCAAGTACATCAATATTTCGCTTAAAAACCAGGGAGTCTCTGAGCGTAGGTCTCATTTTCTTGGCTCTCTCAAGAACAGACTTGCTAAGAGTGGCTATGGTCACCTCTGAGTTGAAATAAGAATTTTTCACCATCTGTTTTCCGGATGGATTTATTGCTCCACTTCCACCAAAAAATATCTGATTCAGCTGAGGACCTGCTTGGTTTACATAAATCATATATGTTGCATTTTCAACGGCTCTGGCCGGCATCACGGCTTCAAATGAGAACTTTGAAGTTACCGGAGAAGCAGATATACAGATGACAGCGTCCACACCTGCTGTCACATATGATTTTACTAGCTCAGGAAAGAAAATGTCATAACAGATTATCAGTCCAAATTTAAATCCACAGATTTCTATAATTTTTAGACTTTCCCCAGGGGTAAAATACAAGCCTTCTTCAAAAGGCCCGAAGTTAGCTAGATGGATCTTATCATATCTCTCCATCTGCCCGTTGGAATGGACTGCAACCGCACTGTTTCTAATGATACCCGGCAAATCGTCATTCACAGCAGCTCCAAAAATAATACTCACACCGTGCTGCCTCGAGAGTTCTGCCACTGCCTGAAAGCTACTGTCACAGAGAGATTCGGATAGACAGAATACTTCATCTCTGACCATGTAGCCGCTAAGAAACAGTTCTGGAAATACATACAGATCGGCGGAGTGTTCTTCCAGAACATTTTTCATTTTAGCGATATTCTCCTCTTTATTGCCTAATGAACATCGAATCTGGCATAATGCAATTCTGAGGTTTTTATCATCACTGCAGGATTTCATTTCAATTCCAACTGTTAGCACAATTCAATAGTAGTAATTAGACTTTGATATTTCGAAGACAAAAGTATATCATCATTTTAGAGTGTGTGAACTAGCTTATGATCAGACAAGCAGCAGAACAAGATACTGGCATAGTTCATGACATTGTCTGCAGAGCGATAGAAGATGCATACTCCAAGCATTACGCACCGGAAGTTGTCGATTATTTCCTAAATTACCATAACATACAGAATATACAGAAGGATATTTCCAACGGAGATACGTACGTGGTAGAAATAAATGGAGAATGCATTGGCACTGGCTCGCATAACAGCAATTACATTTCCAGAGTCTTCATTCACCCAGATTTTCAAGGGCATGGATACGGAACAGAGATTATGGACCACCTGGAAAAGCTGATTCTGCAGGATTATGAAAAAGCATTTCTACATTCCTCCATTACTGGCCATGAATTTTACCTGAAGCATGGATATG
Source organism: uncultured Methanomassiliicoccus sp. (assembly GCA_905202485.1). Taxonomy (GTDB): domain Archaea; phylum Thermoplasmatota; class Thermoplasmata; order Methanomassiliicoccales; family Methanomassiliicoccaceae; genus Methanomassiliicoccus_A. The sequence goes on from CAJKRY010000006.1 coordinate 45,249, forward strand.
CTGAGAAAGAAACTGTAAATACTCCCATAACAGACAATGCTGTATTCCGCTACACAGTTATGGAAAAAAATAACGATGATAATTGCAAATCAAACATTAACAAATGAAAATATATCATTCTTATGGAAAAGTAGATCAAAACGATGTGTGAAAACTATAACAAGAAATATAAAGGATGGCAAGCTTCAAATCACTTGAAAGGATTAAAAGTTGTGATTATAATGGATGACGATTACCTGGCGTTGCTCGACAGAGCCAAAACAAGCCTTCCTGAAACAATTAAAAACCACGAGAGATTTAAAGTCCCAGAGCCAGACATACTGCAGGAAGGGAAAATTACAGTTATTAGAAATTTTAGTGCTATTGTAGACGCGTTGAGACGTGATCCAGAACATCTTCTCCACTATTTACTCAGAGAGCTGGGTACTCCAGGCAATATTGAAGGTCAGAGACTTGTTCTTAAAGCAAAGATTACAAGTGCACAGATCAACGATCGTATCCAGGGATACATAGATACATTTGTTTTATGCTCTGAATGCGGAAGACCCGATACAAGAATTGTCAAGGATGGAAGAACATTGGTATTGGAATGCGATGCCTGTGGCGCACACCGCCCTGTAAATGTCAGAAGATCCTCAAGAGATGCTTTTGCTATCAGGGAAGGCAGCGTCTATGAGATTATGATTGAGGACGTTGGACGAAAAGGAGACGGCATTGCTAAACTGGACAAATATGTTGTATATGTACCGGGAACAGCAAAAGGCGCCAAACTCAGAGTAAAAATCCAGAAAATATCTGGAAACGTAGCTTTCGCCGTACCAACGCAGGATCCTGTATCCCCACAGTGATTTTAGTATGCGGGGGCGTGGCGCGGCCATGTTCCTTGCATACACAACATTAACGGAATAAGCTATATTTGATCGTCAAGGGATTTCTTTATCCGATGAACAAACAATATGTGACATCGGTGATGTCACATGCAAGAAATATATGATTTTTTGAAAAAGTGCCAGACGTACTATCTGGCAACAATGGATGGAGATCAACCAAGAGTTAGGCCGTTTGGAACCGTTGACATTTTTGAGAACAAACTGTATATTCAAACGGGAAAAAACAAATCTGTGTCTAAGCAGATAGCTGACAACCCGAAAATAGAGATCTGCGCCTTTGACGGATCTACATGGCTGAGAATAGAAGCCGTTGCCGTAAGAGATGATAGAGTAGAGCCTAAAGAGCATCTGCTGAATAACTACCCAGAGCTGAAGAAAATGTACTCTGCAACGGATGACAATACTGAAGTTCTTTATCTGAAGGATGCAACAGCAACTTTCTCTTCTTTTACTGCAGCACCTAGAAGTGTAAAACTATAAACGAATTACACAGATGCCGCATAAATACGCAGCATCTGAATTTATATTTTTTAAGGTTTATGGGGCGCTTTGAAGATGCAGATGCACCTTGTCTCATGCAAAGCTTACCCCGTTTTATAGATCATTCGATTCTGTTGGAATATATGAACATATTCAGATCGTGATTGGAATAAGGACGAAGCCCTATCTTCCTCTCACCAATTCTCTTCATACCCCGTTTTTCATAAAACTGGTATGTACATGTCGTATCTGTGAACAGATAGTACGACTTTGCATTTTCAGATCTTAGGTAATCAATAGCTGCGGAATAAAGGCGTTTCCCAACGCCAGCTCCTCTGCAGTCTTCACTTACTGCAAATAAGCAAATCTCCCCGTCAAATGACTGCTTGCTATTCTCTAAAAGCTCTGAATCCACTTTTTCAAAGCCTCCGAATACCTTCCCAATCTTTCTACCGGTTTTGGTTGAAAACAGCAGCATTGCTGCGTACAACTGCGATAAGCTGCGTGCGATTGCAAATCTTGGAGCAGACTTTTCACTGCTTGCAAGTATTACTCCAACAACCTTGTCTTCGTTAACAGCTACACGGGTAAATGTGGCTCTTTTGAGACAGCCTCTCAGATAAAGACGGCCCAGATGTTCTGCGTCTTTCGGATTGCTGCTCAAGCTATCATATCTCCACGTTTTACGGATTATTTCTTCAACATCTTTGTAGTCTTTTCTGCTAAGCGGTCTTAACTTTGTATTTTCGAAGTTCGTGTTATAACTCTCCTGTTTGGCACTGATACAGTGTCACCATGCAGTTTCTATTAGCCTCCCGTCAACAGGCAGATTATAATCTACCTTGCAAGAAACTTAAACGTTGCCCCACAGCGCATGAATGCGCATGAGAAGTCAGTTTTTCTGGATCTTCTTCAACTTCTGGGCCACTTTAATCAAAAGTTCATTTTTGGGCATGTTATTCTCTACTAGAAGAAGCCCCTGTTTATTCCACCATGCCGATGGATGACTTTTTCCTTCTTCTGTTTTGTGGCCTAGCTGAAGCATATCAACTGCTTTAATGATGTTCTCCATTTGCGGGTTCTGAATGCTTAATTCTTTGGGAACTCTGCGACCTTGAGACCTAGATCTAGAGCTATCAAAGTATTCTGGCCAAAGAACCCACGCTTTGTCTGCATCAAAAGCCATGCATTCTTCACTGTAATAGAAGTATAAAAAGGATGCCTTTTAAGGATCTCAGAATGGGCCCCGTGACAGGACCCTATCTTGTTTATTCTGAGATCAGTACGGCGTTAACTGTTCCGTCTTGTCCAGGTCTGGATGTGACTTTTGCAAGTCCTGCTTCAGTCTGGATAATTGCACCACGGTTGAGAATGTTACGCTGAACGTAGTTAGGGTTAGCTGCATTTGTTTTTACAGTTACGATCTTTGTCCTTACTACTTTCTTAGTTGCAGGGTCTACGACATTAGCGAATGCTGCGCTAAGCATTTTCACTTTAGAATTGCCACCAAGGGTACGATATTTCTTTAAGCTCTCTTCACCCAGATTTGTCAATAAAGGTTCTCTACCGACTTCGAATCTGCGCTTTTTTCTGTTCCTTACAAGACGACCGCCTGTTGGCTTACGATTTGATTTTCCCTGCCAAAGTGCCATACTAATCCTCTGGTGCTAAAATATCCCCTGTATTTAAAACTTTATGAAAGGGTTATTTCAAAAGAGCTGAAGTTTGTTCAATGCCAGATTCTTTTTGCAATAATTTCAATAAAAGAAGGCGCAACTGGCGATATTTCTGATATTTCATCTATCTGCAGAAAAGACTCTTCATATGAGAGATTAAAAGATGATCTTTTTATCAATAATACAATGCACATTTCATGAAACTAGGCATAGTCGCATGCGACATATTGAAGCACGAAATCGAGTACCTGGTCTCTGATGACCCGGACTTTGTCCGGAAAGAGTACCTGGAATACAGCATACATGTTTATCCAGATGAAATGAAAGCAAAGATCTTAGAGGCTATCGATAAAGTAAAAGACGATGTGGACGGCATCTTTTTGGGATTTGCTGTCTGCCAGGCTTTAGAAAACTTCACAGACGGATTAGACGTTCCTACAGTAATGCTGGAAGGGGCTGACTGCATAGAAGTTATTCTGGGTCCTGAAGAGTACGAAAGAGAAAAACAGATTTGTCCGGGTACATGGTTCAGCAGTCCGGGATGGGCTGAAAACGGCAAAGACGGTCTGATCAAAGAAATGCATCTTGACGCAATGATGGATGAAGGTTTTCCACCAGAGATGTTTCTAGACATTATTTTTGATGCATATTCCAGATGCCTGTATGTAGATACAGGAATAGGAGATAAGAAACACTATGTGGATTTATCAGAAAAATTCGCCCAGGAGCTTGGCTTTAAACATGAATGCACAGTCGGCAACATAGATAACATCGAACGGGCAATCTCAAAACTGAAAAAATTATTTACAGACAATCAGTCTGGAGCTTAAACATTAAAACCGGTTAAAAATTAAAAACCGGGCTTTGAGGATCTTTGGAGGAATCATACTCAAAGCCATTGGTGAACGTCTTTACTCTTCCTGGGGTTTTTCGGTCGCTTTTAAAAGCTCTTCCGCACCTTCAATAGCTTCTATCGCTTTTTCATGACCTTGTTCTGCAGCTTTCATATACCATTCTGCAGCTTTCTTCAGGTCACGTTCTACGCTGCGCCCTTTCAGATACATTGTTCCTATGCGGTACTGAGCTTCAGCGTCTCCCCTGTCAGCAGATTTTCTATACCATCTAATGGCTTCTTCGTCGCTCTGAGGGACTCCCCATCCACTCATATATGCACGGGCGATGGCATTTTCTGCCTTCGGATATTCTTTTTCTGCAGCCTTCATATACCATTCTGCAGCTTTCTTCAGGTCCCTGTTGACTCCCTTTCTATTTTGATACATCCAGCCCAAACGGTACTGAGCTTCTGGAAGGCCCTGTGATGCGGCTGCCATCATCCATTCAAGCACTCTGGAGTCCTTCTGGGCTACGCCTACATCTTCCAAAGCGATCATGGCAAGAGCATATTGAGAACAAGCATGGCCTCTCTCCGCCGCTCTTCTGTAAAGTTTCATGGCTTCTCTGGGATTACGGTAAACTCCCTTACCGTTCATATACATCCAGGCCAAGCGGTATTGAGCTTCCACACCCCATTTGCGTGAAGCATTAATATACCAGTCCACAGCTTCCTTTTTAGCAGATTCATCGCTTCCCAAGACGATTAATGCATTTTTACATTCCAGATTGCCTTTTTCTGCTCCTTTTGTAAAGCACTCTACGGCTTTATCATAGTCTTCATCTATGCCAGTTCCAGTAAGATATGCCCACCCAAGATTGCAGTATGCTCCGGGACATCCCTTGTCTGCTGCTTTGCGGTAAAGCCTGACAGCCTGTGTCGGATTCGGCTCTGCTCCACGCCCGAGCATGTACAACTGCCCAAGATTGTTCATTGCCAGAGAATGACCACGCCTAGATGCTAGAGTGTACCATTTCACAGCTTCTTCATTATTCTGCTCTACTCCTCTGCCTTTCTGGTAAAGAATTCCAAGGTTGTACTGAGCCATTATGTGATTGTGATCTGCAGACTTTAGAAACATATCTCTGGCTTTCTCATAGTCCTGCTTCACGTCAGTACCTTTGAGATAAATCATGCCTAATTCATATTGAGCATCGCTTATGTCCTGCTCTGCAGCAAGCGTGTAGAACCTGATGGCTTTTTCCACATCTTTTTCGATTTCTGTTCCTTTCCAGTATTTGCGTCCCATCTTCAGCTGTGCGGATGCATCTCCGGACTCGGCCAGCTTAGTAAGCTCTTCAATCGCTGCCTGTGCGGACTCTTCAGCTGCTTCTGCAGGTTTTTGTTCAGAATTTTCTGCTTCCTGCGAAAGTTCAGCAGGTTTCTCAGCTTCGACGGTTTCCACCTGAACCGGTTCTGCTGCATCTTCAGCCTTGACTTCTGATTCTGCCTGTACTGCATAGCATTCTTCTTTGTTTACATCTTCCTTTACTGGGTTATCAACCGACTGGTTGTCCTCAGCAGGCTCAATATTATTAGTTTCTGACATTTTTCATCTCCAATCTCGGTATTTTTGCTCCTTGATTGAACAGTGTGATAAGAGTGACGGCATACCAATATATGCCGATTACGATGCAATCATCACTTTATCTCTAGCATCTCAGCTTCAGTTTTGTCTCCGTCAATTGTAATCACTGCAGAGTATCCATTCATGGCAGGACCAGGATTTATAAAAATTGTTTTATTTTCTTCAATCATTCCTCTGGCCTCATGAATATGTCCTGAAAGAACCAATCTAGGATGATATGCATCCACTATAGATTTGATAGCAGTGCTTCCCACATGAGCTCCGCTGGGTATCATGTCATTTATACCCATCGGCGGGGCGTGTAAAATGAGAACAGCATTCATTTCCATCAGCGGATCTAATGAAGATCCTATATCTTCTTCGCTCAATTCGAAGGGAGTGTTGAAGATTGTTGGGTTAGAACCGCCGAGACCTATGAAAGGAACCTCATTGATGAATATCTTCCTTTTATGCATGAGAATCGCTTTCTCTTTGATGGCCCCCATTATCTCCTCTGGAGGGTCGCAGTTCCCAGCTACAGATAAAACTGGAACTTCAAATGTAGATAGGAATTCCTCCGCCCAGCTCTTAGGCCCAAATTGGGTGATGTCTCCAAGAATTACTATAAAATCCGCTCTTTTGTCTTTGACAATCCTGTTCGCCCACGAAGATACATCTTCGTTGCCGTGTATGTCGGTCAACACAAGAAATTTCATACAACCACTCTCAAAATACCATACTGCTGCTACTCAATGTCATCCAATAATAAAATACTCTGTGGTTGTACATTGCAGATATACATTACTATGGGATTTTATTTAGAGTAATAAATATACATCTAAGATTAACAGGAAACTTTATAAAAATATGTGGGGGTTTGATCCCCCCTGTTTATGGAGTTTACATAAGCGATTCAATCCAATAACAGATGATGAACGCTCCAATACCAGCAATGGCCATTCTGGCACCCTGTACCCATGGATTGCGCTGTCCAGACCTTCCCATCATTGCTCCAACAGCAAACAGTATCACTATGGCGATTGCCAAGCTTATGTATGCTGCAGTTTTTATGCTCTCTGAACCCAGAATCAGGAAAGGAGACAGTGTCGCCAGACCAGATAGGATAGGGGCTGAAAAGTTCACGGCAGCCAGCAAGTAAGTGGTTGATTTTGAGATTCTATGGAGCTTCGTGTTGTCCAATGAAGTCAGCATGGCACGTTCCATCTCTTTCATTTTAATGGACTGCTCCATATTCTCAGCTTCATAGACACTCACTCCGGTTGAAATCCCAAGAGCAACGCTACTCGTCACTATAGTTGCCACTACAATGTGGTAGTTTGGTTGACTGGAAAACGCAGAGGCAATCAAAATACCCAATATGACGAATGTACTGTCAAATATGGTATTTACGAAAAGCCTTCTCAGAGTTGGGCCAGTTTCTGGTTCATGCAGAGCAGTTTTCATGTTCTGCAAAAATCCTTCGTCAGACAAGCAAAGACACCTGCGTTATGAGATGGTGTTTAGTCCTGAGTTTCTAACTCATCGACCAGTTCTTTACCGGCTGAAACGTTATCCACAGAGTGGATCACGGCACCTACTTCTCTTATAGTTTCTTCGACCAGATCATAGTCGATAGAATTGCCCTTGATTGTTATTTTCACGGTTTCAGTTTCCTGATCAACTTCCTTTATGGAAATATTTACACCGGAAATACCATCAAGTACGCTTAACTGCTGGGCCACGTCTATAATAGACGGATTATGCGGCTTGAGTACATCAAGTACCAACCTTTTTAAGTCGCTCAATTACGGATCACTTATCCAAATGATTGATTAATTAGCCCATATTTAAGAATATTTCTTTTCTGCTGATAATATACATGTTTAGAAATAATCACGTTTTCAGATGTCACCAGAAGGTTTATTTTAACAGCCATTTGATCAAATGAAAGAAGAGATTGTACAAAGTTTTGTCAACGAAAGATTAATCACCCAAAGACTATACTCCTTTATGCTCCCATTCAGAGAAGTAAGAGTCCTTGATATAAATTCAGAACACCTGGGTGTACCCATCGATTCATTGATGGAGAATGCCGGTGAAGCCGTCGCAGAAGCTATTGTTAAAGAATTCGGAGCTGAAAAGAAGGTTGCAATAGTGTGCGGTGTAGGAAATAACGCGGGAGACGGGTTTGTAGCTGCAAGGAACCTTTTGAGATACTGCGATGTTACAATACTGTTGGCCAGTCCGCCTGCAGAAATCAGAACAGAGAATGCAAAGCGTGCATATGAAAGAATAAAGCATGTAGCATTCTCATCAGTAGGTGCAAATTTTTCTAATTTTGATATCGTTATTGATGCCCTGCTGGGTACTGGAAATCTCACAGAAGTCAGGGAACCATATAGGACATTAATTAACAGGATAAATGCAGCAGATACAACGATTGTTTCGATAGATGTTCCTTCTGGCCTCTTAACAGATATTGCCATCAAACCACAGTATACTATTACATTTACAGATGTCAAAGAAGGAATGACTCCTGAGAATTCAGGAGAGATAATAGTCATGGACATAGGGATTCCTCATGATGCGTACAATGCTGTAGGTCCAGGAGAGTTTGTATACTATCCAAAGAACCGTCCAGACTCTCACAAAGGAGAAAACGGCAAGGTGTTGATAATTGGTGGCGGCCCGTATACAGGGGCTCCAGCCTTGGCAGGAATGGGTGCCTTGAGAATCGGAGCTGATTTGGTACACATCGCTACTCCTGATGCATCTTACATTCCAATTGCCTCATATTCTCCAGATTTGATAGTTCATAGACTGTCTCAGGAGGTTTTGTGTCCTGAAGACGTGGAAAAGGTCATGGAGATCGCAGAAAGCGTTGACGCTGTTCTGATAGGGCCCGGACTGGGCAAAGACGAGAGAACACAGGAAGCTGTGAGGATGATTATTACAAAATGCAGCAAACCGATGGTGATTGATGCCGATGCCATCACAGCCATTTCAGCCGACCTTTCAATACTCAACGGTAAAGAGTGCATTCTCACTCCACATGCCAGAGAGTTTAAGGTTCTGACAGATGAGAATGTGTCTCGAGAGGCAGCGGTTGCTGCGGCAACAGAGCTCGGATGTGTTTTAATCGTAAAGGGAAAGGAAGACATCATTACCAATGGAAAATGGACAAAGATCAACCGCACTGGGAATTCAAGGATGAGTGTTGGAGGCACCGGAGATGTTCTTGCCGGAGAAGCTGTTGCCATGCTTTCCAAAGAAATTTCTCCATTTAACGCCGCCAGAATTGCAGCATTTACCAACGGGGCTGCCGGAGACATGGCGTTTGAATCTCTTGAGTATGGGTTTACAGCTACGGATGTCATAGACAAGATCCCAGAAGTTCTGCGCAGATATCTCCGCAGAATCTGATGTTCTAACCCCAATCTTTTTTTCTTATTACCTCCTGTGTGGAATTAATGACATCAGCCGTTCCGATTGTTGATCATTTGGTCTTAGAAATTGAAGAGTTTAAGGCCATCTGCGTGGGAGATCTGCATATTGGTCTTGAATCGGAATATAATGCTAAGGGAGTACACGTTCCTTCTCAAACAAACAGGATGGAAAGAGAATTAGCTCATTTAAGTGAAGGAAAAGAAAGACTCATAATTGTCGGTGATGTTAAAAATAAAGTCCCTGGATCTACCAGACAGGAGTACCGCGAGCTTCCGCCGTTTTTCAGAAAGATGCTGCACCACTACGGGACAGTGGATTTAGTAAGAGGGAATCACGATACAAATATTGAAGAATTTTTACCAGAAGGAGTTAATGTTCATCCTTCAACCGGTTTTACATTAGGTGACGTTGGTTTTGCCCATGGCCACACATGGCCATCTGCAGAAGTAATGTCCCGCAAGACTTTGATTATTGCACATAATCATCCTTCCGTGGCATTGATAGATTCTTTAGGAAATGTAAGTAAAGAACCGTGCTGGGTAAAATTCAGAATGAAAGAGGGTGCGTATCAGAAGTATGTAGAAATTCCTGAAGAAGTCATCATGATGCCGGCATTCAACCGCTCATTGGGAGGGAGCCCGGTGAATATAGACAAAGGCAAACTGCTTGGACCGCTCTTTTCAGAAGGAATGGCCGATATTGATAATGCTGAAATTTATCTTCCAGATGGTATTTATTTAGGAACTGTTGAATCTCTAAGAATCCAGCAGCCCAGAAGAATCCGTACTCAGCCTAAACCTGAGAGTCATAAATACTAAATTAGTTATTTATTAAATTTAAAAATACATTCCACTATCGCATTATTTTATTAAATAGTATTAAATCTAAAAGAGAGAACTTAGCCAAAAAAAGGTAAAGGGAAGGGGTTTTGTTTTGTCGTTTCAAGATCTTCAGAAGTTCTGAATTTCCTGGTAGACGGATCCATCAGGGTTCCTGACAACAGCTTTGATAGGCATTTTGCCTGGTAAGCTGTGTGTAGCGCAGGAGTTGCATGGATCATAGGCACGGTAAGCCATCTCAACCATGTTGAGCAGACCTGGAGAGACTTCCCAGTTCTTGATTAAAGCTTTTGCAGCTTTTCTGACTGACAGGTTGATTGGAGCGTTGTTGTTTGTTGTACCAACTACGAGGTTTACATCAGTTGTAATTCCCTCTTCATCAGCAACATAGTGGTGGATAAGTACACCACGAGGTGCTTCGATACATCCAATACCTTCGCCAGGTTCGCCTGCTGGGGCTTTAATGTCTTTGTTGGTGATGGTTGGATCCTGTGCGAGGTCAAGGAGTAATTCTGCAGCGTGCATAAGCTCAATTACTCTGGCCCAGTGGTATGCCATTGTGTTGTGGACAGGTCCCTCAACACCAAGGTCCCTAAAGGTTCCAAACATGCCTTCATAAGCCTGCTGAGCAAGTGGGGTTGTGAAACCAGTAGATGCGTTAAGCCTAGCGAGAGGTGCGCATCTGTAAATACCGCTCTCTGGTCCGTCGGTGAAGCCGTTCCAGCCTACTTTCTTCATGAAGCAGAATTTCTCGTACGACCATGGTTCAACATGCTCTCCGATGTAATCCAGGTAGTCGTTTGGATGGAACTTGAATTTTTCATTTCCTTTCTGATCGACTACACGGAGTGTACCATCGTAGAAGTTGATCTTGTTGTTTTTGTCTACAAGGCCCATGTAATAGGTCTCATTATAGTAGATATCCTGACTTGCAATAATGTCAAGGTACTGCTGATTCTTGAGGACCAAGTCATTAAAGAGGTTGAGCGTGAATTTAGCAAAGTCCACGGTGGATTTTGCCCATCCCTCAATCTTTACCCTGTCATCCTCAGATAGAGGCTTGCTCATACCGCCCGGAACACCGCACACCGGGTGTGTGGCTTTTCCACCCAGGATTTCCTGGACTTTCTGAGCGTAGGAACGGTGTTTGATAACTTCTCCTCCGATCTCTACACCTACTGCGTCAACTACACCGAGAATGTTTCTCTGCTCTGCAGGAGCAGCTGGTCCGAGAACGAAGTCAGCTGCAGCCAGGGCATAGAAGTGAGCGATGTGGCTGTGTACGTAGTGAGCTGCGTAGAACAGTTCTCTCAGTTTCTTTCCGGTTTCTGTAGGTTCAGTGTTGTATACGCCGTCAAGAGCTTTTGTTGAAGCGAGGTGGTGAGCACCAGGGCATACACCGCAGAGACGAGGTGTGATTTTGTTTAATTCATCTACAGATCTGCCAATGCAGAATTTCTCGAATCCACGAAGTTCAGGAACCTGCCAGTATGCCTGGGCAACGTTTCCTTCATCATTTAAGAAGATCTCGATTTTTCCGTGACCCTCTAACCTTGTGATTGGATCGATTGTAATTCTCTTGGACTCAGATTTGTGAGTTTCTTCGAAGACTTTGGGACCGCTCATTGCTTAACCCCCGCATTTTTTTCTTGGACTTTCCTCTTAATGATTGAAACAGGCATTGTGAATGCATAGAATGTTCCGAGAGGATCTTTGATCTGCGTCATCAGCTTCAGAATTTCATCTTCAGACAGCTGTGTTTCGTTGTCAGCAGTTCTGAAGATTGAAGCTAAGGCGCTTAACATTGATCCGCCCTGATCCATAACGGATGCTGTCGGACCCATGCAGCCACGGCATGGCTGGTTGGCGTCCAGGCACTTTGCTCCGCAGCCTGCCCTTGTTGCAGGTCCGAGACAAATTACACCCTGTTCTAGCATGCACTTTTCAGGATCGATGGTGATCTCATGTGGTAAGTGAACGCCATCGATTGTTGTGACGTCTTTCTTCCTCTTGCATTCGTCACATAGTGTTTTCTGAGAAGCAATGACTGTTCCTTTTGGAGGAAGTTCTGCTCCTTCTTTTACATGCTTTTCAACCACATCTAAGAATAGATTGATTAATTCTGTAGTTGGCGGGCATCCGGGCATGTAGTAGTCTACATCCACTACGTCGTCGAGAGTGAGAACTGTGTCGTATAACACTGGTAATTCCAGCTCTCCTTCTGGAGCTTGGTAGTGAGACTGAGGCCTGACGTTGTCGGGGTTGACGCTGGAAAAGGTCTTTCCATATACATAGTCGGTCAGGTCTTTCTTGTTGGTCACGTTTGCGAGACCAGGTATTCCACCGAAGCATGCGCAGGATCCAAAAGAGACCATAATCAAAGACTTCTGCCTGAGAAGCTTTGCAACATGCTCGTTTTCGCTGTTTCTGATAGCTCCGTTGTAGAGTGTAACTGTGATGCTCTTATCGGGCATAGCCTCTACATCTTTGAGCTTTGTATCTACAGCGATGGGCCAGAAGGCAATGTCTGCCATCTCAGCAACGCCTAGAATCTTTTCGTCGATATCCAGAAGGGCGACGTCACAGCCTCCGCATCCGGCTCCCCAATACTGTGCTATCTTTACTTTTGCCATAATTTTTACCCTCCTGTTTAGTATCCTGCAGCTTCGCGGTTTGGATCTTTATCTGCACCCCTAAGCGGACTGGGTCCTAGCTGTCTCATTTTCTCTGTGAATTCTTTGATTGTCGCCTGGAACCTTGTTCCTTCAGAGGCGGAAACCCACTCAAGGTGGAGACGCTCAGGATCTAAACCATACTGCTCAAGCAGCATCTTGAGTAGTGCAATTCTTCTCCTGGTTCTATAATTTCCCCCGATATAGTGACAATCGGCGGGGTGGCAGCCTAAAACAAGTACTCCATCGGCGCCTTTTGAGAAGGCACGGAGAACGTGTTCAGGATCAACCCTAGCAGAGCACATGGCTCTGATAACTAAGAAGTTTGTAGGCATCTGAAGCCTGGATACTCCTGCCAGATCTGCTCCGGCGTAAGAGCACCAGTTGCAACAGAATGCAATGATCTTGGGTTCGAATGTTTCGCTGGAAGTTGTTGCCATTTCTGATGTAGTCATGTTCAGTCACACTCCTCAAGTGCAGCATCGATTGCAGCGATAATCTGCTGGTTTTTGAATCCACGCTGTTCCATGGCACCAGACGGGCAAGCTGCTACACAGCAACCGCATCCTTTGCACAGACCTTCGTTGACGACAGCTTTCTTTTTCTCTGCATCTTTTGGATCAACGACAATGGTGATTGCTTTGTATTCGCAAACCGGTTCGCAGATTGCACATCCATCGCATGCATCGTCGTTGACAGCTGCAATTACACCTTCGCTCTTGAGCTCGGGTTTGGAGATGATGGTGATAGCACGTGCGGCCGCACCGGATGCCTGTGCCATTGACTCATCTGAGAATTTAGGCCAGTGAGCAAGACCAGCAAGGTAAACACCATTTGTAGCAAAGTCTACTGGACGGAGTTTCATGTGTGCCTCTAAGAAGTATTTGTCCTTGCTGAGAGGTACTTTGAGCATCTTTGCCAGCTCTTCGTTGTCAGCGTGCGGGCGGATACCTGTGCTTAAGACAACCATGTCCGGGCGGATTGTGATGTCGTCGCCGAGGATCGTATCAAAAGCAGTAAGTGTTAATGCAGATCCATCCTGTGAGACCACTGGTGGTTTGTCCTCAGGTACACGGATGAATTTGACTCCAAGGCTGCCTGCTTCTTTGTAAAGGTCCTCGCGGAATCCGTATGTTCTGATATCTTTATGGAAGACATAGATGTCTTTTGAAGGATCGGCTTTCTTGAGACTGATTGCATTCTTGATTGCATTAGCGCAACAGACCCTGCTGCAGTATGGAGCATCGGTGTTACGGGATCCAACACACTGGATCATGGCGATCCTCTTTGCTGGGACGTCTCCGCTTTCCATCTTGGCTTCTAGTTCTAACTGAGTTACGACGTTGCTGTTCTGTCCGTACAGGTATTCTGTCGGCTTGTATTCCTCTGCACCCACGGCCACTACAACGCTACCGGTCTCAATTTCTCCCTGGCTTGTCTGGATCTTGAAATTACCAACGAAACCGCCGACATCCTGAACTTCAGTGTTTAAGTGAACTGTGATGTTCTTGTCAGCGCTGACTTTGTCAGCAAGCTCTTTTGCAAAAGTGCTGATCTTCTTGCCGTCTTCTTCGTGGTGGATTTTAGCTGCATTTCCTCCCAGTGCGCCAGTCCTTTCGATGATGTCAACTTTGAATCCCTGGGCTGCAATGTCCAGAGCAGCTGTCATACCAGAAATTCCTCCTCCGACTACTACAGCAGAGTGGGTGACTGGAAGCTTGCTCTCATAGAGAGGCTCAAGAAGTCTTGATTTAGCAACAGCCATACGAACAAGGTCTTTTGCTTTCTTGGTAGCTTTTTCAGGTTCATTCATGTGAATCCAGGAACACTGGTCTCTGATGTTTGCCATTTCAAAGAGATACGGGTTAAGTCCGGCTTCTTTGATTGTGCTCTGGAAAAGAGGCTCATGAGTACGGGGTGTGCATGAAGCAACTACAAACCTGTTGAGATTGTGTTCTTTAATTAAGTCTTTGATTCTTTCCTGACAGTCAGCAGAGCAGGCGTATTTTCCTTCTTCTGCATATTCGACATTCTTCAGGCTCTTTGCATACTCAACTACCCCTGGAACGTCGATTGTACCGGCGATGTTGATACCACAGTCGCATACAAGTACACCAATTCTTGGTTCCTGTCCTTCGACATCAATTTCCTGTATTGCACTCTCTTCGAGGACTCCTCTCTTGTCAGCGATGTAAGCACCTGCTTTAGCTGCTGCACCGGATGCCTCTGCTACAGATGTCGGGATATCTTTTGGAGCTGCGAAAGCACCGGTTACAAAGATACCATCACGGCTGGAGCTCAGGGGGCTGTATGTTGATGTTCCGGCGAACCCATAGCTGTTGAGATCTATATTGAATATCTTGCTTAATGATGTGGCGCCAACTGGGGGCTGAAGTCCTACAGAGAGAACAACCATATCAAACTCTTCCTCAGATACTTCGTTTGTTGAAGGATCAGAGTAGCGGAGAATGAGATTCTTTGTTTCTGGATCTTCAATGATGTTAGCAACCCTTGATGCACGGTGCATCTGAATTCCGTATTCATTCTGTGCACGGACTTTGTAGTCTTCGAATTCCTTACCAAAGGCACGGATATCCATGAAGAATATTGTCGGTTTCAGACCAGCTGTGTGTTCACCAGCAATGATGGCTTGTTTCATTGCATACATACAACAAACGGATGAACAATATGTGTTGCCTGTTTTTTCATCTCTTGATCCTACACACTGAATCCACGCTACTTTCTTTGGAGTCTGCTGATCAGATGGCCTGACAACATGCCCTCCGTATGGACCAGTTGCACTCAGGAATCTCTCAAACTCTAATGAAGTTAAAACGTTTTGATAGATTCCATATCCATATTCTTTCTTTAATTTAGCATCGAATACATTGAAACCAGGTGCTAAAATAATGGCTCCCACGTCGAGCTCTTCTTCTACTGGTTTGTCATCGTATTTGATGGCTCCTGCGGGACAATTCTTCTCGCAGAGACCGCAGCGGTCTTTGTTGAGTTTTAGACACTTTGTTGCGTCAATTGAGTATTTAAGTGGTACAGCCTGAGCGAATGGAATGTAGATTGCTTTGCGGATCATGAGTCCTACATCGTATTCGTTTGGAACTTTTACGGGACATTTCTCAGCGCAAATTCCGCAACCAACGCACTTGTCGAAATCAACATATCTTGGGTTGTGAACGACTTTGACTTTAAAGTTAGGGGCTTCGCCCTCAACTGACAAGACATCTGTTAATGTCATCAGTGTGATCATTGGATGTCTGGAAGCTTCCACAAGCTTTGGTGATAGAATACACATTGAACAGTCGTTCGTTGGGAACGTCTTGTCCAGCTGGCTCATTACTCCACCGATGCTTGGCTTATTTTCTACAAGGTATACCTTGAATCCCGACTCTGCGAGATCCAATGCTGTCTGTACGCCGGAAATACCTCCTCCGACGACTAAAACTGCACCCATTTTGTCTGCCATTTATGCTCCTCCTCTAGGATTTAGCTCGTAAAATAATTCAATGTTCAGATCGACGAGGTGTTTTGGAATAAAGGGATAGTCATTCCCATTAGAACACCTAGCTTCTCGCCCGAACATGTTGCCTCCTTTCCGGGACAATGTTCAGTTTAACTTGCCTAACCGAAGCACAGCCCCGATGACGTAATCTTATACACAGATGCATGCCATTGCAGCATACAGCAATTATAGTACGACTAGTGTTTCTGGAAAGAGATTACTGTATATTAACATATCGAGCTTAGTTTTATAAGTGATCCCGACACATTACGGGGGGCGTTTGCAATCCCCTAAAGTTATACGATTTTCGAAGGTATTATAATTGTTAAATCGACCATTTTGTTGATATGCCGTGTTTACCGCAATAAAATAGCCGGTTCTCGTTCAAAAAATGGGATAAACGCAGCCGTGGAATAAAATTCCATATTATATAGTAGAATCAGCACGACATAGTGTTGCTTTTCATGCGCCTTTTTCTCGGCGGATTGCAAAATTACATATTCCTTGATAAAATAGCTATCCGCAGATGGTAGTAAAGTCAAAAAGAGGACGGAGACGCTACATAGCCTTCGAAACAACCAAAACAATAAGCGATGACCAGCTGCTCTGTTCGCTGCGTTCTTGTTTTGAGAATGCGGGAATCTCTGTACCGAAGATTATCCAATTCAACGGAAACAGAGGAATTGTCAGAGTAAACGGCACAAATGTAGATAAGGCAAGGGCTCTGATGAATAATGAGAACTTTAAAACTCTTTTAACTTCAGGTACGCTGCTCACAATCAGGGAGCACTACTTTAAACCCGGTGAAAAAAGATACTAAGCGGCGGGCCAGAGGTAAAACACCAAAACTAAGATATATATTAGAGTAGTGCTTTAATGAAGTTTCGTAGTTAGGAGTGATGTAATGCAAGCAGGACAGATGGCGTATGATAGGGCCATAACTGTATTCTCGCCTGATGGAAGACTATTCCAGGTTGAATATGCCAGGGAAGCAGTCAAGAGAGGAACAACGACAGTTGGGCTTAAGTTCAAGAATGGTGTAGTGCTGATTGTAGACAAGCGCATTGCTAGCAGACTTATGGAGCCCAAATCTATTGAAAAGATCTTTCAAATAGACGGCCACATTGGATGTGCTACATCTGGGCTTGTTGCCGACGCTCGTGTTCTTGTAGATCAGGCTAGAGTAACAGCCCAAGTCAACAGAATCACCTATGATGAAGATATAAGCGTAGAGATGCTCGTTAAGAAGATCTGCGACTATAAACAGAATTTTACACAGTATGGCGGTGCCCGTCCGTTTGGAACTGCCCTTCTCATTGCAGGTGTTGACGATCAAGGAATACACTTGTTTGAAACAGACCCATCCGGTGCTCTGGTCTCATATAAAGCAGGTGCAATCGGTGCAGGTCGTGCTGTGGTCATGGATTTCTTTGAAGAAAAATACGAAGAAGACATGGAACAGGATGATGCAATTGTTCTTGGACTGCTCGCTTTGAAAAAGGCTACAGAAGAAGAGAAATTAAACCCTAAGTCTGTTGAAATAGGAATCGTCTGTGAAGGTAAAAATTTCAGACGCCTTAACGATGCCGAAGTGGAAACTTTGGTAGAAAAGGCTAACAGCGAGTAGGCTCGGATTTAAATGGTTGATATAGACGAGGCCATAATTGCTAGACTAGAGTCTCATGGGGAAACTTTCGAGGCCCTCATAGACCCAAAAGTCGTGCGTCTGATCAGAGACGGAAAAGATGTCGATTTATCTGAATATATTGTAATAGAAGAGATCTTTCGCAATGCAAGGAAAGGCACAAGAGCTGAAGAAAAGAAGATTATGGAAGTTTTTGGGACTTCTGACCCTTTAGAGGTAGCAAAAACAATTATCCTCAAAGGCGAAGTCCAGTTGACTACTGAGCAAAAAAGAGAGATGCAGGAAGCCAAGAAAAGAAGAGTTATCGCCGTGATAGCAATGAATGCGATAAATCCTCAGACTCAGGCTCCACATCCCCCTGCTCGGATTGAATTAGCTATGGAAGAAGCTAAAGTGCACATTGATCCGTTTAAATCTGTGGATTCTCAGGTCGAAATGGTACTCAAAGCACTTCGTCCGTTGATACCTATTAAATTTGATAAAGTCAAGATAGCCATCAAGCTGTCTGGTGAGAACTACGGGAAATGTTATGATTGTATAACTCAGAGTGGGAAGATAATAAAAGAAGAGTGGTCTTCCCACGGCGGATGGATAGGAGTTGTCGAATTGCCCGCAGGTCTCAGAGATGATTTTCTTGCAACCCTGGCAGAAAGAACTAAAGGAGACGTAGAAACCAAAATAATGAAAGCTGGGTTCTAAGACTATTTTAATATACTATAATAAATACCGTGATTATTAGGAGATTAAAAATGAGTGAAGAATTTTCAAAACCATCCCGTCAGGTTGTTATGCCCGGAGAGCTGCTCGAAGGAGAAAAGCTCAAGGCCGGTGCTGGCACTTATGTTTCTGATGGGAATATCTATTCTGCAATAATGGGATTTAAAACAGTCAAATCAAATTATATTAATGTTGTTCCCCTGAGTGGCAGATATATCCCTAACGTAGGGGACAATGTAATAGGAATTGTAGAAGACGTTGGTCCTTCAAACTGGCTGATCGAAATAAATTCACCGTATCCAGCACCGTTGCATGTTAACGAGGTGCCGTGGAGAGTTGAATTCGGGGATACTTCCCGTTATATGAAAATCGGCGACGCTCTGCTAGTAAAGATCCTCATGGTCGATGAGACAATGAAAGTTCAGGTTACCATGAAAGAACAGGGACTGAGAAAACTTCAGGGAGGAGAAATTGTTGAAATCGCTCCCCACAAAGTCCCGAGAGTCATCGGAAAAAGTGGTTCGATGATTCAGTTGATTAAAGGATATACAAACTGCAGAGTTTTTGTTGGACAAAACGGACGAATCTGGCTCGATGGGGAGACAGAGAATATCGGCTATGCGTACCACGCAATAAAGATGATTGATGAAGCAGCCCACTCTTCTGGACTTACTGATAGAGTGAAAGCGTATTTAGAGTCTGTAGCCCAACCAGTACAAGAATCAGAGTGAGGTGTAACAATGTCCGGAATGACAACTGATATTGAATTAGTTAATAAAGATGGAATTAGAATTGATGGAAGGACTGCAGAAGAAATGCGTCCTTTAAGAATTGAAGCTGGCGTATTGAACAATGCAGACGGATCTGCATATCTTGAATGGGGTAAAAACAAAGTGTTGTGCGCTGTCTATGGTCCAAGAGAATGTCACCCAAGGCACATGCAGAATCCCACAAAAGCAATTGTGCAGTGCAAATACAACATGCTCTCTTTTTCAGTATCTGACAGGAAGAGACCTGGCCCAGACAGAAGATCCATTGAAATTTCAAAAATCATATCTGAAGCTCTTGAGTATGTGATCTTCACAGAGAATTACCCGCGTGCATCTATTGACGTATATATTGAGGTGCTGCAGGCTAACGCCGGTACCAGATGTGCAGGCCTGACGGCTGCATCGGTAGCACTGGCTGACGCAGGCATCCCCATGAAAGATCTTGTTCCTGCAGTGGCAATCGGCAAAGCCGACGGCCATATAGTTCTTGATCTTAACAAAGAAGAAGATAATTTTGGAAATGCTGATCTGCCGATCGCCATGATTCCCAGAACCGGAGAAGTCCTCTTGATGCAGATGGACGGCCATATGACAATGGATGAATTCAACACTGCGCTGGAATACGGCAAGAAAGCATGCGAAAAAGTTTACGAGATTCAGAAAGATGCTCTCAAACGCAAGTATTCAATCCAGTCTGAAGATGCAGAGGAACCGGAACCTGCGGCTGATGAAGAATCAAGCGAAGAAGGTGATGAGTGATGTCTGAAGGAATAGCAGAAATCAAAAGAGAATACATCAACAAACTCCTTCAGATGGGACGCAGGGTCGATGGAAGAGAAGCAAAAGAATACAGAGATATTCAGATTGAGACCAACTGCATCGAAAGCGCACAGGGATCAGCCAGAGTAAAACTCGGAAAGACTGAAGTGCTTGCTGGAATCAAAATGGACGTGGGAACCCCTTTCCCGGATACACCAGACCGCGGAGTTCTTACCACCAACACAGAACTTATACCGATGGCTTCTCCAGACTTTGAAGCCGGACCGCCAGATGCAGGTGCCATCGAATTAGCACGTGTAGTTGATCGCGGTATAAGGGAGAGCGAAATGATTGACCTCCAGAAGCTGTGCATAGCTGAAGGTGAAGAAGTCTGGATTAATTTCTTAGACATATACGTCCTCGACTACGACGGAAACCTGTTTGATGCGTGTTTCTTAGCTGCAGCGGCTGCCCTGTCTACAACAATTGTCCCGGCTGCAGAACGTGAAAAAGGCGAAGATTATCCACTGCCAATTAAGCATCTGCCAATTCAGACTACTGCAGTAAAAATAGAAAACTCTATATTGTTTGACCCGACTCTCGACGAAGAAAAGGTCGCAGATGCACGCCTTACAGTCACCACTGATGAAAACGGCGACATAAGGGCTATGCAGAAAGGTCTTTCTGGTGCATTCACGCTAGAAGAAGTTAAGCAAGTGATCGATTCATCTCTTTGCATAAGCAAAGAACTCAGAAAACTCATTGGGTGAGAATAATGTCGTCCAAGTCCACTGAAAAGGTAGGAAGTTCGGGAAGTTTCGGTACCCGCTACGGTGTAGTCGTAAGGAACCGTACCCGTGACATCATGAAGGTTAGGCGTGCAAAACACGAGTGTCCAGTATGCCACAGGAACAATGTGAAAAGAGTCAGCAGCGGTGTTTGGGAATGTTCCAAATGCTCTGCTAAATTCACTGCAAGTGCATACTCTCCGTTGTCCAAGAAGGATACTTCTGGAGCAACACTCGCTAAAGCTAGTCAAGTTGACGTAGAGAAGAACGGTGAGTGAACATGTACAAATGCGGGAAATGTAACGAACCTATTCGCTCCAACATCAACGCAGTTGGGATTCAATGCGAAAAATGCGGTTCCAAAATCTTTTATAAGGAAAGACCGAACGTAAAGAAGGTTGTAAAGGCTAGGTGAATGGGATTGCCGAAGGCAGTCCTTCATTTAGACACCCCGCATGAAGCAGCAGTTTGGTCTGCCCTCTTTCCAGAGATAGGAAGAGAAGTCCCAAGAACGCACGTAGAGATATCTCGTGAGAGTGGGGGAATCACATTAAGCATTGATACAGCAGACATCGGTGCGTTGAGGGCAGCCCTTAACTCATACTTAAGATGGATAGCGGTTTCAGAAGATATCGCAAAAATAGCAGGTGACTAATATGGACAGTGTAAGCCCACAAGTTCAGAATCAGATTGCACAATTCCAGCAACTTCAACAGCAGTTGCAGGCAGTACTTACGCAAAAACTTCAGATGGATGCACAGGTTAGAGAGATGACACGCACCGTTGAAGAGCTGGGCAAAGCTCCTCAGGATGCAGTAATCTATAAGAGCGCCGGTTCCCTGATGATCAAAGCAGACGGGAAGGAATCAGTTCTCAAAGATCTGGAAGAAAGCAAAGAAACCCTTGAGATCCGCCTAAAAGGCGTAGAGAGGCAGGAAAAAGCCCTGAGGGAAAAATACCAGACCATGCAAGAACAGATCAATAAAGCGATCTCAACTGGTCTTCCATTAGACAGTCAGTAAATCTTTTACGCTCCTCCGGGAGCATTTATATGTTTTTTAGTTAAATAAGTAATAATATCCGTTTAGCATACTTCTATTGATGATTGATAAGATTGCTACAAAACTCAGCAGCGGTAAAAAAATAGTTTTGATGCATGGCAATGCAGACCCTGATGCCCTAGGATCTGCTTATGCCATTTCACAATGTTTTCCAGATGCATACGTAGGAGCGCCTGGAGGAATGGACAGAGTGGCCAAAGCGGTTGCTGACAAGCTTTCGATAGAAGTTATTGATAATCCAGACATTGCAGAATATGATTACGCAGTCATAGTGGATTGTTCTTCACGGGATCAGGTAAGCGCTGACCTGTCCGAAATCGAGTGTGTAGCAATTGATCATCATGCAGTCAGCGGAGACTGGAACGAATGTTTGTCGCTCTGTGATGAAAACAGAAAAAGCTGCGCTGAGGTTATCATAGATATTCTTAAACATGTTGATTTTAAAATAGATGAAAAAACAGGCCTGGCACTTGCGGCGGGAATGGTGACGGACAGCGGACATTTCAAATTTGCTGATTCGATGATGATGAGAAGCTTCGCAGATCTGCTGGATGAAGCTAAAATTGAGATGAAAGATGTTATCAGCCTCACAGACCTTAAGCAGGATGTTTCTGAACGCGTATCCCAGCTGAAAGGAGTGCAGAATATGAAGTTTGAGAGAATCGGAGATTACATAGCCGCCGTATCGCAGAGAAGTTCTCATGAAGGTTCTGTCTGCAAAGCCATGATTAATGTAGGGGCAGATGTGGCGTTTGTAGGTTCTCAAAGAAAAGATGAATTCAGGATAAGTGCCAGAGCCAAACAGGATCTGGTTCAGAAAGGATTCCACCTGGGCAAAATTCTCAATGATGTCACTGATGAAACCAACGGAGTAGGCGGAGGGCATGCTGGGGCTGCCGGTCTTACCGGAAAGGGAGATGTAGAAGCTCATTTGAATATCTGCATGAGCAGATCTCTGGATTTTTTCAGGTTTATAATGTCTGAAGGAGAGAACAAGTGTAAAAGATAATATTGTACATATTCAATAAAGCAGGGACATATATGGCAGACGTTGAGAGCTTTAAATGCAAACTGGTAACGTATGATGAAATTACCGAATGGTGCGCTGATGTGGCTGATAAAGTCAGAGAGGCAGACTACAAACCCGAAGTAATCGTCGGTTTGACCCGCGGTGGATGGGTGCCGGCCAGGATTCTCTGTGATGAACTTCTTGTAAAAAAGCTGTATGCAGTAAAAACAGAGCATTGGGGAGTTACGGCCAATCCGGATGGAAATGCTCTGCTTACCCAGGAACTGATAACTGACGTCTCAGGAGAAAAAGTTCTGGTTATTGACGACATAACTGATACCGGTGCATCTCTGAAGCTGGCTGTGGATCATATTAGACAGAAAAAACCTGCAGAAGTCATGAGCGCCGCTCTGATACATATCGAACACTCTGAATATGTACCAGATGTATATTCTTACAATATTTCTGGAAAAGACTGGACGTGGTTTATATTCCCCTGGAATGTGCATGAAGACATGAGAAGTATTCTGCCTAAGACTCTGTATGAACCGAAAAACAAGAAAGACATCCAGAGTGCTTTTGCAGACCAGTTCCAGATAGAACCGTCTGATAAGCTGATCTCTAAAACCCTGCACGACTTAGAGTGCGTGGGAAAAGTCAAAGAAGACAAGGGACTGTGGGAACTGCAGTAATCAGAAGTCAAATATGCTGCACTGCCCCCTGACCAGCGGACGGGCGTCTATTCCCAGCCTGTTGCGGATTTCCATTGCGAGCTCTGTGGCAAATCCGTGATGGGTCAGCACCAGCGAAGGCTTGCAGCCCTCTGCAAACTTAATCAGCTCGTCAAAGCCTGCATGGTCTGAAAGAGGAAATGCTTCGTTGACTCCTGCCATATATTTGTAAGAAGGATTTACAGCCCAGCCTGAAACAGCTGCAGTCTGCATATTGGGCCTCCTCCAAGGGGCTTCCATTGATTTCTTTCTAGAGTAAGGTCTAGAAATTAATACAAATGGTTCCTGCAGATTTTCTTCTTCAGAGTACTTTCTGAATGACAGTTCCGGACAAGCAGAAGAAGTTGCCTTGGAGACTGAATCGTCAAGCAGAGGATCCAGATCCGATAATATTCTCAAAAGGTCCTGTGATTTACCAAAGGGATACGAGTAAAGCGCCACTGATTTGTCCTGAGCAAGATTGTCCTCCACCCAGTCATGTATGACTGCCCCCATTTCTTCCTGGGGAGGAAAAACATATTCCGGCTTTCCGAATGTGGATTCCATGATCAAAATATCAGTTTTATGCGGTTTGGCTCCCTCGACTCCAAACCTGTCTTTTGTAGAAAAATCACCTGTGTACAATATTGTTTCACCGTCAATGTTCAGCCTGAACATGGATGACCCTGCCATGTGACCGGCATTAAACATCTCAAGATTAGAATCAGATTTTAGTGAAATTTTGTGCTTAGTGCATTCATTGATGCACCTCAGAGTTGTTTCCGAACATACTGCCTCCCCTTTGCTGATTTTTCTTGGCAGATGGTCTGAATGTGCGTGGGAAATGCAGTGCGTTCCCTCAGATTCAAAAAATTGAGCGTCGAAAAGATATCTGCTGGCTCCTGAAACTTCGACACCGTTCGATAAGACAATCTGAGACTTTTTACCCATTCTTGGCTTTCATGCACAGATGTGTATTAATAAAATGTGTCTAAAATTCAATTTCAGCAATCAGTTCAGCTGCATGACATAGTCATCCATGATGAATCCGCTGCCGATATCCGCCTTTTGTTCTCTGATTTTAACAAATCCCATTTTTTCATATGCATTGATGGCACGGAAATTGCCACGGTTTACTGTCAATGTGATCGGCTTCCCGATTTCCGCAATTCTGCTGACTGCCTCGGAAGCTATTCCTTTACCGCGGAACCTGTCAATCACATAAATCTTACTGAGGAATATTCCACCTGCGTCTTTCCTTATGCCAGCGTAACCAGCAGTTTCCCCCTCATAGACTAGGAAATAGTACTCATAGCCATTCTGCATCTGTTCGGTTATCGCTTTTACAGACTGAAACTTCTCCAGCATATATTCAATCTGCTCACTGGAGATCATTCCTGGAAAGCATTCTCTCCAGACCTGATAGGCTATGGAAGACAGTTCTTCAATCTTATCCGCAGTTACTTTTTCTAGAGATATTTTAGACACAGTCTGCCGTATAATATTGAAATTTTTAAGATTATTGCTGGATTGAGAAACTTATTTTGTCATCCACAACCTCAACATTCACAAGACTGTCAATGCTGATGCCGAGATCCTGCGAAGCTTTCTCTGCACCCCGATTTTTATTGAATAAGACTATGACGCCTTTTACCTGGACCCCGATTGATTTTAAAACAGGAATTATTGCACGCATTGTCCCGCCGGTAGAGATTATATCATCAATAACTACAACATCATCTCCGCTTGAAGCTCCGTTGATATACATCATGCTTTGAGAATAACCAGTACACTGTTTTATGCAGAGCTCTCCCGGAATACCGTAAGACCTCTTCCTGATTATGCTGTAAGGAATTGATGTCTTCATAGACACTGCCGTGGCAAGCGGGATACCCATGGCCTCCGGAGAGAGTATCAGGCTGCACGAAGGCATTTTTTTCACAATTTCATCTGCAACTTCATTTAACAGCTCCGCGCTTATGTTCGGAATTCCGTCTGCCAGCGGGTGGATAAAATAGCTGTATTCCCCTTTTTTGATTATCTGTACGTCGGCGAGGCTTTCTTTCAGCTTAGCTAGCATAAAATGGTAAGTGCATTTTATAGATTAATCACTACGCTTAAGTGGTTTGATAGCTTAATTGAAATCAGATTACTATGGATATCGTTGAAGAAATCATAGAGACCCGCTTGGCACTCTTGAAGAAAAACAATCCCAGCCTCATAATTGATAGCGACTGCATGGACACTGAAGATGGTATGAGGGGTTTAATCAGGATTATCGAACCATCAAGTGAAGAGATCGTTGCTTTTGAATTCATAGAGCCGGAAGGGTGCTGGTATGATGAGGTTACGATCGAAGAATATGGGGAAACTGCTGAAGACTACGATGTTACTATCATTGTTCCAGACGAAGAAAAGAGAGATGCATCTCTGACCATTGAAGCTGCATTAAACAGGCCTCTGAGGGTCCAGGGATATAACGAAAAAGGCAAGTTAGATTATTCAAATTGAATTTTATTAAATTTTGAGCGGGTATGGCATATCAACCTACATCTCACTTGAATTGATTGTTGAATAGCCGCCTGATGCTCATATATCTCACGTCATTTGTAAGCCCTTTCAGCACAAATGCCGTCCTGGCCCTGGTTCCTGATCTGAAAGGAGCGTTCGACGCCACAGCCCCGCAGATTCTGGCTTCTGTAACGGCTTATATGATTCCATACGCACTGCTGATGCTGATAAGCGGCGCTACTTCAGATTCATATGGAAGACGGCAGATAGCAACTGCTGGACTGGGGATATTTGCGGCTGGAAGCGCCGTAATTGTATTCAGTCCAGATCTGAGCGTCTTCCTTGCGGGCCGGGCTGTGCAGGGAGCCGGCTTTGCTCTTGTACAACCGATACTACAGGCAATGCTGGGTGACATTGTTCCTCATGAAGAGCTGGGAAAAGCAATGGGATACTCAAACGGCGCCAGTGCAGCTGGTGTAGCTTCCGGTCCGCTTGTAGCAGGAGTTCTTGCATTGGTAGATTGGCGCGGTGTATTCGTATTTACAGGAATATACGCATTGGCAGCACTCTTTCTATTTTTAAAGCTCTTTGAAGACGACCGCGTGACAGAACGCCCTGAAGAAGGAATCGCCACAGTATTGAAGAAAGGAGCCAAATCCAAAGGAATAATCTCGTTATGCATTGCTGGATTTCTTACGTTTTTATCATACATTGGAATGATGTCCTTTGTTTCTGACCTACTCTCACTTCCGCCCCTCAAGCTTGATGAGAGTTATATCGGAATCGTGCTGGGGATAGCCGGCTTATCCGGCGTTGCCATAAGTCCATTCAGCGGCAGAATCAGCGATAAGTTCGGCAGATTCTTCGGTTCTGCAATGGGATTTTCTATCATGATTGCAGCTCTGATATTGATTACTCTGTCATCCAGCATAGTTGAGTACATTATCACACTTTCACTGCTGAGAATCGGCACATCTTTTTCTTGGTCTTCGATGTTAGCTACATCAGTGGAGATTTCTCCCCGATACAAAGGAGCGGTTTCATCCATATTCAATACTGTAAGGTACAGCGGATATGCCTTAGCGCCGGTAGCATTCACCCCCCTATACAATTCTATAGATGTGAAAGCAATCGGTTATGCCGGAGCGATCGGAACAGCCGGGGCATTTATCTGCATCGCTGTAGCACGTTCGATATTGAATAAAGAAGAAGGAAAAAAGTTCAGATTAACAAGATGAAAAGTTATAACTTCCCAGATCGAGATACGTATGCGATAAAAATGACCTCCACCGTTACTGCCAATATGAATGTCTGTGATAAGAAGACTAAAGTAACAGCCTCACTGAATGATGCAGGAGAGATTGAACTGTCGTTTGAGACTGACTGTGCAAACGTCAAAAAATATATAGACGGTTTTGATAAAATCAGCGTAGATGATGTTACAACCCTTACCAACAGTGCAGTCATGGACCCTAAGAGAAGAGAACACTGCTCAGCAACATGTCTTGTGCCGTCTGCAATTATACATGCTGCCTGGCTTGAACTCGGAATGTTGTCGAAATCAAGGACTCAGAACGTTGGATCAGTGAGCATAACATTTGAAAAAGAATGATATGCCGGTTTCACACTCACACAATTAATACCTTACAAAAATAAAAGTTGTTGAGAAGCATTACGCTTCTTCAACAAAGAACTGATTCGGCTTGCCAATGGCAGTGATTGTTAAAACAGTCTCCATCAGAATCTTACTATCTGAGTATTCTATTCCCACTGTATATTCTCTATCGTCCTGAACGATGTTAATATCCACATTTGCTGCTCCGGATTTCAGAGCTCTGCTTTTAACATACTCGCATCCCAGAGCTTTAGCGTCTTCCACTGCCTTGCTCCATTTTTCGTACTCATATTTTCCAAATGTTGCAAACATAGTGCAGTTGGGATCGTCAATCATTCTAGAACCAGAAACCGGTTTGATAAGTATCTCAACCTGCTCGATGACACTTCCTGTCACAGCTCCAATAGCATTGCCTACTTCAGAATATTCAGGAAGCAGCAGTTTTGCATTGAGTCTTTTAGACATCTGCGGATAGTAAGCTGAGACAGGTGCTCCTATGCCGATTATCGGCAGATTTAAGGAGATAGAACAGCTGAAATCATCAGACATTCCGGAAATTGCTCTGC
This sequence comes from uncultured Methanomassiliicoccus sp., assembly GCA_905202485.1. Classification (GTDB taxonomy): domain Archaea; phylum Thermoplasmatota; class Thermoplasmata; order Methanomassiliicoccales; family Methanomassiliicoccaceae; genus Methanomassiliicoccus_A. The sequence goes on from CAJKRY010000006.1 coordinate 73,380, forward strand.
TTATCAACGATTTAGAGACCTCATCCATTTCAAATGTTCCTATGTTCTCTAAAAATAATTTTTTAAGAAGTTCCTCAGATAATTTTTCAATCACCTTTTCTTTAGCAAATAAAATAAAATCTTCAGGTTGCATATTCATTTTCAAAGCCTGATGTTTTATGCCATATTCTGATGCTTTGCGGTCATATTCGATATAGCTTCCCTCTGCATGCAGAATGTCTGTTGGTGTCAGACCGATACGCTGGATCATTCCCAGTTCTTCCATTTTTGATACATTGAATGCAAATGGATGAAGATTTAATGAGGCTCCGGCTTCACTTAATGAAAACGGTCCTTTGGAAATGTAATCTAAAAACTTACGGTCATTTTCAGACAGCGGAGCGTCTTTTATATCTTTTATTTTTACAAAAAATTCAATATCCTGTACGATATTATTAACGTTGATGCTTTCCAGATTAAAGAAAAAGCATTTCTTGGAGATTTCTTCTAGTCTCGGCAGCAGCTGAGGCCATTTGGTTGCTGCTATGCATAACGGCATCACTCTCAAAGGAGTTAAAGAGAGTTTGTTTCCTTTAACCACAATTCTGCTGTCTCCGCCTATACCGGAAGTGTAGATTTCAGCAGCGAGGACTCTTGTTCTCTTTCCTCCGATCATAGCACCTTCTTTTTCAAGCCTGGGCTGGCCGTTTCTCAGAATGCCTATATCTGTAGTAGTACCGCCCATGTCCATAACAATTGCGTCATTAAGGCCCGTGAGAGTCTTAGCACCAATCATGCTTGCCGCTGGTCCTGAAAGAACTGTTTCTACAGGCCTTTCTACAGCAACTTCATCATTCATGAGCGAACCGTCTCCTTTCACAATCATCAGCGGCGCATCTATGCTGTACTCAGCCATTACACTCTTCATGGAATTAATTAATTCTTTTATAATCGGAATTAATCTTGCATTCATTACTGAAGTAAGTGTTCTTTCATTGAATCCAAGACTTGATGAAAGTTCATGGCCACACACTACGGGCAGATTCAGCATCTTCGAGGCCATTTCTTTTAGGATCAGTTCATGTTCCGGGTTTCTGACGCTGAGATAACTGGTTATGGCGATGCTGTCCACTTTGTTCTTTATAGAATTCATGAATTTCTCAGCCGACTCCACATCCAAAGGGTTAAGTTCTGCACCGCTGAGGTCGTGTCCGCCTGAAATCGTTATGCTCTCGTCTGCATTGATTGACTTGTCAAAATCCCTGCCGACAGAGATTACACCTACGCGGCAACCTTTCCCTTCTACCACTGAGTTAGTCGCCAGAGTAGAAGAAAGAGAAACCATGCTGACTCTCTTCAATAAAGCTTTATCAAACAGCTTCAAGGAATTTCTTATGCCGATGGAAAGGTCGTCCCTCGTAGTCAGCGCCTTTGCTTTTGAAATTATCTCATTTGATTCAAGATCGATCAAAACTGCATCTGTATATGTTCCACCTGTATCTATTCCCAGCCCAAGCTCCATTGCGAATCACCGATTGTGTATGTATCCCATATCATCATTATATTTCTTTACAATTCCTGAGATATGCTGAGCTAGATCACGCTGCTGATAATCGCTGTATACACTGGGCATTTCTTTAATCCAAAATTCTGTATCGCACTTGGCGCATCTTACTTTAGGGCAGTCTTTATTCGCTTCTGAACATCCCTGGCATGCAAACATTCTTGCATATACTAACGAAAATTCAAAACCGCAGTACGGGCACTTGAATTTCTTAATTGAGTTAGTAGTGTTATATGAAAAACCCTTCTGCCTCATTGACTCATAGAAGCCGTTGTTCATCATAGATACATCCCTGAAATATAGTGTTTAGTACTATCATAAAATAAAAAAGGTTTGGGTGAAGGCGCTTATATGCGTCCTTCAACTTTTGCTGTGTCGACCATTGACTTGATGTTCTCCAGCTTGCAGTTGATATCAGGAGGAATTTCACAACCGCTTGCAATGCAGTAGCTGGACTTCAGGTTGCGTTTACACAGCGCAGTTTTGACTTCCTGGCACAGATTGGTTGTGATCTTCGCTACGTCTTCAGCGGAGGATCTGATGAAGACCTGCGGATCAACTTGACCTGCAACCAGACAATGGTCGGCATATCCTTTCTCAATAACCTGAGTTGCAGAAGGAGAGTCACTGATAAGAGGATAATAAGCCATTGAATAGATTGAAGGCTTGTATTCTTTAATCTGCGTGTCAAGATGGGGCAGATCGGCACAGTTGTGAACACACATGGCCATACCGTTGTCTACAGTCATCTTGTTCAGTTTTGATGCGTATCTGTCGGCTTCGAATTCATGGTATTCCGCATCACCCAGACAGGCATAGTTTCCCCACAGGTAGTCCCAGCAGAGACCTTTGACACCGGTTTTTGCGAATCCTTCAATCATCTGTGCATCATAATCCGTCATGACTTCTAGCGCCTTATGGACTGCAGAAGGATTCGAGAATATGTCCATGAACATTCTTTCTGCACCGGCAGACTGAGAGAGAGCAAGAAGAGGACCTTCTATGAATCCAGCAGTTATCACTTGGTCATTGAGTGCATCTGCAAATATTTTTGTCCCTTCGAGGAGGACGGCAGACCTTCCTTTTTTGATATCTGGGACTTCGAATTTCTCATAATCTTCAGGATCGTTCACAATGTGTTTTTCCACAAACGGCGTGTTCTGTTCATCCATTCTTACGCCTGCCCCCAGATCTCCTGCCATGACTGACAGGTCCATGAGGCCTATTGCAAAGTCAAAGTCGAAGTATTTCTGGCCCTCTATGAAAGCCTGAGCAAACAGTTTCGGGTCATTTACCCACTGCCTGTAGGTGGTTGTTCCATCTCCGATGAGTTTTCTGCAGACGCCGCAGGCAATCGGATAAACTGTAAGCCTGTCGACTTCTTCATTTGCTAAAGCTGCTGATGCCCTCTCCAGATGAGACATTTCAGCAGCCATCTCACAGCACCTCTTTGAGGTAGGATGCTGCGTCTTGTGCGTTTGCACCCCTGTAATCGGCACCGATCGTTTCAGCAAAGGACGGGGACGTGGGTGCACCGCCGATTATTACTTTGCACTTAGAACGGTATCCGCTTTCAATAAGGCCATCGATGGCTGCTTTCATACCGTCCATGGTCGGAGTCATCAAAGTGCTCATTGCTACGACATTTGTCTGATCTGCTTCTGCCATTTCTACGATCTTCTGCACGGGCACATCTTTTCCCAGATCGTTTACGTCAAATCCTGAAGCAGTGATCATAGTCTTGACAATGTTCTTTCCAATATCATGAACGTCACCTTCAACGACTGCAATCAAACACTTCTTTCTGTTTTCCACTTCAGACTTTGGTATGGCAGGCAGTAAGATATCAAGACCGCCGTACATTGTATGAGCGGACATTAAAACCTGAGGAAGGTAAACCTGATGTGCAGCGTACTTGTCACCGACGATGGACATTCCCTTGACAAGGCCTTCGTTGATCGCATCGAGAGCAGTTAGTACACTGTTTCCGGCAGCAAGTACTTCCTGAGCTCCTTCCTTTGCCAAATCTACTTTTCCACCTACTACGGCATTCGCTAATTTGTCTAAGAGTTCCTCTCTACTACTCATGTATTTTTCCCCCATAAATGAAGGTCATAATCTCATCTGGATAACACATAATTATGACCGACTAGCTTATCCAGTAAGCTATCTTAAAATTGAATAATAAATCCTATAATCTATTATTCACATTTTAAGTTGGACGATATTTAGTTTATGAGTATATAATAACGATGATTAATAACACGGATGGTGCATCCATCCAAAACTCTAAATTAAGTAAGAATAATAAAACAAAAATAAGATTATTACAGATATATCAGGTATATAAAACAGAAATTTTGAGCACCAATCATAATCTGGCTAAAAGAAATAAAAAATAATATTGTTCTAACTATGAATTAACATTAGATTACTATGGTTAATAATTACAATAGTTAAAATTAGTTACCTACCAAGTTTTTGGGTAAGTGCCTGCCGGCATGTAGACACGTTCGGTCTTCACGGCGATTCCTTCTTTAGCTTTCATCATTTCTTCGCAGGACATCTTTGACGAGCCCACTCCGATAGCTTCGCCTTTGAGAGTAAACATTGCTACTGCAGTCTCTTTTTGAATGGAAGAATCAATCTGAGCAATACCAACGGCGGCTAAATCAGCACCGTGGCAAACTGCATCAACTGCGCTGTCTTTGACAATAATTTTAGGAAGAGGATCGAACAGGATTTCAAACGGCTTAACAATACTGCGCAGCCAGCTGTCATCATTTTCCTCTTTCCACATCACATATGCATCCTTTATGTCCTGGAGAGTTACAGCATCATCTTCAAGCATAGAACCAGATTTGGTTCTTCTGAGATCTTCCATTGTTGCTCCTACACCCAGAGCATCGCCGATATCTACGCATAAAGTCCGTATGTATGTACCAGCATCACATCCGACTCTGAACAGGACATTGCGGCCATCAATTTCTATGACATTTATGTAATGAATAGCCCTGATTCTCAACTGCCTTTTTACTGCAGATCTTACCGGCGGAACCTGGTAAATTCTTCCAACAAATGTGGAAATTACATCTCTGATTTCTTTTTCATCCGCATCGCGGTGAAGCCTCATTATGCAGACGTATTCTTTTTGAGACTTCAAAGTAAGATTTACAGATCTGACGGCTCTTCCTGTGGCGATCGGCAGAACTCCTGAGACTTTAGGATCTAAAGTACCACCGTGGCCAATCTTTTCCACATTTAATATTTCTCTGACCCATGCCGTCGCCTGATGTGATGTTGGACCCTGCGGTTTGTCCATATTTATCACACCGGCATCCAAAAGCTCCTCAATGGTGCGTTCAGAAGGTTTTTTTCCTGCATTTAAGGGAAGAGGGCTTTTGTCACGGATGAGCATTTCAGACATAATTACGACACCTTGGAGATGATGATTTCAACTATTTCTTCAGGAGTTGACATAGATGAATCGATAACAAGATCATATACAGATGTATCCTTGATATCGATATTATAGTAATTTTTATACCTCAGTGCTTCACAGGTTTCCCTTTCGATAATTTCTGCTTTGCGCTGCTCTTCGGTACCGCCTTCTCGGTTAACAACCCTCGCAGCCCTGACATCTTCTGATGCATAGAGGTATATCTTGAACGCGGGAATGTTATTTGAAGAAAGCATGTAAGCAGTGAGCCTTCCTTCTAAAATGATATCATCTGCAGATTTGGCAATTTCTATCATTTTAGAATCTAGCTCCTTGTCGACTTTAGGATCAATAGAACAAAGAGATCCGAAGTCAGCTAATGACATATTGCGTTCTTTTGCAAGCTGTCTAAAAATATTCCCGGAGACGACTACTTCATAATCTAGCCGTTCTCCAAGGAGAGTGCAGACCGTGGTCTTTCCAGACCCGGGCGGTCCGCTTATTGTAATCCTCATTGGGGTGCCTCAGCTTCAGCGCGTTCAATCTCTTTGAGTCTCTTCCTGAACATCAGGAATCTCAAGAGACGGGACAGCAACTGACCGAATGGTATACTTATGGCAGAATACAGCAGCATCCAATTGAAGAATGGTCCAACTCTGCCATTCAAGTCAACCTCTGCCCAGGGAACACTGATTGTTGAAACATCACCAACTAAACCTGCACAGAATACACCAATCCAAGCAAAGAAAGGAACAATGATTATCATCGTTACAGGCATAATCTTCATCTGTCCTGTTGACAGATCCATCGATTTCTGCATCATTTCCTGCTGCATTTCGGTCATTTTCTTAATTTTATATTTGTTGTTCTCCTGATATGCAGCTCTCAATTCTTTGTTGAATGCATTTGTGATCTTCTGTGTTTCAGCCTGTTTGACATAGTCGGTTGCAAAGTGCCTGATGACTGTGCTCAAACCTATCATTATCATACCAGTTAAAAACAGAGCCGGCACAGGATCATTTTGTCCCAATGCACCTAATGTAGGATCTAAAGCATATCCTACAAAGTTTCCCAGCATGTTACGAATATTTTGGTCGAACAGAATGAACATGGCGAAGACAAAGATAAGCATCGTCACTAGCATGCTGTTGTTTTTCTTCGCATTGGCTGGTGGAGTATAGGAAGGGGTTTGTGGTGGGAGATTAGCGGGAATGATTACTCACCCCCAAAGAATCCCCTTAGCATAGGATGCATTTCCATCATCTGTTCGCGACCCATTGCTTCGTAGAAGTGGATTAAGATACCCACTGTAAGCAACACACCAGTACCAGATGCATTACCTACCGTACCAATGAGATCGGCTCCAGCTGCAAGTGCCCCCACGATTGCACCAGATAGGACCGTTACTACCGGGATATACCTTTCCAGTACACGCTTCAGAACTCTCGGATCGCGTCTGAAACCTGGGATCTGCATACCTGATGATTCGATCTGTCTTGCGACTGATTCGGGACCCATGTTTGTCGTCATGATCCAGAACTTGGCGAACAGTATGGAACCAACCACCATCACTCCGAAGAAGATGAATACCTTGGCTATAACTTGCAACGGACTATGTCCATACGCATAGCTACCATACTGCGCCGGATCCAAGATCGGTAACAACCAACCTGAGAGACCGTTAGGCGTCGACAGATACCACGCCAGACCACCTTGTGCCGTCGTCGTGCCATCCGGATAATATCCAATCCAGTCGTTGTGTCCTATCAGCGGAATTCCTTCCAGGGTAGGATTAGTGTACAACAGCAGGGAGATGATACTGAAGTTGGCTATGAGGGCGGACATTAAGATGACAGGTATGTTTGAAGCGTAGAGTAATTTGATTGGATATCTTCCTCTTGCTCCACGAGCTGATCCATGTGCTAATGGCAGTTCGATCCTTGACGATTCGATGTATGCCACGAATAGGAAGATGATTATCGTACCTATCAGAGCTATCATCGGATTGGGCTGTTGCAGCAATATCGATTCGTAACCACCACCTGCCATCTGCGCCGAAGACATGTTGAATATGTAATAGAACGTCTTCGGAATCGTTCCGGCCGGCGGATTACTCAAGCTCAGATCGCCGCCGTTCACCGAATTCCAATTCAACGTACCCGTGAATATGGCTTCCGCGACTCCTGCTGCGATGAACAACGATATACCGCTGCCTATTCCCCACTTCGATATCACTTCATCCATGAGGAATACGAGATACGAACCTATACACAACTGCAGCACGATTATGAATGCTGCCAGCGCGCCACCGCTGATCAGACCCGTTGAACCTACAACACCATCTAGGCCTGAGACTAAAGATGGTGAAGGAGTAAGGTATCCAAACACTTGCGGTACAGATTCAATGATGATCATCACGATTACCAGGAGCTTCTGGGTGCTCTGGTAAACGGACTTGTCCTGATCATCAGTAAGATCTAATTTGATGATCTTTGCACCTACGAACAGCTGCATGATAATAGATGCAGTAACTATCGGACCAATACCAAGGTGCATTAGAGATCCTTGGGAACCGGCAAGGATAGTTCGGTATGGACCAAAAATATCAAGGATATTTGACTGATCCAACCCATACAGGTAAATGTTAGTCATTATGAAGTAGAGGACGAGCATCAGAATGACCCACATAATCTTGGTCCTGAAGTGGACATGCCCTTCAGGACGTTTGATTGCGGGGAGCCTATCTGAGATCGGCTTCAACTTATACAGTACACTCTTCTGTTCATAGGCCATAGTATCACTGGATGGTTTAGAGTTCTTCTACGATACTGCCGCCGGCAGCCTCAATCTTCTCTCTGGCGAGAGCGGATGTTTCGGCAACAGTTACATCATAGGCTTTTGAGACGTTTCCAAAGCCCAAGAGTTTATCCACACCCATGCTGGTGAGATTTATCTTGACTTTGCCGTCTTGTTCTACGGCGAAGCCCTGTTTCATGTAGTCTTCGAGCTGCTCTTCCATCGTAGCCAAATTCAAGGCTATTTTGGCAGAGACCATTTTTTGAGGACGTTTGAAACCATGGCGACCGAAGTGCAAGGGATCGTTTTTGAGCACCCACATATATTTGTGCTTGAGAAGACCAGCATTGCCGTGTCCTCCCATTTTACCGGCTCCCCTTCCACTCTTTTTACCGCGACCGTGTGTCCTTCTGCCTCTGAATTTATTTGTTCTGCTTGGCATTTTTTCCACCTCACAGCATTTTCTCGATAAGGGCGTTGATGCTCGCTCCGCGGTATCCCAGGGAACCGTGGGTCTTGATGTCCTTCTTTACAGCTTCATATCCCTGTCTTGGGGGGTGGAGCCTGAAGATCGGCTTGACGTCCTTAAGTGAGGCGTACTTGACCTCATCGTTCACTACACTCTTTGCAAATTCATCTACGGAAGAGAATTGCGAATTCTGTGACACGTACTCATCATCAATCGGTTTGTCACCCATGAGTTTGCCGCGGACTTTGATCATTTTGGCGAGAGTCTCTTCGGAAACTTCTCCCCAGGTAATGAAGTCTTTGCTCTTCTGCAGCATACCTTTCATTACAGCGTTTTCAGGAATGATTACGCAGTGGTTGATACGGGTGAGACGGAGCATATTCATGGTGTCCTCGATGTCTTTGTTGATGTTTTTGTGTCCACGGACCCTGATTACAGCAAATGCCATCTAAATCACGCTCCTCTCTCTTGAAGGTCTTCAGCAGAGATGACATCTTGATGAATCTGTGCTGGACCGCTGATGATTCTGAGTGCTTTTTCCTGAGTTTCAGATACACGGACTTCTGAGGTTCTCTTGAGAGCGTCAAAGACTGCTAAGGCATAGTTGACGGTGGTTTTTGTGTGTCCACGGGCAAATCCCCATGAGTCTTTTACACCTGCAAGATGCAGGATGCTCTTTGCAACATCTCCTACAGCCAAACCGATTCCTCTCGGAGCGGGCTTGAATGTAACTTCCACAGATCCGGACTTGCCTGAAACTGTAAATGGAAGAGAGTGTGCTGAACCGCAGGCGCATTCCCATGAACCGCAGCCCCTCTTAATTTCAATTATGTTCAATTTCGCATTATCGATAGCCTTGCGGATTGTCGGACCGACCTCTTTTCCTTTGGCACGGCCAATTCCTACAAATCCATCTCCATTTCCTACTACACAGGTTACAGCGAATTTTACTCTACGACCTGAGTCGGTCATTCTCTGAACCATGTTGAGATCAAGAACTTCATCTTTAAGTTCTGGAAGAAGAGCATCTACGATCTCTGGTTCTCTCAGAGGGAGTTTTGTAGCAAGAGCTTGGCTCATGGTGGTGACTTCACCGCTGAAGACCATCTTTCCCAATCTTGTCTTTGGAGTCCATTCGGCCATTTTAATCAGCCTCCATACGGCTCTTGACTTCCTCGATCATCGCTTCGAGATCGTCACTGATGTGCTTGCCTGCGAGTCTGTCCTCGGAGGGAATTACTTCTTCTCCGTGAGGTATGTCTACACCAGCGTCAAGCATTCCTTTGAGAGCGGCGAAAATGTTGCCTCCCTTTACTGGCGTCCTGAGACCGATGTCTAGTACTGCTTCGTCGGCCTCATTCTTGACAGCTCTCAGACCGGCTAAATATCCGGTGAGGTAAGCTGCTGGAAGGTTTCCAGTTGCTGCTGTCCATCCGAGCTTTACCAGCTCTTTTGATGATGCTGAAGCGAGAACTTTGTCTCCTGTTTCGTCGTAAGCGATGAACTGAACGTAAGTGTTCTTGGAAGACATGCGTACAACCGCCCTCGGCATGCGGGAACGGAGAAGACGCTGTCTCTGTCTGTAATCGGTTTTGCCTTCCCTTCTTCTGCGGAAAGCTACCCTGTATCTTGGACCGGTTGCCATTTACTGTTCCTCCTCTTGTAAGTAACCAGAGGCTTTCATGTGTGACAACAGGTGGTTGCGGCTCTTGAACTGACCTCCCTTAGCTTTCCTGTAGAACAAACGGTAGGTCTGTTTGGAAATCTTTCCTGTGTCTCTTAGTTCTTTCAATTCTGCCCTGATCGGACGAATTGTTTGAATCCAGCGTCTCTTTCTTGGAGATCTGGCTCCAGATTTACCCTTCCTGCTTCCTGGACCGCGCTGCCTTCCTTTCTTGCGCTGGGCAAGGTTGTGCCTTATACGGCCGCGGGAGTTTCCACGGACTGGAAGAGCTTTAATTGTTCCAGATTCAATAGCTGTGCGTATATCTGCACGGGTGATTGCGTCAGACAGTTCTTCGATTTTGTTAGGATCGATCCAGACACGGTTGAGACCGCATCCGAGGATATCGGCGGCCATGCGTTTTTGGTTCTTGAGATCCATGTTTACACCGTCCTGTTCAATACTCTGATGCCGAGAGTGTCAGCTTTTGCCTGAATAGCTGTTCTCTTTTTTGCCCCAACGCTTCCTCCGATTCTGACTGCCTCTGTTGCAGGGTTGATGCGGTCGAGGTCTTCAGGATTCCAGATAAGGACTTCTTTGAATCCGGAAGGATGGTATCCACGAACATCGCGGGGACCGCGGTATCCGATACTGACCACATTGGGACGGTACTTGTAATGTCTGCGCATTTTGCTGTGAATACCGCGAGGGCGCCTCCATTTCTGTCCCAGACGGGAGAAACGGAACCATTCCTGACGGTAGAACTTCACACGCTTGTGACTCATATCGTAACGAAGGTCGAGCAGCTCTTTGGTGCGAGCGTCGAGCTCAGGCTTTTTGTTGACAATATAATCGCCGGACTCAACAACCTGAGATTCGACGACTTCTGCCTCAGCAGCCTGCTGTTCTTTGTCTTTCTTACTCATTGGCTCACCTTCTTTCCTTTGGAGGTTATGTAAATTCCATCCTGGAACACCCTGGGATCGTAGCCCCTGATGTGGGTAGCCCTCTCGATGTTGGCTGCTGTCTGACTGACGGCTTCCAGATCGATTCCGGTAATGGATACATCTGCACCCTTTACCTGGACTTTGACACCAGGATAGATCTTGGCGTTGCGCGGAGCGCGCTCTCCAATGAAATTCTCAATGATAAAAGTGTCTCCCTTGATAGCTGTCTTCATAGGGAAGTGAGAGTAGACGATTTTCATCTCATACTCGAATCCGAGAGTTACACCTTCAATCATGTTTCTGATGTGGGAAGCAAAGGTGCCTACCATGGCTTTGTCCTTTACTTTAGGGAATTTGCAGCTGACTACAATGTGGTCTCCGTTTAATTCCACCTTAGTCTTAGGATTGAAGAAATCCCTCTCCAATTTCCCTTTGGGTCCATTGATTGTCATGACGGCTTCGTCACTGATGGAAGCGCTGACGCCCTTTGGCAACTCTATTGTTTCTTCAATTATTCCAGCAAGTGTCATTTTACTCCCTCAGTATACGTAGGCCAGGAGTTTTCCGCCTACACCCATCTCTTTGGCTTTAGTGTGGCTCACTACACCAGCTGTGGTTGTGAGTATGAGTACACCAAAGTCCTGAGCGGGCAGGTATCTGGACTCGAAGCGTTCTAAATCATTCTTCTGCACTGAGTGCCTTGGCTTGATTACACCGCAGTCGTTGATTTTACCATCTAAGCTAATCTTGAATAATCCAGCCTTGCCGTCTTCGACGAACTCAAACTGGTTGATGTAGCCGTATTCCTGCATAACTTTGAGGACTCTTCCGATTAACTTAGAAGAGGGGCAGATGGTGCATTCGCTCTTACCAACTGAGGCTGCGTTTTTGATGGTCGACATTGCGTCGTTAAGTGGATCGCTTTGCATTTATATCACCTCAGCTATATTTTTTAAATCCAATCTCTGGTGCAACCTCACGGAAGCATTGTCTGCAGAGATGCATGCCATAGCGGCGCACGATACCGCGCTTCCTTCCGCAACGCTGGCAGCCTTTCTTTCGTCCGAACTCTTTTTTTGTCTTCACTCGACCACCTCAACGTTGTATTGGGTTTTCATGAAATTGATGGCCTCATCCCTGGTAACACGATGCTGTGCAGGGACTTTCTTTGGCATGATGCGCCTTTTGGACACCCTGTAGCCTGGCTTCATAAATACCACGCTGATGTCCATTCCGAAGATACCGATTTCTGGATCGTATTTCATACCCTCGAAGTCAGTATAATCTGAGATACCAAAGGACATGTTTCCCTCTTTGTCAAAGGAATATGCTGCAACCCTTCCTTCCCTGATCGACAATGCTTTTGTCAGGAAGTTTGAAGCTGCTTCTCCCCTGAGAGTGACTTTACATCCGATTGGCATTCCGTTTCTTACACCCAAATCACGGTTTGTGACTTTGGCCGTTGTAATTACAGGTGTCTGCTCGGTAACCATGTTGAGAACTTTCTGAGCTTTGTTCAGACGTTCTCCGGCTTCTCCGACGCCGATGTTTACAACGACTTTTTCAATACGAGGTACACACATTACATCGCTGCTCATAGAACTGCCTCCTCAGGCAGCGCGATCTCGGAGGTTTTGTTTCCGACGATGAACACGTTGCATTTTGTGGTGTACTTTCCGTCTGTGAACTTTACGAGGTTCTCAGAAGGTAGCCTTGTTATCTCATATTCCTCGACAACAGCAACGTTTCCTACGTTTGCACCAGATGTGATCAGTGCGGTGTTTCCCTTTTCAAGAGAGTAGGAAGCGAGGATTTTCTGCTCGGGGATTGTGATTTTTAATACATCGCCAGTCTTGTACTGGTTAGCGTCCAGCACGATGTTTCTTCCGTCGTGGAGGTTCAGCTGTGTCTTTCCGCCTGCGATGGTTTTCTTGTCGTCAATGCGGGAGAGTTTCCAGCCGGCTTCTTCTTCAGAGATCTTTACCATCTGGAGTTTTCCCCTCTTGTCGAGGACCATACGGTAATAAGAGTTGATTGTCGGCAGACCTAAGACATCCATCAGTCCCATTCCCTGTTTTGGGCTGCGGACAGTCTTACCGTCGATCTTCAACATTTTCTTCTGAAGCATAAGACGAACTTCTTTAGCAGTTCCTGCAAGACCAAGCATGTCCCTCATGACTACAGTTACAGGTATGCTCTCTTCGAGTGCGTGGGCACCGGGAGAGGGTTTTGTAATCCAAGTAGAGGTCTTCCTCTTTACCGGCCAGCTCCTGGGCGCGGTCAATCTCTTCATTTCATTGCTCATTGTGAAACCTCCTTCTTGGAGAGACTCTGCTTGCGCATTGGGTCAGATAGGTTAAGTTTTGTGATTTCTACTTTGGAAGCGTGAATCGGACGTGCAACCATGGTTCCATCTGCCTTGGCGATGGTTATTCCCTCAATTACAATCCTGCCGCTCCTTGTATCAACATGCGTAACTTTTCCTTCGACATCGACAACGTCCTCGTCACCACGCATCACTCTTACAGTGTCACCTTTGACGACCTGTGCAGCATGGATACTGAAATCCTTGCGTAGTTCGTCACTGAGGTGAGAAGAGACCATCTTTCTGCGTATGTGAGCAGGTGCGTTGTAGAAGGCCTTTCTTTGTTTACGGGTTTTGCTACTCTGTACCATATTTTCACCTCAGATGATCGTGGAGGCTGTGGCAGCAATACGAGGCCATCTTTCTGCGGCTTCTCTTGCTACGGGCCCTTTGATATCTGTACCTTTAGTCTCGCCTTCCTCCGTGGTGATAACGGCGGCGTTGTCTTCAAATGAAATCATTACTCCGTCTGCACGGCGGAATGGCCTGCGCTGACGGACAATGACGGCATATACAACCTGACGTCTCATTTCTGGAGTACCTTTCTTCACGGACGCGATAACTATGTCACCTACACCAGCCTTGGGGTACCTGCGGCTTGTACCATGGTACCTGGGAACTGTGATGATCGCGATCGTTTTAGCGCCCGTGTTGTCGATAACGTTGAGCACGGTTCCAGTCTGGGATCCGTGAGTCTGTCTTCCGGCAATACCTTTCATTGTCATTACCTCTTTTCAACGATCACGAAAGAGACAGTCTTGCTCAGCTGGCGGCATTCCATGATCTTTACATGGTCGCCGACCTTCACATCCAAACATGGAGGATTGTGAGCTGAGTAACGGCTTGTTCTCTTCTCATATCTTTCATACTTCTCTACATAATTCAGATAGTTACGCTCCACCACCGCAGTTTTGCCCATCTTTGTTGAGACGACAACCCCTTCGATGATCTGGCCTCTGAGTGATAATTCGCCGTGGAATGGGCAGTGCTTATCGCTGCAGGTAGCCTCTGGAGATTTAACATCGATTCCGATATCCTTGACTTCGTTAGCCATTGGGATCACCTTATTTTCTTAATCCGATCCTCAGGTCGGTACTGGATCTCCGATCCATGAATCAGGACGGATTCGCCCTGGTATGTGAACAGGAATTCGCTACTGGACTTAGGGACTGTTACTTCCCCGCCATCTTTGCGGATGGTGAATGTATTCTTGGATTCATCTACGATCGCACCGCAGAAATTTCCGCAGCCGAGAGACTGAACCTCTACATCCATACCAATGAATTCCGACCTCATGAGATTCCTCTTATTCACTTTCATCTTACGTCCGTTTTGAAGCCCATCTGTTCGAGGACTTCCTTGACCTTCTTCTTATGGTCACCCTGGAGCTCGATACGTCCTTCTTTGACAGTACCGCCTGCAGCACACTTGCTCTTTAATTTCTTTGCCAGGTCGTCCATGTCAATATCGTTTTCATCGATGCCTTCGACAACGGTGACGATTTTTCCATAACGCCTGCTATCTGTGCTTATTCTAACTGTCTGCTGCTCGCGCGCGATTTCTTCACACATGCACAGCTCTTTGGGTAGCCCACATACCGGACAAATTTCCGCCATTAGTTCTTCTCCTCCTCCTTCTGGATGGTTTGGATCCTAGCAATGTTTGTCCTAAGGGCCCTGATTTTTCCGGGGTTGGCGGGAGCGCCACCCATGGCGGCAGTCCCACGTTCGTGCATTAGTTCGCCTCGGAGCTCTGCTAGTGTTTTTGACCGCTCTTCAGCAGTCATTTCCCTGATCTCTGAAGTCCTGAGAAGTGCCATTACTGCTCACCTCCCTGGTTTTCATCTTCGACCTTGGGTTCTGCTTCTGGAGCCTCTGCCTCAACTGGTTCGGCTTCTGGTTCCTCGGCAGGTTCTTCCACAGCTGCTTCACTCTTAAGTTCGACTGGACGGAAGTCGTCCTTCTTTTCCATGAGTGCAGCTAATTCTGGGAATTTCTCTGCTGCTTCGACTGGCAGTGTAACGTCAATCTCGTCAGGCAGTTTGGAGTTGGGGCGCATAATTTCAACAGTGACACCGATTACACCGGGTTTGAGTTTAGCTACTGCGTAGCCTTTGTCAACATCCTGGATCTTTGGTTCACCGCAGAATTTGATGTATCCCTCTTTGAATTTTTCAGTTCTGTGTCTCTGACCGGTAAGCTTACCGGCGATAATGATGTGGCATCCCCTGGCACCGTTGTCCATTACTCTGCGGATAGTAGAGTGGCCTGCACGTCTGAAGTGCCAGCCGCGCTCTAATGCAAATGCCAGTTTTTCTGCCATAATCTGAGCGTTGAGGTTGGGGTTGTCAACTTCCTGAACCTCTACCTGAGGATTGTCGAAGTTGAAGTCTTCCTCGATAGCACGGGTAAGGTTCTTGATAGCTGCACCGCGGCGTCCGATAATGATACCTGGGCGCTCGGTGATGAGTGTAACCCTTGTACCCATAGGGGTACGCTGGACATCAAGACCTCCGAAACCGGCTCTTGTGACTTCTTTCATCAGGTATTCCTTGAGAAGAACCCTGCGTGTATTCTCAGCGATAAATTTCCTTTCGCTTGCCATGTTCACTCAACCTCCTCAAGAATTACTTCGATGTTTACAGTCTGGTGATTCCACTGGGTGCTGCGGCCGTGTGCACGGGGCATGTATCCAGGAATTGTGCGGCCGAGGGTTGCTGCAATTACAGTAACCTTCATGTTGTCTGCATCAAGACCCTTGTACTCTGCATTGTGCTTGGCACTCTCAATTACGCTGAGAATGGCCTCTGCAGATTTCTTAGGATATCTTCCAGGTCCCACGTTTGGTTTGTGGGCGATACCGGAGTTGTAACGCTTGAAAGGCACAGGCCTCTTCAGGTCGATTACTTCTTCCAGCATCTGAATAGCTACGTTTACTTTCCTGCCCCTGATCATGCGGCAGATTTCTCTTGAGTCTTTGGGGGAGATCGGCATTTCTTTGCCGATCGCCTTGGAGGTTACATCAGGGTTAGCATATTGTGTATATCCAGCCATTTAATCAACCTCACTTCAGCGGCAAGAACTTGGAACCTCTGGTAGCACCTACACCAGGTCCGGAGTGCTTGACATCTCCTCTCGTCATGCTGAATTCACCGGTAAAGTGTCCGATCATCTCGGGCTTGATTTCGAATTCGATGAATTCTTTTCCATTGTAAACAGAAACTCTCTTACCAACAAACTGTGGTATGATCGGAACATCGCGGCGGTGGGTCTTGATGACTTCTTTGTCGCTTGTTCTGATAGTTTCAAAAGCAGTGCTCTGCTCGTCGTTCATTCCCCTTGCAAGGGTCCTGCGGATTCTGCATGGCAGCAATGATACCATTTCATCGAAAGGCATCTCGAGTAACTCTTCCATGGAATATCCACGGTAGGTGAACTCCTTCTTCCTGCGGGCGGTAATGCCTCCCTTCTTCTTACGCTGCTTTCTGCGTGCAGATTTTGGATTGCCATATTTAGTAGCCTTTGCCATATGATCACTTCCTCCTTCTCTTAGGAGACAGGCGTCCTACCTTACGTCCAGGAGCAGCGTTCCTACTTACTGTGCTCGGGACACCAACATGCGGGTGACCTCCACCACCATGTGGGTGGTCTACAGCGTTCATGGCGATACCTTTCACCCTGAAATAGGCCTTACTCTTGCTGCGGTATGCGTGATATTTGGTACCTGATTTAGCGAATGGTTTTTCTTTCAGACCGCCGCCAGCTACGATACCGACTGTTGCGCGGCAGCGGGGATCAAATGTTTTGAACTCGCCGGAAGGCATGAGGAGAACTACTTTGCTGCCTCTGCTGACGACGGTTGCGGAAGTACCTGCTGTACGCACGAACTTTCCACCGTCTCCGGGCTGTCCTTCAATATTGTAAACGAAGCTTCCTTCAGGAACGCTTGAAAGTGATACGACGCTTCCGGGGGTGCGGTCTGCAGAGTTGTCACCGAATGTGACGCTGTTTCCGACCATCATTCCTTCAGCTGCGATCATTAAGACCTTCTCGCCGTTGAAATCGACTTTTGCCAGAGGTCCGTTTCTTCCAGGGGCATGAACGAAATCTTCAATCTTGCCGGTAGAAGCATCCAACCTGGGATACCTGATATCACCGACGTGCCTGTGGCTTGGGGAGCGATACTGAGATCCTCCGCGTCCACGTCTCTGTTGTCTGAGTTGCTTACCCATAATATCCCTCAGAACACTCCAATTCTCATGCCGATGTCTTCTGCCGAGTATCCCTCAGCGAGTTTTATCGTAGCACGCTTTCCGTTCTTGGTGATCCTTGTCCACACCTTTACGACTTTTACATCAAAGTGGCTCTCGAAGTCGGCTTTGATCTCAGCCTTAGTGGCGTCCCTTGTGACGAGGAATTCGATTTTGTTTCCGTCTTTGAACTTCTGGGTAGGGGTTCCGCTCATGAAGTTCATCGTCTTTTCTGTGACGTATGGATGAATTAAAACTGAATCTTTAGGCATGATTACCAGCCTCCGGTCTGTTCGAGTGCAGACTCAGTGAATACAGTCAGGCGACCTGCAGCTCCGCCGGGAGCGAGTTTTCCTGCGCTTAGTCCGCTGGTACATACGACTTCAACACCAGGAAGGTTGTGTACACCCTTGAAGATAGGAGCTTCATTCTCAGAGACGACTATGAGGACGCTTCTGGGAGTGCGGTATTTCCTGCCTCTCATCTTTCCTCTGCCGGCACGGATTTTCTTTCCGTCTTTTGCTCTAAGAAGGTCGTCGTATACGCCTAAGCTCTCGAAGACTGCAATTGCCTCTGCGGTTGTTGCGATCTTCTCGAAGTCATTCTCTACAACCAAAGGAAGAGTTACATTTTCGTCAAAGCGGTGTCCCCTGTTCTTTACGATTTCAGGGTTGGCAACAGCGGCCAGTGCTGACAGCTTTGCAAGCTGCTTCTCTTTCTTGTTCATCTTTTTAGAATAGTCTTTCTCCGGCTTTGGCGGGAATGCACGCCTTCCTCCTACGTTGTTAGGAGACTCAGCGGCTTTGTTGCCCTGTGTAAGCCTTTGAACACGTGAAGTTCCGCGGCCTTTTCCCCACTGAGAAACTGCATGTCTCATACCAGCTTTTTCGCTTGGTCCGTAAGGCTGGCGCTTGTTGGCCTGCTCGGCTACAACAGCTTTGTGGATGAGGTCCGGACGGTACTCTGTTGAAAATGCTGCGGGGAGCTCCACACTTTTGACGGTTTTTCCGTCTACTGAATATACATTTACACTTGCCATTTAGTTCAAGCCCCCTGCTTGGATTCGGTTGAGATGTAAAC
The DNA here is from genome assembly GCA_905202485.1 of uncultured Methanomassiliicoccus sp. Taxonomy (GTDB): domain Archaea; phylum Thermoplasmatota; class Thermoplasmata; order Methanomassiliicoccales; family Methanomassiliicoccaceae; genus Methanomassiliicoccus_A. Next base: position 91,931 of record CAJKRY010000006.1, read on the forward strand.
AACGTCAGGTGCATCTCCAGAGACTTTTGAAGGCCTTACTGGATCCCTGATGCGGATCAGTCTCTTTGTGGGACCTGGCACAGAACCGTAGATAAGAAGATAGTTGTTGCGGACTGAACCGTAGTGAAGGAATCCTCCCTTAGGGTTGACTTCTTCTCCGCTCTCTCCGATCTTAATAATGCGCTTGTTGAATTCTGTACGCTGGTGGTAACCCATCTGACCAGACTGAGGCACAGTTGGACGAACAAGTCCGGGCCTCTTTGGACCGAGGGTACCGATCATTCTGCGGTGCTTTGAGTTCTTGTGGGACAGAAGCTTTACTCCCCACCTCTTGACTGCACCCTGGAAACCTTTTCCCTTGGTGACTGCAGCCACATCAACTAATGCACCACTCTTTGCAAAATCAGAAATTGATACTTCTTTGCCCAGAATTTCTTTCGCGTAGGCAAGTCTCTCATCGATTGTTCCTCCGCCGATGCGGGTTTCCATAAGTTCAGGAACTTTCTTAGGAACACCAGTCACTAATTTCGGCTGTGTGTATGTGAGCACGCGGACATCAGCGATGTCTTTTTCTGCCATCTTTGCCCAGGATTCCTCAGCATTGTAGTTCTTCGGGATCGGCAAGCGTCTCTTAAGGAGCGAGTCTACAGATGGCGCCCAGGCTTCTCCGACAGTGCGGAGCCCGTAGCGGGTATTCTCATATACTCTTACAGCTGCCACTTTCATTGGTGGCACTTCTAGAACAGTAACTGGGATCTGGATTTCTTGTTTAGCGGTGAGACTTGTTTTGCGGTCATCGACCATGAACGCATGAGTCATTCCGGCTTTGTAACCGGCAAAGCCCTGAAGCTTAGGGCCTTCGCTAATCTCTGGCCAAGTATCTAATCTAGGTGTTTGGCTAACGGCTCTTTTTCGTGGCGAATACGCCTTCGAGCCTCTTCTTGGACGTCTTTTGTTCGGCATGGTTCTCCCTCTCGTCTATTGAGAGAATCCACTCTCTGTTGCTAGCGCCCTCTGACATAACACGTCGTGCGAGTCAGCACCTCCGACCGTGGCGCGGTATTCACCCCCCGAGAATGGAAATAGAGGGGAAGTTGGGATGATATGACATTGCCCATAGCGTCTGGTCGAACGTCCTCAGCGCGTTCAGCTTAGAGTCCGATAAGAGTTCTTGTATATAAACATAATGACCTAAGATTTAAAGTACTGGCTGCCTCAGAAAAGAAGAGTTTAAGGCAGCCGGAAAGCAGTGTTAAAGCTTGCCTTCTTTAGCCTTTTTCTGCATTCTTTTAGAACGCTCTTTCGATGAAAAACCTGTCGCTCTCAACATGAAATCGTTGTATTTGCGGTTGGATTCTTTCATCGCTTCTTCGGAAGCGCTCTTGTCAGATTCGCTGTTCACTTCGATTTCAGACTTGCTGAGGAGCTTGACTTCAAATTTAGTCGTTGCTCCGAATGAGGTAACGTATGCACCGTTCTCTTCCTTGATGTCTCCAAACATTTCAATCATTATGTTTTTCAACCCATCTCCTTCCAGCTGTGCTCCGTGTCCTCTTTTTATATCGAATTTCAAGTATGATGCCTCCTGATGCTAAGTCAGCAGAAGTATTACCCTAATATTATGTCATATAATATTGCTTTGCTTTCTTTGCAAGAAACATCATTAAAACGGATGCCCGGTAAGAGCTTCTATCTCCACTTTATCCCAAAACTGATTTTCCCAATAAAAATATTGATCTTTCCGTTTTTTGAAAATGCGGAAAGGCACATCTGAATTATCATAAATGTGGCAGACATCTGAAATTTTAACAAGGTCAGGTATCAAAGATAGAGCGCGGTTGTATCTTGATATTACTTTATCTTCCGGTACATCATGGTCTCCACGGGATACTCTCATATCTATGCGTGAAATATTGATCTGTGGGTCAGAAGTCAGCACATATATTGTTCTGATAAAATAGCCCTTGTTTTTTGCTTTTATTAGCAGCTTAAGATTTCTGTCTGTTGACATTACAGTCTCAAAAGTAAAACTCCTGCCTTCATGGAGGAGGTTTTCGCGCATGCGCTCCGCCTGCTCTGCAGCCTCTTGATCAGAACATTGATTGAACTTTTTGATTTCATCTGCATTGACATAGGGTTCAATGATCTTGATCATTTTAGAGATTGTACTCTTCCCAGATCCATTCGGTCCTGCGAATACAATAATCTCAGGCTTTAGAGGCTGCGACATACTCTATGCGCCCGTCTGGATATTCTTTATAGATCGCACCGTCCGCATTAACACGAATAACTGGTATGCCCATAATCTTGTCTCTTTCTATGGCTAGCCTGACAGCCTGTACGAAACGCTCTGTTAATTCGTCATCTGTGAGACCGAATGTCAGATCGTAATCGTTACCCTCTTCTCCAGCTTCCATTTTGACCACAATTTACAATTACATTAATACGGCGATTATACTAAACTGTTTCTCATTGGTCTTTTATTCGACTAAATTCTCTGAGACATGCTTTTTGACATCTACACTGGTAAACATCAGATCCTGAAGTTCAATCAGGGCCTTCCATTCATTGCGGCACTCGCAGTCGACTTTCTCAAACTCTGCCGGGTCCTGGGAGTATGAGAATTTTTCTATTGCCGAAAGCAGAGCCTTGTCGCATTTCCCGCAGTTGTGGACACCTCTTGCAGCTCCTCCTCCTGAAGGTGAAGAAAGCAGCCTGCAGCCTTCTTTGCCGCAACCGTCCTTCAATACTTCAATTAAAGACCAGATCATCGGCGGGGCGTAGCTTCCCCTTGACCACAGAGACTCTACCAGCGTGCTGCGCTGAACGTTAACAGGATTGACGCTGACACTTTCTGAGAACTGGGCCGCATACTTCACCGAAGCTTTGGCGTCCTCGATTGCCGCCCTTTCGGTCAGATATGGAGGTTTGAGAAGCAGATACGTTCTCAAAGGAATGTTAAGCTTATTCAGGACTCTGGCTGCCTGTTCGTAGTCTCCGACTGTGAATCCTTTGCGGATGCATTTCCTAAGGATTTCATCGTTTGCGCTCTCCAGACCAATGGCGACTGCTGACCTTTCTTTGACTACTGAAGCTAAGTTTTCTTCAGTGACAAATTCAGGACGGGACTCAAAGAGAATTCTCTGCGCCGGAGCAAACATCTCAAAGATGTCCTTCCTTACAGCGCTGGGAATCTCTTTGTCGTCTAAGAATGAACCGGAAGTATAGATCTTGACCATTTTTTCATTGCAGTATTTTTCTAACGCTTTAGAGAGCTGAACCCTGAGGTCTTCTTCTGTCACCGGTGCGCTTACAGTGTTGTATCCGCACATGGTGCAGCCCTTCTTGTGAGCCCACCAGCATCCTGTTGTACGCAGAATGATAACGAAAGCGTCTACCTTTTCTGAGTTGATCATGTCCTTTTCCCGCCATGTGCTCACGGGAGTCTGGAGATCTTCCTTCCTTAGTTTAGCCATAATCTGATCGCCGCAAGACAGCCGACTAACATTAATTACCTTTCGGCCTGATCAATGGTAAGTTTATAATAAGGCCATCATATGCCTAGATTAAAGGTATACGTATGGCTAGAAAGATCGTTGTGATCGGGTCGGGAGCAGCAGGCATGACTGCTGCCTCCTCAGCAAGAGCGACTGACAAAGAAGCTGAGATTACAGTATTCACTGAAGAAGAATACATCTCATATTCACCATGTGCGATTCCCTTCGTTCTCGAAGGAAAGATAAAAGATTTTCAGTCAATCGTGATGCACGATCCAGCATTCTACAGAAATGAGAGGAATATCGACGTCAGAGTAAAAACAAAAGTCGCCTCTGTCGATTCTGAAGCTAAGACCGTTGCACTTGAAGACGGCTCTTCGGTACCTTATGATTCTTTGATTTTAGCTACCGGAGGCACAGTGTTTGTTCCGCCGATCGAGGGCGCCGACCTTCCGGGAGTCTTCAAAGTCCGCTTCATAAAAGACGGCATGATAATTCAAGAAGCAATGAAGACCTGCAAGACCGTCGTTGTCGCAGGCGGCGGAGTCATCGGCCTGGAAATTGCTGTGGCGCTTAAGCATGCCGGACTGAAAGTCATCGTTGCCGAGATGTTTCCGCAGGTTATTCCAAGAATCTGCGACGCAGATATGGCTGCTAAAGTTCAGTCTGAACTTGAAAAGGAAGGCGTCGAGTTCCTGATGGGCAAGCCTCTCGGCGCTATTAAAGGCGATGGAAAGGTGGAAAGCGTCGTGGTCGGAGATAAAGAGTACAAGTGCGACATGGTGATCATGGCCACCGGAGTCAGGGCAAACCTGCAGATTCCCAATCAGCTTGGTTTTGAGATCGGCCCTCTCGGCGCAGTTCATGTCACATCCACACTGCAGCCGTACCGCAGAGGCAGAGTCGTCAAGGACGTATACCTAGCAGGCGACGTTGTCATGTGCGAGAATGCCGCTGCTCCCGGACCTACCATGAGCCAGCTTGGTGCCACCGCAGTGAGGCAGGGCCGAGTAGCCGGAATCAATGCGGCCGGTGGATATGCCACGTTCCCTGCTGTTCTCAGTGCCTGGATTTCTCAGGTCGGCGATATCCAGATTGCCGGAACCGGTCTCTCCAAAGGCTTGGCAGACTACTACGGCCTGCAGGTTGTCGAGGGCTGCGCAGAAGGTCTCAGCCGTGCAAGGTACTACCCCGGCGGAACCGAGGTCATAGTAAAATTACTGGCTGAGAAGGAAAGCCGCCGCATCGTCGGTGCTCAGATCCTTGGCAGAGAAGACATAAACGGAAGAATCAACTGGCTTACAGCTGCAATTATGAAAGGAGTTACAGTCGACGAGTTTGTCAGCTCCTTTGAGAATGCTTACTGCCCCCCGACGTCTATGGTCAGAGACGTAGTGTGTGTAGCAGCTGAGAATCTGATGAGGAAGCTGTAAATGACTTCGATAGTCTTCCGCACCTTCGGTAATATTTCTGCAATTACCAAGCAGAACCAGATGAATATGGAGTTTGAAGGCTGCACTGCTGAAGATTTTCTCAATAAGCTTATTGAAGAATTCGGGGAAGACATGAAGAAAATTCTCTTCCCCGGCGGTTCTCTCTCAGACTTGATATTTATATTAGTAAACGGCAGAAACATCGAAGGCCTAGAAGGGTTGGAGACTAAAATCAAAGACGGCGATGTGGTTTCTGTTCTGCCAATGACCGCTGGCGGATGATATTAATCATTCTTAAGCATTTAATTTTAAATTATCAGAATTGATAATTTATTCTCATATAATTACTTAAACAGTCTGAGATTTCAGTGTTATTTTTGATTTTTGTAAATTAATACCAGATATTGAGTGACACATTCATCCAGTATTACGGGGAGTGGTATTATTATTAGAAGTATTCCTCTGTTTTCTATTGTTTATGCCGAGGATTCGTAGGATTGTAAAAGGCACTTGTTGACGAGAGTATAATTCAGTGGAAACGTTTATAATGAAAGATGCAACAATCCAAACAGCTTTAAAATGCGAGCGAATTCAATTTTAAAAAGTCGGTGAGTCTATGGGAATTTCAAAAAATGCACAGGTTGTCCTTGAAAGAAGGTATTTGATAAAAGACAAGGACGGGAATACAATCGAAACTGTTGACGGAATGTTTCACAGAGTCGCAGATGCGATTGCCTCCAGTGAAAGGATGTATGAAAACGGCGAGGATGCTGGCGAACTCGCTGAAGTATTCTACGATATGATGACAAAACTGGAATTCCTGCCTAATTCTCCGACCTTAATGAATGCCGGCAAAGACCTCGGACAGCTTTCGGCATGTTTTGTTCTGCCTGTTGATGACAGTATGGAATCGATATTTGAGGCCATCAAGCAGGCTGCTTTGATTCACAAAAGCGGCGGAGGTACAGGGTTCTCATTTTCCAGGCTTCGCTGCGAAGGCAGTGTTGTCAACTCCACCGGCGGAGTCGCCAGCGGACCAATCAGCTTCATGAAAGTGTTCAATGTCGCCACCGAAGCCGTGAAACAGGGAGGCTCAAGGCGCGGCGCTAATATGGGAATACTCCGCATAGACCACCCAGACATTTTAAAATTCATTGACTGCAAATCAGATAACAAAGAAATTACTAATTTCAACATTTCAGTAGGACTCACTGAAGCTTTCATGAAAGCAGCTGAGAAGGGAGATGATTATGATCTAGTGGATCCCCATACCAAAGAGGCTGTGGGTAAACTCAGCGCTGCAAAAGTATTCGATAAAATTGTCGAAGCTGCATGGCGCAACGGAGAACCTGGCATTATCTTCCTCGACAGGCTGAACCGTGATAACATAGTTCCTTCTCAGGGAGAGATAGAATCCACAAACCCCTGCGGAGAACAGCCTCTGCTGCCTTATGAAAGCTGTAATTTAGGCTCAATCAACCTCACCAAGATGCTGAAAAAGAACGGTGAATCCTGGGAGTTTGACTGGGAGAAACTGGAGAAGACAGTAAAGAATGCAGTGCACTTCCTTGACAATGTAATAGATGTCAACAAATATCCTATCGAAGAAATTGACTTCACCACTAAACAGACAAGAAAAATCGGCCTCGGCGTCATGGGATGGGCTGACAGCCTGCTGATGATGAAAATTCCCTACAACTCTACAGAGGCTATCGAACTCGGCGAACGCCTGATGAAGTTCATCAGTGATGTCGGAAGGGAGAAAAGCCAGGAGATGGCTGCCAAAAGAGGAACATTTCCGCTGTTTGACGAGAGCATTTTACCTGAAGACAAGCCGCAGAGGAATGGGACCATTACCACTATTGCGCCTACAGGAACGCTCTCCATCATTGCTGAATGCTCGTCGGGAGTCGAACCAATCTTCGGTTACGTGTTTGTAAGGAACATCATGGATGGAACAGAGATGCTTGAAGTGAACTCGGTTCTTAAAGAAGAACTGGAAAGAAGAGGCCTTTACAGCGAAGCTCTGATGAAGCGTATCGCCAAAGAAGGCAGCATTGCCCACATCGAGGAAATCCCTGAAGACATCCGCAGAGTGTTTGTTTCCAGCCATGATATCAATCCAGAGGACCACATAAGAATGCAGGCTGCTTTCCAGAAGTATACAGACAACGCTGTTTCTAAGACAGTAAACTTCAGTCATGCAGCCACTAAGGAAGATGTGGCAGAGGTCTATAAGCTCGCCTTCAGGCTGGGCTGCAAAGGAGTAACGATCTACAGAGACGGCAGCCGTGACGAGCAGGTGTTAAACATCGGCAAAGTCAACAAAGACGAGGAGATTCCGGCAGAAGAGCTCACCGGAAGAATCGTTCCCCGCGGCAGACCTGATGTTGTGTCCGGCGTTACTGAACGTGTGCAGATCGGCTGCGGCAAACTATACATCACCGCCAATTACGACGATAAGGGAATCTGTGAAATATTTACCAACACAGGAAAGGCAGGAGGATGCCCCAGTCAGAGCGAGGCTACTTCAAGGCTTGCTTCGATCGCCCTGCGCAGCGGTATTGATGTGAAAACCATCGTCAGCCAGCTCAAGGGAATCAGATGTCCTTCGACTGTCAGACAGCCAGGATTGAAATGCACTTCCTGTCCCGATGCCATCGCCAGAACTATTGAGAAAATTTACAATAAACATATTGAACTCGGTTACTGGGATCCAGATGCCATAAGCGTCAGCAGCCTGATGGAAGATGATCACGTACTGACTCATATGATAAAATTCTGCCCTGAATGCGGAGAAGCCGTTGAACATGAAGGCGGCTGTGTTATATGCAGGCAATGCGGTTACAGCAAATGCAATTAAAGGTGATTATTTGGATAAAAGAATGATAGCGCCAGTTATAATTACAGTATTATTGTTACTGTATTTTGTAGCATTCGGCGCTCTGTGGATGGCGCTGGAGGACGGAATGCCTCTCATCGTTACAATCATGGGGCTGAGTATACCCGCAATATGCATAGTTGCATCAGTGTATGTACTGATAGAGCGCATTAAAGAAATCAGGAGCGGAGTCGAAGATGATCTTGACAAATATTGAATACCTTCCAGGAAAGGAAATAGAAATAATCGGCATTGTAAAAGGCAGCACAATCCAGACAAAGAATATCGGCCGCGACATCACTCAGGGATTCAAGTCGATGGTCGGCGGAGAGCTTGTTGCTTACACTCAGATGCTGAATGAGGCCAGAGCTCTTGCCACCAAGCGTATGGTGGAAGAGGCTGAAAGTTTAAACGCAGACGCCGTCATTAACGTCAGGTACACCAGTTCGATGGTTGCCGCCGGTGCTGCTGAAATCCTCGCCTATGGAACTGCAGTAAAAGTTAAATGATTATATAATGGGGGTTAGGCCCCTTTCCATTTTTATACACAACAAATGTCTTGAATGAAATTTTAAAACATCATATTTTCTGCTGTTTATCTTCATGGTAACACAAGTAACCATTAATTTAATCACCAAATCTCACCCATTTTCAGATGATCGCAGTTCATTTCATCCCTAATATCTCTTGCACACTTATCAAGGGAATCCAGTGTGTTTATCTGAGTGTCAGATGTTAAAAAATGAGTGCAGTGATTATTAGATAACGCACACGCAAGAATTAAAGCATCAGTGGATTGCAGATACTGTTCGCCCCACCCATTTTTGTGGGTCCTATTAGATGTAGTACTTTTCAATAGTCTATAAGCATAAGAATAACAATCGGGATTATTAATTCCCTCAGGAATTAGGATTCCCTTTTTTTACATAGTTATGAAAGTTATCAAAAATCTCATTGACTCTGTTTTTATTATTTGCAACAAGATATGCTTCACCGATTGCTGGAAAAGGTACATGATAGCTCTGTTTTCCCCGTTTCCAGCTGTTTAAAGTTTGTTTTACATCCATGTGTAAATCGTCATTTTGATCGCAGAAAGCTATCAAGTAGCACGTATCAATGTAGAATAGTGCTTGTTTTTCTCCAGATATCTATATGCCCCCTCTACATAGTCCTTCAGATGAGGCTTTAGACGGATTGTTGTATCAACTAGTTTTCTTCCGCTGATATTTTCATTAGTTTCAGCGACTACTAACAATGTCGCAAGAGCCTCGGTATATTCCAGACCTTGAGATAATATATACTTTAAATCATTTTTCACATCTTCAGGAATATCCATGTGTTCCGGAGCGATGTTTTTTTCTGAGATTTTGTAGTATGCATTTGCTAGATCTCTAGAGTATGGACCGCGGACATACCTTGTAAACTTATACTCTGGACCAACTCTAGCGAGATTTAAGAGATACACACCTTTTTGAGCAAGGAGACGGTCATTGAACTCCTCGACATTAAAGTCATGACCCGCTAACAAGAATATCTCACTGATCATCCCAGCAGTTTTAGCCAGATTTTCTGCCATATCGTGTACCTCCTAGAGAATATCTACTCTCATGAATCGTATACGTTAGATCCCTATTTGATGTTTGCTAAATAAAAATGGCTCCTAAGGGGCCTTGTTGGCGATAGTTCTCATTAATCATACGCCAGTGCATTCCATCTCCACCATTTCAGAGATTTATCTGATTTTGTCTATGGAACTGCAGTAAAAGTTAAATGATTGCATAATAGGGTTAGGCCCCTCATTTTTTCTAAGTTCATGAGTCAAAAATAAATGAAAATCACAATTTCTCATGGTTTTTTACTGACTCTGCAATAGTACTCATCCATAAGCAGCATAAACGCTTCTTTTGTAAGGTCCCTGAATCTCATAGTATGGATACAAATAAGCACCCTTTTTAGCAAGCAGTACACGTGCTAGACAGTGTGTAGCGGAATAGCTTTATACATTCTTACGATACGCAAGAATGATCAAAATGAATGCCGAAGAAAGATTAAGCCTGCTGTTACGCAACACAGAAGAAACTGTGACAGAAGAGGATTTGAAAGCCCTCCTGTCCAAAAAAGAGAAACCGCGGGCATATATCGGATTCGAGCCTTCTGGGCTTGTGCATCTGGGCTGGGCCCTGTGTGCCAGCAAGATGCGCGACTTCATCGATGCAGACTTTGAACTCACTATTTTTATGGCTGACTGGCATGCCCGTATCAATGACAAGCTCGGAGGAGATATTGAAAGAATCCGCCTCTGCGCCAAGTATATGGGAGACTGTTTTGCCGCCCTCGGAGTCCCGATGGACAAAGTCAATTTTGTTCTCGCCTCTGAAATCATGGAGAAGAACAGTTACTGGGAGACAGTAATCAAAGTAGGAAAAGTAACTTCTCTCTCAAGAATAAAGCGCGCCATGACCATCATGGGCCGCAAGGAAGACGATGCTGAACTTGATTCATCTAAATTCCTGTACCCGCTCATGCAGGCTGCTGACATCTTTGTAATGGATATCGATGTGGCATACGCAGGCATTGACCAGCGCAGGGCTCACATGCTTGCCAGAGAAGCAGCTGAAAAACTTGACTGGAAAGTTCCTGTAGCTATCCATACTCCTTTGATCCCAGGTCTCAGCGGCATGAACAGGATGGATCCCATCAGCGGAAAGATGTCTAAGTCACATCCAGACAGCAATATTCTCATTCACGACAGCGCAGAAGATATCCAGAGAAAAATGAAGAAAGCCTTCTGCCCGCCTGAAGCTGAAGGGAATCCTGTACTGTCTGTCTGTAAGTATATTATATTCGGCAGGGGAGGAAAGCTTGTCATTGAGAGGCCGGAAAAATTCGGCGGTAATCTCGAATTCAATTCTTACGAAGAATTGGAAAAAACCTACCTCGCCCAGGAGCTTCATCCCTTGGACTTGAAGAACGGAGTCGCCAAAGCACTGAGCGATTACCTCGCCCCCGTAAGGGAATATTTCGAGAAGCATCCTGAAAATCTTGAAGCTTTAAAAGAGTCAATGGCTAAGATGCAGTAAGCATCTTTCCATTTTTTATTAATTCTATAATTGATTTTAATCTCAGCCAGATTTAATACGTTTTTAGAGCAAACAATGATTGTTATTTTTAGCAGATAAGGAATAATCTTCTTATCAGGCATAAATTATTGAATCCGGCTCTTTGCCGTTGCGTTCGATCCTGCGGTTTCTCATCCACAGGCAGGTATCAATCAGCACCATCACCAGGTTCAGAATGTAAAGGTAGATTACTGCATCATAGCTGTAGTAAAGCTTGTTGATAATACCGGCAATGTATCCAATCATTAATGTGATCAGGAAAATCACACTCTTTCCTTTAGTGGACTTAGATCTCCAGGAATTGTAAATAGAGAATGGCCATGCTGCTCCAAAACAGACCAGCATGATTATTTCAAAAATACTCAATAGTGTTCCTCCAGCTTACTTCTTTGACATGACAAAACCCTCTTCAGGGGACATCTCTTCGCCTTCAGTTACATTCGGCGGATAGCTTCTCGGCCCTTCGTAGTAGTTGGTTGGATAACGCTGAGTCTGAGGCTTGAAAACCGGCTGTATCTTTTTGTAAGCGATGAAGTAGAAGAATCCAGGGAAAATCATACAGAATAAGGAGATCACTGTAAAACATTTCAGATACCTGTTGGCCTGCCCGAATCTGCCTTCATTCATTGATTTCATGATCAGGGGATTTGTCAGCAGAATAAGAAGTACAGAAACAGCGGATACGCATAGGAGAACCTCACCCAGAGGAATTCTGTCGCTGAACAAGAAATAGAATCCAAAAATCAATCCCAGCGGGAATGAAACAAATAAAGAAGATTTAGCATAACACATCCAGCACTTTGAATCGTTGATCGCCGGCGGAAGCCAGGTCGACGGAGCTGGGGTACATACATATTTCGTTTTAGCCATGTCAACACCGCAAGGATGCTTTTGCCCGCAAGCGGGACTGAGTCATTCATGGTCATTAATGATTTAAATTTTTTTGGATATATGTGCACCATGCATATTTTGAGCGAATGATATTTGTATTAATTACAGCCAGACGTCAATTTGAAAAACGAAACAAAAACGATACGTTTAAGATTGACGTTTCCTTCTAGCTTCTAACCTGTCAAAAAAGGTCAGAATCATGAAATTAGAAGATTACAAACGTATTTACGACGAGTTGGAGACAGTGTCTGATGTTGACAGACTAGCTGCCCAAAACGGTTTGGACAGAGAGCTCCTGAACGTTATCTACACTCAGCGTACAGTACGTAAAACTATGAAACGCCATCACATAATCAAAAGAAATCTTCCCCGAATGCTGCGCGAATGGAAGTCTGGAAAAAGCATTTTTGACATATCGCAGAAATGGGATTTTTCTCCCATCTTGACCGGCCTGATGCTGTTTCAGCAGAGCGGGCATTCCAAAAAACAGTACTGGAGTTATGTGAGAGAGCCTGACACGATAGCAGACCAGCGATTGAAAAAAGAGATTTTGGAGATCGTGAAAGCAGACAGCATCTATTCCCCGTGGGGAAATGATATTCAAGTCAAAAGAGGGCAGTGGGGTGAAGAGATGCTTCAGAACTGGCTTACTGAGAATGAACTTGGATACCGCACGGAAAACGATCTCCGCGGAAAATTCTCTAAGACGCCTGACTGCCTGCTCAACGAGCCTGTCAAAATAAACGGCCGCGTTGTAAACTGGATTGAATCTAAGGCTTCTTTTGGAGATAAAATAGAATTTAATAAAAATTTCAAAGGCCAGCTTTCAAAATATGTTGAAATGTTCGGCAACGGCATCGTCGTCTACTGGTTCGGTTTCATTGACGACCTTGAATACCCGCCGGGAATTGAGATTATGGATAGGAATATCTGCAGTCTGCCGATTGAAAAGTGTCCTGAAGATGTGATCTGCCCGGAAGAAATTCCCAACAATGTAAGAGTCTAATCAACTGTTACGCTTTTAGCCAGATTCTTAGGCCTGTCGATCGGGCAGCCGCGTTTCCTGGCTGTATGATATGCAATAAGCTGCACCACAACTGTGAGCGGAATGGGAGACAAAATCCCTTCCACTTCAGGAATGCAGACCATTCTATCCACAATTGCTTCTAAGTCTCTGTCTCCTTCTATTCCTATTCCCAACACAGGACTGTCCCTTGCCGCCACTTCCGAAATGGCTGAGAGCATTTTTTCATAAGACATGTCCCAGACGCATGCCGCTACTGTCGGTGTATTGCTGTCTAACAACGCCAAGGGTCCGTGTTTTAATTCTCCTGCTGCATAGCCTTCTGCGTGAATGTATGAGATTTCTTTCAGTTTCAAAGCACCTTCCAGCATTGTCGGGTAGTTGATATGCCTGCCTAAGAAGAAGGCGCTCTGAGCAGACGTCAGCATCTCTACTGACTCTGAAATCTCATCAGATTTGGCAAGAACGTTTGATACTGTTCTCGGCATTGACTTCAGACCGTGGGTGTAACGGTGGATTTCATCTCTTCTTAACGTTCTTGATTTTCCCAATTTTAATGCTAGCATATACATGGCCATTAACTGAGTAACGTAGGTCTTTGTCGCCGCCACTCCGATCTCTGGCCCTGCCTGCGTGTAAAGAACGTTATCCACTTCCCTTGTGATTGTCGATCCCACTACGTTCGTAACTGCCAGTGTTCTGTGTCCTCTTTTCTTGGCCAGCCTTGCTGCTGCCAAGGTGTCTGCTGTTTCTCCGGACTGAGTTACTAGAATAACTAAAGGATCTTCCCTCGTCTCGCTGGAATACCTGCACTCTGATGCCAATTCCACTGTAACGGGAATGCCTGCAAGATATTCTATCGCGTATTTTCCTACCAGAGAAGCATTGTAAGATGTTCCGCAGGCTATCATCTTTACTGACGAAAAATCCTGAGATGATAAGAAGTCGGAAGACATGATTTTATCGAAGTTCCCCAGCAGAGAGTCGTGAATCGCCGAAGGCTGCTCAAATATCTCTTTCAGCATGTAATGTTCGAAGCCTCCCTTCTGAGCATCTTCCGCAGTCCACGAGACCGTTATGTAATCTTTGTTTATTTTTTCTCCTTTATCATTAAATATCTCTACGCCTGAAGGAGTCAGCGCTAATGTCTCTCCGTCTTCAATGTAAATAACTTTGTTAGTGTAATTTAAAACCGCTGTCACATCTGAAGCGATGAAGTTCTCTTCTGAGCCTAAGCCGACGATCAGAGGATTTTCTTTCCTTGCAGCAACTATTTCATTGGTGCCTTTTTTTACTGCCGCTACAGCATAAGTGCCTTTGACATCTTCCAGCGCCCTTGTTAATGCCGATCTTAAGTTTCCTTCATAGTATTCTTCTAAAAGATGCACCAGCACTTCCGTGTCTGTTTCTGATGTGAAAGCATGTCCTTCATTTTCCAGTCTGTCTCTCAGTTCAGCTCTGTTCTCAATGATGCCGTTGTGAACTAAGGCAATGCAGTTTTTACAGTCTGTCATGGGATGGGCATTCTCTTTCGAAGGTTTTCCGCAGGTAGCCCATCTTGTATGTCCGATGCCTAAATGGCCTTCGATTACCGGCATGCTGCCGGTGAGCTTAGTCACATCTCCCTCGTCTTTGAAGACCTGCAGCTCTTCTTCATTCACCACAGCAATTCCTGCAGAATCATAGCCCCTGTACTCTAAACGCTGCAGCCCGTCGATGAGAACCTGCTGCGCGTCCCTTGGTCCCGCATAGCCTACAATTCCGCACATTATACCACGATGCTCCTGTTTTCCAAACTGCTTCTGACTGTCGAACCGCTGCTGATCCTGCATTCTGAACCGACGATAATGTTGGGAAAAAATACTGTTCCAGAGCCGATCCATGAATCCTGTCCGATCATTACCCCTGAGCGGTCTCTCCCCCTTGCCACTCCGTCTGCCAAGACTGACGAACCGATCTCGACTCCGCAGTCCACCGCCGATCTGGAAATGTGGCAGTGCGTTCCTACCGCAATATTATCCATCAAAACGCTGCCTGCAATGCAGGAATAAGGACCGATCTGTACATCGTTGCCGATGCTGGTGAAAGCTGAGATCGTTACGTCGGGACCGATGTCACAGTTTTCGCCGATGATTACCGGCCCTTCAATATAACACCCTGACCTGATCCTGCTGCCTTCGCCGATGCAGACGTTTCCTTTCAGAGTCACTCCGTGCTCAATCGTTCCCTGAGTGAGTCTGCTGATATTTTCTAAAGCCATGTCATTTAACTTTACTAAGTCCTGGGGGTAAACAGCATCTACCCAGCCTCCGTCTGTCTTGACTGCCGAGAGACATATCTGATGTAAGTGAGAGGAAAGCACTTCTGAAATTCCGAGGGCTGAGACTTCCGAGGCACTGCTGAAGAAATTTAGTGTTTGTTTATCAAATAAGTATATTCCTGTACTGATTATGTTGCTGAAGTTTGTTTCAGGCTTTTCTACAATGGATATGATCCTGCTGTCTTTCAGAGACACAACGCCGTACTTCGAAGGCATGACGCTTTCAGTGACTACTATTAAAGGAGGTTCGCCGTTCAGCGCTGACGCTACTGTATTTTTATCAATAAAATTGTCACCCGCCAGAACGATTACCCTTTCCTCGTCTTTCAGAATATCCCAGGCTGAGAAGATTGCATGTGCCGTGCCGATCGGCCTCGACTGAGATACATATGTGATCTTAGCCCCGAAATTACGCCCGTCTCCGAAATGAGACATGATCGTATTTTCAAAGTATCCCACGACAATGATGATGTCTGTGATGCCGTTAGAGACTAACGAATGCACTATATGCTCCAATACCGGCTTGTTCCCTATCGGAATCATCGCCTTAGGCCTTGACATTGTAAACGGACGCAGCCTTATGCCCTCGCCTGCAGCAAGGATTACTGCTTTCAAACTCCCCACGGAGTACTACTTTTCAGCAGGTAGGAAATATAGTTTTAGAAAAAACTTCGAAAAATCATCGGAGGCGGGGATTCCGCGCTCCTCACTTATTCTACATCATTGGGGTTTATTTTCCCGTAGAGCGCTGCTTTCATGCTCTCTACGTTCTTTGCGGTGGCCTTGATGTAAACTTCGCATGAGGTCTTGGGGCGTATTACGAGCCTCTTTTTCTGACAGTAGAGAAGACCTCCCTGCATTGTAGACTCAGGCCTCTTATCCATATACACGCACGATATGCAACTAACAGGTTCTGTGTTCACGATTTCACACACGGTAGATGACTATTTGAAGATTTGCAGATCATAGTCACATGCTATAATTATGAAAAACATGCTGGCCTTGCAGAAATGCAACTAAAAAATATCTCACATTAAAAAGTTCTAGAACATGCGACAAGTAAAAAAAAATCAGTTTTATCAGCATCAAGCAAGACTGATTGAAACGATAATGCCAGATAAATTAAATATGAATTATACAATAACAATCTGCCCGAAAGAGGTTGAGCTGACTCCGCAGAGGTGAAGCTCAAATCTTCTCTGCGGGTCAGACCCTCAGGAGGAGGTGGTATACGCCACGTTTTTCTGTGGTGTTCTGCACGATTGTCACAGTTGATGATTCAATTGTGATAGTTGTCGACTGGCGATAAGTCAGTCGAAAGCGCGGTTCACTTTACGAACCCCGTCCCTTAGGGGACGGTCACCTCTGCCCTTAATCATATAATCTCTTTTGAATTATATACCATTTTTGGCATATGTATCTGCAGCAGCTTTCGTGGACACCTCTTATGATATTTCCTAAATCGAGTTAGAGTCGGTGAAGCAATCTTCACAAAGAGTTCTTCATATTCACATTGAATAACGCCTCACGGGGTTATAGAACTCGTAATTCAAAACGACCTTCTCACATGCCAATAAGATATTGAATGTGCGTGAAAAAACAACCAAGAACACTACTATTTTTTCAAGTGCATGAAAAATTTAGATATACTAAATACGCAGATTAAGAGGTGCTGTTCATGATACTCAGAACTCAATATCTCGATAAATTACGCATGTTTAAGGAAAAGCAGCTGATCAAAGTCATAACTGGCATCAGACGATCCGGGAAGTCCACATTGCTTGAACAGTTCCAAGAAGAATTAATCAATGAAGGAGTTTCTGAGAAACAGATTGTATATATCAATTTTGAAGATTTGAAAAATGAACATCTGATGAATTATAAAGCGATGTATAATTTTATTTCTGAACGCCTTTGTGATGAAAAATATACTTACGTTTTTCTTGACGAAGTTCAACGCGTTCCAGATTTTCAAAAAGCCGTTGACAGCTTATATATTCAGAAAAATATCGATTTATACATCACGGGTTCGAATTCCGATTTGCTTTCAAGCGAACTTTCAACTTTGTTGACTGGAAGATATGTTGAAATAAAAATGCTGCCTCTTTCTTTTAAAGAATATGTAAGCGCATTCCCTGCCAGCGCAGAAAAGAAAGAATTGTTCAGCAGCTATCTGCAAAACGGTTCCATGCCATATGTCTTGAATCTGCCAAACGAGGAAGCTGTAAATATTTATCTCGACGGAATTTACCACACCATCATATCAAATGACATTGCCAGGAGGCATTCCCAAACAGACATATCGGTGTTGGAGAGCATCCTAAGGTATCTGATGCACAATATAGGCAGCCTCGTATCTTCAACTAATATTGCTAACGCATTGACTTCCAATAACCGAAAGCCCTCATACAACACTGTTGAAAAATATATCGGATATCTTACCGAATCATTTTTGGTCTACGAGGCCGCTAGATACGATATAAAAGGAAAACAGCATTTGAAATCTCTTGCCAAGTATTACGTAATTGACAGCGGCATAAGAAACATGCTGCTGTCTAACAGTGCAAGCGATATTGGCCACGTTTTAGAAAATGTTATTTATTTTGAATTGTTGAGACGCGGTTTTAAAGTAAGTATCGGTAAAATCGATGATCGTGAAGTCGATTTTGTTGCAACAAACAGCGATACGGTTGAATATTACCAAGTGTCCGCAACGGTTTTAGATGAGAATAAACTTCGAACGGAATTAGGGCCGTTGGAACGGATTAAAGATTTCTATCCAAAAACGCTGATTACACTTGACGATTACAATTTAGGCAATCACAACGGGATTAAAATTGTCAATGCAATTGATTTCTTACTTGCAAAATAAATCATAAATATAGAAGAGACCATCCGTCTGAAAAAGATTAATCTGACTCCGCAGAGGTGAGTTAGCGCTTACTCTGCGGGTCAGACCCTCGGAAGAAGTAGTTGCTTCCACCCTTAAATTTTCCATCGGACTAAGAAATCATTTCAGCCTTGAACAGAGAAATTCAGACATCTCCATGGACTTCAGCCTCTTAGGCCTTCTCAGATTCACCGCGCAGAAGGGGCACGGCGCCACAATCAGGTCTGCGCCTGCTTCCTGAGCCTCTTTAACCTTGAGATCCGCAGTGGCATATGCTTCCCTTGGATAGGCGGCTAAAACGCCTCCTCCGCCTCCGCAGCAGTCTTTCTCGCTGCCGCAGTCCAATACAGTAACGCCGGGCATTGATTCCAGAATGTCTTTGGCAGTATCCATCGCGTGCGGTCCTACCCCCCGCGATAAGTGGCACGGATGATGCAGGTATACTCTGACATCATCTCCGTCGATGAAGTTTAACTCCGCATCCTGGAGATATTCCAGAATATGCAGGGCGGCGATGCCGTATGATTTGTTGATCATCGTCGTGCAGCCGGGACAGACCGTCACGACCTTTTCAGCTTCTGACAGAATCGGATAGTTAATGTTCTTCAGCCTTTCCACTTCCTCCGCCGCTCCCATCTTTGACAGGGGAGAACCGCAGCACACCAAGCCGGGATGAATGTAAGGCTCTGCCCCGGCCGCAGTCAGCAGTTTGATTATTTCTTCCGGTCTGCCGGCCAGCCTGCCTTTTCCCACGCAGCCCGGAAACAGTAAAGTTTTTCCATTTTCCGGCGCACTGTATTCTTTAGGCTCGACAGAGTGGTTTGTCCTCTGCGCCAATTCAAGAACCTTTTGCTGTCCCTCATTCCGCGGCGGAAACATCCTGCTTCTCATCTGTATGATCGCCTGAGTAATGGAAAGCTCTGAAGGGCATACTTCCTCACAGTAGCCGCAGGTGGTGCAGATAAACGCTTCTTCAGAAGTGTCGTTGAATCGCTGATACTCTACAGCCAGTCTTCTCGGTCCTGAGAATTCATCTCTTAAATGTTTGTAAGCGTGGCATGCCGTCAGGCATTCTCCGCATTTTATACAGCTGTTCATAAGGCATCCCTCACTTTT
Organism: uncultured Methanomassiliicoccus sp.; assembly: GCA_905202485.1. Lineage (GTDB taxonomy): Archaea > Thermoplasmatota > Thermoplasmata > Methanomassiliicoccales > Methanomassiliicoccaceae > Methanomassiliicoccus_A. The sequence continues at coordinate 111,102 of CAJKRY010000006.1, forward strand.
TCTGCTGCATTCCAGGCACTGAGCATTACGTCCCAGAGTCCTCTGTTCAGCGGGTAAGACATACCTGCTACGATTGAGCCGCAGGCATAGACTCCCGCCGCTGCTCTGCAGCCGTGAGCGCATATTCCTGAAGACAACGCTTCTGTCAGTTCTGCAGATTTCAGTCTGGCCGGGGCGACTTCGGTAACGTTTATTCCTAACAGCGGCTCTCTGACTAAATTACCGTCTAAAACCAGACCGCCGCTGATTAAGTTTCCTCCGGCCAGAACCAAGGCGCTGTAAGATATCTCCTGCTCCCTTATCCCTGACTGAATCAAGGCCGACTGCGCTGCGATGTCGGTAACTTTCCTTCCCTCTAAGACCTTAGTGCCTGCCGTCTTCGCCGACTGCAGAAGACATTCGTTGAGACGCTTTCCTGGCAGCGATAACGGCGTCGCCGCCTCCCTCAGCTTCCTGCCGCTCTTTTCTTCTAATTCTCTCATTGAAGCTTTGTAATGCCTGATATCGAAAAGCGGCGGGATGATGATCGTATCTTCCGGTATTTCCTTTAACGACTCTGCTGTCCCATCCAGATCTGACTGCTTGATCCAGTAAGGCGTCAGAGTCTTGGCGATCTTTGCCGACAGGTCGGGATTGAAATCTTTATTTCCCTCAATGCCTGCCGCAGCCTGAGCCTGCGAATTGTCATCGTAATCTGATAAAAATGACTGCTGATACAGTGTCCCTTTGTTGGTGTATGCCTGTATCTCTTTTTCTTCTGTGAACAGCCCGTAACTCTCTCCCGCCTGCCTGACAAACTGCCTGAGATCTTTATTTTCCTCTGTAATCTTGATTCTGCCGCAGGACATTGATGTCGCCGGTGTTCCTGAAGTGACCAATACAGCGTTTATTCCTGCCCTGGAAAGCCTGTATGAAATGGTGCAGCCTGCTGCTCCTCCCCCGACTACCAGCACGTCGCAGTCCATTCAGCTCCCTCCGCTGTGGTCGACATTGTAAACTTTGAATAAATGAGCTTTAAAAGCTTCCTGCCTCAGCTGCTGATCGTAAAGAACCGCTTCCTCCCCTTTCCATCTTTCTGAAAGAAAATCCTGCAGAAGCTGCAGCGGATCTCCATCCATGCAGGAAACGATGTCAAAGGCGCACAGCCCCGACTGGCAGTAGCCCATGCCGGCTCTTGTTCTTCTCATCAAGTCGGCTGCGCAGGTTACATCTTCAGACTTAGACCATTCGGCTAAGGTGTCTCTTGAAACCATCTCGCAGCTGCATACTTCCCGCCTTGACTGAATTTTTTCTAATCTCGGCAGTTCTTCCCTGTCTGTTCTGCATGCTGTGCTGATTCCTAAGTATCCTGCCGCTTCATCTGCCACTTTTTCTGCTATCAGCCTGTATGTTGTGAGTTTTCCCCCCACTACGCTGATCATGTTGCTGTTCTCATGCTTTGTGATGCTGAAGTTTCTTGAGGCATTTCTTCCGCCTGCGCCTGCCAGGGGCCTCACGCCTGAGTAAGCTCTCACAGTCCTCATCGAATGCAGCCCGATGATCGTCTTTGACGCTTCTCTCAGCAGGTTTTCCACCTCCTCCGCTGTAGGCCGGATGCTGCTTAAGTTTCCCGGAGAGGATGTGGTGCCTACAATCGTCGCTGATCTGTGAGGCACGAGAATGTCTGCATCTGCCGGTTTTCTTAATCTGTTGATCAGATGATTGACTGCTCTGCCGTCTACGACTGCCATTGTCCCTTTGTCGATCCCTACTTCAAGATTCTGCCCGGCCATAGCTGCTACGCTGCCGGCCCATGCCCCTGCCGCGTTGATCACCAGCTGCGGCTTTATCTGATATGATTTTCCCGCCCTTTTGATGATGACGCTTTCTATTCCATCTTTGCTGACATCCATCGCAGCGGCTTCGGCGTAATTGACGATTGATGCTCCTGCCGCTCTTGCTGAAATGATGTTTGCATTGACGAGCATGAAGGGATCTACGGCCGCATCTCTTACCTCAAAAGCCCTTGTAATATCCTGATTGAGCAGCGGCTCTTCCCTCAAGGCTTCTCTGATTGCCAGTTCTTTTGCGTAGACTCCCGCTTCTCCGCAGTTTGCCTGAAACTCCTCTGCGAATATTTCATCATCTTCCGGCAATGCAACGAAGAAACCGCCTGTGTCGTCGATGCAGAATGCTGCTGTTTTTTTCAAGATGCTGTTTTCCTCTGCACATTCCCTTGCACTTTCCCGGTCTGAAGAGGCATACCTCGCCCCGCTGTGCAGCATGCCGTGGTTGGACCCTGATGCTCCGGCGCAGAAGTCCCCTTTCTCTACGAGAACTACGCTCGCTCCCCTCATAGCTAAATCTCTTGCTATGCCAGCTCCCGTAGCTCCGCCGCCGATAATGAGGACATCAGATGAAGAAGGAAGATTGATCATTGCGAACAGGAGTGTGTATCCACGCTATTTTATATCTTTCGATAGTAAAAAGATACTTGATCCTGATAATAAAGAAAAGTAGCGGGGAGTCGATTTGAACGACCGGTCTCCGGGTTATGAGCCCGACGGGATATCCTGGCTACCCTACCCCGCTATGTATCTAAAGTATCATAGATAGATAGTATTTGAATGTTACCATAAGCTGTGCCTGTAAGATTGAAGAAAAATCCAGGCAGAGTCATACTTCTGATCTGCCTGTTTTTATGATTTTTATTGTTTAATTGGGCTTGTATAAATGAAAAGTTTGGGAAAGAAATCAGTCTTTCCAGCGAGCATAGAGTTTCATGCTGTGCCTGATTTCTGTTTCTTCTGTTATCAATTCTCCTTCCTCTGAGAACCAGCCTGAGAACTCTCTGTCTGATTC
>CAJKRY010000007.1 GCA_905202485.1 uncultured Methanomassiliicoccus sp.
ATCATTATCGCTTTAGCATATTACTTCATGAAGAAGAAGCAGTGATGATAAGAATCAAAACAAATTACTGAACGTCAACAATAATGACGTCAGTAAACTTCTTTCTATTTTTCTTCTCAATTAATCCAAAGTTGTTTCATTCATTTAATCAACTGGTCAATATCCTGAATAAAATTTCATCAGATAAAGTTGATACTTTCCTGTCAAGCATGAACTTCTGATTCATTAATGATCTCTGATACGCATGCACACTTTCATTCTCAGAACAGCTAGTCTTAATCATTTCTGCATATGCATCATAAAGTGACTGGTTGACTGAAAACATTTCGTTTTTAACATTAATTAAAATTACTGCCAGCATTGTGGCAAAGAGCTCTAAAAAGGGACATTTTGCAGCAGCTATCTCTTTTAAAAGTTCGTTCAAGCAATCATTTTTGGTCATCATTTTCATTTTTTGGTTTACCTCCTTTTTTGTTCTTGATTACCATATCTGCTAAGGATATTTAACCACTTTTTTCAAATCACTCAATATAAAAATCTGGCTTTTCGATAGTTTTAAAAGGGGAAAAAATGAAAGAAACTTGAAATTTCAAGAAAAATGACAAAAATCACTTATTTTTTAACGAGTTTTTAATCCTTTTTAAACGTCGTTGAAAAGGAGAAAATCATCAGCACGCTTCCTGCTTTCTCAAAATCTGCACGCATCACCCGCCGGTATGAAATCACCTGTTCATTTTTGCAATCGTATCAAATAAACTGCACATCCGGCTTCTGTATTTTATGAGCTGAATCATAATTGAACCAAAGTCCCAAAAAACGGCTATTTTCTCTTTTTGGCCTGGTTCATTAGGTCAGACCATTTCAGTCGCATCACAAATCATTTCTGAAAACATTGCAGGCATTTCTGCATTGGATTTGATTGATGAGCTGAGAATAATCATCTGGTACAGCAATCAGATCAGTTAACTTAGCTGCGGCATCTTCGTTTTTTAAGATTGGACGGTCAATATCTGCAGGAAGTTAGCCACACAAGCCAAGTCCTGTCATTTCTATCACTGGATCAATCATTTTTGCTGATTTTCCGCTTGATTCTGCTGTTTTTTAAGTTAACGTATACGCATGAAAATCGCGGCCATATCAGCCCCACATTTGGGGATTTAGAAAAGCGGAACGTAAGCACTGATTTAGCTGAAATTTTTGAAAAAAGCTAGTGAAAAAACTATGCAAAAACCATCAAAATTTTTGCAATCTATTTTTCGAGAAAAGACGGCGCACTTGGAAAAAATCGCGGGCAGGGACAACTGCGCGCGCAGGCATATGTGCGAGTATAATGACCGCTTGTCAGATGAAAAACAGTTCAAGAATTTAATATTTAAAAGACGCACCCGTTTTGATATTTAAATTTAATTGTAATTTTACCATGTATTATTGATTTTATTGTATTCTATGCTTGAAATGATAATTCTCTCTTAACGGTGATTAAGATTGAACCAGTTTTGCGATAAGTGTGCTGCATTGATTAAAACTCAGAGTGATGAGAAACGATCTTTTCTCATTGATGAAATCGCAAAATTTCTTCAATCAGCATCTTGTTTCCTCTTGTGATGTAGTTCCATTTAATTTTGATTGAGTCTTTTGACGTCAGAATTAAATTTCGATGAAATGCTGTTCAAAACAGGCAGAAATGCTTTACTGGCTGTTATCTTTTGAATACCCGACATGTACGGTTACAATTCAATCACGTGTTCGTTTAAGTCATGAAACAGCTGCAGAATGCAAAGCAGAAATCAAAAGAGAATGAGGATGAGAATGCAGCTGCAAGTTTTTCAAAGAGCCTTTCTGTGTCGATTGCAGCATAAGAAGCAGCATTTCGAACCGCTAAATTATGTCTTTTACATTTCGCAAAGGTCTTGTTTTAGCAGATCGGCGAAGTGTTAGTAACCTTAGTTTCGATTGTTTTTTTGCTGTTTTATTTGTTCAATTTCTTTGCTTTGATAGCTTACGTGCGCGATAAAAATCGAGAGGCATATTTGCCTTGATTTTTTGAAGTTTAGAAACGTAAAATTGGGTGATTTTCAACTCAGAATCTAAAGAGGATGCAAAAAAATTCCAATCAAAAATTTCAAAAATTTTCAAAAAATCTCAGCGGAAAGGCCTGAAAAACTTGTCAAAAAACGCGGGCAGGGATTGATGCGCGCGCTCACGGGTGCGCGAGTATAACGAAGGCACTCTTCGATAATCATATGTCAAGTAAGATATATTTGTTTGTCAAGTATTTACTATTTAAAACTAATCATACTAAATTATGCAATTTTATTCAGTCATTTTACATTTAGATCGCATAATAATAAATGCTTTTTAAGACTTCAAAACTGCAGCAAAATGAACTCAAAAATCAAGATAATTTTTACTGATAATCCTCCCAACTTACTGTGTTTTACAGCTTTAAAATTTTGATCAAACAACAGTTTTTCGTATCATTCTGAGTGAAATTTATGATGTCTATAATATTTGATAATTTTTAAATATTATCTGTATTTCTGATGAGATTTGTCTGCTCAATGTATGTTATGAGTAATACGAATATTATGTAGCCTCACTCTTATACAATCTCATATTCATACTTGATGCGCTTTTCAATGGAATGTTAAAACTATTTTACATTCGCACTACCCATCAATGTTTTCTTATTAGTACGTCATATATCTCACATATTATGAGCATAGAATCCGCAGACACTTTTCAAACAGCTATCATTGAGGCGGTTTGATGATCAAGTTACATGGAAGAAGCCCGTACCGTCCAGTGTTGCTGCACGGGGGTCCGGGAGCACCAGGTTCGTTGGAGCCAGTAGCCGAAAAGCTTTCAAAATGTTTTGGAGTTATTGAACATCTGCAGACTAAGTACTCAATAGCCGAGCTGATATCAGAACTGCATGACGACCTGAAAGACTTCAAAAGCACTCCGTTAACGCTTATGGGACATTCCTGGGGAGCATGGTTTTCCATACTTTACGCAGCTGAATACCCGGAAGATGTGAAGCAGCTGATCCTTGTAGGATGTCCGCCGTTTGAAAAGAGATACGTTCCATTCATCATGGAAAAAAGACTGACAAAACTCTCGTGGCAAGACAAAGATTTGTTCCTCTGTTTGCTGAATGAAATGGACAGCGGAAACATTTCAGATGAAGATTTCAAAATCTTAGAATCTTTGTTAGATGGTACTGAAAACTATCAGACAATATGCAGCAGCCATCTTGAAATGGACAATCGGATGTACTCAAAAATATGGAAGGAGGCAGAAGACCTCAGAAACGACGGCACGCTTTCCGAACTTTTGTCAGAAATCGCCGTCCCGGTCTTTGTGATCCACGGGGACTGCGATCCGCACCCTTTGTCCGGAGTCATCGAACCCTTAAACTCAAGAAATGTAAACTTTGAAGTGCACCAGCTTTCAAAATGCGGGCATTATCCTTTCAATGAAAAATATGCAAAAGACGAGTTCTATAACATCATCAGGAATGTTATGAACTCGTATTGAATCAGAGTTTTCCGTGGTATCTGAAGGCAATGTTGCATCCACCTTCCCTGGAAACCATGCACGGCCCCATAGGGTAACGGGGATTGCAGGCTTTGCCGAATGCCGGGCACTGTTCAGGATCAATGATTCCTCTGAGCATTTCTCCGCAGCGGCAGCCGCCGATTTCTTCTTTCACAGGTGCACGCTTTGACAGAATGTCTTCATAGACCCTGCGGGCGTTATGATCATCATACTTCTCTCTCAGCTCATAAGCGCTTTTAGGTATCATAGGAAAGCCTCTCCAAGCCCTGTCAACTGGTTCGAAAACTTCGTTGACAAGATTGAACGCTTTGACGTTTCCTTCTGGTTTCACCAGCCTCTTGTACTCATTCTCGACTTCAGCCCGGCCTTCTTTGATCTGTTTGACCAGCATGTATGTAGCCATCAGCAGGTCGAGCGGTTCAAATCCGGTGACAACCTGGGGAATGTTGTACTTTGTAGAGAATTCATCAAAGATCCTGGTTCCAGTGATCACAGCAACATGTCCCGGCTCGATTAAGCCGTCAATATGGAACTCGCCCATGTTGATTATCGCCTGAAGAGCCGGCAGCAGAATGCGGTGGCATGAATACACTGAAAAATTCTCAGGAAGATCTTCAACCATCACAGCTGCAGTAGTGGGGCTCGTGGTCTCAAACCCGATGGCCATGAACACCATCTTGTCTACTTCTGAAGACAGTCTTACAGCATCCTCTATTGAATAAACGATCCTGACATCTGCACCGTTGGATTTGGCATCTGCCAGCGATCCTATCGGAGTCGGGACTTTCATCATGTCTCCGAAGACCGCGATCGTCACGCCGGAATTGGCAAGAGTTATGGCGTCGGCAATCTCATCGGCAGTGGTTACGCAGACCGGGCATCCAGGACCCTGGCGGATTTCCACGCCGGTGTCTTTAAGCATCTGTTCTATCCCGAATCTTACCAAGGTATCCTGATGCGTACCGCAGACGTGCATGAACCTCAGGTTCACATTTTCTTTTTTTATCAGTTCAACTATCCTCTGAGCCGCATCTTCATCTCTGAGTTTAAACATCTCTTTCCACCGCCTTTACAGACTTAACGACACAGCTGCGGCCTTTGACAACTTCAACTTGGCTTGAGCACTGTGGGCATGATACAATCGGGAGCTGAGTGTGATAACTTTCATCCTCGTCTCCCTCGTCCAAGTATTTGATGCCCCCTTCATAGCCGCAGTTATTGCACTTCACTTCGATCTTTTCAGGTTCTATCACAAGTTTAGAGCCTTTGAGGAGAGTGTCCTGCGTGAGAATTTCATATGCAAATTCTAGCTGTTCAGTTCCAAGATACGTCATTTCTCCGACTGTAAGGTAAACTTCCTCTACAGATTCAATGTCGTAATTCTCCAGTTCTTTTAGTACAGCTTCTATTATACTGGACATCACAGATACTTCATGCACGCTTGCCAATCGAAAAGTCAGTATAAATAGATTGCACGAGAGAACTACCAAAAAGCCAGTGGCTCTACGAAATCTGAACTTACATAAGTCTACACCAAAAAGATTCTAAAATCATCACAAACATTCAGCATGATTATCTATATGTTATAATCAGAATTATCATTTCACATGATATGGATGTTTTTGAACTCTCATCTAATCCTCAGTTGATTGGAGAGATGTGGAAAGAGAAATTAAGAAATTGGGAATCAACACGATTGAGTAAGCTGAAAATATGATGCTTACTTCGCCGCTGGAGCCCGAATTCATCGGTGGCGAAGTAGATTTGCGTGTCAATATATGCAGAGGTCAGATCGTGGTTGATGACCCAAAACAATCGTTAAATGACCCGAAACAGCGTTTAGGCAACTATGAAAATGATCTGAAAATCAGGGTGATTGAAACACACTTTCAGAGACTGAAAATCACGCATGGCGCCCTAAGCGTGGAGCTTTCTGTTTCTGTAGCAGTTAATCAAGCGTACTCTGACAAACTTACAGCAGAAGGCATCATCGCAGGGGAAGGCACTATGAGGGTCAGTAAATGGGTGATTCTTGTAACAGCTCATGGACTCTGACGTCTGCCTCCGCTTCATCTCCGCAACAAGTGATGATACATCGTTGTCGAGATATGCAAAGCATCACATCACGTCTGTACAACAGATTACTGGCTCATCAACTTACATTATGAAAATAAGTGATAAATTATGTTGAAAAGAAACTCTATAAAATATACAACACTGGCCGTACATAAATGTAGCCTTTCAGGACTGATGATGCCATTGAATTATTTGAAAATATAAATTTGGAGAGGTGAAATACCCATTGTCTAAAGTAAATGGGATCTCTGAGATACAGTCTTTAGGAGATCTAGATCTGGAAAAAAGAAGGGATGGATGCTCAGATGGTTAAGTAAATAATATAAGTATCAAAGGCTATAGTAGAACAAAGCGGAGGTGACGGTTCCTTTGCAGGAACCAGGCTCATAACGTGAGCCAAACGGATTGGACCTTTATATCCAATCGAGGATCGCTACTACGACATCGTCGACAGCAACGATCGTCCAGACGCTACATCTGGAGAAAAGGTTCATTTTTTCGCCTCCTCCCAAATGCGAGGATCCAGCCCGGTGGGGGATGAGTGCCAGTACCCCCGCAGGGCTGACTCTCCCTTTTTTTCACAATTTCTTGCGACACCCGGGATTTGTTGAATTGACATTTTGATATTTAAGCATCTTTTGTATTCATTCAATTGTATCCTGCTGGGTGTTTATTGAGATTTTTATAATGGCCGCCTTACAAAACTTAGATTATGAACCGCTCATCATTCAAAGTTAATCGGTTTTCTAGTCAATGTGTCTAACGAATCAAGTTTTCTCAGGCTGTTTCTGTCATTTCTGCAGTTATATTTTTTAGACATCTCTTGAGAATGCCCCTTGCTGCGTTGAATCTCTTTTATAATATTATGGAAAAATAGGGGGGCAGAGCATTCAGCTCAGCTTCCTCCGTGCTTTATGAAATGATTTACTTCCCTTCGCGGATTGCTACGCGCCTGATCTTTCCGCTTATGGTTTTCGGAAGTTCGTCGACAAATTCTACAGCTCTCGGGTATTTGTAAGGCGCAGTCTCTTTCTTCACGAAGTTCTGCAGCTCCTTCTTGAGGGCGTCGCTCGCTTCGAATCCTTTTCTCAGCACTACCGTAGCCTTGACGATCTGCCCCCTTACTGGATCGGGAACACCGGTGATGGCGCATTCAAGGACAGCAGGATGCTTCACAAGTACGCTCTCGATTTCAAACGGTCCGATTCTGTATCCAGACGACTTGATGACATCGTCATTCCTGCCTATATACCAGAAGTAACCGTCTTCGTCGCGCCAGGCTGTGTCTCCTGTGTGATGCCATCCGCCTTCGCAGGCCTCTGCAGTCTTAGCTTCGTCCCTGTAGTAGCAGACCATTAATCCCGGCGGTCTGGGGCTACCGAGTTTGACAACAATTTCTCCTGTCTCTCCTGGTGCGCAGCTCTTTCCCTCGCCGTCAATGATGTCAACGGTATACTGCGGGGAAGGCTTTCCCATTGATCCAGGCTTAGGTTCAGTTCCTTTCAGGTTGCAGACGATCGGCGTAGTCTCAGTCTGACCAAATCCTTCCATCAGCTTGAGGCCGGTAGCCTTATACCAGTTGTCAAACACATCGGGATTCAGAGCCTCACCGGCGATGGCAGTGTGTCTTAAGGATGAGAGATCAAACTTCTCCAGGCCTTCGTTGATGAACATCCTGAACATGGTCGGAGGGCAGCATAGCGTAGTGATCTTGTGCTTGGCGATCAGAGACAGAATATCTGCCGGGATGAACTTCTCATACTCGTAGACGAAGATTCCCGCTTCCATTATCCACTGCCCGTAGATTTTTCCCCAGGCGGTCTTTGCCCAGCCCGTGTCGGCGATGGTAAAGTGGAGGCCGTCGGGATCGACATTCTGCCAGTGTTTGGCAGTTATGATGTGGCCGAGAGGGTATGAGAAATCATGGACAACCATTTTTGGATATCCAGTTGTACCTGATGAGAAATAAACCAGCATGATGTCTGTGGATTTGGTAGGCACTCTTTCCAGTTTGTCTGAAGCGGCTTCTACACACTCGTCGAAGTCGTACCATCCCTCGCGTTTGTCTCCAACCATGATCTTAGTTTCTAGCGACGGACAGTCTTCGGCGCTGTCAAAAGCGTCGGCGACGTCATTCACGCAGATAGCGGCCTTGACTGTCGCAGCATTTATGCGGTATTCCACATCATGCTTTGTGAGCATGAATGTGGCTGGGATCATGATTGCTCCCAGTTTGTGGAGAGCCACAGCAGTAAACCAATACTGGTAGCTGTGTTTGAGGATAACAATTACCGCATCTCCCTTTCCGATGCCGACGCTCCTGAGGAAGTTAGCCGCTTTGTCAGAGTACTTTTTGATATCTCCGAATGTAAACGTCTTCTCCTCGCCGTTTTCGTGGCACCAGAGCATGGCGCGGCGGTCAGGATCGTTCACTGCAATGTCGTCTACAATATCATATCCGAAATTAAAATTCTCAGGGCAGTTCACTTTGAGTTTTGTGAGAATGCCGTTTTCATCATATTCTTCTTCAACGTAGCGGAGGTTTACGTTTCTCATCTGTTTTCGTCCTCCTTCTCTTTGATAACGACTGCTAAGAATATGCAGCCGCTTTTGCTGGTGGCGATCATGCCGTGTTTTCTTCCTGAATCATAAAACACGGAATCTCCCTCATTCAGCTCTTCAACATGTTCTTCGTGTATAAACTTCAGGCTTCCGCTGAGGATGTAATCAAATTCCTGGCCTTCATGCATGGACATAGAAATTGGCTTGTTCTGCTCTTCCTCCCTGTATGGAGCTTTTACCAGGAAAGGCTCTGCAAGCTTGTTTTTGAAGTGAGCTGCCAGGTGATTGTACTCAAACCCGGCTCTTCTCTTGATGGAAAGCCCCTTTCCGCCTCTGACGACAGTGTATCCGCTGAGGTGGGGGTTCTCTCCAGTCATAATTTCAATAATGTCAACTCCGAACTTTTCGGCGCATTTGTACAAGAATGTAAATGTAAAATCCCTAGTTCCCGATTCACTAGCGATGTAGTCGTCAATACTAACTTCGGCAGCTTCTGCCATTTCTTCGTAGCTTAAACCTAACATTTCGCGTAAAGCGCGAATCCTTTCGGCGATTTCAGCAATTTTCGGCTCCATATTCTCCTTTCCGAGATGTCGTTCCCTGATAAAAAGATAATCAGGATTTTTTGGAGATTCTGCGCTCTACGTAAGATGTTATATATTCAGGTAGAACCATCCCGGCAGGAATTCACGAGGGTCTGAATGGCTAATATCAAATTAATATGTGGCCATTATGGATGCGGGAAGACCAACCTCGCAATCAACATGGCTTTGGACACTGCAAAAAAAGGGACGCCTGTGACATTGGTGGACCTTGACATCGTAAATCCTTATTTTCGTTCGTCAGATTATGCCGACCTGATCAATGACGGCGGAGTGCACATCATCGCTCCGAATTTCGGACATACCAACTTGGATCTTCCTTCTCTGCCTGCAGAAATGTACTCAATCTTCGAGTTTGACGGCGACGTCATCATTGATGTCGGCGGAGACGACGTTGGTTCTACAGCTCTGGGAAGATTCTCCAAACAGATCACAGCCTGCGGTTATCAGATGCTTTACGTAGTCAACAGATACCGCAACATGACTGCTACCGTCGAAGATTCCGCCCAGATGCTGAGAGACATTGAAGCCGCCTGCAGGCTGAAGGCCACCGGAGTAGTCAATAATTCTCATCTCAAGCAGGAGACTACTAAAGAAACAATTCTTGATTCTATGAGTTATGCAGAGGAAACCGCAAAGCAGCTGTGTATTCCGCTTCTTTTTACAACTGCTCCTAAGCATCTCGCAAAGGATCTTAGAGAAATCGAATATTTATATCCGATCGACGTTTATGTAAAGACGCCTTGGGAGTATTATTAAAATTGAGGGATTGAAACATGCCTACAATAATCGTAAGTGAAAACATCTGCAAAGGTTGTGAACTGTGTATCGATGCATGTCCTCGTGGCTTGATTATTCTTGCAAAAGACAAGATCAACAGCAAGGGTTACCATCCCGCCTGCCTGACTGACCCGTCCCAGTGCACCGGATGCCGTTCCTGTGCAATGATGTGCCCTGATGTGGCAATCACTGTGGAGGGTGATTAAATGTCTGAACGCGTGCTTATGAAAGGAAATGAGGCTCTTGCGGAAGCTGCCATTTCAGCGGGCTGCAGGCACTTCTTTGGATACCCAATCACGCCTCAGACCGAAGTTGCAGCATACATGGCTAAAAGGATGCCGAAAGTCGGAGGAACATACCTGCAGGCTGAGTCTGAAGTTTCAGCCATCAACATGGTTCTGGGCGCTTCTGCCGCCGGAGCAAGAGTCATGACTTCTTCCAGCTCCCCTGGTATCAGCCTTAAATCGGAAGGAATTTCATATTTGGCAGGTTCAGATCTCCCTGCTCTTATCATCAATGTTCAGCGTGCCGGTCCAGGTCTGGGAGGCATTCAGCCGTCTCAGGCAGATTACTGGCAGGCTACAAGATCTACAGGGCACGGAGACTTTCACGTACTTGTTTTAGCCCCGTCCACTGTCCAGGAAATGGTGGATTTAGTTGCAGATGCCTTTGATCTGGGAGACAAATACAGAATGCCTGTCATGATACTTTCAGACGGAATGCTCGGTCAGATGATGGAACCGGTATCTCTGCCTGAAAAGGCTGTAGAGAGTCTTCCTGAGAAACCCTGGGCTACCAGCGGACACAAGAACCAAAGGAAGCACAACGTCATCAACTCACTTTACATCAACCCTCCAGAGCTGGAAACGCTTCTGCATGAAAGGTACAAGAAATACGATCATATTCACAAAACTGAACAGCGTGCTGAAGAGTACCTGACTGACGACGCTGAACTGATTATTGTGGCATATGGAGCCTCTTCCCGTGTCTCCCGCAGCGCCATTGACATGGCAAGAGCAGAGGGAATTAAAGTCGGTATGATCAGGCCAATAACTCTTTGGCCGTATCCTGTTGACTGCATCGAGAAGAATGTAGATCATGCAAAATCCTTCTTATGTGTAGAGATGAGCATGGGCCAGATGGTCGATGATGTTCGTTTAGCCGTCAACGGCAGAAAGCCTGTAAACTTCTTCGGCAGGACTGGAGGAATCATCCCTGCGCCGGCTGAAGTTCTCAATGAAATCAAAAAAATTGCAGGAGGTATCTAAATGGCTACATTATTTTCCAAGCCGCATGCAATGGCCGATGTTCCGCTTCATTACTGCCCAGGCTGTACTCATGGAATCGTGCACAGACTGATCGCAGAAGCCATTGATGATCTGGGCATTGAGGGCAGAACGATTGGTATTGCTCCTGTGGGATGCTCTGTATTTGCATATGATTACTTCAACTGTGATATGGTCGAGGCTGCTCACGGGCGTGCTCCCGCAGTTGCAACAGGAATAAAACGCGTTGATCCTGAGCACATCGTCTTCACATACCAGGGAGATGGAGATCTGGCTGCCATCGGTACTGCTGAAACTGTACATGCTGCAACCAGGGGAGAAAACATCACTGTCATCTTTATCAACAATGCAATCTATGGAATGACCGGCGGACAGATGGCTCCGACAAGTCTTCCTGGACAGGTGACGCAGACAACTCCTTACGGAAGAGATGTAAAGACTGCCGGTTACCCTATCAGGGTCTGCGAGATGCTTTCTACTTTAGATGGAGTCGCTTTAGCTCAGAGAGTTACAGTCGACTGTGTTAAAAATGTCAGGACTGCTAAGAAAGCCATCAAGAAAGCATTCGAGTATCAGATGGAAGGCTTAGGCTACTCAATTGTGGAAGTAGTATCTTCATGCCCGACAAACTGGGGCCTTGCTCCCAGAGATGCTCTGGAATGGCTGAGGCAGAACATGCTGCCCTACTATCCGCTTGGAGTCTACAAGGATGTTAAAGAAGGTGATTCTCGTGAGTAACACTACCAACATTCTGCTGGCAGGATTCGGCGGACAGGGTATTTTATTCGCCGGCAAAGTCATCGCTTATGCAGGTCTGATGGATGGTATGGAAGTCTCCTGGCTTCCTTCATACGGACCGGAGATGCGCGGTGGAACTGCCAACTGCAGCGTATGCCTGAGCAGTGCTCCGATAGGATCTCCGCAGGTAGTTACTCCAGACGTACTGATTGCCATGAACTTACCGTCACTGGATAAATTCATGGATGCTGTGGTTCCCGGCGGTTTAATTCTCGTCGACAGTTCTCTGATTGACAAGAAAGTCGAAAGGACTGATGTAAAAACAATCTACATTCCCGCGACTAAAATCGCAGAGGACAGCGGCTTCAAGGGCATGGCTAACATGATCATGGTGGGAAAACTATTCTCTGAAATCAAGTTCTGCACCGATGAGTCTCTGGACAAAGGCATTCTGAAAAGCGTGCCGCCTAAAAAAGAGAAACTGATCGACTCAAACCGCGGCGCTGTAAAAGTAGGAATGGAGAGCTGAGCTCTCTTTCTTTCATATTTTTATAAAAATATTTGTGAATTACTTTTTGACTTGGACCAATGTGCACATCATCTGCCCAATTTGCTGTGAGCCTTTCCAAGATGTCCCGCAGCCTGAGCGCATAATGTTGACAACTCTCCGGCCAGCACCACGGCTGCAACAATTTCAGCCAGTTTTTTAGATTTTCCAGAGCCTGAACAACCGATCATTTCCAAAGCCTCTTTCTGGCAGGGAAGCCTGGTGCCTCCGCCGACACTGCCTACTTCAACAGCAGGCATCCTCACTGAGATATAGAGATCTCCGTCGATGTCTTCGCAGGTAGTCATGCACAGACTCCCTTCCACCACCTGAGCCGGATCCTGCCCAGTTGCAATGAACAGGGCAGCCACCATATTGGCCGCATGTGCATTCTGTCCCATTGATCCTGCCATAGCGCTTCCTAAAGCGCATTTTCTGAAGCATGTTTCTGCCACAGCCTTAGCGGTGGTATGCATCTTTTCTTCCAGAATTTCTTTGGGAATGGTAGCATCGGCAATCACAGTCTTTCCTCTTCCCAGAATGCTGTTTATTGCTGCAGGCTTCTTGTCAGTACACATGTTTCCGGAAACAGAGATCATTACAGCTCCCGTTTTCTCTTCAATGAGCTTGGAGGCAGATTCTGTAGCTATAGTAGCCATATTCATTCCCATGGCATCTCCTGTGCTGTAAGCGAACCTTACATACAGAGAGCGGCCTGCAGGAAATGAAGTTACAGAAACGAGCTTTCCGTGGGTTGTAGTGGCTTCTGCAGTCTCCTTGATTATGTCAAAGTTTTCAGCTATCCATTCCGACACTTTGACAGCATGGTTAATGTTTTCAGTGCGGAAGACAGGCGCCCTTGTCATTTCATCATTCACTACTTTGACATAAGATCCGCCGGATTTGGTAATCACAGAACATCCGCGGTTTACAGAAGCGATGAGCGCTCCCTCTGTCGTAGCCATTGGCACAAGAAGCTCTCCGCTGGCATAATCGCCGTTGATTTTGTACGGTCCCACGTATCCGAGGGGAACCTGAACGGCTCCTATCATGTTCTCTACATTCTTTTCGGCAGCCATGGCGTCAAACGATATTGATCCGATGTTTGAAAGAGATGCACCCGTATACTCTTCAGCGGCGCTGCGCCTTTCGTTCATATCCTCGTTTGTTTTTCCCTTGTTTTTAAGCCCCGTGCTCATCATTCGCTTTCCCCAAACGCGTAAACAGTTATGAACTCTCCTGTTATGGTACCAGATAGGCGGCTGTTGATGACATATGTACAAAATTCTATCTCAAAACCGCCCTAAACAAAAAATAACTTAAAATACTGGATTCTCTTGCCTCTCTTTCTAACACTATTGTGAGGTGTCACAATGAACACAATGACCTTCAAACTGAACCAGAATATGGATGATGACGTGATAATCGAAAAATTCAAAGAGGGTGGAGAATGGGGCTTGCTAACTTCTCTGGACATCAGCGGTTGTGATCCAGAAAAAATCAGAAGCAAAGAGACAATCACCCAGTTTGCCATAGACCTCTGCGATTATATTGAAATGAAGCGCTTTGGAGAGCCAATCGTAGTACGTTTTGGTGCAGATCCAAAAGTGCAGGGTTACTCACTTGCACAGTTAATTGAAACATCCATGATATCTGGTCATTTTGCAGAAGATACGAATAAGGCATTTATTGATGTGTTCTCTTGTAAAGAATATCCTCCTAAAAAGACAGCCAAGTTCTGTATGGACTATTTCGGCGGTACAGAAGTGGATTATTCCGTCATATTCCGTAAGTAAAATAATCAAAGGCAGGAAAACCTGCCTCCCCTTCTTATTGTTCTAGCATTTTTGCAATCATCAATATTATTTTTATACTGAATTATCCTAAACCTGAATTGAATAGCAAAAAGTGATGGACTGCCTGCTGTCTGAAGCCAATGGGATTTCACAGACATAATCTTTAAATAGATGGCTGTCTTCACTTTTCTCTACACGGACCCATAGCATAGCCTGGTTGGTGCGTCCGGCTGATAACCGGAAGGTCTAGAGTTCAAATCTCTGTGGGTCCACCATTTTTTTACACTTATCTTATGCGTAGCTTGAGATGATCTCATCCG
The DNA here is from genome assembly GCA_905202485.1 of uncultured Methanomassiliicoccus sp. GTDB lineage: Archaea > Thermoplasmatota > Thermoplasmata > Methanomassiliicoccales > Methanomassiliicoccaceae > Methanomassiliicoccus_A. The sequence continues at coordinate 14,269 of CAJKRY010000007.1, forward strand.
TGATGTTCTCCAGCATTGCTAATTTCGGCGGGTAGAAGTTCTTTGGATCCAGGCTCATAACCATGTTGTTATTGCCGATGTTGACTTTATTCTTCAGTCTGGACAACATATCGATTATGGGATGAAAGCTATTCCACATTTCCATGACGTCAAGGCCGTTTATGGCGATTATGCCGTCGGGATTTTCATAGAGAAATTCATAAACAACATCCTCAAACATTTCCAGGTTCATGGGAGGAACGCAGTCTGCAAACGGTCTGGGAGACAGCCACCTGGCGTCAAGCAGTCCTTCTTCAAACTCCAGCTGAGTCTCTAACAGCCTCGGTGAGTTTTTGGATATATATAGAACCCGTCTTCCCTCGCTGAGTTCTTTTCTCAAGGTTTGATGCATTCTCAGAGGTACTCTCTCTTCGAATAGGTAGAACAGTCCTTTATTCATTCCTGACATTTTATCCAAAATGCTCTTTTGGAGTTAGGCCTATTTAAAACATGTTAATCAGAATTAAATAATTCTCAATTTTAAAAACTGTGCATATTCTTAAAAGATTACTGCATGCTGGTTAAGCTGCAGATGCTTTTTGACATTAACCTTATATCGATCTAAACGGAAACTATGTGGGGGCATTTCTGATAATACGGATATGCAGGGACAAATTTTAATCAAATGTATGAAATGGATTGAGTGTTTTTATTTTAGTTAGATATATAAGTCATCACTCTCTCTCGATTACTACTTAGTTATAGTTTCAACAGAGCCGTGTCCGCTGCAGATCATGCATTTTTTTCCTTCAGGAATTAATTCAAGGACTGCTTTGCGCATTTCTTTTGCATATTCTGAATTCACATTCACGCTGGTCATCAGATACGGAGCCAGTGAATTAAACTCAGATCTTTCTTTTGTAAGGCCTTTGACATTTACATATATGTCGCCGGTAAACAGCAGCAGCGGCTCGCGACAGAGGAATACCATTTCTCCATACAAATGTCCACCGCTGCCTTCGTAGATTTCTAATGTAATATCACCGAATGACAAGGAGCCGATCCGCAATAGTTCTCTATGTTCTTCTGGTACATTCTCTCCGATAATCTTGAATCTGGACGAGTCTGGAGGGACATAGTTTGAAAATATTCTGCTAAGCCTGCTGTACCCAAGGCAGAATATGTTTTCTTCTCTATAATCCATTAAATTCTGGCTTTGTTTCTGGAGACTGTGAGCACTTTTCTCATTGAGATATATGTCTGCATCAATTACAGACAATAAGCCGCAGTGATCAACATCTGCGTGGGTAATGAGAATTTTTTTATTGCGTGAATCAAAATCGTCAAACATATTTCTGAAAATATTCATCATTTCTTCAGAATAAATAGCAAAGCCAGTATCAATAAACAGTAGCTCTCTGCCGTCATCAAGGATATAGGTGTTGCTGCCGCAGGGAGGTTCGATGACACGCAGAGTTACTTTTTCGCTGAGATGATACTCGCTTATGTCTGGATTGAAGTTCTCTCCTCTGTATTTAGAAATGAATTTTGCCAGGTGTAGCACGTATTCGAAAACTTTGTTGGGTGTTTCACCGCGGTTCTGCAGCAGCTGGAAAACCCTGTTGGATTCGCAGATAAACTCCATTGTTTTATCGGTGCCGAGATTAAACAGTTTCTGAATCTCATTGCCCATTCTGATGTAAAAGATAGTATTGTCTAAGTTAGGCTCTTCTTCAGAATAATTGATGATATCTATCGGATAAATCTCGCTGATATCATCAAGAACGCATTTTATCAGAGCCGGATTTTCAATCAGCAGACCCATTTTAAAATTCTGATATTCCCCGTCTTCTTCGTTTGAATTTATGTATGATATATTAATATCATACCTATCCAAAATTTTCAAGACGGGGTATAAGCTTCCGGGCTCGTCTTTCATTTTGATGTTGACAACGATTACCCTGGATTCACTGACATCGTTCTCCAGATATCCTATTTTATAGAGCTCTTTTGTAATGTCATTCAATGATTCCTCGTCAGCTCTGACTTCTACAAAGAGCATATGAAAATCAACAGCCTTGTTGTAGCTCACTCGGATAATATTCCCATTGTGCTTGGTGATTATCTTTGTAGCAAGCATGAATGCCCCAGGTTTGTCGGGCATTCTGGTGATGAAGGTCTGTGTTTTCATATTGGATGTCATGTCAGGCACACGCACATTTACAGTGCAGATTACCAAACCCTGAATAACTATTTAATCGCATTGCCAGGTGGAAATTTTTTGATCATATCTTCATAGGTATGCAGTGATTCAGCATTTCCTTACAGAACGATTGCTGCGAAGATTACCAGGATCAATAAGAATGAGATGTTAATGGCAAAAAATGTCTTTAGATAATCTATTTTCTCATTTCTTCTCAGTGCAGTGTACAGCCTGTAGGATATGAGGCTAGCCATTGATGCTATCGGAGTTCCCAGCCCTCCGAGGTTGGTTCCTACAAGGAGTCCGATTCCGTTGGAGGTGAACGGCGCTAACATTACCGCGGTCGGGACGTTGCTTATGATCTGCGATAACAGTATTGAGGTGGCTACTTCTTTGCCTTCGATTGTCTGGACAATATAATTACTAATCTCATCAATGCTTCCGATATTGGCTGAGAATATGAAGAAGAATATGAATGTTAGGAGAAGAGAATAATCAACTTTCTTGAATATTGCCCTGTCAGTAAGCAGCAGGATAATCAGGACCAGCAGTAAACAGACAACATAATCAATTACATTTATTACTGCCAGTATTGCAATTATGAAAAGAATCAGGAATTTTATGGTTTTTAACTTATCTGGATGCTTGTCAGTGTACATTATCGAAGCGTCGATTTTGTAGTCTTTCAGAAGCAGGACTGTAACAATTATCAATATGAAGCTGAGCACGGCGAAGGGAACAATTGTTGACAGAAATGTCTCTAAGCTCATATTGTAGTAGGAATAAATGAAAATGTTGTGTGGATTCCCCATGGGTGTGATCATGCTTCCCAGATTGGCAGCAATGGTCTCCATGACAATTATAAAAATTACCCTTTTCGAATCTATGCATTTCAGGAACAGCAGGGTGAGAGGTACAAAAGTTATCAGTGTAATGTCGTTAGTTATGACCATTGACGAAAAGAAGCACACTAAAATAAGCATCAGGGAAAGCTTTCTTACGCTGACTGTTTTAGAAGTCAGTTTGGAAAACAATGACTGAAAAACACCAGACTCATTAAGACCGGCTACACAAGCCATCAGGCAGAACAGAAGAACAATGACCTTCAGATCCACGTGCTCAGAATACTTCACATCCGATGATGCAAAGAACATGGAGATCAGTGCAAGTATTGCGGCAATTATCAATAAACTCTCGTTTTTTATTATTGCTACAATATTCTGCGCTTTAGACTCCATTAGGGATACACCAGGCTGCTTTCAGACCTTATGCTATTTTGGCCGAGAAATGTCTGATGATTTATAAACTGTTGGTGTGAGTCTGAAAGCATTCAGACTGGAATCTAGATCATATTATATGCAGGCAAAGATTACTCTTCATACTTACTTCTCAAGAGATCAATCTCTTTAGCATATCCTGGCAGTTCATTCGGAGTCTCAAGGTAAAATGGAAGCGTTCTAAGCTTGGGGTGGTTAATTATGCGGGTCATAGCATCTAAGCCGATGTTTCCCTCGCCGATCTTTTGATGTCTGTCTTTATGGCTGCCAATGGGATTCATACTGTCGTTTATGTGAATGGCCTTAAGTCTCTCAATTCCCACAGTTTTATCAAACTCATCAAGAACTCCATCCAGATTATTCACGATGTCATAGCCTGCGTCGTACACATGACATGTATCCAGACAGACGCCCATCTTCTCTTTAAGGTCGACTCCATCGATTATCCTGATGAGCTCTTCGAACTTTCCGCCGATCTCGCTGCCTTTTCCTGCCATTGTTTCCAACAGTATCGTGGTCCGGTGTTCTTTTTTGATTATGCCGTTCAGCATGGATACGATTTCTTCAATTCCTGTATCTACACCCTGGTCAGTATGGCTGCCAGGATGGAAGTTATACATGTTGCCTGGAAAGTACTCCATTCTTTCAAGATCATCGGCCATTGTTATTCTGGCAAATTCTCTTGTTTTTTCTTGAGAAGAACAGGGATTGAGAGTATATGGTGCATGGGCAAGAATGGGAGCAAAAGAGTTCTCTTTCATCAGCTTTTTCAAAGCTTCAGCGTCCTGAGGGTCGATAGCTTTAGCCTTGCTTCCGCGGGGATTCCTGGTAAAAAACTGGAATGTGTTTGCCTTGATGCTCAAAGCGTCTTTTCCCATGGCAAGAAAGCCCTTAGAAGTTGAAAGATGACATCCTATATTCAGCATATTGATACCTGCAGATTATACTCTACAATAGCTGCAACCGTCATAAGGATTCTCCCTTTAGCTGGAGAACGTTTTGACAATGTACTCTATGGTATCAACAAACTTGAGGCACTCTTCCTTTGTATTATAAAGATAGAATGAAGCTCTGGCGCAGCCGTTTATTCCCCTTGATATGAAGAACGGATGAGCACAGTGCATTCCAGATCGTATGGCGATGCTGGAAATCTCATCGCAGATCATAGCGATGTCATGAGAGTCAATTCCTTTAATATTGAAAGAAAATATTCCGCTGCGGAGAGACGGCTCCACCGGATTCATGATGTTGACTGAATCGTTGTCTTTAAGTCTGGATGTGACGAGAGTATTGAGGCTTTTTTCATGCCCCTCAATCTCATCCATGCCGATTCTGGTCAGGTAATCAATGGCAGCGCTGGATCCGATTATGCCGGAATAGTTGAGAAGGCCGGATTCAAACTTCTCAGGCGGTGGCAGAAATGTCACAGAATCATAATCAGTCGTTCCGACTCCGCCCCCTCCACCTACCAGCGGGTCCATTTTTTTCAGAATCTCATCCTTTGCATAAAGCACGCCGACTCCGGAAGGACCGAGCATTTTGTGCAGAGAAAAGGCAAACATGTCAACATCCAGCTTTTTCAGATTTATTTTCTGATGAGGAGTTGACTGCGCACCGTCCAGCATGACCAGTGAGCCGTTGTCGTGTGCCGTCTCTACAATTTCTCTGGCAGGTATGGTGGTGCCTGTAACATTATTTGTGTGGACCATGGAGACAATAGAAACGTCTCTGGTAAGATTTTTCAGATACCCGTCAAAGTCAAAGATGCCGCTGGCAGGAGTCTTTACAAACTTATGATTGATTTTTGACGAGACCCATGGGACATGGTTGCTGTTGTGTTCCATGTCTGTGGTGAGAACAGAAGAACCTTTTTTGAACGGATATCCCCTGGCGACAATATTCAGTGATTCCGTGCAGTTTTTTGTAAAAACCAGATTTGAAGCATCGCATCCCAGAAATGAAGCAATTTTTTCCCTAGCTTCATCAATCTTCATGGAAACCTGAGTCGCAAGCCGGTGAATTGATCTGCCGCCGCATGCAGGGAATCTGTAATAATACTCATTCATTGCGTCTATTACCTGTCTTGGCCTCATCGTCTGGCACGCATTGTCTAAGTAAATTACATCGCCGTTTTCCGATTCATATATTGGAAAGTCGCGGCGTATCTTATCGGGATCCATGCCCCTCTCCGATTTAAATATCATGTATTTAGGCTTGGCGTATATGACTGAGGGGAATTGTGCAAATCGGCTAATACTCTGCATTCTATTATTGCTCTGATGGCTGTATACTTTGACAACAGTGCAACTACGCAAGTGGATCCAGACGTGCTGGAGGCAATGCTTCCGTATTTCACAGAAAAGTACGGCAATGCATCATCTCTTCATTCTTTCGGTTCAGAGGCATTTGCCGCTATCGTGAAAGCAAGGAAGCAGGTGGCAGACTTGCTGAAGGCCGTTCCGAGGGATGTCATTTTTACCTCTGGAGGCACAGAGTCAGACAACCTTGCTATTCAAGGGGCAGCCTTTTATCATAAAAAGGAGAAAAATAAAGTTATTACTTCTGTCATTGAGCATCCTGCAGTTTTGAACACATGTCATTTTCTGGAAAAGTGCGGATTTGAGGTAGTCTACCTTCCAGTCGACGAAGAGGGATTCGTATCAGAAGAGGATCTCAAAGAGGCAGTAGATAGCAATACCTCGTTAGTTACAATAATGGCAGCTAGCAATGAAATCGGCACTATTCAGCCCATTGAATCTCTGGCAGAAATAGCCAAAGATGCAGGTGCGCTTTTTCACACAGATGCCGTGCAGGCTGCAGGAAAAATCCCCATAGACTTTGCAGATTCCAGCGTGGATATGATCTCAATATCCGGTCACAAGATCCACGCTCCGAAAGGCATAGGAGCGCTGCTGGTAAAGGAAGGAGTGAGTATCCGTCCCCTAATGTACGGCGGAGGCCACGAGTGGGGAATGAGACCTTCTACAGAAAATGTACCAGGCATAGTGGGGCTTGGAAAAGCATGCGATATCTGCATGAGTAATATGGATGAAGATGTTCAGCAGATGACAGACATCAGGGATTTCATTATTGATACGACTCTAGACTCAATTGAAGGAGTTTATCTCAACGGGCCGAGAGAGAACAGGCTGTGCAACAATGCAAACTTCAGATTCGATTACATTGACGGTGAGAGCTTGATTTTATACCTAGATATGGAAGGCATCGCCGCATCCACTGGTTCAGCTTGCTCTACCGGATCGACAGAGCCGTCTCATGTTCTGCGTGCTCTTGGCTTGGCGCAGATTCAGTGCCGCGGGTCGTTACGTTTATCACTGTCGAGGTTCAACGTCATGTCAGAGGCGGAGTACTTTGCTTCCGTCATACCATCAGTGGTAGAGAAAGTACGGGCAATGTCTCCCCTAGGAGATAAGAAAAATGCAATACGGTCCTGAAGTTATGAACAATATTGCGAACCCGCGCAATTCAGGAGTCATGGAAAATGCAGACGGTGTCGGTCAGGTTGGAAACCCTGAATGCGATGATGTAACCACAGTATACATCAAAGTGAAGGACGAGGTCATCTCGGATATAAGCTTTCAGACACTGGGATGCGGAGCGGCAATAGCGTCAGGCAGCATGATAACCCAGATGGCTAAAGGCATGAATATCAACGATGCTATGAACATTCAGAGGGAAGATGTCGCAGGCAGGCTTGGCGGCTTGCCGGAGAAGAAACTTCACTGCTCAAACATGGCAGCCGATGCGCTGAAAGCCGCTATTGAGGATTACAAAAAGAAGAGTGCCTGAATCCGAAGACTTATCATTATCAACGCGCATCGCGAAACGGTATGATCACGCTAGATACATCTTTCGCCGGAATCTCGATGAAAAACCCCACCATGCTGGCCTCGGGCATGATGGGAGAAACCGGTTCATCATTATGCAGAGTTTCAGAGATGGGAGCTGGAGCATTGGTTACTAAGTCAATTGGCCTCGAACCTCGTTATGGGTATCCCAACCCGACTCTTGTCGAGCTCCCATACGGCTACATCAACGCCATGGGACTGCCTGGTCCCGGAATCGAGCTGTTCAAAGAGGAGATGAAAGACGCTCTGAAATGCGGTATTCCGATCATCGGCAGCCTTTTTGCAGCAATCCCGGATGATTTCATAGAATTAGCTGCCAAGATGAAAGAGTACGGCGCTTCAGCCGTTGAGCTCAATTTAAGCTGTCCGCATGCCAAAGGCTACGGGATGGAAATCGGCATTGATCCTGCGGCAGTCGGAAACATTATCAGAGAAGTCAAAGGCTCAGTGGACATTACTGTAATAGCGAAACTGACGCCGAATACACATCTCCTTTTAGATGTGGCAAAGGAAGCTGAAGCAGCAGGCTGCGACTGCATTGCCGCCATAAACACTCTCAAGGCTATGGCAATATCTGTCGAAGCAAAAAGACCGGTACTTTTCAATAAAACCGGAGGGCTATCAGGCCCGGCGGTGAAGCCGGTAGGGCTGCGCTGCGTCTATGAGCTTTCGGATGTACTCGACATTCCAATAATCGGCGTCGGCGGAGCAGAAACCGGGAGAGATGTTCTGGAATATATTATGGCGGGTGCCTCTGCAGTGCAGATCGGAAGTGCTGTTGGGCGCCGCGGGTTAAACATCTTCAGCGACATCTGTTCTGAGATGAAAGAGCTGATGGAGAAAAATGACATTAAGTCCATAAAAGAAATCGTGGGGGTAGCACATGTATAATGAAGTCGTTTCCGTCAAAGAAGTAGTCATAGAGGGAAAAGACATAACCACTCTGAGGTTTGATCTCAATTGTGAGGTGAAACCGGGACAGTTTCTGATGGTCTGGATACCCGGGGTGGATGAAATTCCCATGTCTGTTTCATATTTGTCCGGGGGAGTTACGGTTAAAAATATCGGCGAAGCGACAGCAGCCCTCTCTTCACTGAAGCCGGGAGACAAACTAGGCGTAAGAGGTCCTTACGGCAACGGCTGGACGATCCCGGAAGGAAAAATCCTCTGCGTCGGAGGCGGTGTAGGCACAGCCCCGATCATGGCCGCAGCAGAAGCTGTGAACAATCCAGACAGAATCGATATAGTTCTCGGCGCCAGAAACTCAGGAGAGGTAATCTTCATCGAGCGTGCAAAGTCTTTTTCCAACAATGTAAGAATATCCACAGACGACGGCAGCCTGGGCATAAGAGGTACAGCCGTGGCAGTTGCCGATGCCATGATGAAAGAACAGAAATATGATGTCGTGCTCGGATGCGGACCTGAGATCATGAACAAGTATCTTCTCAAGGCCTGTGAGGAAAATGGTGTGCCGGTGCAGCTGTCTCTGGAACGCATAATGAAATGCGGCGCCGGTCTCTGCGGTTCCTGCGTCATAAATGGTCTGAGAGTCTGTGCAGACGGTCCCGTATTTACAGGAGACGAAGTCAGAAAAATGTCTGAGTTTTCTGTAAGCAAAAGGGATCACGCCGGTCGCTGCGTGAAATTGTAAAGGTAAAGATGTGTATCACCGTCTTCAGATGATACACATCTTGTGATCAGTCCAGCGGCACGAAGTCTTCTTTGGCAGCACCGCATAACGGGCAAGCCCAATCTTCTGGCAGATCTTCAAAGGGAGTTCCGGGGGCGATTCCTGAATCCGGGTCTCCTTTCTCTGGGTCGTATATGTAGCCGCATACTGTACATCTGTACTTTTTCATATTTTCACCTTTTAGATGTATTTGAAAGTTTTAGGCTTTCAAATCTTCTTCATCTAGGAGGTTAAATCCCGCCTTCTTAAGGACTTCTACAGATTTCTCTGCATCATCTACGCGTAATATAAGCACAGCAGAATCTTTCTTGGTGTAAGCATATCCATATTCAACGTTTATCTGTGCCTCTCCAAGTGTGTTTGCTATCTCCTTAAGGCCGCCGGGTTGGTCTTTCATCTTGACTGCTATGACTTTGTTGGTAATTACTGCGTATCCCAGATCTCTCATTACCGTCACAATCGCCTGCGAGTCTGAAACTACAGCCCTCAGCAGTCCGAAACCATCAGCTTCTGCGATGGAGAATGCTAGAAAGTTGACCATCTGCGCCTCCATCACTTCGGCTATTGAAGCCAGCTTGCCGGGCCTGTTTTCTACAAAGACTGATATCTGATCAATAAGACAGCTCATTCAATCCCTCCTGTTATCAATAACTCTCTTTGCTTTTCCTTCAAAGCGTGCTAAAGATCCAGGTTCCAATAGTTCTACTTCAGCAGCTACATTGAGTGAATTCTTCAAGGCATATTCAGCATTCTTTTTAAGTTTCATGAGATCTGACAACTTATCGCTGAACGCAGACTGCTTGAGTTCTACTCTGACCCTCATTGTATCCAGAACGCCTTTCCTGTCGACGACGATCTGGAAATGTTCGCCCAGTTCAGGTATTGTCATTAGGGTATATTCTACCTGAGACGGGAACACATTGATTCCTCTGATAATCAGCATGTCGTCCACTCTTCCGCTTAGCCTCTCGATTCTCAGATGATTTCTTCCGCAGGGACAAGGCGAATCATCATAGGCTGTAATATCTCCGGTTTTGTATCTTATTATGGGTAGGGCTTCTTTCTGAAGCATGGTGATAACCATTTCTCCCCTTTCTCCGGGGCCGAGAGGCTCTCCCGTATCCGGGTCTATAATCTCTACATATGCAATATCTCCCCAGATGTGCACACCATTCATTTCTGTGCATTCAGTAAACATCGGTCCTGAAAGTTCTGATGTTCCATAGATATCATATGCATTCACGCCTGTACTGTCTTTAATCCTTTTGCGCATCTTTTCTGTCCAGGGTTCTGCACCGAGAACTGCAGTCTTCAGTTTGGTATCTTTCTCTAAAGATATGCCCATTTTCTCTGCGGTCTCGGCAATATGCAAGAAGTATGACGGAGTGCAGCATATGGCAGTTACATTCAAATCTTTGATAAGCTCCACCTGGCGCTCTGTATTTCCTGTTGAAGCCGGAATGACAGTAGCTCCGATCCTTTCAGCCCCGTAGTGGGCTCCAAGTCCACCTGTGAATAAGCCGTACCCATAGCTGACTTGAATCGTATCATGTCTTCCTAGACCAATTGAGGTCATACCACGGCCCACAGATTCCGCCCAGTTATCCAGATCCCTCTGCGTGTATCCAACTACGGTAGGCTTGCCGGTGGTACCAGATGAAACATGGTATCTCACGAGCTCATCCTGTCCGCCTACAAACAGCTTATTTGGATAGTTATCTCTAAGATCTTTTTTGTACATGAAGGGAAGCTTTCTAATGTCTTCCAGAGAATTGATATCATCTGGATGTACATTTGATTCTTTCATGCGTTTGTGATAGAACTCTGAAAAAGAGTATAATCTGTAGACTTGAGTCTTTAGAAGTTTGAACTGCAATTTATGAATCTCTTCAAGAGACATCTCTTCTACCCGAGGGTTCCAATAACTCATGATTAAACCTCAATAGATACGTGTTACCAAATGACATGAATATATTTGATCGTTTTCCATCTTTTAGATGCAATCAAATTGCGTTCGTAAAGATCTCGCCGCTTGCAGAGTTTTTACCGCTCATTCAAACTCAGGCGAAACTTCCCATATCCAATCCGATTTCCATTTTGTCTGTGCATACAGCCGCAGGTAGAATCACGACAAATCTTGAATATCCGAAGCGGCCAGAAATCATTCTTTTTTCGGTCCAGACATGTCCTCCAAAACTTTCAAATATCCTGCATGCTAGCGACAGATCCGAATCGCCAGAGCATTCCACAAGCTTGCCATATTCTCTGCTGTTTGAACTTCTGTCGCAGACTTCAATGCGGTGAAATTCTTTTCCATGTTCGCAGTAGTCTTTGATTTTCACGCCGATTTCTCTATGTTCTCCTGATTCAGCTACTTTTTTAATTATTGTTTTGAACGCTTCCTTCAGGTGGATGTTTGCAGAAACAAGCCGATGCCCTTTAACTTCACACAAAACAGTGGTTCCATTCTGCAGAGATCTCTCACACTCACAGCCAGCAGAATCAATCAGATATGAAATATCCATCAGTTCTGAGGAAAAGAATCTGTTCTCTATCTGATATGATTTATACTCATTTTCTACAGTCATGCTTATCTTAGAAACCAGATCTGAAAGGCTGTCTGTTCGTTTCGAACACATTCCTTTTACTGTGTCTACGATCTGCTTCAGACATTGTTCGGCTTTGCGTTTTCCATCCACCGCATCCATCTCAGCAATTCTCTGCTCAGAAACATCCTGGAATAAAGAAACAGATCCGATAATCAATCCGCTTTCTGTATTCTTGATGGGACACGACGATATGTAAAGTGTAGACTTGCCGCCGTTCTTTGCAGTGATGTCCACGCAGTCCCCCTCCACTGCTTCTCCACGTTTTAGAGACCGTGTCATCGCCCAGTCACCCGTGCTCAGCTTGATGCCATTATCAGTCCATCTAGCTTTCAAAACATTCATAGATTTTACATCTGCAGGAGAGAAACCCAGCAGGCTTCTGAGCTTGGAATTATAACTAACAATCTTTCCGTTTTTGTCAACTACCAAAATTCCTACAGGCAGTGATTTTTGAAACTCAGATAATGTTTGATTTTGATTAAAAATAAAAACGCTGCCGTGTTCCACAGGTACAAACGCATAGTCTATGCAGCCACACCACGCTATGGTTCTGCCTGATCTGCACTGCGTTATTTCAAAAGTCTCAGTTATATCATGAATGCAATTGCACTCCAGCTCCCATTTTTCCATAAAATCTCTGGATGGCTGATTCATCAGTTTACATGAATTGTCATCATCAAAATATATGCAGGGCGTTGGTACATTCATTATGAATTCATGCATTGTGCTTGATGCAAACATGTTTTATTTTTCTTAAACGAGGGAGTATTAAAAGATAGCGTTTGATCTCTAAGAGCTTAGAGTTGATAATTTTTAGCGTATCTACCAGTATTTTTGTGGAAAGATTCAAAATCTCTCATGCCATGATACGCGCCGTATGTCTGTAAAGGAATGGTTGAAATCCAATGAGTTTAAAATCAATGCTTCTTTATTGTTAATTTCATTTATAATTACAGTTGCCGGCTTCATTCTTAACATCGGCGTAATGGCTGGATTGGGTGTATTGGCATGCATATTTTTTATAACCTATACAGTCTATGGGTACGTCAGAGTAAATTCATTAGGGCCAGAGTGATATGAACACCGTAAAGAATACATCCATGAAGCGGGTAGCTCGTTCTCAAGACAATCCTAATTTTATCAAGATGTATCACGGCAATCTTGAAATTATGGTGCCGAGAAAAATGTTTAAAAACGGCACCGCAGAGCTCAACGACGGAGAAATGGAAAAGTTTCTTTCAATCGTCAGATCCCGGTACCCGTGGCTTTCTGTTTATGCTTTAGAAGAAATCAAGAAAGGCGCAGTTGAGGCGATGAAGGATCATCTGGAAAGGTCAAAGACGGTTCCTCAGAGAGCTAGAATTTACATGGAATCAGGCAGAAATCAGGAGGCTTTGAGAATTCTTGAAGAGTATCTGGTTGACAACGAAGACGATGCCGATGCATGGTACATAACCGCAGAGATTCTCTTCAAGCTCAAGCGTCAGGAAGAAGGTTTCAAGGCGATGAACTATGCGAAGAGTCTGCCGAGAAAAGGTCATTGACGGCGTCTATCACTTCTTTTATTGTAGCTCCCCAGGGCACCATTGCCAGGCTGCCGTCTATCTTGTGCCCGTTTTTAATCTTGCAGCATTTGACAATCCTTTTTTTACCGTCATTCGGAGCTAGTTTCCGCGGGCACATTTCCACCCGCTCAATCTTTTCATTATATATGGAACGGTATACTCTTTCAGAGAGTTCGCAGCCGATGAGTGTGCATTTTTCTTTGATTTCAGGCAGCTGGTCAAGATAGTAGTCATTTTTGTCTGACTGCAGCCCAGAAGCTTTACAGGGAAATAGTATTGAACTGTCTTTGACAGTCTGCGCCAGTTTGTTAATGTCTATGTCGGAATATTCTGCAACTATCGGGAGGTCAATCATCCCTGAGTCCAGAGCAGTCTTGACAAGAGAAGATAATTTTGATGGATACGGAGGAACTACATCCAGCACATCCAGCTTCAGGATCTTGCCTGGACTTGTAAAGGAAACATGACCGAATTTTCCTTCGACGACGACAGTCTTATCAGGATAATTCTGAGAGACTTCAGCCATTGCCGGCTGGTTAATCACGTTGACCTCTTCATCCTTAAGATACAGGGTGTCTTCAGGCATTGAAATGATTTCATGTGAAATGATCGGACGGAACAGTTCCACTCCGTCTGCTTTGGTGATGCCGACAACTGCAGTTTTATTGCCGTGACGCAGGACGTAGTACTCACATCTGGTGTATGCACGCTTTCCTTTGACACCCTCAGCAATATTTTTTTCAGTCAGTTCAAAGGGAACTTCTTTTACAGCCACGTCCTTGCAGTGCTCTGGAAGCATAGCAGCTCAAAGGAGAAGAATTGATATAATCCTTATGCCACCTCGGCTGCCGTATGAAAGTCTATGCCGTCAGGAAAGGCAGGCAGACCGGCCTCTTTGAAACCTGGAATGAATGCAGAGCACAGGTCTCTGGCTTTCCAGGCGCAGAGTACAAGAGCTTCCAGTCGTACGAAGAAGCAGAAAACTATCTTTCACCGGAGAAGAAAAGCAGTCTTCAGGCGGATCTGACGGCATATGTTGATGGCAGTTACAACCCCTCGTCAAAGGAGTTCTCGTACGGCGTAGTCATCATACACCCCGATGGGGGTTTGAAAAAGTTCTCTGGAAAGTCAGGAGATCGCGCTCTGGCAGACATGCGTAACGTGGCAGGCGAGATTGCAGGCTCAACCAGAGCGATGGATTATGCTTTGGAATCTGGATCAGGCAGTCTCATCATCTATTATGACTATGCAGGAATTGAAAAATGGTGCACTGGAGAATGGAAAGCAAACAAACCCGGCACTATAAAATACAGACAGCACTACGACTCAATTAAAAACAGGCTCAGTGTCTCATTCGTCAAAGTCAAAAGTCATTCAGGCGATAAATACAATGATATGGCTGATGAGCTGGCTAAGCAAGCATTGAGGTAATCTTCTCTTTTTGTACTTTTTTTTGGATTCTACACAATCTCATAGTTCATTTGAATAGATGCTCAATCGTAATCTATATAACAGTTGAACATATACTCAACTGTAGTTAGTAAGGAGGAGAATATGCCAAACGACGAATTCACTTGTGATTGTGACGTAATCCATGCTGATGTTGTAGATCTGGTGAAAAAACACATGCCAGATGATGACGAGTTTACAGACTTGTCAGCCTTTTTCAAGATTCTGGGAGATTATACCAGAACCAAAATCCTCTGGGCTTTAGATAAAAACGAGATGTGCGTATGCGATTTAGCTGCTCTTCTCAACACTACAAAATCAGCAGTATCACACCAACTGAGGCTGTTGAGAATTGCAAATCTTGTCAAATCCAGGCGGGAGGGGAAGGTAATATTCTACTCGCTGGCGGACGATCACATAAAAGCTATTTTTGAAACAGGTCACGAACACATCAGAGAAAAATGACATTGGTGATTATTATGAAGAAATCATATTTATTAGACGGTTTGGACTGTGCAAACTGTGCTGCTAAAATGGAGAAAACCATCAATGGTCTGGAGGAAGTAAAGGCCGCTACGGTCAACTTCATGACCACCAAGATGACGATTGAAACAGACGGGGATCAGGATGACTTAATTCCCAAAGTGGAAAAAATAATTAAAAAGATAGAACCGGATGTAAAATTAAGAAAGGCCTGAGGAGGCGCTTACTATAAAAAATCGTCTTCCTTTCATCATAGTCAGCGCAGTCATCTTTGTCGTTGCAATATTAGCCTACAGCAGCATAGCCTGGCTGGGCTTTGTTCTATTCATAGCAAGCTATCTCATAGCAGGCGGAGATGTTCTTTACAAAGCAGTCAGAAACATCCTGCATGGAAGAGTATTTGATGAAAACTTCTTGATGGCCATTGCAACTGTTGGAGCGCTCTGCATCGGAAAATACACGGAAGCTGTGGCAGTCATGCTTTTCTATCAGGTGGGAGAGCTGTTCCAAAGCTACGCAGTCGCGAAGTCCAGGAAGTCAATTTCAGACCTGATGGATATCCGCCCGGACCATGCGAATGTTAAACGCGGAGACGGCATCGCAACGGTAGATCCAAGTGAAGTTGAGATTGGAGAAACAATCGTCATAAAAGTCGGAGAGAAAGTTCCTTTAGACGGAGAGGTAATCAACGGTACATCTTCGTTAGATACTTCTGCTCTGACCGGAGAATCCGTTCCCAGAGAAGTCTCGACAGGCAATGAGATTCTCAGCGGATGCATAAACCTTAATGGAGTACTGACAGTAAAAGTCACAAAAGGTTTTGAGGAATCCACAGTCAGCAAGATTCTTGATCTGGTGGAAAATGCCAGCAGCAAGAAGTCAAAGTCGGAGAACTTCATCACTAAGTTTGCCAGGGTCTACACCCCGATAGTTGTGGTAATCGCTTTAGTGCTTGCAGTTGTTCCGACATTGGTTCTGCCTGATGCCGTATTCTCGGACTGGCTCTACAGGGCTCTGACGTTCCTGGTAGTTTCCTGCCCGTGTGCATTAGTTATCTCGATACCTCTGAGTTTCTTCGGCGGGCTGGGAGGAGCATCCAAAAGAGGCGTCTTAATCAAAGGCAGCAATTACTTAGAGGCACTGGCCAAAACGGAAATAATGGTCTTTGACAAAACAGGAACACTGACGGAGGGAGTCTTTAATGTTCAGGAAATTCACCCAATTGATCTTCCCGAAGATGAGCTGCTGGAACTCGCTGCATACGCTGAGAACTTCTCAACCCATCCGATTTCAATGTCGCTGAAGCGGTCTTATGAAAAGGACATAGATCCTTCTCAGGTAGAAGATGTGAAAGAGATTGCCGGTCACGGTGTTACAGCCACTGTGAAGGGCAGGATGGTGGCAGTGGGAAACAGCAAGCTGATGGATGAACTCGGTGTGTCTCATTTTGACGATGAAATCCTGGGAACTACGCTGCATGTAGCAGTCAGCGGAGAATACGCCGGTTACATCATCATTTCCGACAGGCTTAAGGTAGATGCAACCGAAGCGGTAACAAAGCTGAAGTCGAAGCATGTCAAAAAGATTGCAATGCTTACTGGGGATTCCGATTTCGTCGGTACCAGAATCGCCAAGCAGCTTAACATTGATGAAGTTTATACTGAGCTGCTGCCTGCTGACAAAGTTGAAAAGTTGGAAGAGCTGATGACTCAGAAATCTGCCAAAGGCGTGCTTACTTTCGTGGGAGACGGCATAAACGACGCACCGGTTCTGGCAAGAGCCGACATCGGAGTGGCGATGGGAGGCATGGGCTCAGATGCAGCAATAGAGGCAGCGGATGTAGTCATCATGACAGACGAGCCTTCCAAGCTTGTAGATGCCATCGGTATTTCGAAAAGAACTCTGAGGATTGTTTATCAGAACATCGCTTTCGCCCTGATCGTAAAGGTCGCGGTACTCATATTAGCTGCCTTAGGTGTGGCAAATATGTGGGAAGCCATCTTTGCAGATGTGGGAGTTACGATCATCGCCATTCTCAATTCCTTTAGAGCGTTATGGGTCGGAAACTCCGTAAATTCAGAACTGAGCAGTGCCGTTCCCAGCCCTGAAAGTATGGAAATCGGCTAAATATAACCAGATCTGCATAAAACTCAAAACTTCCTGAAACGTTGGATACAGAGAGTTTTGAGCCATTTTCTTTATATTTACCCTGTCTTTAAAGCGAACCTAAATATATGGGGAGCTAAATTAGCGTCCAAAGCCGGGATGACAGAGCGGCCATGTGGCGGACTGCAGAGATGCAGTTTGCATACACAGTTATCCGTACACCCGAGTTCAAATCTCGGTCCCGGCCCCACATTTTTGTACAGTTTATGCAAATCTACATATTACCGGGTGTGATGACGTACTATGGACTGGAAGGCTGACGTATATACAGTTCTGGAGCGGGATCCAGCACCGAGATCTTTCGGAGAGGCTCTTATGTTCAGTCAGGGCCTTCATGCTATTCTGATGCAGAGAGTATCCCACAATCTGTATATGAGGGGTGAGTATAAAATTGCCAGGCTTATCAATTACTGGTCCAGAGTTCTTACGGGAGCCGATATCCACCCCGGCGCAACAATCGGCAAAGGTTTCTTCATTGATCATGCCACAGGTGTGGTGATAGGAGAAACTACGATCATTCATGACAACGTTTCAATCTTTCAGGGCGTGACCCTGGGCGGAGTTTCAACTTCTAAAAAGAAAAGACATCCTACGATCGGAAACAACGTCACCATCGGTGCGAATGCCTCTGTTCTCGGAGACATCACGATAGGAGACAACGTTAAGATCGGTGCAGGTTCGGTAGTGGTGAAAGATGTGCCTCCGAATACCACTGTGGTCGGAATTCCTGGAAGAGTGGTAAAGCGGAACGGCGAAAGGGAGAAAGTTTTAGACTTAACCCATGAAAATCTTCCTGATCCTCTGATTGACACAATCGCTGATTTAGTAAACTCAATAAACGCACTTGAGAAAAAAGTGGAAGAACTTGAGGAAAAACTAAAAAAGGACTAACCATTCCCATTTATGTGCGGAGTGAAAAAAGTGGCTCTCAAGATATTCAACACATTATCTAAGCAGGAAGAAGAGTTCGTACCGATTGAAGGAAACAAAGTCAAGATGTACGTGTGCGGAGTCACTGTCTATGATGACATCCACATGGGTCATGCGCGTTCAATTATTGTCTTTGACATGATTGACAAGTATCTGAGATACCGCGGTTATGATGTAACGCATCTTACAAATTTCACAGATGTAGATGATAAGATCATCAACCGTGCTGCAGAAACGGGAATGGACCCCCTGCAGCTGTCCAGAAATTATATTGACAGGTACCTGGAAGATATCGACAAACTCGGTGTGAGAAGAGCTGATGCATATCCAAAAGCTTCAGAGAACATTCAGCAGATTATACGCATGATTGAGAAGATCGTCGCCAACGGTTATGGCTATGCGGCAGAAGACGGCAGCGTTTATTTTTCAGTGGAGGCAGTGTCGGATTACGGACGCCTCACAGGACAGAAACTGGAAGATATGCAGGCGGGTGCCAGAATCGATGTAAATGAAGCAAAGCGCAATCCCTATGATTTTGCACTCTGGAAGGCCGCAAAGCCTGGAGAGATCTCTTGGAACAGCCCTTGGGGAGAAGGCAGGCCCGGTTGGCATATTGAATGCTCTGCTATGTGCACTGAGTATCTGGGAGAGACAATTGATATTCATGGAGGCGGCAATGATTTGATATTCCCGCATCATGAAAATGAGATCCTGCAGTCAGAAGCTGCAAACAAGAAGCCTCTGGCCAAATACTGGATACACAACGGAATGCTGCAGGTGCAGGATGCAAAGATGTCAAAGTCTCTGAAGAATTTCTTTACCTTGAGGGATGTGATGGAGAAGTATTCCAAAGAAGAGATACGCTTCTACGTTCTTTCTGCACATTACAGAGGACCGCAGATTTATTCTGAAGCTGCCTTAGATGAAGCGGCCGCCAGTCTCAAAAGGATTACCAATCTGGTCAGAGAGCTGCGCAACTCTGCAGAAAAGCTCACTGGAAACAATGATGCGGAAGATATAGCATCAAACTTCCGTGAAAAATTCATAGAATCTATGGACCAGGATTTCAATTCCAGGGCAGCGATCTCGGAAATATTCGAGTTAGTCAGAGAGGCAAACAGACTGCTTTCTTCAGGCGAGCTGAGCAATAAGGGGGCTGAAAACATACTTTCTGCCTTTAGAGAAATGGACAGCGTATTCGGGATACTGCCGGAATCAAAAACAGAAGACGACTCTGAGGATTTAATCAGATTACTCATTGACGTCAGAAATGACTTGAGAAAGCTGAAGCAGTATGCTCTTGCAGATTCAATACGCGACAGGCTGAAGGAATGCGGAATTGAACTGCAGGATTCTGCGGAAGGAGTAAAATGGATCCGTATCTGAGAGCCCTTAAAAAAGCAGAACTTCTGTCAGGGGGGCCTCTGCACGTCGATAAATCATTCGCACCGCCCTTCCCACTCTCCAAGTCCACTGCCGGCCCGGGAGCTGGATCAGCCTCACTGGTGATCGAATTCGAAGGCATCAGAGTAAAAAAAGCCATTACCTGGGATGAAGAGGAGTTCAGTCTGACAGATTCAAATGGAAAGTACTCTATAATCAGAAACGGCAAACCGTTTCTGAACGTGGTTTCGATAGGACACACTCTGGCTCATGCCCCGGAACAGGCATTTTTCAACTTGGCTACACAATGCATTTACAACTGCAAATTCTGCACGTCGCCGGTATTGAAGGAAAGGGGAGCGACAAAGTCCCTGACGGATGAGAAAATACTCTCAATGATTT
Organism: uncultured Methanomassiliicoccus sp.; assembly: GCA_905202485.1. Lineage (GTDB taxonomy): Archaea > Thermoplasmatota > Thermoplasmata > Methanomassiliicoccales > Methanomassiliicoccaceae > Methanomassiliicoccus_A. The sequence goes on from CAJKRY010000007.1 coordinate 34,274, forward strand.
TACGTTATGCAGAAAATGACAATCTCAAAGCCGTTGCGCTAACATCAGCTGTAGTCTCTACGCCTCAGGATACAATCGACAGGATGTCAAAAATCGTCAAGGCGGTAAGAGGGGTTCTGCCTTTAATGCCGATCGGCGTAGAACCCTATGTGGAAAACAAGCAGCAGATAGAGCAGCTCAAAGCCTCCGGCGCTGATGAAATAAAATTAAACATAGAAACATACGACAAATCTATTTTTGAAAAAGTATGCGGCGAGCAGGATATTGATGCCATCATCAGCAATATAAATTCTGCAGTGGAGATTTTCGGCAGAGGAAAGGTAACCTCAAACATAATCTACGGCATGGGAGAGACAGATGAAAATGTGCTTGCAGGATGTGAATACCTGGCTTCTTTAGGCTGTGTAGCAACCCTCAGACCTTTGAGACTTAATGATCTCAACAAGCCTCAGATGGAGGCGGCTGTAGGACAATTAAATTCCGTAGATCCCGAAAGAATGGTGAGACTCGCACAGAAATATAAAGAAATTCTCATAAAATATAATCTCACGACTCTTTCCTTTAAAACGATGTGCCATGAATGCACATGCTGTGACATTGTGCCTTTTAGAGATATTTAGGCACGCCAAACTATATAATCGCATCCTACCATTCGGATACGATGATATCTGAGAATATCGAAGATTATCTTGCATGTATATACGATCTTTCGGTAGACGGCAGGATCGTTAAAACTACTCAGATAGCATCAAAGCTCAACATATCGCCGGGCAGCGTTTCCGAGATGATTAAGAAATTATCAGCTCTTGGATATGTGAAATATGAGCAGTATAAAGGGGTATCCCTCACCGATGAAGGATTGACTATCGCCAGAAGAGTCAAAAGACGGCACAGGCTTTTGGAACGTTTTTTTGTAGACATTCTTGGAATGAAAACTGAAGAATCTCACGATGAGGCCATGAAGCTTGAGCATACCGTTTCTGATGAGTCTGTAGAAAGAATATCTAAGATCCTCAAAGATCCTGTAGTGTGCCCAGATGGAGACCCGATACCTCCTCCGGACCTTCCACAGCCGGATGTCAGCGGTTTATCTATACAGCTTGATTCTCTCGGGCAGGGAGAAATGGCGTCGATAACGCATATTGCGAGCGAAGACCTGGATAGAGTGAGAAGACTAATCTCGATGGGATTTGTCCCTGGTCATGATATAGAGATTGATGAAAAGGTTCCGGTAGGCGGTCCCTTGCTGGTGCGGATTGACGGCAGACGCATAGCACTGGCCAAAGATATGGCATCGCTTGTGTGGGTTAGGAGGGCTTGATTGAAAGTCGCTCTTGTAGGCAACCCGAACGTAGGAAAATCTGTCCTGTTTACACGCATGACAGGGGTAGGCGTCATAGCATCAAACTATGCTGGCACCACAGTTGAGTTTGAAGAAGCCACAGTTATTTTCAATGGTAAACCAATTACTGTTTTTGACCTGCCGGGAACTTATTCTTTCTCCGGCGTCACTGAGGATGAGCAGGTAGCAATAGAACTTTTAGAAAAAAAATCTCCAGACCGCGTAATTTCGGTAGTCGACGCTACAAGGCTCAGCCAGAGTCTGGTACTGACTCTGCAGCTGATTGAGCTCGGCTATGATGTCGTTTTAGCTCTGAATTTCATGGATCAGGCTAGAAAACGGTACACGATCAATGTAGACCTGCTGTCTTCGACGTTGGGAATACCCGTCATTCCGATTACTGCCACTACTGGAGAGGGTACAGACCGTTTGATGAACGCCGTAGTATCTGAAGAGCCACACGTTTCAAATTATAAAGTAAAATACGACGGGCACATCGAACAGTTTCTTGAAAAGAATTTTAAAGAGACTAAAACTGATGCTGGATACCCGGTAAGGGGAGCGGCAATCAAGCTCCTGGAAGGAAATAACTATTTTGTAAATCAATTCTCAGATGAAACAAAGAAGCTGGTAGAAGATTACAGAATTGAGTTTAAAGAGCAGCACCGTGAGTCTATTGAAGTTCATATTGCCAGAGATCGGTACGGAGAATCTGGAAACATCGCTTCAAAAATCATCTCTGCCAATATCAATCAGAAACGGAGCCTGAAGGATAAAATTTCAGACATCACGCTGAAACCGATTACCGGCATCCCGATCCTGATAATCGTACTCATTACAATTTTTGTTTCCGTTATCTATATCGGAGGCGCCTTGGAAGAATTCCTCGTCGGACTTTATGAAGTATATCTAGGCCCTCTTTTTGATCAGCTGGCAGCCATTATCGGAGGCGAGATCGGAGAAGCGATTTCAGAAGGCATTTATCTCTCCATCGAAGCAATACTGGCAATTGTAATTCCCTTCATCGTAGTATTCTACTTGATTCTAGGAGTTCTGGAAGACTCGGGCTACTTACCGAGAGTGGCAATGCTGCTTGACGGCATCATGGTAAAACTCGGCTTGCACGGCAGAGCAATTATTCCGATGATTGTCGGAACTGGATGCAATGTACCAGCCATATTGGCAACAAGAACTTTAGAGTCAAAAAGAGAGAGATTAATTCTTTCAACAGTTATCGTAATGGCAGTTCCCTGTTCGGCACAGACAATTATTATAATCGGAACAGTGGGAACTTACTCAGGCGTATTCTGGGCGGCTTTGATTTACTTAATTTTGCTCAGCATGGTCTTTATTCTGGGCAAAGTGCTTCACAAGGTTCTTGATGACGAACCGTGCGGTCTGACTATCGAAATCCCAGACTTGACCGTGCCGTCTGTGAAAAATGTCTTGTATAAAACCTGGGCAAGAACCAAGGATTTCATCATAATTGCTTTCCCACTGCTGCTGATAGGCAGCTTAGTCTTAGAATTCCTCATGGTCTACAACATCCTTGACGCACTGGTAGATCCGCTGGCTGTCTTTACAGTCGGTTTCTTAGGGCTGCCCGCTGTAATAATCATAGCATTGATCATGGGAGTTCTGCGTAAAGAAATGGCTCTGCAGATTCTCTATGTGATCTTTCCGATAACTGCAGGCGTAGATCTCAGTCTTGCCTTGTCACCGGAACAAATGTTTGTGTTTGCTTTAATCATGGCTACATATATGCCCTGCATTGCAGTACTGGCTGTTTTATTAAAAGAATTCGGGCTGAAAAATGCAGCGGCTATCTGCATTTCATCAATATGTCTATCATTCCTGCTCGGTGGCTTAGCTCACTTTGTGTTTATGATTTTCTAATGACATGTATTAGGTATAAAATTGAGTTTAGGCAGCAGGCACTTCACGGTTTTTCTTATCGAGAATCTGCTGCAGGGTTTGTGTTATTGATACTACTGCATTACCTCTGTTCTGCGGATATGATTTTATTTTTCCCCTGACGGAAATAACATCTTCTCCGTTGCTCAGTATTAGATTTCCTAAATATGCCTCTTGCTTGTCTAATCTCATGTAAAAAAATGACTCGTCATCCACTCTGAGTTCAATTGTATCTATTAGCTGCTTAATGTCTTCTTCAGACAGCAGGCTTAAAACATGTTTTATGTCTTTTGCATGGGTTACTTTGGTCTCAATCACTACAATCGGATTTCCATGATATCCGCAGCTTTTGTTGCATGTGAGCTCTTCAGAGCCAGATGCATTCTTGACAGCTTGTTTAACACGGTCCTCATTTTCTGTAGCATGGGAAAAAGCTCTGAATGAAAGACTGTCTATGTCCATGATACAACAATGGCGTAGTGATTCTTAATTGTTCTGAATCAATATTGCATATTATTGATCTTCCATATTTTCTGGATGTGAAGGCAGGTTTAAATCGTATTCGTTTTATGGACTTCCAGGTGGTATTGCATACGTCTGAGGCAAATTTAATCGCGTCACCAAAGCCATTATCGAGACGTATAGTGGCAGATCCGGAAATCGACAATGGAGAACCATTTGAGTATAGGGCCATCTGACAATGAATATGATAAATATCATGGAGACGCCCGCCGCGCCATAGATATTCTATCAATCATTTGAGCTTGAACTATGCGTTCTGTATCATTTTGTGAAGTGAAAGCCAAAAAGGCGGCAAGCAGGCAATCATTTTTAATGTAATAGTTTGGTGCAAGGGAAGGGATTTGAACCCTCGGACCACTAAGGACAGGATCCTAAGTCCTGCGCCGTTGGCCAGGCTTGGCTACCCTTGCAGACAAGGTAGCAATGCAGAACTCATATATCAAAATGCTCTTTATCTCCAACACATCCAGCAGTTTGAAATAAGCTGGTTATGAACAAATATAATCGATTTGTCAGAAGATATTGCATCATCAAAAAAAAAATAAAATGTGTAGCCTAAGCGACTACACACCTTTTATTGTTTAGTTGGATTTCTTCATCTGGTATGCGCCAATTAAGTTGATCAGACCGATTAGAAGCAGGAATACTCCGATAACAATCATTACTACATTGGCGGCGAGGCCTGGGTATGCGACTATGACAATACCAAGTATAATTGCAATAATTGCAATAACTAGATTATACAGCTTCTCTCCTTTTAAACTGTCTTTTGTGATTGGCCACATCTCATAGATCTGGAACAGTCCGAAGATGATCAGGAAGGCAGCCAGAATGTACATGAGCACATCTAGGAATGCAAATGATGCAACTATCATGATCAGACCAAGGACTACGTATAAGATTCCTACAATGAGATCATGTGTATCTTTAGACTTCTTAGAGAAGGCATTAAACAGGATGGATAGACCATTCAGTAATGCAAATATGCCGAGCAGGATGATAATTATCTTTAACGTTCCTCCAGGCCATACAATTGCAATTAGACCAATAACTACAGCTAGTATACCGAATATCAGTCTTCCTTTGTAGTCATTAGCTACCATTTTATTCATAACATCCATTTTATCACCTCAAAAATCCGCATAACGGATCTTTTAGTTTAACGGGGGATAAGCCTAAAAATATTAATAATTTGACCATAAACTAGCTTTAATTTATTTTAAAATTTGATGCTGGCATAATTTGTATTAACAATTATCGAAATTTATTAATTTAGTATAATCTGATTTAAAAATGATCAGTTTAGGAAATTGAAATTAACAATAGTTATAAAAAAATAATGGAATTGGATCCGCGACTTATCTTCATAAAACAATCAACCATGTTAGTCATCAATTCCAGGTTCTATATCTTTGGGCTGTTGTTTTTATCATTTACAATGATAAGTTCTTTATCGATTCCTTTTAGTCGCTTACGTTCATAGATGTACCAGCGGATAAGTGTTAATGCTAAGTCACCCCTACCGTCATAGGACTCCTCGGTGACGATTTCGTCAATTTCAGGTATCAAATTCTTGGGTATTAGCAGCTTTACTGGTACCTTGGGGGGAAGCTTTTTGGGCATTGTTAGTTTGTAACGTAATCAATGACTTATAAACGTATACTACTGGATGGTAAACCAAATGTACTGGACGATGGTACATGGAATTAGATATTGTTCTGTGTATTGCGCATTTCTCTTTCGTCTTGTCTATAGCAATGCCCGAATATCATTCCCCATGATTTATGTCCAGTATTCATCATCACAACATGTTCTGGGGTGCCTGCACCTTGGCAACGCACATATGTTGCTCTGAGGTCTGTAGTCTGTAGTACATATTCGGTATCTTGCTCATTTTTACAATATTTTCACTTTAGCCGCTGTGTGAATATTGTTACAAACTCACTATTCAGCTGCTGTTATCCATAGCAATAGTTATTTCCTTGTACATATTACACCGTCTGAACGTGAGCAGCTAAGGCTTTTGAGGGATGTGAATGGATGGGATTATAGAAATCAGAGTATCATACAGCGCCATTGCAAATTTTTCAATGATTTATAACAGGGTGCCGTTAATCAAACGTATTGAAGTAAGAAACATCTCTTCAGAAAGTCTGGGAAATATAAAGCTGCATGTTTTATTCAAACAAAATGCAGAGCAGTCTGAACAATACGAGTCTGAATGGGAATCCAGCATAGGATCAATTCCTGCAGGGCAGTATGTAAGTTTTGACAGGGTGCCACTTAAAATCTCGAAAGAATTGTTTTTTCTGACTGAAAAAAACACTGATGCATCATTCATGATCACAGTCACTTCCAACAGCACCGGTGAAGTCTTAGAAGAAGAATCGCTGCCTCTCAAGATTCTTCCTCGAGACACTTGGATAGGTTCAGACGTCATGCCTGAGCTGCTGGCATCTTTCGTGACACCGGGAAGAAATGCAGTCAGGCTGATAACTGAAGAAGCTTCAGCATACCAGTCCGGATTGCCTGAAAAAGCGAAAGAATATGCAAGAGAAATCTATGAAAACATCAGGAAAAAGGGACCGTTTACAATAACACAGACAAATCCAGCCGCCGGGTCAATCAATGCTATGGAAGTGCTGAGCCGCAAGCAGGGAACAGCTCTGGATTTTTCAGTATTCTATGCTTCATGTCTAGAGAGGGCCGGCCTTAATCCCGTAATTATTCTTCTGGACAACCGTGTAATCACCGCCTGCTGGTTAGAGGATAGAACGTTTGCTGAGTGTGTTGAAGACGATATTTCTTTGATAACAAAACGTATGGCTGAAGGAGTTGAAGAGATAATCGCAGTTGATGTTTCAGTTCTGGCAGACAAAGGGTCTTTTGAGCAGGCACAGGAGTCAGCAGAGTACTTCCTGGCTGAATCTTCATTTGATATTTTTGTAGATGTCATAAGATGCAGGGGAAGCGGAATATTCCCTATTCCTGAGAGGCTTGGTGATGAACAGAAGTATACGCCGAGAAAATCTTCACCCTCGCAGCAGCTGGATCCTCCGCCGGCTTCTTATTCGAAGCAGCGCATGTGGGAAAACAAGCTTCTTGATCTGAGTCTGAGAAATAGTCTCATCAGCTACAGGCTGAGGAGAAATTCTATTCAGATCATGGCTGCTGACCTGAATTCCTTGGAAACTGCTCTTGCCAGCGGGGAAGAGTTTCAGATACTTCCCAAACCGTCAGACATACTCACAAAGCAGCAGGATAACATTAATTTTCCAATAGATCTGGAATCTGTTCGAAATCTAACAGATATGGAGTATGCAAATCACAGGCTGCGCACATATCTTAAAGAGGATGAACTGAAAAAACAGATAGTTTACATTTACCGGACTACAAAAACAAATATGGAGGAAAATGGGGCAAACACTCTCTATCTAGCACTTGGATTCTTAAAATGGTACGAAACCGACGTGTCAGAAAAGGAACGCAGAGCACCTATTGTGCTAGTTCCAGTAGAACTGGTCAGAAAATCGGCCGGCAAAGGATACATTCTCAGGATCCGTGACGAAGACTCGCTTGTAAATGTCACGCTGGTTGAAATGCTCAGGCAGAATTTCAACATAAATGTGACCGATGTTGATCCTCTGCCGACTGCAGAAACTGGTATAGATATAAAGCAGGTGTTTGCCACATTCAGAAAGGCAGTAATTGATAAACCACGCTGGGAGGTGGAAAACATCTCAGTTCTCGGTCAGTTTTCGTTCAATCAATTCATCATGTGGAATGACATGAGAAACCGTTCTGAGGAGCTGACAAACCACAAGGTTGTTGCAAGCCTGATGTCCGGCAAGATGGAATGGGAGCAGCAGGGAAAATTTCAGTCTCCAGATACCTTAGATAATGTGGTTCTTCCAAGCGACATGGCAGTTCCTATAAGCGCCGATTCTTCCCAGCTTTCAGCAATCTATGCTTCTGGAAACGGTCTGAGCTTCGTCCTTCACGGACCTCCGGGAACCGGAAAATCACAGACAATTACCAATATTATTGCCAACGCTCTTTTCCAAGGAAAAACTGTTCTGTTCATTGCAGAAAAGATGGCAGCACTGTCGGTAGTGCAGCGCCGTTTGGAATCCATCGGCCTTGGGCCTTTCAGTCTGGAACTTCATTCTAATAAAACAAAGAAACGGGATGCATTAAATCAACTGGATGAAGTTCTCAGCATTCCTAAAGCAATACATCCTGATGAATATGCTGCTCGTGCTCAGAAACTCTTTGAACTCAGAAAAGAGCTGAATTCAGTAATCAATGCAATTCATTCAAAAAGATCCATCGGTTTGTCTTTATATGACATAATCACGATGTATGAATCGACATACTCTGATAAAAGCATTCATTTCACACGCCAGCAGATTGAGTCGCTGGATGCATCTACATATGATTCTTGGCTCAGCGTAGTCAGAGATATCGCAACTGCCGGAGCAGCCTGCGGAAATGTTGCCGATCATCCGCTTAAAGATCTGGGATCGTGCGAATACAGCTACTCATTCCGTGATGAAGTCATTGAACTGCTGAATGAATATCTGAAAACTATTCAAGTTCTTAAATCTCCATGCGAAAATATTCAGCTGGTTAAATATGCAGATTACCAGACGCTTTACAACATACTTAATAGAATAAATTCAAAACAAATATCTAAAGAACTTCTTGCTTCATGCGACGATCCCTCCATCAGGTCAAATCTGGACATCGTCTACGCCTTGTGCCGCAAAAGATCCGAGATTCATGATAAAATTTTAAGAATATTTTCTGAAGGCGTTTTTAAACTAGATGCATGCAGGCTTTTTGATAAATGGAACGAGATCGACAGAAAAGTAATCAGAATCGGGCAGAGAGATATTATAAAGGAACTGAAAGAATATGCTAGAGCCTCAATAGATAAGGAAAAAGTTCCAGCATACCTGCAGCTACTATGCGATTACCGTTTAGCCGGAGAAAAGATGTGGGAAGTAGGTGCCGGATTTGATAAGTTATTCGGGCCTTTATGGAATATAAACAATACTGACTGGAGACTGTTAAACAGCCTGTATGTGGAATCAACTGAAATAAAAGGTCTGGCTGCAGTTTTAGGCACTGAAGCATGGCGGCAGATCATAGACATCCCGGAGCAGACTACCCAGGCATATCTGGATTCATTCGAAAAAATTTCCAAGCTTACGTTTGATATTACGGTAAAACTAGCACTCGAGGTTGAGGTGCTTGCCGGTGATTCATGCTTTGAAGACTCGGCTAAAAAAGCATCTATCTGGCTGAACAACATCGAATCTCTCAGATCGTGGTCTCTGTTTGCCTCACGCATAAAAGAAGCCAGATCACTAGGTCTTTCAAATGTGGTAGAGGAATATATGTCAGGCAGAATGCAGTCCGATGAATTGATGCCGGCTTTTATAAAATCAATTTCCCGTGCTTATGCTGAATATGTCATTGATACGGAACCGTCGCTATCTTCATTTAATGGAGATATCTTCGAAGATGAAATAAAAAAGTATCACGAAGCTACGGAAGAGTTTGAAAGACTGACCAGAGAAGAGCTGGTTGCTAAATTATCCTCTAAACTCCCAGACATAACTGGTTCAGCAGCCTCCTCATCTGAATTAAGCATCTTGAGAAAAGCAATCAGAACAGGCGGGAGAGGATTATCTATAAGAAGGCTGTTTGATCAGATACCGAATCTGCTCAAGACACTCTGCCCATGTATGCTGATGAGCCCGATTTCCGTTGCTCAGTACATTGATCCAAAGTTTCCAAAATTCGATCTTGTCATATTTGACGAAGCATCTCAAATGCAAACCTGTTATGCTGTAGGAGCAATAGCAAGAGGAAAAGAGTTTATCGTGGTGGGAGATCCCAAACAGCTTCCTCCGACTTCATTCTTTACAATAAATACTGTTGATGAAGATAATATTGAAAAAGAAGATCTGGAAAGTATACTTGACGACTGTCTTGCACTTTCAATGCCTCAGGAGCATCTGCTGTGGCATTACAGATCCCGACACGAAAGCCTGATTGCCTTCAGCAATATGCAGTTTTATGATAATAAATTATTTACATTCCCATCTCCGAACGATATAGTTTCAAAAGTCAGCCTGGTGCATGTAGAAGGCCATTACGACCGCGGCAAGACTAAACAGAACAAGGCTGAAGCAAAAGCTGTAGTAGATGAAATAATCAGGAGGCTGGCAGATCCTGTTTTGCGTAATCAGAGTATAGGCGTTGTTGCTTTCAGCATAGCCCAGCAGAATCTGATCGATGATATGCTTTCAGATGCATTAGATAAAAATCCTGAACTGGATGCAATAAACAGCTCTGCAGAAGAACCAATATTCATTAAGAATCTTGAAAATGTCCAAGGGGATGAGAGAGATGTCATTTTGTTCTCAATCGGTTATGGACCGGACAAAAGTGGCATTGTCCGTTTGAATTTTGGACCTTTAAACCGTGAAGGCGGCTGGAGAAGACTGAACGTCGCAGTTTCAAGAGCAAGAATGGAAATGATAGTATTCTCGACGCTCCAGCCGGATCAGATAGACATTACCAGAACAAACTCTGAAGGAATCATTAATCTCAAATCGTTCTTAGAATTTGCAAAGAATGGTAAAAACTGTCTTCCGCGTGATAAAAAGGAATGTGCAGGTGAAGGTATTGAAGACGTCATTGCGCATAAGATAGAAGAAATGGGCTACAAGACTAATGTAGACGTAGGGAGCTCTGGATACAGAATGGACATCGGCATAATAAACCCGGACAATGAAGACGAGTATGTTCTGGGAATAATGATCGATGGTAAAAATAAGCAGTCTCCCAGCACTGCAAGGGACAGAAACATCGTTCAGAATTCAGTACTGGAGTCTCTGGGCTGGAATCTGCACCATCTGTGGATAATGGACTGGTGGTATGATTCAGAAAAAGAGCTGTCAAAAATAAAGGATGCAATTGAGCTTGCAATAACGAAGAATCGTGTGGCAGAGGAAGAAAAGGCGATAGATGAAAGCAACCTGAGAGCCAATGCCCAGATAGTGCTGAATGTCGAAGTACCGGATGATAAAGGATTCGAGGCTGCCGATGACCCGGTAAAACCGGAATACAATGCTGCAGACATGCAGAACATTGGAAATCCAGAAGACTTCATGGCAGAGGACAGCACCGAAAAGATTGTTGAGCAGATAAAAGAAATAATCCGCCTGGAAGGTCCGATTTCATACAGGCTGCTTCAGAAAAAGACTCTCAGCTCATGGGGAATTTACAGGCCAATCGTTAAAGTAAACAAGTATTTTGAGAAACTCTTTAACGATCTGAATCCAAAACAGACTAATTTCAATGGAAAGATCTTCATCTGGAATACAGACCAGGATCCAGAAACATATGAGGGATACAGAACTCCAACCGACAAAGAAAGAAGAGACATTGCAGATATTCCCCCAGAAGAGATCATTAACGCCGTTAAAGAAGTCGTAAGCAATCAATTTGCCTTATCGTCTTCAGATCTGATTAGGGAAGTAGGCAAGCTGTTTGGATTTTCAAGGCTGGGCAATAATCTCAAGGCGATCATCGGTGAGTGCATAGACCTGTCTGTAAAGGCTGGCTTTATAAAGTCGGACGGTGACAGGATTTCAGTGATCTGAAGGTATCAAATGTATGATGTAAGAAAGATCCTTGAGGATCTAGCAGATGAGAAATTTAAAGATTTCTCATTAAAATTAATTCCAACTAACAGCAGTATTATGGGGGTTAAAATTCCCCAGCTTCGAACGATCGCTAAAGAGATGCCAGAAGAAGATAGACGGCCTTACATTAATCATTATAACTGCGAATACTTGGAAGAGATAATGATAAAGGGACTGCTTATTGGCCAGTTAAAAGGCGATATACAGGAGACTCTTTCATATGTGGAAAATTTTATTCCTTCTATCGACAACTGGTCGGTCTGCGACTGTTTCTGTAGCAGCCTGAAGGTAACCAGCAAGAATATGGAAACAGTGTGGCAGTTCATCCAACCTTATCTTCATTCTGCTGGGGAATTCAAAGTGAGGTTTGCTGTCGTAATGATGCTGGCTCATTATATCTGTGAAGATTACATTGATCAGGTTATCGCTGCATTGGATTCAATAAAACACGACGGATATTATGTAAAAATGGCTGTGGCCTGGGCGGTTTCAGTCTCTTTTGTAAAATTTTCAGATAAAACTATGAAATATCTCAAGTGCAACAATCTCGATGACTGGACATATAATAAATCAATTCAGAAGATAATTGAGTCGCGCAGAGTTGATGACAAGATAAAAGATGACCTTCGTAAAATGAGAAGGAAATGAGTCATGATAATTTCAGCATCCCGCAGAACTGATATTCCAGCATACTATTCAGAATGGTTTTTGAATAGGTTGAAAGCAGGATATGTTCTGATAAGAAATCCTGTGATGAGTTCAGCAGTGTATAAAATAGAATTAAATCCTAAAATCGTCAACTGCATAGTATTCTGGACAAAAGATGCTGCGAATATCCTTGATAAGCTGGACGAGATAAGTTCACTGGGGTACAGATACGTATTCCAATTTACAATAACTCCTTATGGCAGCGATATTGAGAGAAACATGAGGCCGAAAGAAGACATAATAAAGACATTCAGGCGCCTTAGCGATATGATCGGATGCGAACGTATAATCTGGCGTTACGATCCTATAATTTTTAATGATACACTCACACCGGAATATCATCTCAAGAATTTTGAAGATATGTGCAGTCAGCTTTTTGGATATACTAAAATCGTCAACATGAGCCTTGTTCAATCATATCATAACAAAAACTTCGGGTTTGAACTTTCCAGGCAGGATAAGGAAAAGTTCCTGAGAAGTTTGAAAGAGGCAGCCTTATCCTATGATATAGAACCGAGGCTGTGCTGCTATCCAGAAGATCCGCAGATGTACGGGATCAAAAGATCAAAATGCATTGACAAAGAATATCTGGAAAAAATCTGCGGATATAATCTCAAACTGCCGAGAGACAAGAATCAGAGAATTTTGTGCGAATGCTGTGAAAGCATCGATGTCGGCATATACAACACCTGCATCCACGGATGCACTTACTGTTATGCTACCAGTAATCTCAGAGAAACAATCTATAATTATAAAAACCATCATCCGGAAAATGAGCTGCTGGTAGGCAGCATATCCGCAGAAGACAACATAGTCTGCAAAAAGCTCGCATCTTCCAGAGACTACCAGACTGTATTGTTCTGAAATTCAGTTAAAGTACTTACAGATTAATGAATTAAAATGTTCTTCTGTTTCAGTTTTCTAAACACCAGCACGGTTCATTGAGTTCCTATGAATGAAAGCGTTATAAACTCATATCCTTGGAGTGCCATGCTTTTTATCTTTTCATCAATCATTTCAGTTACATTGCTGATTAATAAATTCTCAATCAATTCTGTTTTGTATTCCAGCACATCAGCCTAATCGAAAAACTTCCCTTTATAAAAATTCTCATTTCCAAGTTTTTTGGCCGTCAGCCTGAACATGACGCAGCCGTCTGGACAAACAATGTCTTTGCTGTATCTGCTACTGCCTCCGACATTTTCCAGATCCCCGCCGCTTCTGACTGCTTCCATGATTGGAAACATAATCATCATCACTTTGGAACAGATCCCTTGTTCCTCAGTATTCACAGGACAGCCGTACGTGCAGGTATATTTATCACCGACTTCCTCGCCATTTCTACAGTACCTTTCTGTACGATCGCCGCGGAGAAATCCGCTTACTTCAATTTCAAACTCGTACTCTTCATCATACCATTTTTTCATAATGATTCTCCAAATGTGGATAAAAAAGGCACTACTCAGTACCTGTTGTCGAAGATACGGTTTGACTTCTTTTCACTTCTGGGCAGGTCCCCGATATATACTGCCTTGGGAACCACAGTCACACCGACTCTTTCTTTGAAATGGTTGCGGACATTCAGTTCAATATTCTCCCGTTGCGACTCATTACATTCAGTCTCAAAGAATATAGTCATAATGTCTTTGCCGTTCAGATGATCAATCATTACTTGATACTCGCTACTGACTCCGTCGACTTCTTTCAAAACTTCGTCGATCTGTCCAGGGAAAATATTGACGCCTTTTACTTTCACCATGTCATCAGTGCGGCCTATCAGGATGTCTATGCGGGGATGGCTGCATCCGCACGAGCATTTTCCAGGAATGATTCTTGTCAGGTCATGAGTTCTGTACCTGATGAGCGGGGCCCCTTCTTTTTTCAGGGTGGTGATGACTAATTCCCCGGTTTTTCCGTCCGGCAGGACTTCACCGGTTTCTGGATCAATTATCTCGAAATAAAGAAAATCATCCCAGTAGTGGATTCCAGACGCATAGTTGCAGCTTATGCCGATTCCAGGCCCATATATCTCAGTAAGGCCGTATATATCATACAGTTTTACACCGAGTTCGCTGGCTATGCGGGTTCTCATCTTCTCTCCCCACCTTTCAGATCCGATAAGTGCTCTTTCAAGATGGATCTTGTCGTTCAATCCTCTTCTGGTGATCTCTTCAGCCAGGAGAAGGGCATACGAAGAAGTGGCACACAGCACGGTGCTTTTCAGGTCAAGCATCATCTGTATCTGTTTATCAGTATTTCCAGGCCCCATAGGTATGACCATGGCCCCGTGTTTTTCGGCTCCTGCCTGAAATCCTATGCCGGCAGTCCAGAGGCCGTATCCCGGGGTGATCTGCACCCTGTCTGTGTTTGAAACGCCTGCTAGTCCGTAGCACCTTTCAAACATTACAGCCCAGTCTTCAACATCTTTGGCAGTGTATGGAATAATGATGGGAGTACCGGTAGTTCCAGATGATGAATGGATACGAACAATCTTCTCATCAGGCACTGCCTGCAGACCTAAGGGATATGCATCCCTGAGTTCCCATTTGTCTGTTAAAGGGAGAGTTTCAAAATCTTCCTTTGTGCATATTCTGCTTAGATCAATGTCTTTGTATTTTTTGTTATAAAAAGGGCTTTTTTCCTTGATGGAATCTAAAACCTTTTTTATTGCACATAGTTGATCATCACTCATCATGTTAGGTCATCTAGGCATGCACTTCTTAGTAATTATACTAACGGTGCACCTGCTCCAGTTTGCAGCGCCTTATTGTTGAGCTCTAGCAGTTTGGGAGGGATGCGGCGTTTAAGCGTGGACTGCATTTCTTCAAGGGTGATTTGGATGCATCCTGAATTAGCAGCCACACCCAGAAGGCAGACATTGAGCACCTTGGAGCTGCCGACTTCCGCACAGAGCTCGCTGCCATCTACCATCAGCATATGCTGGGGGGCATTTTTCAGAAAATCCAGTATCTCGATGAGATGATAATTGTCTTCCAATGAGGAAGTCACAGGTTTAACTGGGCTGACACTTATTATCGCGACTCCGTTTTTCTTCAGATATGGCAGGCAGCGGACTGTTTCTGCAGGCTCAAACCCGATAAGCACATCGGCAGAGCCCTTAGGAACCAAAGGAGAAAGAACAGAGCCTGTTCGTATATGGCTTACTACAGACCCTCCGCGCTGAGCCATGCCTATAGTTTCTGCACTTCTGACTTTTTCTCCCCTTTCCATCAAAGTATCTGCGATAAGCTTTGAAGCCAGCACAGTTCCCTGGCCTCCGACTCCGGTGATGATGCAATTCATCAAGACTCCTCCTGCTGCGAGATGGCTTCCGAAGGACAAACCTGAGAGCACAGATTGCAGCCGACGCAGAGTGAAGAATCAATATACACCTTTCCTTCAGAGTACACTATGGCCGGGCATCCCAGTTCTTTGATGCATTTTCTGCAAGCTGTGCATTTGTCTGTGATAACCAGATGTGGTCTGGGTTTCGAGATGGCAATGCAGGGAGCTTCAAAAATCACGGCAGACACGCTGTCAAACCCGGCAGCTTCTCTAACTGCTGAGACGGCTTTCTTCAGATCCAGCGGGTTTGACTTGATTATCTTCTTTACGCCGATGGCTTTGAGAACGCCGGCAATGTCTATTTTTTCAACTGCTGCTCCTGTGGCTTTGACACCTGTGCCGGGATGCGGCTGGTGTCCGGTCATGGCAGTAGTGGAATTGTCCAGTATAATCACGACAATTTTTGTTTGGTTGTAGACAGCGTTTACTATTCCTGGTATACCGGTGTGGAAAAACGTGGAATCGCCGACAAATGCAAAGTTAACTGTCTGAGGATTAGCACGCTGCAGCCCCTGCGCCATGGTTATACCTGCGCCCATGCAGAGGCACGTATCCACCATTTCCAGGGGTTTAGCGTTTCCAAGAGTGTAGCAACCTATATCTCCAGAAAAGATGGCATTAAGGCCCTTTGCAGCTTGTTTTACTGCATAGAATGACGCCCTATGCGGACAGCCTGCACAGAGTACAGGGGGGCGGATCGGAAGATCCGGCAGGGAAAGCTGCTCTTCATTCTGCGGAACCTCCAAAAATGCAGAGACTGCAGACTTCACCAGCTCTGCAGAATACTCGCCGGCGAAAGGCATACTGCCAGTCAGTTTGCCGAATATTCTGGTTTTGAGGTGGTGCTTTCCGCAGATGTATGTAAGCTCCCTTTCTATGACCGGATCCAGCTCTTCTATCACCAGAACTTTCTCGAGGCCGTCTAAGAACTTTAAAGCGAGCTTTTCAGGGAACGGATACGCAGTGGCGATTTTCAAAACCTTGCAGCCCGCATTCAGCGACTCTAAAGCTTCTTTTGAGTAAGCATATCCTATACCGGACGATGCAACCCCTACTGCACCGCTTCCGCTGGTTTCATTGAATCTGTATGATGAAAAGTCTTCACCCATCTGTGGAATCTTTTCTTCCAGTGCGATATGGTTTTGATATGACAGCTTGGGGAAAATAGCCCATTTGGGATTTTTTATGAAACCTTCCGCCTCGAGGTATTTCCTCTTCTGCTTTAAATCAACAGAAGAATAGCCGTGGCAGATCCTGGTAGTGGGTCTGAAAATCACCGGAGTTCTGTATTTTTCAGAGTACTCATATGCATCTTCAATCATCTCATATGCTTCGTCTGGAGTGGACGGGTCGAATATGGGAAGCTTAGAGAAACCGGCGTAATGCCTGGTATCCTGCTCCGTCTGCGACGATATCGGGCCCGGATCATCCGCAACGACAATCACCATTCCGCCCTTTATGCCGATATACGCAAGGCACATGACTGGATCTGAACATGCATTCAGCCCCACCTGCTTCATAGTGACCAGGGTCCGCAGTCCAGAATATGAGGCGCCGGCAGCTACTTCTACAGCCGCCTTCTCATTAACGGACCATTCTATGTAGATATCTCCGGGGTTCTCTTTCACTACAGTTTCTAAAATTTCTGTAGAAGGTGTACCTGGATAACCGCATACGCACTTTACTCCAGCATGGATTGCTCCCAGCGCTATGCACTCATTTCCCATTAGAAGCCGCTGCATATCTTTCAGCGGTTTATCGAGAAATTCAGTTAAAAGCCTATTGCACTTCCAATCACTATTTAAGCCTCAAAATATGTGTGCACTGTGAGATTCAATGACTAAACCATCGATTGCCGTAAAAGGAGTAGGCAGGATGTCAGTAAAACCTGATCAGATACAGTTAACTTTAGAGTTAAAGGCTGAAAACAAAGACTACAGCTTGATGATGGATGAAGCCAATGCAAAGCTGGAGAACCTGACAGCTTCGCTGGCTTCTGCTGGATTCAGCACAGATGATTTGAAAACCGGAGCCGTTTCCATTGACGCCAAGTATGACTATGTCAGAAAAGACGACTGTACGCAGGTAAGAGAGTTCACCGGCTACGTGTACAGCCAGACGATCAATGTAAAATTCCCGCTGGATCTGGACCTGCTCTCTAAGGCAGTATCTTCAATCTCATGCAGCAACGTTTCTCCTGAATTATCTATAAGCTTCACTCTGGCCGACAGGGATTCTATGAGGGATGATCTTCTTAAACTGGCTGCCGAGGATGCCAGGCACAAGGCGGAAGTGATCTCCAAGGCTTCAGGAACCTCACTTGGCAGCGTGAAAGAGATATCATATGATATTGAAGGCTGTAACATTCATGCTCCGGCAAACCGCATGGTGCTGAGGAGCTGCAGTTCTGAAGCCATAGCTGACATGACTCCGGAAGAAATTATTGTTGAAGAGTCGGTATTCATGGTATGGGGCTTGAAGCAGTCTTCATAACCTCATATTTTCTTTTTCAAATATTCCTCTGCGAAAGAGATACTCTTCCTGACATACGGCGACGGATCGTCGTTAAGTTCATTCAGTTTCTGAGCAAGCTCGTCGCTGAACAGTTTCAGGCGGGACATAATGCGTTCTGCCGCCCAAGCCGCCATACCTCTGATTCGCGGATTTTCGTCAGACAAGCTATAGCAGATTACCGGAATAGACCTTTCATCGCCGATGCCTGCTCCGCTGATCTCTCCAATCCCCCAGAGCACGTTCTCTCTTATTTCAAAATCATTATCGCAGGCCAGTTTCAGAAGGAGTTCGTAAACATCAGCATTCTGAGTTTTATTCTGCCCCATTTTTGCGAGGAACCATGAGGCTTTTTTTCTTACGGACGCGTCACAGCATTCCAGGCACTGCTCTATCAGGCTGATGTGCTCCGAGCAGTCTTTTTTAGACAGCAGATCCTTTTCTACAGCTTCAAGAGATTCTTTCATAATCTCACTTTTCAGGAGGCGTTGGTTTTTCCAGATAAAACTCGCATTCTCCGTAGTCTTTGTCAGGATTGCAGACTTCATAATCTTTTATCTTCAGCACATCCAGGCGGATCCGGCGCGCTTTGCAGTTGGAGCATCGGAAGTCATCGGCCATCCACAGACATCTTTTTCTCTCAAACATGAGACATTGAGCTGTGCATCAGGTATAACTTATAAATTCCAGCAGTATCACTAAAAATAATGGTTATAAAAAAATTCAGTCGGATATGGAACTCATATCCAGACCTAATTCTGTCAGTATCTCTGTTGAAGTTTCATACACTTTGAGATACTCTTTTGTGGGAACAATCTTGCGGACGTTGTAACACTCTTGGAAAGTTCTTCCCTGCGGAGCTGTGAGATACTGCCGTTCGTATTTTTTGACTAAGCGGTTCAGTATGTCATTAACATCCTCGGGGTCCATGCCGGCTGAGGCTGTGGCCACTTCACCCATCATTCTAGCTTCCATTCCGGTGGTATAATCTTCAGACACACCTTTCGCGGAAGCACAGCCTGAGACTAGCTCCCTGCCGCTGACGGTATCCAGCATTGCCTGGGCCGCGATCTCCAGAAGGCACATCTCTGTACACGGCCCGGCAATCGGATAGTATTGGTTGGCAAGCAGCAGGTCGGTATATGAATCCAGTGTAGATGCCACATGGCCTGCTATCTGCAGAGTCTCTCTTGAGGTTGTGATGCCCCATCTGATATGAATCGCCCCGTCAAGATGGTAGCTGGCATTCAGAAGCGTGAATGATGCAAGAGTTGTAGCAATATCGCAGATTGCTGTTTCTTCAACACCTCCGATGTAGCCTCCAAAGATCGGCATCTGCTCTACCATTATCACATTGCCGTTGTGAAGCCATCCCGAAATCATATTCAGCGAGGAGTTGTCTATTTTAAGCTCATTCAACTGAGATACTTCGTGGCTGTCGCATGGTCTTAGTCCACATGCATAATCTCCGGCGAGACGTCCCGCTGCGGACAGCGGGGTCTCAGGTCCCTATATGCTGAGGTAAGGTCTTCCAACCCTGCTGCACGCTTCCCTTACCGCCCTTATCTCAGCAAGAGTTGCTTTGACTTCAAAAGGCGTGTTTGTAGCTGCAGGAATACCGTCAACAGTAGACATCACACCGCTGACGATCGTATCTACAATCGGTTCCTGAGCATAGCTCTGGATCATCGGAACGAAAATATCTTCAGAGACTGTAGCTCCTGTCGGACCGCCTTGTATTATCGGTTTTTTTCTGGATGCACTTCTTCTCGGCTCCAGAATCACGGCGTCTTTGTTATCGCCTAACTGGATACGTTTCGGAGCTGCTCTGATTCCCGCTCTTATTTCTTCTTCGGTAACCATTATGGCCCGGCCGGTGTCTACATTGAGAATGCCCACGGTCACAAGCATTTCTATTCCGGCGCGGAAGAGACGCTCCTTTAAGTCAGGATCAGTAGGAATGAATTTGTTGCCAAAGTCAATCTCATACTTTTCCTTCAGCTCAACCGCTGTTACCGGTATTACATTATTGTCCCAAACATTTTCTGTGATTTTTGGACCTTTTTCAGATCTAAGAAATGCATCATAGACTGTTAAGGCCTTCTCAGCCACCAATATAATCAATCTCCTTTATTGAATTTTAACATCCTGTCCACGCATTCTACTACTTCTGATCCGCAAGAGCAGTATTCGTCTCCGCCTATGCTTTCAACCCATTTTCTGGTGCAGCAGGCTCCTCCGAAAAGCGTCTTGATATTCAGCTCTTCCTCCTTAAGACACTTTACAATCTTTTTCTGGCCGATCAATGTGGTCGTCATAAGCGCAGATGCAGCAACGACGCTGGCATTTTTCTCTTTAGCCGCTTCTAGAAAATCATCAGGCGGCACATCTCTCCCGAGATCAAAAACACTGTATCCTGCCCCCCGCAAGAAAGCACATACGACATGTTTTCCTATTTCGTGGACGTCTCCCTGCACCGTTCCGATAACTATGTTTCCTTTCGTGGTGTGAGGAGAGTCTTTGCCTATGAAAGGTTCGAAGACTGCCATTCCTTCTTCCATTGCCTTAGATGCCGCCAGCACCTGAGGTAAGAAAATAAGCCCTTCGTTAAACCTCTCGCTTATGTTTACCATTCCCTTTCCCAAGCCTTTTTCAATAGCTTCGTAAGGCGTGATTCCCAGAGACAGTGCATTCTGCGATGCTTCATGGACTAATTCCATATCCCAGGTTTCCACGGCCTTTTTTAACATCTGGAGTACTTCCCCCTTAGTATCCATCACAATCCCCCTGCCGTTTTGTTCCTTCTATCTATATGCTGGATATAAAAGAAGAATTTGTAAAATGTTTAGATTTTCCTCTTTCTGTCATCTCCTACAAACTCCCATATTTTTCAGGGACATAGCATGACTAGGACATGAAAGCTCGCATCTTTTGCAGGCCGCGCCGTCGCACAAATCCGACCTGATGACTGCAGTAGGGTTGGTACCGCTTTCATCGATAACCAGAGCTTTTTCTGGACATACCTCAATGCATTTGTCGCATCTCACGCAGCCAATCAGCTCTTTAGTGATCAGCGTACCTGGGTTTTCCAGAACCGCCATGCCAAAGTCTCCCAGCTCTGGAATGTCTCTTTTCATTTTCCTCTCTACCTGAGGTTCAGAGATTTCCATGGGAAGATGAGGCAGATTATATATGTCCAGCATGTCGTTGTATGAGCTCATCGGCATTCCATATGTCCAGAGAGACAGTTCGATTGAATAGAGATTCTTGAAAGTCTCAGATGTTGCAAACATGCAGTGTTTGGCTTTCAGTTTTTTTGCGAACTCTTTCAATTCGTCCAATTCAATTTTTCCGGTAGCGATTTCCCTGGCCATTGCCAGAGATGTGTTTCCAAACTGAATGATCTTCTTTGATCCAGGAGAAACCATTCCTACGCGCTGGGCTTTTTTAGCATCTACATACAATCCAGATGCACCAGACATAAAGAAGATTGGAACATCTTCTACCCAGAGGTCAACTTCTCTCATCAGTGTAAGATAACCGGCTCTCAGTGCACCAATGGCCTTTCCAGCTTCCGAGACATCCCTTTCTCCTATGGAAATTTTATCCTGCAGATGCAGTCTTTCGTCAGGTGTAGAGATCTTAGGCATTTTGACCAGATCGCTGGATATTCCGCAGTCCAATGCAGCTATTACCCCTGTGCCGGTGATTCCTTTGGCGCATCCGTGTGCTGGACCTTGTGAAACGATTTTTCCATCTTGGGGATTCACAACGTCTCCATTTACTGGTAAGTATTCATCGTCAAGAACCCAAGACTCCCATCCGTTTTCTGCGAGATTCACTTCCGAAAGGGTGCCGGGAGCGGCCAGCATCCCCATCTCAATCTGCTGTCCCTCAAGAGCTGGACCGGCTGCTGCAGATCCGGTATAAACTTCCCCGTCAACAATCAGCGCCATTTCCGCGTTGGTTCCGTAATCTATCACCATACACGGCTCATCCTGTTTCAGAGCGTCTGTCATCAGCATCATTGCTATGGCGTCGGCGCCGATTTCATGGCTTACTGCAGGCGGAATGACCACCGAGGCATTTTTCATGTTGGCTAATCCCAGATCAGACGCATGAACGATTTCGCCTTCTCTTTTCGGAGGAACAATTTTAAGCTCCTCCAGACGGTTTTTTCCTGCGTATGCTAAATCGCGGATCTCAATATTTTGAAAAAGTGATAACTGAAAAGGGTTTCCGCAGACAGCCATTTTGGTTACGCACTCTAAATCTATCTGCAGCAAGGGAAGAAGATTATTGATTGTATCAATTATCAGCCTGTTACAGACGTCGGGACCGGCATCCATAGCGAAGTTTACATGATCTATCACATTGGCTCCGGGTACCGGATGCCTTGTAGTTATAGCAGTAGATACGACTTCATTGTTTTCTCTTTTTATCGCCTGAGCCCTGAAGCCGCTTGTTCCGATATCTAAGGCTATTGAATATTCAGTCACAGAATCACTTCCGCACAGACAGGGCTTTCAACAGGTATCGGAAGCTCATACAGAGATAGACTGGCACTCCATACAGCCATGACAGACACGCCTATCTGCAGCGGGTCATGAATCAGAATCTTCATTTTTTTAAGCCCTTCTTCATCAAAGGAATAAGGCATTCCCGGGGAAGACACGATAGTTCCCTCGTTTATCCAGTCTCCAGGTATTTTTCCAGGTGAAGCATTCAGAATTAATGTGGAATTTTTTACAGCTTTTTCCAAATCATCACACACTTTAAAATCAACATGTTTCTTCTGCAGCGCCCTCGATTTTAAAGGATCAATGTCGGTAATTGTAACTTTTGCTTCCTCTGTTTCCAGCATGTCAGCCATTTTATCACCGACTCTTCCTGCTCCTATAAGCAGCACTTCTTTTCCCTGAAGCCCGTTGGTTGCAATTTTAAGTGCGGTGAAATACCCCAGAGCAGTGGAGCGTGTATTGTCTGAAAATGTGCTTGTATGTGTGTTGAGTGCTATGAACTCAGCATCATCAGCCATGAAGACAATGTCCGCTTTGGCCGCCAGCGCATCCGACAGCCCGGCGATGTCTGTTCTTTGGGTAATGAATGATTTCATACCGAGATGCTGCAGAATGGAACAGACCGACTCTGTAAATCCAGGTGTAACGCCTTTTCCGCTTGTAACCGGGACAACAGCGGCGGAATAGTCTTCCAACGGCATACTGTCGGGCATTACACCCACAGCTTCGTATGCCAATCCCCTCATGTCTGTGCCTATTGATGATATGAGGGCTCTGTCTCTTTCCACCGATGCATACGGTACATGTTTTATCATTTCTGGTGTTAAGCGGGTAATGTTATCACCTCCGGTGCTGGGTCTAAATATTGCTTAATATTGTTTTCTTTTAAAATGCATTCAATGCATTTTTGACGCTTGTTCCATGTGTCTTCTGGCGTTTTTCCGTTCGTGATCATTGTTGCATGCCAGCGATTTTTTCCAGGTTCATAGTCCGTTATCATTTCTGATGATCCGAAGAGACCGTATTCGATTCTGGGTTTTTCAACTCCAGCGAACACTTTTTCTCCGCAGGATCTCAGAATTCCATTTTCAAAAATCAAATGTTCGTATATTGCCGATCCTTCAGCAGGCCGAGGTTCAGAAAGGTTCCCTTTCACAGCCTCAACCAGATGTTTGATGAGATTTACACCGGTGGCATTCACGACTGCAGCTGGAGTCTGGCTTGGTATTCTAGCATCTATCTCCAGTACTCTCAACCCTTTCTTTGAATAAATTGCCTCTACATCCATGATTCCTTTTAAGCTGAGAGCTTCGGCAATTGATTCGCCACATCTTGAAAATGAGTCTAAGATGTCCGGATCCATACTTTGCATGGGGCAGCGGACCATTTTGCAATCATATTTGTCATCCAGAACCACTTCTGTCAGAATCATGGATTTTGCGTGGGTTCCGTCTCCAATAACTTCTATTGATATGTTGGGGCCGTCTGCAAATTCCTGTATAACTTCTTTGTCACCCATTTCATGAATTGTATTCACTGCAGAATTTACATCTTCTGTGCTGTATGCTTTTCTTACCCCTACGCTTCCGCTCTGGCCTGATGGTTTTACAATTACTGGAAAACCGCACTCGGGCCATGGTTTCGGCATGGGAATTTTAAGCTTGTTCATTAGGCTGTTTGACAGTATTTTTGATGATGAAATATTATATGCGTTAAGATCAAAGAGCAGATCAGCATCAACTTCTCTGGCGATTTCAGAGACAGAAATCAGAGTTTCAATATTCTCATTTGCCGGCATTACAGCATCGCAGTCGTCGAATATCCTTTTGGCTTTTGATTTTTCTAAATTAATATCCAATATCTCTGAACTATCTGCCAGCGATATAGCTGGTGCTTTTTCATTGCGGTCTATCACGAGAGTTTCATACCCTGCTTTTTTTGCAAGATACACGGCCTCCATTCCCTGCAGAAGGCCTCCTATTACTCCCAATTTCACAGAGAAACCCCCGCTTTTTTGCTGCTTTTCCAACTTTCTATGAGGCTGATATATTCGTATTTATCTGCCGTTTTAACATCAATATCATCTAGAATCGCTTCAATCTGCTCTACAGACCTTCCGCCGTCATCAATGTCAAGTTCATGCTGTGCTACTCCGGCAAGACCTTTACACGGAGGGATGATGGAGGTGATTACATTTGCTCCTGCGGCCAGTCTGGTCTTTAATCCAGCCACGCCTTCCACGTCTAAGCTGGCAGGTATGAGATTTCTTGGATGCACAAGTCTCATCACTGCAATTGCTTTCAGTTCTTCAATGAACGGGGACGGTGAGTTGATAGACATCGGTGTGTTATCCTGCGGAACAAAACTCATTGCTCGTACTTGATTTACATTTAATTCTCTCATAACATCAATTGAATTTGCCCTGTCTTTTACAGACTCTCCCACGCCTACCATTATCCCTTCTTCTGCGAGAAGCCCGTATTTATCGGCCCATTTTTTCTGATTGAGCCTAAAATCATAATCCTGATCTGGCCGCAGTTTTTTGAATAATTCGATATTGTGAGTTTCCTGATAACATGCAATCCAGTCTGCACCATTTTCCTTTAATGCCGGGAACAGATGCTGAGGAATTGCGCCTGGTGAAACCATAAGCGGAATATCCACTGCATCATTCACCATTTTCACTAAGTCAGTAAGCCTGTTGTAGTGATTGTCATTATGTATCAGAGGATCTTCACCCATGGTGAGATCAATCACATGAACTCCTGAATCCTCCAGAGAAGTCGCAAGTTCCAGAATTTCTTCATCTGTTTTTCTATACCTTACGCTGTCTCTATTTGAATTTCTGTAAAAACAAAATGAACAATTATTACGGCAGTGCGTTGAAAAATATACAAAACCGTAAAGAAAAACTTTATTTCTAAAATATTGAGTTTTAACAGTTCTAGCTGCTTCAAACAGCTGTGCTACAGAGTTCTGATCTTCTGCAGCAAGCAAGACTTCTATTTCCGTAACAGTTAGATCCTGGCCATCCAGTGATTTCTGAAGTATGGGTATTATATCTGCATCTTTCATGCGCTGCCTCCTATATATCCAGTCTGACTCCTCTGAGATAGATTAGGCTGCGGCCAGACTTTTTGATGTTATCCATTCCATACTTCATCATGGAAAGGCGTTCTAATCCAAATCCTACTCCTGCCCAAGGCTGAGTTATTCCATGAGCTGGATCTAATTTGTGCGGCCCTACAGCACCAGATGCTACTTCCACTCCGTCTATCTCTACATCAAGAGTTTTAACATAGACATCCGATTCGCATTCTACAAGGCTGTATTCCAGTCCAACAGCATCCATTATTGTTTTAATATGCATCAAAAGCTGGTCAGCCGGGTCATTATCCGGCGCCATCTCTACAAGGTTCAGCATTGTAAATTCTTCTAAGTGGTTGGATCCTTTTGATTCTTTTCTAAAACAAGATCCGATTTCAAAGAGCCTCAGCGGGCCTTTGCTGTACCTATACATGTGCCTCATCATGAAGTATAGATTAGGCGCAAGCATGGGCCGGAGGCAACGTTTTTCATCTAACCAAAATACCTGTTCATGCAGCGGATGAGATCTGTCGATACCCATCTTTTCCAACGCGCTGCGGGAAATTATACTGGGAGTTTTTACTTCAATGAAACCATTATCAACCAAAGCTTGAGCAAGGATAGATTCAATCTGTGACAATTGATGCCTTTCTGGATAATCCAGCATATGCCTGATATCTTTCCTTACTTTGGACAGATGTTCGGAAGTGATATTCTTAAACACCTCTTCCCTTTCTTCTGTACTATCAAATGTTCTATCTGCTTCAGCAGGTATTCCCAATTCTTTTAGCCTCTGTTTTTGAGAAGCTGTCCATTCGACCGGCATGTTTAAGAGGCCTCCGTTAGAAGTATATCATCAAAATTAATGGCGAAGTGCCCGGGAGTTGAACCCGGCTGCCGTGGCTGTAGAGGCCTGGTGGTCCCGGACCAACACTCCACATTGCGGTTAAGTGATGCCCTGAGGCGCAGAATCTCAGGGCAGTTCACTTCCCTGTATTCAATCGTAGGGGGATATGATCGAACAGCAGGACTTCTCATGAGGAAATGATTCTCATCTTGTATAGGGTGTATATAAGAGGAGTGAGAAGCCATCTCAAATTCAGAGTTATTTCCAAAATGAGATATGTTTTTGAATCGTATAGTTGACGAGTTCATTTCCTCACACAGAATCTGAAACTTTTGTATATTATTTAAAGATTTCCCTAATTACCCCCATGGCTCAATAACTAATATTTAAAACTAATTGTTGGTGTATATAAGCTCTTATTTCATTATATTTAAATGTTTCTAATTGAACTTACTACTTTATATAGTAGAATGTAAATGATCATATAAACGTTTTATACTAGAACAATGGAAGTGTCTAGATGAGCAGCAAAGAAGAAATAATGGCAAGTCTCAAGAAATCAATTGAGACTTGGGACGTCAAGCTTGCTGAAACAGCAGCAAAAGAAGCTTTGGATGCCGGAATAGACCCTGGTGATGCAGTGGAAAACGGTCTAGGAAAAGGCATGGAAACAATCAGCAAACTTTTCGATGAAGCAAAGATCTTCCTCCCACAGGTTTTAGCAGCTTCTAAGGCCATGGAAAAGGCATTGGAAGTTTTCGAACCTGTAATGGTGAAGGGATCTACAAGCTCACGTGGTACCGTAGTTTTAGCTACAGTTCTGGGTGACATTCATGAAATCGGAAAGAATGTAGTAGCAGCCATGCTGAAAGGTGCCGGATTCAATGTAGTAGACATTGGAAGAGATGTAGCACCTGAAAAGTTCTTAGAAGCTGTAAAGGAAAACAAGGCCGATGTTGTTGGTGCATCTGCATTAATGACAACCACAGTAGTGGTTCAGAAGGACATTGTTGACCTCATCAAGGAAGAAAATGTGAGCGTAAAGACCATTTTCGGTGGAGCTCCAGCTAGTGCAGAGTGGGTTGAGAGTATCGGTGGAGATATGTATTGCCCGTCTGGAGCAGAAGCAGTAGAACTGGTCACTAAGTTAATCAAGGGGTGAACTAAATGGCAGCCAGACCAATCTCAATATATGATACATATGAGAGATTTTTGAAAGGACAAAAAGTCGCGGAAAGTGATTGGGATTACGTCACAATTCCAACAAACGCAACTGCAATGAAAGAGAAATACAACATCAAATTCGGTAAAGAGATCATACCTGAAGACAAAGACCTCAAAAACAGGTTATTCCAGGCAGGTATGGAAATGCTCATTACCAGCGGATTTTACAACGCTGATATGGGTAGAGTATTATATGTAACCGAAGATGAAATCAAAGAAGGCATTAAAAAGACTCCTAAAAAATTACTCTTAGGAGAATATCGTGACGCTGCTCGCTTTGAACCAAGGAAGGGAAACTCTTCTACAAAGCCAATCATTCAGGGAGGACCAACAGGTGCTCCAGTTTCTGAGGAAGTATTTATCCAAGTAATGCAAAGTTACGCTCAGGAGGCTACAGTCGATACACTCGTAAATGGTGTAATGGCTACAATAGAAGGACACCCTGCAACAACAAACACACCTTGGGAAATCAAAGCCACATTGGCTGAACTGAGGGCGGTAAAGGAAGCCAGAGTCAGGGCTAACCGTCCATATATGGCTATATAGGGCCCTGAGACACCGCTGTCCGCAGCGGGACGTCTCGCCGGAGATTACGCCATGAGGCCATGTGAAAGCCATGAGTGCTCACAGCTGAACGAACTGAAGATAGATATGGCAGGACTCAACATGCTTGCTGGATGGCAGGCTCAGGGTAACACCATCATGATCGAACAGATGCCTATCTTTGGTGGATATTGTGGCGGAATTGAAGAAACAGCAATTTGCGACATTGCTACAACTCTTGCATCCTTCACACTCTTTGGAGGAAACTTCCACTTAGATGGTCCAATCCACATCAGGTGGGGTATCACAACATCAAGAGAGACTTTACAGGTAGCTGCCCACGCTGCAGCAGCCATAGATGCCAACACAGATCTGTTACTTGCAAATCAGTACTACACAATCGCTGGACCTTGCACAGAGATGTGTCTTCTTGAGACTGCAGCTCAGGCAATGTCTGATACCGCAAGCGGACGTGAACTTCTGTCTGGTTCAGCTGCCGCCAAGGGTGTTGTTCAGGACAAGACCACTGGTATGGAAGCAAGAATCATGGGAGAAGCCGCTATGGCAACATGCGGAATGAAAGTCTCTGAAGTCAATGAGATCCTTGAGAAACTGGTAAGTGAATACGAGCAGAACTATACCAAAGCTCCTGCTGGAAAACGCTTCCAGGAATGCTACGACGTCAAGAATGTTATACCCACTGATGAGTATATACAGATATACAACGGTGCCGTAGCAAAACTCAGGGACCTTGGACTTCCGATGTAAGGATAATTCATAGTTATCCTACATTGCTTTCCTAAACCCATTTTTTTTATTTTTTTTATGTTGCGGGAGAGATTTAGATGAATGTGGGTAGAAAGAAAGTAGCGGCAGCTATCCTTGTCGTAGCCTGTTTGGCGTTATTGTGTATCACTTTGGTACCGACAAGCAGTCTTGAAGACGACGCAGCTGCAAATCCGGATATAGCATTATCTTCAGGAGAGGAAATGCTCACTCCATCTGGCTCAGAGGGAACTTCTGACCAGTCATTCACAGATGACGAGATGAGCCGATACTCCAAGAATATGGACATATGGTTCATGTTAATGCTAGTTGCATTTTTGATGATATTTATTAGGAAGTTCGAGTGGGGTGTGGCTTTAGCTACATTACTCGTTACAGCAGGCAGCTTTTTATCATATATGGCTATCCAGCAGTTCTACTTTGGAGCTGACATATGGGATCAGTCATTAATGATCCGGGGTGTGATCTGCTCAATCACGGTAGTGATTGGAATTGGTGTATTCTTAGGAACCATTAAAATGTGGCAATACTTGCTGGTAGGAGTATTATTTGCTCCGATTTATGCATTTGTCGAGTGGTTCTTAACAGCCGCGCCATATCTGAATGACCTAGGCATCGGAACTGTTACAGATCCAGGCGGATCGATAATGGTGCATATGTGTGCTGCATACTTTGGTTTAGGAGTTCTATTAGCATTGCGGGAGAAAAGAGCGTTCAAAGAACCGATGTATACAACTACGCATAGCGTGACGTTTGTATGGTTGGCAAGTATGCTTCTATTCATCCTATGGCCGTCATTTGTAACATCTCTGCTTCCTGCAGATCAGGTTACATGGGGTCTCGTCACATGCTATATGTCTGGAATAGGATCAATGATTACGACATATATCATATTAGAAATAACTCAGAAGAAGGTCAATCCGTTGATCTATACTTATGCCATGCTGGCAGGACCGGTAGCTATTGGTTCTCCGCTGCTTCTAGTAAATCAGTGGGGTGCATTGGTAGTAGGTCTGGTCGCAGGCGCCATATCAGCTCTTGCATTTGTTTACTTACAACCGTGGCTTTGTAAGAAGATGGGTGCAGTGGATGTGATGGGTGTCCATAACCTGCATGGCGTAGGCGGATGGATAGGTGCTTTGTCTG
Organism: uncultured Methanomassiliicoccus sp.; assembly: GCA_905202485.1. Taxonomy (GTDB): domain Archaea; phylum Thermoplasmatota; class Thermoplasmata; order Methanomassiliicoccales; family Methanomassiliicoccaceae; genus Methanomassiliicoccus_A. The sequence goes on from CAJKRY010000007.1 coordinate 64,490, forward strand.
TGGTTGTGATAACAGGAGAGCTTGTAAATGCAGTTGCTGCAATATGCGTAGCTGTAATCGTACTTGTACTCGGTGCAGTAGTCGGACTTGTTGTGCGCTTCACAAGAGGAAAGATGACTGACGACATGCTCTTCTCGGATGATGCAGACTTCATAAAATCAGAGGATCCAAATCAAAAATATATCCAAACAAAGCTGGATGAAGATCCTGCAAATGCCGACGCACCTGGGCCAGGAACTGCTTGAAGATAATCAATAAATGATATCCTCCTTAAACCCTTTCCTTTTATTTTTTTTATTTAAACAACTAATCAATAAAAATAGAAAAAAGGTTTAATTTCTGCTAATGCAGAAATTTGTTGTTTGCATTCAAATTATGATGCATTTTTTATTTCATCATCTGCAGGCTCGTCTAACTTAGGCTCTGCCTTGTTTTTCCGTATCATGTTCTGTGTAACTATCCATATTGGTATGAATGCCAAAAGAACAACTGCACCCACGATAGTAGACATTGAACCGTAATCCAGAGAATTGAGGTATACGAGACATGGCAGTAATATTACAAGCTCGTAAACTACCATTGCGGCTGCAAGGTATTTCCATCCACGAGGTGCTTTAAACGGCCTTTCCAGTTTTTTAATCTCTGGATCCCTCTTTGATTTTACGTATGCCATCAGAGCGATAGATACTGCAATGGCATATCCCATTGATGAAGCGGCCAATACTGCTACTGGATTTCCCAGCAGGATCAGGAACATGTTGAACACTCCAACAAAGATCATTGCCCTTACAGGCATGCCTTTGTCATTAGTTTTTACAAACTGTTTCGGGAAGTTGCCTTCCAGAGCCATTGAGTAAAGTGTTCTGGATGATCCTAAGAATCCCGTCTGGATGATCAGAATCATTGCACCGATCAGTAAGATTAACAGTATTGTGGATCCGATATCACCAAATGTCATAAGTGCAAGAGGATACAGCGGGTCAAGAGGTGCGTTAACGACTCCGTCCACACCTAATGTTCCTATGACTGAAGTTTGGGTTAGCAGATACAGAATCAAACATATGATTCCGCAAGAGAACAGTGCTTTTGGAACATCTGAACTTGGTTTTTTATATTCTGGACCGTAAACAGCAGCTGTTTCCCACGCACAGGCGCTCCATTGAGCCATACCCATCAATCCAAAGAATACTGCCAAGTCTAGTCCGCTCCAGCTCCATCCTGCAGGGAACCAAGATGATGTTATGTTGCTTGCATGGAAGTCCCCAGTGATGAACGGTGCTACGAGGATAATTACCAAGGGTACAAGAGTGATAAGCGCTAAGATGAGCCCTATCTTTGCACCGCCGGACAATCCGCGTGCTCCAATCACGATCATTGCAATTATGATTACAGCTCCGATTATCAGATTAAGTGCTAAAGAATTTACATCACTCAGGGCTGGTACAAATCCTTGAAGATATGTATCAATAGTCATGGTAAATATTGCAACTACTGGAGTCCATGCAAACCAGTAACTCCAGGCACAGAATCCACCTATAAACTTGCCCCGGTCATATTTTGATTTATTCTTTCTATCGGTGAATACTTCTTGAGCACAACCTGCCAATCCAGATGCATTAGGAAACGCCGTAACCATTTCTGCAAACGCACTGTTTTGGAGGAAACCCTGAATAACTGATATTCCCCAGAGAGCAATAGAAAATGCCCATAGATAGCTTGCCGAATAGCCTATAGACGGCAAGATAAGTATGGGTACGCCCAATGCAATCAACAGTCCTTGTTTCCAGTCTATTGTGCGGCGTAAGGTAGATTCATTCTCACATTCGGACATTTATATGCCTCCCATGTTAGAAGTTTTTCACCATTGTCCTAGCCTGCCAGATTCCAAGCAAACTGACTGCAATCATAACTATAATGAAAGCTATGTCAGAGTGTGGAAGCAGCCCGTTAGCGAAACAAGCATCATATGCGGCTTGTGCGATCTCAGTTTGCATCTTTTACACCTCCATTAGTTACTTGCTAAACATGGCTGGTTTTTTCCAAATTCTGTAATTCTGTACTTGTGAAGCAGAGCTCCCGCTTTGTATGAAGCATCGTCTTGTGTGACACTAACTTCTTTAAGCAGACCGCCTGCGGCAAGTTCAATAATATCAAAATTAATGGAATCCCTGCCATATCCAGTATTCATCCCGTATTCGGATTGAATTATTTTTACAACTTCTGAATTCCAATGCTCTTCTCCATCCGAATAGAGTTCTAAAATTCTGAATTTAATAGGCCTCAGATGAGTTTTAGATGCAGTCTTGCCTTTTTTACTTGCATCACCCTGTGTGCTAGCCGCTTTTGGATGTTTTTTGCTTGAAGATTCGTTGTTTATGACATCATCAGTCTTTAACGACTCTAATTCAAGGCTTCCTTCGGTAAACATTATTAAGCTGCCTGCTACACAGAGTATTCCTCCAAGAATGATCGTCCAGTCCGGAGCTTCTCCCATGAACAGGAATATGAAGATCACAGCACAGATGCCGTATAGATTTCCTATTCCCTGTCCCCTGTTGACTCCAATTAATGTAAATGATTTGTACCATGTTACATAACAGAAACCAAATGTTATTCCAAGCATAATAAGGACGCCGATTGTGAGTGGGTCGAGAATCTGAGCTGCGTATGTGAATACTGGGTATCCAAGTATAGCTAACAGTGGAAGTGCTATTACCCACCAAATAATTCCTTCACCAACAAACCTGAGTGTAATTCCAATGTCAGGTTCTGCAACATCTAGTCCTTTGCTTGCAATGACTCCTTCTGTTCCCCAGCCGATAGCAGCCATTATTCCGCCGACATATCCCCAGACAGATCCGCCGCCATTGGCTAGATCGTCAATAAGACCGCCGGCATATACTGTTATACCACCTAATACAATGGCTAAAATTCCCAGAATTGCTCTTTTGGAAACTTTCTGTCCTGTAAAATGTGAAAGTATCGTACCAACAACTGGATACATTAATCCTGCCACTGCGGCAAAGGCGGCACCTACAAAACCCATAGCAAGGAATGATCCTAAAACTGCAAAAGGTCCGCCGAATATTGATGCTAAAAAGAACCATTTTGTGCAATGACGCATCTGTCTAACTGTTCTTCCCATTTCACGTAGTTTTCCCAGAGCGCCGTTCCATACTAATAATGCAATAATTACAAATAAGGCATTTAATCCAGTAATCAACACAGATGTAATGACAGTTGCAAGGGCATCTCCGTCCGTAACTGCTATTGCTGCATTGAGCTTATCAAATGGATTTATGACCCATACGGCTTCTCCTGGTACATACCACAATCCCCAGAAGACTGCACAAAACAGAGCCATCATGTATCCAAGACGGACACGCTTTTTATGCTCAAGTTTACGTGCAGTTTCCAAATCAGCTTGTGCCAAAGGCTCAGAGCCTGAACTACTTTCCGTATCTACTTCCATCATGTGTTCTCCCCCATATTATTTTCAATATGAAAAAATAAAAATAATTCTGGTCATTCTTTCAAATGGCCAGAATTTGAAAGAAGGTCTCAGTTCAACGCTGCTTTTAATTTATTGACACTGTCTGATGCATTTTCAGCATAGATGTCAGCACCGATCTTGTCTGCCCAATCTTGGGTAACAGGTGCTCCGCCAACCATAGTTTTGAATTTATCACGGACACTGTCTTCTTTCAGAAGCTCTTCGATCCTGATCTGGTTGACCATTGTACTTGTCATCAAAGCTGAAGATCCAATCACATTAGCATTATGCTTTTTAGCTTCCTCAATGAAGTCTTTGACTGGAACGTCACGTCCCAGGTTGATTACATTGTATCCAGCGATTTTGAGCATAATTGCCACAATGTCTTTTCCAATTGAGTGAATGTCTCCTTCAATCGTTCCGATCACAATTGTGCCTAGTCCAGATCCTTCTGCAACGCCCATCTTTTCGAGGTATGGATTTAGAACATCGATACCCGCGGTCATTGCATCAGATGCAGCCACGACATGGGGGAGGAATAACTGTTTTGCTTCGTATTTTGCTGCGATCTCATTCATTGCTTTTGTGAAACCGTTAGCGATAACATCAACAGGGTTCATTCCCGCTTTGATTGCTTCCTCTGCAGCTTCAACTGCGGAGTCTGCGTCGTATTCCAAGACTGCATTTCTGGCCTTTTCTATTATTTCTTCATTAGACATTTATTATCCTCCTTATAGTTGGCCTCTGAATGCCTTGTCTCCCTTGTCGACGATAGCCTGCATATCTTTGAGTATGTCAGCATCGATTGGAGATACAACATGGTCAGCCATAATCTGTAAAACTTTTTCGTGAGCTACAACATCCAGACTCTTGCGTCCAGCATTTACCCAGTCTCCGAGCATATCCCTGTTGATAATGCTGGGATCGGATGGGAGATCGATGTTTGCCATTGTGGTTTTGTGGCTCAGGAAGTTGTTTCCAACACCGACTTTCTGGATAGACTCTACTCCGAGAGTCTCTTCGTTTACCGGAATGCCCTGCATCACTTTCTTGACCATTGAAATGATGTCGTTATCAATCACTAACTGTTCCATTGAGAATGTCATGCCAAGTTCCAACATACCTGCACCATAAATGGTGTTAGCACCAGCAAGAGCGGGAAGAATTGTTGTAAGAGTCTTCTCGTGTCCTGCCTGTACATCAGGTACCTTGGCGTCAGCCTATATGCCGGCCACAAAAGTTGGCAATCCGTAGTATTGACCTAACTTTGCGACTGATGCGCTGATCATTCCGAGTTCAGGGGATCCAACAGGTGCTGTTCCCCTCTTGATGTCAAAGGTTGTGGTTGAGCTACCATACCAAACTTTAGCTCCTGGAACAGCTAACTGTGACAGTACTATTCCAGCTAAAACTTCAGCATTGTGAGTAACGAGTGTTCCTGCCAAGTAAATTGGAGCAGATCCACCAGACATTGCCATGCTCAAGACGTTTGTCGGTATGCCGAGGCGGGCCCCTTTGATGATAACCTGACAAGCGTTGCTGCTTAATTCTAACGGGCTTGTGGGGCAAACAAGCATAGATACGAGAGGCTTCTTTCTTGCTTCCTCTTCGTTTCCACCGTAGATTGCCTTTGCCAGTTCGAAGTAGTATTCTACGTTCTCTCCAACAGGGTCAATATGATGGAAGTGCTTGGTTGTGTTCGTTACGGAAGTGTACATTTCGTGGACATCTTCCTTTCCTTTTCCAGCCCAGTCACGAGCAGATACAGCTAATGAGAAGTAATCTACATTGTCTGCCCAGTCAACCATTTTAGCTACATTTGCGAGGTCGGCATCAGTGGAATCAATTGTCTGATACTGGCCGGGTCCTTTGTAGTGGCATACCTGGATACCCGTTCCGAAGCAAGTCCAGTGGACTTTTCCCTTGTGTTCCTGAACAAGCTTGTTCTTCTTTTCTCTTCCGTACAACTCGAATCTTGATGGAGCTGTGGAAAGAGCATGCTTTACCAGATGCTGTGGTATCTTTACCATTTTTGTCTTTTCGTTTACGTCGCATCCTGCGTTTTTGAAGAGCTGCAAAGCCTCGTCATCAGATACCTGAATACCTGGGTTTTGCAAAACTTCCATTGTGGCGTAATCGATGGCTCTCAGACTGTCTTCAGTATAGAGATCCAGCTTTACACCTTCCAGGATGTTTTTTCCTGGGTAGTAATGCTTACTCATTTAGTCACCTCTTTTCTTTTCTCTACTAATTATTGTTTATTTGCATGTCATCAGCTTACGCTGATTAATATTCCAAATTGTTCTAAATCATTGAACGGGAGCCAGAAAGATCTGGACAGACCAGGAGGAATCATGTAATCATTTTCAGATGTAATGATATGATCCATCCAGACATCTGGCATTGTTCAGATTTAGGTTTAGATCTTTCCCATCTTGCGGAATTGCTCGCAGCAGTTGATCTTTGTATCAAGCAGCCTCTCAATGTTCAGTTTAGCAGCGATTCCCTTTGGAACTCCGGGGATTGCTGTAACTACACCGAGACCGAGTTCTTCTCTCAGATCTTTCATGACGTATTCATCAGCCAGATCAATTGAGGATACTCCGAGCTTCTTGGCTACATACTCTTTTGCTTCAGCAATTTTCATGCCTTTGGAATATTCCATCCTGGCGACAAGGTCGCCTGCTGTCCTAATGCCCCCCATACCAGAGCTAACATAGTGTGGAAGAGCCATGCCGGCGGGGTCGCCGACCCCAACCTATATACCGTCGACGCCAGCAATTTCGACCATAGCTTTACTGCAGCGTGTAATTGCATCAAGAGATGGCGTCTCAGTCATTGGTATTCCTCCGACTCCCATACCCATGTTTGCATGGCATGGTATCGAAGATTCTTTGACGCATTCTTTGATAAATGTAAGAGCACGGGCTAAGTTCCAAGCGAGACTCTTTCCGGTATTTGTGTTCACAACAGGACCAAATACATTGGCTCCAGCCTTTGCAGCAAGCTTTACCTGCTGATGTGGGCAGAGACCAGCAACGATTTGGCCGTCATATTCAAGTTCTCCGTGGATACCGAGAACGAGCTCTCCGGACATTCCCAGGTTGATATATGCTTCAGGACATTCTTTCCTCAGCATCTCGACTCCCTTGAGAGTGGCCACAAAGTCACCGTCTCCTGCAGAAGCAGTTGTATCAAAGTCAAATCCATCTGCACCAGCAGACATGATCTTTGTAGATACAAAGTGGATATCTCTGGCCAGGTGCTCTACAGCAGCTTCACAGGATTCTCGTGCTTCCTGGATCTTGAATTCTCTCATAAGGTCAGCTGGGTTTCCGTAGGGTCCATCTGGGCTGTAATACAGTCCCATGTTTGGCATGGCACCATAGAAATATGGAACTACGAGATTGTTCTGTGCGGTTTCCATAGCCTGCATTTCGTTGGCGATGATCGGCTTGACTGGTTTTATGCTGTAATCAGCATGTGCCAGTTCAAAAGTATCAGCACCCATTGCCCTTTCATGCGTCAGTGCACCGCTCAGCCTGCTTATTGGTATACCTAGACCGCTGTTACCAGTATCTCCTTCAAGGTCGATCTGTCCGATATCATATGTCAGGACGACTTCCTTACCTACTTCAACACCGACAGACCTGTTTGAATCAATTAAAATTTCCAGAAGGAAATCAATATCATCAGAGGTTAAGTTCGGTATTGATCCGATATCTGCGGCATCGGCTATACCTTCATTAATGTCGTCTAAAATCTGTTGACGGCTGAGGTATAGTCTTTTACCATCTCCCCTTCTGATTGGGTATTCTGCCATAATTTTCACCTCATTTTTTTACAAGAGCTAATGCAACCTGAACGGCGTCGTTTGCATTTTCTCCATATCCATCTGCGCCGATTTTGTCTGCCCATGCCTGAGTAGCTGGAGCTCCTCCTACCATAACCTTAACACTGTCGCGCAATCCTTCTTCTTTCAGCTTTTCAATAGCTTCTCTTTGGACTACCATAGATGTGGTCATCAATGAGGACATTCCAATCATGGTGCAGCCGTTTTTGATCTCATTAATGAACTTTGAAATCGGCACATCTCTCCCTAAGTCATGTACATCAAATCCAGCGCATTGAAGGAGGGTGGAAACGATTGATTTTCCAATATCATGGACATCTCCTTCTACTGTACCCATAACCACGCTTGCAATCTTGCTGCTAGCCTGTTCTTTTGGCAGATCTGCCTCCAAGACCTTAACAGCAGCAGTCATTGCATCAGCTGCACTCAAAACATGTGGTAAGAATAGCTTACCCCTTTCAAAACGGACACCAACTTCCGTCATTCCAGTTCCTAGGACTCCAATAATTTCCAATGGGTCCATACCTGCCTTTCTGGCTTTGTCAACTGTTGCCAGGAGGTTGGCTTTGTTGTATGCTACCATTGCATCAAACAATTCTTTTGTTTCGGTTTCGAATTCACCCATTACTTCACCTCAGTAAATAGTTTAATGTAATATAAAAATAAAAAAAAGAGTTTGTAGATGAGCAGATAACTATGAATTATCCTTAGAAGCCAGTTATAAAACTCCTATTGTTTGCATTTACATGATTTAAGCCTATTTGATATGCATTAGTATGATGAATCTGTTGTTTGAAACGTATATATAAAAAATTATTTTTTAAAATAAGATCTAATAATGTATTACCAGATCATCAACTCATTCATGCTTGATGATATGAGGTGCAATTCGGCGTTAAGATTAAGCATATATAGCTTAGATCGGCATCATAAAAAACAGGTGTAAATATGAATGGTGAAAAGATCATTGACGGGGTCTACTGGGTAGGAGCAATCGACTGGAACGTAAGAAACTTCCACGGCTACCACACCCCCAGAGGAACTACATACAACGCATATCTGATCACTGGTGACAAGAATATCCTGGTGGATACTGTGAAGAAGCCGTTTCTGAACGAATTTCTGGAACGCATAAGCAGCATCATAGATCCAAAAGACATTGATGTAATCATATCAAACCATACAGAAATGGACCATTCTGGATGTCTTCCCGAACTGCAGGCAGTTACAGGTGCAACCATTTTAGCATCCAAAAAAGGAGTCGAGGGCCTGAAAATGCATTTTCCGGATTTGAGAACTGAAGAAGTCAAAGACGGGCAGGAGATAAAATGCGGTTCCAAGACTCTTAAATTTATAGATACTCCGATGCTTCACTGGCCGGACTCCATGTTTACATATATTCCTGAAGACGGACTCTTGTTCAGTATGGATGCATTCGGGCAGCATTATGCAGTTTCTAAAAGGTTTAATGATGAAGTAGATCAGGATGTGCTCTACCAAGAAGCTCAAAAATATTATGCAAACATCATAACTCCGTTCAGTGCTAGAGTGATAAAGACTCTTGAAAAAGCAAAGGATCTTAATATCAAGATCTTAGCAACGTCACACGGAGTGATCTGGAGAACTGATTTAGACAAAATCATCTCTCTTTATTCACAGTGGGCATCCAACAAAACACTTCAGAAGGCGCTTATAATCTACGACAGCATGTGGGGAAGCACTGGGATAATGGCAAAAGAGATTGCCGAAGGCATTGCCTCAGAAGGTGTAACTGTGGAAATTATAAAACTTTCAGAAACAGACCGCAGCGAGGCAATGGCGCGCATCTTAACTTCACGAGCGATCATTGTTGGAACTCCGACACTCAACAATAACATGTTTCCTACAGTGGCGGACATGGCGGTTTATATGAAAGGTTTGAGACCTAAAGGAAGAATCGGAGCGGCATTCGGATCATTCGGATGGGCAGGAGGAGCAGTCAAAGATCTGCAGAATGTCATGAAAGATGGGGGATTGGACATGCCCTTTGAGACTTTGGAAGTTCAATATGTACCGGATGCTTCTGCAAAACAAAGGTGCTTTGACTTTGGTAAAGAGATCGCCATTAGGATAAAGGAGGAGTCTTAAAAACCCTAGAACTGAGCTTTATCCGGCTCGGTTTTTTATTTTTCTTCACAGCCTACTTGTTATTTTGTCGGATTATATTTTCAATGTTGTTGATGCACCCAGATGATTTTTCTGCTATATGTTATCTGGTTGAATAAATAACCAGGTAAACAATAAGGTAATTATATCTATTCCTTAGTTAACAAACTTTGTTTTAATTTCTTTCAAATAGCAAGGCTTCATTTCTAAAAATCACATGGTGAGCTTGCCTGCGCATTACATGATTAGAAATCATATTCTAATCTAAGTATCCAAAATATCAGAGCGGTTTCATCATTAAGAGGGCAACGTTATGAAAGCAGCAGGACAAACCAGAGTTAATTATTCTGACAACAAAGAATCCACTGAACTAACTCTATTCGTAAGAACATCCGATGAAGAGCTCAAAGCGTGGGATAAGTCGAGGATTTATGACGCTTTGATGAGAGAAACTACAATCAGCGAGGATGCTGCATTGATCGTATCCCGTGAAGTAGAGAAGATGATCGGAGAGCTCAATATAGAAGTTATAACAGCACCTTTGATCAGGGAGCTTACAAATGCTAAGCTCGTTGAATATGGATTATCATCAGTGCGCAAACAGCACACTAGGCTGGGAGTCCCGCTTTACGATGCAAGACAAATTATCATGTGTCCAAATAAGGAAAATGCCAACGTTCCGCACGGACCCGAAGCTACAAATCTGACTCTTGCTGAAAACATAAAGAAAGAATTCGCCCTTTTAGAAGTATTCACTCAGGATCTTGCTGATGCACATATGAAAGGTGACATTCACCTTCATGATCTGGGTATGATCGACAGGCCGTATTGTTCCGGACAGTCTATCGAATATGTAAAGAAATTCGGATTGAATCTGCCGAACGCATTGTCTATAGCTAAACCGGCCAAGCATCCTGAGGTTCTTATAGAACAGATTGTTAAATTCTCAGCAGCTCTTCAGGGGCACTTCTCCGGAGCCATCGGCTGGGATGCTTTCAACCTCTTTCTGGCGCCGTACCTCGGTGATGTGGATGATGACCGCATGAGGCAGCTGGCACAGATATTGATATACGAGTTTGCCCAGCAGGCCGTAGCCAGAGGCGGACAGTCTATATTCTCAGATCTTAACTTATACTGGGAAGTTCCCGACCACTTTGTCGGCGTCCCGGCAATAGGTCCTGGAGGAAAATTCACCGGCTTGAACTATGAAGATTATATAGAAGATTCTCAGAGATTTGTCAACGCTCTCTTTGATGTGTATATGGGCGGAGATGCCATGGGCAGACCATTTTTCTTCCCGAAACCGGAAGTTCACATGACTGAGAAATTCTTCAAGACTGACGGCCATGAAGAATTCTTAGAAAAGATCTCCAGAGTCGCATCTGAAAAAGGAAACACTTATTTTGTGTTTGACAGGGGAAATACTGCTAAAATCTCAGAATGCTGCAGATTGTCATTCAAATTAGAACAGAACGATCTGGATGACGCTAAAACACCCTGGAAGATGAGATACTCTGCAATGCAGAATGTTACAATCAACCTGCCGCGTGCAGCCTATGAGGCGAATCAGAGCGATTCCAGACTGTTTGAGATACTGACAGACCGCTTAGAAATGGTAGCTAAGGCACACATTCAGAAGAGGGAATTCATCACTCAGCTGTTCAACATGGGCAAGAACGGCCCGCTGTCGCTGCTGACCATGAATCTTGACGGAGAGTCTTACTACCGTATTCACAAATCTTCATTCTTAGTAGGTATGGTGGGACTCAACGAAATGGTGCAGTATCACACCGGGGAAGAAATGCATCAGTCTAAAGACGCTACTATGTTCGGTCTTAAAGTCATAGCACACATGAAAAAGGAAGCAGAGAGAATCGGAGCTGAGTACGGACTCAAAATGCCTCTCGAACAGACACCTGCAGAATCAACAGCATACCGCTTTGCAAAGCTGGATATGAAATATTTCCCTCTGCAGTCCCCGACAGTCGTCAGAGGAAATAAGTCAAAAGGCGAAGTCTATTACACAAATTCAACTTACATGAACGTAGGGGCAAAGATCTCTGCTATCGACAGGGTAAAGCAGGAAGGGAGGTTCCATCCACTGATTGATGCCGGAGCACTCACTCATGTATGGCTGGGAGAGTCAAAACCGCTGGCTGAGAGTATTGCTGCTTTCGTCGTCAAGACCTTCCAGAATACGCAGAATGCCCAGATAGCTTTCAGCCCGGAGTTCACATCCTGTCTCAGCTGCGGAAAAACTGTCCGCGGGTTGAAACAATCATGTCCGGTATGCGGCTCGCCAGACATTGAGGGAATGACCCGCGTAACGGGATTCTTCTCTAAAACCCGCGGCTGGAATAAAGGGAAGATCGGGGAGCTTAACGACAGGACCCGCAACACAATAGGCTGAAAGCCTAATCAAACCCCTTCATATTTTTACATTTTAATCGTTTATTTTTATTCTGTACACTGCAGAAAATAAAATATTGAAAGACGCTGATACAGGAGACGTGCACTTAACGTCCAATAATGAAAAGACAGCAACAATCGGGCTTCTCGGAATAGCAGTATTTTCAATATGCTGGATATGTGCGATAATCTCAGACGGAACATGGGTTTTCGGGGAAAACATGGTAAGCGATCTCGGCGTCTCTGATACAAACGCACAGTATTTTTTCAATTACGGATGCGCCGCCGCCGGGGTGATCATTTACATTTACGGCATTTTAACTGCACATTTCAACCGCTTGATGTTAGACAGGGTAAGTTACGTTCTCATTGCGCTGGCCGGAATGTTCTTAATCGGCGTGGGAACATTTACGGAGGATCTCGGATGGCCTCATAACTTATGTGCATATTCTTTATTTATTGCTGTTGCAATCTCTGCAATCATCAGATTAGTCTTAGATTTACTTCATAAAGATGCTGTATCTGCAGCAGTAACTGCGGTTCTGATCGCCGCGGTGGTTATCATTGCTATTACACAGACATTTCCATTCCTGGAAGCATTTGCAATTATTGTTATTTTAGTCTGGATTGCTTTAGTGTGCTTAAAAACGATAATCAAAAATGAAGAGTACGGGACTGCAGAAACGTTGGAGTCCTGATTTTTGTCTTACATCACATGCGTCTGCCGCATTTCGGGCAGAACTTGTAATCTGAATTATCCAACATTTCTCCGCACCACGGGCAGTATACTTTTTGAGATGTGTTGGATTCATAATTGTTGTCAAATGGATATTTTCTGTTGTCACCATCATTGCCGTCTATAACGTCATACAGTGGGAAGCGCTTCTTGCCGACAGCATTGTTGAGATGATAAATTACAATGAATACTCCGGCAAGTATGAATATCACGCCAAAGAAACCCGCGCCGCCTGGTGCAGAACTTAAAACGAATATACCGAATATAAGTATCAGCACTGCGAATATGAAAGTTATTCCGGACATTTCTCTGCTCGGTGCAATTCGTTTCATCAGCAGTGCATCTATTTTTAGATTAATATTACTTTGGATTTAATTCTGCATACGTGTAATTTACTTGCCTGATGAAGCTTCTTCTTTCTTGCCGCTGGTGAGCTCAAGGCCGACGATGCCGGCAATGATCAGCATTATAAACAAGACTTGGACAACATTTACTGGATCGCCGAGCAGCACTATTCCGGCAATTACAGCTCCGACAGCACCTATGCCGACCCAGACTGCATATGCAGTACCGACGGGAATCCCGCCGTCCATTCCTTTGGACAGAAACACCAGACTGATGAGGATGAATACGACAGTGACAATCGTATACGGCACGTGTGTAAATCCTTCAGAGAATTTCATTGATACCGCCCAGACGGTCTCAAAGATTCCTCCGATCGTCAGATATGCCCACGAAAGTTTTTTACTTGGAATGTTTGACATTTAAAGCCCCGCCGTCAAATGTATGCCGACAATACCGATGACAATGAACAGGATGAACATGATGCGTAGGTAAGTGACAGGCTCTTTGTAAAGAATCATGCCGCCCACCAGCGTTCCGATGGCGCCTATTCCTGTCCAGATCGCATAAGCCATACCTACAGGAATTTCTTTCATAACCAGAGACAGGAAGAATAAGCTGCCGAACATTGTGACAGCGGTCACCAGCGTCCATTTCAGGTTCTTCAGTTTATTCGATTTTTCTAACGCTATAACCCAACATGGTTCCAGCAGACCAGCTATAATTAAAAGTATCCATATGAGTATAGCCACCATACCGCCAATTAATGTTTAATATAAAATCTTACTGTTTATTAATGAGATGGAGTGTATGGCTGAGTATCAAATAACGTATATAATGTCATTTAAACGACATGAAGTTCGGCAACGCAACATGTAATTTACAGAGCAGTATTTGAGAACGCGCATGCCGATCAATATTCCTGAGATAAGGAACTAAAAACTCTCGTCGGAGAACAGTCGTATCCCGTGTGGACAGAACTGCAAGAGATGATTGAAGAAAACTATAATGTGGAGTGCGTCTGGAACAGCGGAGGCAAGATATGGGAATATGAGTGTAAATACCGGCGAGGAGGAAGACTCTGTGTGCCCTGTACGCAAGAGAAAGCTGTATAGGCTTCATGGTAATTTTCGGGAAGTCTGAAAGAGATAAATTCGAAGCTCACCGCAATAATTATTCCGATGAAGTTCTGAGCAGCTATGATGCATCAAAAACATATCATGACGGAAAGTGGATAATGTTTACACCTCATGACACATCAATGTTTGAAGATTTCATGAATATGCTGAGAATCAAACGGAACCCGAATAAAAAATAAAACCTGCCGCGTAAACGGCAGTTACAGATCAGTTTTTGAATAGATTTTCAATGAGACAAAGTAAGACAGCAGGAGCACCGCAGCAGAGATGATTATAGTCGTGACGACAAGCAGTAGATTGCTTACTTCAGGTAGGTTAATGCCTAAATTCTCTGCAGCATACACCAAACCTAATATCAGCACGATGGGCAGGAATATGCATATCATCATCAGAATGCGGGCTCTCTCTACTCCAAATTTATAGATTACAGGCATCACTATGCCAAGCAGGGCAATCGATACGGCTACCATCATAATTCCCATCATCAGGATTTCTTCTACCGATGCCTGGTTTACAATTAAATTATATACAGCTGTAACAGCCAAGCCGACAACCGCACCTGTGATGCTAAGCAGGAGCAGAAGCTCATATTTGCTTTTCACAATGTCTTTTCTATTTAGAGGCAGTGTAAGAGCATATTTGTCCCATTTCACAAAGTCATCCATGCTGATAGTGGAGATCACAAGAGATGACATCATGAAGACTGTAACAGCAATAAAAGAAACACCGCCGGCCTGCGGAATGAAGATGACTCCGAATATGATCATAATCAGCAGTATCGACTTAAAGCTCCCTTTCAGACTGTACAGGTCCTTCTGGATCAAGCCGTGCATAAGACCTCACCTCTTGCGTAGAACAGCATGATATCTTCGATGTTGACACTGTCAACTATAAAATCCCGGTATTTCGGCATTATTTTTTCTTTATCTTTTATCAATATTTCATAGCCGAAGTCTTTCTTGATATAGGCAACAATGTCATTTTTGTCAATCTGATCAAACTGGCTGCTTTTGCACTTTAGTATCCCGTAGCTGTAGATTATTTCATCTTTAGACTTGCTTAAAGCGACTCTGCCGTTGTGAATGAATGTGATGTAATCAGCTATCTTGTCCAGATCACTGGTGATATGAGACGAGACCAAAACAGAATGATCTTCATCCTGAATGAACTCCAGAAATATGTCTAAGATCTCATCTCTTGAAACCGGATCTAAACCACTTGTGGACTCGTCAAGAATCAGAAGCTTTGGCTTGTGGGCCAAGGCAGCGGCTATGCTGAACTTGACTTTCATTCCGCGGGACATTTCTTTTACTGTTTTATTCTCAGACACATCGAAGTCCCGAAGATACTTTCTGAACAGTGCGTCGTTCCAGTCGGGATGCAGGCTGCTCATGACCTTGGAAACTTTATCGGCATTCATGTACTGGTGGAAATTACAGTCATCGAATACCACGCCGATCCGGCTTTTTATCAGTTTCTCATTTGTCTTGTAATCAGTGCCGAATATTGTTACTGATCCCTCATCAATAGAGATCAATTCAAGAATCGCTTTGATTGTGGTAGTTTTGCCGGCGCCGTTTTCTCCTATGAGGCCCATTATCGAACCGCCCGGCACTGAAAAACTAACGTGATCAAGACAGAAGTCATTGTAGTTCTTTGTCAGATTTTTGACTTCCAATATGTTGTCCATTATTCTTCCTCCGAATAGAATATAGTCAGAATTTCTATCAACTTCTCAAGACTGATCCCATGGGTTCTTCCGATCTCAGCTGCTTCCTGAAGGCGGTTTTCGGCGTTGCGCAGCTGTTCTTCCTGAATGATGTCTTTATTTTGAACAGCAACGAAACTGCCGCGGCCTGTAATCGTGTCGATGAAGCCGTCTCTCTGAAGGTCTTCATAAGCGCGCTGAGTGGTTATCACGCTGATATGCAGCGATTTAGCGAGAGCTCTCATAGAAGGAAGCGGATCACCAGGCTGAAGCTCGCCGCTCATGATAGCAGATTTTACCTGCGCAGTAATCTGCTCATAGATGGGTTTGCCTGACCGATTGCTGATGATAATATCCATCTTCTCCCTGCGTGCTTAATGTACTTGTACTATATATACACTGCAGTACACATAGCCGAAATGTGATAATCTGCAGCGGAAAGTCTTCTATTCTCTGCGATCATTCAGGATTATGCACATAGGATTCGGGACTGAAGACAACAGCTTCAATGTGGAATTTAAGTTAGGAGAAAATCTGGACAATATTATTTTTGTAAGCAATGAAGGCATTCCTGAGGAGATTATCGAAAGGCTGCACCAGCTCAGATCTGAAGTGCTTGAGAAGGCCAGAAATGAAATCATAAGCATGATGTCTTCTGTTTCTGAGACTCTGCATGACGCTGCAGATGTTTTAAGTGAGGATTCTGTGCTTGATGATGAACTAAACAGCATAGCTGCTGACGCGGCCGCCCTGGCAGAAAAGATCTGTGTGAATCTGGATAAGATATCCGCAGCGGAAAAGTAATCTTTTTTCAGGATAATTATTTAAACTATTTAGGTATACCTAAATTAGGATGGCAGAATCAGAGAGCTATCTTGAGAGATGTTTAGTCAGGCACTGCTCGCCTACATTAGCGAATATCAAACCGGGCAGTTTATTCACCTGTCCATCTGACGATACACTCTCTTTAGCGGCAAATGTACGTGCTTTAAATTCGATTTTAAACAGAAAAGGCATCTGCCTCAGGCTTTTGAACATCTCTTCAGGAAGAGCACTTGTATATGTTTACAGGCCGAAAATGCTGCATGATTACATTAAAAAAGAAGAGATCTGTAAGTTTCTCTGCAGTTCAGGCTATGACTGCGGAGATTTAAAGTCGGTTTTATCAAGCCTGCAGAGAAAAATTGCCGCCGAGGGAGTGCCGCATGAAATCGGGCTGTTTTTAGGCTACCCTCTGGAAGATGTTAAAGGCTTCATAGAAAACAAGGGCAGAAACTATCTCTGCCGGGGATGCTGGAAAGTCTACTGCGACAAATGCGAGGCACAGAGGATGTTTAAAGAGATCAGACTCTGCAGGCAGCTTTATTTGAGTGAGTTTGAAGAAGGCAGAAGCGCAGCAGACTTAGCAGTCTACGCAGATTAATTTCAAAGCAAGCTTTTAACTGCCTTGCGATGATGACTGTTCAATGGATGATTTTAATCTTCTGCTGAAGACCGCCAAAGGCGGAGATGCCGAGGCACAGTTTCAGGCTGCATATGCGTATGAAACGGGAGACGGTGTGGCTAAAAGTTACAAGAAAGCCCTGCACTGGTATAAGCTGGCAGCAAAACAAAATCACGTCAAAGCACAGCTCAGCATGGGATACTTTTACCACAGCGGCATGGGCGTCAGCGAAGACTATGAAGAAGCCATTGAGTGGTACAAGCTTGCTGCTGATCAGGGAGATGCCACAGCGCAGAACAATCTCGGAGTTTTATACAGACTGGGCAGAGGAGCACCTCAGAGTTATGAGGAAGCTGTGAAATGGTTTACCATGGCTGCAGAACAGGGAAGCATTGACGCTCAAACCAACTTAGGTCTGATGTATGACCGCGGTGAAGGTGTAGAACAGAACTACGAGATTGCCGCTGAGTTATACAGAAAATCTGCCGAGCAGGGATCTGCAAGAGCTCAGAATAATCTAGCCTTGATGTACGAATTCGGCGAGGGCGTCTCTAAGGATCTTGAAGAAGCTGCACGATTGTACAAGTTAGCTGCCGATCAGCATTATGCAAGCGCCAAGCTTAACCTTGAAAGGCTCTCCAAAAGTGATGAAGAATTCGATAAATCTGATAAGATTTTGAGAAGGAAGTAATAGGGATATAAATTTAGTATTATGTTTATATATCACCTTAGTGATATAGTGTGTTGATATAAAGATATTATTTGGTACACCATGAGATGTACCATCCTTTGAGGTAGCCGCATGACTATTGATTTATCATTTGCGTTACATAAGAATAATCTGCCGAAGGATTATAGGCCGCTTATTGTAAGTTATGTCAAACATGTATTGAGTGAATATTATCCTAAAATTTATCATGATTTATATGGTACAGGCGGAACCATACAAAAATCATTCACATTTTCTATTGCATTACCGAAAGCAAAGTTTCAGAGCGATAATATAGAATTAGGAAATTCTCGTTTTTGGGTGACTTTTTCATCTTCAAATGATTTTGATACGCTCTTATTATATAATGCATTTAGAAAAGATATGCAAAATCCGTATCCAATTGCAAATGGAAATTACATGGCACTTCAATATCTGAAGATAAAACCAGTTCCTAAAATCACAGAAAATACAATTACTATTCGATTTTTAAGTCCACTGGTTGTAAGAAAACACAATGCAGGTGAAGTAGATAGGTATTATATTTTTGAAGATGATGAATTCAGCGATTGTCTCAATACAATAACTGCAAATAGACTTGGAAAAAATGCATATCTTGATGTTGAACCAATATCGCCCAAAAAGACAGTTGTAACGTCATTTGGAGTTAATATTAGATCATCCTTAGGAATATATAAAATTACATCAGATCCTGATGTACTCAATGAGTTATTGCTAAGCGGTATGGGCAGCAGGCGTAGTGAAGGTTTCGGTCATTTTGAGATAGTTTCTCGGTGATATTATGGATGAAAAAGACTATTTAAAAGTGACATTGAATGGATTCCTCTTGAATGCGGGAGTAGTCGGACTTCTTAGATTATTTGAATATGCCAATGAGTATGATGAACTTGGATGTGTAGAAAATAAAGATTACATAATTGATAATCAAGATCTCTACATATCAAAAAATTTCATATTGAAACATAATCTCGCTGATTTATATGTCAGATCTATTGTATATTATTTAGGTGAAGATACTAAATTTACTCGTGTAATGTCAAAACAAGATGCCGTAAATAGATTATTTGAAGAGTATAACCCAGACGATAAAAAATGGGTTAAAAGTGTAAATGAATTATTTAAAGAATTTTCAAAGATGCTGGAAACAGATAGTTTCAAATCAGGTTATGAAATACTATCTAGTTATAATGATGTAGAAAATATAACTCTTGAAATGATTACATCGTTCAAAAAAGAAAAAGACTATGCAATCAAGAAAGATTTATATTCTGAACTATGTCGTCTTTTAGATCAGCCAAAAGTAAAAGAAGTTTTAATTTTTAAAGACATTCTATACTCCAAAATTAATATGTTTATGGGAGATGTAAGCTTTCTGAACAGATCAAATTCAAAGAAAGACATCACCCAAACATATCACAATTATTTCGTTCAACCTTTGTTGGATGATTTGTTATGTGAAAAATCTAAAACAAAGCCTTGTATAGATTGTGGAAGGCTTTCAAAAACTACAACATCCTTATCATTTATGTCGGACGTTACAGACGATACAACTCGTAAAAAATCATATTATTGGAATTGTGTAGCAGATGCATACTTGTGCCCCTTGTGTGCATTTATTTATTCATTAGTTCCACTTGGTTTTTCATATGCTGCATCTGATGCAATTTTTATAAACAGTAATATAGATGTTAAAAATCTTCAAAGTCTTTCTGAAGGGATGTTTTATCGGACCGATGAAACTGATAAGAATGTCTGGTATAAGGTATACAATAAATTTACAAATTTGGAGTTATCTGGCATACAGAAACGCATGGATAATATACAGGTGATTGTACGAGAAAATCATAAAGATTCAAAAAGATACTCATTGAATATGGTTGATAAACAGATTGTTAAAACATTATCTAGTAGTAAAAATGAATTAGATCATATCCGCAATTGGTATGTTAAAGATTCTGACGAGTTTATTAATATTTACCAATCAACCGTTGAACATATCATTAGGAGACAGAATTTATACAATTTCATTTCCAGATTGTTAAAGATCTCGTTAAGGGATGGAACAAACTCTAACTATTTATTTTCGATTTTAATAATTCAAATAAATTCACAAGGTGGTCAAAAAATGGAAACCGATACTAAGCAAGCATATATCGCTAAAAAGAAAGGCGAAGAAATGCGTGTAAGTTTAACAAGAGATGTCTCAATAACGGAGAGAGACGATAAACTAAAAGGGATAATATATCAATTTTTAAATGCAGTTTCTCTGAGTAACCGTGATGCATTTATGAATATGCTAATTCGTTCATACTCGAGCGTCGGTCAGCCTGTTCCAGACATATTTTTCTCATGTTTTGAAAGTGATGAAAAATTTAGAACGATAGGATATGCATATCTTTTAGGATTAAAATCAGATGGATATAAGAAAGCACAAGAGGGTGATGTCAGTGAATAAAAAAGGGTTAACACTTACAGTAGTGTTTGAAGCTGAAAGCGCAAATTATGGAGAAGGCATGGGAAATATCACAATGCTGAAAAAAATGAGCAGAAGTGATGGGAACATCTATTCATACATATCTCGTCAAGCTTTAAGATACAACATAGTTCAGCAAGCCGGATGGGATGATACACCTGTGAACAGCGATAAAGGTACTGTTCAATTTGATCCATCTACAACAATTGTAGACTACCCCGAAATAGATCTTTTTGGATATATGAAAACTAGAAGCAAATCTGAAGAAGATGCTGGTGGAGCAGACATACGTAGTGCTGCAGCAAGATTAAGTAATGCTATATCACTAGAACCATTCAGAAGTGATATTGATTTTATGACCAATATGGGATTAGCCAAACGTGCAGATCTACAAAATGGTATAATGCAAAGTGAAATCCATCATTCCAACTATAGTTATACAGTTTCTATAGATCTGGATCGCATTGGTGAAGACGGAAAAATATCCCTATCTCCTGAAGAAAAAGCAAAAAGAGTGTGTACACTTTTAGAAACAATTCAATTTTTATTTAGGGACATAAAAGGACGCAGAGAAAACATGGCACCTGTTTTTGTAATTGGTGGTGTTTTTGATAGAAAGACTCCCTACTTTGAAGGAAGATGTACACTCTCGAAGAATTCTCTGAATATATCTAGATTAAAAGAAGTTGTTGAATCATGTAATGATTCTAAAGAAAATACTCATGTGGGCTATTTAAACAACAGTTTTTCAAATGATGAGGAAATAGTAAAAGAGCTTAAAGCAGAATCGATAAGTGCCGTATTTTCAAAGCTTCAGGATGAAGTGAGGAGCTATTATGGTTAAAGCAATAAAACTTCACATCACTCAACAAATGCCAAATTATAGAAAGCCAGCTAGCTTTATGATCAAAGAAAGCTATCCATTGCCACCTTACTCTAGCATAATCGGTATGGTACATGCAGCATGCGGTTGGACGTCTAAAGACTCATATCATCCAATGAAAGTATCAATTCAGGGAACGTATGCATCTACGGTAAGTGATTACGCTACAAACTATGTGTTTGGAATAGCCTACGACTCCACCAGGCATCAGAAAAAAGTTGATGCAGGTGATGGTAAATATGATGGAATTAGTGTTATTCCACGAAGCTATGAACTTCTTACGGATGTAGAATTAATCATTCATATTGCACCAGAAGATGAGACAAATCTCGATACCATCGCCAATGCATTGATCAACCCACCTGTGTATCTTTCATTGGGCAGATATGAAGATCTTGCAATAATAAATGACGTATCAATTGTTGATCTGGAAAAATGTACCGAGGGCATTTTAACACATGATGAGTACATCCCAGATTCATACATTGATTTAGATGAAAATATGGATCTGGTTGGAACAATATATCGCATAAATAAGGTTTTCAAGATCACAGGAAGGGGAAAGAAAAAAACTAGATCATGGGTAGAAACAGTAAGAGTTCATCATGCGTGCAAAGATACGCTAGTGACTTCTGAAAATATGTATATAGACCAATCAAAAGATTTAGTGTTCCTTGCATAATGTGATTACATATGTTAGTGGATGACTTTCTAGCTAAAACAAATCCTGAGCAAACAATCAAGGAACATACGGATAAAATAGAGATGTGTTTTCACAAACTGATGCATTATTACGGCGAATACTTTTCAGAAAATGAAAAACATGCCATATTCGTAGCCTTAAAATATCATGATTATGGAAAAGTAAATTATAAATTTCAAAACAAACTGTTAAAAAAATTAGAAAAGCTAGCATTACACGATCAGAAGCTTGATGAATTTTATGATGATATAGAAATTCCACATGGGTATCTAAGCCCTGCTTTTTTACCACATAAATTATTGATTGATAAATTCGGCAAAGAATGGATAATAACGATCATTAATGCTATATATTATCACCATACGCGGCAAGATTATTCAAAGGGAGATATACTGAAAACTTTAGAAACAGACATATATCCAAGATTTCAAAAAGATTATGAATTGCAAAATAGCTATTTATCTAAAGTCTTCAAAAAGGGCATGTTTATTGAGTTAGATAAATGGGAAAGATATGCTGTAGTGAAAGGAATACTAAATAGATTAGATTATGTAGCTAGCTCAAACGATGATTTACCAATTGAATTGGATCCGCTTCAGAGTGGTCAAAGGTATGATGAAATTGTAGGATCAAAATTAACATCAAAGTGGAAACTTAGAGCCGTCCAAGAAGAAATGAAAAATCATTCTGATGAAAATATGATTGTTGTTGCATCTACTGGAATTGGTAAAACAGAAGCTGCTTTATTATGGGGAAAGGGATCTAAGTTATTTTACACACTGCCACTAAAAGTAGCCATAAATGCCATCTACGAACGTATACACGATTCAAGCGAAGGGTATGGATATGAAAATAGCATTCTTCTTCATTCAGACTCATTATCCCTGCTGATGCAGGAAGATACTGATGCAGACGCACTCACCAAATATCGGAGATCAAAACTTTTCTCATATCCATTAACTGTCTGTACTGTTGATCAGCTGTTCACATTCGTGTATAAATACCTTGGATGTGAAATGATTCCTGCAACCTTGAAATATTCAAAGGTTGTAATTGATGAAATTCAATCATATTCCCCAGACATTCTAGCTAAGATCTTATTTGGATTAAAGATCATAGATGATCTAGGAGGAAAGTTTGCGATAGTTACAGCTACATTTCCTCCAGTCTTGGAGTATTTGATAAAAGATAAGACAGAGATAGAATATAAGAAACCAACACCATTTTTAAGTCCATATGAAACACGTCATATGATTTCATATGCCCAAGAGGATTTTGATTATCTACAGATCTTGAAAAATAGCAACTCTAAAAAAATTTTAGTTATTTGCAATACTGTTGGTAAGGCATGTGAAGTTTTTCAAAACTTAAGGCAGAATTGTGAGAACACTCATTTGATTCATAGCAGATATCAAAAAAGGCATCGTGATATGCTAGAAACCAAAATACTCAAATTTTCAGAAGGAAATGAAAATGGCATTTGGGTTTCAACCCAAATAGTTGAAGCCAGTCTCGATATCGATTTTGATGAACTATATACTGAGATGTGTCCAGCAGATAATTTACTGCAACGTTTGGGGAGATGCTATAGAAAAAGGAATTATTCTGGAATAACTCCAAACATCCATATATTCGATACAGGAAACGGTGTTCCAAGCATATATGATCCAGAGATATACAATCTGTCCGTTGAGCATTTAAAACAATATAATAACAAATTTTTTACAGAAGAAGAAAAGCTTTCATACGTTGAGAATGTTTATTCTCATGAATCATTAAAAAATACTCAGTATTTTAAAAAATTACTCAGAGAATATAATGCTTTAGAAAAATTCGCCTTTTCAGACTTTTCAAAAGAAGAAGCCTCTAAAAAGTTTAGAGATATACTAGCAATAACGATTATTTCAGATGATCAATATCTTGAATTACTAAATAATGGCATTATTGATGAATTAAAATCAGTAATAGATAATCCACATGCAAAAACATCTGAACGACAGAAGCATCTCAATGAATTAATGCAATACACGATTTCTGTAAATCCAAATATATTTCCAGAAGGAGTGAAGCCAGATAAAGATAGTATATATTCATCAGTTAAGATCTATCGGGTGGGTGTTAAATATGATTTTGATGAGAAAGGCATTACAGGCATTGGATTAACCACTCAACCGCTTAATGAAAATTTTAGCAATCAGCTTTAAATGTGTTAAAATGGTAAACATCTCAGGTACACTGTATCAATACAGCTTCATATGTGAGCGCAAATTATGGTTATATGCTCATGGGATATCGATGGAATCGGATTATGAAAACGTCAAGATTGGAAAGATCATTGATGAAAATGCATATGGCAGAAATGTAAAACACATTCTTATCGATGAAAATGCAAATGTGGACGTACTGAAAGATAAAATTATATATGAAGTCAAAAAGAGCTCATCTGAGAAAGAAGCAGCGTTGGAGCAGATTTACTACTATCTGTATATCTTAAAGAAAAAAGGCATGAATGATCTAAATGGTGAACTTAGGATTCCAAAAGAAAATCATATAGAATCTGTATTCCTGACTGACGAAAAGTACATCGAAATAGAAGAACGGATTAGTTACATAACTCAGATTGTAGATCAAAATCTGCCTCCAAAAACTAAGACAAAAATTTGTAAGAAATGTGCATATTTTGAATTTTGTTTTGTGTGAGATGATACTTTGGAACAATCATATTATTTATTTTCTAGTGGCTCTCTTCATAGGAAAGATAATAGTCTAACACTTATCAAAAGTGATGGAAATTGTAGTGATATACCAATTGAACGCGTGTATGATCTGTATATATTTGGTGAAATGACTTACAATTCATCATTATTTTCATTTCTCGGATCAAAAAGAGTTACAGTTCACATGTTTAATTATTATGATTTTTACGTCGGTTCTTTTTGTCCAAGGGATTCAATGAATAGCGGCAATATTCTAGTTAAACAAGTAGAACATTATCTTGATTACGCTAAACGATTGGAGATTGCTAAGGAATTCATTCTTTCTGCTGCAGATAATATCTATAGAAATCTAAGATACTATGAAGAAAGAGATAAGGACTTACTGCCATACATGATTTATATTGAAGAGCTATCAAACATGATTTCAGACGTAAACTCAATAGAAGAATTGATGGGTATTGAAGGAAACATACGACAAAAATATTATGCTGCATTCAATGTGATAGTAAATCAGGAAATAAATTTTACAAAGAGAGTAAGAAATCCACCCGATAATATGATTAATACGATGATTTCATATTGCAATTCACTTTTATATACAAAAATTTTATCAGAATTGTATAAAACATATCTTGATCCAACTATTAGCTACCTTCACCAACCAGGAACTAAACGTTTTTCGTTATGCCTGGACATCTCTGAAATTTTTAAACCATTAATCGTCGACAGAATGATCTTTTCAATGTTAAATAAGAATCAGATAACTGTGGATGATTTTGATGATAACATTGGGTATTTAAGAATAAAAGAAAAAGGTGTAAAAAAGATAGTTGAGGAATTTGAAAAACGTTTACAAACAACCATAAAACATAAAACTTTGAACAGAACAGTTTCATATAAACATCTTATTAGACTTGAGGCATATAAACTAATTAAACACCTAATCGGAGAGCAAAAGTATCAGGGATTTAGGATTTGGTGGTAAAATTGTACCTTGTACTAATTTACGACATATCCCTTTCATCTGATGAAGACATGCACAAAGAAGATGCACGAGTATTGAGAACTGTTTTCAAAATATGTAAACGCTATTTAACACATATACAAAACTCAGTTTTTGAAGGTGAATTATCAGAATCCCAGTTAATGGAATTGAAACTTGAACTGAAAAGATATTTAAGACGTAATCGAGATTCATGCATCATATTTAAAGGGAGAAATGATGTCTGGATGCAAAAGGAGTTTTTGACTAAAGAACTCAATCAGACCTCTCAATTTTTGTAAATTCTGTCGATGGGTATTATGCAAAAACGTCTAAGGGTCGACAGAAAAGATTATTAACTTCCCTCATGATTGATTGAAAATCAGTGTAAAAACACTTGAGATTTACTATGAAACGACATCTCGATGTAAAAATACTACAACAATCCTCTAAAAAATGGAATATTGTTGAAAAATTGCGGGTTAGAAATCCATCTAAACTAGAATGTAAATGAAATTCTTTGGAGTCAGGGATATTTTTAGTCCTAAGTTAGAAATCCATCTAAACTAGAATGTAAATAGAAGCGTTTTGAACAAGTCGAAGAATCCGCTTAAGAGTTAGAAATCCATCTAAACTAGAATGTAAATAAACATGAACAATCTGATGGCAATGTGAGATCCAGGGTTAGAAATCCATCTAAACTAGAATGTAAATGTTCCTCAGTCATCCTATATGGATTATGTTGCTCAGGTTAGAAATCCATCTAAACTAGAATGTAAATGCAACACGGCAGTGGCGGGGTCACCCAGATTACGCACGTTAGAAATCCATCTAAACTAGAATGTAAATGCAACACGGCAGTGGCGGGGTCACCCAGATTACGCACGTTAGAAATCCATCTAAACTAGAATGTAAATGCGTATACTCTGCCGGTCTGGAACTCGTAGACGCCGTTAGAAATCCATCTAAACTAGAATGTAAATACATTCGAAAATCATCAACCTTCGTCAATTGCTTATAGTTAGAAATCCATCTAAACTAGAATGTAAATCTTAAAGAAGGATACAAGTTTGCTGGATGGTATGTGGTTAGAAATCCATCTAAACTAGAATGTAAATTACTGTTGACTTAGATCAGGTTCAATGGTTCATATCAGTTAGAAATCCATCTAAACTAGAATGTAAATTTCAAAGATATGAGTAGCGTTATAATGCTCTCCGAGGTTAGAAATCCATCTAAACTAGAATGTAAATTTTTTCAGATACTCCTACAGTTGCACTAATTATGGGTGGTTAGAAATCCATCTAAACTAGAATGTAAATGAAGCAAGCTGATACTGAGTTCCGTCTTCAGCGTATAGTTAGAAATCCATCTAAACTAGAATGTAAATGGTGTAGCTTCCGTTTTGGTTGTCATTTGTTGTTACAGTTAGAAATCCATCTAAACTAGAATGTAAATGACAGCCTATCCGACAGCTCCATTCCCTCCGATAGAGTTAGAAATCCATCTAAACTAGAATGTAAATTACGGCATCCCGATCAGAAAAGACCCGAGTTACAAAGTTAGAAATCCATCTAAACTAGAATGTAAATCATTGTCGGTGTATCTCGGCTTAACGCGAACATTTTAGTTAGAAATCCATCTAAACTAGAATGTAAATACAGCCTAACCACATCAGCATCGGCATCAATGTACTGGTTAGAAATCCATCTAAACTAGAATGTAAATTGAAAAATACTTCCTAAATAGAAATTATCCCAAGTGGTTAGAAATCCATCTAAACTAGAATGTAAATGCAGTTAGCGGTGATCTTCTTGAGTTGTTGAAACTTTGTTAGAAATCCATCTAAACTAGAATGTAAATGCTCTTCTTCTTACCGAGAAAGAGTTAGATCATTAGTTAGAAATCCATCTAAACTAGAATGTAAATTCGATGAACAATAAGCGACTGAATACATGCCTATTAGTTAGAAATCCATCTAAACTAGAATGTAAATCCTTCCTGGTATGGTTATGAGCAGTCGCATGCATTGAGTTAGAAATCCATCTAAACTAGAATGTAAATTGCTCTGAGTGTTCGGACGATTCATGGAGACTGTAGAAGTTAGAAATCCATCTAAACTAGAATGTAAATACAGAAAATACTGCTTAACATGCCCTCCGTGCAGGCAGTTAGAAATCCATCTAAACTAGAATGTAAATGATGTACTGCATAAGATGCTTTGCAGTTGCTTTTGGTTAGAAATCCATCTAAACTAGAATGTAAATGACATCAATTCAATCATGTCTACAGTGTAATGTGTAGTTAGAAATCCATCTAAACTAGAATGTAAATTAATATGGGAAAGGCGGCAGAACCATTATCAGCTCAGTTAGAAATCCATCTAAACTAGAATGTAAATAACAGCTTGAGAATTCAGGACATCCTGACGGCATTTAGTTAGAAATCCATCTAAACTAGAATGTAAATCCTTCCTGGTATGGTTATGAGCAGTCGCATGCATTGAGTTAGAAATCCATCTAAACTAGAATGTAAATTGCTCTGAGTGTTCGGACGATTCATGGAGACTGTAGAAGTTAGAAATCCATCTAAACTAGAATGTAAATACAGAAAATACTGCTTAACATGCCCTCCGTGCAGGCAGTTAGAAATCCATCTAAACTAGAATGTAAATGATGTACTGCATAAGATGCTTTGCAGTTGCTTTTGGTTAGAAATCCATCTAAACTAGAATGTAAATGACATCAATTCAATCATGTCTACAGTGTAATGTGTAGTTAGAAATCCATCTAAACTAGAATGTAAAGTATAACAATTATCAGCATAATTAGGCAGATCCATCTGATGAATGGTCATCTCTTCCAGGATATGATTGTATGCCGGCAGTTTGGATGTGACAGCCATTCTCTCACAGTTGTTTTGTGCTCTTTCGAATCATAGTACTTCTGTGCCTCTTCTTTGATAACTCTGCTTAGATCTTCCGGGCTGTCAAATCCATTTGCAGGAGTTTTTGCCTTGATGCTGTTACAGATCTCAGTAGTTCGGTGATCACCCGGACCGCTTCGGTAATATCCGTACTTTCCAGGAGGATTCTTTCAAACTGCATCTCGCTCCTGTTGACTATTAGCGTGGACTCTGATCTAGCTATTCTTTGGCCTGCGAGTTGTCTAACAACGGCTCCACTTCCTGGATTGTTTTAGTGAGATCTTTCAGAGGCCATTAGTCAACTGTCATTCTACCACTAATACGGTGTAGAGGTTCTCACTCTGCAATGGAGTCAAAGATGCAAATACCCAGTATTTGATGGGAAAAAAGTGCTTGTACAAACAAGTGCAAATCTGCTTTGATGAGATCTCTGCAGATTCATCAGATCATTCTTCTAATGGCTGCTCCTCATCACTCTCTTTTTTTGACTTTCGTGCAGTCTTGCCTGTATTCACATTCTTCTATGCTGTCCGCATAATCTTTAAATTCCTCCATGGAAAAAAATCCAAGTCTTTCCAGTATGAGTGTGACTTCCTCATCTGGTACATCATAAGAGACGCCGTCAACAAATCGTCTCCCAGGATCCTGATCTTTTTGTAATTCTATATTCATTTCACCACCACCGCTTCGATAACAGGCAATATGCCATCTCTAATTACTTTCGTTATTATATATTTCGTGCCGCGTTTCATCAGAAATTCATATTCTTCGCTGCCATATTCTCCACCGAACTCTCTGACATACATTCCCACACCTTTGCCAGCTGGCACTCGGAGTACTAACATGGCAGGGTGTTTGACGCGTTCATTCGACAGTGCAAAATCAACAGCTACACCATGGTTAATTGATGTTGAGTTGAATGCTTTTCTGATTTTTATTTTAAACAGTAATGAAATTATAGTCTGTTGTACCAAACATCTCAATACCATCCACTCCGCGATATAACGTAATGATCTCATGCAGGATCGTATCTTCAATTTTTTTGTCTCACTTAACTTAACCTCGGATTTGAGCAGTTTGGCCTGCAGATCCTTTAGAGATGCCACTAGAGTCCATATGTCCGCTGCAGTGGAATGATCTACAGCAGGATCAGAGGAGTTGCCGTTTCCATCTCGGTGCTTTCTGTCTGTCGGGTGGCAGTACGAAATATCCTGATGTTTGTGCTCCTTGGCAGGTATGACTTCTCAAATGCCAGTATTGGTTACTTTGGGCAATCTCTCCGAAAACTGCATGAATATCAAAAATGCTTA
Organism: uncultured Methanomassiliicoccus sp.; assembly: GCA_905202485.1. Taxonomy (GTDB): domain Archaea; phylum Thermoplasmatota; class Thermoplasmata; order Methanomassiliicoccales; family Methanomassiliicoccaceae; genus Methanomassiliicoccus_A. Next base: position 94,482 of record CAJKRY010000007.1, read on the forward strand.
TCGGTTCGTTAGTCAGCTCCTGCAGTTTCAGAGTTCCAGAGATTTTAAGCTCTCCGTTTTTCCATTTAACATTTAAACCGATTTGCAGCGCTTTTCATGCATTGTCTAGATTACCACTAAGCAGCTACTTATCTCCAGTTCATCTGCATCTTCTATTTTTAATTGCTACTTTTAGGTCTATTTGGCTGATTAGATCTATTCTTTACATTCTAGTTTAGATGGATTTCTAACCACTGTGAAAGTAGTATCAACAAAAGGAGATCAATATTTACATTCTAGTTTAGATGGATTTCTAACTCTCTTGCGTAGTAGTCGCCTGGCTTACTAAAATTCATTTACATTCTAGTTTAGATGGATTTCTAACCGGATCCAGCTCCAAGATGTTAATAGAGACTAACTTGATTTACATTCTAGTTTAGATGGATTTCTAACTTATGCCTACACGTAAATCACAGA
>CAJKRY010000008.1 GCA_905202485.1 uncultured Methanomassiliicoccus sp.
CTGAATCTGCATCTGTGTTTTCAAGTATTGATGAAAGAACTTCTTTTTCGATGATGATGTTTCCTTCAGAAGTAGGTATTGAGACTGAGTCGATGTTCTTGTTGTTCTCAATGCTCTTTGTTATTGTTTCTAAGTCTGATTTAGAAACAGTAACTGCTGTGTAATCTCCTTTTACATCGCTTGTATCAATGATTGTTATTGAGTCAGAACCGGATGAAACTGCTTCATGAATCAGTTCTTCTGTTTTCTTTTCATCTAATGCAGGAACAGTAACGTTTCCGTTAGTGTCGGGAATAATCGGTTCCGGTTCAGGAACTACCGGTGGAGGTGTGATTGGTGTTCCTGATCCTGCTGTGTATGACCAGTGGGTATAGAGAGTTGTGTTTTCAGAGATCGCATCATTGGTGAAGTCCCATTTTTCTCCGCCTGTTGCTACTGTATGCCATCCATCAAATGTGTTTGATGATTTTGAAGGATTAGAAGGTTTAGAAACTTTGCTGGATTCAGTAACTATTGAACACATAACCCCTGGTTCTAATGATGTGTAGAAGTATCCGTTATTAGGATTGAAAATAACTACTTTGTATGTATCAACTACAGTGTTATCCCCACTTACAAACTTGAACATGTTATAATCAGCATAATAATTTGAGATGTTCTCAAGAACCAGAGTGTTATTAGCAACATCCAAGGTGCCAACTTCACTGAGTATTGTCATTTTCAGAATGTTTCCGTCATCATAGCCTGTTATATCAGATTGGCTGAGACTTGATTTAAATTCAGCATCAGTAACATATGATTTAATGAATACATTGTTTTCAATTGTCACATCTGATGCTATAGTTGAAGATAATTTCATCCTGATTGCACGTCCGCCTTCAAATCCAGTTGATTGATCATTTGAGCCTGAGTCTGTATCCCAGTTGGAAATTGTGTTGTTTATAATACTTACAGATTTAAAGTTCAGACCAGCAAGTTGAATTGCATTGAATTTTACATCTGAGACGCTGTTATTTTTTATTATCAAACTACTGTTTTCTCCACCACCGCAGTTAATGACAAATATTCCTCTAATGAGACCTGAAGTAGTACTGGATGAAATTATGTTTCCATCATCTTTATTATCACCGCCTATTGTAATGTTGCCAGTACAATTGAAAATATATATTGCATTCAACTCATCCATTTTTAAAGGTGTTAGTGGGGATTGTGAAATATCTGTGAATGTGCATTCTGCAATTTTTACATCTTTTGCATTCTTGATATAAAGGCCAATTGTTTCAAAGTCTGTGTCAATAATCTCAATGTTTCCACCGCAGTCAAGGAATAATCCATTTATTCCAACACCAGCATCATTGAAGATCAATTTACCATTATTTTGAATTTTTGTAGTTATTTCAGAGGTAAGTGCAACAGTTTTAGGAGAAATCATTGCTCCATCCTCAAATGTCCATGTTTTATCAGTTCCAATGATATGTGTTGTTGGATCGTAAGCATTTGTTGTGTTACCGACATATGCAATTACAGTTACGTTTCCTTTGACAGTTACGTTAGCAGCAAGAGGTGTTGTTATTTTTGTTCCATTTGTTAATGTATCTTCAGGTGAGTAAGCATAGTGCTGATAGTATGTTTTACTATCATATGTAAATACAGAGTTTCCATAGTTAGAATATATTCCCCTTCCTAGGAAAACTTGAGTGTCTTCACTAGCTGCAGATTTTAAGCCAGAACATCCTACGGTTAATTTTACTGATTTGAGTACTGCACCGTCTGTAGAGCCACCTGTGAACTGGTTGTAGTTTTGACCATTATAATCCCAGTCAGAAAGGGCTCCCAATGCAATTTTGTCAATACTTCCTGTAAAACTGCTCTCGATGTTTATTTCAGAAGTGTTGATTACTCCTCTGTTGACGCTGAATAAATATGTTATCTTTGCATCTTTGTCTATGTTTATTGTGGTTGTATCTGTAATACCATTTGAACCGCTTGCGCATAGAAGATATACTGTTCCGCCTGAGATGTTTATTTCAGAAGTTCCTACGTATGCAAGAGATTGTCCTCCCCCGTAAACTCCACCGTATGTTTGAGAATTGCCTATAGTTCCACCAGAAATGTTAATCTCTGCTTCTGTAACAGTATTCACGCTTGTAGGAATTCCATTGGAATCAAATACAGTAGGACCATTAGCGCCACCCGCAACAACATCCTGCGTAACTGTAGCATTGGAAATTGTTATTGTCGTTTTATTGACAGTAGCATAGCCAAATCCACCTCCAAATACAGTTGCTGTTACTATAGATTTCTCACTAAGTTTAATGGAAGCTGTACCAACTGAAGCAGAAGTTTCAGAGAAATTCCCATATCCTCCACCATAGAGGCAAGCTACTGTTCCACCAGTCATATCAATTGAAGATGAACTTACGTTAGCATTTTTTGACCCACCAAATACTACAAGGGATTGAGCATTAGCTATTGGGTATAAACGAGAACCGTCAATCCAGGTAATTGCAGTGTTAGTGTCATCATCAGATATTGTAATTGGTTTACCATTTGCATAAAATGCTGAAATGATTTCATTTTTTGCATTGGCTCCTGGATTATATTCATAGATTGGGCTCCCGCCAGAATATTTGACTGTGAAATCATCACTTGAATTAGGACATACATTGGTTCCAAGAACTACATCCCTTGGGTTACCTGTAAAGATGCAGTTTGCAATGCTAACTCCATGGATTATTGAGCCTGGTGAGGAATATTGACTTTCGGTTTCTCCAGTTCCACCACGGATTTTAATTTTGATTGCACCGCTTGTTGATCCGTTTGGATCTCCATTAATGTTAAAAGTACATCCAGTAAATGAGATATGATCGCAAGCATTGACTAAATTGAGATCAATTGCAGAACCTGAACGTGAGTTTGGATCATTATCAGGAAGCAGAGTTGTAGCTGTCGCATTTTTTATGAACGTTACATTTGTGAAGTCAGCACTTGCGAGTTTCTGTGCATATATTCCTTTATATGTAGTATTCTTAATAATCGAATTATTTAAAACAAGAGTTGTTTCTCCATATGAGCTTATGCCATATGTAAATCCATCAAGTATAATGTTTGATAGCGTTATTGTGGATTGATAACTACCTGTGGAAATACCACATCCTCTTCCTTTCAATTCACTATCTTGTGTAGGATTTGAAAGTTCCCCAGTAGCAGTTTTTAAAGTGATTCCATTGACGGTTAATGAAGTACCATCTGCACTTATAGAAATTGCAGTTCCATTTGCACTAGATGGTTTTATTATTACTTTATCTTGAGATCCAGTATTCCCAATAAGTGTAATGTTCCCAGTTATTACAAGGTTTTCTGCATATATACCATCCGCGATTTTAATTACTTTACCACTGCCAGCATTTACTGCAGTAGAAATTGCATGGCTGATTGTTTTGAATGGATTACTTGAAGTTCCATTGTTAGTATCCTCACCAGTCTCAGCAACATAATAATCCGGTTCTATTGTTGGATTATCACTCAAAACAATTGAATCGGAGTCAGAATTTCCGATCCCCCCCCCCCAGACATGTCCACCTGAGACAAGGGAACGAGAAGCATCAGAGCTGCAACAAATACAGCTGACGCTAGTATTAACTTAGACTTATTTTTCATTTGCTCACCATTGAATTACATGGTGTAGATTCAAAGAAACACTGGCTTGTTTATTTTTTTAACATCATCCGCTCTTCTTTGGCCTGCACCTGTAAATATTACGAAGGATCATGCTTGAGAATATATATGCTAATGATGTTAAAATTCTAATATTGGAGAAAAATAGATAGGTTTTATTTAAATATTAAAATAAAGAGGTTTGATTAGGCTTATTCAGCACTAACCGAACTTCTCTGTAATTCTTTGATCTGGAAGCATTTCTGAGAGCAGGCGCGCTCACATCTCAGACAGGCTGTTCCGTTGCAGCGGTCTGAAAGTACCTGGATCTCGTAACCATCTGCAGCCTCGCTGACAGATATGGCATCCTCAGGACATTCTTTAACACACTTCTGACAGCCAGTACAACCGCTGAAAGATCTCTTCAGACCGATACCGATTTCACGAAGAACTTTAAGTCCCTTGTCCCCCAGATCGGGAATGTCTCTCTGCACAACTCTGATAACTTCAGCCGGTTTAATAGTAGTAGGCAGAGGCTGGATGTCAGAAAGCTCAAGCATCATGTTGTATGTCTCCATCGGCATACCCTCCTGCCAGTAAGCCAGTTCCTGAATGAATACTGATTCAAAAATTTTGTCCGTGGCAAACATGATGTGGTTAGCTCTGATGGAATTAGCTAAAGACTGCAGCTTGTCCATCATTTCCGGATCTTTTACTATATCAGTAGCCATTGAAAGTGATGTGTTACCGAACTGGTAGATTCTGTCAACAGATGGAGGAAGCAGACCGACTCTCTGAGCCTTCAAAGCATCCACGTATGTACCGGATGCACCGCTCATGAACATCGTGTCGAGCTCATCAAACTTAATTCCGGCAGTTTCCAGCAGAGTAAAGTGACCAGCCCTCATAGCACCGAAAGTCTTGGCAGCCTCTAAGAAATCATTCTGTGTAATAATGACCCCGTCCTGAAGGTGCAGGCAGCCGTCGGTAGTAGTGATCTTAGATTTTACAATATCTCCGTTGTCGAGAGCGGTGGCGATAGCAGCAATCACACCGGTTCCGGTGATGCCCTTTGCCATGCCGTGCATCGGCCCCTCTTCAATTACTGCTCCGGTATTGACTTCAATTGTATCACCCTCGCTTACAAGCATGTCATCTCCGAGAACTCTGCATTTCCAGTAGAATTCAGATTCGACATCGGAAATGGCACCGGGAGATGCAAGCATACCTGATTTGATCTGCTGTCCTTCAATAGCAGGTCCGGCGGCGGCGGAACCGGTAAGAATTTCATCGCCGACTTTTAAAGCCATTTCAGCGTTTGTTCCGTAGTCAGTGACTAAAACATTATCGTCACGTTCCAGAAGCCCGGTTTTGTACATCATAGCCAAAGCATCTGCACCGATTTCATGCCTGATGGCCGGAGGAATATACACCGGAACACCTTCACGCAGATTCAGGCCGAGATCAACAGCGGGGATAACCTTAGCATCTCTCTTCTGAGGCTCTACTCCCTTAGACTTAAGAGTATTCTCTCCCACATATGCAAGGTCTCTGACTTCCATGTTCTGGAACATAGAAAGCTGAATCGGATTTCCGCAGATGGCCACTCTCTCAACTTTATTAAGATCGATGTCTAATTCCTGCATCAGACGGTTGGCGGTGTCAATTAAAAGTCTGTTAGCCAGATTCTGATCAACTTCAATGCAGAACGTAAGGTGATCGACTACATTTGCACCAGGCACCGGGTGACGGACTGTTATCGCGGTAGAATGTATCTTTTTGCTGTCCAAATCCACGGCATGCATTCTCATACCGCTGGTTCCTACATCTATTGAGACTCCATACATATTATACACCTTCAAAAGTTACGTTGTGAGCGTGGTCATGCTCATGTTCATGTTTTTTAAAATTCAGTTTGACGGTTTTGTCAATGCTTTTCAAGCTGTCCGTCATGATATTTTCAAGTTCCTTGTCTGAAACCCCCATGGCTGCAGCCATGTACTTTATCTCACCATCAACAACGGGATCATTCAGCTTGTCTTCCACGTCAATACCCATCGTAGGATCTACCATGTTGAGCTTGAGTGTGCCATTGGCAGAAATAAACAGCTTGACGTGTCCAAGCAGAATGCCTCTTTTCTTAACAATCTCATCTGCAGTGGAGATTACAGTGGCTCTGGCGGCTTCCACCAGCTCTTTCTTAGAGACGCTACCATGAAAATGAGCTTCTGCGCCGAATGAACCGGCGTCGGCGGCTTCCTTGGAGTTCTCAGTCATATTCAGGCCTCCAGGATTCTTACCAGATTGTCTACGCCGTCTCCGTTTTTAGCTGAGATGAACACAATCTGCGCTTCCCTGTTAACTTTCTTAACGATCTTTTCAGTCTCCTTGATCGTATACATATCAACTGCGTCAATCTTGTTCACTGCAACAATATCTGCACCAGCGATCTGTCTGCTCACAAACAACTCAGCTTCTTTGAACAGATTGACAGCACGGAAAGCGTCAATCAACGAAATGGTAATCATTTTCTCTTCACCAACCATAGCCGTCCTCACCAGCTGTACAATTTTGGTAGGAAAGGCGATTCCTGTAGGTTCAATAATCATCAGGTCTGGATCATATTCATTCTTGATCTGTTTGAGAGTGTGCTGCAGACTACCTGCCAAAGAGCAACAGATACAGCCTTCTGCCAATTCAACAGATTTCAGTCCGCTGGAGTTGATTACGGAGCCGTCTACGCCGACTTCTCCCACTTCATTAACGATTATAGCTACACGCTTTCCCTTGGCACTGAGAGCGGTACCTAGCTTGATCAGCAGGGTTGTTTTCCCGCTACCTAAAAAACCGGCTATCTGGCAGATTATCATCGATATTTCACCGTACTAGGGATTCTTAACATTTTCCCGAATTTGTAGTAATATATCTGCAGATGATGTAAAAAGTTTGCACCGATTTTATTTTAAGTAAATGCCGTAAAAAATCAGCGGTGGGTATTGTCCTGAAACCGCTTGACAGTTATGTCTTTCCCAATGGAGACTTTCATCAGGTCCTCTCCGGCCACAACTCTTGTGCCGGAATTCTCCTTGATGTATTTGACCTGCTTGTTCACGCCTTCCCGCAGCAGCTTCATGCCGAAATGAGTCAAAAGGACCATTTCCGGGACGATTTCTCTGGCAAAGACTGCAGCTTCTTCCGTGCAGAGATGATGTGAAACTTTAGATCCCAGAGGCCTGGTAAGATTTAAAATCAAAACACGGGCACCTCTGTGTGCAGCTATGACCTTGTCGGTTATTTCGCTGTCGCTTACATATGAAACAATACCGTTTCTGGTGTGTATTCTGAATCCTATTCCATATGGATCGGAATGCTGCGTCGGTGTGGCGTCAATCACAGTGTTACCAATTCGGAAGCGGTCTCCGGCAGAAACTGCAGACACCCTGGCGCAGATCGACTTGTGGTAATTGGAAATCGGTGAGTTGAAATCTCCTTCTCCGGCGATGACACTTTCACTGCCGATTAATGCCCCTCTCTTCACCATTCCGCCCTTGCTCATTCCTTCAACCAGGACTTCAGCATCTGAATAGTGGTCTGGATGACAGTGCGATAATAGAATCCCGTCTGTTTTTATGGGATCAATAGAAGCACGCTTCATATTGTACAGAGCAGACGGTCCTGGATCAATGTGAAGCTTCAGATTGTCCACAAGATAAATGCCGCCGGTTGCCCTGATCTGATACATTGTGGCAAAACGGCCTCCGCCCGTTCCTAAGAACGTTAATCTTGTAGACTGACTCTCCGGCATAATCTCAGAACGTTATCTTTTCAAAGTTTCCCGACATGTCTGCCAATTCAGCAGTGCCGCCTTCAATATAAAAGCAGGCAAATTCAGCACCTGTCTTTTCATTGTAGAGCTTCGCAACCGTCGGACTTGCTTCCCTGGCTTTCTGCAGAACCTCAGGACTTTTATCTTCAACGGCTTTGCCCCTGATTCTGATCCATTTGCCGTCGGGGCTGGAAGTGCATATCTCTATGCTGGGATTGGCAATAGTCTGCAGATATGATTCTTTCTTCTTTCCCATACCGATGTATAGCCGGCCGTTGTATTCCATAAAAAATCCAAACGGTCTTACGCGCGGTTCGTTGCCATCAACCGTTGCATAGTAAAAAACAGGGTTGTTTTTCAGGAATTCTAGAACCTTCTGCATAAATTACCCAATTACCTACTACAATATAGAGTTGGTTCCCCCGCAGAGTATATATCTTGTTGAATTCAATCAATCGTTGTTATCATGCGCACTTTAATAAAAAACGGAAAGATTGTGACTCAGAACAGTAAAAGAGAGATCGTAGACGGAGATATTCTGATTGAGAATGACAGAATCATCTCCATCGGCAAATGCAGTGAGTCTGCAGACAAGATCATAGATGCCTCCGGCGACATAGTTCTTCCTGGCTTGATTAACACACACACTCATGTTTCAATGACTTCCCTCAAAGGTCTGGTGGATGATGTTACATTTCCGGCATTCCTTGACAAAGTTTTTCATCTTGATGATATCAGGACTCCCAGGGATCTGGAGGCAGGGGCTGCCCAAGGCTGTATCGAAATGATCCGCTCCGGCACTACCACATTTTTAGACCTTTATTATTCAGAAGATATAATCGCCAAAGCAGTTGAGAGATCCGGTATCAGAGGAGTTCTTGGATGGGCTGTGCTGGATCAGCAGTTTACTACTCAAAAAGGTGATCCTCTCGACAACTGCAAGAGATTTTACAATGAATTCAAGGATCATGACCGAATCTACCCTGCAGTCGGTCTGCAGGGAGTGTATGTCTGCTCTACTGAGACTTTTACAAGGGCAAAGGAGTTCGCCCTGGAAGAAGATCTGACTCTCACATTCCATTTATCAGAAACAAGGAAAGAAGTGTCAGACTGCAAGAAGAAAGAAGGTTTCAGACCTGGGGACTATCTGGCAAACATCGGCTTCTTCAATGATCATTGCGTAGCTGCACACTCTGCCTGGTTGACAATGAATGAGGTCAGAGCTATGGCTGCCGCGGGCGTGAAGGTATCTTCCTGCCCCGTCTCCAATATGAAACTCGCTACCGGCGGAGTGGCTCCGATACCAGAAATGATTGATGCGGGCATGACTGTGTCTCTCGGCACTGACGGTTCTACAACCAACAATTCTCTTGACCTATTCGGAGAAATGAAATTCGTGTCGCTGCTGCAGAAGTCCTCCAGATGGGATCCGACCATCCTTCCAGCCCAGCAGGTTCTTGATTTCACTACTATCAACGCTGCCAAAGCTCTGAGGATGGATTCCAAAATAGGATCAATAGAAGCAGGCAAAAAAGCAGATATTATTATTCTTGATGGAAAAGCTCCCAATCTGCGTCCCATTTTCCCGGAGACACTGGTTTCTAACATAGTTTACTCATCATATGGCCTCAATGTCAAGACGGTTCTCTGTGACGGAAAGGTAGTGATGAAAGACAATGTAATTCAGACGATAGATGAGTGGAAAGAGCTTGAAGAGGCTAATGCCGCCGCTCAGGAACTTCACGAGTCAATCTAAACACATTGGATGGTCTGAAAACAGATCATCCTCAAATTTCAAAATCATAGACATTTCACATTGCATTCGTATGAGTTCTTATCAAATTTTATGAGAATCATTATATGCAATTGGTCCCATGCTTATCAGAGGTGGAGCCATGGATAAAAAATGGATTGTTGCTGTTGTAATCGTATTGGTATTGATTGTTGCAGCTGCAGGAGTATACGTCTATACGTCTGGGGATGATGATTCAGATAATAAAACACAATATTATCCTGCTGGCACTGTTTTCAAATATCAACGTACAGGAGAAATTAAGGATCTCGATACTGGAGAGATTGTCACGTATGAGTCGACTGATACATATCTCGCAACAAACGAAATAGAAGATAATAATCAGATACAAATTTTGATTAATGATGTTAAATACAGTAATGGAAATGTTGTCCAGCTCAATAATGAGTCATTTACAGAGTTTCCAGACTCTTTACCTGACAAAGTAGAAACAATTGAAACATTACATTATGGAGAAAAAGAGTTGTATGTTGAAGAGTATGTTGATGTGAATGGCTGGTCAGGTATATCATACTATAGTTATACGAATGGGATTATGATCACATATGCACAGAACGGAACAACTACAAATGATGGCTGGACTGAGAGCTATAGAGTGACTGAGAGCTATAGAATGGATCTAATAGATTACCATATAGCTGAAGAAAGTGAATGTGCAGTATTCTATATGGGAAACGGTAGCACTGAATTCGGTCTTTGTGATCTGATCACAGACGGTACTGAAGTAACTGTTCCAGACTGTTCTTTCAAATATGAAAACCATGTATTCAAAGGATGGAATACATCTGCTGATGGAAAAGGAACAGCATATGCAGTCGGTTCAACTTTCGAAGCTACAGGAGAGTGCGTAACACTCTATGCCCAGTGGGAAGAACCGAAATAAAACTATCAAATGCCTGCTAACGCAGGCTACTTTTTCATTTAATTTGAAATGATATTATCATATTTTCTGGTGAATTTATGGATTAGGACTGACTGCTAGAATTTATGCGATGAATTGTTTCAGCTTGAATTATATTTTGTATAGAAACTAATTTAAGAAAGAATTAATATAACAGCGTTAAGGATTACTGAAAGTATAATCACATGACTTATTTCCAAAACAAAGGAGGTCCCGCCGTATGATATCCAAATACGAATTTCAATCATACATATATCCAGACAAAGTAAACGTCATCATCAATATGCACGGCAGACCGGATTATTATAACTACTATGAACTTACAGATGATGGTATCAGAGATTACATCTCAAAACTGACATCAATAGCAAATGGAGAAGAATATGAGAGCTGGGACGATAATAAACTGTCAGAAATGCCTGCAGATAAAGAAGGTCTTTATGCACACCCCTGCTGGGTGCAGCGGATTATTAGTGCAGTGCCATTCGGAGAAATCAAATATAAAAAAGTCTGGACTGAAATCAGTGATATGAATTTGATTGCTGCAATTGCCTCATTCAGACTTCAAAGAAAAGTTACCGTCAATGAAGAGGGGAACTTTGACATTGACGAGTCTGAAAAGAATATTGATAAGTTTGATCTAGAAGAGGTCGTATCAAATATTGAAAAACAAAACTTTTGAGTCAAATGACTCTCAATATTAAACGATTACAGATTTTCTTCTGCAGCCTGTAATTCTTTCTTCAGCACATACATTCGCTTTATTCTATCTACATACAGTTTCAACGCATGATAGATCAGATCGTTTCTATCTTCGAATGATTTACATTCGACTATTTTATCCATGCATTCAAGCAACTCCTTTGGAAGCATGATTTTCAGTTCTTCTTGTTTTATTTCCATTTTCGTATCACGCTAGGGTAGATATCTGCCCTAGCAATTATAAGTTGCGAAAGTAGATAACATACCCATAATGCCTAAGCAGATGCCAAAAAGATATGAGTTTAAAGTCTTCGTTACAGAAGGAACTTTAAGTGAAATAGATGAAATTGTAGAAAAAGAACAATACAATGGCAGAGGCGATTATGCATTAACTCTAATCAAAAGGGATCTGGCAGAAAGAAGGCATGAAAAGACTATTGATAAGGAATTTGCAATCTTGGAAGATCGCAAGAAACAAGAAAAAAAGTAACAGTAGATATGGGATGAATCTTGCCTCATCCCAATTTTGTTATCTACATATTATTACCAATAACCATGTAAACAAACAGCGATAGACTGAAATTTGTCACTGATTTTTCGTACTATTGAATTGAGTCCGTACAATACTAAATAAATTTAAAAGAATGATACAGCCGAGTGCTGAAAAGAGTGTCCAATTATTTTTATCTTCATCAAAAATTGCTAATAACAAAAAGATAATCCCAGCTACAGCTAATCCTATGCTTGCAATGATCTGTAGAGTGTATATCCTTATTGTCCACTTTTTATTCCCACAATTTTTAATCTCTCAAATTTAAAGAGTGGTTATCTTCTTTACTGTATAGATATTATTCCAGATTGGTGAGCATTTTATCAATTTTGCATTTTGAAAAGTATTTATTTATAAAAAAATTAGTGAAATCTAGAAACGTGGACGGTGTATCTTTTGAAATTAAATTACAAGCAAAATATTGGGTATTGAAAAACTGACAGTGTGTAAATATCGTCGGGCTATAAAATCCGTCAAATTTTGCAAACTGTGTACTTTCATTTATTAGATCCTGTAGGTCATAGTCAGATGCGAATATTCAGATGATCATGAACGCAGAAATTCAGAGAAACCAATACTGGATGCTGCTGGAAAGCTGTAAAGCACTGATCCGATTAGTATCATTCTAATAAAAAAATTTAGGAACCGTGTAATTAGACATGCAGTTCCTTTTTACTCAGCCAGTGTATCCCGTCAGGCTGAACCACCGCTATATCCACAGGCCCACCTACACCAACACCTTGGTATTGAAAATGCTGCATTCTGGCTGTCGTTTCTACAATAAACTTTGAAAAATCAACAGCATCCTGAAGAGTGTACTGTTCCCAGGGAATGAGACAAGATGACATTTGTCTGTAGTCTTCATCCTCCCTGAGGTACACATTATTCGTCAGCCTGGAATACACGTCGTTTGCACCTATGCATATGGAGCCGATATCATCCGGTTCGATCTTTTTCACAGCTGTCATCCCATCCCTAACGCCTAGTATGCATACATACCGGTCAGCTGCCCCGCGTTCGTGCGTATAGCCTGCAATAATGAGCGTCGCAGAGATATCAAATAATTCAAACCGGTTAATCACTTCATCCACAAGCTGATCTGGAGTCGTGTCTTTTTTTATTCTGTTTTGAATGAAGATATCCAGATGTTCATTCAGACTGCGACTATTGAATGTCCCATCGCCTGAAGCAGCTAAAACACAACCATTTGGACATTGATAGATCTTATCGACATATGTTGAAAACAGACCCCTTTCGATTGTTCGCTGACCATCTATAAACCTCTCTCCGTGAACGGTGCTCAGACTGTCGGCTGCGACAACGATTCCGCTTCTGATGTATGATGCAACAATACAAGTCATGCTGGAAGATATGAAATTGTGTATTTTTCATTAACTACGCCAAAGCAAAAGACTACGTATGAAAGATTTAGCGGGTGCATAAACCCGCTAAATCAATATAATCAATCACATTTTGTAAACTATGCACATCTAGCGTAATTTGTCCAGAGGATATGCATAACTGCAATATTCAAGTGATTATGAACGCAGTATTTTGACAGTAACTAAATTCTGATCCATCGCTCTGGAATAGTTGATTGATGAGCAGATTCCTTTGACAAGAAGAAGGCCTTTTCCATCTCCGTCATATTTAATCGGATCAAATGTCGGACCGTCATCTTTTACTGTGATCGTAATTCCATCTTCATTCTCTTTGACATTTATATCCAGATAATGATCTTTAGACTCATTCAACCCATGCTCAATAACATTCAGAGTCAGCTCTTCGCAGCACAGTTCGATACGATTTGTCATAGAAGAAGGAAGGCCGCTGGAAACCAGATAGGAGTGAAGCTCATCCATCATTGGTTTCATGTCGCTGCCGTCCCCTTTCATAGAAACATCAAACATGAGAGCACCTTCTGGAACTGTTTTCTGCAGGGTGAACGCAGTAAGACCGCGTTTTTTATGGATGATATAAGCGGCTGTTGCAGTGCCAGCTAGTACAATCAGTTCTCCAATTGCAAATGAAGCCCATATAAGATCATTATCTGCAGGAACCAGAAGGAGAGCGACTACTACAACCATCAGTGCCTGCGCGGAAGATACTGCCGAAGCTAGTTTCTTATGTCCCTGTATCTGATAGATGATCATCAGCATGTAATTGATGCCATATATAGGCAGGCAGAGAGAGAATATTCTTAATGCCGGTTCTGCGAAGCTCATAAGTGCTGGATCAGTCAGACCGAAGAACGAAGCAAATGCACCCGGAAATAGGAAGATGAGCGAAACCAGCACTGCTAGACAGAGTATGAGAACTTTAGTGGCCGCTCTGATGACCAGATTCATCCCTTTATAGTCTTCAGAGCCCTGCAGGACCCCTCCGATAGGCTGCATGGTCTGAGCAGTTCCGCCGATAAACATTGATGCGATCATCATCAGGTTCAGGCAGACAGCCATGACACTCACGCCGTCCGCACCGAAGTACTGGAGAACGATCGAATTCATTCCAAAGAGGCGGACCGTCATGAGAGCAGATGCCAGAGCCACCGGCGCCCCCATTGCAAATATCGATCCAGCATATTTGAGCCCTGAAAAGTTGAGTTTGAAAACTCTTTCTTTTTTCCTGATGTGTATGAGAAGAATGCAGACTCCTACAAGATATCCTAAAGCTGTGGCGATAGCAGAACTTCCCACATGCAGATTCATGTATTCTATGAAAACTATATCCAGGCACAGATTCACAATGTTTGCAATGACTAAAGCAGCGGTAGCCAGTTTTGGATTGCTGTCGGTTCTTACGAAAACGCAGATTCCCGGCAGCAACATATACAGCAGGCTGCTGAACAATACTACCGAAGCGTAATCTTTTACCAGCGGAGCCAGAGAAGCATCGGAACAGAGCACTGAGACTATTTCATCTATAAACACTGTTCCGAGGATTGTTATAATAATTCCAACAATTAAATTGATTATTACTGAAGTGGTAAAAATCTTTGAGGCCTCTTCGGTTTTGCTGCGGCCGATGAATATTGCAGCCAGTGTAGCTCCGCCGACGTTTATCAGAACAGTGATGGCACTCAGCAGCTGTATGAGCGGTGATGTCAGGTTAATGGCGGAAAGAGAGTCTGGACCCAGAAGATTTCCAACAATGACACCGTCGATAACAACCCCCAGGGACAAAGCCATTGAGGCTAACACTGTAGCTACTAGGTAGGTGCGGAATGCTTTGTTGACCAGATAGGGGTTGCGTTCTAACATGACATCAGCGCCTGTCAATCACAGACTTGAGTTTAATGCTTACATTGTTGATGATGAAATCATCTGGAGAGAGTACTCTGGCCTCGATTTCCACCAAGCCTGTAGGCACAGTCTTCGTAAATGAGTCGTATCCGCTGTTTAACAGGATTTTCGTGAGTTTTTCAGATGATATGGAGATGTTCTCCATGCAGAATATCATCTTTTCGTTGAGGCCTTTTCTTTCCAGAATAAGCTGCAGCCTGCCGCTGTAGTTTAACTCATCAGAAAGGATTTTTCCTATTTTCTGATAATTAAAGAAAGTCCCTCCCATACGGATGATATCGCCGTATCTGCCTAACAGCTCAAACCTCGGCTGTTTTCTGCCGCACTGGCACTCTCCTTCGACCCAGCGTCCGGTGTCGCCGATTTCATACCTTTCAGTATGGCCGTTTTCTCTCCTGTATCCCGTAAAGATAAGTCTGCCGATTTCACCATTTTCAACCGGCTTATCCTCGTCCATCTTGAGAATCTCCAGATGCTGGATATCAGAACAAACATGATAGACTCCAGGAGGGCAGTATCCGCAGGATATACCCATGCTGCCGGTTTCATTGGCACCGTAAAGCAGAGGTGCAATTATTTCAAGACCGAAAGATTTTAAGTATTCCTTCTGCCCGTCGGACATGTGCTCGCCGGCAAAGAATATTTTTTTAATTTTTCCATATTTCTTAAATTTCTCAGCATTTTCTTCAAACAGCCTGAGAATGTAACTGGGGGCTCCCAGAATAGCAGTGGCCTTTCCTTTAATCATGAAGTCCCCGACCATGCTGAAATTATCCAGGCCGCTTATGCTCAGATGCGGTGCATTCATTTTATCAAAAACAGAAACAAAACAGTTCATTCCGCCATAGAGATTTCCGCATTTGAGAACATCGGCAAGCACATCTTTGTCAGGGTCTAGACCGCAGGACAGCAGAGCTTCAATAGACGGCTCTAAGATGTATCTGTCAAAGTCATTCTGCGTATAGCTGCAGAATACCGGATCCCCGGTGGTTCCGCCACTTTTCATAAGCACTCTGGTGCCGTTTTCCGGCACGGGGGGATAATCTGCCTTGCCCTGGATTTTTCCTTTATAATTCCGAGTTTCAGGTTCTTTCAGTTCTGAAAAGTTCAGAATTCCGGTAAGAGGAAGTTCGGTGCGCATAGACACTCTTTTGAGGAATCTCGGCAGAGCAAACATTCCGTCATGCGGTTCTCCAGTGTAGCTCATGCTCATAGATCCAACGGGAGTCACACGGGTAACCCCGGCCCTGTACAGTAAGTCGGTAAGCATAGCAAGTTCATCGAGCTTGCAGCACAAACCCGCAGTCTGCAGATACTGCCTCATGCCCCTTAGGCGCATTATAACTTCACTGTGCGGCATCGGCGAAATCCAGACTGTACGGAAAAGCGGAGACGGCATGAACTTAGGCGTATAGCAGATCAGCAGCCTGTAGGTGTGATCGTCTGCCTCGATGATGTCCCCCTCATTGAAGTAAATATCAGATTTGTGCAGCTCAGTAACAGTGGTTATCTCTGCGCTCTGCGCAATATCAGGAGGATTCTGAGGTATGTTGCAGGAATCAAGAGCTCTGCCGAGCATTTTGGCAAAAAGGTCAACATCGGATTTATTGTCAGTATCAATGAGAACGCACTGCGGGCTGGAACAGGACTGCTGCTCATTGCGGCATATGCTCTGCACTAGTCCATCCACGGCAGATTCCATGGCACCAGGTGTGACATATGCAAAGCTTATCCTATGGCCCCAGGCAACAATCGGTATCCCTTTAGGAGTCATTTCCCTGATGGCTGAGACGGCATCTTCGCCACCCCACACGCTCACACAATCAGCGTTGGAGATTATTTCAGAAATTATCTCCGTCTGCTTTGAAGACACCCTTAGCATGTAAATGAACTTGGAAATGTTTGAATACATACTCAGCTCAGAAAAGAACCAGGCGGCAAAGGAACCAATATTGCTTGCCACTTTGATGATGTTGATATTTCCAGTCAGAAGACCTTCTACTGCAGCCATCGGTGCAACGATCAGGGAGTTTCCGGCAGTTATGTGCACAAGAACACCCATCGGGCTCCAGGCCTCAAAATTCTGAGATTTATAGTTGACTCTTCTGATCTCAAAAGGCCTGTCGGTACCGAGTTCAGCGTAAAGTTTCGTTGTCAGAGACTCTCTAGAAATATTATGAGCTAATTCGGTTACGAATTGCCGGGGGTTCTCACAGCCGTCGGCAGCCAAAGCAGCCTTCATTCTTTCATCTTTATATTCTAGCATTACACTAGCCAGATATTCGCAGGCATCAAGAACGTCTTCGGTTTTCAAGGATTCCTGCAGAGTTTCGTTGATCTCTTCAGGAAGTTTATGTATGTTAAGTAATAAATCCCCATCATCAATCACTAGGCCTCTCCAAATATGCATCAATGTATCACTTCCTCAAGAGTTCTGCAGCGGCAATGGCACAGCTGCGGTTTTTAGTCGTTCCGGCTCTTCCCAGAATCTCAAACCAGGGAGCGTCTATTCCGCACCCACAGCTCTCTCCTTCATGCAGAACGGCCAGATCGCCGAGCAGAAGACTGACCACCGGCACACCGGTGTTTATCGGGCTGATGACATTCAGAAAGCCGGGCTTGCCGTAGGGAAGAACTTCGAGCGTTCTCACATCTCTGATCAAAACACGGCTGTAGGTAGGAATATGAAAATGATGGTTGTCGCAGTCCATGTAAGCGACTCCGTGCTCCACAGCTCCGTAGCTCTCGTGGCAGCGGGATTCGTCCAGGCCTAATCTTTCTTTGATATATGCACGGAATTCCGGAGGACTTAGTTGCTTGTCGACAAAACCCTTCCATCCTCCCCCCATCATCACCAATGATTTCGGGTTAAGCTTCAGAGGTGGATAACCCATATCTTTCATTTTTTCCAGTGTAAAATAAAGGAATGCCGGGAATCCAAGAAGTCTCACGGGCAGACCTTTCCTTTCGAATCTCAGCAAAGCATTTATGCATCCAAAGAGATCAAATTCGTGTCCGCTGCCTGTATACTTCAAAGCATAGACCAGTTCATTTTCCTTTGCGTATCTGCGCATCATCTGCCTTGTTCTCAGCGTTCCGACATTCACGCCTTCGGCTGGTTCATAGGAATACAGCAGAAAATTCGTCGGCTCATCGGTAATCATTCCCAGCCTGCCGGCCTCCATGTCCGCAGACTTGTCTGAAGCAAAAATCGTCCAGTTATCGAAGAACATCTGGCTTTTCTGTCCGGTAGTTCCCGACGATGTCAAGGTAATGGCAATGTCCTCGTCATGAGCCGTTTTGACAACATGTGTCTTGTAAAAGTTAGCATGGAGAAAAGGAATCTTGGCGATGTCGCCAATGTTGTTGAGATCATTGACTGAAAATTTATTTCTTGACATCCAGTCATGGTAAAAGTCATTCTTTTCAATGTGCCTGGAAAGACACTGTTTAATAGCCTTGACAAACAGTTCATCATCGTAAACATAAGGATCTGGAGAGGCCCACAGATCCGAAAGAGCCGAGAGATTTTTACCGGGAGGCAAAACATCCGGGTCACTGAGATTTCTAATATGATAGTCCATGAATATCAACCTTCATTTGGATCTAGTCCGCGCACATAGCTGCTTAATGTTGTAAACGGCTCGATTGTGTGCAGAGCGTCATAATCAACCACATCGCTGAGGAGACACTGCATTGTCAGATAGTCTCCATTCTGAGTGCAGGGAAGGATTCCCGTGCAGAAGTAGTCAAACTCTTTTGCTTTTTCATATGTAAAGGGAGCACAGGGATCAGACATGTTTATGAACAGCTCCACAACAGCACATTTTTCTCGTTTAGTTGCTAAAAGTGAATTTTTTAGAGTAGCCTGAATGTCGCTTCCGGCACGCTCAATGAATACTTTCCCGATCTTCATTCTCTGATTGATGTCTGTAATGACTTCACTTAGAGAGCCTTCTGCAGGAACAGCACCATCTGAAACGTTTCGCTTCAAATTAGAAAGAGAAACAATAAATGAAACCATTTCCCTTATTTCCTGAGGTACATAAATTTCTTTTAATTCATCCCTGAATACGCGGAAAGCCACAGCCACATTGCCCCTGTCGCCCACATCGTCAAAGGTGGTTACAAGATCGTAGTTGAGGTAATGCAGAACAAAGCCGCAGGCAGTGAAGTTTGTTTTATTGCAGATCTTCTGTGTATAGGGATGATAAACAACAGGCTGTGCAGTCAGTGCATTGAGTTTGAATTTATTCTCTGCAATTCTGATGATCTCATCAGTAAGCTTGCTCATCAGGGAATAGTTCCTGAATTTCTTTTTCACCACGCCGATACCCATTTCCGCAATGCCCTGAAAATGGGGAGAAAAGATCAGTGCTAGGTGCCCGGCAATTTCACCATTGGGAGCAGTAGCAACCAAAGAAAAGTAATCGTGCTTCTGGCATGCCTCATAATACTGCTCTGGATAATATACTACCTCAGAAGGATAGGTGTATCCGAACTCATCATAAACACACTGCGACACTTCAATGGCTTCATCCCTGCGGAGCGGATGTATGTCAAACTGCAGATCCCCTAAATCACAGACTTTTTCTTCCACTGGACTTTTGGTATATTCAGGCAGAGCAGTCAGATGTTTGATCAGATGCTGTTCTCTGCCCTTCCCTCCCAGATTCTTGAAGATTATTCCGTCTGTGAGGCCTCTCATGAGCTTGATTCCTGCCGAAGATGACAGATCGTCGCCTACATTCTCAAAGTCATATGGTTTTCCCTGATCATGAATGATAATCTCAAAATCCATGTCGGAGATGTTTACAGAGACGTTGAAATATGCGTCTTTTTGATCAGGAAATCCAAAGGTGATTATATTAAGCATCGCCTCTTCAAGCGCGATTTCCAGCTTGCTGATGTCTTTTTTAGATATGCCGCACAGTTCCGCCACATTCGCTATTGCCGCCTGAGCAACGGGAATAGAATGCGGATCAGACAAAACACGCATATTTATGAATTCCATATTATGTGTCCACCTTAATCAGTTGGTCGATGCCTGTTATGCTCAGAACATCTGTAACGAGATCGTTGGGATTTGTGATGATGAGCGTGACGTTTCTGCTGTTCAGATCTTTTTGAAGCTTAAGTAGGGACCTGAGGCCTGCACTGGATATGTATTCAAGAGTGGCAAAATCAAGAGTCATGCTTTTAACACCGTCCATATCTTTCGAGAGTATTGCGTCCAGCTCCTTTTCGAAATCCATATGGGTGATTGTATCCAGTCTTCCTCCTACAGAAATCAGCAGGCTGTCTCCTTTGGATAACTTGATAATATTCATAAGCAGGCGGAAATAACTCTAAAGCAATATGAGACTTACTATAACTTTTTCATCATTGTTAATATATTCAAGCCGTCTTCGTTTGAGTAAGAAACAGAATCCATAAAGCTCTTAATCATATAGATGCCATACCCGCCTTCTGACCGTTTCTCCAGAGGCAAAGATGGATCTGGATCATCGGCCTTTAAAGGATTAAAAGGTGTGCCGCGGTCTTTGAATTGTATTATGAATTCATCATCGGCAGCAAATTCCACGCAGATCATTCCTTTTGAATCGGGATAAGCATAACTGACGATGTTTATGAAGACCTCCTCGACTGCCACGAGTATGGTGGATTTTAGCTTTGCATCACCTGTTTTCAATGTTTCAGAGATCAAATCCTGCAAAGTTATGAGTGATTCTTTTTCAGCAGGCATAGATATTTTTGTCGACGAGCCCGTGTATTCCAGCGCTACCATCGTAACGTCGTCATGCGGCTGTTTGGAAAATGAGTTAACCTCTGAATTCACCAAGTCCACCAACTCTTTCATGTCCATCACACTAGAAGTTTTCAGCAGATTTAACAACCTGTCAGTACCGTACTCTTCGCCGGCATCATTCATTGCTTCGGTTACCCCGTCAGTATAGAGAAATACGACGGCACCATCAGACAAAACTACTTCAGAGTCTTCATAGGTTGTGGGAATAATTCCCAGCACAGGCTGCTTTTTAACATTCAGATATTCTAAAGATTCGTTATTGATAAGCGGCGGATTATGGCCCGCGTTAGCATATGTAAATATTCCTGATTTTAGATCAAGTGTGGCAACAAAGACTGTGACAAACATGCAGGAGTCGTTGTTTTCCAGCAACTGCAGGTTAGATTTTGACAAAGCTTCTGCCGGAGAGTTCGTCAGAATAATATTGTTTTTGATGATTGAATGTGCATGCATCATGAACAAAGCTGCCGGTATGCCCTTTCCAGACACGTCGGCGATCATGACCGCGATCTTGCCCGATTCAAGTTCAAAGAAATCATAAAAGTCTCCTCCAACCTCTTTAGCAGGAACCATCATGGATGAAAGGCTTATGCTCTTTTTGCCGTTGAAATGCAACTGCGGAAGAATTGAAGTCTGTATCAGCTTTGCGGCGTTGAGTTCAGTCTCAGTCTTCATTGACTCTGCTGCTGCAGAGATCTCAGTAAAAATGAGCCTGAATATTAGGATATATATGATCGGCAACGCAAGAGAAGTGATGACATACTGAATGTTCATAGTCTCTCTGATGGTATAATCGCCGATGTACCAGGCACAGTAGACCACGATGAAAGTAATGTAGCTGAGAATCGGAACGGCAATAAAATGAGCCATCTCTCCGTTTGTGTCAGAAATTAGCTTTCTGACTTTGTTTTTAATAAGGAAATTATATGCCAGAGATATGATTATTAAAAGAACAGCCTGCAGAATTGCATAAACCGTCTTTTGTTTTAAAGCATCAGTCTCACCTGTCATATTGTTATATGCTAGCATTGCATAGTCACTGAAAAATGTACAGATAATCATAGCAATGAGCACTGCGAAAGATGCCACGAAAAGTTTAGCAGAGGTTTTGCCTTCATACTCCTTCAGGACTGTCAAGTAGACAAATAAAGTCATGATTAAAATCGCTGATAATTCTGCCAGCATGTTGACTACATTAGTCAGATTAATCTGTCGGCTGAAGAAATCAATTTCCTG
Source organism: uncultured Methanomassiliicoccus sp. (assembly GCA_905202485.1). Classification (GTDB taxonomy): domain Archaea; phylum Thermoplasmatota; class Thermoplasmata; order Methanomassiliicoccales; family Methanomassiliicoccaceae; genus Methanomassiliicoccus_A. The sequence continues at coordinate 21,797 of CAJKRY010000008.1, forward strand.
ATCTGCAGAAAATTGATCTGCATATAGTCTCAGAGGTATCAGTAATATATATGAAATAATAAACAATATGATAAAGATGGACAGAGATTTTTCGATGGAATGCTTTCTTTTCAGAGTTCCATTTACCATCAGCAGAGAAAAGATGCCGAACAGCAATATGGAAAAAGCTTCCAATGCAGCATAGGTCAGAGTTGTATCCATAGATATCACAGTTTATTACAGTATGAAAATTAAAACTCCCTTACAAACTCTTTGATTTTGCCGCCTTTCATGCTGTGTTTGGGAGGTTCTGCACTCAGCTTAACAGTAACTTCTTTGCATCCATTATTAAGAAGATATTCATTAAGGTCTCTACGGAAATCATTTAGAATTTTTTCCTTATCTGCACCATTGGCAAACTCTGCTCTTAGTTCAAAACATCCCTCAGAGACATGGGCTACTTGATAGGTATAAAGATCTTTCACTTCATGGAGACTATGTAATATTACAAGTCCTGACAATCTTTTTCCTTCAATCTGGATATCTTCCAGAACCCTTCCGTTTATTTCCATAATGGGAAGATTTATCCCACATTTACATGATCTGCTAATCTTTACACTATCATTCATATAATAACGGATTATTGGCTGTACATAATTTGTAAGATCCGTAACATATATACCTTCAGACCATTCCCCGTCTTTGACTGGCATACCATTTTTATCCACTGGTTCAATTATGATCCAATCGTCATTTATGTGTAGATTTCCCAATTTACAAGCCATAGCTACTTCTCCGCCTTCTGTACTGCAGTAATTATTCAAAACTGGACAGTTAAAAGCCATCTCTGCTCTGCAACGTGTTTCAGGAGACAAGACTTCTGCAGAAAAACCAATGGATTTCAAATGGATTGATAATCTTCCTTCCTCTGCGGCGCTGATTAAAGGTCCGATTGTTGAAGGGTATGCACTGAGAAAATCAGGCTGAAAGTCATTGAGTTTCTTGATTATGTTTTCACTCCCTTCTTGCAGAGAAATAGCTAGCATATTGGCGCTGTACTCTGGATTCATTGTCTTTATTTTCAAAAATGAAGAGTAAGATGAGACTGTCTGATCAGTAAAAATAATAGTTGCTAATTTATTATATCTTGGATCGAGTATGTGCTGATCTACATTTCTGAGAAATCGAGTCTGGATAAGAGCACCGTGGATGGTATTATGATAAGAGTCTCTGACCATAGGCATAGGGGTTCCGGATGTTCCAGAGGTCATCAGGGCAGCATATTTTCCAAGATACGAACCGCGTGTTTCAACAGGGCTGTTGACATATTCAACAACATTATTATAAGTAATATCAGAATCTGTAACCCAGTCTTCATAGCATTTCATCAATTCTGATTTTGTAACTGGTGGAAGATCTTCCAAGGAGAAGTTATCCACATCAATGTCAGAATACAGCCTTCTGAAGTAAGCAGAGTGATTTTTAGAGTATGATACCAGCGCCTTCAGCCGTTTGTGAACTACGGCTTTTTTCTCTTCCGACAGAAGTTTTTCTCCTTCCTTGCACAGCCGAACAGCCTCTTCCATTGAGATATTAGTCATATGCTCCACCTGAACTGTTTATCAAAATTCTAAAGCAGGAATGAGCATGTGTTTACTTTATGGTTGCTACGGGGGAGAGTACCCCCAACTGAATTAAGCAGTATCAGTGTTTGTTGATCTATCAACATCTTTATATACCAACATTTGTTGAGACCTCAACGTAACATTGGAGATGTTGAATGACTCAAAATGCAAGAACATCAGTCAACAGCTCGAATATCGACCCTAAAACCCGCAATATGATCATGGTGGGCTTGGCGCTGGGTATGATCGTCGCCTGTTTGGACGGTACAATCGTATCAACTGCGCTGAAGACCATTGCTGAAGACCTCAACGGGATGGATCTTTACTCATGGGCTATAACTGCATACATGCTCTGCGAGACTATCCTTATCCCCATATCAGGAAAATTGTCTGATATCTATGGAAGGAAGCCTCTCTTACTAGTAGGAATTGTACTTTTCTTAGCCGGCTCCGTACTGGCTGGACTGTCAACGAATATGGTTGAACTCATTGCATTCCGGGCGCTGCAGGGTTTCGGAGGAGGAACGTTAATCCCGGTAGCTACTGCAACGGTAGCGGATTTATATCCTCCGGAAAAAAGAGGAAAGGTTCAGGGGATGCTGGGTGCAATTTTTGCCATCGGCTCGGCTATCGGACCTCTGCTCGGAGGACTTATAACCGACAGCGTCGGCTGGCACTGGTGTTTCTTCATCAATGTTCCGATCGGTCTGGTAATGATCGCTCTGACAGCTGCGAAATTTCCCTCAATCGATGTTCAGGAAAAGCCCTACATCGACTACACGGGAATCGGCGTTCTGAGCGTCTTCATTGCGGATATCCTGCTTCTCTTCACCTGGGCCGGCAACGATTTCGCCTGGATCAGCATTGAGACGCTGGTGATGGTGGCGATTGCCGTCATACTGCTGTTCGCATTCGTGAAAATTGAGCACAAAGTAAAGGATCCAGTAATGAATCCGCAGATCTTCAGGAATAAGGTCATGGTCAGCAGCAGCGTGATGATCTTTGTCTTCGGAATGACGATGATGGGTGTGCTGACATTCATCACGGTTTTCCTGCAGATGATTATGGGTTATACACCAACAGAATCAGGCTATGTCACCTTAGCACTCGTAGCCGGCATGATGATAACTTCTATTTCCAGCGGAGCCCTGCTGAACCGCACGGGTTACAAACCTTGGCTGGTAGCCGGACCGGTATTCTCCTTTGTCGGCCTGGTTATGATGAGCTACCTGCACAACGGCAGCGATTTATGGTTCCTTCTGCTCTCGCTGTTCATCTGCGGCTTCGGATTCGGCTGTGTGATGTCTGTGATTATGATCCTAGTGCAGAACAATTCTTCAAGAAAGGAAATGGGGATGGTTACCTCCACAATCAACTTATTCAGAAACATAGGGGGTACAATGGCTACCGGGCTGTTCGCCACGATCATCTCAACAGCGTTTGTCCAGAAGCTGAATGCCATTCCAGGTCTTTCAGAGGCAGGATTTCCCATGAGCACTTCAATTCTCAATCACATCGGGGAAATTTTGACACGGTTCGGGCCTGGCTATGTGCAAACGATTGTAAGCGATTACGGCGATGCAATTGCACTTACATTCCTGGTGGCTGCAATCCTCATTATACTAGTAGCGTTCATAGCGCTGTTCCTGAAGACTGAAACGATTGTAAGCGTTAAAGAGGAAAAAAGTTCAGAAAACGCTGAGAAGGAAAATCAATAAACCATTTCAGAGAGTTATCTCTCTGAAAAACCAATCAGGGCGAAAGCCCTGGTTTCCTTCATGAAATATGTAGTTTAGAAGTAGGGGTGAGTATATTGCCAGATGAAGAGATGATTCCTGAATGGAAGATGTTTCTCCCGTCATACGTGCATGCAATATCTAAAGACATTACGCAGAGGTCTGCAGAGATTCTCAAGCAGTATGATCTGAAGGCATGCTATCTTCCGTATCTTATTACCCTGTTTCAGAGAGGAAATGCAACTATGAAAGAGCTCACTGAGCAGACTGGTACTGACAAATCTAACACGACGCGGATGATTTCAGAGCTGAGGGAAAAAGGAATTGTAGCGGACGACCGCAAGAGCATGAACAGCAAAAAGTACAATGTATTTTTAACAGACAAAGGAAAAGAATTGGCCATAAAATCAAAACATGAGTTTGAGTCATCGATCGATAATCTCTTTTCAGACCTATCGCCGGAAGAGCTCAACACCCTGATTGAAATTATGAAAAAGACCAAAGATTCAATAAATAAAAGCATCAAATTCTAAAATAAAGATGGACAGCATAGAAGCTGCCCGAAGTAAATCAAACTAAAAAGTTTAGTTCTGCAGGTAAGGCAGAATTAAGTCATATACAGAACCGTATCCAAAATAGACACAGATTCCTTCTGCAATGCACACTAAACCAAGTATGAACAGTAAGGGCCACCAGTTCAAGGCCTTGCCGAACATTTTAATGATTGATTCAGCAAAATTGAACAGCATATAGAAGATGGCACCGATTACGAATGCCACAATTATCCTCGGCCATCCTTCAGCCAAGAATGAAACATCTATGCCGCCTAAAGTGGTCAGTGTTCCCAGGGAAATGTATACAATGGCCATTACCAGAAGTGCAAATAAGGGAGAAATATGAACGTTCCTTATCGGTCTGATAAGCAAGGCAAATCCTGCAATGGCAACAATCAGCGCTGTGCTGAGGGCCCAGTCCTGATAATCAACCAATGCAACGATAACCATCAATATTCCAAAAATAAATCCCAATGCGGTCAAAGCCTTGTATGAAAAGGACTCTTTCTTCCTAACATACTGGATTGCGATTATGACTGCTAAGAGACCTCCCAAGATAAGGACGATCTCAAGAATATAATCAGTAACCACATTCGAGATGTCGGTCATATCCATAACCCTTGTATGTCAGGAGTAGGTTATAATCTTAGGTATTCTCTGAGCGGACTGTGAGAATTTCAAGATTATGCTGTACAAATGTTTATAGAAAACAGAGTTAAATAACAGAGTGAAAAAAGTTGAAGAAACTCGTTAATACTTAGAAAGAGTTGATTGAACGACCTACTCAGAGGCGAAAATGTTGCAGATTATGAGTGAACCTGAAGTCAGATTTGAAGTCCCAGACTGGGATTCATTGGATAAAATGGGAATGATGTCTGCCGATATGCATTTCCATACCCGCTACTCAGATTCCATGACGGATGTTAAAGAAGCTTTGAAGTTGGCAGGTGAAAGGAAAGTAGGTCTGGCAATCACCGATCATAATTTAATCGGCGGAGTCAAAGAGGCATTTCACAGCAGATGTTCAACGTTCGTGATCCCGGGAATAGAGATCAGCGCCTGGGATGGCCCGCATATTCTCGTGTATTTTTACGATGAAAAAGATCTGTATACATATTGGGAACGGAATATCAGATACAAGATTCAGAGCAATCCCTGCCTTGCAATAAGGATGAACACTCTGGAAATCATAGACTCTTTGGAGAAAGAAAACTGTGTGATCTCTGCCGCTCATCCGATGGGTTACTTCATGTTTAACAAAGGAATGCAGAAATGTATCAACAGGGAGTATCTGACAGAAGACACAGCCTCAAGAATTGATGCTTATGAGGTCATCTGCAGCGGCATGAAGAGGCAATCAAACCTGGACGCTTTGCAGTACTCAAGAAAATATCACATCGGCTGCACCGGCGGGACTGACGGACACATGCTCTGCGAAGTCGGCAATGTAGTAACTTCATCTAAAGCAGATAGCGTTGATGAGTTTCTGGATAACATCAAAAAAGGAAATAATAAAGTCATAGGGACTGAGAAAAACACCAAAATGAAAATTGCCATGGGCGCCTCGATGTCGCCGTATTATTTCCAGCATATCCCCTCATCGCTGGAAATTCATTACAAACAAAATATGGTAAGAGTAAAACATTATATTGACAGTTTCAAAAAAGTTGAAAAGACGGAAAGTCACTGAAGACTTTCCATCATTGTTGAAATACATGTCTTGAATTTTTCTTTCAGAGTCCTGGACTGATACTGTTCTTCAGTATACAGAGTGCAGTATTGAAGATCGTCTAAGAACGCCTGTTTCATCTGTTCGCCTATTCTTTCAGAATAGATCATGGCGTTCGTCTCAAAGTTCAGCTTGAGACTTCTTTCATCAAGATTGGCGGAACCGATCGAGCAGTATTTACCGTCAACGACAATTGTCTTGGAATGAACGAACCCTCTATGATACTGATAGACTTTGACACTGTTTCTCATCATCAGGTGGGCATTGTACAGGCTGCTCCAGTAAACGAAAGCATGATCAACCCTGTCAGGAATGATGATTCTGACATCTATGCCGGAAAGAGCTGCTAATTCAAGCGTGTCCTTTAGAGTCTGATCTGGCACTAAGTAGGGAGTATGAATATAGATTGTCTCCTTGGCCAGCATTACCAGTTTGAGATACTCTTTCTGAATTGGATTATTTTTAGTATCGGGACCGCCGGAAACCAGCTGCATCTTATCGGAACCGCGGTTTCCACAGGGCGGGAAATATTTAGCACTGACCTCGATGTTCTTTTTGGTAGCATACTTCCAGTCCATGAAGAATCTCATGTTCAGTACAGCCACAGAATTTCCAATTACGCGTGTACCAGTGTCCCTCCAGAAACCAAAGGGGCCTTTTCCCAGATACTCGTCGCCGATGTTATATCCTCCGACATAACCGACTTTTCCGTCAATGACAGCAATCTTACGGTGATTCCTATTGTTCTTCCTTGGACTGAATAGAACTGTCGGCAGGCTATGAAATAGAGAGAATTCTCCACCTGCTTTCTCAAATTCTTTTATTCTGGTCTTCGGACCGCTGTTCATGCCGATGGCGTCAATCATTAATCTTACTTCAACACCTTCGCTCAGCTTTCCGATCAGGATATCCATCATCTCATTGACAAGAACGTCATCTCTTACGATGTAATATTCGAGGTGGATGAAGGTCTTGGCATTCCTTAAGTCTTCAAAAAGATCTTTGAACTTTTCATTTCCGTCCAGATACAGCGTGATGTTGTTATCATCAATGTAAAAACTGGCATTTGCACGCATCATCGTGGCTGCCACATCGAGATACTCTTTATCAAGCGGATCATCGACATACTTTTTTCCTTCATCGATAAGAGATATAACTTTATCATTGAGCTCTTTGATCTCATCTTCAGGCATTCCCTTAACTTCAAACCATTTCTTACGATAGAATGTCTGCCCGAATAGCAGATATAGTATGAATCCAGCAAGCGGCATGAACGCTAGCACTGCGATCCATATTAACGCTGATTTCCGGTTTCCTTCTAGGGTAATTAACACCAGAATGAGGAGAATATCCACGAAGAAAACAATCAGAGCTAGGAGTACACCGATTGTCATTAAAAAAGGACAATATGATTGGATTAATTAAGATTGTTATGAAAAATGGTCCCGACTCCCGGATTTGAACCGGGGACCTGCTGATATCAGCGGCTGAGGAACCGGACGTACCGGGAACCCACTACAGTCAGCCGCTCTAGCCAGACTGAGCTAAGTCGGGAGTTGGTTCCCCCATCTGTGAATTGATATAAATTCGTTTCCATCGGGCATAGGTTTTTTGATCGTAAGATTCAGCGTTCTAATAGCAGACGGAAGCACAGAAAAATGATGTCTAAATCTATCCATAATTGCCCATACCTGTCACATATCTGCCTTTATTTATTATGATTCTTAGATATGTATTATCTACCTGAATGTGTTGTCTAGAATATGCAGATACAAAAAAGTATTGCGGCAATTATCATTGTTGCAGTCATTGTAGTTGCGGGCGTTGGAGTATATTTCTTCACTTCAGGCTCTGAAAATGATGAACCTAACACTGCAAATACTGATTTTGCCGGGCAGGAAATTGTGCCTGTGGACAACTTGGACAATGGCATAGTTGCTGTAGGCCAAGACAGCTTTAGATGGATGACTTATTTCGGACTGGCTGACAAGTGTGTTATGGTGGATCAGAATGATATGACTAACTACTTAGGAAAAACATTCATGTATGTCGGCCGTGCAGAAGTCAATATTGATGGAGCAGATTCTGCAAAGTTAACAAATGATGACCCAGCAAGGAAATACTTCACGCATTCTAACTGTGCTATTACTTCCGACGACGTGAAGACAATAATTGAACTTAAACCATCAATTATGGTAGTTCCTGTTGGATTTTACACAGATTACCGTAACGAAATGGCAGCAATAGAAAAAGCTGGTATTAACACACTTGCAATTGGATACATTTACACATTCCTTGATTCAAAAACATTCGCCATCACTGATGACTTAAACAAACAGATAGACATTCTTTCAAAAGCCCTTGGACAAGAAAAAAGAGGAAATGAATTAAAAGCCGCTTTTGAAGAGATTGTAAATGATCTTAAAAGCATATCTGGAAATGTAACTGAAAAGAAAACCGCTTACATCGGATCTGTATCATATAACGGAGCTCATGGTATCAACTCATCACTTTCATACTACCTGCCTTTTGAACTTGCTAATGTAACAAATATCATTGGTGGATCTGCTGATTATGATGGGTCGGGAGTCAAAGAATATTCGGCCTCAACAATTAAAAACGGTATTAAAGAAGATACAATTCTTTTCGTCGATGCTTCGGGATATTCCGCCAACAATGATAATACGTCTCTGGGAATTCTGAAAATGTTTGAGGGTCACGATGCATATCTCATCGCCCCATATATCTGGACAGGAATTAACTATGAAAGCGTATTCATTGATGCATATCAAATACTAAGGTATGCTTACGGTGACTCTGTAATCACTGAGTCCCAGATGAATGAAAAGATTGACCATGTCTATGATCTATTCTTTGGAACTCATGAATCAAACCGCAATATTTCCGAATTTAGTAAATATACTGTTCCGCTACCAGAAGAAGGAACGACCATCTTTGAAGATATGAATTCTATGTATCAGGTAGCAAAGAAGAACCCAATCTATGGTGAAATATCTATAGATTCCAACGGAAATATGAGTTACCAATAAACGATCTAATCTCCCTTAGGGAGATTACCCCACGGGTAATATCATGGAAAAATCAGGAATTGAGAAGTTTAAAGAGCACAATAGAAAGAAACTGCTGGTGCTAATAGCATTAGCTTTGTCCATCGCAGTATTATTTCTAGTAGTTCTGTATATCAACGCAGACTTAAACTCCTTCTCAAGCCTGTTTAATATTTTATTTAACAGAGATGATTCATCAGATAGTATTTTAGTTTGGGATCTAGAAATACCAAGAATAATATCAGCAATTCTAGCTGGTTTTGCACTCGGCATATCTGGAACAGTTATGCAGTGTGTACTCAAGAACCCTCTCGGCTCCCCATACACATTAGGAGTGTCAAATGCAGCTGCATTCGGAGCGTCAGTAGGAATAGTACTCCTTGGCGGAGGAATCATCACCGGCCAGAGTGTAGCTACAATTACCATTAATGATCCATACATAGTCGCAATAAGTGCATTTATATGGTCAATGGTAGCAACCGGCGTAATAATTCTGCTGGTTAAAGTTACTAAGGTAAGTCCAGAGACCATGGTTTTAGCAGGAGTCGCCCTGAGTTCCATTTTCTCAGCCGGAATAAGTTTTCTTCAATACATGTATAATGAATATGCACTCTCGACAATTGTATTCTGGCAGTTCGGATCAATGGGAAAGGCTACTTGGGAAGAGCTCGGATTAATTTTTATAATTACATTAATAATAATAGTTTATTTCCTTTACAATAGATTGGATTATAATGCACTTGATGTCGGAGACGATGTCGCTTCTTCGCTGGGAGTAAATGTAAACAGACTCAGATTGGTGTCTCTGTTTGCCGCTGCCCTGCTGACTGCAGTAATCGTTTCATTTATGGGCATAGTTGCATTCATCGGTTTACTGGGTCCGCACATAGTCAGAAGGCTGATAGGAAACGATCACCGCTACCTGTTGCCAGGCTCGATGTTTATGGGTGCTCTGATTCTCTTAGTTTCAGACTGCATCGGGCAGAATCTAATGGACTTTACTTTACCAGTAGGAATTATTACTTCATTTCTGGGCGGACCGTTGTTCCTGTACCTGCTGATCAGGGGATACAGAAAAAAGAAGATCGATATCCGCAAACTGATATCTGCAAAAGGAGGTTCTAAATGAGCCTGCTTGAAGTGAAGTCTGTAAGGTTTGCTTATGATGATGAAAGGGAGATTCTCAAAGACATAAGCTTTGATGCAGATCACAACAATATTATTTCCATATTAGGACCAAACGGTACAGGTAAGACAACTCTGCTGAAATGCATTTGCAATATTCACAGACCTTCATCTGGAGAGATCATCATCGATGGAACAGACATTCTCAGTCTCTCCTCAAGAGAGCTGGCTAAAAGAGTTGCATATGTTCCTCAGAAAACATACACTTCCAGAATTACGGTGTTTGATTCAATACTCATAGGAAGACGCCCGCATATTGAATGGGCAACTACACAGAAAGATGTGGAGATTGCCTGGAGTGTCATTGAATCACTTGGATTGAGTGATCTTTCTTTAAAATACGTGGATGAGATCAGCGGCGGAGAGTTTCAAAAGGTACAGATCGGAAGGGCAATCACTCAAGAACCCAAACTATTGATCCTTGATGAACCGTCGAATAATCTAGACATAGCAAATCAACACATTACGATGAGAATGATCAATCATGTTGTGAGAGAGCACGGCCTCTGCACAATAATGACCATGCACGACATTAATCTGGCAACATATTATTCCGATAAATTTCTCTTCATTAAAGATGGGGAGTTGATCGCATACGGCGGCAAGGAAGTGATTACTCCAGAAATCATTCAGACAGTATACGGCATAGACGTCGATGTGCTTGATTACAACGGGCAGCCGCTGGTTGTCCCGAAAAAAGATCAACCACAGTATGACGGGCTTGTGCCGGCGGGAATAGGCGGATATAATGACTAAACAGGCACCATTTCAAGGAGAGAACATGACTCCTCAGCAGGTGATTGAATTCTGGAACAATTATGCAGACAATTACACATCGTTTCAGCAGGGAGATATGCCTGAAAGAATAATCGAACGTTTATTTGAAACAGAAGTGCTAAAGCCAGACTATTCTGTTTTAGAAGTAGGATCTGGACCTGGAACGTATTCGCTAAGATTAGCGCCGAATGTCAGAATTTTAACATGCATGGATTCGTCTGAAAATATGCTGGATATTCTTTTTAAGTCTGTAAAAGAAAAAGAATACACCAATGTTGAAAGGTTCTTGGCAGACTGGAATAAATATACTCCAAAAAAAGGCTACGATGCCTGCATTGCAACACTATGTCCCGGCTCCGGGTCTGAAGAATCACTGATAAGAATGGAAAGATCAGCTCGCAGAAGCTGCATCATCGTGTCTTGGTATGCCAATCATGGAGATGACCTAAATGAAAAAATCTGGAAAGAACTTGGACGAGATTATTCATACGACATCAGAAAAAGCACAGGAGTTCAAGACTGGCTCAGAGAAAACGGACGTGAGTTCAAGTTAGAGATGTTCAACACTCGCATAATTCAAGATGTTCCTCTAACAGAGATAATAAAACGTGAAAAATCAGCATTTAAAGCATATGGACAGAAAGATGTTGAAGACATTATTATAAAACTGCTTGAGCCCTGTACAAAAGACGGAATAGTACATTTCGATCATCTCAACGAAATGAAACTGATTTACTGGAAGCCAGCAGAATGAAAGAAAAAGTAATGCGGTAACCCGCACTACAAACTTGTTTATCCGATGTAACGGAGATCTTCCTGAGGAGCTTCATCAAGCTGAGGGGTCTCCATTTCTTTAAGTTTGGAAGCGATTTCATCGATTTGTTCTGCTTTGCTTTCAAGATCTGTGAAATCAATTTCAACATTTAGTAAGGAAGCTAAGATCCTGAGAACTGCTTCGGCTCCTTTCGGATCTACAAAGTAACCGGAAGTCTCTCCCATCAAGCAGACAGCTTCCATACCATAGATCGTTCCTAGTCCGAGCAATAATCCGCTGGCACCAACTATTCCAGAACCTGGTTCCCCTTTAGAAAATACAACACCCTTCTCCTTCATTTCTTCAACTAATTCCAAAGAAGTTGCAGCTCCGAGAACTCTGGGATCGTCAAGAATCTTACCGACTCCATAGCCTCCGAGAGTGTAGATTCTTTTAACATTATATTTCATAGCTACCTGAAGAAGGTAGTCGGAAATGTCGTACTGTCCTTCTGGAGTAAGACCCTGAAAGTCTCCGACGACAATTAACAAATCAGGATGGCTGCCGTCTTCTGATTTTGAGTAATAAATCTCATTGTTTACTAACTTAGCAACACCGTCATCATCAAGAACTACTTGTGGAGGAAAATGAACAGAGTAGATGTCAGCGAATTTTACAGCCTTCAACTGATCCAATAAATGCTCCGCAGCTAATTTTCCTACATTGCCCACGCCTGGTAATCCCTCAATGAGGATCGGGTCAGTAAGATTGGGCTCTTCGTGGATAACTGATTTAATTTTTTCCATAAACACCACACTCTTTTCTCAATCGTCTGCGGTACTCACCATATCTGTCCTCGGGTGAGTATCTGGGAGGAATTGGAACGTCTGTCTTTTTCCCGCATCGAGGGCATATATCATAAAGCGTGTATTCAGAACAATCCTGACATTTCCTCAATTGCGTTTTCATGTTCCACCAAAAAAATTACTTAGCATCACGGTGGAATACTGCTTTTCCTCCAGACGAGTTGAGCATATCCACAACAGTTGCAGTTACGAGTTTCATATCTTCTTCTGCAGTCTTATAGTCAACTGCTTCCACAACAACGCGGTACCTAGGAGCACCTATATACTGTATCTTGACTTGTTCTGTAGATGCTGCAATACCCGCCATAAGAGCGTCTTTGATGTAATCCACACCATTGGGCAGGGGGCAAACCAATTCCAGTGTACCGCTGATTTGAACGAGTGAAGGGGTTACATTTTCTTTAGCAACTTCTACAAATGCATCCATCCAATCTCCTTCAAATCCTTCTTCTGTAAGAGATTCTGGATGTACTGCTATCTGTTCAAATGAGCCATACAATGTCCCAAAGACTTCAATCAGATCATAGCCAAATTCATCATAGCAGGATTCCTTGGTTCTGCCCAGACGCTCAGCGACAATCTCAAGAAGTTTGTCTGCCTTGTTTTCATTTTTCCATTGCTGGATCTTTTCTCTTTTTTGATGTTCATTGACGGATTTAAGTGAGAGGTCAATGTGGCCTTTCGAGGAGTCTACTCCAAGAACTTTACACACGATTTTCTGCCCTTCGCGGACATAATCACGTATATATTTTACCCAGCCAGTAGCGACATCCCTGATGTGAATGAAACCTTCTTTGTTATCGTACTCATCAAGTGATACGAAAGCACCGAAGTTCTTAACGCTTTGAACTGTGCAAACGACTAATTCGCTTTCTTCAGGGAATTCGCTAGTGCGGGCGGCCATTCTTAATCAACTACCTCAATTAATTCTCCGCGCAATTCACCAGCGCCACCTTTTGATTTTACAAGGGTGGAACCGCACACGTTGCAGCTTACGTTCATGGCAGGGTTTTTGAAAACGATCTGCTCGTTGCTGCAGTCCGCGCATCTAACTTTAATGAATTTTCCAGTATGTACGTCAGCCATATCATTCACTCCTGAAGTTCAAACTTCTTTGATCTGAAGCATGGTCTCTGGTGAGCTTTCTTGCAGACTTTGCATCTGTAACGCAGGGAGATTCTCTTTGTTGGTTTTTCTCTTCCTTCTGGCTTAGGCCTTGGGAATCCACCATATCCTGATGTGACCTTTCTGAATCTCCTCTGACCCCATTTTCGCTCACTAGCTTTCTTTTTCTTCACTCTCTCTACTTCGTGGTCAGTATGGACCTTGCAGTTGGGACAGTAGGTTTTAATCGTGTGAGGCATCTTCATGCAAACACCTTGTTAATGTAATCTTATGCGACATCCTCACCATTGATTCTCAGTTAAGAGACGTGAAAGGCTGTCATAGCAGAGCATAATGTCTGCTTCTTCTATGTGAACATATCCTACTACTTAAGCATTTTTCCAAGTCATTAGGCGCTGGGAAAAAGAGAATAAACAGAATATTTACCAAGAGCAGGCTGGACTGTTCACACTGCAGATAGACAATCCAATAGAAATACAATTGCCGATGATGTGTTTGGAATATTATGAAACAACATTTGTATTGCAGCAGAGCAAAACTCAATGTAAAGCAAAGATATTAAGAATAATAGGTGATTGAATGAGTTCTGAACGATTTTCAGCTGAGAATAGGCACAGGCTGCTCAGCGAAGAAAGAATGAAGCTGCAGCCAGCAGAAGGAATCATCAGCAGAATGAACCTTGAAGAGGATGATGTTGTAGCAGACCTGGGCTGCGGCATCGGTTATGTGTCGATACCTTTATCAAAAAGTGTAAGACAAGTGTTGGCAGTAGACAGCCAGCAGATCATGCTGGATGATCTTGCAGCCAGAATTCCTGAAGACCTCAAAGCTAAAATCATCCCAGTTCTGAGCGAGCTACCAGATCTTCCGTTCGAAGATTCTTCTCTGGACAAAGCGATCATGATCAATGTGGCTCATGAAATACAAGATACTGAAAAAATGGTATCTGAAATAATAAGATGCCTCAGAGATGAGGGAGTCTTGACGATTGTAGATTTCAATAAGGTATCTTCATCCTTCGGACCGCCGGTTGAGAAGAGAATACCTCTAGAAAAGATGGTCAGTCTGTATAACCCGATGGAGCTTGTCCAGAAAAATGTATTTGACATATATTATCAGATTGATCTGAAGAGTCATAAGAATATGAAGCGGTGAGCTTCTAAAAAGTCTGCAATATAATTATCTAGCAGCTTAGGAAAGAGATAGTCAGAATTCAGATACCACGGGAAACATTAGAATCTGCCGAGAAAATATCAAATGACTTCAAAATAAGCTTCTGAAAAAATATAGACAATTTTGAAAGATCAGGAAGTAAATTGTTCTTCTAGATATATAATTAAATTTCAATTTTAATAAATAGTTAGAAAAACGATTTACAACATGCCAATGTTTTTAAAATATCCAACTTAAATTTACGTACATAATACCCTATGGTAGCATATTTTACACTTGTAAATGTGTAATGCAATAGAAAAGGATATATAATGCAGGATAAATAGTTGAATTAGATAATTTATGAACGAAAGAGGTTTCAGCAAAAAGGATGAGACTCTTGTAAAGCTTCTCATGCGCACAGGCATGGCGAAAAATGTTGCCAAGACACTGGTATTCCTCAACAAAAAGGAAGAAACAACCTCAGTTGAGATAGAAATATCCACTGCACTAAGACAGCCAGAAGTGTCTATTGCAATGCAAGAGCTACGCCACAAAAAGTGGGTCGTTAAGAAAGACATTAAAAAAGAAGGCAAGGGAAGACCCGTACATTCCTACAGATTGGCCATTCCATTTGAGAAGATAGTGGAAGTCATCGAGAAGGAAGAAAGGGCAAAAATAGATGATATTGAGAGCAACATCCAGGCCCTCAAAAAAGCTACTGACACTCAGTAAGCTTTCTTCTCTAAAACCCTTGTTTCACTCTCTGTCCCTATGACCACGTGTGATGCGAGGTCAAGGAACAACCCATTTTCAACCACCCCGGGAATGGAGTTCAGTTTAAGCTCCAAACCGTGTGGATCAGAGATTCCGCTGAATTTACAATCATAGATAAAGTTGCCATTGTCTGTAACAAACGGAGAATCAGACCCTCTGAGCTGGGCAGAGCAGCCTAATTTTTCAATAGATTCCTTTGTTTTCTTGTGACTGAACTTAGTAACTTCCACAGGCAGCGAGACGCGGGTTCCCAGCTGATTAACGATTTTAGACTCATCAACAATGATTATTTCTTTTTTAGAGTAATAAGCAACGATCTTCTCTCTCAGCAGAGCACCGCCGAGACCCTTGATTAAATCAAAGTTGGGGTCTACCTCATCGGCACCGTCGATTGTTAAATCAATTCTGTCTACACATTCCAGCTCAGTAAGAGGGATGTTCAGAGACTTTGCCTGTTTTTCAGTTTCAATGGAAGTCGGAATACCGACCAAATCATATCCGGCTGCCACAAGCTTTCCGATCTCATCCACGGCGAATTTTGTGGTCGAACCGGTTCCGAGACCCAAAATCATTCCGTCTTTCACATATTCTACAGCCTTCTTAGCGGCCTTGATCTTCAGTTCACTCATAAAAACCACCAAATGATTTCTTGATCTCTTCAACCAGCCTGTTGACTACAAACTCATTAATCTGCTCGCCGAGTTCCTTTGTAGCGTCTTGCGCATCACCAACGTAGCCTTTTGGCATGCATCTCTCCGGATCAGACACAATAAGGTAGCCGCAGCTGACGTAATCTCCGCGGCAGGGTGCATTTCTTGCCAAGTCAGGACAGATATGCATAACTCGTGAAGTCTCAACCTTTCCACCGTGTCCATCCCCTCTCTGATCAATGGGAAACTCGTCCACCAGATCATAGTCGGACAGCAGCATGATTTTTACGTCCCTCTTTTCAGCGACTTCTGCGCAGCCCTGCCTTAAAGCATTAAGGTGTGAGGAACCGGCATGACCGCTGATAATTACAATTTTGTCAGCACCGTTGTCAATCAGAGAATTAAGGACGTCGATGGCAAGATGCATCGTCGTAAGAAATGAAATGGAAATTGTCCCCGGCATGTTTTTTGTAGAAGAATGATGCGCATACCTGATCGAGGGAGCAACAAGACCGTCGATCAATTCTGCAACTTTATCAGCAACATATTCAGGCTGGACAGAGTCTGTACACAGAGGCAGATGTCCTCCGTGGGCCTCGGTTGCTCCGATAGGCAGAAGAATTACCGGCTTCTTAGTCATTGCTTCCTTGAACTGGACAGAAGATAAGGAGTCTAAACGCATAAGATCACTTTTTCCGGACTTCGATGAGTTTTGTACCGCAGACCGGACATACTCCTTTCTCAAGAGCATCAAGACCAAATTTTTCCTTGAGCTCTTTATTTTTAGTTTCGAGCTGGTCATTGTCTAAATTCCGGTTACATTGAGGGCAATACACACGTCAAGAACATCAATTCTCAAATATAACTCTATTCAAAACCCCCAACCGCTTCGCAAGTATCATATTACAATGGAAGGATAGCACAACGTGAATTTAGCAGCTCTCTATTCCGGCGGAAAAGACTCAACCTTTGCAGCATATCTGATGGAGCAGCAGGGGCATGGAGTAGAATTTTTAGTCAGTGTAGTGCCGGACAACATATATTCGTGGATGTTTCACACCCCCAATCTTAATCTGATTCCGGCTATGGCAGAAGCAATGAACAAAAAGTATGTCAGCGTGGAAAGCCGCGGAGAAGAAAAAGAAGAGCTAGCGGCGCTGAAGTCTGTTTTAGAAAATTTAGAAGTTGACGGTATAATCACGGGAGCTATCGCTTCAGACTATCAATGGGACAGGATCAACCATATCTGCGAAGACCTCGGCCTGAGAGTGTTTTCACCGCTGTGGAGAAAGGATCCGCTGATCCTCATGGAAAATATGATTGAAAGCGGAATCAAAGCTGTCATAGCTACCGTAGCAGCAGAAGGATTGAATGAAAAATGGCTCGGTAGAGAACTGAACTCCCAGACCCTGGAAGATTTGAAGGTTCTTAATGAAAAATACAAAGTCAGCGTATCAGGAGAAGGGGGAGAGTATGAATCGCTGACGCTGGACTCTCCGCTTCATAAAAAATCACTGGAAATAATGTCATTTGAAGTAATCGAATCAAGAGACAATTCAAGAATGCATGTAAAGGAAGCAGCGCTCAGAGACAAGACTCCCTCATCCTGATATATCCTTGCAGACGCTGAGAATTTCATCGTAGTCGGGTTCCAAAGCAGGGTTGTCGGTTACCCATTTGTAAATAAGTACTCCCTCTTTGTTTATAATAAACACAGCTCTTTTCGATCTTCCTTCCAGGTAGCCGATGTCTCCCTCCAGCACGCCGTAGAGATCTGTTACTGCGGCATCAAAATCAGCCAGCAGAGGAAAAGGAATCATAATTCTTGTTTTCCATCCTACATGAGTGAAAGTACTGTTGGTGGAAATTCCTAAAATCTGTACACCAAGCTCTTTCAGCTGAGGATACATTTCACTGAGCTTCATGAATTCAACGGTGCACATCATGCCGAAGTCAGACTGATAAAAAGCAAGAATCGTGACGTGTGAAGCGTAAACGTCGCTGAGCCGGATCATAGCCGTACTGGCCTCGGGAAGCTCAAAATCAGGTACCAGCTCTCCAACTTCAATAGTCTTCGACATGCATGATACATAGATCTAGAAGTATTTCTAGATCATTAAAAAATAAAAAAACATGGAGGCGTTTGAGAAAGACGGGCATCAATCTCAAACCGCGGGATGACACAAGCTTGTGAGATCGTACCTCACAACCTCCATATCATAATCACACGCTTCGGTATATAACCGATTTGGGGAGGGGTCGGTGAAAGTACCTCCTTATTTTTTCTTAATTTTGTGACGCACTTTTACAGCCTCTCCGCGCCTGCTATCAGCCATTTCTGAGCCGGACATCAGAGACACGCCAGCACCTGCTAATTCACCGTTTCTTCTGATGACGACTTCATCTCCGGGGCGGATACGCTCGTCTGCAGAGACAATTCCCACAGAAAAGAGGCTGCCAGTAAGGTCAAAATCACCAATTTCGATCACATTGAGATTTAATTGTGAAAGTACCTCCGCCCCCTCAAGGGTCAAAGATACCATTCCGCGCTCGGGAGTGAGCATTCCGAGCTGGACGCCGTCCCTCATGATTTTGAGGTAGGGGTACTTTCCCACAACAGAAGCGTTGTCCAGCATCGCCGCGCCTTCTTTTCCGAACTGATATCTGCACATCGAACGCATCATCTCAATACGATCCACGGCCCGCGGCACTTTCTCCGCCTTTGAACATTCTTCCACCAGAACTTCCCGCAGCTTAGAAAGGGCTTCCGGCGAAGTGGCAGAATTGCCTTCAGAAGTGTCTATGCAATCCACGACCTCCTGGACAAACTCGCTTTCAGATCCAAGGTTGCAGATGATCTTTTCAAAGCCGAATGAGGCGACGTGTTTGACCAGCTTCTGAATCATGTCAACTTCCTCAAGATCCCAGTTGCCTGTGACCGGAATATCATACTGGGAAGCGGGATAGAACATCTCATACTCTCTGGGAACTGTTCCCAATGGAGATGTAATTATAAGCTCCTGAATGACACAAGAGTTGGGAACGGAAAGCAGAACTTCCTCAAACAGCCTGTGGCTCTTTGAAGTGTAGTAAGGCTTCTTGGCAGAGCAGGGAATCATCAGGAGAACCTTCTTGTGTTTCGGCGGCTCCCATCTTTCCATCACTCTTTCCCTGAATCTTCTGACATCCGGCCTCATGAGGGAAGATTTGGAGTTGCAGCAGAAGTTCGGTCCGGTGACTGAAGTAAAACGCTCCTGAAAGGAGTAGTACTCTAAATCAAAAAGCCTTAGGGCGGCAACAGCCCAGGCGGAAGCGTTGACTCTTGTTTCCACAAGCTCTCTCAGCCTGCCGAGGCCGATCATATGCCTGACGAGAGCGAGCTCATTGGAAACTTCGGTCATATTCCGCTCAAGAAGAGACTCCTGAGATATTCCTAAGTCTGAAGCTTTGTAAGTTCCAGAGGGCAGAGTAGTGAAGTCTTTTGCCGTTTCATAAAGCACCCTGGAATTATCAAAGAGGTCTATCCCGCAGTATGCTAAAAGAGCAAGATTAGCAGGCTCCATCAGACCAGGGGCGAAAATGAGCTTGTTGTAGCCGATTTTGGACCTTAATGCCGCAATGGAATCAACAAAGGCCCTGGCATCCCTTTTCAGTTCAAAGGAGTTATCAAGGATGGCAACATCTTCATCCAAAACAGGTTCGTTCTGAGACTTCCTGTCAAAGGGTGTGTGGATATCGCCGCTGAATCTGGAAAGCTGAAGACCGTTGTTGAAAATCATCAGGCCTTCGTTCCACAATTCTTTGAGATCAGCAGCCGGAGGGGCGGGAAAGCTGGCAGTATCTGAATATACAATATTTGGAAATTTAATGACTGTCTGTTCCGTCATCCATTTTCCTGCACGCGCTAAACCACTACGGTCAGTGACCTCGATCATGCCGAGATTATAGGATTCTAAACTTAAAACAATGCCACAGGGAGAATATATGCGAGAGCTTAATAGGGAGGGAGAATATTCTCAGATGACCAGCATGAGCTTCAAAGGTATGGACATAATTTCTATTTCTGACCTCACGAAAGATCAGATAGAGGAAATACTGAATCTGGCTAACAAGATGATTCCATATGCCAAAGGGGAAAAGACCACCAAGGCATTAGAAGGGAGAATTCTAGCAAATCTCTTCTTTGAACCTTCCACGAGGACTAGGATCTCATTTGAGAGCGCCATGATCAGGCTCGGAGGAAGCAACATCGGGATAACCGACCAGCAGAACTCATCCGTAGCCAAGGGAGAAACTCTCGCCGACACAATTCGTACAGTGGAATGCTATGCTGATGCGATAGTGCTGAGACATCCCAAAGAAGGAGCTGCAAGACTTGCCGCTAAATTCTCTGAAAAACCAGTCATCAACTGCGGAGACGGCCCCGGCCAGCATCCGACTCAGACATTGGTGGATCTTTTTACAATGAGAAGAGAGCAGGGAAGCATGAAAGACAAGAATGTAGTGCTTGTCGGCGATTTGAAGTACGGCCGCACTGTGCATTCTCTCGTCGAAGCTTTAGCCCTTTTCGGAGCTAACTTAACGTTCGTAGCGCCGGACATCCTGCAGATACCTCAGGAAAGCGTCAAGCTTCTGGAAAAGGCAGGGATCTCAATCAATCTGGAAAGCAGCCTGGAAAATGCCATCGCTGATGCAGATGTCCTTTATGTCACAAGAATACAGAAAGAAAGATTTCCGGATCAAAGCGAGTATGAGAAAGTTGCTGGCAGCTACAAAGTGGACAACGCCGTGCTGAGAGAGGCCAAGAAGAGTCTGACGATCATGCACCCGCTACCGAGAGTTGACGAAATCGCGCCGGAAGTTGATTACACTGAGAATGCCAAATATTTCAAGCAGACTTTTAATGCCGTTCCTATCAGGATGGCTATTCTTTCACTGATCATAGGAGGGCAAATATGAGAGACTTCAGAGTGACTCCGATCCGTAATGGTACAGTTATCGATCACATCGAGTGCGGACAGGCACTGAAAGTGCTGCACATCATGGGCGTGGGAGAAGTCAGATCCACCATATCTGTTCTGATGCATGTCCCTTCCAAAGACGGCGGATGGAAAGACGTCGTCAAGGTGGAAGACCGCGAACTTGATCCCAGAGAAGTTGACAAGATATCATTGCTGGCACCGAATGCCACCATCAATATCATAAGAGATTTCAATGTGGCTGAAAAGTACAAGGTGAAAATGCCGGAAGTCGTAAAGGGCATTGTAAAATGCGACAATCCCAACTGCATCACAAATGTTCAGAGGGAGCCTGTAGATACAGAATTCATCGTTGAATCCAAGTCTCCGGTCGTATTGAGATGCCTATATTGCGACCGCATCCAGGGAGACTTCACGGAGCGCTTAATCTGATGGGCTCGAAAGTTTACGTTGTAACTGGAATGCCGGGAGCTGGCAAAGAAGAGTTTGCCCAGACGGCAGTCGGCATCGGCTACTCTCTGATCAGAATGGGAGATGTCGTACGCGAAGAGGCCGCCAAGCAGGGAATAGAAATGGATGATCGCGGAGTCGGAGGCTTTGCCTCTGACGAGCGGCAGAAATACGGTGCAGATGTCTGGGCCAAGCGCTGCCTGCAGCGCATTGAAAGCAATTCAGTCATTGACGGCTGCCGCAGCCTTGCTGAAATGAAACTATTCAAAGAAAAGTTCGGAAACGACTCGATACTGGTAGCAGTTGAAGCTCCTGCTGAGACGAGATTCGAAAGGCTGCAGAAGCGCGGCAGATCTGATGCTCCTAAAACATTTGAAGAGTTTAATGAAAGGGATCTGCGTGAGATAGGCTGGGGTCTGGCAGACTTGATAAAATCTGCAGATCTGACCATAATCAACGATAGTTCCCTAGAGGATTTTCACGAGAAAGTCAGAAAGGAAATCAGCCATGATTAAGTACAAAGTTGTCCAGCTCTGCCAACAGGATGCACTTTCTATAATTCCGATCGAGAGAATTGCAATCGAGATGGATAAAACGGCTGGATGTCTGATTGAAAAGGGATTTTCAGCTGATAATCAGGGAGTTATGGTCACTGCCTCAAAGGACAAGATCGCAGTCTCCATTTACAAAAACGGCAGGATTCTGGTAAGCGGCACAACCTCAAAAGAAACGGCGGAAGAAATAGCCCAAGATGTCTACTCTCTTCAGGAATAGACATAACTTTTACGCTTCCAAGGAATAGAAACTATCACGGCCTAGCTTTATATCATAGAGTAGATTCGGTAGCGTGATCACACTAACAAGCCTACTTGTGGTCCTGGTATTATGTATTGTGCTTTCAGCACTCTCGTTTTATTTTGGACTTCTAACCAAAAGTGGATCAATAGCCTCATTTTTTGTGGGACTGGCTATAGGCGTCTTAGGCGCCCCCAGCTGGTTAGTTTTACTCATATTATTTGCACTGCTGGGCTTCATAGTCACTAAATTCAGGATGGGCTTGAAACAGGAGCTCGGAGTTCAGGAAGGAAAGAAAGGAGAGAGAACATACAAAAATGTCATCGCCAACAGCTTAGTGCCTTTGCTGGCAGCTATCGGCGCCTTTGTTCTCGGAGAAGAATACTACACCCTAATGGCAGTAGCTTACATTGCCTCAATTTCCGTGGCAGCCGCAGACACCGTAGCAAGCGAAGTGGGAAGCCTGTCCCCTAAGGTATATATGATCACCACCGGCAAGAAGGTCAAAGCCGGCATAGACGGAGGGATTTCTCTTGAAGGAACCATTGCCTGCATAGCAGGAGGCATCGTCGCCGCATATATGGGCTGCTCCCTCATCCTCTCAGAGCTGTGGGGAACCACATTTATAATCCTCGGTGTGATCGGAATCATCGGCTGCATGATCGACAGCCTTATCGGAGCTACGCTGGAAAGGCGGGGCATAGTCGGAAAGCTTGGAACTAATGTACTTTCAATGGCCTGCGGAGCAGTAATTGCACTGGCGATATGGGCATTCTAATCAGAAAGGTATAAATACAAAGTCGTCATCGTCTATTTTGGTATGACGGCCAGAGCGGCGGGGATACACCCGGTCCCATCTGAACCCGGAAGTTAAGCCCGCCTGCGTTTCATGTTGTACTGCGGTGCGCGAGCCCGCGGGAACCATGAGACGCTGTCAGCCACTTTTTTTACACATTATTTTTAGAGGCTAAGCCATCCTGAACATTTAATATCGTGAACGTCATGCGTGATTTTGTTTCAGATGATGCTAATAAAGCTAGGCGGTAGCGTAATAACCGACAAAACAAAATATAAAACGCTTCGGACTGACGTGCTTGAAAGGCTTGCCAAGGAGATTAAAGCTTCAGGTAAAGATGTTGTCCTTGTGCACGGCGCCGGTTCCTATGGTCACATAATCGCCGCTGAAAATGAGATTCAGAAAGGATTTCTGAGAGATTCACAGGTTCCGGCAGCTTCGCAGATCATGGAAGACGTCAGAACTCTAGATTCAGAAGTCATTAAATGCTTCAACAGCGCGGGTATGCCGTGCGTATCGCTTCCGCCAAGTGCCATAGCGAAGCTGCAGTCAGGAAAACTGAATGAACTGGACTGCAGAGTTTTTGAGGATTATTTGGACATAGGCATAATGCCGGTCACATTTGGAGATGTATGCCTAGATTCAGAAAGAAAATTCGGCATCTGTTCCGGCGACCAGCTGATGACCAGAATTGCCGAGCACTTCAAACCGGAGATCACCATCTTCTGCACAGACGTCGACGGAGTTTATACTTCAGACCCGTATTCAAATAAAAATGCAGAATTGATCAAAGTAATAAATCAAAAAGTCCTTGATGATCTTCCGAGAACGCAGCACTGTGCTGATGTGACAGGGAGCATTTTCAAAAAAATAGAACACATGATGAACATTGCTGAATACAGCAGAGCAGTGGTTATCAACGGCTTGGTCCCTGGGCGCCTGAAATCCGCCTTGTGCGACGAGGATGTAATCGGATCCAGAGTGGAGGGTTGCAATGAAAGGAATTGAAAGCAGAAAAGACGATCACATACGGATTTCCCTGGAGCGCGATATAGCCGCGTCAAAGAATTACTGGGACGAGGTAAAACTGGTGCATGAGGCGTTGCCGGAAGTGGATTTCGATGAAATTGACTGTTCCACCACAGTCCTAGGATGCAGGCTCTCTTGCCCAATCATCGTTACCGCCATAACAGGCGGGTTCCCTAAAGCAGAAGATGTCAATAGAAATCTTGCCATTGCCTGCACGAATCTCGGAATAGGTCTGGGAGTGGGAAGCCAGAGGGCAGCATTGGAAGGGGGGGATGACAGCAGCTACAGCGTCATCAAGGAGTATGATGTGCCGCTCAAGATAGGCAACATCGGAGCTCCTCAGCTAATAAAACAGAAAGATAAAAGAGCCCTCACGGAAGAAGATGCACAGAAAGCAATCGAGATGATTGATGCCGACGTGCTTGCAGTCCATCTCAACTTCCTGCAAGAAATGGCTCAGCCAGAAGGAGATGTCTGCTCCGTAGGATGCTATGAAGCCATACGCTCACTGTCAAGAAATCTGCCGATTATTGTAAAAGAAACCGGTGCGGGAATATCACACAGCACAGCCCTAAGGCTTAAGGGCATCGGCATCAGAGCACTGGACATTTCGGGAGTAAGCGGAACCAGCTTTTCCAAAGTGGAATCATTCCGATCGGAGAATATGAAAGACAAAGAAAGCGCAGAGGTAGGAAGAGTCTTCGGAGACTGGGGAATTCCAGCTCCGCTGTCTGTTCTTTCTGCCAACGTAGGCATTCCGATCATCGCAAGCGGCGGGATAATGAACGGACTGCATGCGGCAACCAGCATAGCAATGGGTGCCAGATGCGCAGGTTTAGCCCGTGCAGTTTTGAAGTACGCAGTGGAATCACCGGAAGCAGCAGAAGCATGCCTCCGCCTGATGATTAGAGAATTCAAGACTGCAATGTTTTTAACTGGATCTAAAAATATAAAAGAACTTTCAGAGAAAAGATTCTTACTGACAGGTGCCGTCAGGGAATGGGCATCATACCTGGAGGAATAAAAATGGACGTTTCGAACGAAATAGCTACCAGAGCTAAAATAATTAATAAGCACATAGAATCATATTTGAAAGATGTAGACAACAAAAAGCTTGGGGAAGCGATGCGCCATTATCCCTCCGCCGGAGGAAAGCGCATGCGTCCGATTCTAGCCCAGGTTGTTGCTGAAGCCGTCGGAAAGGCCGGAGACAAAGCCATACCATTCGGATGCGGCATAGAACTGATCCACAATTTCACATTGGTTCATGATGACGTTATGGACAATGACTTGGTCAGAAGGGGAATTCCAGCAGTACATGCCTTGTTTGATGTTCCCACAGCGATAATCGCCGGAGATGCCCTTTTTGCACGCGCATTCGAGGTAATCGCCGAAACCAACGTTGATCCTTCGAAGTGTCCAACCCTCATGAAATTAGCTGCAAGGTCAATCTACCTGGTCGCAGAAGGCCAGCAGGATGACATGGATTTCGAGAATATTCCTGCCGAGCAGCTCAAGGAGGAAGACTATCTGAAAATGGTCTGGAAAAAGACTGCCGTCCTCTTTGAATGCGCTGCCGAAGGCGGAGCAATCATCGGGCAGGGAAGCCAGGAACAGATAGAGAAGATGAGGGAATATGCCCACATGCTCGGTATCGGATTCCAGATATGGGATGATGTTTTAGCTCTCACCGGAGACGAGAAGAGCCTGGGAAAACCAGTCGGAAACGATATCAGAAACGGAAAGAGAACAATCATTGCCCTCCATGCACTGCACACCATGAAAGCAGACGACCCCAGAAAGGAAACTTTGCTTGCTGCTCTGGGAAATGCCAACGCCACTGAAGAACAGATAAAAGCTGCAATCGAAGCAATTCAGGACAGCATTGAATATGCAAAGGAAGAGTCTGCAAAATGTGCCAAGAAAGCTAAAGAAGCTCTCTCATGCATCAATGACGGACCTGAAAAAGAATTTCTGATTGGACTGGTAGATTTTGCAGTGGGAAGAAGCGTTTAAGCTATTCCGTCTGAAGTCAAACGAAACTGGGCCGTGAGGCCTTCGGGAATGCTCCTGTGTTTAATAAGCACAACACGGCGCAGACCCACACCGGCCCTGTCAAACCTCAATATCGACTTGGAGTTATGCATTAAAGCGTTTCCGCCGAGCGATTCGAACATGCCAGTTTCTACGTCAGTATATACTTGAGAAGTGACTAAAACGGGAATCTGCTTCTCTCTGGCGATTGACGATAATTTTTGAGACTGGCCGACCAGAGACTTTCTTTCAGAGCGTTCATCTTCTTTGCCGGTCGGTCTGTATAAAGAAGTAATGGAATCAATGATGATCATGCCCACGCCGATGTCGCTCTGAACCATTTTGATTGCTTTGTCTACAGAGCGTTCCTGGCTGTCGAAGTTTACCACATCAAAAACCAAGAGGTTCTGCATCACAGTGTCGAAGTCTTCTCCAGCGATCTGCATCAGCCTGTCGATTGATATTCCCTCGCTGTCGATGAAGATTACTTTTTTTCCCTGCTTGATAACTTCCTTGGCTAGGATCAAACAGAGTGTTGTTTTGCCGCTGCCTGCCTCCCCGTACAGCAGTGTCATGCTGCCAGACTCAATTCCGCCGTCCAGCATTTCGTCAATAGATGCACATCCAAGAGGCAGCCTATCCATGATTGTCAGAAACACCCTCAGATATGATAAATTTTCGATGCAGTAAACAGCAAATTAATTATCAACATCGCATTAACCTCTGTGTGGAAATAATAAGGCGCGGCGCAGAAGCAGAGATCAGCAGAGATCTCTGGATGGAAAGAGACGTAATCATAAAGAATAGAGTTCCTAAAGCCTACAGGCATCCTGCACTTGACATCTCTTTGAGGGCATCACGCACAAGAAATGAAGCCCGGCTGATCAGGGATGCCCGGATTCTCGGAGTTCCTACACCGATCATATATGAAATTGATGAAACCGAAGCCAAGCTGGTAATGGAAGAAATCAAAGGTGAGCGTGTAAAAGATGTGCTGGAAACTGCCGATAAAGAAACTTCAGATAATATCTGTCGCCAAATCGGAAAAATAATCGCTGCGCTTCATGCCGGGGAGATTGTACACGGAGACCTTACCACATCCAATATGATCGTCTACAGCGGAGTCGTTTACCTGATTGATTTTTCACTTGGGTCAAGAAACGCAAAAATAGAAGAGATGGGGGTCGATCTCCATCTGCTTAAGGAAGCATTCCAATCTGCACATTCTGAAAAGTTGGATTTGTTTGATGTAATTATAGAAGAATACAGCCTTAATTTCAAAAACAGCAGAGATGTGCTGAAGAAAATGAAAGAAATCGAAGGCAGAGGACGATACACATGAAGCTTCAGGTGGTTACTTCAAACATCGGAAAACTGAATGAGTTCCGTGCTGTTCTTCCTGGCATTGAGATCATTCACAATGACGAAGACTGCTACGAGATACAGGCGGACACTTTGGAAGAGGTTGTTGTTTCCTGTATAAACCAGCTGCTAATAAAAGGCCTAAATAATTTTATACTGGATGATTCCGGATTGTTTGTCGACGGCCTAGATGGTTTTCCAGGCGTGTATTCTTCCTATGTACTGAGAACGATCGGCAACGAAGGCCTTCTGAAGCTTATGGAAAATGTGCCGGACAGAACTGCCAGATTCAAATCCTGCATCGGAGCACACATCGGATCTCATACAATCATAGCACACGGTGAATGCCAGGGAAGTATTGCTTTTACACAGAAAGGAAACGGCGGCTTCGGCTTTGATCCGGTTTTTATTCCTGACGGGTACGATATGACTTTTGCAGAGCTGCCTCTGGAAGAAAAGAATAAGATTTCACACCGCGGGAATTCCATAAGGTCATTTGCCAAACAGTTTGAAGAGATTTTTCAATCATCTGAGTGAATATTTTATCTATTGCTTGAACACACAATAGATTATTGTGAAACTCACAGACAGGAGGATAGTTGTAACGGGATGCTCCGGCTTCATCGCCAGTCATCTGGTTGAAAAACTGATTGATCTGGGTAACGAAGTCATAGGCATTGATAATTTTTCTGCCGGCAGAAAAGAATTCATGTCGCGCGTAGAAGGGAATGAGAAGTTTACATTTGTGGAAGGTGACTTGAGAACAATGAATCTCAATCAGTTGTTCCAGGATGTAGATATTGTATGCCACATGGCTGCCAATCCCGATGTCAGGATCGGAGCTGAAAATACTTCGGTGCATTTTGATCAGAATATTATGGTGACATATAGGATTCTGGAAGCCATGAAGAACTGCAAAGTAGGCTGTATTTTATTTCCGTCTACATCTGCAATATACGGCGAAACAACAATAGTTCCGACCAAAGAGGATTACGGACCTCTTATTCCCATATCGCTGTATGGAGCCTCTAAACTGTCCTGCGAGGCTTTGATCGATTCATACTGCAATACATTTGATATCAACGGCGTGATCTGGAGATTTGCTAATGTGGTGGGTACTCGCTCAACGCATAATGTTCTTCATGATTTTATAAGAAAATTAAATGAAGACCCTGCTAAACTTGAGATTCTGGGGACTCCTCCTGGAACCTGGAAATCATACATACATGTAAGCGACTGCGTCGATGCCATGATTGCCAGCGCTCAGAAAAATAGCGATTTGGTAGGAATATACAACATAGGCTCCAAAGACTCAATTTCAGTATTAGATATTGCAGATATTACAGTCAAAGAAATGGGACTATGTGACGTAAAGTATGTGTGGAGCGGAGGAGTAAAGGGCGGAGGCTGGAACGGAGACGTTAAAAGAATGCTTCTTTCGATAGATAAAATATCAAATTTGGGCTGGCAACCTAAGTTGGGAAGCGCCGAAGCAATAGGCCGCGCTGTTAGAGAAATTATCGCAAAGTAACGCAAAGTTTATTGATAAGTTCGTTATCTTCGGTCTCAACACAGGGTCTGTGGGGTAGCTTGGTCCATCCTTCGAGCTTTGGGAGTTCGAGACCCCGATTCGAATTCGGGCAGACCCACCATTACGCATATCCAGGATCCCATTTTGGTTTTTCAATCAAAGGGGAATTGCCGGAACTGATGATCACTTCGGGCGCCACATTGGCAGCGGCTTGTCGGAGCTTTGCTTTTGTGACTGTGGTCACCTGTTCCTGCGAGTGCTTCGCGTAGTGCTTGTGCAACGTCTCTTCCGTATGCCCCATGTTGGCTGCAACATAAGCGTCGGGCACGCCTCGGTCAAGTGAGATCTGGGCATACGTTCTTCTACATTTTTGTACATTTAATTGAATTCCTAGTTCCTGGACAACTATATTCTTGTAAATTGTTAAGCGGTTTTCGGACATTTCCTCGCCGTTGTGATCCGAATTTGGATCTCCCGTTACCGGAAACATCAGATCTGATTCAACGTGTATCCTCTGCAGCCATCGCTCCCGCGCATGCAGAAAGCGGTGCAGGAAAGGAATGCCGTCTGGGATTATTGTTGTGTCCCGAGGCATCCCGTAATCGCCGAGTCCTTTGACCTGCTGAATGTGAATAATTTGCTGATCGAGGTGGACATCGTAGACTTTAAGAGCTCTTAACTCAAGAGATCTGCAGCTTGCGCAGATTGATGTGATGACCAGCCCGTATGCAATCATTCTTTGCCAATCATCGATATCTACAGTAGCTGCAGCTGCAAGGATTGTCTCAACGTCATGTGAGTTAAGGCTTGGCAGCATGGTTGTGGATGTGGATGGAAAAAGAGAGGGGTATTTGAGTTTGAATTTTGTAACTGCGTTATTGTCACAATATACCAGGATCTTCTCTAATTTGTCTAACAGTCGGCGGATATAGATCTCGGTTAGATCTCCTTCTCTTGTTTCTCCGTCCCTCCAGCATCCAACGATCTGGAGGATATCTTCGGCAGTCATTTTGGAAGGATTGGCCGTTGAGATCCTTTCGAGATCGTGAAGGTACTGAACGTCTTTTGCAATGAGTTTTAACTTTCTTGCTAGATCTTTGTAAGTCGACTCTGCTATAGCTCCGTGAGCCATTAACCCTAGGAATTCATTAACGGCAGCTAAGAATGGATAACGCCCCGTAGAACGCTTCCCCCTAGGTCTGCCTGTTTTCTTTTTGCCCGATTTAGATTTGGTATTGAGACGTGCAGAAGCATTGCTGCTCTTGCGGTTGGTGGCATTTGTACCGCCGCCTGCGGTATCTGCACGTCGCATAAAAAATCACTCCTCTTCGTCCTCGTTGTGGAGATCTCTTAAATCAAAATAGTCCTCAAAGATGGGGATCGCCTCTTCCCCTTTTGTCAAGATCTTATAGAGTGTCCCGTCGAGGAGCATTTTTACGATCACAGAGTAAGCGATTCTCCGGATCCGCAGATTGAGACAAGACGGGCACAGGTTGTCCACCTCGTAAACCTCTCCGCACAGATCGCACACTCCTGATTTTAGGAGAGAAGTTCCGGATTTGAATCCGACACCTCCCTCCATGTGTGCTCGTTCACGAGGAGATCTAGACCGTGCTTTAGTCATTCCTTCCTCGCCCTACGGCAAAAGAGAAGAAGGCAGAATGACATGGTGATGAGACTCAAGCACACAATGCAGTATGCAAGCAGCTCACTCATCATGTCCATCATCTGCCTCCTTGCTGCAGTCTTCTCCAAATGAGTCTAGGCCGTTAACATCATGAACCGCTCTTATGTGCGCTTGCAGATTCACGTTTGAGCCGTAACATTGTCGACAAAACCTGCATTCGAATTTTCGTTTTGGCGGTTTATGCATAATCTTTCTCCCTCTTTGCCATGTCCGCTGCGGTCGGGTAGATCCCTTCCGGGAGATCTTCCGTTTTTACCTTTTTCTTCCTGCCCCGTTTTTTAGGAGTGTCGTCTGTGGTAGTGAGTGAGATCGTTGGACGTCCTTCCACTACTGATACGTCCGTGACTTTCAGTCCTCCAACGTCTCCCAGATCTTCTACTTTTTTAGCAACGGCTTCGAAGAGATTGCTTTTATTTTCTTCGCTGCGGTCTTCATCATCAGAACTCACTTCATTTGTTTCATCATTGAAAAAATCTAGAGATTGTACACCTGCAGGCGGTACAATTGCCTTCCTATCTTGTATGAGCAATTTACCTTTTACTTGTTCAAGATTTTCTTTATATTTTACAATGGGTTTTGAGATCTTGTCAAATTCTTCACGTATGTCTAACTCATCTAGACAATCTGTCAAAACACTTTTCATTTGAACAAGTGCTTCATCCAGGAATATTTCCTCGACTAAACACAGCTTATCATATAATTTTAAAAATTTTGTTGATTCTTCATCCACCATCTTAACATCCACTCCTCATTTTATTTTCATATCTCAGTTTTTTCATATTTGTAAGTAAATTAGAGACCTTGACGATCTCTGAGTTATTGTAGAATTTAGAGCGTTTAAGACAGGCCAGATAACATTCTAGAGCATCAATCAATAGTTGAATAGTCTCTTGCTTTAATTTTAGATACGTATTAATCCTCTCCTGAAACAAAATCTTTCCATTCGATGACAGTAAAATATTCTGTCATGTAGTTGGGGCCGTATTTCTTCTCAAAATACTCGAACATCTGGCTTAATGAATCGAAGCCGTCTGACTTGTAAAGCGCTGCAAGATCATCAGCTGACATGTAAGCAAATCTTACGTCTCTTAAGCTCTTGAGTTCAGCACGGCCGATCAGCTTCATATTTGGCTGCCTGGGATGCTCATATAAGTGGAGGCCGCATCTCTGCAGCTGCTCCTTTGTTTTATCAGACAGTTTGGGCCTGATCGTTGTTGTCTTCTTGCCAGATCTGATGTTCTCTTTGGCATTAGGGACGGTGAACCCAATCATCACCATTCAGGCCACCCCCGAACAGTCGATCAGGTACGTTCTCCAGCCCGCATACTTCTTACCAATGTCTCCAATCTTGCGTTCAGCCGTCCCTTCGATGAGATAATACCTCTTTCCCATCTTAGTTATATAGCACCCCTTTGGAGCGTCCAGATCATCTTCAGAGATACACGCTACACAGTGATTGGTTTTGTCAGATCCTTTCGGCCTTTCAACGAACACTAGATGAGCACTCATCCCGCAGCGGATGAGCATTGTTACTATGCACACTGCGGAGTCCTCGCAGTCCATCTTGCAGGTTCTGAGGCTGCCATACAGCGTTTTGACATCGTCTCCGGAAGGGTACCTGTCATCACGCGTATAAGGCATAGAATGAACAAAAGCCAGTATTGTTTTGATCTTATCCGGCTTTGACATTTTATCCAACCCCAGAAATTTGGCTAAAGCTGCAGCTGCATCGGAATCGGAGACAACGGACTGAGCGTACTCGTTGATCGTGTCTGCATGATTGGACACAAGCTCACCGTCAAGCGGCTCCTGCTTGTATACTCGTATCTTTCCATTGTACACAAATATGATATATTTTGAAACAAGGAATGATATCTGATTTAGGATTCGATTGATTGATCGAATAAAGCTCATAATCAGCGCCCCCTCAGCATGACTAAGGCATGAAATAGTGGAAAGTTGCAGCTCCTGCAATCTCCAAGTGTACACTTACATTTGCAGAGTGTGCAGATATGATTGTCAGCGAGATATCTCCCATCTGCAGAGGGCTTTGCAAGGTCATCTGCAATGTAATCAGCACTTGAGTTTGCAGGGACGCTAATATAATCCTTCATTTGCTTCCCCCCTTTACAAGACCCAGCTCTTCCGCGTAGGCGGTGGAATTAGCTGCAGCTGCAATCTTATCATTTAGTTCTTCAAATGTCCGGAAATACAGCTTGTATCTGCAGTTAGCCGGCCCAACTTCTACGCTTTGAAGAGGTGCATCGTACTCATCTGATGTTGTGACTGTCACGCTGCAGCCTGCTGCAATGAGA
Organism: uncultured Methanomassiliicoccus sp.; assembly: GCA_905202485.1. Classification (GTDB taxonomy): domain Archaea; phylum Thermoplasmatota; class Thermoplasmata; order Methanomassiliicoccales; family Methanomassiliicoccaceae; genus Methanomassiliicoccus_A. Next base: position 54,752 of record CAJKRY010000008.1, read on the forward strand.
TCCTTAATTGATTCCTTATCGATCACAGAAAACCCTCCACAGACGTGATGTAGTCATCGATTGCAGACTTTGCTTCTTTGAGTTTGGATCTGATTGTTGATCTGTAATACGCACTTATTGAGCAGCTGTTGAGATCTTCCTGCCATCCCTCGATGATTTTGCTCATCTCAATTAAGTTCAGAACAGTAATCATTTAAACCGCCTCACAAGGATCTTCTGTCTGATCTTCGTACCTTCAACAATCCCTGTTTTCAGAACAAGACTGGTCGTGTCTTCAGGGACATCTACAGACAGATCGACTTTAAGATGGCCAGGGATCTCTCCGATGTTAATTTTGATCGGCGTATTGCTTTTAGATGTGTAACAGTAAAGCTCCCAGTTAGGGTGCTTGTATTGCTCCCAGATCTTGTAGCCCATTTCGCTTTTGCTTCTGACGCGGACGATCATTGCTGCTCACCGTCCTCATCCTTTTTTGCTCCAATCACAAATACGTGTACTCCAGATCCCTTGTCTTCTTTTTCAGATTTTTTCATTTCAGCTTCTGCAATCTGTTTTGCTTTCTCCCCACATTCTACGATGCGGTTTCTGAGCAATTTGCTAAATATGAAAAACTCGAATGGAGACAAGCTGCATACTATCTCTTGATTGGTCTTTTTTAATTCCTGCTCTGGAACTAAATCAGATAGTATGATTTTTTCATAATCAATAGCATATTTTTCTGCATGATCGATATGAGATATCGCTTCGGCCACAGTGTTTTCGCAACAGTCTTGTATTGTGCTTGCTGCGTACATATTGACAAGATCTGCGTGATGCTTGTGATACATCACAAGCCGCATGATGTAATAGAGCTCACTCATTCATATTCCTCCCAGGAAAGAATAAGTTCCATGTCTTCCGCTACCATTTTCAGAAAGCTTTCGGGCTCTGAGATCATTTGGATCCCTCCTTCATCATGTTTATGAGGCCGTTTAATTTCTGTTGAGTAACAAATAAATCGTTGCAGATGAATCTAGAGAGGATCTCTGCAGCAAAAGTCCAGTCTGATCCAGGAAGTTTTTCAAGATCGTTTTTCATTTCCAGAAGTGAACTGGACATTTCCATCAGTCTCTCTTTTGCAGAGATCATTTCTCCAGCCTCCTTGCAAGCTCTTTAGAGGCTTCCCCTCGTTCATCATACAGCGCCTTATCCAGCTCCCAGATCGCACGCCTCAGCTCACGGTCTGCTTTGTGAGCCTGTTTGAATAGCTCATCGCATTTTTTAGTCTCGGATGCCTCCTCATATGCTGAGGAGATCAGATAGAGAATTGAAGCAGAAGTGTTAAGCATCTCGTATAGGTCTTTCAATCTCGTCATGATCGTAGAGAGATCCACCCTGCGGTCAATCAAGTCTTCCAAACTCACTGGTTTGGATGTCATTCTGAAGCCTCCTCTTTAGGCTGCATGCTTTTTATGAGCGCGAGTACGCGCCCGTGAGATCTTCCCAGGTCATACGCAAGCTCCGCGATCTGATGTTTTAGTGTGCAATCGGGACATAACGTGACAAGATCATGCAGAGATGCAACGACGCGAAGAGATTCTTCTGTGTAGCTGTGCAGTTCATCTAATGCCCCTTTTACTGTTCTGGGGAACTCTCTGCTTCTCTCAGCTTCCTGCAGTACTTCGAGGATATCGTTTCCCTCTGCATCATAGACATGCACGTCCTCCCAGCAGACATCATTGGGGTTTATCTGATCGTACAGATCTGTGTCTACATGATATAAGAGCACCCAAAACTTGTGAACATTGTCGTATAAAGCGACTGATTTTTTGTATGCATCAATATCCGACTCAGATAGGGATATGTCATACTCATTCATCTCTTCATGATTAACGAGACGAAAAACAAACTTACAGTCGCTCATTTAAAGTCCCTCCAGTTTTCCCTGAGCTTTCACAACCTCGTCTGACAGCGAGATAACGTTTGGATTGTTTGGTGTCCTCACAAAATACCCAAGATTTATCAGATAGTTCCAATAAGTACGACTTACAGGGACTTCTAAAACATAGAGCGGATCACGACTCATCAGCTGTGCAAAATAATCAAAAGTAAAGCACTGAATCCCATCTAGTGTTTCAGTATACATGACAGGCAGCACATTTTCCAAGATCTGCTGACCGAATCTTTTCTTCATATCAGCAGGCTCCCTTTTCCAGTCTGCAGGTATTTCCTCCCCATAGATTCTCTGAAAAAACGAGAATGATTCTCTAACTACTGCTTGAGATAATCCTCTTGGATTTTCAATTTTGTATTTGTTCCAGTATTTTGCAATGTGTGGTGGTACGCATATCTGAAATCGAGAGTATTTCTCCGATCCTGAGATGTCGTACTCCTTTGTGTTCAGTCTTTCGACTATGCTATCTATGCTATTGTTCATTTTCGCACCTCGCCCTGTTTTTGGGCTAAATGTGTATACACCTATCGCTATATAAAATATGGCATAAGTATGCTAAAAAACATACATAATCTAAACAAGCAGATATACATTTAATGGCATTATCCATTGATAAAGATGGTAAATACACTAGAAGAGCCTGAGTATGCTATTGGGGAACCAATTACATGTTTACAAATTCAGAAATATAGCCGAATTGGGATTAAAGATGTTATGCGTGAGTATATGAAAATCATTCCAGATAGTTGGATAGTTGTAAGAAAAGGAACTTGTGGAACTGTTATATTCGAAAAATATGAGGGGGAATTGGATGAAGAAAAGACCTAAATTCTCAGAAGGAGAAGTGATTACACATCAATATGTGACGCCTGCGAGATATACAGTCCTTCATCGTTCAGTAATGTCTCAATTAGATGCAGATATTGGTGATTGGATTGGTGTGTATGCATTGGGTAATGGGAAAGTTGTTCTTAAAAAGATAAGTAACATAGATGTATCTGAAGAAATAAACATTCTTAAAAAGATTTAGTAATCGTTTAGGGCCCCAGATTTCTGAGGCCCAAGGGGCATAAACCCCAGGTGCGAAATGTGAATAGCATAACACATTTCGAAGCCAATAGGTATTTTGGATATATTTTGATTTTGAGTGTTATCCAATGTGTATACACTTAATAGGGGGGAGGGGGGGAGGGTGATTATAAGAAAACATGGAAACCTGATGTGTGTTTTTAAGTTTCTTTTTTCATTTTCTTTTTCTCTTCTTTTTCTCTTTATAATGTATAATATAATAGAAGATTATTTTTCTTTAAAGTTAGACATTCTTTCAATCATATAGGTTAATCATACTTTCCACCCTCTCTCCCCCTCCCCCTCCCTTTAAGTGTATACACACTCCTTTAAATATCAAAAAACCCTCCGCGTTAATCACATCAACCGATGTAGTGCCCTTGTGAGTATGCTGTTGATGTGTTTGTTTGTTGTGTTGCTGTTTCCCGGAATCTTCTGCAGTTTTAGTTCTTCTCACACACTCTCTCACTCTCTCCTTAGTAGTACTACCACTTATTTTCAGAATAACTTCCGTCTTGTTTTTCTGCAGCTCTCTCTCACTCTCTCACTCTCTCTCCCTAGTAGTATACTACTTGCGCTACATCCGCAGATCAAAATCATCGCCAGACTATACGGTCGGGAGGACATGATCGTCGAAATACGCATTTATGTCAAGACTGTAACAGTCTATACTGCAGAAGACGTAGCAGAAAAGATCAGACGGCTTTTAGGTCCAGGATCCAAGGTTGAGGTAATCAACTATTACATGACCTGGAAGGATGTGGAGTTCAACAGACTCTTTGAGTAATCTATGCGAGCAGGTCTGACCTGCTCATCTTTTTTATGTAGTAAAAGAAAAAAGAAAAAAGAAAAAGAGTGGGCCCGAAGGCCCGAGTGAAATCTGAATGCGACTTCAGACTTCATATTGGATATTTCAAATCTAATCTATATAATGTTGCCTAACCTAATTTATAAAGTTAAATTGAATAATTATTTAATTACATGATTATAGACTTTTGCTAGTTTGCAATTTTAGAATAGAATATAACATGTAAATCTTGCACAGTAAAATTTACATTAGTAAATAAAAATAACTTATTCTATACATATATCTTATCTTATAACTATACATATGTAATTAAATAATTATAACATTTCTAAAATAAAATAAAGAACTGGATAGAAGGATTTTCTTAATTTCCAGTTCTCTTCCTTAAGATCTCTACAGCAGCCTCTTTTTCTTCAGGAGTTCCTGTAGATCCTTTCCGGATTACATCTACACCTCTTTCAAATGAGAACCTACCAATCTCTATATTTCTAATAACCTGCTCAAGCTTCCGACTCATTGAAGAACCCATTGTAACAGAATTTACAGGAGCTGAAACGGATATGCGCGGCGGTGCTGCAGCAGTATTTTTGATGGCCTCTATCTCTCCAGATATTGCATTCCAGCACCTGTCTGTATTCTCAATCACTTCTTGATCGATTCTTTGCTTCTCCTCATAGCTGCAGCCGTCTCCCATTACATATCTGCAGTCTTCCAGGATCTTGATAAATGATGTCACGTTGAGCACTGTGCATTGAAAGAGCCCGAGCGGTGGCATTATATTAGGCAGCCTTGGATCGACAAAAACTGGGTGGATCTTTTTCGATTTAGATCCTCTGTACAATACACCTGCTTCAAAATTGATCCAAGGACTTAACATATTCTCTTCTGTGAGACAGATCACTCCGATGTCTGAGTCATAGAGATTGTCCATAACCTCCTTAGGCCATATAGACCCCTGAGGAATGTCCTTATCAGACGTCCAAACGTGGATGTCTTCGTGTACTTCATCAAGCGCTCTGCCTAATGTTTGTGCGGCTTTTTTACTTCTTTCTCCGGACCAGCTGATAAAGACTTTGACTGGTGACATTACAAGCTAGATCAAATTCAAAATATATAAAGAAAAAAGAGAGGAAAGTTATTCTTTTGAGTTTTCAACATCTTTTGGATACTGCTTCTGGAAGGCATTGGAAATGACCTTGTAGATATAATCATCCTTGTGCTCATCCTCATATGCTTCCTTAAGTAGCTTCCTTTGTCCCCATGAAGACTGAGGCAGTTTTGCAGTTATCTTGTCCATGTTACTCCCCCCGATAATATTTCTCAACATATGTAGGATTGAGTTCAAGGTTAAAATAATGTTTCCTTTGAAGCCACACCAAACCATCCCCTTTGGTGATTGTTGCAACATCCACAGGACCGCCCACGGTTTCTACATCCAGAGATATTCGGCGTTTCATTGAAGTAAGTTTTACAAGAGATTCGGCCATCTGTGCAAGTTCCAGAACCGGTGATTGACTTAATACCAAGAGGGTAGGGCTGACATATTTGGCACTTCCCAGGTACTTCATCATTTCGAGATATTGTGATGCCTGATCTTCTACGATGCTGTTTAATTTTTCATTTGATCCATGCCTATATTCGCTGGTATTTCTTAATGCAGAAGTTAATGCTTTTTTCAAGAGTTCAACAGATATCTTCAGCATGTCAGGATACATGCCTTCCATATATCCAGATACTACATCGCTCTGAGCAAAAGGCATGATGATATGCGGAGACTCTGGATCCAGTTGATAATGCTCTCTTAAGCGATACTTCAATTTTCCAAAAACATGTCCATTTGTTTCGTAGTATACATACGCTGGAAGATATTCGTCTTCTCCATATCCCATAATAACTATGCCAGTTTTAAAAGTGAGGATCACTTCGTCAGCTAAAATGAGCAATGCTACGTACTGCATAAATTCTTTGATTCTAAATGGAATGTTTCTCTCCTTCAATAATAGTTTTAGCTCTTCTTTGATGTTTTCAGTCATGAGTTTTTCTAAAGATCTCACACAGTCATCACGATCTCTGTCACAGATGTTATATGTCGTTCTAACATCCTCTCCAGCAACAGAAAGTAAATTATAGAATTCATCTGGTGAGATCTTCTTATCTGCCTTATCCATCTGAGCATAAATCAAATCGATGGAATGTGTGCACACTTCTAAAACAAGCTGTAAAGTAGTTACATTTTGCAGCGTCTCAGAAATCTGGCATCCAGGTTCACTAATTATATTTTCAAGATATTTGATGAAATCATCGCCATATTCCTTCAGCGTCTTAAATGACTTCTTCCCTAACTGTTTGCGATAGTCTTTGATCAATACCTCGGCTGGAACTCCAGAAATGCACGTGTTGTCATATATCATAATTCCAACTGGCTGATATTTTGAAAGAGAGAATATCTTATTGTCGTTGAATATTTTGGATTGGCCAAGAGCGTTTAATGTAGTTGCACTATCCGCTGCTATTGCAATCCCTTTTTTATTCATGATAAGAACCTCAGAAGTCATGAGTACAGGATCGCCATACTAGTATTTTTAAATGCAACTATCTGAGACTATCTTTCTTTTTTGAGGCCATCAGCACAATAGATCCTTCCCACGGTCCTTCGTAACAGATTACCCTGTCGCCTATACCAACATCGAGGATCTCTCGCGCATCTTTCTCTAATGTGATTAGATTATTGGCTTTGACCTTCTGGATGAAGAGGGCTTCGCCTAATTCAATCTCTTTTTTAATTGGTGACATGAAAAAAGGGATTGTATTTTCCCGTATTTAATAGATTTAATAGATTTAGAGTAAGGTTAATCCTTACTCTTTTAAACTCATCCAAACGTCTAGCTCCTGTTGTACTGCTGCAGCGTCGCATCTGTAACCATAAGCTCCAGCTCCACCGGTTTTGATGTGGTTTATATCCCAGATAGCTCCATCGCTGCCGTTGTTGATTACATGCCAGATTTTACCATCCTGGAGGATGAGTTTGAATCCGAATCCATAGATATCAAATGTATCTATGAGTGTCTCTCCCTGCGGCATGCTGCATTCTTCTCTCTTGAGATCATCTTCAGCCTTGATCTTTTCAACAAGTGAGTCCAGAGCTGCATTTGCTGCTTTTCTGCGCTCTTTTTCTTCCTTGCTCTTGCGGATCTCTTCGAGATGTTTCTGTCCTGCCTCTGTGTCTGTGATGTCCTCAGCGTTACAGGACCACCATCTCTCACAGTTAGCTCCGAAAGAGTAGCCATCATATGATTCGTACTTTGCAGATGCTATTTCATACACCCTATCATTCCTAGATAAGATCGTGCCGCGAGGATTGAAAGGATAACAGTCCTGCCCAAGCGCAAAATGCTCATATTTCTTTCTTGGTTCTTCCGGGATTGGTGCAGCTGCTTTAGGTGTGAATTTTATGCAGCTTCTTTCCTGTTTTTTGTATTTATTATACTCGGAATTGATTCTCTCGTTGTAATCATCCTCCAGAGTCTGATCGATCTCCGCCTCGCTTGGATTCAGCTTGATAATTTCTCTGATCTTGTCTTTTCCTTTACCTGCTCCGATTATGACCTTTACAGATCCGATTGGAACCTTTACTTCCGCCTTTAGTGTAGTATCTGCCCGTGTTTTGCCTATTTTGATAAACTCAATGGATCCACGGTCTGATGTGCAGTATCCCACCCACCAGTTCGGAGATCCTTCACTTTTGTATCCTGCTGCGGTCATTTTCTTCTTGCTTTCGATTGTTACTATTTTTGTCTGCATTTTAATCACTTTTGTATTGTTACACTTACGTAATAACAATAACAGTATATAACAATTACTACTACGTAACAATAATAAAAAGAAGTAGTAAAGATAATATAATGTAATAATGATAGAGAGAAGCATGGATGGTGAAAAGCCGATTGACTTCGGACCTATGCAGCGTATCCTCTTATTTCTGCACCAGAAGGGCAAAACTAAGGCAGGAGCGTTTGTGGAAGTAGCAAACTACTCTACAGCCGTTAAAGCAGCGCAGCGGCTAATGGAGATCGGCCTGGTGAGAATGGAAGAAGAGATGTCGAATAACAAACTTGCTTACATGTATTCGATTACTGATCTTGGAAAAGATGTCGCTGAAGAATTTCTCAAGATTGATAAAATGATTAAAGCTGGTTTGTGAGATCCTGTCTCACCCTTTTTATATCCTTTCGTATTACACCCTCTTGTCCGTAATTGGATTGGAGGCGAAGCTCGGGCTGCGCCCTCGCCTATGTTGGCGGTAATCACAGCAATGAGTCGAATGCTGGACCTTTCTATTGCAATGCGAATAATGCTGTTAGCAATTCGAATACCAATATCGGGTCCCGTCTGGCATACATGAATCACACATAACGATAAACAGCGCCTCCATGCCGCTTGGCAGAACAGCTAAAAGATCTTACCGTGTTGGTAGCTTTGCGAAGACTCGGACTCAATCATGTAAGGTGCATTGCAACGAAAAGAAAAGGCAATTTGTGGAAAGATATCACCTCTCTTGACAATATCCTTGCAGCGCATGAATGCGCAAAAAAAGGAAAACTCAAACGGCCTGCAGTACGAAAGGTAGACGAGAATATTCAAAGATACGCTGCAGATCTGCAGGATCTTCTGCTTTCAAGATCCTATCGCACTTCACAATATCGTTTTTTTGAAATCACTGAACGAGGCAAGACACGTGAGATCGCAGATCTTCCATACTATCCAGACAGAATAGCACAGTGGGCTTTGATGCGGGTTGTCGAGCCCATATTTCTCAATAATCTGATATACACGACTTATGCAGCTCTTCCTGGAAGAGGAACCCACAGAGCTCTCAACAGGCTGCACAGATGGATGAAAGAAGACATTGATGGAACGCAGTATTGTCTTAAGTTAGATATCAAAAAATTCTTTCCATCAATTGACAAGGCAGTGCTGAAGAACCGCTTCCGGAAGATTATCAAAGACAAAGATGCGCTGTGGCTGCTGGACGAGATAGTTGATTCATACCCTAAGCCTGGCATTCCCATCGGGAATTATACCAGTCAGTATTTTGGCAATTTCTATCTCTCTCAGCATGATCACTGGCTGAAGGAAGATCTGCAGGTAAAGTATTACATGAGATACATGGACGACATGATCCTGCTCAGCGATTCGAAAGAGCAGCTGAGGGAATGGTTCTGTATGATTAATGACTATCTGACAAACAATCTACATTTAACAATCAAAGAGAACTGGCAGATATTCCCGGTTGATATAAGAGGGATTGATTTTGTCGGGTACCGCAGCTTCAGGGACTACACACTTGTCAGAAAGCAGACCAAAAAGAACTACCAGGATAAAGTAGGGATCCTTGTTAAAAGATTGGAATCCGGAGGAGAGTTTACAGAATCTGACCGGTCGATGCTGGCATCATACAAGGGGATCCTGCAGCACGGTGACTGTTACAGGCTGCAGAAGAAAGTGACTGCCCCGATTGTAAGAACGCTTGATGATTTTCAGTAAGATCTAAAAAAGCAATTAGGCTCGGGAATTCCCGCTGCGCGGTTCTTCCCTCGCCCTGAAGCCTGCCGCTACGCGTCAGGGTTTGTAAGCCAGACGGGACCCGATAGTGGCAATCGAAGCGCTAACAGCATAAGACGCATGGCAATAGAAAGGTCCAGCATTCGACTCATAGCTGCGATAACCGCCAACATAGGCGAGGGCGGTACCGGAATTTCCCAGGTCTTGATGATCGCAGAGACCAACATCATAGTTGCTGCCTTTTGCCGTGCACAGGAAGAAGTCAAGATCTCCCCCGGCAACGGTCGTAATTGCACCATATATGTTCGATCCGTAAGATCTCACAGTGTCGTATCCGCTGCCCGTGTCATTTGGTTTAGAGAGCTGTCCAGCCTTGGCTACACGATCTACGCTGATAAAGTTATCAATGAACTGCAACTTCTCTCCCCACCAGTTCTCTAATCCAAACAGGGAAATCATTGCAGTTACACTTGTTGTCCCATATGTCCATTTTTGACTATCAGTCTCACCGTTTGCAATGTAATTTGATGCATTCGTCCTTCCAGCACCTAATGCATTCTGACCGTGCAGATTTTTAAATGCTAAAGTGTACAGTGTTGCAACAAGATACCAATCATAATATGAAATCAGGTTGAAGCCAGCACCTCTTGCCTGTGCAGCTGCACGGAATGTCGGTCTTGTTGTACTGGCAGTTGCTATCACCTTAGATCTGCTGTACAGCTTATTGTTTGTAAGATATGCCAGATATCTGCCGATGTAGATCTTATCTTTCTCCGCTCCATCAACTACGAACGCAGGATGCACTTTGTATCCCGTCTCAGGAACATTGCAGAGATACATCGTTGAGACGTTGCCATTTACTACTACTTTGTAATAAATCTTGGGAAACTCTGTGTATGCATCATATGCATCAGATGCGAGATCCGCTGCAGCTGAAGATCCGTCTTCATATTTACTTAGATTTGTTTTGTCGAGATACTTATGCACAGATCCGTTCGAGTTAAGCACAACAGGCCTGATCTGATTAAACGGCCACCTGTCAGCCCATCCTCCTTCGCTTGCTGCAGACATTGGGGTTAATCCAACTGCATCTTCAACGTATGTGAGACAAGTCTCTGGATTGCTTGACATTGTGTTTCTGTTTAGTTCAAATCCAACAAGCTGCCGAAGTTTGTTGTATGTAGCCGATACAGTAACGTTTCCAGCAGGCATTGTGAATTTATTATTTGTGACAGTTACGGATGCTCCGGCTGCAGTTGTCACGACCCATGATGCAAGTTCGTAGTATTGCTTCAATGAAACAGACAGTGTAACTACCTGTCCCATCGTCGCAGCTGCAGCTGAGGCAGATATTGTTCCTCCCTCTACCTGATTAATTGTTATTGAGTAACTAATCAGCCTAAATGTTGCACTTACTGTTACTGCTCCTGCCGGCATCGTGAATTTGTTGTTGGAAACAGTCACCGCTCCAGAAGGACCGTTCACACTCCAGGATACCAATTCATATCCCGTGCTGGGCGCAGCTGTAAGAGTAATCTGCGTGCCCATTACGGCCGTTGCAGCTGAGGCCTTTATAAATCCTCCAGTCAGACCTGAAACAACAGATATATTGAACACTGTAAGCTCAAAGACAGCTGAGATTGTGACGTCCGAAGCAGGCATTACAAACTGGTTATTTGTAACTGTGACAGCTGCACCTCCTGCTTTTGTTACACTCCAATTTTTAAAATGATATCCTGCTGCAGCTGTAGGTGTCAGCGTGATTGTCTGTCCCATTGTTGCTGTTGCCGATGAGGCTTTGATGGATCCTCCTGTGACTGTCTGCACTGAGAGATTGTATACAGTAAGAGTCATCTGCACATTGAGCTCTTTTGTGCCCTGTATCGCATCTACGCGCCCTTCCACTGTGTCGTATCCCTCTGCAACTATGCGGTACCTGTAACCGCCTGCAGGTATCAGCACGATCTCTGTCGGCTCTGTGTCCGATGTGTATGTTTTCCCTTCCTCATAGTTATACTTGGTCATTACTCAGCCTCCAGTGTGATCTTTGAATTCGGCAGCAGACTTTTGTCTGCACCCAGTACTCTGAAAATAATTTCTCCTTCAGGAATCAATATTATATTTGCATTTTGTATCAAACTAGTTTCATGCAGAGCCGATACTTTCAGAACATTGCCTCCCAGGCGGACTGTGAGTGTGTAGTCTTCATCGGTGCTGCCTGCCTGCGGATCCACAGATACATAATCAAAATGCAGCGTAGGGTATGCCGTATCAATCCCTCCCAAGCAGCATATTTTCTGCAGAAATCGCAGCTCTCTTGAGCCATATAGGAACTGCTTCCTGGTCTACTCCTGATATATCAAATTTTATCCGGCCGTCATCCGATATCAGTATTGTTATGTGTCTTGTGACCTCGGAAGTTTTTTCTGCTGGGATCGATGAGATCCCTGCGGCTGATTCAATTGCATTGCATATCTGTTTGATTGTTCCATCCACATCTGATACTTCTTCACTCAATTCTTTCCACTCCTGCAATAATTCTGTACTTATTAATTTCCGATCTGTAAAAATTTCTATCTTTATGCAGCTGCACCATGTCATACTCCTGCAGCTGCTCCCCTGTTACGAGGTAATGTTCGTACGCTTTGATTATCTTGTAATCACTTTCTTTCAGCAGATTCTCATATCTGCAGATCTGCACAGCTGCATCGGCTGCAGCATCAGCCGCACGGTCTGCCAGTATGGGATAACCATCTTCTCCAATTACAATACCTTTCTGCTCAGTGTTTGCCTGCCTCACAACCTCTTTTATTTCTTCTTCTGAAACAATCACATACTGTGACATGTTGATTAGTTCATCTCTCCAAACTATCTCTTTCGTTGTTGAATCTACTCCAAAATACATCAGTATCCCACCGCGATATATGCAATCCTAGAGCTGTCTGTGTACATCTTAAAATAAGATGTAGTAAATTCATAAGAAGAACGGAATTCCCCCATCTCTTTTGAGTTTCCAGGTCTTTCATTCAACGCTATAACAATCGGAGGATAGGTGAATGATGATGAGTAGTACATAGTCTTCTGATTGATGCCGCTGTCTACATCTGACCGGCCGTAACAGATCTGAGCAACTTTCGTTCCGTCGCCTTTTCCTATTCTGATGCATCCGTCATAGTACCTTGTATCATTGCTAATCGTACCTGATCCTGTTCTGTCTACAACGATCTTATCTGATCCAACATCCGATATTGTATCTATGACATAATCTTGTACTGCCGCTTTTGTGACCCAGCCGTTGTTTCCAGTATTAGCCCAGCTTTTACCGTTTGCATATCCTGCGCTTGTGTAACATACAACGTCATCAACATACAGTGCACTCCAGCGGTAGTTTGATGCCCCGAGGCGGTACCTGCTGCTAGACGCCGGTTCCACATTGACTGATACATAATTGAGATCTGCCATCCTGATGTGGCCGAGGTTGCTGATGTACTGCTGTGTAGCCACTGCCTGCCCGTTTATATTCAGAGATCCAAAGTTTCCTGTTCCGGAAACCGTCAGATCCGTTACGTTGATCATGGAATGATGCTGCAGGTCAAGATCTTCTGATATGTTTAGATCTTTAAATTTAATCTGATTTCCCATTCCACTCAGACCGCTGTGGTCATGATCTGAAACATCCACCCCGTCAACTGTAGATACATAGTCTACCCAGTCTGCAGGATTTGCAGGATCGGGAGCAATTATGCCGTCTTTTGGAAGTTTATTGCCGAGCTGGACGTCTCCAAACAGTACAACGTGCTTAAGCCCCTGTATTGTCCGGACATCCATCCATTTGTCACAGTCTACAGTGACCTTAGACCAGGCAGCGGTTCCGATCTGAGACACAAGTTCGCACGTAAGGTTAACGGTCTTTGCTTCCAGCGCGCTTAGTCTCTGCTCTGTGAGAGACAGCGTCTCTGCCATCTCAGAGGGAATGTACGGATTGTTAGGTGCAAGCGTCATCGTGATCTGCATGCGCGGATATGACAGCGTATAACCGATGCATACCATTTCTCCATAATCTTTAGATTTGGAATTATCTATGACATGATACACCTGATTGATGGGTTCTTTTATCTGATCAAGAATTAATTTAGCATCGCAGGTTAATTTTATTGTGTCCTGCGGGCGGCAGTTAAACCTGCATATCCCCATGCCAATCTGATAGAGTATCTCGGTACCGCCGTCACCGTTATCAATCCATTCCGGGTACGAGACTATAGTCGATCTTGTGCCGTATTCTTTTGTTGTGTCTTCATAGATGCACTCATACAGCTTGTATGTGACTCCCGGAGATATTAGATTCCCGTTTGCATCATATACTGCCCCTACCGTCCTGTAAAAATACGCCCTGTTGATTGCAGACTCTTTGCTTGATTTTGTGAGGTCTACACTGCTGACGATTGTTCCGTTTGCAACTGATAGTTCAATCGGTGCCGTTCTTGCGGATCCGGATCCGCAGGAGAAGTCTGCTAGAACAACTCTGTCCGGATCAGATGCATCTGCATACATTATAACAGGATACGCTGCAGCTGCATTGTTGTCATTGCTGCCTCCAGTTGCGATGAGCAGATGATATATAAGTTCCCCTACCAGCTGCCCGTGCGCCTGATATATTATCGCATCTTTCAGTCCATGAGTATCTCTTACAGTCGCATGATAAGAAGATCCATTCGCAACGGTCAGCTGCTTGCCGTTGTCCAGCGATGACTGGATCAATGGAATGAGGATATCAGACATCAGATCTGCAGTGCCGTCTGCTTTCGTTGTAACGATATACTCTGTTCGTGTCTGTGCTATATTGATGCCGTTGTGTATCGCTGTGAGGGTTGCAGTAGATCTGCTCTCCTCATAACCTGAAACTACGAGATCATATGCAAGATGTTCAGACTCTCCATCTGAGATATAGACGAGGACTCTCTGATTAGCTGCAGCGTCCCCTATTGTCATCGTAAGAGTGTTGTATCGTTTAGCTCTCGTCGCTTTGAGCTGCAGCACTAATGTCGCAGATGCTTTGTTGATTGCCGTCTCAAACGTCATAGACGTCACGCAGGACCGCTTTACAACGAGATCCCCGTCCATGTATGTCCCGAGAAGCAGAATGGATTCTTCGCCCTGTATGAGCTCAATTTTAGAGATTGTAGCGGTCATGCCTGCCCCACCGTGAGACTTGCAGACCACGAAACGCTGCGACTGCCTTTTTCTGCTTGATGAGAGAACTTACTAATCATTACCGGAACACACAAACCCACTCTAGGATAGTTCCAGGATGGAGGGAGGTCCACAGGAACAACGCCTGCCACCCATTTTCCTCCGCTGTATCTCCAGTCACACGGCCATGCATTGACGTTTGCCTGAACCAACCAAAACGGGCCATGGTCGTACTGCTCTCCAGACTGCAGAGATTCCATCATTGATACAAATCTGGTGGCCAGTGCGTACGCTTCTCCGTCGTTCGCTGAAATCGTTCCAGACATCTCTATTTTGCGCAGTACGCCGTCATAGTCTCCGATATATGCATCATTCGGCCCATACTGCCCTCCAGTTTCATCTAGAGATGATTCTGTGCTGATCGGCGCGTCTACAGATACAGACCCATAATCTGAAAATATGATCCACTCGCTAAGGGCTACAGTATCGTCACTGTCGTTATAGGCAGTGACTGGCCCTATTGCCCACTTTGTAGTTGTATCGATCATCTCCTCCCCTTCTTGTTGACTTCTTTAATCAGTTCCCGGAATATGCGTTCGATGTCCAGTTTAGAATTTATTCCGCCATTTGAAGAAATATTGATGCCTCCCAGATTGTAAGTAGTCTGGCTGTTTGAAGTGGAAACACCTGCAGCAGAAGCAATTGCACGGACATTGCTGCCATTTATGGTGCCGAGAACATCCGGTAGATGTCCCATGATGAAAGATGGAAGCTTTGACTCAGGGACGATGAATTCGCCCTCTCCGCCTTCTGAGACGATGATCGGCATGCCTCCGGGAGTGGAAGGGATATATCCGCCTTCGGCAAAACCAAAGAAACCGGCGACTGAGTCTACAGCGTTACTTATTGATTTCTTGACTCCGCCTGCGAAGTCACCGACTGCTCCGAAGATCTTCTTGAACACATCAACTACACGCATGGCTGCGTTGTAAACACTCTCAAAAACCTTTTTGACGCTGTCCACAACTGATTTTATTCCTCCCCAGATGCTGGTCGCAACTCCAGAGATTGTGTTCCAGACTCTGGAAGCAACACCAGATATGGAATTCCAAACATTAGTGGCAACATTAGATATTGAATTCCAGACTCCGGAAGCAACTCCAGATATTGTATTCCACACATTTGATGCAGTTTCTTTTATTCCATTCCATACATTAACAGCTGCATCTCTGATACTATTCCATATCTTAGATGCAGTTTCTTTTATTCCATTCCAGATCTTAACTGCAGTATCCTTTATTGCGTTCCACACCTTGCTTGCAACTTCTTTAATAGCGTTCCAGATCTCAGTTGCATAGGTACATATTGTATTCCAGATTCTGGAGGCTATTTCAACTATTTTACTCCAGATATTACTTAGTCCAGCAGTGATACTTGACCAGATGTTGCCGAGAAACTCTGAAGCCTTTCCCGGAAGAGATGTTAACCATCCTGCAAAATTCGTTAGAGTTTTGACGATATCTAATCCGGAAAGCCACGAGGATATGGCTTCACCGATCTGCGAGAACATAGAGCCGAAGAAACCGCCCATGTATGCCGAGGTGTATTCCACAGATCCTCGTTTGGCGCCCGATGATTTTGCCGCATCCCTTCCTGCACGGTTGGCCACTTTCATGATGTTGCCAATCGGCCTGAGCCAGGATGCCAACATATCGCCGATCGGCCTCATGAACAGTTTAATGTTGTTGCCAATTACCTTCATAACACCCTGCAGAGCGCCTGAGCTCTGCACAAGCATGCTGAAGATCTTCTGCAGAATGTCAAATATTGCCATAACACCTGCAGCTGCAGCTCCCGCTACTGCACCTCCGACTGCCATACCCTTGAGGCTGGAACTTTTTCCAGGACCTTTGGAGTCTGCAGAGGCTGCCGGTGGCGTAGCTTTGGGAGCAGAAGGGGGTGCAACTCCAGGAGCCTTAGGGGCTGCAACCTTTGGCACATCTGGTGCTGTGTGCTGCACGCCTACTTTTGGAGCTGCACCCTTTACTCTTTTGTTAATCTTATCTACGGTATCGTTGAGAGCATTAGTGTCTACAACTGGTACGATGTTTACCTTAAGATTGCTCATTGCTTACCACCTGTGAATGCTCTGACTATTGCAGCTGCCAGGATTGATTTCTGCAGCTCTATTCTGTCTGCCCAGGTCATCCACCAGAGCGTCACGTCTGCATTGGGTATGCTGTCAATCTCGTCAGGTGTCATGCCGCGGTCCATCATTTCTGCCCGGAATATGCTGTAATTCAGATCCGGACAGGCACGTCTTCCGAGGTAGGCGTCATGGATCCGTTCGAAGTCTGACGAGCTAAAGGGGCGTTGACTTTAGATGCCTCCACAGATAGCCATTCGAAGATCTCCAGCGGCATACGTTCTAATGCTTCCTTTATGTCAGCACCCAGCTGCTGAGGCACAGATGTTACGCATGCCTGCAGATATAGACAGCTTGCAGAGAGTCCGTAAGCGGGTATCTGTTCACCCTGCAGATTTGTATAGCCGCGTTTGACGCATTCCTCAGAATATCTGCCTAATGCAGCTGCACCAATGCGTATAATCTGGAATGACCCGGAGATTCCTGTCAATTCCTCCAGATCTGAGGGTATGTTTACAGTATAAACCATCAGGCTCCCTCCGTAATGGTTACTGTCAGATCTTCACCGATAATATTGAGAGACTCTTCTACAACGTCCCCGGCTTTCCAAGGAGATCCGTAAGTATTGATGCGTGCATTCTTCAGCTCAAAGGTTATGTCAGGATTGTCGTGGAAGCTGTTGAGAACGAGTTTGCACGGGAGTACAGCTGGACCAGATTCCTGCGGAGTATCACCGCCAAACGTACTTTTGAGATAGTCTTCGCCGTCATACTGGTGTGTTAAACTTGCAGACACTTCTAAGCTGCCGCATTTGTAGCCTGCAGCAAATCTTGTTCCTATCTCATAGTTGAGAGCTACTCCGTGGTTAATTGATAATTCCACATTAGATACATTGCTCTGCCTGGTTCCGTTTACGTGCCAGTTACACTCTGCAAATGTGTATATTGATTTTGCATCATAGACCTTCGGCAGCGTGCCTTCTCTGAGATCCATTTTTGATGCTTGAAAAGTAGCTGAGATGCCCATGGACCCGTCTGTATTTATTGTACATTTGGCTTCTGAGCATACGCAGCCTGTGTAGATCTGCAGCATGTTTTTAGATCCCACTTTTGTAGCTACACCCACTGTAATAGGCTGTGGACCTAATTCTACATCATAGCTCCCGTCTGCATTTTTAGGGCCGAATATGGCAGGAAAAATCGCAGCAGATGCCAGCTTCCATTCTGCTGTGAATGACATTTCATATTTTTTGACGTCGGTATCCTCAGCTGCGCGCTTTCCATCTCCATACAGCGCTTCAAGATTGTTGTTTTTATCAGCTGATGATATGCTGACTGCTTTGCCGAATGGCAGATTAGTCTCTGCTTCAACTCTATAATTTGTTTCAAATCCAAATAAAACCAGAGTATCTGCTCCAGTTAGTACTGTACCAGGCATTAAATCACCTTATCCAATATCCATATGATCACTGGGATCATGGCACCAAGAATTCCTATCGCAACTTTCTGCGTGGTCTCAAGCTTGGTTATCCTGATCTCGTGATCATTACACATCGGAGATGCTTTCAGCTGCTCAATCCCTTCTTCGACCTTTCCAACCCTGTTCTTGAGTTCATGTGTTTCGTGCACATTCAAAATTAAAATCTCTCTTTCTGTCAGGGAGGTTAGATCTGCAAAGCTGAGATCTCCAACGTCCTCCATCTGTCTCAGTCTCCGCTCTCTTTCTTAGCAGCTGCGTCTGATATTTTAGCAATCTCTGCCTCTGCAGAAGCTGCAGCAACGGCCATGACGGCATCTCCTGCCTTAGGGTCGTTCCAGATATCTTTCACTGCTTCAATAGCTGCGAGTGCCCTTTCACTATTGGATTTGTAGTCGTCAGGAGTAAGAGTTGCTAAGCTTTCACCAGCTCTTTTCAGCAGCCTTAAGAGGGTGTCCCCTTGGATGTTGCTCTGGTGTTCCTTGAACCATTTGAATCCTGCAAATACAAATCCGATAGCTGCTAGGATTAATTCCCAATTGTTAATTATTGATTCTATCATTTTATTCCTCCATTAATCTATAATCTCTGCGTAGGCGTGCAGCGTACAGTCTAGCGTAAATCTTGTAGACATGTGCTCAATCTGCACGTCTTTGATGCCTTCCGGTATTAGCACGCTGTATCCTCCTCCAGGATTGCGTCTGCGTGCCTGCAGGCATCTGAGCGCTTCCTGCGCCTGTGCTGTTACCAAGTCTCTAAAAGATCCGCGCAGCGTGATCGTGATATGCACTGCCCGGTCCTGTGTGATGTAGCCTATGCCGGCCGGAGTTACAAGGTCGTTAAGCTGCCTGATCTCCAGCAGAGTGTACCGTGCATCTACAGTATGCACAGATCCGTCGTAATAGATGTTCGGCAGCTTCACGATATACTGCTGCCATTCTTCCATCAGCAGATCTGCAATAAGTCTGCAGTTGTCGCTGATCTGCCATCTTGCGACGAGTATCAGATCTTCAAGAACCGGCAGGCTGAAGTCATACAGCACTCCGTTGAGATACCAGCCTTTGAAAACATATCCTGGAACTGCAGGGGTAAGGGGCGGCGCGCTCTCGCCGTGTGCTATTGTCTCTTCTGCATATGCTGCATCATTGGAGAGATACTGCACAGAGTGGAATGCATCAACTTCGAACTCAGAGATCTCCGTCGACGTGTTGCCGTCATAGTCAGAGATCTCTAAGCGCAGCGTATACTCTCCGTCTGTGAGATCTAATTTTAGTTCAGATGCATAATTTATTTCGTCTGCTGTTGTGAGATCTGCAGTCAGGGGATTATCATTCAGAGAGATCCGCAGCGTGTCGACGTCAATTCCGCTGCCGTCATCTGATACTAGGATAGAGACTGTAACATTCTTGCTTCTGATCACGCCCTCCGGAATGGATATGAGCGCGCCGGGAGCGTCTGTTTCCCTTACATACAATCGGAGGGAAGGTCCGAGAGCGGCATCATCGTGATGGACGCAGACCTTGTTGCCTGCCTCATCGACAGCTGATATCGTAATCGGATAGTACCCTCCGGTTTCTTTCGCAATCTCCGCTACTCCAGGACCTTGTCCTGCGTGTCTGTATCCTGATGATAGCAGCGGAGCATCTGTGACAGCCTGGGCTACACCGGTGGCCGGATCATAAGACATGGCCACTTTTTTTCCGTGTATCGAAACCCAGACTGTCGCTACTGCCATTAGTCCGTCACCACCGCTGTGATGATGAGTGTGGCTCCTCCGTCCGCAGGATTGGGCACGATGCTGACTGATTGAATGACTGGTGCATTGAGATCTACGTATACTGTACGTGTCACTTCTGTGACTTGTCCAGCTGCATCTGTAGCGACTACACGCAGACTGTTTTCACCTTCAATGTAAGTAACAGGATGAGTTCCTGTACCGTCGTTGTTGAGAGTTACATTTCCCTGCGATGTGCCGTTGACGAATACCTCAACTGTCACAGGACTTGATGTTGCATCATCGGTCTGTACGCGTACTTCTGATTCTAAAGTATTGATCCTGGCATTATTTTCAGGATAGGGCACAGCCAGAGACGGCGGGATAGTATCTACGATAAAGCTGCAGGTAACAACTGCAGACTTATTTTTGTCATAATCATAAACATATATCGATATGGAATGAGTTCCGTCTATCAGAGCATTGGCTGGTGTATAGGTTCCGTTATATTCGCTTCCGGAGCCTGTCATTGCGACAACTGCTTCGGCTCCTCCGTCAATGCTGATTCTCCCGGATGCGGTATTTATTCCTGAACCGGCATCAGTTGCCTTGAAAGTGATCGCCGGTTTGTTGTTCTTGGTTCTCGCACCCTGGGTAGGAGATATGAGAGTGACGACCGGCGCCACAGTTTCTGTTACTGTCACTCTGAGATTTGCACCGACTTCCGCATCTGTATCATCTGCAGTAGTGACGTTTCCGGAGTCATCTGTTGCATGCAAAGTAACCGGATAGTATCCCTTGCCTCTGCATACTGCAGGCACTCCAGGACCCTCTCCGTTGTTGTACTGCCCAGAGGACTTCTCCGGCCTCACGAGCTGAGCGGTGTACTCATTCTCATTGCTTGTTGCAGTGAGCGTGTAGGTCTGCCCGTTGATCTCTGCCGTTATTTCATTTACTGTCATTTATTTCCTCCTTAGAAATGATTGCATACTGTCATGATCCGGTGATCAGCTACTACTCTGTCCACTTCTTCCTTCCATCTTTCAACTCTTGACATTGGATCAGAAAGGTTCTCTCCGTAGGGCAGGCCGACCCTGAAAAAATCACTCTCGATGTACCAGATGGCCACAAGTTTAGCACAGGCGTCCTTAATGTCAGCTGGTACCTCGCTGTGACCTGATCTATACGTCACCCGTACAGAGTTATCAGCAACTGCCGGTTTCCTTCTCAGGTATATAATTCCAGATTGATAATCAATCCAGTAATCTGCGTCTCTGCCTTCGTCGCCGTCTGTGAGAAGATCTGTCCATGCGCGGCCGTTCCAGATTTCGAGTTTGTCTCCTTCTTCTGATGATAATATGTTCAATGGAAGGAAGTTCAGACAAACAGAAATGTGCGGTTGCGGGACGAAGCTTGGCAGAGCGTGATGGTACTCTTTTTCGATTTGTTCAATCTGCCAAGCCGTCCCTGTTCGGTGATTGAGTGATTCAGCAGCAGAAGCAATGGCAGACTCAACTTCCGCTGCTGTCGGGTCAGTAGCATCTGAAAAAACGAGCCGCTGCTGCGTATTGGGATCAATGAGACGCAGCAGTGATGCTACGTCCTGAGGTGTACAGTAGCAGCTCATTTGATCACCTCATGCTGTAGGAGCAGCGTCCTCCACCGCAATGTCGCGGATCTTTCCATGTCCGCCGAAGCCGGTAGCGATGATCTCTCCGCTTGTGTAATATGCTCCAAGGCGTGAGTACTCCTTCAAGACAATCGGGTCATTGCTCTCTATGTATTCGGTCGGAGAGATCACAGAGAAGCCTATGCGGTCTGTATCCATGAGGTAGATCCTTGCGAGCTCTCCCTCAGGCTGCGCTACTGATCCCACTCCCACAATCGGTATTTTCTTGTAAGTAGAGACTTCGATGCCTGCGTTAACTCCTTCAACGCTTAAACCTCCAAGAGAGATTTTGACCTCAATGGAATTAACGTAATGATGCTTCAGTTCGAGCAGCTGTTCGATCCTCTCGACCGTGTCATACCCAGTAACCCAGACTTTTCCGTCTTTCGACTTGTTAGCCCAGTGCGGTTTACATTTGGTGACCGCATGTCCGAGCATGTCCAGATCCAGAGCTCTTGCATCTGCAGCACAGTCGACGTATGAATCGGCCCAGCTGGCAGCGGCATCTCTGTCGATGCCGTATATGTCTAGATAGTTGGCTGTGATGCCGTGTGTAGTAAGCTCTTCATGGGATGCAATGATACGGTCTATTGATTCAGGATTGTTTCCTGCAAGACCTGCTTCTGCATCAGCAAGCATTGCACTGTTGATATCATCCAGATAAGCCTGCCTGGCATCGTCTGAAGCTTCCGCCCATCTGACGTTGTCGTCGCTGGCTTCTGTATCATATGCAAGACGGGTTATTTTTGCAGTCTTGACCATTTCTTTTCCGCGGATTTTAACCTGCACGATCTCAGGAATATCTGGATCCGGCAGCGGTGCTCCTTCAGCAATTCCCGGAGACTGCTTTGTACGGCGGGTACGGATTCTAAATCCAGAGTGATCCCATGGGTTCTTAGGAAGAATTCCTGTCAGCAGCTCGTCTGCGTATACTAACGCATTGAAAACAGTTGTACCATATATGGTATTGCGGTAATTGGGCGTAGCTGTAGTTATTCCCGCCTTGGTCCTGATGCCTGAAGTATGCGGATAGTATGCGTTGAGCATATCCTGCATTGTGAGATACTGTCTTTTTTCCATTAATTCGGCCATTTAATGCCCCCTCAGCATTTTTTCAATATCAGCAGTTTTCATGAGATGGCCTTTTGGCAGTTCAGCTGTAGTGTCTGTTCCTTCTGCCATTCCTGGAAGAGGCGTCCTTCCGAAGTCCATTGATTTCTCTTTTGTTTTTTCAGCTGCTTTTTTTGCTTCCAGGAGTGCGTCAACGTTGCTGCTTTTGCTCTTGCATTTACAAGCAGTATCTGGTTCCTCCGGAGCCTCTGCAGTCACGTTTTCCGGTTCTGCAGGCTTTTCGGCATTTTCTTTGGCATCGAGTCTAGCTTCCAATGCCTCGATCTTTTGAACAAGCTGCGCGATGATGTCTTCTTTACCATCTTCTTTCTCGCTTACTTCTTCCTCAGGCGGAGCCTGAGCTGATGCTTCTTCTTCTGTCATGTTTTCTTTCTCCTTGTTCCCAGACCCCTCCGGGAAAAATTTAGCTCTAAAATTAGCCGAAGTTATCCACGATTCGGGATTAGCTGGACTCGGGCATGTTGAAATATCATACAGATACAGCCTGTTTATTTCATCGTGGCATTCTGTGCTTGAGCATACCCGCTCTTTAGATTCTATGTGGAAACCAATAGAGACTGCCGGTTTGCGGCCAGATATTATTTCTGACCAGGCAGTATCATAGATATCTTCGCCCCTATAGACTGCAGCTTTGCATTTGACTGCGGTATAACCGTTTTTTGATTCTGCAGCTTCGTAACTGTAGACGGTACCTATCGTCATGCTTGTATGAGAATCGAATAGGGGACCGCCTGCTGCAATGTACTCAGGCATCGCCTCCAGAACCGCAGCGGCTTTGACCTTGTCGTTTTGTCTGTCGATAACTTCAGCCGATGCGAAAAATTCTATTCTGCGAACATCGCTGATGGAGTCCCAGGCCTTCTCTGCTGACTCTGTCTCATTGTATACAGAGAGCCACTTAGCCTGATCTTCTTCAGACAAGGCTAAGCGGACCTGCGGAGGTAGATCACTAACGCTGTTATATGTCATGCCAAGTGTGGCTTCTGTGGTCCATGAGTAAAATAGAGAAGTGCATGGTTCACCCGAAATGCTGCCCGTAGGCAAGTCAAGATTGTCATTAATAGATTTAATAGTTTTCTAATAAAATTATGATTCTAATTGATCTAATATTTAATCGAAATTTTGCGTAAATCGTAGAAATATTAAACTAAGTTAGAAAAACACCCGGGGCTTTTCTTTGCCCCGATACGAAAACAAAGAACAATTATTCGATATCTGATGTTTTGGGGGTTCCTGAGTCTTCGGATACAAGTATCGATCTAGCGAGATGCCCCGTGTTTGATGTGTCGTTCCGCTGGATATTCTCGGACATCTCATCCGCGAGAGCGTCAGCAATCGCTTTGATCGGGTCAGGCGCTCGATCAAACTCTCCTGCAGCGATCTTTGCTTCGACCGCATCTATTGCCGGACGGAAGAAAGGCTGCGGATCCGTGCCCTGTGTTCGGATTTTGTTAGCGATCGCATACGCTACAGATTCTGCTTCATCATATGATATGCTCAGTTTATTATGCGCCCAATTAGTAAGCTTTTTGATACCCTCTTTCGAGACAGGATGAGGATCCGTGCCGTATTCAATATAGGACGCGTACGGGGCCTCTACTGTGACTGTGTATGACTTCAGGAGTTTCTCCAGGTCTTTCTCCAGTCCTTTCAACTCTACTTTTGCGGGCATCTTATCCCCTCCAGATCGAGCGGATATAGTGTCTGCAGTTAGGATGTGGCAACCACTCCCTTACGGTTGTTTTGTACCCCTTCGCATCGTAGTACTTCTGCGCTTCTTCCTTTACGATCTGCCGCAGTTCGTCAATTGTGTCCACGCCTTTTTTTGGGATCCGGGCCTTAATGTTCGTGCAGATCTCCGTCGTGCGGTGGTCATTAGGCCCTCCCCAGCTGTAACCATAGATGTCCGGGGGATTACCGGCAAAGCTCATTTCACGAGACTTGTTGACTATCAGGGCACTTTCGGATCTTGCGATCGCTCTTGCCTGTACGTCGTCGATTGAGGGCTCCGTTTCCTGAATCACTTTGACTAAGTCGCTGATGGACCACTTGTCCTGCAGCATGCGGTTAACCATGCTCGTGTATATGCCTTCGCTCTTTTCCGGGGAAAGGGATGCAAATATCCAGTGTTGCACCGCCATTAAAGCACGGATGAACAGCGGGACGTCTGCTTTGATTACATCCTTTACTATAGCTTCATCAGCCCACTCTTCCAGAGGTTGTATCGATTTCTGTAAATCACTGCCAAAAAGCCCCTTCTCTATCTTCTCTTCTTCTTCCAGGCGCATGCCTACAAGGTCTGCCTTGCGGTCATTAATTCTCCATTGAATGAGGTCCAGCAGGTCCTTGAAGTTCTCTGAAGGTTCAAAGAGCATGCCGCCGTCTCCTTTTACAGGGAATATGTGATCGTTTTCGTGTACTTCTTCCGGAATCTCATCTGGAAATGCTTCACACGTAGGCTTGCCGTCTTTATATCCTGTCCAGTGCTTGCAAAAATCACATATTGAACCTATTGTCTGTGTCACTTAGAGTCCCTCCTAAAATACTGATCAATTTTCTCAAGAATGGCTTTTGCTACAGGCGACGGGGCATCTGTATGCAATGCAGAAACAAGTGCCTCTGAGATAAACTCTCCCTTGTTTTCTGAGGCGTAGCCCGAAATAAAGTCTGGATCCTCCGGAGATATCGTGCCTTTTGGAAACTTGGCAATGTATTCATGCCAGAGATCGTCCACCGCTGCAGAAAATTCTGGATCCTTCAGCGTATGTCCGAACTCATGCGTTATTATTGATGCTACTTCTTCTCCGTCTCTGATTAGAGGACGCTCATGCAATGCGATTCTGAGCTTGATGTAGTTTATCACTCTTCTTGAGCCGCGGGAATTTTCAGATGCTCCGGGATTACTCGCAAAATAGACGGTATTCAACGCCATATAGGATCCGTCTTTATTGCATCCGGCATACGTTGATGATCTCTCAAATCCTTTGTATGTTACAGCTATCTCTTTGCAATTCGTCCTGTAAACGTCTGCGAGCTCAATATAGCGATTCATAGCTGTCTTGCATGTTCCAAGATCGCCAAGGGCTAGATCGACCTTTACGCCCTGAATCCGACCCTCTACGAATGATTCTAGATCTGCAATAGTCTCCGCCGTATCGATATCGGCAGGACCTTCCTGCGGTTTCTCATTATTTACGGCAGTTTCCTGTCCGCCCCCCGACCTGTGCTTTCTGTCTGTCGGATGGCAGTACGGAAAATCCTGATGTTCGTGCTCCCCCGGCGGGCATGACTTCTCGGATGTCCCGTATTGGTTACTTTTAACAATCTCTCCAGAAACTGCAGGAATGTCAGGAATGCCTATCGGTTCGTTAGTCTGCTCCTGCAGCTTCGGAGTTCCAGAGATTTCCAGCTCTCCGTTTTTCCATTCAACTGTCAAACCGACCTGCAGCGCCTTCTGTACATTGTCCAGCTTAGCACTCAGCAGCTGCTCATCTCTCAGCTCGTCTGCATCCTCGGAGGGTTTCAGCTTGAGCACATAATCAGTTATACCTAGCTGCAGACTCAGCCAGGGGAGCACATCATCGTTGAAAAGACGCTGTCCGCGTTCAAATGCTCTGTTGGATATCGTCAGCTGCTGGCTCTCATTGTTGAGGCCCCCGCTTGTGCTGGTATCATTACTCCACAGCGGGGCTATGCCGTAAAGGGATCCTAATCTCCTGAGGGCATCTGTCTTAATTGCAATGTGATCGGTTGACGGATCTTCCATCAGCTTCAGGAATTCTGCAGATTTTTGACCATCAGGTGGAAGTGACATTACTGGAAAATTATACGGATCTATTTCTAGATCATTAGATACGGCTTTCCAGGTGTTAGTCAGCTCTCGTGGGTTGTTTGTTGGTATGAATAATATGCCCGGACTTTTAGCACGCTCATAGAACAGCCTGGGCCGTTTCTCAAGGAAGTAATAAAGGAATACATCATCTTCAGCGTTGAGCAGAAGCGGGAACCCGAACAGCTCATAGCCGTATTTTGAGACCATGAGTATCTCCCCGTCAATGAAATATCTCTCCGGAGACTGAGGCATCTGCGTCTTGTACTTGATTTCATAGGTCTTTTTGCCGCAGTCGGGACACACTGACTGATTCGATGATAACCTCTTACGCTCCTGGCAGCGTATGCAGGTTCGGCTGCCGTCTCCCATCCTTCCGCTGCGGGGATCAAAAACAGGAAAAACATAGCGGGGATCCAATGCAACGATTTCATCAGCTACGGCGACCTTGATATTGCCGCGTGCGTCAAACAGATATGATTTCGTTACCAGAAGTACTCCGCGATTGGCCACCTCTATGTGCATGCTCATTGTTTCCAGCACAGCTGTCAGCGACTGCCCGAAATCATTCGCTTCTTCCAGGTACGATTTACCGTTTGATCTGTAGTACAGCAGCTGCTGGCTCTCGTCAGGCTCATCGAGTTCTGTACTGCCGCAGATGGGACAGGTGTCTGCATCTTCTGTCAGATTATAACCGCAGAGGCTGCAGACTTTGATAAAACGCTTAGACCATTCCAATCCGTTTCTGAAGATCTCATCCGTGATTGTCTTGGATATGTCTGCAACGATTGAAACGTTATGGTACATCCAGTAGGCCTTGTGGAGCGGTTCCATCATTGCATACTCTGACAACATGTCCATCATCGATACGCCGGGCCAGTTTGTAACTTGGCAATAGACCGGCACAGTTTCAGATTCTTCTTTGACTGGTTTGACTGGTTCTTTTCTAAAGATCTTTTCTCTTATCTTCATTTTATATCTCTGTTTTTGTGATAGCCGCTGCAGGCCCGCCTTGAAGGACGGAACCTGGGGCAGATCAGGCAGCCTTCGTGTGTTTTGGCACGCCCGATGGTCACAATTCGATTGCTGCAGTCTATTCCTTGAATACAGTCCGGAAATCCTCCCATATTCTTGTAGCAGGCATTGCGGTGTCTGCAGAGGTGGCAGCAGTTGATCATGCCTTACCTCCGCAGGTTAAGCCTGCTGATTGGTGACTGCATTCCACATATGGGACACGTCTCCGGAGGGAATCCTCCCAGCTTCTTGTACCCGCAGCGGGGGCAGATCCACGGCTTCCTGGGGTCGTAGATCTCTCCCAGCTGATTGAGGGCCATGGCCTGCCAGGGCTCGCTGGCAGGAATGTCTAAAATTGAGTTTTCATGTGCAAGATATCTCGTCCTTGAGTCGCTGAGATATCCGCAGTCCATGCCTTTGCGTTTTCTGACCTCTGCGTCAATGTTTCTGATGATCTTCTTCTCCTTAGCTTCCCGGTTTGCATCGCTGTCCAGCCTTCTTGCTCCATATGCCATGTTTACCATCCTCCGACTTTTCCTAAGTTTCCAATGTAACACACTGAGTCATTTGGCATGCAGCCCTGCTCAATGCACACGTACCGCATGCTGTCCATGCAGTGATTATAAAGATCCAGCGGTTTTTCGCTGAGAGGCTTGCCGTCTTTTGCTTCTGGGTACCGGTAATTGTAAAATTCGTGGCGGGTGTGAACGCAGCGCGGGTGAATGAAAAGTCTTGGCAGTCCGTCCTGCTGTACTTTCAAACGCGATGTGACCTCGCCGATTCCTGCGATTATGTCGTTGTTTGCACCGATTACTGGGATCCCGGCCGAGTTGAACATCTGAATATATGCCGGCTGAGAAGGATCGGCATAAGCCATTGTAAACTGATATTTCTGATATATTGCGGACGCTGCAGATATCAGACCGTTTGGATCCAAACCCGGCATGTAATATTCATCAACGGCGTACATCCTGGAATCATAATCTAATCCAAAAATCAGCATGACGAAGGGATCCCGGTACCCCCAGTCAATGCCGGCATAGTACGACTTGAAATTCGGCAGCGTTACAGATCCATCTTCATTGTACAGAAGTACATGCACCGACTCTTGGAAATCTGTGTATACCAGGCCTTGCGCGGCACAGAACTCTCCATGGATCTCCTGCTTGGCAAACATAGCCGAATAACGTTCAGCAAGGCTGCTTGCATACCAGGACGGCAGATATGGGTTGTTGTGGGTGGGAGAGATTATGTGCCAATAGTCGGGAGTGGGATTTTTGATGAAGTAATCATACAGCCAGTTGAGACCGTTTGGAGTGGTAGTTGCCCAGACCTTCTGATCATAGCCTGGCTGTCTTGCCCTGGCTATAGCGATGTCCCAGACGATCTGGGGCATCATAGCGGCTTCATCTAACCAGATGAAGGCCACTTCCATGTTTCTCAGCTTGTCCGGATCTTCTGTCGACCGGAACCAGATCTCGCTGCCGTTGTCAAGATACGCCTTTTCTTCCGACTTTTTGTATTTGTATGACCAATCTGGAAGTAGAGAGAAAAGGCGCAGCATTGAGGAGTCATGCAGCATTCTGTAGGTGGGAGCGCATACGAGCCCTATCGCACCGGGATTCTCGATGAGCCTTCTGATCATTTCGTTAGCGCCCGCGTGGCTTTTACCAGAGCCAAGGCCGCCCGAGAATAGCCTGTATCTTGCGTTAGATCTGTGGAATGCAGTCTGCGCAGCGTAGGGCTTGTAGACTATCTCTTCCACCTGCTCATCAGAATTAGAGAACTCTGCAGGCCTCCAATCTGCATCCTCTATAGATAGCGGAGAGTAGTGACAGAGAAGAGGAGAAGCTGCCTCACTCATCAGACATCACCCATTTGTAGATCACTTTGGCTCCTGCACCTCTTTCGGCTTCCTTCTCAGCTGCAGACTCTGCTGCTTTGATCTGTCCTGACGCTTTAAGCAGCTTGAATGATGCAGACTGATAAGCTCGGAACCACTGCAGAGCCTTGGACTCCGCTATCGCTTTTTCTGTCTCATCTGCAGCAAGATCTGCCTCTTCTAAAAACTTAGAAAATCTCTGTTCTGCTGTATAGATCTCTTTGGCTAGCGAGAGCTTTGCGGCCTCCCTAGATGCTGCTAAAAGAGCCGCTTCTTTTGATGTTAGCTGTCTCGATACTGTTTCGGATTGTTTCGCTATCTGTTTCGAAACATCAGAAGGATTTGCTGCACTGGGATTTGTCTCTTTGTCTGTTTCGATATGTTTCGAAACGAGGTACCTAGCGACGGACTGATAAGACACGTCTAACTTCTTAGCAATGCTTCTGCACGACTCTCCTGACAGGGCTAATTCGACGACTCTTTCGCCTAATCCTTTCGCGTCGATAACAGAAGCACGAGGGATTTTAGATCACCCCTATGCTGTGAAAATTATGAGGAATCATGGACCCCCCCCCCC
>CAJKRY010000009.1 GCA_905202485.1 uncultured Methanomassiliicoccus sp.
TTATCATAATTCTGATCATAATCATCGCTGCTTACTATTACTACAAGAAGAATCAAAACTGATAGCTGAACACATAACCGTCAGCAAACCTTTTCTTCTTTTTTCTTTAAATAAAATACCTTTATTCATAATGCCAAATAGTCCATTTTGTGCTAGTTACTGTTTAGCCAATCTTGAAGACATCATTTGCCATATTTGGTAGTCTAAATTTCTTACTTTAAGGATTGGATACTTCCTATTGAGAATCAATGTACAATCAGTCATTATTTTTTGAGCTTCTTTGTCATCTATAGTTCGTTCAAGATTTTCTGATAAAAATCTGAGAATATGTCTATCTAGCTTACACATATTATCATTTCCACATAACATGCGTAAATAGTTTAGAGATATGCCACTTTTTTGACCAGGGACTTGTAACAATATCTGTTCAATATCTTCATCTAACCTACTTTCAATATCTATAATATATTGGATATTGTATTCTTCAAAAATTTTTGTCCATTGCAATACTGCTTCTGACTTTAATACTCCATTGATTGTAGAAGTTCTTTGGCGGTTTTTAAGAACAACATTTGCAAAGTTTTCAGATCCCATTGATTCAATATTATTTCTTAACTCACTAACTGTATGCTGTTTGCAGTTATCTACACAACTATCTTCATTTCGTAATCTTTTTAATTTATAATAATTGCAATATCTTATAACTGTGTTACGAGTTGATGAATATCTGGAACCTATTGAAAATATACTATCAATAATGCATAGGGGCAAGCCAGTATAGTAATATTCTTCTGGTAATTTACAGTGTTCCAGATCAAATAATTTATCACACCTTAATGCTATTTCATGAGCATCAGATTCCATTTTAATCCTCTTCAAAGAAGTCCAAATCAACTTTTTTGATGTGATATGTATTGCTGATTGTAACACCCACATTATTATCTATCATATATTGAGCAAGCTGTTCTCCGTCAATCAAAATTATTCTTGAAGAATTGCAAGATCTTGCAGCTTCGATTGCTTTATCTGTAAATGAAGAAGTTGTGATGAATACTCCCTTATTTCCGCCTTTTATTGAGATTGATCCAATGAAATTTCTAATTTCTTTGTCTGTGACTTTATTATCTTTGCTGTAATGTTTTGCTTGAATGAATATCTTGTCAAATCCCAAAGCGTCTTCAGATATTTCACCGTCAATACCTTGATCTCCAGGTTTACCTGTGCATTTCAGTGAGGATTTATCGGTACCATACCCCATTGTACCCAGCAGCTCTAATACTAGATGTTCGAAAAATGACCAATTCATATTTTCATAGATCATTTTCATTAAATCTGATTTCAATGTCTGCTCATTTGCTTCTACAGCAGATTCTATTAATTCCATGGGTGTAATCTCAGACATCGGCCGTTTCTTCTCATTCGATCTGCTGTGAATAAACTCATCCAATGATGGATATTTCTCTAAAAAGTAATTCATGTCCTTTTGTTCCGAAGGATCTTTCAGCTCTTCTAATCCGACATTCGTTATTCCATAACATCCTCTGGAGACAGATTCAATCAGGCCACCGTGTTTGAGATGAGATATACACCAGTGAACGCGATTAATATATCGAGTTTCTCCGCTCTTTAGAACTTCTTTATAATCTTCTTCAGGAAGCGGATAGGACTTCTTTAGGAGTTCAGCTATTTCAGAGGATCTTTTAATCTCCTCATCTTGTAAAATTTCCAGAGTTGGTATGAAGAATTTATAGAATGGCGGTATCATGATAAGAGAGACATCATAAGCGCTTTATTTAACGCTTATTTGTTTAAAGTCATTATTTCGTCTAATGGTTATGTAGAAGATCATGTAACAAATTATGCAAGATATTATGTAAGAAAATTGTAAAATTCATGTAACTCGCGGATGATACTTACTGGATTTTCATTATACTGAAAAAATTTTGTCTTTTTGCAGATATTTTCGCTATAGTGAAAATATAAACTCAATGATTAGAAATGGAACATAATTGAAACTTATGCATCTAAGATGTAAGTTTCAGAATAATTTCAGATACCGTTCTTTTTTCTCTTAATTTCAGGAGTGTACCTCTTCAGCAGAGCTGCATTTGCTACTACAGTTATTGAGCTTACCGACATTGCTGCAGCTGCGACGATAGGATTGAGAAGTATGCCGAAGGCAGGGAAGAGAATTCCGGCGGCTATCGGTATGGCAGCAGTATTGTAGCATAAAGCCCAGAACAGATTCTGGCGGATTTTCGACAATGTCTTTCTCGACAACTGTATTGAAGCTACAGCGTCGATAAGATCATTCTTAATCAGCACAATATCACCAGTCTCAAGAGCCACATCAGTTCCGCTGCCGATGGCGATTCCCACATCTGCTAATGCCAGCGCGGGAGCGTCATTTATTCCGTCGCCGATCATTGCTACAGGGCCTTCTTTCTTAAGAAGAGAGATCTGCTCGGATTTGGTGGAAGGCAGAGCCTCGGCAACAAATCTTTCAATGCCCACTTTTTCTGCCGTGACTGCAGCAGCTCTCTTATTGTCGCCGGTTATCATCACTACATCGATGCCCATGTTTTTCATTTCCGACACAGCCATCTTTGAAGTCTCTTTGATCGTGTCAGCGATGCCGATGATGCCTGCGATTTGATCGTCAACGGCAGCAATGACAACAGTCTGCCCCTGTTCTTCCAGTTTGATGATGTCATTTTCTACTGCAGAATATGACAGATTATAATCATCCATCAGCGACCTGTTTCCAACAATTACTTTCTTGCCGCCGGCCTGAGCCTTTACACCCTTTCCCGGGACGGCTTCAAATGATTCAACAGGTATGACTGGAGTATTCTCATCAGCGTAAGCGGTAACCGCTCTGCTCAGAGGATGCTCAGAGCCTCTCTCGGCAGCAATTACGTACGGGATGATATCTGAAGGCACAGTGGATTCAGTAACAGCAAGCTTTCCTTCAGTGATGGTTCCTGTTTTGTCAAGAACTACAGTCTTTATTTTGCCGGCAGTCTCAAGAGCCGCTCCGCTTTTGATCAGTATCCCGTTTTCCGCTCCTTTTCCAGAACCGACAATCACTGCTGTAGGTGTAGCTAAGCCTAAAGCACACGGGCATGAAATAACAAGAACCGCGATCAGAATTGACAGTGAGAATGAGAACGTCCCGTCTCCGCCGACATAACGACCGTATCCCCAGAGATACCAGATTAAAAAGGAAGCTACCGCAATAGAAATGACAGCCGGAACGAAATAAGAAGCGACTTTATCGGCATAGCGCTGGATCGGTGCTTTAGAGGACTGGGCATCCTCCACCAGACGGATAATCTGTGCAAGCGTGGTTTCATTGCCGACTTTTTCAGCCTTGACTACCAGCCTGCCGTTCTGATTTATCGTGCCGCCGATCACTTCGCTGCCTTTTTTCTTGTCGACAGGAACGCTTTCACCGGTGATCATGCTTTCATCGACCGCTGAGACGCCCTCCTCAATGATGCCGTCGGCAGCAATGCGCTCTCCCGGCCTTACTACAAACAAGTCTCCGATAACCATTTCAGAGGGAGAAATCTCGACTTCTCTGCCGTCGCGGATGACTGTTGCAGTTTCGGGTCTGAGTTCAATCAGCTTCTTCACTGCGTCGGAGGCTCTCCCCTTGGCAATATGTTCCAGATACTTGCCGAAAAGGATAAGCGTAATGATCATTGCAGAAGCATCAAAGTACAGATGGCCGTGGAAGTATCCAGGCAGTAAAACTGCTGCTGCAGAATAGAAGTATGCGGCAGATGAACCGACTGCAATTAGTACATCCATTCCCAGAGTGCGGTTCTTTAGAGAATAATAGGTGCCCCTGTAGAACTGGTATCCGGCGATGAACTGGACGGGAGCAGTAAGAATCATCAGGATGTAGCCTTCGTATCCGTGAGCATCCAGACCTAAATAATCAAAGCCAATCATCAGCAGAATGGCCGGCACGCTGAAAACAACTGCAAATATCAGAGTATTCAGCTGTGCCTTGTCTTCGCTGCCTTTCTTTTCAACCTCATTAGCAACTTCAAAGCCTGCATTTTCAATAGTTTCCACAATCCTCTTGGGCGACACTCTGTCTTCATCGAATGATACAGAAACTTTTGAAGTGCCTAAATTAACATTTACAGAATACACGCCTTCTATGGCATTGAGAGACTTTTCGATGCTGGCAACGCATGAGGCGCACGTCATTCCTTTGACGGTGTAGGCAACAGCAGACAAAGCGACAGAAAAACCTGCTTTTTCAATCGCTGAAACAATCTCTTTAATAGTGATGACAGCAGGATCATAAGTTACGCTGACGTTTCCTGTCGTAGCATTAGCAGCTGCTGAATAAACTCCGTTTGAAGAATTCAGCGACGTCTCTATCGCCCGAGAGCAGGAGGAACACTGCATTCCTTTAACTTTCAGGATTATGCTCTTTCCGGCAGGAACGTTCTCCATGTTTAACAGACCTCTATGCGGATATTAAAAGTTTTAGCCTTGCCTAAATTTTTTGCTTGAATTTCCTGATTATCCGTAAAAATGTCGCTGCTGGTCGGCTGTTTCTGCAGTTTTCTTACTTTGGCTTTCCAGAAGATTAATAACCTCCTGACTGCAAATACTCACACAATGAAATTAGACGGGCGAGACGTTGAGATCCTGAACATCCTGCAGGAAAACGGGAGGCTTTCGTTTCGTCAGATCTCAGAGATCACCGGTTTAAGTGTTCCTACCGTCAGCAGCAGAATAAACGACATGGAGCGGGCAGGCATCATCAGAGGATACAAGGCTGACCTGGTGCCTGAGAATCTCGGCGAGTTCAGTGCTGTGGCAGAAATTGTAGTCAGGCCTTCTGAAGCAGATGCAGTCTCTGAAGAGCTGAGCAAAAATCCGTCTGTGAGGCAGATATTCCGTTTGAGCAACGGCAAGATCCTCATTCTGTGTACATTTACCGGCGTCTCTTCTATGAATTCTTTCAGTTTTTTCATTTCTTCTCTTTCTCAGATCATAAGCTGTGAAATGGCTACTGTGACAGACACCATGAAAGAAGAGTGCCGGGCGATAGTCCATCCCGCCGCTACTTTACTGGTCGAGGGAAAGAAGAGTATTCAGTGAAGTTATGTCATCAACATATTCGGCATTGATTTTTTTCCAGTCTTCTGCAGTATAAGCTCCTGTGAGCACACCTAAAAACTGTGCTCCAGCCGATACTGCACATTTCATATCAATAGCATGATCGCCGAGGTAGAGGCATTCTGAAGTTTCCACTCTCATTCTTTCAGCGGCTCTCTGCATGGCGATCGGTGAAGGTTTAGCCTCTTCTTCCGGGTAATCATCCCGGCAGATGAACACATCAAATTCAATGTCTAAGTTGGCGGCTTTGAGAGCGCTTTTCGCATACTGCCTCGAGCCTCTGGTCAGAATGCCGGTTTTGTAACATTCATTCTGCAGGCTGATTATTGTATCAAGCGCGCCTTCAACCGGCGTAGTAAGATCAACAGTCTCCATTTCCACGCGGCTCATGATTTCGCCTGCTGCAGAGTATAACTTAGAAACATCAATGCCGTTTTCTTCGGCATACTTCTCTGCCTGAGCCATGTTGTTCACGATAATGTCATTTCCATCCAGGATCTCTTCGGGAATTCCTTTGCTGATCAGTTCTTCAACCACGCATTTTCTCATTTTCATGAAATTGGTGTGATTGTGAATC
Source organism: uncultured Methanomassiliicoccus sp. (assembly GCA_905202485.1). Lineage (GTDB taxonomy): Archaea > Thermoplasmatota > Thermoplasmata > Methanomassiliicoccales > Methanomassiliicoccaceae > Methanomassiliicoccus_A. The sequence goes on from CAJKRY010000009.1 coordinate 5,726, forward strand.
AATGTGCCATCAAGATCAAAAACAACTGCTCTAATCATTTCTGGTGCACCACGAGGTCCCTCTCACAACGTCGGTACTATAAAACAAAATTGCTTTGTATGATGAAAAGAAAAAAGGGTTTGAATGAGATCAGATCTCATTGTTGAGATATTTGGAGTATCCACCCATATCCAGCAGCCCGTGGCCGGACAGGTTGAATACGATGACTTTCTCTTCGCCGGTCTTCTTAGCTTCAAGAGCCTTGTCCATGGCAGCCTTGATGGCATGGGATGACTCAGGAGCAGGAATGATGCCTTCAGTCCTGGCGAATGTGACGGCAGCGTCGAAAGTCTCATGCTGGTCGTATGACACCGCGGTCATGTATCCTAGGTTCTTGGCAAGAGATACTGCTGGAGACATACCGTGGTAGCGGAGACCACCTGCATGGATAGATGAGGGAATGAAATCGTGTCCGAGAGTGTACATCTTGAACAGAGGAGTCATTCCGGCGGTGTCGCCGAAGTCGTATCTGTATTCTCCCTTTGTCAGGCTGGGAACTGAGCTCGGCTCTACGGCAATGAATTCTGTATCTATCTCTCCCTTGATCTTCTTTCTCAGCATAGGGAAAGAAAATCCTGCCAGGTTTGAACCGCCGCCGGCACAGGCAATCATGTAGTCTGGAACTTCGTCAATTAATTCCATCTGTTTGATTACTTCCTGTCCAATGACGGTCTGATGAATCATCACATGGTTTGCTACACTTCCCAGAGCATACTTCGTATTCTCCTGGTGTACGCAGGTTTCAATGGCTTCAGAGATAGCAATGCCCAGAGAACCAGGATTGTTGGGATCTTCAGCAAGCAGCTTTCTTCCGTATTCCGTTTCTTTTGAAGGAGAAGCGTAAACCTTTCCGCCGTATGTTTCCATAATCAGTCTGCGGAACGGCTTCTGGTCATAGGAGACGCGGACCATGAACACTTTGCAGTCCAGACCAAAATGGGCGCAGCTGAGGCTTAAAGCGCTTCCCCACTGTCCGGCTCCTGTCTCAGTAGTCAAATGCTCTGTGCCGTCAATCATGTTGAAGTATGTCTGAGGTATGGCGCTGTTCGGTTTGTGTGATCCGCCGGGGCTCAGATCTTCTCTCTTGAAATAGATCTTAGCAGGAGTTTTGAGGTACTGCTCGAGTCTCTTTGCCCTGCACAGCGGTGCCGGTCTGTTTAGAGCGACATAAGCATCCCTGACCTCTTCGGGTATGTCGATGTACCGGTCTGTAGACATTTCCTGCCTGACAATTGAGGGAGGGAAAATAGCTGACAGATCTTCTGCAGTAGCAGGTTGCATTGTGCCCGGATGTAACGGTGGAGGAAGAGGAACAGGTAAGTCTGCAGCAATGTTGTACCACTGGGTTGGAATATCGTCAATGTCGAGCTTTACCACATCATCTTTGTGAATTGCCATATTCCTGCATATATTGTAGTAGTATATAACACTAATGATGAATGATGTACATATCTATACAATATACTCAAATGCTGTAAAGCTCTTTGGAAACATTGCTGGTCATATTTTTGAGAATATCATTCGGTGTGTAGTCCCCTAGGTCTGTAATTACTTTATGGAATAAATTCAGAGAAGTCAGGTCAAAAATCTGATTATATTCTTCAACTCGGCCGTTGAGCTTTCTTGTAACATGCAGATCTGAAAGATTGACAGGGCATAGCTTCAAGGAACTGCAGATTACACAGGAATCCAGCCCGCAGACTCTGGCTGCTTCCGCTGCAGTTCTCGTTCCTACCTTGTTGACCACTCCTTTGGGAATTATCGAATCAGCACCGCTGATAAAACAGTCGGCTTCAGCAGCTACAGAGAATATGGTAGAATCATGAATCAGTTTGCAGTCTGCAAATTCCCCTACAAGGTTGGCAAACAGCCTTCCTTCTTTTCCGGGTGCAGATTCTGTTGCTATTACTTTTATTTCTCTTGACTTTGAAATCTCTGCCAGTGCCTTGAGGACAGTGGAAGAATAAGTAGTAGTTAAGAATATATCGCCAGAAATGTTTCTCGCAGCTTTTCTCAGCGACTCGGTGCTTTCTTCTTCTTGCTTGAGTATCTTCTTCAGTACCTTGATTACCGTGGCGTTTCCCTCTGGAACATAAATCATTATTGCATTGGCAATATTGAATATGGGAGCCATGCAGGGCTTTCCATGGTGGAGGCCTATTGCAAACTCTTTCCAATCAGCTTGAGAAACAGTATCCAGAGAATCTATGGCCAATATGTCGCGAAGCGTCTTTACAGCCATTTCTGCTGCTCCGGAGTGGATGTCTCCGGCTACATATTCCAAGATTCTTCCGAGTTGCTGATTCATAGTCGTGAATCGGTATTATAATTATAATTTATTGCTGTAAAAAGTAGTCTGCTGTAAAACTCAAAAATAAAAAAAGTGTCAGGTCGAAGTAGTAATCTCCTTTCTGTTTCAGACAGCATTCAACTACGCATCCTACCCGCCAGTCCTGAGATTGTCATCCTGGTCTGTTTGGACTTGCTCCAGTGGGGAGTCGCCGTTTCACCAAATTTCCATCAACGTCCCTGCCTAGCAGTTCATCCTTAAATGGAACTGTGTCGTTTCTGTGCCCTTGCCACGGCTCTCGCCGTACCTATTATTCGGTCCACTTTTCTCATGGAGAGGAGAATTTCCTCAGCCGGGCCGAAGCCCTACCGTCAGCCGTCCTCTTCCTCCTGACGTCATCTTTAATGGGTAATTAGTATAAATAGACAAGTCAATTTGATGCAAAGCTTCATAAAGGAAATGGCTATATGCAGAAAGGCAGTGCAAGGGTAGCCAAGCTTGGCCAACGGCGCAAGGTTGAGGGCCTTGTCCTTAGTGGTCCGAGGGTTCAAATCCCTTCCCTTGCACCAATTCTACACACTTTTGTTTTAATTAGTGAGCTTAACCGTATAAATTTGATCTCACTGTTTTTGGATTGTTCATTTTTGTGACTCGAAGGTCTCTTTGCATAATTGAGATGGATTATATATCCTAATGTATTTTATGCTTATATGATGGACGTTGTGTCAGAGTGCAGAAACCCTGATTTAAGAATACAAGAGGCTTTCAACAAGGCACTCAGTCTGAAGGAAGAAAATCAATCTGAAGCTGAAAAAATACTCAGGGAATGCATCGGTATGGGATGTACAGATTCAATGGTGGCTTTAGGAAATATTCTTAGCTCTGGAACCGATGAACAGAAAAAAGAGTCTTTTGAACTATTCATGAGAGCTGGCAATGCAGGAAATCCATCAGGGCTGAGAAATGCAGGATATGCGTTGGCATTAGGCATCGGCTGTGTCAAAGATAAGACTGCTGCGGCGGAATGGTATAAACGAGCTGCTGAAGCGGGACATGCCAAGGCGCAGTGCAATCTTGGTGTTTTATACAGTTTTGGAAACGGCGTTCCTAAAAACGATGAGGAAGCTGCAAAATGGTACAAGATGTCTGCTGAAAATGGTTACAGCCGCGGTCAGACTAATTACGGAGAATACTTGATGTACGGCTGCGGAGTGAAAAAAGATACTGCAGAAGCAGCAAAGTGGTTTGAAGCTTCAGGCTCGAACAGAGCATCACATCATCTTGCAGAGCTGTATCTAGCCGGAGACGGAGTCTCTCAAAACAGAAGCAAAGCAGTAGAACTTTTAAAGAAATCTTCAGAAGGAGGATATGCGAAAGCAATGGCACTTTTAGCTTCTTTAATCATTGATGAAGACCACACTTATGCTGAATCATTATACATCAAAGCTGCAGAAAAGGGAAATCAGGATGCCGCAGAAGCGCTGAAGCGTCTTGGACTGCCGGTTCCAGAAGTGAAGAGAATGAGGAAGTGAACAATCAGTAACATAAGGCAGGACTGTGTTTCCCTTCATATGAGAAAAACTGCATCTTCTGTCTTGGTAGTCATTGTAATAGTGGCGGCCTTGGGATCTGTATTATCTTTAGGTTTTTCTCAGTCAGAGGAAACCAGCATAGATTATTCTGATAATTCTCACTGGCTGTCCCTGCCTGAAAATACAGATAAGCCTGTGGATATTTTCTATGTGTATCCGACGGTGTGGCATAAGATAAGTGAAAATGAGGCAGATATCTGCAGAATCGATAATGCAACGATGCTGGAAGGAGCTCCTCAGGCATTTGCGATACAGGCAACTGCTTTTGAGACTGTCGGCAACATCTTTGCACCGTACTACCGTCAGGTTGATGCTGCAGTATGTTTGTCATTGAGTATTGAAGATCAAATTGAGATGCTTTCCGGAGCACCGAAACAAGACTTGTTTGATGCACTTGATTATTACTTTGAAAATTATAATGAAGGAAGGCCGTTCATTCTTGCCGGGCATTCTCAGGGATCTGATATGCTGCTGTTTGTTTTGTCAGAATATATGAAAGAACATCCAGAAGTCTATGACAGAATGATTGCAGCTTACGTCATCGGCTACTCAGTCACAGACAATTATCTTCTGAATAATCCTCATCTGAAATTTGCTGAAGGTGCAGGCGATACAGGAGTTATCATTTCCTACAATACGGAAGCTCCTGGAGTTCAGGCTGACAATCCGGTTCTGCTTGAAAATGCCAATGTCATCAATCCAGTCTCATGGGTCCGCGACGAGACTCCAGCTTCTGCATCTGAGAGTATGGGATCATTGATAAACGGGCAGTATGTTGAACATTTTGCAGATGCGACGATAGATCTTGAGCGCGGCGTAGTGGTATGCTCTACAGCTGACATTAATGAGTTTTCTTCAAACAACGGGCTGTTTCCGTTAGGAGTATATCATTCACAGGACTATCCGCTCTACTATTATGACATCAGAGCAAATGCAGAGCTCAGAGCAGCAAATTTCTTAGGATTATCCAGTCTTGAAAGTTTGTCAGTAACTTCTGATGAACTTCAAGAGACTGCATAATTTTTTTCTTTTATGACTTTTTTTATATTTCAGAAAATCTGTTTAGTTTATAATTTGTATTTTAGTCTGATTTATTGAAATTTAGTTTCGGTAATTCTTCCATACAGTTCGGGGCGTCTTCTGTTGAGATAATACAGGTTCTTCATGGAAGTGTACTCTCTTCTTCTCAATTTATCTAGGATTTCAGAGGTGGCGTCAATAATGATCATCGAATCTTTTGAACTGTAGTCTTCAGCTAATATGTTTCCGCGGGGATCTATGGCAGTACAGCCTCCGCCGAAAACAGTTCCCAGGCCGTTATCCCCTAACTGATTGCATGCTATTGCATATACAGTATTGTCGTATGCCCGCGCTTTGAGACACTTATCCCATATGTCTTTTCTTCTGTTTGACGGCAGCCCGGAAGAATGAGGCATCAAAATGATGTCTGCACCATCCAGCGCCAATATCGATGAGATCTCTGGGAAATGAGACTCCCAGCAGAGCTGAAAACCTATGTTGGCATTTTCACATTTTATTATCTCAATATTATTTCCTGCCTCATAATACAGTTTTTCTCTCTCGCCCAGATGTGTTTTTCTATATTTTCCTTTAATAATGCCGTCTTCAGCAATGAACTGTGTGATATATGAACAATCATCAGCCTTTTCTGACAATCCGGCAGCTATGCTTATGCTGAATTCTTCAGACATCTCAAGAACACATTTTACTGAATCTCCTTCCATAGTTTCAGAAAACTCAAGGCTTTGAGGCATAGCATAGCCGGTTATGCACATTTCTGGAAAACATATAAGATCAACATTCTGTTCTGACGCAGTTATTACCCATTTTCTCATGGAGCTCAGGTTATCTTTGATCTTTCCTACCGTGGAATTTATCTGAACTGCAGCTATCTTTATGTCTTCCATTGGATCCCAGCTATGATCTGAAGAATTATATATTCTTTTATTTTATGAACCAGTCTGTTCTATATGGCAATATCATCCAATGTTTATATAGGTGATACGTGTTAGCCAATTCATCGTAGAATGGAGCTTTAGCGAATGTTTCAGATTGCAGTATGTAGTAGAACAACAGCAGCCACTGGCATTTTTGTTTCAGAGAAGTGATTGAATATGAAATTAATTCACATTTCTATCCAGAGTTCCGATGCCAGGGTTATGGAAAAAGCTGCAAAAGCCCTGCGCGATAAGGGTATTGAAGTAGAATGTTTTTGTGAAAACTGCGATGTGATAGATGACAATCCTGCTGTGTATCACCGCTTGATCAAAGAGACTGCCGATGCAGATATGGTTTTTATCAGATGCATGGGTGACATTTTCAAATTTAAAAAGTTTGAGAAGTACCAGGAGGCTCTGAAAGATTATCCCGGCTACGTGTTCATTTACTCTGGAAGCCTGGACTTAATGCTTTTATTCCGCAGCATGTTCAAAGGCTCGGACGAGGACTTTTCACTTTTGAGATCATTCGCATTATATAAAGGACCGGAAAACGATATTGGGATTCTTCTCTGGCTGGCTAACAAGCTCGGCTTGGCAGAGTCGGTGCCGGAACCAGTGAAACAGAGAACAGACGGCATTTATCATCCCGACTGTCCCAAAGACATCTCTTTTGAAGACTACCTTTCTCGTTTGGATCCCAGCCTTCCTACGGCAGGATTCATGTTTACCAGCAACTTGTGGATATATAACAATCTGGAACATATTGATGCTATGATTCATGGTCTGGAAAATGCTGGAATGAACGTAATTCCTGTATTCTTTTCCGCTTCTTCAATGAGTGTTCATGGAACATACGGCAGTTCCACCATTTTCAAGAAATATCTCATGGACGGCGAAAAATCCAGAGTGGGTGTCGTTGTAATGTGCTCATCCTTCTCGCAACTGGTCAATTCAAGAAGCACTACTGGAATGAGCACTCCCGATGAAGAGAACTTTTACAAGCAGCTTACAGACGTTCCTGTTCTGCAGGCTCTGATAGTTGCCTCTGAATATTCTGACTACGGGACCAGCGCCATCGGCTTGGATAAAAACGAAATCTCTGCATCTGTAGCCTGGCCAGAAGTGGACGGGCAGATTATAACTGTGCCCATCGCCCACTCGCCGCCAGAATATAGAAAAGTGCGCAGAAATGCCCCCCTGCCAGACAGAATAGCGCATCTTGCAAAATTAGCCAAGAACTGGGCCATGCTGAGTAGAATTCCGCCTTCTGAAAGAAGAATCGCCATTCTGATGTATCAGTCCAGAGCGGATTCCGGCAGGATAGGCAATGCCGCCGGGCTTGACGTAATCGAAAGCGTATGCTTGATGCTGAAGAAACTGAAACAGCTTGGCTATAAAGTAGACGGAGTCCCTGAAACTGGAAAAGAATTAATTACTGAAATATTAGATAATGTCACCAACGATCTGAATTGGACTCCTTCAGAGGTAGTCTGCAAAAAGGCTTTAGACCTTGTAGATAAAAAGGATTATCTGCAGCATTTTAACAAACTGTCTGAGTACGATAAAAACTCAACTATCGAACACTGGGGAAAGCCGCCTGGAAAAATTGCAGTAGAAAAAGGAAAGATAATTATTCCCGGTTTAATCAAGGGAAACATTCTCATTGGCTATCAGCCCCTCAGAGGCTGGGGGGAGCAGATCGAAAGAATTTATCACGATCCGCTACTGATGTCTCCTCATCAGTATTTGGAATACTACCGGTGGATCCAGCAGGAGTTCAAAGCCAATGTGATTGTGCATATGGGAACTCATGGTACACTGGAATGGCTTCCAGGGAAGAATGTAGGCCTGTCTGCAAGCTGCAATCCCGACTACATACTTGACGCCACACCTCATGTTTACCCATATATTATTGACGACCCAGGCGAAGGGATACAGACTAAGAGAAGATCTGAATCTGTAGTCATCGGGCATATGAACCCTACTATGACCAGAGCGGGAAGTTATGACGAGCTGTCTGAAGTGGAGGTTCCTCTCCAGCAGTACTTTAAGTTTAGGGACATGGCTGCCGGCGAGAGAAGAACCGCCTTAATCTCTGAAATTTATGAGGCAGCCAAGAAGATTGATCTATTCAGCGACTTAGGCATCATGTCTGATCCGGGGGTGGAAGGATTCGAGCCTTATCTGGACAGGCTTCATGAGTATATTACGGAAGTCAAAGACGCTCTGATCCGCGACGGTCTGCATGTTTTAGGACGTGTTCCTGAAGAGCGCTATATGGATGAGAATATTTACTCAGCAATGAGGTTGAGAAACGGCTCAATAGCGCCGCTGAGGGAAGCCGTCGGCGATACTATCGGATATGACCTCAATCATGCTGTCGATTTTCCTAATGAAGTTAGTGAGGACGGCAGGCCGAACAGCGAAATAATAGATTATGCAGATTCAGAAGTTCAGGACATTCTGCTTGAACTGAGAGCTCTGGATTACGACTATGCTAAATGTCTTGAGTACATCAACAGCCGTTATGATTCAGTTTCTGAATCGCTTACAGACTGCATCTCATTCATATGTAATTTTTTAGTATCTAACCTAAAAAAGATGAGTGATGAAATCGACAACATGATGGATGCCTTTGCCGGCAGGTATGTTCTTCCGGGACCATCGGGAGCTCCTACGCGCGGGAATGCCTATATCCTGCCGATGGGCAGAAATTACTACGGCATTGATCCAGACAGCGTCCCTAATCCTTCTTCGTGGGTCATAGGGAAGAAGATGGCCGACCAGATGATCAATAAATATGTGGAAGAGAAAGGAACCTATCCGCGGGAAGTGGGCTTCATCATCTGGGCTACAGATACTATGAAAACAGGAGGAGATGATTTAGCATATGTCCTCTGGCTGATGGGTGTAAAACCTGTCTGGTCCAAAGCCGGCGGTCAGGTGATTGATCTGGAAATCATCCCGCTGTCTGAATTAAAGCGCCCAAGAATTGATGTTACAGTAAACATCACCGGACTTTTCAGAGATACGTTTCCCAATCTGATCGACATGATTGACGATGCTGTCAAACTTGTATCTGCTCTTGACGAATCAAGCGACGAAAACTATCTGGCTGACAACTTAAGAAAAGAAATCTTAGAAGGCATGAAGTCCGGTCTGACGGTCGATGAAGCCCGCAGAAAATCATCCATGCGCATATTCGGAGCTCCTCCTGGAGCATACGGGGCCGGTGTAAATCATGCTATAGAGACAAGCGAATGGAAGACGGTAAAGGATCTGGCAGATGTTTACATCTCCTGGTCAAGCTATGCATATGGCAGAGGAGTACATGGAGAAAGCATGAAGGATCAGTTTGTCAAGCGTTTCAGCAAGGTAGGCGTCACTGTCAAAAATATGCCTGACAGGGAAATCGATCTTCTTGACTGTGACGACGTTTACACCTACCTGGGAGGAATGAACTCATTTGTCAGAGCTTATGGCAACCCTGATGCCATTTCGGTCATGGGGGACGGTTCAAACCCTGAACATCTGAAGCTGAGGGATGCTGCAGAAGAGTGTAAATTTGTATTCAGAAGTAAAATTCTCAATCCGAAGTATGTTGAAGGTTTGAAGGAACACGGTTACCGCGGAGCTGCCGAGCTGGCAAATGTTACTGAATACCTGTTTGCCTGGGATGCAACTTCAAATATCGTTGACGACTGGATGTACGAGCAGCTGGCTGATAAGTTTCTGTTCGATGAAAATACTAAAGAATGGATGATGAATGAAAATCCTCATGCACTGATGAACATTTTAGACAGGCTGCACGAGGCAATTTCCAGAGAGATGTGGAATGCAGACGAGGATACTTTAGAAAAACTGAAACAGCTTTATCTGCAGACTGAAGAAAGGCTGGAAGAAGTCACTGACCGCTGAGGTCAGGAACTTCCTTTTTTAATTAAGTAATAATCTGCAATAAAGAACACAACGCAGTATACGAGTAAGATTACTATCGATACGTAAGGAATACCCCAGCCCAGAGATGCTGATCTGATGCATTCTGCAGAATGAGTAAGCGGCAGAGCATAGACAATGTAGCCGAAGATGCTCGGCAGCGAGGAAACATTAAACAATGTCCCGCAGAGAAACGTCATAGGGATTATCACCAAGCTGTTAAAAAGGTTCAATGCTTGATTTGATTTAGCTAGCATTCCGGCTAAGACGCCTAAAAGAGCAAAGGTAAAGCTTGAGATGATTATGTATAAAATTACCAGCGGCGTTATTGATACAGCAGGAGAGATAATCATTCCGATGATGAGAATTATCATGCAGCTCAGTACGCTTCTCAAAGTTCCCATCAATGCTTTTCCTATTACTATTGAAGAAACATGAATCGGGCAGAGAACTAACTCGTCAAAACTCATATAAAATAATCTTTGAATCAGAATCTTTGAAGACGTTGAGCCGAAACTTGATGATAAAGTTGTTAAAGAAACGATACCCGGGATGATGAATGCTATGTAGTTTCCGCTCCCTCCTGACATCCCTCCGCCTAGACCATAGCCGAATGCCAGGAGGTACAGCAAAGGACCGACCAGGCAGGAGATTACTACAACTAAAAAGTTCTTTTTAAAATAACACAAATCTGCCCAGGCTACGCGTACAGATTCGTCAAGTATAGTGAAGATCAGCATCTCACCAGCTTATCTGCTGTGGTATCTTCTCCGGTTATTTCTAAAAATACATCCTCTAAATTGGTTTTTCTGATAATATTATAATTTTCATTTGTAGCCTGTACGAACTCTTTTGCACTTGCACGGTCTGGAAAATAGCGGTTGTATATTTTTCCGTCTTCTCCTATGAGCTCAACTGCCATCGCCCCGATCTGCTGGCAGAGCTCCTTTGGAGTTCCCAGAGCAATTATTCTGCCATAATTTATTATTCCGACTCTGTCGCAGAGAGATTCTGCTTCTTCAATGTAATGAGTTGTGAGAAAGATTGTCGTTCCGTTGCTGTTCAGCATTCTGATGAGATCCCACAGCATGTGTCTGGAACGGGTATCTAAGCCTGCGGTTGGTTCGTCTAGAAAGAGAATTTTGGGCCTGTGGATTATAGAACAGACAATGGCAGTTTTTCTTTTCCACCCTCCCGATAGAGAAGAAATAGTCCGGTCCATATAATCCTCAAGACCCAATAGTGATGTAAATTCCTTAATCCGTTCTTCAATTTCTCCTCTGGGTATTTTCTGCAGCAAAGCATGATGTTTTATGTTTTCGCGAACTGTAATGTCCTTATCAAGACTGATATGCTGCTGTGTTATTCCGAGATGTCTTCTGGCATTGATACGGTCTTTTTGAATATCGTATCCGGCGATGGTGATATTTCCAGATGTTGGGGTGGTGATAGTGGTCAGCATGCGTATTGTTGTAGTTTTTCCGGCTCCGTTGGGACCTAGAAATCCGAAGATTTCTCCCTTTTTGACACAGATGCTGACATCGTTTACGGCGGTGAAGTTGTCAAACTTCTTGATAAGGTGATCGGCTTTTAGTATGTCAGAGTTGGAAATATCATCCATCGTCATCTGCATGTGTTTCTAGATCATATAGCTAATGCTTACCTTTGCATCTAGCATCATACCTTCACATGCTGATATGACGATCTGAAGAACTTTATACAGTATTAACTCAATTTAATATGTTTTTAGAATTAACTGCATAACCATACACTTCTGGTACATCATAAATTACTGATATGTTAATAAAATAATCAAGATGACGCTTGACAGCGTCATCTCGTTTTCAAACAAATTATGCTTTTTCGCTCAGTATTCCGAAGATCAATGAAAGAACTCCAGAAACTATTGCAACATACAGGCCAGCGCCTACACTAACACTTAGTTTAGCAAGCTCGCCGAGATCAAAGCCAGGTACTATCTCAGCAATGTCCCCGGTAATCCACATGTATTCTACGATTGCTAGAATTATGACGATTAGTCCGAGTATTGCCGGTACGTAACCTATCTTGCTCTTAGGCTTGACCATTCCCACTGCGAACAAGATCAAACTTAATGCAGAAATGACTGCGATTATAGCTGGTATGTACTGCTGAAAGTCATCGGTGTCCCAATCAAATATATCGATCCCACTCCAATCTTCGCTGTGGCTTGAACCCAGGATGGTGGCGTCAGCGCTGATCCATCCAAGAGCGATTGAAATGATTCCGACAAGTGCTACAATTATGCCGATGACTCCGAAAATCCTTGATCTATCCATTTTGATTTCAGAACTCAAGTTAGCACCTCTGCAACCATCATGCAGGTTCTTCAGATAATTCTCTCCATATAATTCTACATTTGTATATTTCATTCTCAGAAGTTATTATACTGCCTTCTGCATAATGGAGGAATAATCCATTGTGATCGCCAATGTCATCAAATCGAATTGTTAAGTTAGCCGCAGTTGTCATGCTAGTTTCATTTTTAGCGACAGCCTGTATCGCCATGCCGTCTTCATCGGCTTCATCATCCTTTGCTCCAGACGGAGGTGTTTATGAATACAAAACTGAAGGTGTCAGTGCTGAAACATACAAAGCCACTATAACTGGATACACAGAAGGAGGTGAAGAATTCTTAACAATTCAAACAGGAATTGAAGGATATCCTGTGAAAGCGATCGGTTCTGATGCTTTCCGCAATTCCAGCGCATTGGAAGCAGTTGTAATTCCTGAGAGAGTTGACAGCATCGGTGATTATGCCTTTGCAGACTGCTCATCTCTGAAGGCTGCATATTTCATTGGAGACATGCCTGAGATGGGTAAAGGTGTCTTCGATAACGCTGCCAGCGGATTCACTGTATATTGCATGAATAAAGTCTGGAGCAATTATGATGACTACAGGACTGCTGTCTGGTCTCTTTATGAATATTCTGACAGCACCGGAGGAAGCTATTCTTATTATATTCTGAATGATGAAATTACTATCTTCAAACATATTTCTGGTGAGAATATTTCTATTCCATCAACTATTGAAAATAATGGTAAAAGTTACAGGGTAGTTTCAATTGGTCCGGAATCATTCTACAAATGCAATGTTAAGACTGTTAAAATCGCCGACGGAATCGAAAGGATCGAGGGCAGAGCTTTTTCATGGGAACACGATGAGGGCTCTCTCCTGAGTTCTATAATTTTTCCAGATACTCTTGTATCTATAGGTGATGAGGCTTTCAGGAATTGCAAGTCATTGAAGACCGTGGATCTTCCAGAATCTCTGAAGTATATAGGCTTTGAGGCATTCAGGGACTCTTCGCTGACTTCTGCATATGTTCCAAATTCCGTAAGCTACGTTGGCGGAGGAGCATTCTACTGCTGTTATGATCTTAAGTCTGCAAAATTGAGCCAGAGCATGACTGAAATTCCTGAGAGAATGTTTGGCTACTGTTCGCATTTAACCTCAATTGCAATTCCCGACCGTATAACTGAAATTGAAAATTCAGCCTTCTATAAATGCGGTTTAATTTCTGTAGATCTCAATGAAGTCGAGGCTGTCGAAAGAGAAGCATTCTACGGCTGCACTGATCTAAAATCCATTGATGCTGATGAAGTGAGAACAATCGGCAATGAAGCATTCTACGGCTGTACCTCGTTGAAGTCCATAGACTTTGATGAGATTCAATCCATCAGTTACAGGTCCTTTGGGAAATGCACTTCTCTTGACTACGTCGTCTTTTCAGAAAGCCTGAAAGATCTCGGTGAAGACGCATTCCGCGGATGCACTTCTCTGTCTGGTTCATATTTCGAAGGTGCTATGCCGGCAATAGGCGACAATGCTTTCAAAAATGCAGATTACGACTTTAAAGTTCATTACCTGAAGAGCAACGCAGCATCATGGTCTGGTTTCAATGCATATGACTCTGCAGTGTGGGATGGATTTTCACCCAGCAGCAGTTCAGGAATAGACAACTCACTGATGATACTGATTGCAGCAATCGCTGTGTTAGTGGTGCTGGTAGTTTCTATTGTACTTATATTCAAAAAGAAAAAGGGACGCAGTCCCTGATTTTTATAATATTAAGCTAGCTGAGATTAAATGCAATTCTGATTTATGCATCAATCAACTGTTGTCGATCCAGTCATAATGAACAAACCGGGTTCGTTACGCTGATCAACTTCAAAACGTACAGCATCCCATAATCTGGGAATCTCCTGCCATTTATCTATCAATCGAGGATTGTCGCCTTTCAGCAGCAGAGATATCTTTTGATCTGCTATCTGGAGATAATTCTGAAGAGTATCCTCATTCTATAAATCAAGTATGCTTTTAGCGTACTGCCTGCCAGTGGTGGTTTTTCCGCACCATTTGGGTCCGACGATTGGAACTGCACCTATTGAATCTAGGTGATCTTTTAATTCCTGATCGATAAGTCTCGGCAGGTATTCAGGCATGAGTTGTCAGCTACCTAATGGGCTGTATGGTATTAAACTCATTGTGCAACTTGAGAATCCTAATCTATATCTCAAGTGATGCAGAAGGTATTCCTGTAGCTGGAGTATGTAAAAATTCACTGCAGCGTGTAACCGCCGTCAATAATCAGTGATGTACCGGTTACCCAGGAGGACTCATCAGATGCCAGATATAAGACTGCATAAGCTATGTCTTCAGGGGTCCCTAGTCTGCCGATCGGATGTAGGTTTGTAATCTCTTCAGCTTCCTTATCCCCGTGATTTTTTCTGAATAATTCTAAATCAGTCTCAACCCACGCGGGACATACGCTGTTGACTCTGATATTCTCCTTAGCAAAATCCAAGGCCATGCACTTCATCATCATCTCAATTCCGCCTTTGGATGCGTTGTATGCAACATGTTTCTTCTGAGCGATGAATGCAGAAATTGAAGAGGTGAATATGATGCTTCCTCCCTTGTTCTTTCTCATGTAAGGAATAACGTATTTTGAACAGAGGAACTGAGCTTTCAGGTTGATGTCCATCAGTTCATCCCAGTCATCTTCTTCCAATTCAGAAATGTCATTGCCGTTGCCTGTGAACACAGCTGCATTGTTGAATAAAATGTCAATCCTGCCGTATTTTTTCTCAGTCTCTTCAAAGAGCTTTTTCACCTGTTCTGATTTGGAAATGTCTGTAACAATGTAATCAGCAGATCCGCCGTTTGATTTGATTGCTTCTGCAGTCTCTTTGAGAGGCTCTTTTCTTCTGCCGGCAATCATTACTTTGGCGCCTTCTTTAGCAAAAAGAATCGCGGTACCGCGGCCGATGCCGGTACCGCCTCCTGTTATCACTGCTACTTTTCCATTCAATCTCATTTCGCTGCCTTCGATTATTTTCAGAATCTGTTAGCGTTGGATGCTCTGAACCTCTTTGGCAGGATATAAATCTCGCCGTCCGGGTCTGTACCGACTCTTGCATCCACTTCGTACACTTCCTCTATGAGATCTTCAGTAATCACTTTTTTAGGATCTCCGATAGTCTTGATCTCCCCTTTTTTCATGATTATGCATAAATCACAGTAACGGGCCATGAGACTAATATCATGCTCTGCCACCAGGATGGTCATGTCAGTTTTTACCATTGCCTGCAGGTATTCCATCACTTCCAGTTTGTATTTCATATCTAAGTGGCTCGTCGGTTCGTCGACAAGCATCAGCCTGGGAGACTGAACATAGGCTTTGGCGATCATTGCACGCTGATATTCTCCCGAAGACAGCATCGAAAGCTGTTTGTCTTTGAGGTGGTCCAAACCGAAACGCTTCATAGCGTCCATCGCGACGTCTTCATCATCGTCGCTTTCCCACCAGATGCTGTCAACGTAAGGGTGTCTTCCCAGCATCACCAAATCCATGACGGACATGCCGAAGGTTCCTCTGCTTTCGGCAGGCACGTTTGCCACTAGTTTTGCCAAAGCTGAAGCTTTCTTTCCTTTGGTGCTCTCGCCGTCAATGAATATCTCGCCGGAAGTGGGTTCGTGAATCTTGCAGATGCATTTCATCATCGTTGACTTTCCACAGCCGTTCGGTCCGATGAGACCGACCATCTGTCCGCTGCCGATTGAATAATTGACACCTTTCAAAGCTTCAAAGTCGCCGTAGCATTTCCTTAAATCTTTAACTTCTAAAAGAGGAACATCATCCATCATAGTTCCCTCCTTTTTTGATCAGCATGTAAGCAAACACCGGAGTGCCGATGATTGCTGTAATGGCACCAACAGGCAGTTCAAGCGGCATGAGAGCCATTCTTGCGATGATGTCTGAGGAAAGCATCAGCATTGCTCCCAGAATAATGCTTGCCGGCATGACAAGACGGTTGTCCCCGCCCATCAGCAGGCGGCAGGCATGGGGCACCACCAGACCCACAAATCCGATTATGCCTACAAAGGCAACGCAGATAGCAGTTAGAATTGAAGCGATTACAAGCATTATCCTGTTGAATGTTTTCACATTGAGACCCATCTGTTTGGCCTGTTCTTCTCCCAATACTACCAAATTAAACTCTCTGGCCCACAGCAGGGAGATCAGTGAAATGCCCATTGCCGGGATGAAGATCAGCCAGGCATTCTCCCAGCTTACAGTTGAGAAGCTGCCGAAGAGCCAGTACATTACATCCTGCAGCTTATTGCCTGCAAGAGAAACAAATATAGTCTGTATCGACGAGAATGCAAATCCAACGATCACACCGCCTAAGATGTAATTTACCGAGTTTCCTCCTGACTTCTCAGCGATGAACATTGTAGCTGCAAAAGCCAAAAGACCGCCGGCAATGGCTGCTACTGGTATGATATAATTAGAATCAGGAGAAAGGAAGGGCAGCGTGATGTTGAAGGCCATTGCGGCCACGGCGATGCAGCCGGCTCCAGAAGATACTCCGGTAATGTAAGGATCAACGAGAGGATTCCTGATGATGGCCTGATACATGCAGCCGGCTATCGATAACCCGACTCCCACCGCTATAGCGCCGATCGCCCTCGGCAGCCTGGCATTGTAAATGTAAAGTTCCATTGTATTCAGCGGGTCTCCGTTCAGAGTCTTCTGGATTGATGATACTAAAGAAGCAGCGGCATCGCTTATGGGCATGATTCCGCCGGAAGAAATTGAAAGCGAGATGAAGAACGCTATGACGGACATCACCGTGCCGAAAACTGCTATGTAAACGAATCTCCTCTTTTTCCTCTTTACTTCACTCAGGCCGCTGTCATCGCGGTATTTTAAGAGGTAAATCAAAAGGACGATCATGGCAGCTATAAGCGCAAATGTCAGGTACCAGGACCAGTGGCTGAAACCGTATGTCGGAGAACTGTTGTTGTTAGTTGGAGGCAGAGTACCGGAAGCGTCTATGCAGTAGACAAATCCGCCGTCATTTGCGACGTAGATATTTCCTTCAAGAACTGTCGGCTGCACCATGGAGTATGATGTATTGGTGTAAGGTTCGACAGCAACTTTTTGTAAAATTTTGCCGGAAGCCGCGCTTATTGATACCAGCGATCCGCCGGCAGAATATTCCATAGCGTAGATTATTCCGTCTGCCTCTGTCATGTCGCCTTTAATGTAATTTATGTACTCACTTTTCCAGACTTCATTTCCGTCCCAGTCAAGCTTGTAAATGTTAAATTCATGATAAAATATGAAACCGTCTTCCTGCATGACAGGATTGCTGGTAAGATAGTCATGCTGCCAGAGTTCTTCTCCTGTCAGAGGGTCAAGCATCAGCATGTATCCGCTGGTTTTAGACATCTCCCCGTCGCTGCAACAGACAATGATGCTTTCCGGAGCAATTGAAATGCTGTCCACAGACCCGGGATTTCTTTTGCCGTCCGGCATGTAGTTAACTACCTCTCTGTTCCAGATCAGGCTGCCTGTGCTGGAATTTATGGCATACACATAACCTTCGTAGTTTCCAATGTAAAGAATGCGTTCTCCGTTTACGGTGGCAAAGGTCGGTTTGACATAATATATGCAGCCGTTGGTCTGGTAGGTCCAGATATTTTCAGCTTTTTCTTTTGTTACGGAATAGCAGTAAACTTTGCCGTCCGCCGAGCCGAAATACAAAGCTCCTGAATCATACGCAGGAGTCGAGGGCCCTGAACGGAATGTTCTGCCCGTCCAGTCGATAGCTCCGTTTTCATCTCTCGGCGGATTGAAGGGAATGTTCTCAGTCCAGTACAGCTCGCCTGTAAACCTGTCTAAACAGTAAACGTTTTCATTGCTGGCGCAGACGATTATCAGATCTCCGATAATCAAAGGAGTCGTGAGTTCGTCTCCGCTTCCGATGTCATAGCTGTATTTCCAAATCTCTTCTCCGCTGTCTTTATTCAGGCAGTGGAGAGCAGGCAGGGTTTTCGGAGTCTTGTTTCCTGAAGATGTGAAGTAGATGTAATCATCAGCACTGACGATGCCTGAATCAATGTAACCGTTGTTTGTCGGGAAATACCAGCTCGGAGGAGTTGTGAGATTTTCAGGACCGTAAGACTCAGAAACATTCTCTGACGAAGAAGATCCGCCGATTGTCGTCCAGGCTTCCGGATGCTGAAGCGTTACTATTGGGCATATGACTTCTTTTGTATCAGGATAAAATCCCCAGGCGAAAGTTTTTCCGTCGTAGGAGGAAGAGGCTGTGACTTTCTTATCATACTGCCAGTTTCCTTCATTATCCAAAGTATAAAGCTTCCAGGATGTGGAGATGCTGTTTCCTGAGCTGCCTTTAATCATCGTGTTTGAAAACTCATTGATTTTAGTCACAGAACTGTTGGCTTCGAGGCTTATGCCCGCTGCAGACAGCGATGCCTTGGTGACGTCTAAGTAGGATGTACCGGACGCGGCATCTACCCACTGCGTCTCACCGTTGCCGTAGTCTATGAGAATCTGCGGCGTTTTTTCATCGGATGCGCTCGCACTGCTTATTGATGGAACGACCGCTACAGCAATAATCACTGCCACGATCAGTACCGACAAAATCCGCCGGTTATTCAAAGGAACACCTCATTTTGATATTTCAGATACATTCTGTAGTCGTCGCCGAAGAATTTGGGGACTACGTCCTGTGAGTTTTTCTTAAGAAATTGGTCTGGGTGAATGATTTTTGCTATCAGTTCAGTGGCTTCTCCCAGCCTCGGGCCGGACCTTGAAAGAAGATCGCCTGCCTTGCCGCTGAAAATATAAATTTCTCCGTTTTTATAAGCCGGGGTGTCTTTCCAGATATCATTGAGCCCGCTGACGATCTTGTCATATTCTTCCTGAGTTCCGACATATGTTTCGGAAATGAGGATTATGACTTCAGGCTGCTTGGAATGCATGGCTTCAATCCCTACCTGCACCCAGGTCTGGCTCTGATCATCGAAGACATTCTTTCCTCCGACCATGGAGACTATGTCAGAAATGTAAGTTGATTTTCCTGATGTGTAAGGAGCATTGTTGGTCGACAAACTGATGAATATATTTTTGTCAGGCTCGTTTCCTACAATGCCTGTAATGGTATCTATTGTAGTATTGATGGAATTGATTATCTTGTTTCCAGTTTCACTGTATCCCAGGGCTGAAGACACGATCCACATGTTGTTGTAAACCATATCCATTCCAGTGGTGTCGTAAAGCACCACACAATTAATGCCAGATTTTCTTAGTTTATCGGCCATGTGGGTGTGCGATCCTACTCCCTTGTCGCAGAACACTATGTCCGGCGCCAGTCCGACTATTTTTTCGTAGTTTGGATCAGTATAGCCGCCGATAACCTCAATTTCTCCGCCGTTCTGCTTGTCTACGATCTCATCAGGATAATTGCTGTACAGATCGGTTCCTACGAGCAGTTCAGCTCCTCCTGCCGCGACGATCATTTCTGTGATTGTCGGCGAGAGGCTTACAATCCTCAGCTGGTTTCCTGTGGCTGCGGAAGCTCCGTTTTTGCCGTAGCCGTAGTATTCAAAGCCGGTGGCGTCTACGCCGGGGATCAGGTCTTCTGAATCTGAAGCTCTGGCCCATGCCAGAAGTGTATAGTCTGCAACATTTACTTCCAGAGGCGACTTTTCAATTTTAATCCACTCTTTTTCCTGCAGTGCGTAGAGAGTCCAGGGTTTATCAGGCAGCGACTCCTGTCCGTTTATTGAAATTATCTTGTCGCCGCTGATGATGAGCTCATAATCGTTGATGCTGCACGCTTCCTCTAAAAGTTCTATGCCGCTCATCCCTTCCTGCAGGGAAATCTCTGTCCAAGTGATATCCCAGTAACCAAAGTCGATGACCAATCCTTCCTTATCATCTTCAGCCGTTGATGTCGTGCCGATGAACGGCAGGGCAGCAACAATCAGAACGGCAATGACAACGGAGGCAGTTAGCTTGACTTTGGCGGGCTCCATGTCAGCACCCTCTTGTTAATACTGCCGAGGGTATCAAATGCCTCAAATCTCCGCAGAGCAGATGCACTCTCTGCGCCTCAAAATTATGTATTGTATTGTTATGTCGGAATTTTTGAGACATTCTCGGATCCCCCGCCACTATTTCTGGGATGCCTTACTGTTTTAAAAGAGTATCCTCGATTTGTAACCATATAGCTGATATTCGGAAAAATTGGGAAATATCATCCAATGAATGTCTGTACAACAGCCAATTCTGAAACATGTGGATGATATGGATGCAGTGCTTCTCGCCGACTCTCGTAAAAATGTAAAAACGCTCTTGAGTTGGCGGGATTCATCTTTCTTCCTATTTTGGTCATTTGCTTATAAATACTACCCTAATTGATATTGGATGCAATCTCCAATAGGAGGGGATAACAGACACAGAAAAATCACAAAAATCCAAATGGAGAAGGGTGGAGAGTTAGGAGCTCTCCGCCCTTTAACACCCTGCCGCCTAAAATGACTTGCGCGGTGGCATGATGAATTTAATTATTCATCATGAATGTTATATAAATACATTTGGACAGGCTGATTTTCTGGTCTATTGTACTCTGATGGAGATTAGGAGGGGTATATGATTGGATACATCTGATACAGCATTGATTCCTAGCAGGACAATAAATCTGAATGGGTTCATTTATTACATGAATGCCAGCACGCAATCAATCAAATGTGTTTATGTGTCTGGTCATCGTGTAAAATGATCTGAATGTTACATTTTGATTATTTAATGCAACCTTCTTTTCAGTTTTTTGTTTTGTTGGAACAGATTTTCATCCCATTGTTTGTCACTCAACCTGAGCAAGTCAAGAGTGATTGAAAGTCTGATCAAAACGTCAACATAATATGAAAACTAGCCTCATCAAGACTTCTAAAATCTGGCGGGGCGGCTGCAAACGTCAAAGTTTGCAGTGATGATGAAATAATATGGAGATAAATATCATGTTAAATATCAATAAAAAGCTAATAAGTGCATTAGCTCTGGTTGTGGCCGTTGTAATGGTCGCATCACCCTTGGCATTCATGGGTGGATCAGACAATGCAGATGCTCCTGCTTTAGGGGCGGCAAGTACTTCGACTACAACAGGAACCTATACAATTTTTGTAGATGATGGAAGTGGTTGGCAAAGTCAGGTAGTAAATGCATATGACGGAGCTCAGGCTGTTCAGGCAACAAGTTTCTGGACTGGTAATCCTGGAGTCATGGCTGATCGTACTATAACGGAATATGGCTATGTAAACCTCAACGCTTCATATGGAGATATCACCACATTTATGGGTAAAACTGAAGATGCTAATAATGTATGGAATGTATATGTTTTAATTGGAAGTAATTGGGTACTTGGACAAGATGCTATTGGATATTATAAATGCTTCAGCGACTACGATGCAACTTTAAAAACTGCAAACATTGCATTAGAATATGGTGCAGATGCAACAACTGTACCTTCTTTATTGGAAACATTCTCTGTTGGAAAAATCAGCAGTATTACAAATGTTACAGAGACAAGTGCCTTTGAAGTAACATTTAATTTTAAAAACATCTTGTATGATGCAGATACTGATGAATATGTGCCAGTAATTAATGGTACAATAAAAGATGTAAACAACAATAATGTTACAGCAGATTCTCTTGCAGCCGGTGTTACTGTAAAAGGCTACGGATCTGATGCATATTTAGCACTTAAGAATGCATTAAATGTAGTATCAGCTAGCCCAAATGTAGTAGCTTCAGAATCCATTCCATCCAATTACAGCTGGATAACTACAATATTTGGTATGGGAACTGTTCAGACTGGCGGTATGGACACACCTTCTGATTGGACTGATGATACATATGCATACTGGATTTTATATGAAGGAGACTATCTTGAAAACCCAGAACTGTCTGTAGCTGACTTTGTGTCTGGTGCTTACAGTCCAGTGGGGCAGGCCCCCGACTTAGTGTCTGAATTCTCATTCATATATAATACATATATTATGTAAATTTATTTTTAGATGGGATTTTCCCCATCTTATCTTTTTATTTTGGTGTTGCATATGAAACAAAAAAGAAAATCAAAACATTCCAGACTTAAACATTCTATATTTTTAATATCATTATTAATGGTTTTTTCATTAGTTATCACTTTCTCAATTCTAGATATTTCCGATTCTGACGAACAATCAGTGCCGAATATATCTGAACAAGTAGATTACTCATTTCCCAATTATACTCTTAATTTTATTAATTGCAGTCCTGACGATCCTTATCAATATAACTATTCAGTTGAATTAGATGGAGCTGTGGTATCTGAATACTGTGTAACTTATTCATTTAAAGATGATACAGCACAGATCGAGACTGTAACTTCTGCTAATACAGAACCAATAGTGTTTATCACTGCAGATTCAGTTGAACATGGTGGCATTAATTATGAGAAAATTGCAGTAGGTAAGGCATTTATGAATAAAAATGGTGATAAAATTAATCTAAAATCACTTTGTCTCTCATCTGCAGTCTCTTCAGTTAATGGTAGTGCTTTCTATAAACAAACTTCATTGAAGTCAGTTTATATAGATGAAGGTTTAGTAGAGCTCATAGGTTCAGGTACCAATGCATATACATTTCGAGAATGCACAGGGTTAGAATATCTGCATCTTCCTGATAGTCTAACTACCATAGGTGCACGTGCATTTATTACCTGTACTTCATTAACTCACATAGAATTCGGAACAAATTCATCCTCAACTAATTTAGATAAAATCTCAGAGGGTGCATTTGACTCGTGTACTTCATTAACTTCCATTATCCTGCCAGAAAAATTGACTGATGTGGGGACTGGCACTTTTGCAGTTTGTAAATCTCTAGAATCTGTAGAATTCAAATCTTCTAATGAACTCACATTAAATTCAGCATTTCGTGGTACTTCTAGCAGTGCTGCATGTCCTGCACTGAAAACTGTTATTTTTAATGACAATGTAAAACTTACACTCAAAGGAGAGTTTAGAGACGCTATCTCCTTGGAGTCAATAACTCTTCCTGCAAACATCACAAGTATAAATAGTAATACATTTAAAGGGTGTACATCCCTTAAATCTATAAACATAGCAGACGCAGATCAAAACTCAGCTTATATTTCAGAAAACGGAATGGTATTGGAAAAAATGGAGGATGGATATAATCTATTAATATGTCCAGAGGGATTAAAGGAAATAACCATTCCACAAAAAGTGACATCCATTGATGGGCTATTTAAAAATAGAAGTACTATATCAAAAGTTACATTTGACTCGGTGTCTTTAGTTATTAAAGATGATGAATTTCTTAATTGCACATCACTAACAGACGTTGTGTTTAATAATTGCACCATTACATCAATCGGTGCTAATGCTTTTTGTGAGACTGGTATATATACTATAACTATTCCAGATTCAGTCCAAAGTATCGGTGAGAACGCGTTTAAAAATTGTCGGTCGTTAACTACGGTGTATATTAACGAATCATCACGCTTAAACTCAATTGGGGATCATGTATTCTATGGTTGTAGCTATTTAGACCTGTTTCATATTCCTGCATCCGTTGAGTCTCTTGGAACAGATGTGTTCTATGGCTGTACAAGTATGAGTAAGCTTTCTGTATCTGAGAATAATGATATGTATGATTTACAGACTGGTTTATTAATAGAGAAGCAAAAATCAAATAGTGACAGTAAAATAATATATGTTTTATCAACAGTTTCAGAGATCACAATTCCTGAGGCTGTAACTGGGTATACCGCCAATGCGTTTCTTAGTAACACAATCAGTAAAATTTCAGTTAATGAATCTAACATCACATATTCTTCAAAAGATGGATACTTGATGAGTGCTGATGAAACAAAATTATTGTTTGTGGGTGGAGGTGTAAAAGATCTTTGTCTGACTGATTCGATTTCACTAATTCTCAGTGATGCCTTTAAATATGCTGCTTCTTTAACTTCAATTTCTTGGATAGGTACCAGTCTTGAAATTGAGAGCAATGCGGTTTCTGGTTTGCAGTATTTAAAAACTGTATCGCTGTCTGCCACGGGTAATATAACTCTAAACAGTCATTCAATCAACTCGTGTTCCAGTGTTGAGTCTATAATAATTGATGCTGGCAAACTATCTTTAAATACATTATCTGCAACCGACACAGTATTCTATGGGTGTGGATATGACAACCTAACAATCAGCTTACAATATGATGAGATTTTATTAGATGATTCAGGTGGTTATGCCATATCTTATTGTTATGGCCTTAATTCTCTGAATGTCTCTGATGACAGTCTGAAGGGTAAGATTTTAGGAAAATATAATGGTATTAAGATTAATGTATTCGATAAAATTGAGAATAAGTTTAAGGAGAATAATCCCGTATCATTTATTCTAGGTATCAGTAATGAAATAACTTCAGAAATAAATGATTTTAACTATAGCATCACATCGATAACTAAAACTTCCACTGGTGGATCATTCGAATTCAGTTTTACTACAGCCGATGGACGCACATGTTATGATGTCGAATTGTCTAATGTCCTTTCATATGACATAAAGAATGGGGCATTCTTAATTGATGTTAGTAAAATCGTTTCCGACTCTGAGAATATTGTTGTTATTGAAAAAACGGGCACTAAAGACATAACTGTTTCATTCGATGTCGGAAGTGGATCATCTGTAGAGTCAATATATATTATTGGTGGTACAACAATATTGCCTGGTGAAATGCCCGCAATATCTTTAGACGGCTATCAATTCAGCGGATGGTATCTCGATAGTAACTATTCCACAATATATAAACAAACACCAATTTACAGTGATATAACATTACATGCAAGATGGATTCCACTCGCAGGTGTTGAATTAAATTTCTCAAGTGCTTCTGGAGTTATAACAATCATACACGATATAGATGGTGAATCATATCAAATAATGGACAGAGACAAATTAGTTGCTGGTGAAACATTCATTGCAAATTTTGATGCATATGAAGGTTTTGAATTACTTGGGTGGGCTATCTATTCAGATGATAAAAAAATTTACACATGCGACGATTCGACCCTTAATTATACCATACCCGTAGACTCATCAATAACTTCCTTAAGAGTTGTTCCAGAATGCAGGTATTATTCTATGTCCAATTCGTTAACAAATATTACACACATAGATGCCATGCCACTTCCTGGGGATGATATCATGGAGCTATGGAGTTATCACAGTGGTAATGTGAATACTGATCATTCAGTATGGACTGGATTTCCGAGCATCCCTCTCATTGTAGATGATTCCGTCTATGTAAGAGCAAATGATGATCTGCTCAAACTCGATATCTATTCTGGGCAGACCTTAAAATCAGTAACTATTCCATCAACTACAGTTAAAGCATATTACCATTATCTTGGATATGGCGGAGGGGTCATCGTAGACTATGCCGCAGAAAAAGCATATGATCTCAATCTGAATGAACTTTACGACCTGAAATATCCATTCAAAGCAGTGTTCTACAATGATGGATATTTCTACGGGACGTATGACAATAAGCTGTGGAAATTTGATGCGGAATCCGGTGAGTTATGCAATAATGAAAATTGGCTCAATGGAGTTTCAATCAGCTGGCATAGTTTATATGGCACCACATCTTCTCCATTGTTTCTTGGAGACAAGATCTATTATGTTGAAATAAATGGCGATTTCAGATTAATAGGATCCATTAGCATATCTAATGGTGCTAAAGATTCAATTAAATTAACGTCACTAAATAAACTATTAATCGATGATGGATGGCTTACACATTACCAGTGTGATGGTAAAGATTACTTATTTGTGACTGCGTATCATGCAGGTTTGTTTGAAAGCAGTACTCAAGGGTCTACAATAGCATTCGTAGAAGTGGATGAAACTGGTAATTTTGTTAAAACATCTGAAAAATATATACAAATTCCAACAGTTTCAGGAACTGCATCTGCCTTTATCGTATTCAATGGTCGTGGGTACATCAACATATCCGATACATCAGGTTCTAAAATTTCTGGTCAGTTTTATGTATTTGATGTGGATAAATTAATACAAGATGTAGCAAGTAATGCCTGGAATAAAAATAATACTTTCAATAAATACCTGATCTATCAGGAAGATAGCGTAAGTTCTCATGGATCTATTGTGCTGAATGCATCACAATTTGATAGTACTGGTCAGGTATATATTTACTTGTTACCCTACAGCAGTGCAGATCAAGCCGTTTATATATTCACAGATTCTAGTGAAAAAACCACTGCTGAAAAATATTTTGTGACTTCGAAAACTGGAATAGCTTATGGGTCTCAGGCAGTTCGTGTTGGTTCAGAAGGCCAGCTTATCTGGTATGTTGATTCCGGAAGGCTGTACTGTTATGGTGAGAAATCACTTAATGCATACTTTTTTATGGTATCGGATGAAGTTGGCACACACTGGGTAAAGGTTACCGGAAGTAACTCAATTAATGAGGCATTAACAGATCTAGGTTTCAGTATTGAAAATGGACAAGTCTCATATGATGGTATGATTCAGAAAATATACTATTATGATAAAGGCTGGAAAGAATCATCACAATTGCTCTCAATTCATGATTCATTTAATTATTTTATCATATCAAGTTCTGCAGATTTATCTCAAGAATATTACTATTACTCCGATGACCAGATTAAAACATGTGATACGCTAGATATCTTATCTGATAAATCTTTAATCAATATGCAGTTATATACAGATATTTTCAATATGGATGAATCATATACTGTTGAAGGAAATTCTGTAATTTTTAAGATATCTGTCAATAAAATTATCGAAGATTTGGATGATAGTTGGATTATTTCATTGCATGTCAAATACAGTGATCTTAGCACAATTTCTATACAGTCACCGATAATTCTTAATGATAAGTCCATAGACCTTTCAATTAAATCTACAGGTACAAGTTCTCCAGTGGAATATGTTATCAGCATATGGGATAAAATTCCTGAGTATAATTCTAATGCTACATTGTATCTGCATAAATCTGGATATATCTCTTCATCAGAGGTTGGTGACCAATGAACCGTGTAAAAAATATACAGGTTTTAGCGGTTGTATTACTGCTAGGTGTCTGTATATCTCCGGCTTTCTGTCAGGTTGGTAGTGCAGAAAATGAAAGCATATTTAACGAGCTTCACATAGAATATGGGAATGGAATTGTTCATGTATCTGGAGAGTTAAGTAATTACCAGCCTAATTCGATTCTTTATCTGAATATATGCCCATCAGGAACAAACGATTCTAAAACAGATTCTTATATCTTGTTAAGCAGTGCTTACTTTGATGACTCTTTTAACACCGGCTATTTAGAAGATGGCAAATATTGCATCAAGTTTGATTATGCCAAAGAGTTATCTAGATCCACGTACCAGACTGAAGAGTTTACCGTAAAAAATACTTCAGAGATTATCCCCGTTACTGGAGTCACTTTGAATAAGTCTGCATTAACACTTGCTGCTGGTGAATCTGAGCGTCTGAATGCTAATATAACTCCGGCAATCGCTACTAACCGCAACATCTCTTGGAAATCAGACAACACTTCTGTTGCAGAGGTGGATTCTAAAACTGGTATTGTCAACGGCTTGTCTTCTGGAACTGCAACAATCACAGTTACTACAGAAGATGGAAATAAAACAGCAAGCTGTACCGTTACAGTAACTTCAACGGCGCCTTCTGGTGGAAATATCTCACTTTCGTCTGAAAAAATAAAAATATACAATAATGGTGAAGGAGTTAAACTTTCTGCAACCCTTTCATCTGGAATTTCTACCTCAGATTTGAATTGGTATAGCAGTAAACCAGAAATAGTATCATTTTTAGTCGGGACATCCTTTAGAGATACTGTATTAGGTACTGCTTCAGTGACATTGGTTGGTTTAGAGACTGGTAGTGCTACTATAACCGTAGTTTCTCCAACTGCATCTGCGACTTGTGAAATTACTGTCTCTGAAAAACCAGCTGACACATCTAAGGAGTGGTATTATTTTTACATACAATTTAAAAAAGATTCAAGTGCAGCAAGCGGAACAAAATTTTCATCAGATGCTGAAAAAGGATTCTGGTTAGCAGGTTATGGAACAAATGCCGCGAATGCTTTAGAAAATGTATGTGGTGAAAATGGTATAAACATCATGCTAGTTACGAAAGGAGCTCTTAGGGGATGGTTGGGAACATTCTTTGGACTTGGAGATGAACAACAATCTAACGGGGATTGGAAGTATTGGTCGCAATATAAATGGACTGGGGCAGACTTTTCTTCCAGCGGTTCATGGTCTTATAACAATTCTTCATTAGGTTACTATGATACTGGAGGAACATTTGCACTTATAAGACAGATTACCTCTGTTGATGGGGCTTCTGCAGGAATCAATGTAAAGGCATCCGACTGTCCTCAAGAGCTCAGACATGATGACTCAAGTGTTACAGTTGCATATAACACAAACGGAGGCTCAGTTACCAGTTTCACAGAAAAAGTGAAGAAAGGAGACTCTGTAAATCTTTCAAAATCTGCCGGAACTAAGGAAGGATACAAGTTCATGGGATGGAATACTAAATCCTCTGCAGTAACAGGTTTATCATCGCTTAATGCAGATTCAGACATAACACTGTACGCAGTATGGATTTCAGCATCTGCAGAAGTCACTACAACAAAAAATCCTGACGGATCAGAGACTACGACGATAAAAGACGAGAAGCAGAATGAAGACGGTACCACTTCTTCTATTACTCAATCGACAACAGTAAAAGAAGAGAAAGACGGCTCTACAAAAACTTCAGTGGATAAGACGGAAACAGTCAAAAACTCTGAAGGAAAAGTTCAGTCTGTAATTGAAGAAAAAAGCAATGAAACTGTTGATGCCAACGGCTCTGTAGATAAACAGACAGATAAAATAATTAAAGACGCAGAGGGCAACAACCTCGAAGAGACGACAGCTTTAGAGCTAACTGACAAAACAACAGGCGTCTCCACATCCGCTGAAATCAAAAAAGATTCGGCAGGCAATATGCAGACTTCTTCAACTTCGCAAGTAGAACTGGAAAACACCGGCGGAGTAGCAAAAATAGACTCTTCCGTAATTGAAACTGTTCTCAAGCAGGCTGAAAAAGTTAAAGCTGTTGCAGCGGAAAAAGATGCAGACATAGAACACGTTTTAGAAATTGAAACTAAAGCAAATCAGACTACAGAGTCTGCTACCGTCGAAGTGCCGGCAGAGTCTCTTTCTAAAATTGCCGAGTCAGATGTTAAACTGAAACTGAAAACTGATGTGGGAGAAATCGAAATACCTCCGGAAGTAGCTAAAAACCTGGCATCAAACGAAGGTGAAAAAGTCTCATTGGGAATATCCAAAGCAAACAAAGAGGAACTCAATGACAAACAGCAGGAGGCTGTTGGAGATTCCCCGGTTTTCAACCTTTCTGCCAAATCTGATGAAAATGAGATCCACGAACTCGGAGGAACTGTAAAAATTACTGTGCCTTATGAACTCAAGGAAGGAGAAGATCCTGCAAAGATCACCGTCTGGTTTATTGATGAATTGGGAAATATCGTGAAAAAGAACTCCATATATAATGAAGAAACAAAATCAATCACATTCGAGACGGATCATTATTCACTTTATTTCATCAAGGAAGACGCCAGCGATCCGGATCCGGTAGCTCCGCCGAAGGAAGATGATAAGAAAAGTGGCAGCAATAGGATATATTACGCAGCAGCCGCGATTGCAATACTTGCAGTTATTGCAGCAGCGCTTGTAATGCTGCGTAAGAAAAATAAACTCTAAACACCCCAACACGCTCTTTGTGCCGGACACAGAGAGCGTTTTTATTTTTTATTAATCCTGCAAGACATTATTTATCGTCTGAATCTGCGAATCCAGCTCAGCCAATTGGATGATATTCATACTACCATATTCTAATGGATGATATATCCGATAAATTAAATACTCAATAGTCTTCCTTCTTCTGATTTTATGGTAAATGTCAAAGTCATTGCAGTTGCAGCCGTTGCCATACTGATTGTGGCCGGGATAGGCGTCTACGCCGCCACCAGTGGCGACAATGATACTCAAAAGGGAGGTTTCTATTCCTGGGATCCCACAGTCTTGGAGGTCAACGGTGCCTACTCGAACTCCACCCCGAGCCTGCTGACCATGCTTGACGATCTGTACGAAGGAATTTATGGAAAGCTTCCGTCTACTGATAATATCAACATAAATTCGATACCGTCTGAAGATCTTTGGCCGTATGAAAAATATGTGACGATAAATGACGATGAATCTCTTTCAGTGCGGACATACAATTCTTCAAGCACGGGAAAGACTGTCCCCAATGCAGTTACTTCAATAGAAGGCACAGCAGAAAAAGTGGTCTGCTATACAGCAGCTTATGTAGATACGATTTACAATATCCTTTGTTCATATTGTGAAGAAGATAGGGGAAACAGCCCGAAGGCTGATGCCAGGCTTTGGGAAATCGTGGTAGGAGTATCATCAGACTGCAAATCAGCTTTGGAATCAGACTTCAACATAAAAGTTCCCGGCAGCGTACTGATTTTTGATTTGGGCGAAAAGCTTGTCACTTACTCAGAACAGCTGGCTGGTGAGTGCGCAGAGGATGAAAATATTGTAATTTTCATGACTGAATACAATATACGTTCCACCAATGCAAAAATCACAGAAGACACTGTAAAATCAATCGAGAACAACACCAACGGAAAAGTCAAGGTTGTTTTCCTGCTCTCAAACTCTCTGAGCATGGTGCTGAGCAACACAGAAATGATCGGCTCAGTATTAGGAATTGAACACACTGAAGAATTCATCAGCGACGCTCTCGTCGACATATATGCAATTAAATCAGAAATAAAAAACATGGCTCTGCAGGAAAAGCATACTGTATATGTAGAGACAGCTTCAGGAAAAGCAGCCGGCTCGGGAAACCTGATAACAAATCTGCTTACTGAGATTTTAGGCCTGGATAACATTGCAGACAAACTTACTCTGATGGAATCAAAGCTGTCTGATGAACAGATTATCAATTCACAGCCTGACGTGATCATCTTTTATTCCAATGACTCAAGGACTATGGATGAAAAGATGAGAGTTCCTGTATGAGCTGAGTTTAATCTGGACTCACTTCCAGACTTTTCTTTTTATTTTGTGATATCATGACAAGCGAAGAACTGAAGACGCTGCTCAATCTGCACAAAGCAAACAAAAGAAAACTGCAGCTGATCGTAGCAGCACTTCTGATTCTTTTGATCGTATGTTTCACAGCCTGCATATTTGTCGGTTCTGTAGATCTTGATTTCAAAACAGCAATTGACGCTCTGCTGGGAAAAGCCTCTTGGAGCCAGAATCAGATTGTAAGAGACATAAGAACGCCGAGGCTGATCTGTGCCGCCGTGGTGGGAGCTTCGCTTTCGGTGGCGGGAATGGCTATGCAGGCGCTATTCAAAAATCCGATGGCTTCTCCATCAGTATTGGGAATATCCTCAGGAGCTTCATTCGGTGCGGCTTTATATATCGCTGTCGGATACGGCATGTTTCAGATGGCATATGGAGCTTCACTCTGCGCATTTCTGATGGCTGCTCTGACAATGTTTCTTGTCTATGCGTTAGCTTATCAGAAAAGAGGCGTCAACACGCTGATACTTCTGCTGGCGGGAATGGCCATAAGTGCGTTGTTCAGCGGGCTGACTTCTACCATTGAATTCTTTTCAGATGCTGACACTGTAAACAGCATTGTCTTCTGGATGCTGGGAAGTTTTGAAGGCTCAAACTGGGTTGATGTAAAAGTCATATTGATACCGGCAATCATCGGAATGATTTTAATTCTCATCAATGCAAGAGAATTAAACATCATCTCGGCTGGAGAAGGAAAGGCCCGTGCTCTCGGCGTAAATGTCAAAAATGTCAGGATCATGCTGCTGATCGGATCGTCAATACTCGTAGCATCTTCCGTGTCGATATGCGGCGTCATAAGTTTTGTGGGTTTGATTATTCCGCACATCTTCAGAACGCTGGGAGGACCGGACCATAAGTATCTGGCACCGATGTGCATTTTAGGCGGAGCATTGTTTATGATCATCGTAGATACGGTAGCCAGATCAATCATGCCACCTCAGGAGCTGCCGGTCGGCGTGATAACTTCGCTGATCGGAGCACCGTTCTTCATTTATATTATGAGAACAAAAAAGAAAGAAATCTGGAGTTCTTGACATGGTTCATCTGGATGTAAACGGGGTCATGTTCAGCTACGGTTCCAAAAAAGTGCTGGATGACGTGTCATTTTCCATCACCAACGGTGAAATAGTCGGCATAATCGGCCAGAACGGATCGGGAAAGACGACTCTTCTGAACTGCATTAATTCCGAATACAGGCCGAAACACGGATCAATTGTTATCAGGAATTTTTCACCGGATGTTTTTGAAAGCAAGGACAAACAAAACCCTTCAGCGGATGTTCAGGATCTCTCCAACGCAGAGAGGTCGAGAATAATCGCTACTGTAGAACAGAATTCATCCATGTCTTTTCCATTTTCAGTCATGGAGACTGTGCGCATGGGACGATATTCCCATACGGGCATGTTTGATGATGACGATGAAGAAGAGATTGCGAAGATATGTGAAGTAATGAAATCCACCGGTATTCTGAAATTTGCCGACCGGTCGGTAAATGAACTCAGTGGTGGAGAATGGAGGAGAGTCATGATTGCTCAGGCATTGGCACAGGAGCCGGAAATACTGCTGCTTGACGAACCTACCCTTCATTTAGATATTAACCACCAGTTTGAGCTGATGGATCTTCTTAAAAAGATCGTCTCTGAAAGAAACATTCTGATCGTCATCGTGACCCACGATCTTCCGCTGGCTGCCAGATACTGCGATAAAATCATCATTATGAAAGACGGTAAAATTGTAGATGCCGGATCTGCAAAAGACACTGTTACGACTGCTAACATTGAAAACATCTTTCACATGCGTGCCAAGATCGGTTATGACAAAGACATTGAAGGAATCGGAGTATTTTTGATTGGAAAAATTGATAATAATGAATAAGAATTATATTATTTTCCAACAGGATTTCTTCAACTTACAGAACAGTAGAATTCATAGATTGGATGGATTCATGATCAGTCATTTTTGGTCATTCCTGTATTTATATGAAAATGCCGGATGTGGAAAAATATGTTGAGTTATGCAGTGATCTCTGAAAAAGCAAGACACATCTTACTGAAGAAATCACTGCGTCTCTAAATCACTTTGGGGGATAGAGTTGAAGAAATCTAGCATCTTGGCAGTCGCGGCATTTGTTGTCGTTGCAGCTCTTATCGTATGTGCAGTTTATATATTGCCAATTGGTGAGGCTGATAAACCGACCAGTGACGGAGGGAGTACACACTACATTCCGTCAAAGAATTATGAATATGTGGGAGAACAGGTAAATTCATCCAATTGGAATTATTGGTTTGGTAATCTTGATCTTCCCGGGGTATCTGATTCAAAGACTCCAATTAAATCTGCTGACTTGGTAGAATTGTGGAAAATTGCAGATATTATAGATGGCGGTTCTATGGTATGGGATGTACCTGGGTCTGCAATATGTGTGGGAGATAAAACTTACTTTTTTAGAGGCTCTGAAGACGCATTGTACTGTGTAACAACGGCAACAGGAAAAGTCATTGCAAAGGCGGAATGCGTTTCCGATTCAGTTTACAATATGGCGATTGCCTACGGAGACGGCAAGATCTTCGTACCCTGCAGGTCTGTAGACTCTACAGTTCTCAAGGTTTTTGATGCCAACACTCTGAAACAGCTTTATGTGTCTCAGCCGGTAAGCGGCGGAGAAGTGCAGGGTTCAATAGTTTACCACGAAGGAGCAATTTATTTTGGAACATACAACGGTGACTATGCCTGCTTCAGTTCAGAGGATATTGATCCGTCAGTAAGTAGCGAAGTAGTTCAGCCGCTGTGGGTTCTGGAAGGCAGCGGATGGTACAATGCAACTCCGGCCTTTGCTGGAAATTACTGCATAATTGCTGAGAAAGGCTATGACATCGGCGGTTTGATAATCTATGTTCTGGATTCAAAAACTGGTGCAGTATACGATACTCACAAGATCTCTCATGAATACTGCGTTTCCGGCCTCACAATGTACAAAGGGCGTGTGTATGTAGCTGCAAATGCTACTTCAGATTCGTCCTACGCTACCTCTGAAGACAACAGAGGCAAAAACCTTATAATTCACTCTTATGAAATAAACTCTGACGGAACACTTGATATTTTTTCTGAAAAGAAATGGAAATCTGACATTGAAGACGGCGGTACGCAAGCTACTCCACTGTTCTACAACGACAGGCTTTACATAGGCGGCGGAGGAAGTACTATGGGTACAAACGAGCCGTTTACCGTTCTCAATATCGCTGATGACGGAACAATGTTTTCAGCATACAGTGACAGAAGCAACGGCATTTTAACAAAGAGCTCAGCCTCCATCACAACAGCCTATGCAACTGAAGAAAACGATTATGCAGTTTACATATATATTATAGAATACGGAACCGTAAAGACCGGCGACAGCACAGGCCTGATCGGTTCAGCAGATATTAAAATTCTCAAAGATTCCAAAGGACAGACTGAACTTGAAGTCGTAGGTACCTTAACTCCTTCAGTAGAACAGTTTGCTTTCCAAAGCTTTACTATTTCTCCTGACGGCTATCTTCTGATACGCAATGATTCCACATTGTTCTGTTACGGGCCTAATGATGCATCATCTGCTAAGTATACAGCAGAAGATGTGGTAAATGCCATTGACAGAGTGGCAAGTCAGATTTCAAAAGGAAACTATGTCAACTTTAAAGAAGTTGGCATGATTGAGTACAGATACGCTTCTCTGAGCGAGAGTGAAAAGAGCAAAATAACTAATTACCAAGATCTTCAGGATCTATACTGCACCGTATCATTCATTGTCAGTGATTCTGAAACAATCGAAGTAAAAGTTCCGAAAGGTTCAATTGCACACGCGCCGTTCTTTAAAGTCTCAGATGATAAAATATTCTCAGAGTGGGAAACAAATTCCTCTAAGACCTGGAATATCTGGGAAGACAGAGTTACTGAGGACATTACATTAATTGCAAAATATGAACAGACCGTTAAAGTCTCCTTTGATTCAAACGGCGGTTCTTCAGTGAATCCGCTTTATGTCGGAAAAGGCGATGTAATGGGATATGTATGCGAACCTGAACGCAGCGAATACACCTTTGCCGGCTGGTTCTCGAACAGTACTGAATACACTCCGCAGCACACAAAAGTCTCATCAGATGTAACTCTGAAAGCTAAATGGCTCGGCAATCACACTATCTCCTTTGATTCAAACGGCGGTTCGAAGGTAGATACAAAAATGCAGGCGACTACCGGCATGGAGATCAGCAAACTGCCGACTACCAGCAGATCAGGCTACACATTCTTAGGATGGTACTCTGGAGACACTAAATACATTGACGGAATGACTTACTCTGCAGACAAAGACATCACCCTTAAAGCAAAGTGGAAGGAAAACACTTCGTCTACAGTCTCTACTGCAAAAGGAGTGACGGCTACAGGAACATTCCCTGCAGATGTTAAAATCAGCACTGTAGTGCCTTATGAATTCGGATCCACTGTACTTAAGATCAAACAGACTGCAGGCGTATCTTTAGACTTCATTCAGATCACGATCAGCGGCGACGGCGTATCTGGAGGTATTCCACTTTCAATAGGACTGCCAGTCGGTGAATCATACGGGTCTGCTGCAGTTTACTATTATGATAATTCATCGAACTCAGTGAAGACAGTCAACGGAACGATCGCCGAGGGAATGCTGAACTTTACACTCAAAGGAAACACGACAAGTTCTGGAATAGATGTGGTAATTGGAATATCAACAGGTTCTGATCTTCCAAATCATATTTAAGGTGAAAAAATGAATAAAAAATCAACAATTGCCGTTGTCGTCATCATTGTTGCCTTGCTGGCTGTGGTCGCAGTCTTTGCTTTGCAAAGCGGCAGCTCCGACGACAAGGAGATAAAAGAAGTCAATGCTACAGTTCATCTAGGCTTCTCAGACGCAGAAGTATCATCGACCGGGTTTGGAAACACCATTGCAGCAATTCTTGCTTCAGCATTTCCCGACTGCGATATTCAGTACAGCAGCAATGGCAGCATAGCTTCGGTTGACGGTGTAGATAACACCAATAAAAATACCTGGGTGGTGTTTAAGTGGGCTTCCCCGGACGGCTGGGATGTACTTTCAGTCTCAGCCAATTCTAAAATAGAGCTTCCAGAAGGAGTGACGCTTGCACTGCATTACGCTGAAAAAACAAAAGACGACCAGGGCAAGATATCGTACTCAGCACCAGACATTGATGTCGAATACAAGGTATATTTCTTCCTTCAGTTCAAAGAAGGATACGATCATAACGATATCATCCGCAGCATTCTTACAGAGCAGGAACGCAAAGACGGATTCTGGATTGAAGGAACTGGAGAGAATGTCATAGAGTGCCTGCAGGATGCAGTCTACACGTATCTTCTGCATGATACTTACACAGATGAAGATAAGAAAGAAATTCTCTCATATGACGAACGCAGAGAATCATACGGCTGGCTGAATAAATTCTTAGGCTGGGAAGACACAAGAGTCAGCACATCTGGGGGAGATTACGGAACCTGGACCTACTGGTCTCAGTACACGTATGAACCCGACGCGGAAATTCTGAATGATGCAAGCGAATGGAGTTACAACCAGCTGTCGTTGGGACAATATGACATTACTGAATGCCACTACTTTGCTCTGATTCTTCAGACAACCACTGTGGAAACTGTAAACATCCCGATAGCGACGACTCCGGCAGAAATACCTGCAGGTTTGTGAGGTGAAAAGAATGAAAGCAGTCAAAATCAAGCTCCTGGCATCATTCATGTGCATAATCTTGATTTTGACTATAACCCCTTTAATGGGGCTTACCACAGCAGCTCAGGATACCAGAGAAGGAGTAATGATTGATTTCGGCTACTGGGATGTTAACTGGACAGAAATGATATTCAGTGAAGATATGAGCGGCATTGATGCTCTGGAAGCTGCTTGCCACATAAACTCCTATGAAATAATTTATTTGAATGAAGATGCCGGCACGGTTTATTCCGTAAACGGACAAATCAACCTTGACGGAAAGCAGTGGGGGATGTATGTCCAGCAGGACGGCGAATGGAAGTTTATCGAAAATCCGCAGGAAGTGAAAGTCTCAGACTATGATCTCGTGTGCTGGGCTAGAGCTTCAGGTGAGGATGATTTAGTTCCCGGAGCCGACTACTCAGGATTCAATTATTACAGCTACGCTACCAACGGAAAATCATTATCCTCTGGAGAAGATTTAAAGGTGGTATCGCTGGCGCCTTCGATAACTGAAATAATCGCTTCAGTGGGAGGAACTCAGTATCTCATAGGGACTGATCTGTACAGCAATTATCCTCAGGAAATTGCAGATGGAAAGAACAGCGGAGATATTTCTGTAGTGGGAGGATACACAGACCCCAGCTATGAATGGATCATCAAGCTGAGGCCGGACGTCGTATTCTGCGATGGCGGAGTCGGAGAGCATCTGAATATGGCGAATAAGCTCCGTAAGTCCGGCATTGACTGTGTAGTGCTCTACGACGGCACAGACATCGACACTCTTTACGACAATATCTGGATCGTAGCCGCTTCATTGGGAATTGAAGAAAATGCCAATTCAGTAATAAATTCATTGAGGGGCACAATTAATGATGTAAAAGGAATAGTCGGAGTTCAAGCAGACAAAAGAGTGTTTGTGGCGCTGTCTGCAGACCCGTCTCCCTGGACTGCCGGTTCTGAAACATATATGAATGATTTGATAACAACCACCTCCGGCAGGAATATCTTCCAGAGCCAGGCTTCTTCATGGTTCATGGTTTCCAAGGAGCAGATAAGCCTCAAACAGCCGGATGTAATAATCATCATCATGGATTCCAGGCAGATCTCGACTGATGAAGACTATCAGAAGGTTATGGACTCCATCGACAGAATGTGGAGAGAGACTCCCGCATACCGCAACGGAGAAGTATACATCTTCTCAGGCAGCGCAGCGGATCTGCTCTCCAGACCTGGACCGAGACTGGCCGAAGCGGCAGAACTGATAGGAAAAATCTTCCACCCGGAACCGTTCCTCAGTGAGGATCCTCTTGATCTGATGCCGAAATATTTTGACAATAATTATCAGCAGTACTTAACACACCAGAGGGAGTTATGATGAATAAATCATGGATAGTGATCGCCGCCGTAGCTGCACTTATGCTGCTTCCCGCCCTACCCGTATCCAGTGCAGAAGGGGACATCAATCTTCTGCTGATTGACCTTGGAAACGGGCAGACCTACTGGTGTGAGGTAGAAAGCGGAACTTATGCAGATCTTATTGCAGGCGCTGCCGATGACCTTGGTTTAGATGTAGATGCTTCCAATAAGTCGGATCTCTCTATAAACGGGCTGTCTTCAACAACCGTAAGCGGATTGATTACAATCCATACTAACTGGAAAATATACTCCTGGAATGGAACAAACTGGGAATACAATCCAAATGCAACTACCACCTCTCAGTATTCCGGAGGCATAGCAGCAGTCGGATATTATGCAGATGATTCTGCAGAGAATGTAATATGCCCGCAGTCTACACCGCAATATAAAACAGTCTGGACACAGTTTGGAGGCTCTTCTTCAGCTTATAACACATCAGACTCATACGGTGTAGAGAACCCGGCCCTGCCGGTAGAGTGGCACAGGACATACAACACAGGGTATGTGGACTCAGGCCTGATAGTGGCAGGAGACCTGCTTTATCACACCACTGGAGGAAGCTGGGGATCCACCACAGACACTAAAGACCTCTGGGTCTACTGTCTCAACAGATTCACAGGCAACATGGTCTGGGAGTATCACGGAAAATACGGTGCAGGGTATGAAGTCACTACGCCGGTAGTTGTCGGCAACATGCTGATCTTATCTTCAACATGCGGAGACATTTATTGTTTTGACAGATATAACGGAACTCTTCTCCATACTCTGTACATTGATTACAAGCCGCCGATGGATGAGGATGGAACAATTCTCTGGGATGCTGAGATATTTGTGACTGGAGCCACCACCCCTGTCTATGATTCTGGAGCATTGTACTTCGGTTCGGCAGATGGCAAAGTTTACTGTTACAGCATTAATTACAATGAAGGATTCAAAGAAGTCTGGTGTTACGACCCGCCGGATGATTACAGCGACTCCGCCGGTTACACAGGCACCAAGGGAACATTCTACTTCCATGCGCCGACCATTGCTGAAGTTGACGGCAAAAGAATGCTGTTTATCGGTAATTACGGAGGATACTTGCATGCGCTGGATGCTGCTACAGGAAAAGCGGTATGGGTTAAACAGGTCATTGATGTATCTGAAATAAATACGGCTAAGCCGCATCTGCCGGGATCTGCTGCCGTAGTCTCTGTAAACAAAGAGAGCACAAAGCTGCTGGTAACTGGCACTGACGGAGGCATGTCTGTATCTTTAGGATACATCATGGCACTGGATCCGAAGACTGGAGAAGGCTACAACGGAGAAGATTACATCTGGAAAATAAATGCTCTTTTCACAACTCCTGTTGTAGATTCCGACGGATTTTATACATACCTGAGCCCGTCTAATCCGGGAGATTCAAAAATAACGAAATCTGACGGTACAGAAGTGGATATTACTGAATCAGTGTGTAAATTCGACTGGGACGGTAATCTTGTCTGGATGTGCGACTACAGTAAGTTTGTCAAGTCGCCGCTGACGCTTGCGGACGGAGTGCTCTACGCTATGGAATATTCTGCCGGCGGAATTGAAGGAAAGTATGGAGAAGCAGGACATCTTGCAGCAGTAAACGCAGAGGATGGAACTCTGCTTTGGAAAGTATTCCTTGAGCCCTGTACTTCCGACTCATACTCAATGGTGCAGGCAACGGTAATCGACGGCAAGATCTACGTGGGAAATGACTACGGAGCCGTATACTGTCTGTCTGACATAGCGGGTCCCAGTTCTGTAGAGTCGGAAATAAACTCGCTGCAGACTGCCGGATTCAATCACTGGTCCTGGTATGTTCTGATAGCAGCGATCGCTGCTACCATGTCATTGTTTATCATATTTTACAGGGGAGCTTGAATGACTATTGCCAGTAGAAATAAGATTAATATTTCATCACCTCAATTGGATGATAACTCCGATTCATGGATCATCAAGACACGCAGAACTTTCAGCAGGGCCTTCGGAAGAATGAAAGATGATATGGACCCCGGCGATGAAAGCGACATAGCTTTGAAGAAAAAGAGATTCATAATTATTTCCGTATTTGGAATAATTATGGCCCTCATCGCTTTCTTTATTTCCATTTCAATTGCAGCAGGAGGAGTAATACCGATAAGCGATGCCATTTCATCATTGATTTCATCTATCGCAAAGCACGGAACGAATCTGAATGAGGAAGAGCTATATATCTTTGAATCAAGGCTCCCCAGAGCTTTGGCGGCCATCGCCGTCGGTGCCGGACTGTCGATAGCCGGTTGCATGTATCAAGCCATCATCAGGAATCCTCTCGTAGATCCATATATTACTGGAGTTTCGTCAGGAGCCGGCTGTCTGGCAGTAGCTGTCGGAGCAATAGGTACTTCCATTCCATTCATGGGTGCTGACAATCTGTATTTAGTTCCGATCGCAGCAATAATCGGGGGTCTGGTAGCATTTGGCATCACCATGCTGGTGGCGGAATGCTCCGGAGGATCGGCAACCAACTACATTCTGGCAGGTGTGATTGTCGGATTCGCATTCTCCTCAATACAGACAATATTTATTTCAATGGCCAAAGACAACTTCAGCGATGTCATGTGGTGGCTTTACGGCTCATTTGCTCAGGTCACCTGGGAAAATGCATGGCTGGTTTTTATTCCTGTGATATTTTTGTCTTTGCTGTCAATGCTCTGGGCAAGAGAGTTTAATCTGTTCATGATGGGTGAGGAGCAGGCAAAACAATTAGGATTAAATGTAAAATTATTCAAAAGAAGCATGATGATTCTTGCTTCGATTCTTACTGCGCTCTGTGTTGCATTTGTAGGAATAATCGGATTCGTGGGTCTGGTAGTGCCCCATGCCTGCAGAATGGCTTTAGGTGGCGACCACCGTCTGATCATGCCGGCCAGCATAATTATCGGAGCCATGCTGATGCTGTTTGCAGATATTGTAGCAAGGATGGCTATGATACCCATGGAACTGCCTGTAGGCGCCATCACAGCCATCATCGGCACTCCGGTGTTTGCCTACATGCTGATAAAAAAGGGGCGTGAGTACGATGGCTGATCATCTGCTGGAGATACGCGGACTGAATAAAAAATTTGGAGACTTTCAGGCCCTTAAAGACATCAATATTGGATTGGAAAAAGGGCTGATGATCGGCCTTATCGGACCGAACGGCTGCGGAAAGTCGACAATGATGAAGTGCATCTGCAAGATTCATGAAATGTCTTCTGGATCAATCTATATTGACGGGGAAGACATCAGCAGGAAAAAGCCTGCAGAGGTGTCCAAGCTTGTAGCTACGGTGCCGGCAGAATCCGGACCGACCTTCGGACTTACAGTCACAGATATGGTGATGTTAGGCAGATATCCTTTCGTCAATAAAATCTGGTGGGAGAATCCGGAAGATGAGATCGTTGTCAGAGAAGCATTGAAGACATTCGGCATCTACCATCTGCGCAAGAAACAGGTTTCCATGCTGTCTTCTGGAGAAAGGCAGCGTGCGATGATTGCCAAGGCGTACGTGCAGGAACCGAAAGTAATGCTTGTAGACGAGCCGACCAGCCACTTGGATATGAAGTACAAGCTGCAGGTCATGGAATATCTTAAGAAAATGTCTCACTCGGATATGACTGTAATTGTGGCGGAGCACGACATCAGCCTGATGGCACGTTATTGTGACATCTGCGTAATTATGAAAAAAGGAGAAATCCAGACCATTGGAGATCCTAAAAAAGTGATTACTGAAGATCTGATCAGAGACGTTTACGAAGTTGATTCAAGAATCGGGCTGGATGAAGACGGCGAGATCTACGTTCTTCCGAAAAAGTACATCGATGTAGGAGAGTCTTGATGGCTGATGAAGCATCCGGGATCAGTGAAATATCCGGCTCGGAAGCCTATATGCTCTACTGCTACAGCTGCGGTCATGCATGGTATCCAAGAGACGAGAAGTCTCCCAAACGCTGCCCTAGGTGCAGATCTTCCCGATGGGACCACCCTCTGAAAAAAGAAACAGAATGCAAATTCTGCGGATACAAGTGGCGGCTTACTTCTATAAATGAGAAGTGTCCCTCCTGCGGACAGCTGCAGATCGTCAGCACCAGACAGCGTTCTCTGTACTGCAATCAGTGCGACCATGTCTGGATTCAGAGAAAGGATAAAACTCCCAAGAAGTGCCCGCTGTGCAGATCATCCGAATGGAATAAGCCGAAGGCGCACAGGCTGGTATGCAGTAGATGCGGCCACGTATGGAAAAATCAGTCGACCACACCGAAGAAATGTCCTCAGTGCCAGTCCACTCTCTGGAATGTGCCCAGGCCGACGCTGCAGTGCAGACGCTGTGGGCACAAATGGACTTTGAAAGGCAGGCGCAGGCTGGAAGATGTCAAAATCTGTCCGAAGTGCAAGTCAGCCAAATGGAATGAAGATCCTAAAGTGTTCTTATGTAAAAACTGTGGCAAAACACACATTCTCAAATCGAACCAGAAAATTGCAGTCTGCCCGTACTGCAAGTCCGATCAGCAGACTTACGAGCTGCAATGCCACTTCTGCGGCTATATCTGGAATGCGGATGAAGACGACGGAAATATGTGTCCCAAGTGTAAGACTATCATCACAGATGATGCAGCCTTAGCTTCTCACACATTAGATATTTGGACGAACGGCGGTAAGACTCTCCGTTATACCTCCAGCAGCGGCTTTGGTTTCATTTATCTGTGGATGGGCCTGGAGCCTGTAACCACTATGTATTTTCACGAGGCCTGCAGAAAACTCAGCATCAATGCAGAAAAATTCATCGACGCAGTCGACAGCCATGCGATGGATGACACTTTCAGGGAGCTTGCAGACTATATGTACGAGCACCGCGACGATTATAAGCAGTATATTCCTTATTTCAAAAAGCGTCTGAATCTCAGCGATACTGACGCTAAGATACTCTCGATTCACTTCATCGGCATGGGGCCGGAAGCAATAGCAGTAAAATTCAGTATTCCTTACGAGAGAGTGAAAGAATCATTCGACCGCATAATGAATGCCTTTGCAGATTCTGGAGTTGCCGTGGATGATACGGTTTTTACTGAGAACCCGTTTGATTATTATTGAATCTTTTACAGATAATATTGTTCATTAATTTGATTATCTGATCAAAACTGTATTGACCACTACCTGGAACAAGTAATGAATATAGTATGTAATTTTTGATTAAAATGTCAAACTTATTAGTTGGATTTTTATAAATGATCGCATCTCCATTAATTTCAATAACCTCTTCACAGTTGATTAGATAAAACTCATCTATGAATGTTACAGTATTGATCATATCTATGCATATCTCATCAATTAATAAATATATTCTTTGGCTTATTAATAAACCAATATATTCCTGTTTTTGGGAACTCCAGATATGATGTTTAAATCGAACTTTCACATTTTTAATTCTTGAATGTAGTCTATATATTAACTCTGCAATCTTTTATCAAAATA
Source organism: uncultured Methanomassiliicoccus sp. (assembly GCA_905202485.1). GTDB lineage: Archaea > Thermoplasmatota > Thermoplasmata > Methanomassiliicoccales > Methanomassiliicoccaceae > Methanomassiliicoccus_A. Next base: position 49,880 of record CAJKRY010000009.1, read on the forward strand.
AAGACAATATCTTGCATTTTTAATCCATTTTTTGAGCAGTTCTTATTAGCTCAATGCCATTATCACACAATCTTACTATATAATCCGGAATTATTGGATATTCTGAAGGATTTAATTGAAATAAGTTATCATTTTCAACATGATATGATTCATCTACAAATTTTTTCAATACCGTATCATTAATATTTCCATAATTTATAATTCGATATATCTGAACTTTTTCATAGTTACTAGTGACTGTGTCATAAAGATTAATCATTTCTGAAACGTTATGAGCACGTTCATATATTCTGTCGTAGTCGAATTCTTGAATCTCTTTACGTATTATTTCTGTGGCACATCTAATCTCTTGGGATGTCATATCCCGTTCACATCCATCACTGCGAATCTTAGGAGTCTTTCTATCTGGATGAAAAATGTTTGACAATAATTGCCATGCTATTCCCTTATCCCCACATGCTTCAAGCCTCCTACGCAGATATATGAGTTTATTTATCTCATCAATATTGCTTTGAATATTTGTGTTTGCAACTTCAATAAATGATTGAATACTATCGGGTTTAATCTCTTTTTCACATATCTTTCCGTTAACATTGTATATAAAAGAAGAAACTGGATTTGGGTTAAACCTACATCGGATGCTTGGAGTATATATAAGATCTATTACTGGATCAAAATCATGTGTTAACATTATAACTGTTTTTCCTTGAAACGATTTTGAACCTTTGAAAAGCATTTCCATAATTGCATATTTTTTATTATTATCAAATGATGATATTGGATCGTCTAAAATAATTATATCTGGTTTTTCTTTTAATGTATGGTACATAAACAAAACTAATGCAAATGCATTTCTTTCACCGTAGCTTAAATGTAGTCTCACATCATCTATTGGTTTTTTTCCATCAGTACTGATAAGAATCATCTTATATGTATGTTCAGGATCTTCTATAATTGATACTTCGTAATTGTAACCAGCGCTTTTTAAAAAATAATTAATATCTTTTTTATTGGATTCTATTGTTCTTTTAATAATATCTTTCTGTTTATTAATTTCTCCTTGAAGATGTGAAGCTTTTTTGATAATATTATCCAATGCATTGTTTACAGGTGATATTTTATTATTTGTGTATTCTGAATTAATATGGCTTAATAAAGATATATTAATCTTTTTAGTCTGCAATTCTAGTAATATTCCATCCACATCTTTTAAAGTTGTGAAATTTAATAGTCTAATCTGTAATAATTTTTCGTGTAGTGTATCAACTTGAATTTTTATTTCTTTAAGAAAATTAATTTCTTCAATACTGTATTCTCTACAACTATTTTTTAATTTGTTAACTTCTTCTTTTGTTTTATCTGTAAAATAATTATTTAATTTTTTAAAATTATCTGTCATTTTTTGAAGCTCTGTTAAATATTTTGAATCATATTCTACAGATACTTGTCTAATGATGCTCTTCTGTTCATCTAATAGTTTATTGGTACAATATGGACAAGTTTCTGCAAAATCAAGATATTCTTCACCTTTACTTTGCCATATTACCCAATCAATATTCTTTGTGCTTTGAATGTATGGTGCATATTTCTCCAATGGTTGTGGAATGTTTACTATCTTGTTTCCTTTTGCTATGCCTTTACCTATTGAACCTGTTTTTGAATATCCATTTTTTGCTTTTCCAAATCCATCGATAAACTGTGAAAGATCATTAATCAATTCATCTAGTTCTGGATTACTACTAAATGCCGTTTGAATTTCTTGAATTAATATCTGAATCTTACTCATCTGCGTATCGTAATCTGCAGTTTTTATAAAAATTTCAAAACTATTGGACAATAAGTCAGTTTGTAAAAATGTATACTTGTTTACATAATCTTCATTAAATATAGCAACATTGTTGATATGTTCAGATGTGTCCACCTTTGGTAGATGATTATCTATAGTTGGACTCTCTTTTAAGTATTTATATGGTGTTAGATATTTTAGATTATCTGGTGAAGAAGCACACTCTATGGCACGAGCAATAGTGGATTTACCTGTACCATTTATTGCATATTTTATATTGAGACGACCTTTAATGATGTCAATCTTGCCACTGTCTATATTATTGCAGTTTAAAATGCTTACATTTATTTTTTCTTCTGCATTCATTTTATTTCTTTAGGACATTACCTTGTAAATATACTTTCTCTTCATCTTAATCTAATCTGTGTAATCATAATTATACATATAGATTATATGGCATGCGATCATCACATTTGGTATTAACACACATCAACTCTGTGCGTATAAGCATTATTCTATACCCGCATAAGGTCTCAATATGCCAAATCTCCAATGTGATTTGTATTTGCCTATCTTGTTTCATATCCTGTAAGCCATTAATGTGTAATGACATAATCTTCTACTTAATCTTACATATATGTATATTAGCTTCTTGAAATAAGCCATTCTTTTCTCACTGCAAAATTACACATAATCTGGACATTTCTTACTCATATCACCATCATTTTCCAAATAAGATACATATATACCTATTGTATTCATTACTTGGACTATTCATCCAATCAATTATACGAAAGCTGACATTATGCTGTTTGGGATGGAGTGCCGAAGGGAGGATCCAGGATAAGTATGACGGAATACAGTTGTGTGCAGCACACTGGCGATTTCAGTTTTGACAGTGAATACATTCTTAATGACAAGCAGAACTCTTCTGAAATTACACTGACCTGCAAGATATGTTTTCATACATGGAAACCTAAGGATTCCAATTCTTATCCGCAGCGGTGCCCCAAATGCAGAAGCACCCGCTGGAATATGGGGCAGCCTGTCAACAATACCTGCGTGAGGTGCGGCCATAAATGGGTGAGCAACAACAAAGAACCTACAAAATGTCCTTCCTGTCACTCTTCAAAATGGAATATGAAGTCATTCAGATGCGTCTGCAATAGATGCGGACATGTCTGGGAAAAGAAAAAAGAAGGTATGCCGAAGAAATGCCCCTGCTGCAAAACATACTACTGGAACTTTCCGCGCAGTCTTTTCTTGAGCAATATCTCATTAGTATTCAGCAATGATCCGCGGAAGTGGGCAACAACCCCTTACAGAAAAGAACTGTTCAGCATTATAAACTCAGACTGCAGCAGGTCTGAGAAGGTAAAATCCCTGTCAAAACTTCTGAAGCTGACTGCAAAGGAGTCAGAAATATACTTGATGTACATGGAAGGTGCCGATCTGGTATCAGTATCTATAGCCTGCAATATTCCTTTTGAGATAACTATCGATGTGATTCAGGATGTAGAATATGTTCTGTTTCACAGCAATCCCCGGATGGAAGCACGCATATGATGATCCTGAATGCCAAAAAATGCGGACCAACATACAGGTTCACAGATGCCAATGTTTACTGGACATTATACTATCTCTCTAAAGGTAAATACATGGGCCGTCGCAATCTTGCTTCAATGGTCGGCATAGGCGAAGGGAGCATGCGCAATGTCCTCAAAATACTGAAAGACTGGAATTTTATTATCATTGAAAACCGCGGCATAATGATATCTGATGAGGGAAGATTATTTCTTCAGAGCATTCCGATTGAAATTGTAGAGGAAGCGGATCTGCAGGATTATGTGGGAATCCAGCAGTGCTGCTGTGGGATCATAGTTTTCAATCAGTCTTTTAAAATTCAAGATGGTCTGAAACAGAGGGATATATGCGTCAGATCTGGCGCCGGCGGCTGCATAACATTCATAGTGAAAAACAAAAAGCTAACAATCCCGCCGGGGCGCAGTCTGGATGCGGAATATTCAGGCAACCTTGAAAAACTTGAAAACCTACTGCATCTAGCTGACGGCGACGTGCTTATACTCAGTTATTCTGCCGACAAATGCGTTGCGGCGAATGCAGCTGCAACGGCCTCTCTGGATTTAATTTAAATCTGTAGTGCTCTGCTCATCTTCTTAAAATACATTGTCGCATATATCCAATGGGCTATGAAGCGGATTGCAGTATATGGCAAAGGCGGCATTGGAAAATCTACAATTTCCTCTAATCTGACCGCTGCTCTTTCAGACATGGGCATAAAGGTCCTGCAGATCGGATGTGATCCAAAACATGATTCCACCAGACTTTTAGCAAACGGAGCAGGGGATACAACAGTTCTTGAGTATCTCAGAGATACTTACCCTGACAAAAGAAAGCTGGAAGATGTAGTATATACCGGTTACAAAGGATGCCTTTGCGTTGAGGCGGGAGGTCCTGAACCCGGAATAGGCTGTGCAGGCAGAGGCATAATTTCCGCTTTTGAGCTCCTTCGGGATTTAAACATAAACTCAATTCCGATTGACATCACGATCTATGACGTTTTGGGGGACGTAGTCTGCGGAGGATTTGCAGTTCCGTTGAGAGATGGTTATGCAGATACTGTATACATTGTGACTTCCGGAGAGTTCATGTCGATATATGCCGCCAATAACATTCTGAAAGGAACAGCAAACTATAATCCGGACAGAATCGGCGGTATAATCTTCAACAGCCGCGGCGACGAGGAGGAATATGAAAGGGTAAAAAGATTTTCAGATGCCGTTTCAATTCCGATTGTAGCGGTATTCAAGCGTTCAAAAGAATTTCTGGATGCGGAAAAGTGCGGAAAAACTGTGGTAGAAGCTTATCCAGACTCCCCGCTTGTAGAATCATTCAGAAACCTGGCCAATACTGTTTTGGAAGGCAGAAAGTATACTGCAAAATATCTTGGGGAAGCAGAGTTAGAAAAAGTGGTTTTAGGCATAGCAACATCAAAAAGATTCATGCAAAACAATGCTCTAGTAAAGAATCTGAATGCGGCTTCTGAGCCCAGGTACTACACATCACGCAATGTGCAGAGAAATGAAGTATTGCACGGCTGCGCCTTCGCCGGCGTGGCTTCAATAACAATGTCTATGACTTCTCTGACGACGCTGATGCACTCTCCGCGCAACTGCGCTCAGTTCGCTTATCAGCTGGCATCCAATGCGGTCAAGCGTTCATATATCTGCGAAGGTACAGCGATTCACGGCTTTTCTCAGCCTGATGTCATATGCACGAATATGGTAGAATCAACAATGATCTTCGGCGGCAATGATGAACTCAGAGCTTCTCTGAAGTTTGTTCTGGACAGCGGACGGAGAAACATTGCTGTGATAACGTCATGCCCTTCCGGCATCATCGGAGATGATGTGGAGAACATTGTCAACGAGGTGGCATCAAAATATCAAGACGCAGTCATCGTTCCGCTGATTGAGGATGGAAACGTCAACGGTGATTTCACGCAGGGAGTAATTGATGCTTCAATCGCGCTGACAAAAGCCTTCGTAAAAACTTCATCAAACAAAACAGACACGGTGAATCTGATCGGCGTCAAAACAATATCAACAAACTGCATAAAAAATTCAGATTATGTAGAAAACATTCTTTCCAGATTAGGAATAAAAATCAACTGCAAATATCTCGGGGATGCAGACATTGAAGACCTCAAGAAGCTCACGGAAGCTAGGTTCAATCTTCTGCTGAATCCGGACCGCTTTGCTATGATGCTAAAACGGTTCCTTGAAGATAATTATCATATGGAGTTTTCTGGTAGTATTGCCAGGCCCGGTCTGAGGGCAACCATCGAATGGATCCGCGAAATAGGAAAGTGCTTCGGAAAAACAGAAACTGCGGAAAACATCATACAGGAAATATGCGCTGAATATAAGCTACATCTGGAATTTTTAAAGAGTCAGCTGCAGAACAAGACCGTCTATGTGGCGAGCATGAATAGAGATATAGACTGGATTCTGGAGATGATTGAAGGAACCGGTATGGATATTAAAAGGGCAGTAGTTATAGACAGGCCAGATTACACCATGGATTATGACATCAAGGCTGTTTATCCTTTCGTTGACATTATTGAAAAATATGAAATAAATGACCTTATTGACGATATCAACGCCAAGAACCCGGATATTTTAATTGCCGCTTATCCAATGGATGTAAACCCGGAGATCATGCAGAGATATATTCCGCTGGTACCTGACATCGGGCCCTTCGGGGCATTGGAACTGGCAGACTCCTGGGTAAGTTTCATGAAAGCACCGGCTGAAGAGGGGTGGAGAAACGATGGCAATTAATTATGATGAGCCTGAAGGTTTAATGGGCATACTGCTTGCCTTTGAAGGCGTGAAAGATGCAGAGACTATTCTCAACGGCCCGACAGGATGCAAGTTCCACCCTTCATCTGTATCTGAATCAGTCTACAGAAGAAAAGGATCATTCAACCCGATGGTATTTTCAGGAGAGTTTCATTTCTGCCAGCCTCGCATTCCATGCACATATCTCGGCGGTTATGATTACATTGTAGGATCAAAAGACAGGCTGAACAGGCTTTTTGAGGAAGTAAATAATACCCACCCGAGTCTCATCGGCATAGTAAACTCTCCCGGGGCATCTTTGATAGGCGAGTCTCCGAATGTAAATGAGAAGTCTGTTCCGCTTGTGAAGATAGAAACTCCTGCGTATTCAAAATCGCTCGGGGAAGGGTTTCAGGAAGGAGTAATTTCTATTCTGGAAAGAATCAAGCCGAACAGCGGGAAAAAGAAAGGCTGTATCAATCTGCTTGGAATTTCTCTATGGCATTTAAGCTGGGAAGACAGTCTCAGTGATCTCACTGCATTGCTTAATCTGTGCGGAATTGAAGTAATATCATCTGTTGGTGCAGGCTGGTCTGTGGATGATATAAAGTTATCGGGTGAAGCTGAGCTTAACGTTGTCATTCATGATGAATTTGGCAGCAAAGTCGGAAGCTGGTATGAGAAAAACTGCAGCATTCCCTGCTTGTCGCCTGAAGTTCCTATCGGTTTCGATGCTTTGGATAACTGGCTCAAAGAAATCTGCGGCACACTGGGAAAAGACGCAGCTCCTGCGCTTGAGATTATAAAATCCAAACGCAAAAAAGTATTCAGAGAACTTCTGACGATGGAAGAGAGAAAAGCCCTGCCTAAAGGCAGGACATTCTCTATTGCGGCAGACGGCTCTCTTGCATTTCCAGTTTTAAAATTTTTGTATGAATACTTGGGAATGGTGCCTGTGGCTGTAAACGTAGAGAATGAAGAATGGAGCGGCCAGATCAATAAATATCTGCTGGATAAGGGTCTTCAAGTTTCAGAGAATGTCTTTAACACAGCCGCTGATGTTTTCATCGGGGACGGCAATATCTTGACTGCTTTGCTGTTTAGAGAAATAGTCAGAAGCGGAATAGCAATAGAGTCTCCTGGAATCCGGCAGATAGAAATAAGGGAAGAACCGGTGCTGGGTTTGAATGGAACACTTCGTCTGCTTGATGGTGTACTCAATTCATTAATAAGATAAAACAAAGAATATTGTGCAGGGCACACGGCCCTGCATTTATTGTTTAGAGTCTTGCCTGGATAATACCAAATATGAATGTTATTACACCAGAGATCACCGCAAGGTAGAATCCGGCTCCGTAGCTGAGACTTGCGAATTCGTCTCCTGCCCACATGTAGCTTACGACTGCAAGAATAATTGCAATGAGGCCAAAGAGTGCAGAGATGTATCCAACATTCTTTCTTGAACCATTACCAGTCATTCCGACAGCAAAGAGTATTAAAGACAGTACTCCTAGAACTGCAATAATCACTGGGATGTATATTTGGAAGCCGCTGTCGTAGTCAATCAGGTCAATTCCAGTGTAATCAGTACCATTACCTGTGAACCAGTTAACTGCAATAGCAACTATTCCAATTAAGGCTCCAATAATTCCAATAATACCCCAAATGTATGAGGTATTCTTCTTCACAGATGCTGAATCCATGATATCAATCTCCTGTTCCGATACATTTTTGGGAGTGCGTATAAGTGTTTCTGATATATTTTACAAATGTATTATTCATATCATACATAAAAATGATTAATTTGTGAATCTCAATTTTCATTTTATTTCAGCCAGCATTGTGAAAAATAGGTATTTTCAGTGATTCACATAAGACTCAAAAAAATAATACCATTTTGTAACATTTTATTGGGATGCCTGTAGAATGAGGTGGTATTTATTGGTTTTGAAAGCCCTTGTCTGTGTATATAGAAATATCTAGCATATGTAGATGCACAAGCTAATTGTGACATTCTGCTGAGTGACCGCTCTGACCGTAGAAATGCTTAATTTACTCAGCATTCGAATAGTTAGGTTATGCAAACTATTGAGGTTAGCAAAACCCTAGATGTCGGTTTCGGGAACAAGAGATCTGTCATGACTTCAGATGCTAAAATCATAGGTAAGGTATACGGGGCTGAGGTTGACACAGAGCAGTGGGTTGTAAGCAGCATACTGACAGACTTTGATTCTTCAATTCTTTCAGATGCTGATGTAAAACATCCTAAAATGAGAAAAACAAGAGTTTCAATACCAGTTGATAAGATCGAAAAAGTATCTGATATGGTCCAGCTTTCTGTGGATCTGAATACGCTGCTCAATGCAATAGAAGAAGACTAGAGTTTAAGATAATTTGTATATAAATTGGAATTGCTTCTACCGTGAAACAAATCTGACTCTTTTGATAATTTACAGTTTCATGGTGATTCAATTCCAGCTTCTTCGTAAGAAGGTGACCCGGTTTTCTTTGCTCTTTTGGCTGCAGTCGTGCTGTTTCAATCCACATCTTCGTAAGAAGGTGACCTGGGAATGTTTATGCTTTCAAGAGCTGAACATCCCTGGTTTCAATCCACACCTTCGTAAGAAGGTGACTGATCACCCTCGAACGAACTCAGACTCCAATATGTGTTTCAATCCACACCTTCGTAAGAAGGTGACAAACTAATACTCGTATCGTGTATACAGCGTTATATAGTTTCAATCCACACCTTCGTAAGAAGGTGACATTGTTTGTCCTGATATGATCTTCCATCCAAGAATGTTTCAATCCACACCTTCGTAAGAAGGTGACTACAATCAGCGAGGACATTTGGCAGAATTACCATTTGTTTCAATCCACACCTTCGTAAGAAGGTGACGAAGTCCTTTATTCTGAATATGCTGGTTTGGATATGTTTCAATCCACACCTTCGTAAGAAGGTGACGGCAATTATTGCTAAAGCTAAATCAATCCAGATAGTAGTTTCAATCCACACCTTCGTAAGAAGGTGACAAAAGCGTGAAGGCGTGCGCACGCTATTCATAGAGTTTCAATCCACACCTTCGTAAGAAGGTGACCAGAGGCAAAAGGAGAAGCTGAGCAGGGAGTAATTCGGGTTTCAATCCACACCTTCGTAAGAAGGTGACTCGAGTTGCTAAGGAAATTCGAGGTGAGGAAATGGTTTCAATCCACACCTTCGTAAGAAGGTGACTCATGCAGATATAAGAATCGACTTCATGGAACATTGTTTCAATCCACACCTTCGTAAGAAGGTGACTGAAAAGGGGTGGGACGATTGCCGGGATATACTACGTTTCAATCCACACCTTCGTAAGAAGGTGACCTGATAATCAACAAATAGCATAAAATAACGTTAAAGTTTCAATCCACACCTTCGTAAGAAGGTGACCAACGATAACTCACAACATCACCTCATATGCATGTGTTTCAATCCACACCTTCGTAAGAAGGTGACCAGATACGATCAGTTCATCATCAAGGGTCTGCTGTTAGGCATGTTTCAATCCACACCTTCGTAAGAAGGTGACCCACCCATAAATGCGTGCGCCCACGGGAGCTCATGTTTCAATCCACACCTTCGTAAGAAGGTGACTCTACAGACTAATCCAAGCATCATTCTTGCGATGTTTCAATCCACACCTTCGTAAGAAGGTGACTGGCCGTCTCAATTACATCTTGATAACTCGTATGTTGTTTCAATCCACACCTTCGTAAGAAGGTGACTCGGACCCGATAAAGTAAAGGCGCTGCTCGAGATGGTTTCAATCCACACCTTCGTAAGAAGGTGACGATTGAAATGGAACGAAAAGTAATGATTGATGGAAAGGTTTCAATCCACACCTTCGTAAGAAGGTGACAAAAATATCCGACAAAAATCTCAAATTATTTCCCGTTTCAATCCACACCTTCGTAAGAAGGTGACAGCATCCTGATGATCCTGTCACCGTTGCTCTCTAAGGTTTCAATCCACACCTTCGTAAGAAGGTGACCTTGAGCGCTCAAAGCTGATTAAAAGCGTGAAGTTCGTTTCAATTCACACCTTCGTAAGAAGGTGACAAACGGAAAGCCTAAGGATGCAGAAGAGGCAATTCGAGTTTCAATCCACACCTTCGTAAGAAGGTGACCAGATGCGTGTCACTGTTTACGTGCTCATCGCTCGGGGTTTCAATCCACACCTTCGTAAGAAGGTGACTCGAGACATATTTTGATATGATGGGAGAATGATACGTTTCAATCCACACCTTCGTAAGAAGGTGACAATAATGATTCTTAAACAAGCAGTTTACTTGTAATGTTTCAATCCACACCTTCGTAAGAAGGTGACGATTGGGACAAGATTTTCATTAGTTAATTCCGATATGTTTCAATCCACACCTTCGTAAGAAGGTGACAATCTGTAGACGTACCAAATGATAGTAATACATATCTGTTTCAATCCACACCTTCGTAAGAAGGTGACACCACTAAATTGATTGTCAGCGAGGATATCTGGCAGTTTCAATCCACACCTTCGTAAGAAGGTGACTTGACAATATCAAGCGCCCACACGATCAATACTGTTTCAATCCACACCTTCGTAAGAAGGTGACCAATTTTTTTATGTTTAGTAGTTAAAGGTACTCCTGTTTCAATCCACACCTTCGTAAGAAGGTGACAGGATTTGGGATGCTGGAACATCTGGGCTTCGAATGTTTCAATCCACACCTTCGTAAGAAGGTGACTTAATTACTCCGAAGCGATGGCTAAAGTCGGAGAAGTTTCAATCCACACCTTCGTAAGAAGGTGACAAAAAATATAAAGAAGTAAGTGTACAAGTGTACGTTTCAATCCACACCTTCGTAAGAAGGTGACGGATGGATAAAATGATGCTACGTCAATATTAAGTAAGTTTCAATCCACACCTTCGTAAGAAGGTGACCAGACGAGAGCCCAGATAACTGCTGCTTCTATCAGTTTCAATCCACACCTTCGTAAGAAGGTGACTGATATGCTGATCACTCTAATTTCAAACGAAATTGGTTTCAATCCACACCTTCGTAAGAAGGTGACTGTTAAAATATGAAATAATCATTTCTGCATTTAATATTATCTAAACATCTGGGTAATATTTAATATCCTGCAATATCAATAAAAATTCAATTTTCTGATGATTTAATAATTCCATATTCAAAGAATACATTATTTGATAATTAATACTGGCTCAAGTAAAATTTAAAATAAATGCTAGTGCGAACGAATGGCTTTTTGAATGTTTACTATATGTTCGCACCGTTTTCAATTCTCATTTATATGATTAAAAATCCTTCTGCATCATAGGATCTTTTCGTTCCGATATGATCCACTTTGTCTTTATAATTATTTCCCAGATAATAAAATCTTAAACTGTCTTTTTCAGGATCAATTATCAGACTTAATCTATGTTTCAACTCTTTTTGCTGAGCATAATCCAAGATGCATTCAAAAACAGAGTTTTGTACTCTTTGCCCGTAATTTACACACATTTTTGATACTTGCCTAAGTCTTCTTTTTCCATCCGAATCTTCTGTGTTCACATCATATGTTATTACAACCAACATTCAATCACTTCCAGAAGAACGGGGGATATGCATCTAAATCTCCTCTTATGTATCTAGCTAAAAGTAATGACTGTATATGAGGAACTAATCCCCAGGTTATTTTTTCTTGTAAAAATGGATGAGTCAATTCCTCCTTCTTTTTTGATTGCCAAGATTTGAATAGAATCTTACGACCTTCATCAGTAAGAATTACCGCTCCGTTTTCTTTGACCGTCAAATCATCAGGTTTTATTGTTCTGTTGTTTATAAGTGATATCACAAACCGATCTGCATGTATGCTTCTTAGCTCTTCCATTAAATCTAAAGCAAGTGATGCTCTTCCAGCACGATCCCTGTGTAAAAATCCTGCATAAGGGTCTAGGCCAACACCTTCTAATGCAGAGATGTAGTCTTGCAGTAGTAACGTGTAGACAAACGATAAAAGTGCATTAGTTTTATCTAATGGGGGTCTTCTCGAACGGCGAATCATGTAGAAGTCGTTTTTGTTCTGTAATATCAAGCCATCCAACACACCAAAGTAAAGATTAGCAGCAATTCCTTCAAAACCCCTCAAATCGTTTAAATTCTCACATTTCATTATGTCTGGAATACTCATTGAAAGCTTATTTGAAGCTTGTTTTAACGAATCCACATCAACACGATACGGATGATCTCTGGTAGCACGTTCTAAAATCCATCTGCTGTTGTATACCTTTGCAGCTATGATGTTCTTAGCTATACTGCAGCTTTGATTTTCATCATCAGATGTTTTATATTGTTCCTTTCTTAAAAAGATGTTTCCTGATGTACTACCAATAATTCTAGCTAAAAATTTTCCACTTGGTGTAAAAAACATTAGATTTATTTTGTATTTAGCACATTTTCCAATCAGAGCTGGTGTAGCTCCTTTATACCCAAAATAGATTATAGAATTAAGTGTATGTAATGGAAATCTCCCGATTTCCTGATCTTCTTCGGTTATTACTATATTTTCACCATTTAATGAAAGATACGATTTTTCGTTAGTTATATATAGTGTATTTAATAAATGTTTCATATAACTTCATCCTTTAAAAAGCTGTTGATGTATTTTAAAGCGGATTTTTTACAAATCTCTGGTAAACATATGTCATTAAGTGAACACTCTTTGCATCCATAAAATTCGCGTACTTTTGGTGTTGTGTGTTTTTCATATAGCCCATACATTTCTGAAACTAAATTGACTAGTTCTAATCTTAAATTTGGATCCAGCATTACCTTTTCTCGTCGTTTGATTTCACCATAATAAAGATATCCAAAATCTATGTTGCAACACTGCATCTCTTCAATGCAGATTGCTTGAGCACACAACTGCAATTTATCTGCATTATGCGTTTTAGGTTTTCCTTTTTTGTATTCAATAGGTATAGGCTTCCACAACCCATCCTTTCCATGTATTTTTACACCATCAGGATTCTTTTGAAATTCTACAACATCACATATACCCTTGATTTTAAGATTGTTAGAATGAACCATCATTCCTCTACAGATTAACAGATTTCCACGTTTTTCGATCAACTGCTCATCATGGCATTTTTCATGCATGATGTGGCCGTCAACGGTGCATGAATTTTCTTCCCATTGTTTTTCAAGATAAATCAGTGCCCATTGTCTTCTGCAAAAACAGAAATGTTGCACTCCTGATATGTCCATATAATCATCAATGTCATCGTCCATGCATTAAAGTACATAAAAATTAAATTATATGTAAATTGTCATAACACAATTGGATTCAAAATTAAATAGATACTTGCGCAGAATCTCATCTATGCATCATATATTATATCCATAAACAATAATTGTGTTAAATGATGCACATTATTAGCCATATCTATGAGTTAGTACCTATTATAAAAAATGGTCACCTTCTTACGAAGGTGTGGATTGAGACCATCGCGCCAGTCGGGTTGAGAGCAGCATTCAGAATGTCACCTTCTTACGAAGGTGTGGATTGAAACATTCCAGGATTGTAAACAAAGATAAACTCATGTCTGTCACCTTCTTACGAAGGTGTGGATTGAAACTTGCTGGCATTGCTAGACATAATTGGTATTCGAGGGTCACCTTCTTACGAAGGTGTGGATTGAAACAAATTCATCGATATGTATGATTACAGCAATGACTGCAGTCACCTTCTTACGAAGGTGTGGATTGAAACTCAGTTGCAGGAAGAAGAGAAGGATTCTCAGATCCTGTCACCTTCTTACGAAGGTGTGCAAATATTACCATGCAAATTAGAAAAATAAAAATTATTGGGTGAAGTAAGCTTTGACCTCTTCACCAATCTTTCCTACTCTGACGAATCCAAATCTTTCAAACTGAATGACTTTGCCGAGATCGTCAGATTTGATATTCTCGCAGACACCTTTCTTGACTGTTCCATCGGGCATGAGAATCTTGCATGCTTTTCCATCTATCGGAGCCCAGTGTGATATCTTCACACCTTCTTTCAGCACGCTGTGATCTGTTCCGGTGTAAACGGCCTCGTCGTTCTCCCATTTCAAATTGCACAGATCTTTGAGTCTGACTGTACCTCTTTCTTTGAAACCTTTCAAATCTTCAGGAGTCATGTAAACTTTTACAGGAGAAGATATCACAGACTCTCTCGCACCCCTTTCTGGATGATCGGGATGCAGCGGGGCGCATTCTTTCAGTGAGTCGACGCCTTTGATATCTACAACTTCTGGATTTTCAACAAAGAAGTAACGGTCGGTAATGGGATCTAAGATCTGTCTGTTGAACGCATATAGGTTGTCCCATGAGAATTCAATATCAACATCTTTCATACCGACATCAAGCCAGTAATTGCGTATTGCTTCCGACCGAATTCCTCTTTTAGCAATTGCCCTCACAGTACCTAGTCTAACATCATCCCAGCCTGTATATTCCCCGTTTTTGATTCCCGTGCCGACTGTAGAAGTTTTCAGAATGGAATCAGGAATCTTCACGAAACCGTAGTGGTGATACCAAGGCTTCTTCCAGCCGAAGTATTTGAAGATGTATTCCTGCCTGATTGTATTGTTGAGATGATCTTTTCCTCTGATGACATGAGTCAGACCTAACAAGTGGTCGTCTACCGCCACTGACAGATTCATCATCGGGTACACGACATACCTTGTGCCTGTACGCGGATGAACCGCGGTGTCGTTAATTCTCAGGCCTACAAAGTCCCTGACTGCCGGGTTAGGATGATCCAGGTCTGTCTTGACAACCAAGACAGCCTCTCCCTCTCCAAAGCCATGGGCAAGCATTTTGTCAAACAGCTCGTGAGCTTCCTCAGGAGTCTGTGAACGGCATGGACATGCTTTCTTGCTTTCTTTCAGCTTCCTCCAGCTGTCTGCTTCGCAGGTACATACATATGCCTGGCCCATGTCAATAAGCTTTCTGGCAACGTCATAATAAATTTCAAAACGGTCGCTCTGAATGATAGTCTCATCAACATGAACACCGAGCCAATCTAGATCTTCCGGGATCATTTTGTAAGCGTCGGGATCAATCTTTTCCGGATTGGTGTCTTCCAGGCGGTTGATGTATTTTCCTTTGTATTTTTTGACATAATAGTCGTTGATGATAGCAACTCTGGTGTGTCCGATATGCAGAGGGCCGGAAGGTCCGGGGGCCATACGCATGACAACGCCGTTTTCTGTATCTGGCAGATCAATCATAACGTCTTTTTTCTCGCTTTTGGTCTTTTTGAGAAGCTCTGGGTTGATGCTTTCTGTCTCAGCGACAATGTCGTCAAAATTCATTCCGCAGAGTTCAGCACAGATTTCTTCTGCTGCAGCTGAGACTTCTTTTGAACGAGATCGGAGTTCAGGAACTTCTCCCATTACTTTTCCAACAACTGCTTTCGGATTTGCGCTGCCTTTATGCAGTGCCGCGTTCTGCAATGCATATTTTCTCACGATTTCTCTTAAATCTGCGGACATTGAAGTCTCGGTAGAACGGTCCTATTCTTATCTTTTATGTATGTGACCTCCGCAATTGTTATTATCATACACTGCATCTACAGCAATATGGCATTTAGAGATCTCTTGGCGCAGATGAACGATACCCGCAGGATCGAAGAAAACGTACCGTTGGAGTACGAGGTTTCCAGAATCTTGTCTCAAGAGCAGGAGCGTCCTGCATTCTTTGAAAATTTATCTGGAATGAGAGCTGTTGGAAACGTCTGGAGCGACAGGGGAAGAATAGCCGAAGCACTGGGAACTACCAAAGAAAAGTTAGTGCGCTATATTCTTGATGCCATGGCTTCTCCTCAGGAGACTACACTGGCTTCTGAAGTTCCATTCAGAGATCAGGTGCTGACTGAATTCGATCTTACTAAACTTCCGATTCCAAAGTACTTTCCCAAAGATGCAGGAAGGTACATCACTTCTGCAGTAGCAGTGGCTGAATTTGAAGGAAAGAAGAATGTGTCATTCCACAGGATGATGCTTTATGACAAGACTTCATTCGCTCTGAGACTGGTGCCTAGACATCTCTATACTATGTGGAAAAAGGCTCAGGCGAAAGGAGAAGATCTGCCGGTAGCGTTCTCAATGGGGTTATCTCCGTCTGTTCTTCTTGCCGCAGCCACTTCCACAGATTACCTGGCTGATGAGATGAATATTGCATCTGCTCTGGAGAAAAAAGCCACTGGTAAACAGCTCGCGCTTGCTGAGCTCGACGGCGGACTAAAAGTTCCTGCTGAAGCAGAAATAGTCTTTGAAGGCCGCATAACATCTGAAATGGTTGAAGAAGGACCATTTATGGATATCACCGGTACATATGATTCCATCAGGCCGGCTCCGATTTTCAAAGTTGATAAACTATACATGAGAAACGATCCGATTTTTCATCTGCTTCTTCCCGGCGGTTATGAACATTATATGCTTATGGGTCTGCCGAGAGAGCCGATAATCTACCGTACTGTAAATCAGGTAGTGCCGAATGTACATGCAGTGCGCCTTACTGAAGGAGGATGCTGCTGGCTTCACGGCGTTGTCTCTATAACTAAGAACAAAGAAGGCGATGGAATGAATGCGGCAATGGCTGCCTTTTCCGGCCACCCATCAATGAAGAAAGTGACAATCGTCGATGCAGATATTAATATCTTTAATGACAGGGACGTCGAGTGGGCAGAAGCTACAAGGTTCCAGGCTTCAAAGTCTCTATTAGTCGTGAATAATGCAGCCGGTTCCTCATTGGATCCCAGCGCTCACGGCACTACGTCTAAAGTAGCAATTGATGCCACAAAACCTTTCGGAGAAGAAGGATACGACCGGGCTGTTCTTTGAATGGCCTGTGTTTTATGTAGTGTATTACGTTTCAATCCACACCTTCGTAAGAAGGTGACGTAAAACAGGCTGAAAACGGCTAAATTGTGAATGTTTCAATCCACACCTTCGTAAGAAGGTGACGTCTGGCTGCGTGATCAGACAATAACAACAACCGCGTTTCAATCCACACCTTCGTAAGAAGGTGACGTCTGGCTGCGTGATCAGACAATAACAACAACCACGTTTCAATCCACACCTTCGTAAGAAGGTGACACCTTCTGATAGCTTATATCCGTATTTTCCAATCTGTTTCAATCCACACCTTCGTAAGAAGGTGCATTTACCATCGTATAAAGTCAATGATATGTTTCAATCCACACCTTCGTAAGAAGGTGACTGAATATCCATAACGAGTTTTGATATTTTTATTTTTCACTCATGGTCAGTAAGAATGTGACGTATCTGGTGTGAGGTATGCATATTGGTAATATGATTCCAATCTACACCTTCATAAGAAGGCGTCATCAGTATTTCTTTCGTGATCGTTTTAAATTTAGTGTTTCAATCCACACCTTCATAAGAAGATGACGATGAGCATGCATTTAAAGACTGCAAAAACCTGTTTCAATCCGCACCTTCGTAAGAAGGTGACCACCCAGACCAGGCGCTGTATTGAAGCTTGCGGATGTTTCAATCCACACCTTCATAAGAAGGTGACTCTGTAACCTATATGCCGGATGCAGTCTACACACTCGTTTCAATCCACACCTTCGTAAGAAGGTGACGTGATGACATTACGGTTCTCATTGTGTTTACAACGTTTCAATCCACACCTTTGTAAGAAGGTGACGCTTTCAATTATATTGCCAACGGGGTTATCTGTGATGTTTCAATCCACACCTTCATAAGAAGATGACTCGGTTTTACTTGAAAGATGTGTGGAGTTGAAAGTTTCAATCCTGCCGTTGTAGAAACATAATTATTGATATTAGATAGTGGCATAAAGCTTAATTCCAATCTACAATTTCATAAAAATGTATTTTGTATGTGTTTAACATTCATTATCCTAGAGGTGTAGATTATGGAACTGATTGAAGCAATTGAAAATAGACATTCAGTAAGAAGTTATATTGACAAACCACTTGATGAGAGTATAGTTTTAGAGCTCCAGGCTGAGATCAATGCATGCAATCAAGAAAGTGGACTGCACATTCAATTAATTACAAATGAAGTAGAAACATTTAGTGGTTTCAAAGCTCATTATGGAAAATTCACCAATGTAAAAAATTATATATGCATGGTTGGGAAAAAAGGAGAAGATTTAGATGAAAAAGTTGGATACTATGGGGAGCATATTGTTTTAAAGGCGCAGCAACTAGAACTTAATACTTGCTGGGTAGCATTAACTTATAGCAAACGAAAGAGTAAATGCTCAATAAATAAAGGAGAGAAACTGCTTTGTGTAATATCTGTAGGATATGGTGCAATGCAGGGAGTTGCCCACAAAAGCAAGCCTATGGATGCTCTATGCAAAGTGAATAACGATGACACTCCAGGATGGTTCATTAAAGGTATGGAAGCGGCCATGCTCGCTCCGACTGCGATAAACCAGCAAAAGTTCCGCTTCACTCTTTCAGGTGATTCAGTAAATGCAGAGTCAATGGGCGGGCCATATTCAAAGGTAGATTTAGGCATAGTAAAATATCATTTTGAAGTTGGTGCAGGAATCAATAACTTCAAATGGGGAGCTCATATAATCTAAATCAAAATTATCTTTCATTCATGTTTATGGTGTTGTGGGTGAATACCCATATCACCATTCATACAATATTTCAGTAGTTACAGCATCATTTCTTTACAAGATTCTGTTATGTTTTTCAGAAATATATTTATATCGTTGACATTATCACAAATTGTGAAAAATGAAGCTCCGATAAACACAGATCTACCTTCGATTCATCTGGGTGTTGCTCATGTATTAAACAAAGAAACAATTCATACTGTATATGCGCACTTAGAGGGCACTTCTTGTTTGTCAGAGCTTTTTGCTTCTAAAATAAACCTTCAGACCATTGGAAAACTAATTGGATTAATGCATGACATAGGCAAGCTGTCATGCAGATTTTACAACCGTATTTTGTATGAAAATTCATTAATTAGTAAAGATCAGTATTTGGATGACAATTCGATCATCGATCATTCTACAGCAGGAGCGCAGATTCTTTTATACATTCTTGAAACTGAAGGGATGACAAATTCAAATCTATATCGATACATTGAACAGTTTTTAACAATACCGATAGTCTGTCACCATACTGGCATGATAAATATGCTGGATTTGGATGGAAATGAGGCTTACACTAACCGGATGGGAAAGAATCATGATGATACGCATTTTTCAGAAATCCTGAATGATATTGATACAGACTTCCTACAGTGTGTAAGGGAGATGCTTTTGTCTGAAGATATGCAGTCTGAAGTAAACTGTATTCTAAATAAAATCCACGATTCAGTGCGTTCTTCCAATTCATTTAAATTTTACTCAGGGCTTACTGCTAGGTATTTATTAAGCTGTCTTATTGATGCAGATAGATTAGACACAGAAAGGTTTTATAATCTGGAAAATTTGGACATAAGAAGCTACGGTAAAAAGACCACAGACTGGAATGAACTGTATGGCCGTTTTGATAGTTACTTAGATTCCACTTTCAACACAGAGCCAGAAATGACTGACTTGAATAAATGCAGGCGCATGATTTCAGAAGAGTGCTTATCCAGTGCAGGCAAACCTCATGGATCTTACATACTATCTGTTCCGACAGGCGGAGGTAAAACGTTATCCAGCCTTCGATTTGCATTAAAACATGCTGAATTAAATAAGATGGATAGAATTATTTATATTATTCCATACACATCTATCATAGATCAAAATGTAGGAGTCGTCAGAAAAGCACTATCTGTTAAAAATTCAGACGATCTCGTATTGGAGCATCATTCAAATATTCAGAGGGAAATGAGTGAAAAAGGCAATTTGAACGCTCAGTTATTGTCTGAAAACTGGGAGTCGCCTATAATTTTTACAACTATGGTGCAGTTTTTAAATACTTTATTTCTCAACAAAACCAGCAATATAAGGAGAATGCATAATTTAGCTAATTCTGTATTGATCTTTGATGAAGTTCAAAACATACCAGCTTCCTGTATATTTATGTTCAATGAAGCAATTAATTTTTTAACTGATATCTGCAACTGCACCGCAGTAATGTGTTCTGCAACACAGCCAACGTTTGATGAATTAAAATCTCCACTTAAATATTCTGATGATAAAAATTTGATTAAGGTATTTGAAGAAACGCCCAAAGTATTTGACAGAGTAAAGATCATTGACCTGACTTCTGCTCCCATGAGCATAGATGAAATTCGTAGCTTTATCATGTCAAAAATTGATGGATGCCACAGCATTCTCATGGTGGTGAATACAAAGAAAGCAGCCAGGGAAATTTATCAGTCAGTTTCATTGATAAATTCTGCAGACCTATTCCATCTAAGTACAAACATGTGTCCAGCGCATAGGAAAAAAGTTTTAAAAGAAATATCTGAAAACTTAGACTCAGGCAGAAAAACAATATGCATTTCCACACAGCTCATCGAAGCGGGAGTAGATTTGGATTTCAATATAGTCATCAGACAGCTGGCAGGCATTGATTCCATCGCACAATCTGCAGGGAGGTGTAATAGAAACGGAAAAATGGAATATGGTGAGACTTACATCATTGATATTGCTGGGTATAAGATTCCAAACGACATTGCTAAATGTGCTGAACGCTCAAAACAGATATTAAGTGAGCACGGCGCTGATGATCTGTTGAACAGCCAGACCATATCTGAATATTACAAATATTATTTTCATGATAATGAAGATAATATGGGGTATAATGTAGGAAATAACAAGCTGTTTGAAATATTGTGCAGCAATCAGTCGGCGGTTGAAGAAAATAAAAGGATAATTAGAAGTCTTCAGACATCTGAAAAATATCTTTCATTAGATCTGCCTCAGAAAGATAGAATAAGAATATCCAAAGGTATTTGGTTTTCTGCTCCGCTGTGCCAGTCTTTCAAATATGTTGGGGAGCATTTTCATCCGATTGATTCTGAAAACTGCAGAATAATTATGCCCTATACGTCTGAAGGTGAAAAGATTCTTGCAGCAGTTAAAGAATGTATTGAAATAAATGATTTAAAAAAATTAAAAAAATATCTGAAAATGGCACAATCGTATTCAGTAGGATTGTTTGATTCTCAGTTTAATGAGGCTTTAGCTCAGAATATGATTTATGAATTAAAAGAGGGAAGCGGAATATATGCATCAGGGAAAGAGTACTATGATGACGATGTGGGGTTTTTAACGGGATGATTCTATGGAAAATAGGCTTGATATTAAGATATTTGGAAAGCGGGCAATGTTTTCAGATCCAATAATGCGGATAGGCGGAGAAAAATCCACTTATCCAGTTCCAACATATGAGGCATTAAAAGGAATCATGGACTCGATTTACTGGAAGCCAACTTTCATTTGGGTTATTGACAGGCTGCGGATAATGAACCCTATTAAAATAGAAAGTGTAAATGTAAAAACAAGAAGATACAGTGAAGGTAATGACCTGTCTATTTACACATACTTATCTAATGTTGATTATGAGATTCAGGCTCATTTCGAATGGAATCTGAACAGAAACGATCTTGCAAATGATAGGGATGAAAACAAGCATTACTTCTCGGCAAAGCGTATGCTGGAACGCGGAGGCAGATATGATATATTCTTAGGAACGAGAGAATGCCAGGGTTATGTGGAACCATGTGTTTTCGGTGAAAATGAAGGCGCCTATGACAACACTCCATCTACGCAGCTGTCTCTGATGTTCCACGGATTTGATTATCCAAGCAATACCGGCAGAGAAGGATTGATCGCTAGATTCTGGCATCCAATCATGTCAAACGGTGTTATTGAATTTATCAGGCCGGAGGAGTGTACAATTAAAAAGCAGATCAAACAGATGCCGGTCCCGGAAGGAGTGTGAATTACGCATGTCATGGATGCAGAAGTTATGTGATACATATGATGCGTGTAAATCCGCAATAGGTTCTGATTCAAATGGCGTGCCGCTGCTGCCTATATGCCATACTACCAACATGGCTCAGGTAAAAGTTTCATTGGATGCAGATGGTAATTTTGTAGATGCTAAAGTGCTGGAAAAAGCTGAAGCCAGGACGATCATACCTTGTACGGAGGAAAGTGCAGGGAGAACTTCCGGCAAAGTGCCGCATCCCCTATGTGATAAACTGGAGTATGTTGCAGGTGATTATTCAGAATACTGCCAGGGAACATCTGACTTTGAAACTTATGTTAAAAATTTAAGAGCCTGGTGCGATAATGCAGACTATTCTAATTCAAAAGTAAAAGCTGTTTTAAATTATGTAGAAAAAAAGAGGTTAATTAAAGATCTTGTGAATAAACAAATCTTATTTTTAGATGAATCCGGTAAACTGCTGACTGCCTGGAAAAATGATGAACTGGAAAAACCTGAAATATATTCAGTAACGACAGGAAGCTTAGACTCGATTTTTATAAAGTGGGCTGTGCATGTTCCTGGAGATCCGTCTGACGATCTGTCGCGGGATGAATCAGTATGGAATAGCTGGATAGGTTATTATCTTAATCTGCTGTCAAACTCAGAAAATTACAAGATTTCCTTAGATATGGTCACCGGTAAAAACATGCCTATTGCTAAGAATCATCCTAAAAAAATACGAAATGACGGAGACGGTGCAAAAATAATCTCATCTAATGACATGTCTGGTTTTACATTCAGAGGGAGATTCACCGAACCGGATCAGGCATGTACAATTGGATATGAGACGACTCAAAAAGCTCATAATGCACTCAGGTGGCTTATTGCCAGACAGGGAGTTAAAATTGATACATGGTGTTTTGTTGCCTGGGATTACAACGGGAATGAGGTTGTCACTCCATTGGCTGATCCTTTTGACGTATATGATGATAACGATCTTGATGAAACTGTAATTTATACTGCAGAAAATACAGTTAAAAAATTAAATTCCAAGATATTGGGAAATCAGCATGATGCGGATACATTTGGAATATTCATGATGTCTATGGATTCTGCAGTACCTGGAAGATTAGCTGTTTTGAGTTATAGAGAATTTAACGGCTCAGAATATTGCGAAAGAATGGAGAACTGGTATTCTTCATATGCCTGGCCCAGGGTAAAGAAAAGGGAAAAAGTATATCTTGCAGAGGTGGCGCCTACTCCAAATGAAATATCCAAAGCAGTTTATGGATACAACGTTGAAAATAAACATTTGAAGTCCATAACTGAAACAATCATTTCCTGCATAGTGGACGGGGACGCAGTTCCTAAGAATTATATGGAGACATCTGTGAGAAAAGCTTCTAATCCACTATCATACCGTGATGAATGGATGTGGGAGCAAACAATTTCAACCGCATGTGCACTTTTTAGAGGATTAAATTTAAAGGAGGAATATAAAATGACACTTGAGACAGAGAGACACAGCAGAGATTATCTGTATGGAAGACTGCTTGCCGTTGCAGATGCATTGGAAGGCAGAGCTAATTATTTTGCTGGTGAAAGCAGGCCGACTAATGCTATGAGGTTAATGCAGAAATTTTCTGAAAAACCCTACACAACATGGAATATCATTCACGATTCGCTTGTACCATATAAAATGAGGCTTGGTGCCGGAGGCGTAGATTTTGAAAAATTATTTGAAGAAATCATGGATTTATTCAATCCTGAAGAATTTACAAACAATAAGAGGCTGAGCGGCGAATATCTGCTTGGATTCTACACTCAAAAATCTGAGATAAGAAAGAAAAATAAAAAGAAAAGCGATGAAAAATCAGAGGAGGAATTAAATGAGCACAATTGAGAATAAAATAGATTTTGCAGTTGTATTTACTGTAAAAGGTGCAAATCCGAATGGAGATCCTTTAAACGGAAACAGGCCCAGACTTGATTTTTCTGGCCGTGGTGAAATTTCTGATGTCTGTCTGAAAAGGAAGATAAGAAACAGGCTGATGGATATGGGAGAAAACGTCTTTGTGCAGTCTGATGAAAACAAGCAGGATGATTTTACAAGTCTTCGTGCCCGTTCAGATGACTTTATAAAACAAAAATTCGGTAACAGCAAGTACACTAAAGAAGAATATGCTGCAGCAGCCTGCCAGCAGTGGTTTGATGTTAGAACATTCGGACAAGTATTTGCCTTCAAGGGCAGCAAAAAAGATGCAGAAGGAGTATCTGTCGGAATCAGGGGCCCTGTCACAATTCAATCAGCATTCAGTGCAGATCCCATTTCAATTTCCAGCATTCAAATCACAAAAAGTGTCAACTCTGAAGGTGACGGAACTAAAAAGTCTTCAGATACTATGGGTATGAAGCACCGTGTTGATTTTGGACTGTATGTTACATATGGTACAATAAATGCTTGCCTGGCTAAAAAAACAAATTTCTCAATGGATGATGCTGAAAAACTGAAAGCTGCCATATGCAGCATGTTTGAAAATGATGCGTCCTCTGCTAGACCCGAAGGCACGATTGACATAAAGACTGTTTACTGGTGGGTGCATGACAAAGCCAATGGACAATATCCGTCTTCTAAAGTTCACGGTTCCTTAAAAATAAAACTCAAAGACGGAGTTGATGAGCCAGTGTCTTTTGATGATTACTCAATCATGCTGGAAAAATTAGATGGACTTGAACCTGAAATAATTCAGTATTGAAACGATTTTACGGACTGTGATCTTTTCATAGTCCGTTTTTGTTTTTAATTTTCATATAAAGTCTTAATGTGTTTACTATTCAGTCTAATAAAATGTATGAATGTATGAAATTACTTTTGATAGGATGTCCTGCGGTATTTGTTCTACGTACTGTACATTTCTGCTCATGATATCTAAGCATTTTAAGTGCTCAGTCAAGACGCAGCCTGTAGTTTTAACCCTGCTATCTAGCTGAATATGCAATGGAAAATGATTGATTGTACTGGTAATTGGACAGACGATGGCAAGTTTAGTGTGATTAAAAAATTCATCATTGCTCACGATCAGGCCTGGTCTTCTTCCAGCTTGTTCATGTCCTGATTGCGGATTAAAATCCAGATATATAATATCACCTTGTTTGGGTGAATACACGATTACCACACTTCTCTGCCAGCCGGTTTACCCCAGTCATACTCTTCCTGCTGTTTGCTTTCATCATATCCTTGAAAGATGTCAGAGAGTGTTAAACTTTTTTTTGTCTGTAATTTTTTGATGATAATGGCATTATCCACTCTTTGCAGCTCCACCGCATCGTTTTCTGACATTCCCATTGCATCCAAGAATGCTTTTGGTATTCTTATACCTTGAGAATTTCCCCATTTTTGAATTATTGCCTGCATATTACTGTTGAACTGATGTATATACATATGTATATACTTTACTGATGAAGAGTAAAGACTAATCAATCTAGAAGAAAGTTCTTAACATCATCGTATACTTTTTCTTTTCCTATTTCGTTCAGTACCTCATGCTTCATTTTAGGATATACGATTCTGGTGATGTTTTTATAACCTATTTTTCTCAATGATTCCACTGAATCTTCTAATCCTTCTTCTCCTTTAGTAACAGGATCATCTTCTCCAGATATGCTGAGTATTTTTAAATCAGGATTCTTGCATTGATACCTGGCGTAATCGTGAAGCTGTGTTACTCCTTCAATCACAGTTACATTGGCGCCGTTAGTGTATTTGTAGCCGCTGCACAGTTTATCGTTTCTGTAAGCTTCCATAATCTCGGGATTTGAGCAGATCCAGGTATCGTCATCTCCGTCGACTGCTTTCTGCAGGATTTTACTATGACCCCCGTCTCCTCCAAAGAATGAAAGAATCTTGCCAAGTCTTTTTCCAGAATTTATAAATTTAATATATCCAACGGTACCGCTTAGGATTAGTTTGTCTATTTCATCATCATGCCGCTGCAGATAGCATCTTGCCAGCAGCGATCCGAAAGAATGGCCGAACAAGTAGAGCTTTTTTCCTGGATACCTTTCTTTTATGTATTGTGTAATTAGATACTGATCATTGATGATCTGTTCACATCCTTCCATGTGTCCAAGTGGATATTCATCGTTCAAGGATTTTCCATGACCTCTGTTGTCTGATATAATAACACTAAATCCTATATTATTTAAAAAATGTATAAACTCATAATATCTCTCTTTATGCTCTTTCATTCCATGAATCATCTGGATAACTGCCAGAGGTTCTTCTGTTTCAAAGAGGGCTGCTGACAAATCCAAACCATCATTAGCTTTTATTGTGAACTCTTTCATCTTTAACCATGCATACAATATCATAGGCAACATTAAGCTTTTGATGAATCCAGTTCCATTCTCTCATTTAATAAATGCAGATAACTGAAAACAGTTTGAACAGCCCCAAAAGGGGCTGCGATTTAGATCAACTGGAAGTTGTTTGTGCCTCATACTTTCTTGTATATCCGCTGCTTCTTATCAGATATGCTGATATCCAGATAGTCAGGAATTCAGCCAGCGGTACAGCGATCCAGATTCCGTCCAGCCCCATATATACCGGAAGCACCAGCACGGCTACGGAAATGAACACAAATGTCCTCATCAGCGATATGAATGCTGAGACTTTCCCGTTTGAAAGCGCAGTGAAGAATGAACTGGCGTAAATATTCACTCCGCAGAACAGGAACTCCACAGCGAATATATAGAATCCGCTTATTGCCAGGCTGTAAGCATATGATCCTTCTTCAAGGAAGATATGTGTGATCGTAGGAGCCAGCACCATTGCCAGAATGAATGCGATTACTGACAGAATGACAATTATAGTAGCACTCATTTTGAAGACTTTCTTCAAGCGTTCCTTATTGCCGCTGCCGTAGTTGTAACTCAGGATAGGTGCCACTCCGGTTGAGAATCCGAAATATATTGCCGTGAAGATGAACTGAGCATACAAAACCGTGGTAATTGCAGCCACGCCGTCTTCTCCAACATACTTCATCATCTGGTAGTTAAAGAGGAACACCATAATTCCGTTTGCCAGGTTGGTTACCATTTCCGACGATCCGTTGGTGCATGTCTTACTTAAAGCATGCCAGTCGCCGTCCGGCTTAGTGAAATGCAGATTATTCTTTTTAGTCAGGAAGTATCCTACGCCTACCACAGCAGGCAGCATGAATCCTATTGATGTTCCTAAAGCCGCACCTGCCACGCCTAGTTCCATAACAGCGATGAAAATGTAGTCAAACAGGACATTGAGAACTCCTGCTCCCACTATCAGCGTTAATCCCAGTTTAGGCTTTCCGGCAGTTACGAATAATGTCTGAAACATTACCTGCAGGATAAACGCCGGCATGAATATCAGGAGAATCTGCAGGTAGTCTTTACAGTACCCGAACAGCAGATCGCTTGAACCCAGCATGTAAATAAGCGGATCAAGAAACAGCAGTCCGATTACAGATATGGCTACTCCTGCAAGGAATCCTGTCAGAACTATCATGGAGAAGTTCTTTCTTGCTTTTTCAATAACTCCCTCGCCCATTCTTTTGGCGATTATCGCGCTTCCTCCGGTACCCAGCATTACTCCTATGGCTAAGATCGCTGAGTAAAAAGGGCTCACGATATTAATCGAAGCTAGAGCATTTGAGCCCACATACCTTGCAATGAATATGCCGTCTACTATAGTGTATAATGAAACGACAACCATCATCACTGCTGTCGGCAGTGCAAATATCAATAATGATTTGTAATTAAAATCTTTTGAAAGCGGGTTGGTCATAACTCCTCTTTATGTGCATTATTGCAGCTCTGGAAGCAGTCGCTGAAAGTTTCCAGAACTTCACAGAACACATCTATCTTTTCTTGTGAATATTTTTTCTCTATCATTTCTATTGCATATCTCAAAGGCCTGAAGTAAATCTCGTAGTCCTCTGACATTGTCTCAGTAACTTCGAGGTAATTGATGCGCTTATCTTCTTCATTCTGCATCTTTCTTACCAGGCCCTGCTTAACCAGCTCGTTAACTTTCATCGTTACTGCAGCTTTGGAGATGTTAAGATCATCTGCAATGGAACTTACCGTAGCATTATCTCTGAACTTGATCAAATCGAGATACATGCTGGTATTGCATGATATGTCTTTCATGCATTTATCCTGACGACCGCGCAATTGGTTCACTGTAAGTTCATACCAGAACCTGTCCATTGAGTCTTCTAAGTTCATTTATCCATCTCGCTAAATAGTTAAGTCAACTTACTTAACCTAGATTAACTATTTATAGCTATCTAGCCCGTGCTCAGTTAAGCTTAAGAAACTCACAATGTTCGACAATATAATTTAATCGTAATTACGATATATATCAATATTTTTGTATATGCTCTGAAACTCACTACAAAATGCAGATTTAATTTTCTTGGAGAGCAGTTTATTCTAAAAGCCAGTCTATGATATTTTTTACCATAATTCATTTATTTGTAATGAACTTCATATTATCCAGCGTAAGTATTGTTTTAGGATAGCTGTCTTTTATGGAATTCAGAGATCTTGTTTCCCTGGCGTATGTATTTTCATCCCTGATGCTCATGGAAATCTGATAGTATTCTCTCGCATCTCCTTTTATGACTGTAAAGTCAACTTCCTGATCACCGTATCTGCCTACGCAGATCTGATAGCCTCTCCTTTTTAATTCGAGATATGCTATATTCTCCAGCTGTCTGCTGATATCCTCCCGGGATGAAATTCCCAGTATGGCATTTCTTATGCCGGTATCCTCAACGTAATATTTCTCCAGAGTTTTCAGCAGTTTTTTTCCGCGTATATCATAGCGTTCAGCCTTCTCGATAATATATGCGTCTTCCAGCGCTTTCAGGCAGTCCTCGACAACTCTAGGATCAGATTCTATCTGCTTTGCAATGGATGATGCCGAAGTGATATTGCCGATGTTGGAAAATAAAAATCTGACTATTGAATTCAGAGTGCTGACACTCTTTATCTTACTTCTCGGCGTAATGTCCTTTACGACTATGGTATTGTAAATCGAATCAAGAATCATGCGGTTAAAAGATTCATCTTCATCAGGATTAATCATCGGCATTGATCCTGTCCAGATGTAATCGGAAAACCTTGAATCCAGACTGCGATTCTGATCTGCTGGATGCAGCTTAAGATATTCTTTGAATGACAGAGGAGTCATTTTGATCTCTACGTATCTGCCGGAAAGGTAAGTGGAAAGTTCTGACGAAAGCAGATATTCGTTGGATCCTGTGATGTATATGTCTGCGTCATAGCTGATCATCAGCGCATTTATAGATTTCTCCCAGCCTTCGATTCTCTGAATCTCATCGAAAAATACATACGTTTTTTTCTCAGGATTTACATTATTCACTATGTATGTGTTCAGATCTTTGAATGTGCTTAGTTCACTATAATCAATATCTTCGAAGTTGACATACAGTATGGAATCTTCACCAGAAGACCGGAGTTCATCTATGAACTGCTTCATCAGCGTGGATTTGCCGCATCTGCGTATGCCTGTGACTATCTTGATCAGCTCTTGATGATTCTTCCAGTCTCAGCTGTTTCAGGTATTCTTCGCGGATTACTTCCATCTCTACGCCTTCACATAATATCGATGATATGAATGACGTATGTATTTTTTACTATTTTATGCATTGCAATGCATAAACTACTAAATCTGTGTGAGTTTTTGTATTTTTATGCATAAACTTATAAAATTATGAGAGTTTATGCATTCTGATGCACAAACTTTTTTTTTTAAATCATCTGCTTCAAGCGTCAAAGGAAAGATCGTTCATAACTTTCAAAGCAGTCCAGGCAGACCTTCCTGCCGTCCTGCAGTCTGATCTTGTCTTCTCTTGCTGATTCTCCGCAGCATTCACACGCCACGCTTTGAAACATTCTTGCTTTTTCAGGCATTTTAACCTGAGGCTCGCTGATGTTGAAAACATCATCCGCAGGACTGTTGAGAATATATTGGATCAATTCTTCTCTGCCGTATGCATCCTTATCAAAGTTTTTCACACTCAGCCGTATTCCCTTTCCATCATCTCTTCTGAAGAATGTGTATACAGGCTTGCCGGTGATTCTGAAAAGCAGGTTGCCCTTTCCCACCGTGCAGGACAGCAGATACTGAATGCAGTCTACGCCGCAGGCATCGTTTTCTGAAATACATACAATTTCTTCATCTCCCGCTTTCTCCAGCGGAATTCCCAGAATCTCAGCGGCAGTTTCAGAAGCCTTGTATCCGAAAGCTAGGCCGGGGCAAGCATGGCCGTGAAAGTTAATGCATTCAGCCCATAATTTTTCATTCATATTGTAGGAAATACAAGTTCTGCAGATAAACTTAATGATACTTTATCTAAAAAAGTAATACTCATATACTAGGAGGTTAATTATACACTTCAGATGAAAACTAAACTTGTAGCTGTATGTTTGGTTGCAATCATAGTTGTGGCAGGAGCTGCAATTGTGTTTACCTGGAACTCTGACGATACCAAGGGAGACTTGTCAGATACAATCAAGGATATGGCCGGCAGAGATGTAGTGGTGCCGGACAATCTGGATAAGGGTATTGTGACCTTTGGGAGTGTTGATCCTCTTAGATTTGTTTCATATTTCAATTTAAATGATAAAGTTATAGAGGTCGACGACGGAGACGTTACTGACAACAAAAACGGCAGGGCATACTCGTATGCATACGACTATGATAAACTGACAAAGGTGCATTCTGATAACACTATCACATCTGAAGATGTTGAAAGAGTGGCAAATCTCCAACCCAGTCTGGTGATTGTCGGCGGAAATGTATATGCAAATTATACTGATCTGGTGAATACTTTAGCGAAAGCCGTCCCGGTCTTTGTTCTTAAATCAATGGGCACCGGCGCTGCTTACTGGGATCCTGTGACTTACAAGCTGAACAATGATTTTACGCAGCAGATTACCCAGCTCGGCAAGGTTTTAAACAAGACGGATAGAGCTGAAGAGCTAGTCAGCGGATTCAACAAATATCTTCAGGAGTTAAAATCAATGATTGGAACTACGGACGAAAAGATAATAACCTCGGGTCTTACAATCAGCGGTTCAAATCCTCTTAATGTCACCTTTCCATTCTATGCGCCTCTGGAAGTCAACGGCGTAAGCAATGTGTACAATCAGAGTAAAGATACAAAAGTAGAACTGGATGTGGAAACAGTCGCCAAGCTGGGCATGACCATGATGCTAATCGATCCTTCCTCCTCCGATAAAATCATTGGAAATAACTCCAGCCAGCTGGTTATGAGCTACATCTACGGCGTGAACAACGACGCCGACCCATCCAATGACATTTCGATGTACACCGTCCTGCCGATCGTGTGGGACGGCTGCAACTGGGATGCCTCATTGGTGGGTTCGTTCTACATAAGCCACCTTCTCTACGATTCAATGAACGCCGATGAAGTAATGGACAAGATGACTGAGATCTTTGAATTCTTCTACGGTTCAGACGGCTCTTCAGTCATTGATGATATGTCGCAGTTCTTTAAGGAAAAATCTTCAAAGAACGGCGTTGAGCTGCCCTTGTTCAGCGAGGTGGAGATTGTGAAGACTGCCGGCGGATACACTTTCAGCGCAGTATGAGGTGGTATCTTGGCCGACGACAAACACCTTTCAATTTTTTCTTCTTTAAAAAAAGAAAAGGTGCTGGACCTCAGTAAAGAGACTGAGGCCGACGCCGTCACAGAAGGATATTTGAAATATGCCCGCCGGAAAGTTTTATTCTTACTTTCAATGCTGGTGCTGCTGGTTGTGCTGATAATCTACACATTAGGTCTCGGGGATACTGGACTGTCTTATTCTCAGATTATTCAGCATATCTTCAACAAAGGCAGCACCTGGCAGGATCAAGTCGTCTGGGACCTGAGGCTTCCTAGAATTGCGGCTGCTCTTTTGGCTGGGTGTGCTTTAGGCATCTCGGGAGCGGTGATGCAGAGTATTCTCCGCAATCCTCTGGCTTCTCCTTTCACACTCGGCCTGTCCAACGCTTCAGCTTTCGGCGCCGCTGTGGGTATTCTGGTCTTAAACGGCGGGATAATCTTCGGCTCTACCGCCGCTTATCCGATCATCAATAATCCTGCCATCGTGACCATCTGCGCCTTCGTCTTTGCTATGCTTGCTACCGGTCTGATCATCGTACTTTCAAAATTCACCAGTGCTTCGCCGGAAAGCCTCGTACTGGCGGGAATGGCCATCAGCGCCATCTTCTCTGCCGCTCTGGCTTTTACGCAGTACATTGCAGACGACGTAGCGCTCTCTTCAATTGTATTCTGGCAGTTCGGCAGCCTTGACAAAGTCGGCTGGGACGGTCTGAAGATTATATTCTTTGTAAGCCTGATCGGAATTATCTATTTCCTCTGGAAACGCTGGGATTATAATGCCATGGAAGCGGGAGAAGAAGTTGCGAGAGGCCTTGGCTTGAATATCTCCAAAACAAGGCTGGTGGGGCTTACAGTATCCGCAGTCATAACCGCTGTAACTGTTTCATACATGGGTGTAATCGGCTTCATCGGCCTTGCGGCTCCGCACATTGTGAAGAGAATCATAGGCAACGACAACCGGTATCTTCTCATCGGCTCCATGCTGGTAGGTTCCATAATCATGATGATTGCTTATATTATCAGTCATTATGCCTTTGATAAAGTAATTCCGGTCGGTATAATCACCTCGGCAATCGGCGGTCCTTTGTTCCTGTATGTTTTAATCAGGGGGTACAAGAAAAATGTTTCATGTTGAAAATCTCAATTTCTCGTACGGCAGCGACAGTGTGCTGAAAGACATTTCCTTCGATGCCGAAGAGAACAACATTATCTCAATACTGGGTCCCAACGGGGTGGGAAAGACAACTCTCTTGAAATGCCTGTGCAACGTACATAAGCCTCAAACCGGTGAGATACTAATCAACGGTGTCGACGTTCTGAAGCTTTCCGGGAGAGAAATGTCAAAGAATATCGGTTATGTTCCTCAGTTCGTGCCTAAATCCCGCATGACTGTGTATGATTCTGTCCTGCTTGGCAGAAAGCCGTACTTTGAATTGAATGCTACCCGTGAAGATCTTAGAAAAGTAAGCGAAGTGATCAACGGCATGGGCCTCGCTCCTTTGTCTCTGAAGTACATTACCAACATCAGCGGCGGAGAGTTTCAGAAGGTCCACATTGCCAGAGCAATTGTGCAGGAACCGAAGGTTCTGATCCTTGATGAGCCGACAAACAATCTTGACATTGCGAACCAGCACAAAACTATGCAGATGATTGAAAGGATTGTAAGATCGCGGGGAATCTGCACTTTGATGACCATGCACGACATCAATCTGGCGGCTCATTATTCTGACAACTTCATGTTCATCAATGAGGGCAGAATACTGGCTTACGGCGGTCCGGAAGTGATTACTGAAGAATTGATAAGAAAAGTGTACGATATCGATGTGGAGATCATTGACCACCGCGGAGTGCCGATGATTATTCCGCAGAATTCCTCAAAGTATGTCTATCCAGTTCCGCTTGGGTGTGAGTTTTAAAAGCAGACTTTTAAGCCTGCTTTTTATTTTTTCATTATTTTTTTTAGCGTCACAAACAAGTAGGCAGAATAAGTGAACAAGTAGATGATAAGTTAGATAATCATATGTGTATAATAACTAATATTCTGGAATTTTGTGTTGAACCTAGATCAATGAAAGAGATTCAGCAACACCTCAAAATACATAGTCGTTCATATCTTAAGATAAACTATATTGATCAATTCATTAGAGCTGGTAAATTGGTAATGACTGTTCCAGAGAAACCAAACAGTCCAAAGAAGTACATCATAAATCAGATAGATGAGTAATTGTTACACATGAATATATGCTCTTATTCTAAGATTAAATACCTATGTTGTCCAGTCAATAGTCTAACACTTAGTTTTTCTCTAATGTGGGAATTTTAACCTCACTAGTATATACATTTTCAAAGATGACTCTTCGTAATATTTACAAGTGTAGATAGAAGAAACGCATATGCTGTTGAAAATAAACAAGCCAGTGTTTCTTTGAATCTACACTATGTAATTCAATGGTGAGCAAATGAAAAATAAGTCTAAGTTAATACTAGCGTCAG
>CAJKRY010000010.1 GCA_905202485.1 uncultured Methanomassiliicoccus sp.
CAAATACAGCTGACGCTAGTATTAACTTAGACTTATTTTTCATTTGCTCACCATTAAATTACATAGTGTAGATTCAAAGAAATGCTGGCCTGCTTATTTTTCACAGCGTTTGTGCCTCTTTGATCTGCACCTGTAAATATTACGAACCGGCATCTTTGAAAATATATATGCTAGTGAGGTTGAGATTCTAATATATTAGAAAATATAGAAAAATGCAATTTGAAAAATGATGAAAATGCTGCACGGATAACCCGTGCAGCCTGGAGTTTCATTCCTTGAAGTCTGAATCGTCGAATTCTTCGCCGGCAAGAGAGAGAAGCTGCAGTTCTGAGAGTTTCTCTTCCTCTACGCTTGCAGGAGCTCCGTCGACAAGAGACTGGAACTTCTTGTTCTTCGGGAAAGCAATGACATCTCTGATAGATTCGCATCCCAGAAGCAGAGAAATCAGACGATCGACTCCGAGAGCAATTCCCCCGTGAGGAGGTGCACCGAAGCTGAGAGCCTCAATGAAGAAGCCAAACTCTTCCTGAATCTTCTCTTCAGACATGCCGATCATTTCCAGAATCTTGTGCTGGACTTCAGGATCGTGGCACCTCATGGAACCGGAACCGATTTCAGATCCGTCAAGGACTAGATCATAGCTCAGACCTCTAATGTCTGTAATCTCGCCCGAGAGATCCATATTTTCCGGACATACGAACATGTGGTGGAATGCTTCGATCTGACCGGTAGCAGAGTCTCTCTGAAACAGAGGACAGTCGACAAGCCAGACAAATTGGTGGGGCTTTCCTTCCAGAAGTCCTAAGTCAGCAGCGAGTTTGCGGCGCAGTTCCCCGCCGGCTTTCAAGGCAGCGATCTCAGAGCCTGCCAGATACAGCAGGAGATCTCCATCTTTGGCATCCATCTCGGCAACCAAGGCGTCTTTGACATCGTCAGAGAAGTACTTCACAATGTTGCTCTGCAGTCCTTCAGGAGTCATTCTCATCCAGGTGAGGCCGCCCATTCCCTGAGACTTAGCCCACTCAATCAGACGGTCGACTTCGTTACGCCCGACGCCGCCTTCCTCAGAGCCGCCCTTTGTATATTCAGCCTTAACGTTAACACATTCAACCTTTCCGTTCTTGGAAAGAATCCTCTTGAAAATCTCATAGTTGGCGTTCCTGACAATTTCAGTAACGTCATGAAGTTCCAGACCATAGCGGATATCGGGAGCATCGGTACCGTACTTGTGCATGGCATCGTAGAAGCTCACGCGCGGGAAGGGAGTCTTCAGCTCTTCGCCGTAAACATTCTTCCACATCTCGGAAAGCATGAACTCGATTGTTTCCTGAATATCAGACATGTCGACAAAGGACATCTCCATATCGATCTGCGTGAACTCAGGCTGCCTGTCGGAACGGGAGTCCTCGTCTCTGAAGCAGCGTGCGAGCTGGAAATAGCGGTCCATGCCGCCGACCATCAGCAGCTGCTTGTACATCTGAGGCGACTGCGGAAGGGCATAGAAATCGCCGGGAGATGTGCGTGAAGGCACGATGAAGTCTCTGGCGCCTTCGGGGGTGCTGCGCACCAGCATAGGCGTTTCAATCTCAGTAAACCCGCGGGAATTCAAAGCAGTTCTTAATGAGGTGACCACACGGTGGCGGAAACGCAGATTCTCAGCCATCACATGTCTTCTGAGATCTAAATAACGGTACTTAAGCCTCAGATCTTCCGAAGGCAGCATTGAACCTTTCTGCTCGGCCACTTCAAAAGGCAGAGGCTTTGAGGAGTTCAGCAGCTCAGCGGTTTTTATCAGAACCTCTACCTCTCCGGTAGGATTCCTGCCGTCTTCGGTTCCAGGAACACGGTTTCTAACAGTTCCTATGACTTTAATCGCAGACTCTCTGCTGAAAGTTTTGAGAGTGTCTCCAAGTTCAGCATAGCCGTCTGCAGTAATCGATTCAGGATCGTAAACTGCCTGAGTAATTCCATACGTATCAGCAACGTCAAAGAATAAAACGCCGCCATGATCTCTTGAGAAGCGGATCCAGCCCGCGATAGTAACATCTTTTCCGATGTCGCCTGACCTGAGTTCTCCGCAAGTGTGTGTTCTCATCATGATTCTTTCCTCATGGAAATGATGCTCTGTCTATAGTGATTGCTTTGATAAATCATTCGGTCGTCATTCCTCTTCGACGGGAGCAGACTCCACGTGAGGAACGCTCGGAATAAACTGATTCGGATCTTTGATCAGATTGAGAATCACATAGGTGTTGGTCTTCTTCACGCCGTGGATGGCAACGATTCTCTTCACCATATCGGAGAATTCATCTCTGTCCTTGCAGGCAACCCAGATGATCGAATCGCATTCTCCTGTAACATCGAAGATCGCCAGCACGTTGTCCATCGCCTTGATCTTTCCCTGTACATCAAGAACGTCGCCTTCAACATAAACATGTACGAGAGCCATAAACTCGTAGCCGAGCTTAAGATAGTCAATGGTAGCGCGGTACCCGCAGA
This sequence comes from uncultured Methanomassiliicoccus sp., assembly GCA_905202485.1. Classification (GTDB taxonomy): domain Archaea; phylum Thermoplasmatota; class Thermoplasmata; order Methanomassiliicoccales; family Methanomassiliicoccaceae; genus Methanomassiliicoccus_A. The sequence goes on from CAJKRY010000010.1 coordinate 2,500, forward strand.
TGATTCCCGCATCCTCCAGGGCTTTTATTCTCTGGATCAAAGTAGTAGGGTGTACCCCGAGACGTTTAGCGATTTGACGGTAAGAACCCTGGCTGGAGATGCAGAGTTCTTCTATAATTCTAGAATCTAATTCATCTAACATTGTTATCGCCCTTCCTGAATTAACTAGACAAATGTCTATCGGCTATATGAGTTTGTTTAGATCAGGAAGTATATATCTTAGCGAGAAATTAAGTCGGATGATGAAAACTGAACTTTATCACCGTGAGCCGTACGCCGTGGAATTTTCTGCTAAAGTTACAGAAGCCGGAGAAGACTGGATTGTCTTAGATCAGACACTCTTCTACCCGGGCGGAGGCGGCCAGGAGCATGATAAGGGTTCAATCAACGGCCTCAAGGTCAAAGAGGTCGTTAAAGAAAACGGCAGAATCGTCCATAAAGTGCCTGGACATATGTTCAGCACAGGAGATGAAATTAAAGGACAGATCTCCTGGAAAAGACGCTATGAACTGATGAAGGGACACACCGGGGAACACATGCTGTTCTCTTCTCTGAAAAGACTGAATGAAGAACTGGAACTGGTCAAAATCTCAATTTCTGAAGACAAGAAGTATCTGATTGTTAAAGGAGATGTCGACTGGGATATGGCTCAGAAAGCACAGGAGCAGATCCTCGGCTGGATTGCAGATGATCTGGAAATAACAGAACAGATCGTATCAAAAGACGATCAGATTCTGGATGAAATCAGAATAAAGAAAGAGAGAATTACAGATAATGAAGTCAGAATCATCAGGATCGGAGACGTAGATGCTTCGGCCTGTTCTGGCATTCATGTAAAATCCACTTCAGAAGTGGAGTTCCTCATCATTTCCAAGATTAACTCGGCCAAGCCTGAAGGAGATTGGGAAATTGAGTTCATGACCGGCGGTGCAGCTAAAAAGGAAGCAGCTGAACGCTCTGCCCAGTTCATGAAATTAGTCTCGCTGACAGGAGCACAGAAAGGAAATGTTGTCAGCACTGTAGAGAACTTAAAAATCTCTAAAGAACAGGCCGACGCAGCATTAAAGCAATATATGGACAGCTCCCTTAAATCAATCCAGCCGGTAGAAATAGAAGGCATTCCAGCATATATCGGCTCTTTCCCGGAACTGGATAAAAAAATGTGCGCCGAGTATGTCAGCTCAGCAGTCAGGGAAAAATGCATCTGCATAATCGGTTCCGGCAGTGAAAGATATTCTTTGACAATCGCCTGCAGTCCGGACATAGAAATAGACTGCGCTGAGATTCTCAATCAGGTTCTGGCAGAAGACGGGGGCAGAGGCGGCGGAAAGCCTAATTCTGCATCTGGCGGCGCTGCCGGCGGATACGGGGCAAGCAAAGCAGTTGAGAGAGCAACAAAAATTCTACAAATGTCTTTGACTAAAAATGAGTGTTAGCAATTTGTCTAATTTTCTAAGAAAAATTAGCTATTTGATCAGATTCCACCGAAAATAATATAACTAAGATAGTCATACGATGAATTATGCCTAAAGAGGACGAGAGTGAGGCAAGAGAAGCCGTCTTGAAGGAGGTCAAAGAACAAGGCGTCAAATTCATTGAGATGCAGTTCTCCGACATTCTTGGAACGGTGAAATCTGTCGCTATTCCATCTTCAAAACTGGAAAGGGCATTAGCTGAAGGGATCTTCATCGACGGGTCTTCAATCCTGGGTTATGCCACGATTGATGAATCTGACATGAGAGCCCAGCCGATACCGTCTTCTTTCCAGATTTACCCTTGGACTAACGGTACACATATGAAAACAGCACGTCTGCTGTGCCAGATTTATGACCACTGCGGAAACAGATTCAAAGGGGACCCGAGATGGGTACTTGAAAAAATGGTCGATAAAGCCAACGCAAAAGGTTTGGAATATTTCATCGGACCGGAATTCGAGTTCTTCCTCTTCAACCTGGATGCAAACGGCGAACCTATTGTTAAGCCGTCTGACGCCGCAGGATACTTCGACCTGTTAGAACTAGACAGGGGAGAAGAAGTCCGTAAAGAAATCACACTGAAACTAGATGAAATCGGGTTTGATACAGAAGCATCTCATCATGAAGTCGCACCGGGGCAGCACGAAATCGGCATGAGATTCAATAAAGCTCTGACAGTCGCCGACAGAATAATGACTTTTAAATTGGCAGTAAAAACGATTGCAAAACAGCATGGTTTCTACGCTAGTTTTATGCCTAAGCCCATGTTTGGGTGTAACGGATCTGGAATGCACGTGCATCAGAGCCTTGCGTCCGAGGATAAAAACTTGTTCGACGATCCGAGCGACAAGTTTGGTCTGAGCAAAGAAGCATACTACTATCTCGGTGGTCTTCTGGCTCACGCTCCAGAGATGAGTGCTATCCTAAACTCACAAGTCAACTCCTATAAACGCTTAGTACCAGGATACGAAGCCCCCTGCTACATATCCTGGGCAAACATGAATCGCAGCGCTCTCATCAGAGTTCCTGCGGGCAGAGGAATGAAGACGCGCGTTGAAATACGCAATCCAGATCCAGCCGGAAACCCTTATCTGCAATTCGCAGTAATGCTTGCCGCAGGACTGGACGGTATCGAAAAGAAGATCGAGCCGCCGGGACCAATGGAAAGAGATATTTTCCACATGTCTCCAAAAGAACGCACAGAGAATGGAATCACTTCACTGCCGGCGAACCTCGGAGAAGCTCTTGATATCATGTCTAAAAGCGACCTGATGAAAGAGACCCTGGGCAGCCACATATTCTGTCACTATCTCAAGATCAAAAACGACGACTGGGACAGTTACAGGACATATGTCACTGACTGGGAAATCATGAACTCATTAAAGAAGCTCTGAATTACTTCAGTCTACCCGCAAAATCTTTTCTCCAAATATTCTTACCAAACTCTTTCAAAACCCCTTTCTATCCTCTCCGCCCCGCCGTTCCCGCAAAATGGCGGGGTTCTATCTCCTCCGTTTTCTGATAACCGCAGCTGAATTATTGAAATCATCTGTATCTTCAAAGCTGAGTTGAAAACACAGAGTTTCTTCTCGTAAGATTTAACTATTTAAGCAACATCACAAAAAGCATTATGATGAGAGGAGTAAACCCCCGCCAGATCGAACGCGCCATGAGACAAGCGGGAATTAAAACCAAAGACATCACTGACGTGGATGAGGTTATAATCCGTACTAAGACAGAAGAGTACGTGATAACGAATGCATCCGTCACAATGATGGATGTAAAGGGACAAAAAACATATCAGGTGATGGGCGATACAGAGATCAGGCCAAGAGGAGCATCTCAATCATCTGCACCTGCTGAAGAAGTTATTCCCGAAGAAGATGTTCAGCTCATCATGGATCAGACTGGTGCTTCTCGAGAAGCAGCTATCCAGGCACTAAAAGACTGCGACGGACAGCCTGCTGAAGCCATCATCAAGCTTATGTCATGAGGCGTAATCATGTGTTTAGCGGTACCGGGACAGATAGTTTCTATGGAAGGTCCTCAGGCTGAAGTTGACTTTGGAGGAGTGCTCAAAAAAGTCAACGTATCCCTGATTGAAGGCCACATAGGAGACTGGGTAGTTGTGCATGCCGGATTCGCCATCGAAACGATGGATGAAGAGGAGGCACAAGAGACCCTGCAGACATGGAAAGAGCTTCTGGAAATGGAAGAAGAACTCGAAAAGTCTGAATAAACCAAAATAAAGGAAGCTTAGCTGCGTTTAAGCTTCTGTGTATTATAACTTAAAAGATTTTTATAACCTGGCTGAAACAAAGCTGCATTTATATCTCATTAAGCAGCCGTAAAGTTTTTCTATAAGTTTGATGTGCATGCGAGCCTACAATAGGTAGTTGAAACACGCTTAAACTAGGATTTTCTTAGTTAACGTAATTCTCCATTATCTATTTATATTGGATATTCCATCCAATATATAAGAGGAATGCAGACTAGACACTTCCAAGTCATCTCCCGAAATGCAGCATTCTTCTAAAAGATCGTTCAACTCTATCCCCCTGATGGATTGATCTGGTCCGGATACGTGGAGACATCTGTGCCATTGGTGTCTCCATCGATCAATATCTCAGTTTTCATTGATATTTCTAGCAGAGACTATATTTTACAAGATCTTCAAAAAAGCTGATAATCATTATATAACCGAAGTATCTTGACTTAGATCAAACTCTAACTTTGAGGAGTTACAATGAGTAAAAATGTACTGATAATTTCATCAAGCCCCAGAAAGAACGGGAATTCTGATGTGCTCTGTGATCAGTTTGCCAAAGGGGCAAAAGAAGCAGGAAACACAGTAGAAAAAATTTGTCTGAAAGATAAGAACATCAACTACTGCAACGGCTGCGGAGTATGCATCAAGGGCAAACCATGTCCTCAGAAAGATGATGCTGCGGAAATGGTACAGAAAATGATTGATTCAGATGTAATCGTCATGGCCACTCCAGTGTATTTCTATACAATGTCAGCACAAATGAAAACTCTTATTGACAGAGCATGTGCAAGATATATGGAAATTGAAAACAAGGAGTTCTATTTCATAATGACTGCTGCAGATCCCAACAGATCAGCGCTGAAAAGAACTCTCGAAAGTCTCAGAGGCTTCACATCCTGTCTTTCCAACGCAGATGAAAAAGGAGTCATCTATGGAACCGGACTTACAGATATAGGTGAAGTTCAAAACAGTCCTGCATTAGAACAGGCATATGAAATGGGAAAGAAAATATGAGGTGTTTATATGAAAAGTCTTGTAGCTTATTTTTCACGTGCCGGCGGAAACTATGCCGGAGGAAATATTGTCAACCTCAGCAGAGGGAATACAGAAATAATTGCAAATAAAATAAAAGAATTTACAAACGGCGATATCTTTCAGATAAGAACGCCAAATCCTTATCCTGATGACTACCGCAAAACTGTAGAAATTGCAAAAGAAGAACTGAATAATGATTTAAGACCAGAACTGGCTGAAATGCTGGACAGTATAAATGATTATGATACAATTTATGTTGGATATCCAAACTGGTGCGGCACTATGCCGATGGCTGTTTTTAAGTTCCTCGAATCATACGACTTCTCAGGAAAAACAATAGTTCCATTCTGTACTCATGAGGGAAGCGGTTTCGGTGGCAGCATTTATGATATCCAAAGGTTATGTCCAGATTCAAAGATACTGGAAGGCATAGCGGTACGTGGCGGCGATGCCGGTTCTTCAGATGCGCATAAAAAAGTTGAGTTTTATTTAAAAGAGGAAGGATTAATTAATTATGATCTGCAAAAAACATCTGAATAATAGCAGCAAAATATCCTGACTATGAAGAATGCAGATCGTGCGGGGATGTCTGCCTCAGACGATCGGGATTATAAAATATCTGAAAGAAGTGACGGAACTGTTTGAACATTGAGGGAGAAGATGAGCACACTATATCTGGAATGTTACGCCGGCATAAGCGGGGACATGACGGTAGCAGCGCTTTTAGATCTTGGTGCCGACAAGAGTGTTCTCATAAAAGCACTAAACAGCCTGCCTCTCAAAGATTTTGAGATAGAGATCACCCGTGTGAGAAAGTCTGGATTAAATGTCTGTGATTTTAATGTTATTTTAAACAAAAATTATGAAAGTCATGATCACGATATGAACTACCTCTACGGAAAGAAAGAAGTTCATGCACACGGACAACAACGCGGTCTGCAGGACATATACAGCATAATCGACAAAGCGGAAATTACTGCCGGAGCAAACATAACAGCAAAGAAGATTTTCAGGATACTGGCTGAAGCTGAGGCCGAAGCTCACGGAGTGCCGGTGGAAGAAGTCCACTTCCATGAAGTGGGAGCGGTTGACTCTATTGTAGACATAATCTCTGCAGCGGTATGTTTAGATAATCTGAAAATAACTGATGCAGTTGTTTCTGAGTTATATGAAGGAAAAGGATCAATAAGATGCCAGCACGGCCTGATTCCTATTCCCGCCCCTGCAGTGTCAAGAATTGCAGCAAAATACAAACTGAAGCTGCATATCACCGAGGTAGAAGGAGAACATGTAACGCCAACCGGAGCAGCCATCGCCGCAGCCGTGAAGACTTCAGACAAACTGCCGCAGAAGTTCTCCATTAAAAAAACAGGAATGGGCGGCGGCAAAAGAATCACAGAAATGTCAGGTATTCTCAGGGCTATGATCATTGAGACTAAAGATGAATCAGACAGAATGTGTAAACTGGAATGTAAGATAGACAACTGCGCCGGAGAGATCGGCAACATCATGGAAAATCTCTTTGAGGCAGGAGCCGTGGATGTCTACCACACACTGATTTACATGAGAAGGAACCGCCCGGCATATCTTCTCAATGTGATATGCAGCGAAGATGATACTCCCAAGATGGAAAAGATCATGTTCTCAGAAACAACGGCTATCGAAATCAGGCGCACCAGCATAGAGAGCATTGATATGAAATGCAAAGGGATGGAGCTAAATACTCCTCTCGGTAGCGTCTGCATAAAGATCTGTGAATATGACGATTGCAGAAAAGTATGCCCAGAACATGAGAGCGTGATGGCTGTATGCGAAAGAAGTGGAATCGCATACTCAGAGGCGTACAGAAAAATTAAGGAATATGCAGAAAGATCTTTTCCGATATCAGCAAATAGCTTGAATATTTCATAAGCCTTAGAGAGAACAGAACGGGTGAAGCGATGAAAATCACCGAAGTCAGCAAAAAGTACGGTGTCTCACAGGATACACTGCGTTATTATGAACGGGTAGGAGTAATTCCACCCGTCAACCGCGCAAAGGGCGGATCCCGTGATTATACTGAAGAAGACTGCAGGTGGGTGGAGCAGGCCACGTGTATGAGAAATGCCGGACTTCCTGTAGAAGTCATTATTGAGTACATTAAACTGTACAAAGAAGGCGATGAGACCATCCCGGCAAGACTGAACCTTCTAGTGGAACAGCGCGATAAGCTGCTGGAACAGAAAGCAGCAATTGATGAAATGCTGGAACGCCTCAATTTTAAGATCAGCAGATATGAGAGAGCGGTGAAAACAGGCGTACTGTCCTGGGAACCAGACGAGAAAGATTAAGTCTGCTGCAGCAAAGTACAATTTTATTTTGAGATCAATTACAACAGTACAGATGCGGATTATCTAAAAAATAAGCCGGTATAGTCTGCATACCAGGCATGTATTTTCTCATTCCTGCATCTGCGGGTTTGTAGTACAGATAATAAGTTTACTTTTTCGTCCATTAATTTCAATCACATTATCTGACTCAGCAACGCTGAAATCTGCAGCTGCCTTGCCGTCCATTTCATAGGATACACTTGTTTCATGACCTTTCACCAGAGCAGTAAAGGGTAAACCATTCGGCACCATGATCCTGGAAACTGCAGACAGCTGATTGATTTCTATTGAGCCGCTCAAAGTATGACAGTTGATGTTCATATTTTGATTGCAGTTAATTTCTACACTGCCGACTACATTTTCCAGGCGGATATTCTGTGTTTTTACATCAAGTTCAATCTTGTCGCATTCCAGCATAGACAACTCAATATTCTCAGCATTAGTCGCTAGTTCAATTCCATAAATGTATTTTTTTGGCAACATAACAAATATGAATAGTGAGTTTTCAATCACCGCTGCATCGAGGTCGTTTTGCAGCTTGAGTGTCAGATCAAAACGGCTTCTCACGTCTTTGATTATTAATTTAAAATCATCCTGCAGAGTTGTCAGAGTGTCTGAAGCAAGCCTGACATAGACTTTTTCACCATCGTAACTGGATAAGACAATCTTTTTAGCTCCTGAGCTCAACTGCAGGTCATATTGTTTAGAACGGTTGATGTCATATTCTGCAACAACTTCAAAAAGAGAGTTAACTTCGCGTGATTGTATATTCTCTTTCAGCAGGCCTTTTTCTTCACAGATTGGTTTTTCTTCAAAAGTCATGAGTGTCACTTATATCCTTGAGCATCTTGTAAACTCTGTAGCAGTATTGCTGTGATCTACGGATAAAGACTGTGCCGCAACAATATGCATCCCACAGCTAAATCCAGATTGTGATGTCCAAGTGACATGGTATTTAAAAAAATCTCAATAAACAAAGAATTATTATTAAATTAAAGCAAGATTCATGAATGACAGCATTATGAATGAAAAAGACAGCACCCACAAGGACATTGCGATTTGTCTGATCGCTTTACTGTCAGCTTCGGAAGCTACATAATATAGTATATATCCGCAGATCAGCAGCAGTGCCTGTATGCACAATGCAGAATACAGCCCGGCAACCTGCAGCAGAGTCATAGGAATATTTTGTCTGGATATGGTCCTAAAACTCATTCCGCTGATTAAGCAGAATGTTTGCGATTATTCGAAATATGATAAAATTGTAGAATCTTAGAATATATTTTTCGGAAGTAACCATTATATTTAATGAAAGATATTTAGGGTAAACTGAGTCTGTATTTACAGCTCAGCGTAGCAATTATTCAGTATTTGGGAGTGTGAGGATCGTTGCTATTGGAGCGGATGTTTAAACTGAAGGAAAACAACACAAACGTTCGTACGGAAATCATAGCAGGATTCACCACATTCTTTGCCATGTCCTACATTATATTTGTCAACCCGGACATGTTGAAGATTACAGGGATGGATTACACTTCGGTGATGATCGCAACCTGTGTTGCTTCAGCCATAGGATGTTTTCTAACTGCATTCATTGCCAATATTCCTTTTGCCCAGGCACCGGGAATGGGCCTGAATGCATTTTTTACGTTCACACTTTGCCAAGGTATGGGATACAGCTGGAATCAAGCGCTGGCAATAGTGTTTATCTCTGGTGTAATATTTTTGATTATTACACTGACACCTCTTCGCGGCAAGATAATCGAATCAATACCGCGATCTCTTAAAAACGCCATATCTGCCGGAATAGGCCTTTTCATAGCTTTCATAGGGGTGCTTAACTCCGGTCTCGTTGTAGTCATAGAAGACAGCCATGTCACTGACCTGGGAAACCTGGCTAGTCCGGAAGTCCTGCTGGTCATAGTCGGAATTATAATCACAGCGGTCTTGATGTCCTGGAAAATTAAAGGATCGATTCTGATCGGTATAATCGCCACCACCATCATCGGCGTTCTGTTCGGCGTTACTGACATTCCTTCGTCGTTTACCTACAGCGACTTCAGCATGATGCCTACCTTCTTACAGCTTGACTTTAACCTGTTTACAGCCGGCGTCTTGCCTCTGCTGACAGCGATAATCACGCTTACTATCGTCGACATGTTTGACAGCGTCGGAACGCTGGTAGGCACAGCCAACGCCTCAGGAATGGCAGATAAGGACGGAAACTTCAAAAAAGGAGACAAAGCACTGGTTGCTGATGCAATAGCCACCTGTACCGGAGCACTGGTAGGCACTTCCACAGTTTCTACCTATGTGGAGTCATCAACTGGAATAAGGGAAGGAGGACGCACAGGTCTCACTGCAGTTGTAGTAGGAATTCTCTTCCTGGCGGCAATTCTCTTAGGTCCGCTAGCACTGATGATTCCCAGCGCGGCAACGGCCCCTGCCCTGATTATCGTGGGCGTTGCAATGATGAGTGCAATAAAAGACATAGACTGGCATGACTTTGAGATCGCGCTTCCGTGTTTCTTGACTCTGGCTATCATGCCTTTCGCATATTCCATCTCCGACGGTATCGGATTCGGATTCATTTCTTATACTATCATAAAATTATGCCGCGGAAAAGCAAAGGAAGTTCCGCTTCTGATTTACATAATCTCAATAGTGTTCGTGATCATGTATGCTGTCTCAGCATACAGTTCAATAAGCTGATGAGAGCAGACCAGTTCAATCCATCCATAAGCAGCGCTTCTGAAAAAAGGAGTGTTGCAGTAATATTTTAATAGGGAAAGCAGGCTTGGACAGCCTACTGATTTAGGCTGTCTATAGTCAGCTATAAGAAAAGAGATGGATGCGCAATGGCAATACAAGATGGATCAAAAGGACACATTGCAGCATTTATCACCGTCATCATCTGGGGAATTACTTACGTTTCCACTAAGAGTTTGCTTGAGTATTTCACCCCGATTGAGATTCTTTTTATTCGTTTTGTAATCGGCTATGCTGCATTATGGCTGATCTGCCCGCACATCATGCATGTCAACAGCAAAAAGCATCACTGGTACTTTGCAGCTGCCGGTCTGTGCGGAGTAACGCTGTACTATCTGTTTGAAAATATTGCCTTGACATACACGCTGGCATCAAACGTAGGAATCATCCTTTCAGTAGCTCCGTTCTTCACTGCCATCTTCGGCTATCTGTTCCTTAAGGACGAGCGCCCGGGTGCGATTTTCTTTGTAGGATTTGTAATCGCCATGATCGGCATATTAATGATCGGATACAACAGCGAAGCGAACCTCAAGCTGAATCCCTTGGGAGACATTCTGGCGATCATTGCTTCGGTCATCTGGGCTGCTTATTCTACACTGAGTAAAAAAATCGGCAGCTTCGGCTATGATACTGTACAGGCGACAAAGATCATTTTCACTTACGGCTTAGTGTTCATGCTGCCTGCCGTATGCATGATGGATTTCCATCCGGAAATGTCGGCATTCCTGAATGCAGGAAACATGGTCAACATTCTGTTCCTGGGGCTTGGAGCTTCTGCACTGTGCTTTGTAACCTGGAATTTCGCACTGAAAGTGCTGGGATCAGTAAAAACCAGTGTATATATCTATCTGGTTCCAGTGATCACAACTGTCTCGTCGGCAATTATCCTCGGAGAACAGATAACAGGAATGATTGTCTGCGGAATCGTGCTTACCTTGGCAGGACTGTTCATGTCTGAAAAGAAAAAGAGCAAGGTTCCGACAGAATCGGACACTGAACAAAATGCATCATAAAATGAAGATGGCTGCAGAACAGCCATCAAAAGAAGTTTACTTTTTAGCCAGAATGCCCTTGAAGAACGGTGAGTTCAGGGGATCCATGGGGTTGTTGGCAGTCATGCGGTCTTTGACCATCAGCGTGGTTGTGTATGCCTTGGAAAACTTATTGAAAAGCATATCGTGGCCCACGCACAGACCCACTACAATATTGAGGTCGGTCTCAGCTTCATTGAGAAGCTCAGCCTGATAAACCGGGTTGCAGACTGTCTCCAGCGGACTTGACAGACAGTTCTTGTCTGGAATACCGATATCGCCCTTTTTGATTGAGAAGGCGCGGCAGATCACCGAATGGACTTCAAACTCATTGGCTTCCAGCACTCTTATCAACTTGATTGCCTCTTCGCGGGTGGCAAGGCAGAAAGCTACACCCAGTTTTTTCCAGCCCATGGAACGGGCAAAAGCCATGATCTCTGAAATTCTCGGCCTGATGGGTGTGGGAACGCCGTCAATCATCTTGATAGTACCGCGCTCAGTCTCTGCGCCGGCCTGCATGATCTTATTCACGTCTTCGTCCATATAGCGCTTCTTAATCTCTTCAAGAGTATGCTCTGAAATGTTAGTAGGGCATCGTGGGAATTTTCCTGGAGATCCGAGCTTGCAGCCTACGTCTCCGCACTGGTCGCATTTGGGAAAAATAGTCTTGTCTACCATAATTGTGAATGCACAAGTAACAAGATAAATACTCTCCCTAACGATCTAGATTTATATATTAATCGAAAGGGAATAGAACAGTCTGATCCAGCAGTTACTGCCGCAGGCCTAAAAGCCAATCTAAAACGTTGATCTGCTTTATGCCGTTGTGGGATGTGAGCGGCGTGTAATCTAAAGTCAGCAGATACTTCGGGTTGTGGTCTCGTATTTGTTCCAGAGGCGCTAATTCCCTCTGCAGAGTCTTTCCATCAGCATCAATTACGGTGTATGCAACCTGATAATACTCTTCGCCTTCTTCTCCAATTGCAATAAAGTCGACTTCTGCAGATCCTACCTTGCCGACATACACTTCATAACCGCGGCTTAGAAGTTCGAGATAAACGATATTTTCTAAGATGTGTCCATCATCAGCCCGTTTGCTTCCCAGCAAATAGTATCGCAGTCCAGTGTCTGAAAGATAGTACTTTGCAAGAGTGGCGAGATGCTGTCTTCCCTTCACATCATACCTTTCCACTTTATACAGCACAAAGCTGTTGACAAGTGCCGATAGATATGATTCTACAGTAGGAACAGAGATCTTACGCCCGTTTGCACTCAGGGTATTAGCTATCTTTGCTGCAGAACAGATGTTTCCCACATTGTCAAACATGAAGCGTATCACGCTGTCTAACATATTAACGTCTGAAAAATTATGGCGGGCCATTATGTCCTTGAGAACTATTGAATTATACAGGCCATCCAGATAAGTACGGATGGATTTTTTATCATTCAGCTGCAGAATATACGGGAACGAACCATTCTGCACATATCTCTGATACTTCATCATCAGATCTGCATCATTTCCTAATGCGGTTATGTATTCTCTAAAAGACAAGGGAAGCATTTTTATTTCCACATAACGCCCGGAAAGAAGAGTTGTGAGTTCCCCGGATAAGATGTAAGCGTTTGATCCGGTAATGTATACATCACAGTTGTTTTTGATGAACAGACCGTCCACTGCTTTTTGAAAGTCTGGAACTACCTGAACTTCATCGATGAATATGTAATTCATAACATCTAAATGCAGCCGGCTTTTTATCAGATCGTATAACTGCAAATAGTCTTTGATATCGTGATAGTCTGGATCTTCCAGATTTATACGAATGATCTGCTCTTCAGAGACTCCGCTGTCCCGGAGATAATTGCAGTAAATATCAAAGAGCGTTGATTTTCCACAACGGCGGATTCCAGTTACAACTTTTATTAACTGCTTATCTCGAAAGCTGATGAGCTTGTTTAAGTAATCGGGCCTATCGATCATCTTCTGCATTCATGTGTAAAGATGTAATTACGTTTAATAAACTATCCCTAGATCCATAGTTTATAAAATAAATTTTAAGAAATATCAATATTTACACATTTTGTAAAATACAATTTAAGAACTTTTCAAGTTTTTACAGCCAATTGTCGATGTTTAAGAGTTTACATAAATATGGTGAATGTAATCACTAGCTACACATCCGCCGAGAGGTCGTGCGGTCCTAGTTACGTACGATGATGGATTCAGAGTCAGGATATTATTGGCATTGTTAGATCCGCAGAAATGCGGATCTGGGGGTGTGATTCTTTTAGAATTTCATTATGCAGTAAGCATCCCCTTCTTTATATCTGATGTTTTTTAATTTGGTGATATATCTATACTCGGATCGATTATATGCACTCCCGATGACGCCTACGATAAAATCATGAGTCTGCAGAGATTTGGTATCTTTCGATTTTAGCATTTTGCACTCTACATATTTATCATTTCTAGCAGCGACTGCTTCACAGATTTTACAACCTTTGTTCGGCTCACTTTCTGTACTTATCGCAGTGTGCTCATCCAAAATAAAGTAGTAATTGGAAGCATTACAATCATTCAAAATAAAATCTACGAACTCTGCTAATGCCTGCTGGTATATTTTTTTCTTTTCTTTCCAATGTGGACGAGATTTAGAAATGACCGCCGCATAAATATAAAGTTGACTGCAAGTACGTCATCAATTACCAATAGCCTAATACCATGTCTTGTTTTACTAAATTTTATCTCATCCGACTGCGATAAATACGTATTTGTTTTGTATTTGTCTATAATTTTAGCGAATTTAGGCTCATCTGTAACACTGGCTGCAAATACCAAGTAAGGATCTGAGTTTGCACTTTTTCCAAGGTCTCCAGATTCATCTATGAATACGAAATAATTCTTAGAGGTCCTTCTGCCGTCTGGAGTGCTCTGCTCGGATTCCATCCCTTTACAGTATGCTTTCCTTTTTGACGTTATTTCCCCAGGGGTCGGTGAAAGTACCCCTGTTTTTAAATGAGATTTACTAAAAAAGGCTCATAAAGTGCATTTTCAGTACAGAGATCACGAAAAATAAGAAGAAAAAGGTTTGGTTGAAAGATGTTTTAGAGCTGGGACAGTCTGACGAGTTCATCCCATTTCTTGTCAACGTTTTCCTGGATTTCATCAGCGATGTTTTCCCATTTTGCACTCTGGAGGTGTTTGAACCTTCCCTGGGATTTAATCCAGTCGTCGATCGGGAGTTTATCTTTCTTGCCCTCGGCGATGCGTTTGCTTTCACCGGTGAGGTTCCACTTGCCATGGTCGTACTCATAGAGAGGCCAGACGCATGTTTCTACAGCGAGTCTTGCGATAGCAATGGTCTGAGAAGAATCGTGTCTCCATCCTCTCGGGCAGGGAGAGATAACGTTCAGGAATGCAGGGCCTCCGGCTTCGAATCCCTTGCTTGCCTTCTCATGAAGGTCTTTCCAGTTGTGTGGAGAAGCCTGAGCGGCGTAGGGAAGTTCGTGGGCGGCTACAATCTTGGTGATGTCTTTGGGGAACTCTTTCTTTCCGGGAATCACAGATCCTGCAGGGCTGGTAGTGGTGGAAGCACCTTTACCGGTGGCACCGCTTCTCTGGATACCGGTGTTCATGTAAGCCTCATTGTTCATGCATACGAAGAGGAACTGGTGTCCGCGTTCGATTGCACCAGACAAAGCCTGGAATCCGATATCATATGTACCGCCGTCTCCGGCAAAGGCCGCAAATCTCATTTCATCCTGAATCTTGCCTTTTCTCTTGAGGACTCTGTATGCAGATTCGACACCGGCAATGGTGGCAGCTGCATTCTCAAAGGCGCTGTGTATCCATGGAACATTCCATGCAGAGTAAGGGAATCCTGAAGTTGAAACCTCAAAGCATCCCGTTGCGTTGGATACCACTACTGGCAGATCTGTAGCCATAAGGACTTGTCTTACGATTGTCGGTTCTCCGCAGCCTGCGCAGAGCCTGTGTCCTTCCGTGAGTTTGTCTGGTTTTTCCTGAAGCTCTTCTAAGGTGATCATTTCTTCACCCCCAGATAGTTAATTTTGTGTGCACTTCCATCAATCATTGCGCGGTAGACTTTCTTCAGGTCTTCCACGTTGACGTCTCTTCCTCCAAGACCGTAGATGAAGTTTACGATCTTGGGCGATTTTGCGTCAGCAGCACACATTTCTGCAGAGCATACATCAGCAAACAGCGGGCCGGCGGCTCCAATGCTTAGTGCACGATCCATGACTGCAACGCATTTCTTGCCTTTGACAGCTTTTGAAATCTCCTCGTAAGGGAACGGGCGGAATACTCTCACTTTGATGCATCCGACTTTCAGGCCTTCTGCCCTAAGGTCGTCTACTACCTGTTTCATTGTACCTGCGGTAGATCCCATGGCGATTGCAATAAAGTCTGCATCTTCTGTTTTGTACTCCTCGATGAATCCGTATTTACGGCCTGTGAGTTTTTCGAACTCGGCTGCAACTTCCATGATGACTTCTTTGGCTTTCAGCATGGCCATTGCCTGGTCGTGCTTGTGCTCAAAGTAAACTTCAGGCATGTCGAACGGTCCATATGTATGAGGGTTCTTGTAGTCTA
Organism: uncultured Methanomassiliicoccus sp.; assembly: GCA_905202485.1. Lineage (GTDB taxonomy): Archaea > Thermoplasmatota > Thermoplasmata > Methanomassiliicoccales > Methanomassiliicoccaceae > Methanomassiliicoccus_A. Next base: position 18,057 of record CAJKRY010000010.1, read on the forward strand.
AGAGAGGCATGAGAGCCTTATACTCTCCAACGAATTTTTTAACGTCTTCCGTCTCAATTGGCTCAAGTGATTCGATAGCGTGTGTGACGATGAAACCGTCAAGACAGTTCATCACCGGCAGTCTGACTCTGAGATCTTCTGCGATACGGAAAGACATGATCGAGTTGTCATAGGCTTCCTGCACGTTTTCTCCGAAAATCTGAATCCAGCCGCTGTCCCTTGCGCCCATTGCATCCGAATGATCGCAGTGGATGTTGATCGGTCCTGACAGGGCTCTGTTGGCGACAGTCATTACGATCGGCATCCTCATGGAAGAAGCGATGTAGAGTGTTTCCCACATGAAAGCTAGACCGGCAGATGCAGTGGCGGTGACGGAACGGGCTCCTGCAGCTGCGGCACCGATACACATACTCATAGAGCTGTGTTCAGATTCGCTGCATACATACTCAGTGTCTACTTCTCCGTCAGCAACGTAATCTGAGAAGGCTTCCACAATAATCGTCTGAGGTGTGATTGGATATGAAGCACAGAAATCAGGGTTCACCTGTTTCCAAGACAGTGCGACTGCTTGATCACCATTAATTGCTAACCGTTTCATTGACGTCCCTCCGGGACCATTGTGATTGCCTTTTTGGGACAATCCTGCGCACAGATTCCGCAGCCTTTGCAGTGGGTGAGTTTGAATCCCAAGACTTCACCGTTTTCAACAATTATGGAGTTGTCAGGGCAGAATACCCAGCAGGTCATACAATTCACACATTGTTCCTTGTCCAGAACTGGACGCTGAGAACGCCATGACCCAGTCTCATACGACTTTGCAGTGCCTGCAGGAATAATTGCGGAAGTGGCTGTTGTCTCATATTCTGCCATTTACTGTACCTCCTCATATGCACGTTTCACGCTGAGAACATTCTTCTCAACGACTGGTGCGGGAAGCTTTCCTCCCAGTTTGATCTGCATTTCAGCAATGACGCTGTCTAAGCCAACGATTCCTGAAACTTTAACCAAAGCACCCAGCATTGCGGTGTTAGCCAATGGCTTACCGATGGTCTCAAGAGCAATCTTAGATGCATCCACGACATGGACGTCCATGTCTGTGTTGAGCGTCTTCTTTAATTCACTTACAGAAGCTGTATTATTGACAATTAAAGAACCAGTTTTCTTCAGTCCTTCCAGCACGTTGATGTTTCCAATCAGAGTTGGATCCAAAACAGCAACATAGTCTGGGAAATAGACTTGGCTGTGCACTTTTATGGGCTCATCGGATACTCTAGCAAATGCACGGATGGGCGCCCCCATTCTTTCCGGACCGAACTCCGGGAAAGCCTTCATGAACTTACCTTCATAAAGGGCTGCGCCTGCTAGAATTTCATTAGCAGTGACGATACCTTGTCCGCCTCTGCCATGCCATCTAACTTCTAATGTACTCAAGACAGTCCCTCGCGTGTTTGACGGTATGATTGAGAATATATAACTCTATCTTAGGTTATAGCAGAATATCAAATGGTATTTTACGATTTTGCCCTTATTTTCTATGAAAAATAGTAAAAAAATACGCTTTTCGAAAAAAGTGTTGAAAAAGAAGGTTAGTTTATTTAGAATTGATACGATCTGCCAAGCAGGGATACTTTTCCATTTTCCTGCCTTCTGAATCGTAGAGATGACCATCTCTAAGAGAAATTTCACCATTGACGAGCATCTTGATTGTTTCCATCAGCAGAGGGGCTTCCCTGCGGGATTCCTCTGATCTGACGTTCTGTATCTTCTCATCTCTGCTTCCGCTTCCTGCCACTGATGAAACTGAAAAACTGTCAAAGGCAATGGTGTCGCCGCGGTCAAGCTCAGGACTGCAGATGTGAACCATAGAGCCGTAGCACTCATCGTTATTGTCGATCACCTGGCCGACTATCTCCATCCACGTCCCTTTGTAAGTATCAGGCAGAGCAGGATGTAAATTAATTAATGGATATTTGATGCAGGTGGCATCATCGAAAATCAGCATGTAGCCGGCAAGAACGCCGAAATCCATCTGGTAGCGGTCGATCTTTTCTCTCAGTTTTTCGCCGTATCTGTTTCTCCATTCAGTCATGTCTTTCTTTTTCAGCTCAGGCTCAAAAGTATCTGAAGGAAGGATTACCACCGGAATGCCGCGCTGCTCGGCTGAGTTTACAATTTCTGTCCGGTATGCATTGTCTTTGATGTCCCTGTTTATGAATACAAAGGCTAACTCTGCGTCTATGTCTCCAGAGTCTATGCGCTCCATCATTGTGTTGTACAGATTCAAAGAACCAGGACCGCGGGCAGTAGTAAACCATCCGATCTTTTTCATAGATTTCACACTGGAATAGCATTTGTCTATATGTAGTTTTGAGCTTTAACAAGAAGCAAAAAGATATTTCCTAATAGTTACAAACGAATGAAGAATTATGGAATCACTCCTAGAATCATTGAAAAATGCCCCTACCCCGGCAGCAGTGGTAATCAGGCATGGAGCAAGATATCCAGCAACCGATTTAGAAAATGAAATGTCAATCGGCCTGACTGAAATCGGCATGGTTGAGTCAAGAATGCTAGGCGAAAATCTCAAAGGATTTTCGTCTGTCAGATTGTTTCACAGCCCGGCTCTTAGATGCAGGCAGACTGCAGAGTGCATCGCAAAAGGACTCGAAACCAACGGCACAAAGGTGGCGGCAATTGAAGAGAGAATAAGCCTCTGCGCCCCGTATGTAAAGGATGAACGGGTTATGGAAGAAGTCTCCAAACTGGGACATGACTTCATCAGCGAATGGTTTAACTCAAATCTGAATTCGGAATGGATATATGATGTGAAAGACTCAGTGAAAATGATCGCCGGACCTGTGCTGAAAAGCCTGAGCGAAATCGGAAAAGGATCTCTAGATATCCATGTTTCACATGACTGGGATATAAGCCTTATGTGGAAAGAACTGGCCGGAGTTGACTACAGAAATGTAGGGTGGCCGGCTTATCTGAGCGGCATTTTGTTCATCATTGAAAACGACTGTATAAAGTGCGTTCCTGTAGCCCCGGACTTTCAATAAAACTTTTTCACATTGATTCTTCATTGTTTGGTGCGGAAGGCTCTGGAGATCTGAACCAGTTCATTATACCACTCACACCTGCAGCGATTACAGCTGCGAACGCCATCGTCAGAATAAACGACAATACTGTGGTCATCAGTTTCATTAACATAGCATCGAGGTGTGTAACTTTTGGAACTAGTATTTTCTCCGCTCAAAGTTTGGACAATAATTAGTTTCTATAAGGACTAAAAAACTAATTTTACCAAGGTATAAGCATCCGCGTTTACAAATCATAAATGGAAAGTATTTTTTAATGCGATTGTTTGAACCTTCATATGGACGCTATAAGAGCAGCCGCAGAGAAGGCTAGAAAATCATCATTCAGCCTGTCGTCAATCCCGCTTGATGTCAGAAATGCTGCGCTTGAGTCGATAGCTCTGGCTTTGGAATCGAATTCTGAAGAAATCATAGAAGCCAACACTAAAGATATGAAAGCCGCAGAGGAGATGAAACTGCCTCAGGCACTCATAAAGCGTCTGAAATATTCGCAGGACAAGATCACTGAGTCTGTAACGTCAATAAGATCGATCATGCAACAGGAAGACGTGATCGGAAAGGTGCTGTCAAGAACAGAACTGGATGAGGGTCTGATTCTGGACAAAGTCTCCTGTCCGATAGGCGTCATCGGCGTAGTGTTCGAATCACGTCCAGATGCTCTGGTGCAGATTTCATGCCTGTGTCTGAAGTCAGGAAATGCAGTTCTGCTCAAAGGCGGCTCTGAAGCTAAGAATACAAATATCATTCTGGCAGACCTGATCCAGAAGGCAATCGTCTCTGTGGATGAAAGATTTGACGGCGCCGTACAGCTCCTGTCTACAAGGGAAGAGTTCCAAAGCCTGCTGAAACATGACGATCTGATTGATTTAGTCATTCCCAGAGGATCGAACCAGCTTGTAAGGTCAATCATGGAGTCTACGAGAATACCAGTAATGGGACATGCAGCAGGAATCTGCCACACTTATGTGGATAAGGATGCGGATCTGAAGATGGCTGTGAAAGTCTGCTTCGATGCAAAGGTGCAGTACCCGGCAGTCTGCAATGCCACTGAGACTCTTCTGATTCATTCAAAGGTAGCGGAAAAATTCCTGCCGGCCGTAGCAGAAGAATATGAGAAGGCCGGTGTGGAGATGCGCGGAGACGAGAGGGCCACAAAAATAGCCAAGATGAAAACTGCCTCTGAAGACGACTGGTCTGAAGAATACAATGATCTGATAATCTCAATAAAGATCGTAGACTCTCTGAAAGAGGCAATAGATCACATCAACAGATACTCATCCCACCATACTGATGCGATAATAACATCCAGCGAAGCGGCGGCAGATGAATTCATGAACGATGTTGATTCATCATCAACCATGTGGAACACCTCTACAAGGTTTGCAGACGGATACCGCTACGGCCTGGGAGCAGAAGTGGGAATATCGACAAACAAGACTCACGCCCGCGGCCCGGTAGGCTTGGAAGGATTGACAATCTACAAGTATAAACTCCGTGGTAAAGGGCAGACTGTAGCAGAGTACTCAGGAAAAGACGGCAGGAAGTACACTCACAGGAAATTACTATGAGAAATCTGGACGTTAAGAGGGTGGTTGTCAAAATAGGCACCAACACGCTGTGCAGAGAAGACGGCGGCATCAATTCTGCGTATCTGGAAGACGTAGCCAGGCAGGTTGTGGAACTGCAGTCTAAAGGTATTCAGTGCATAGTGGTCAGCTCCGGCGCCATTGGGGCGGGTTCAACTGAGCTGGGCCTTGACGGCATCCAGAAAGATGTGGCTATGAAACAGGCCTGCGCCGCCGTCGGGCAGAGCCTGCTGATGAGAGCCTGGAGAGAAGCATTCAGCATCTATGGAAAAAAAGTCGGGCAGGTTCTCTTAACCTACGGGGCATTTTCTGACCGTACCAGGCATTTGAATCTTAAGAAAGCGATTGATGAACTGTTCAGACTTAATGCTGTTCCCATCGTAAATGAGAATGATGTCATCGCTACAGATGAAATCGAAGAAATCTTTGGCGACAATGACAAGCTTTCAGCTTTAGTTGCGGGTAGCACCGACTCTGATTTACTACTCCTGCTAACAGACGTAGACGGCCTATATGACAGGAATCCAGACGCCGACCCGAATGCACTGCTGATTCCGGTGGTGGATGAAATCACAGAAGACATCCTGAGAATCGCCGGATCGAAAAAGAACGAGCGCTCCACAGGCGGAATGCGTACCAAGATAAATGCAGCAATGATCGCCATGGAATGCGGCTTCACCATGATCATAGCCAACGGAAAAGAAGAGAATGTCATCCTGAGAGTAGTTTCATCCGAAGATATCGGAACTATGTTCACTCCTAACTCTCACTACTCAAACAGGGAGCGCTGGCTGGCATATGCATTTCCTCATGGAACTATTAATATTGATAAAGGAGCAGAGGAAGCTATCAGGAATGGAAACTCGCTTCTGCCGTGCGGCATAACTTCTGTAGAGGGAGCATTCAAAAGAGGAGATATAGTCAGGATAGGAGACTTTGCAAAGGGAGTAGCGAACTTCAGCTCAGAAGAGCTGGAAGTCCAGCTGGCGCTGTGCAGAGCCGAAAGAGAGAAAGGCGAGCATTACAAGAATGAAAGCGCATTCGTGAGCAGCAGCAACATAATTCTCACAAAAAATTCTCCTGAACTGAGAGGAAATTGAGCATTCTTTTAGTATCACAGCTTGAAAAGAGCTAAGTCTTGAGCGAGCTGAAGAAAAGCATAGGGCTCTTCGGGGCGACCGCATACGGCATCGGCACAATAGTAGGCGCCGGAGTCTATGCACTCATAGGAGCGGCAGCGGGAGAAGCAGGCAATGCTGTCTGGCTGACATTTATAATCGCTTCCGCTATAGCGATGTTTACAGCGCTGAGCTATGCAAGGCTGTCATCTCATTATCCCCACAGCGGTGCAGAATATGTCTACGTGGAATCTGCATTCGGCAAAGGGATTCTGCCGTTTATCACCGGCTGGCTGGTGATTTTTTCCAGCGTGGTTTCGATTTCTGCAATCGCCCTTGGCTTCGGCGGATATTTATCTGTGCTTGTGCCGATTCCAAAAGAAATTTCAGCGATCATTCTGATTGTTATTGTTTCATTAATAAATATTAAAGGGATAAGAGAGTCTATTGTGGCAGCTTCGATAATGACGGTTGTGGAACTTATCGGAATAGCCGCAGTGGTAATCCTCGGAGCTCCAGACATTGGCAGCGTGGATTATTTTCAGTCTCCGCATGGGGTTGCCGGTGTGCTGAGCGCGGTCGGCATCGTCTTCTTTTCTATGATTGGTTTCGAAGGAATAGTCAGAATAAGTGAGGAAACAAAGAATGCTGAAAAGAATATTCCCAGGGCTCTTGTTTTAGCCTTGGTAATCTCAACGCTGGTATACGTAGCTGTATCAATAACAGCAGTGAGCCTCGTTCCATATTCAGACTTAGCCGGCTCTTCTGCCCCTCTCTCTGACGCAGCTTATGCAGCGGGAGGAAGCATTGCTGCTCTGCTGATGACGATCATTGCCCTGATTTCAACCTCCAATACAGTGCTGATCGTCCTCATCGCAACTTCAAGAATGATCTACGGCATGGCAGAGGAAGAAGCCATCCCCAAAATTTTCAGAAGAGTTGATCATAAGAGAAAGACTCCTACCGTTGCTATAACAGCAGCAATGATTATTGCCGCGGCATTCTGCTTCATCGGCGGAATTGAAGCAGCGGCATACTTAACAAATTTTACACTTTTCCTGGTGTTCCTGGCTGTAAACCTTTCTGTTCTCGGTTTGGCAAGAAAGGGAGTGAAAATCGGCAGATGGGCGGTGCCGATTTCGGCTGTAGGGGCGATATCATCGGCGGTAATGCTGTTTACATTCTCACTGGAAATTGCAGTCATATCGGCAGCGATAATCGCAATAGGCGTGGCTGCCTATCTGATCCTGACAAGAACTGAAAAGGATTAACACCGTGATGATAGAACGTAAGTAGCATGTTAGACTACAATCTGCTGGTTTCGTTCAGGCCTGGAAAAGAAAAAGAAGCTGAAGACGAGATTGTCAAAAGGTCAATGGACGCCGGAGAGACTGTCGAGGATTGGAATGTCTCGATGGACCCGCAGCTTTACTTAGTAAGAATGAACGGCGATGCCAAGAAAGCAGTGCAGAAGATCATCAGGCTGGCAGAGCATTTTCCCGATGTTTTTGCTTATACCCTGCAATGGATTCCTGTAGACGAATGGATCCCTTCAGATATTGAGACAGTAAAATCAGCGGTGAATAGATATGCAGAGCAGGCGGAAAACGCAGGAGTAGATGTGAAGATGCTTCACACCTGCAGTTCTGACGCCGGCAGAATGACTGAAGTGTTTGAGGGCATGTCGCAGAAAGGCAGCAGCGAAAGGATTGTCGTCAGAGCAGTTGGAGACACTGCTTCGATCTCTCTGCTTAAAGACGATGAAATGATGGATATCAACGAGATCAGGGAAAGAACAGGCATGAGGGCTGTGTGATCAGTGCTGAAAAATATATTAGGGGATAAGCGATAGCGCAATGGCTAGAGTAAGAGAGCTTACCCTTGATATCACGGTGTAGACATGAGTGAAATCAGAATCAGAAAGCGTCACAGGCTGAGAGAAAAAGAAGTAAAGGTCTTGGAAGAAGAGATAAAACAGCGTCTGGGCATCGAGAAGCTCTTCGGCACGAGCATTCCGGTAGACCGCGCTGAAGGGCCTGAATTTGATGTCATTTTCGTCAACAATGAAATTCTGGGTCTCATATATGAGGATAAAGCCTTCCTGAGCGTGCGCGGGCTGCTGAAATATCCTGCTTCGAGATATGGAATTACCGTGGATATGGGAGCCGTACCGTTTGTCACGAAAGGCGCTGATATCATGGGCCCGGGAATAACCGATGCGGATTCCGAAATAGCCCCAGGCGATTTAGTCTGGATCAAGGATATTAAAAACGGAGTGCCGCTGGCAGTCGGACAGGCCCTCATCAGCGGAGAGCAGATGAAGAGCAAATCCCCGGGAAAGGCAATAAAAAATATTCATCATGTCACAGACAAACTGTGGAAAGCTGGAGAAGACTGATACTTTTTCCGAATGAGATATATATAGATGATGGCATTGCGAGTTTAGAGGGATGCAAGTTGGCTTTTCCGAGATTTGGTAAAGGAGACAAAAAGGGAAACGGCGAAGGTGAGATTGAGTATCTGGACCTTGGAAGCATGTACTTCGAAGGCGAGACAAATGCAGGAAATCTCATTAAATTAGCTGAAATTTACAGATACGAAGATCTTAACAAAATCATACAAGGCGCGTATGATGGAAATATCATTCTAATTGACTATTCTCCAATTGCAAACGATCATGATTCCCTGAGAAGGATCACCAGCGAGTTAAAGGCAGTAGCCAGAGATGTCAACGGAGATGTTGCGGCTATTGAGAACAACATACTGATTCTTGCCCCGAACGGAATAAAAATTGACCGCAGCAAGATCAAAGGAGGATTCAGCTGATCAATTGAGCGCCTTACGGGCGCTTAGTCTCCAACATTTAATATACAAATTTTACATCTTTACAACGTGTCATCTAAGGTCATTCATGACAGTGTGCACGGCAGCGTAAAAGTAGAAGGTATTTTTTTAGAGCTGCTTCAGAGGCCGGAAATACAGCGTCTTCAATCAATTCACCAGCTGGGTCTGGCATACTATGTTTTTCCAGGAGCTAATCACACCAGGTTAGAGCATTCTCTCGGCACATATCATATGGCTAAGACCATGGCGGCATCCCTGGAGCTTAGTAAAGAAGACACGAGGACGGTATGCGCGGCCGCGATGCTTCATGACCTGGGGCATTCACCTTATTCTCACACTTTGGAGGAAGTGATTGAAAACATCACAGGCATGGATCACATGAACACGACATGCGATGTTATCATGGGCCGCATTCCTTTTGTAACTGAAACTTACAAAAAAACAATGGGAGAAACGGCACCGATCGCAGAAGTGCTGGAAAATGAAGGTATTTCTGCGGAGGACGTCTGCAGCCTTATTTCCGCATCAAGCAGGGAGTCACCAAACTGGCAGACATATTTTGATCTGGAAAACGGACAGGGAAGCTTCAGAGAAAAAACATATCTCAAAAATATAATCTCCGGGCCGCTGGACGTCGATCAGATGGATTACCTGCAGAGAGATGCTTACTACACTGGAGTAGCGCATGGAACTATTGATGTAGATAGGCTGATGCAAACCGTAACCATATCGCACGGCGGCCTGGCAATACACAAAAGCGGCTTAGTGGCAGTGGAGGGGCTGATGGTAGCCCGTTCGTTGATGTATACTTCTGTTTATTTTCACAAGACCGTCAGAATTGCAGAGATGATGCTCTGCAAGGCAATAGACACCGCTCCGCCCTCAATTCTGCAGAATGCACATTTGAATACAGACGCTGCGCTGAATCTTGAACTTCAAAACAACAATGAAGACTCACAGAGGCTTATGACGCTTCTCAATTACCGCAGACTGTATAAAAAGGCCCTCAGTGAAACGGCATCATCTCTCAGTGATGAGCAGAGAACGAGTCTCATTGAGATCGCCGACTACAAAAAAAGAAAACAGAAAGAAATTGAAATTGCCGACAGAGCAGGAGTTCCTCACACGGATGTCACTTTGGACATCCCTAGTAAGTCGATTCTTTTATCAGAGCTTACAATCGGCAAAACGGAAGTGCCCATCTTGGACAACGGCAGAGTAAGAACCTTATCAAAATACAGCCCGCTGGCAAGAGCCATTCAGGCAAGAAGCGTCCATGACTGGGCCTTCCTTGTGTCTTCTCCGCAGCACTGCGCAGAAGACGTAAGAAAAGCCGCAGCCAAGGTGCTGTTTGATTAACCTTTCATGACGCCTAACGGCACCAGTTTGGCTACTTTCTTAGAGAGGCCGGCTCCGGCAACGACGTCTATGACATTTTCAATGCTCTTATAGGCATCAGGAGCTTCCTCAAGAATTCCGTCTTTGGTGGCAGACTTGAGGAAAATTCCCATTCCTTCCATGTTTGTTTTGATACCCTGCACAGTAAATTTGCGCATTGCTTCAGAGCGGGACATAATTCTTCCGGCACCGTGGCAGGTGGAACCGAATGTCTCGGACATACCGCATTCTGTACCTACCAGCACATAGCTTCCGTGACCCATGTCACCCGGAATGAGTACGGGCTGGCCGACTGAAGAATAGCATGCCGGAATTTCCGGATGCTCTTTGGGAAATGCTCTGGTGGCGCCTTTGCGGTGTACATACACTTTTCTGCGCTGGCCGTCCACATTATGCTCTTCCAGCTTGGCGATGTTGTGGGCTACGTCATACACCTGATGCATGCCCATATTCTCTGCATCGCGCTTGAAGCATTCCTCAAATGATTCTCTGATCCAGTGTAAAATCATCTGTCTGTTGGCCCAGGCATAGTTGGCTCCGCAGGCCATGGCTTTGAAGTAATCTTCCCCGTCTTTGCTGTTTACGGGAGCGCAGGCCAGCTGTCTGTCCGGCAGCTGCAGTCCTACTTGTTTTACATTTTTTTCCATTACCTGGAGATAGTCGGTTGCAATCTGATGCCCGCAGCCTCTGGAACCGCAGTGCACTGTCACCGTCACCTGTCCTTTTCTGAGTCCAAAGGCTTTGGCGGCTTCTTCATCAAAGATCTCTTCAACATAATCAACTTCAAGGAAGTGGTTCCCAGAGCCTAAAGAACCCAGCTGGGGAATTCCTCTTTTTCTCGACTTGTCGCTTACTTTGGAAGGGTCTGCATTTTTCATTCTGCCTTCTTCTTCAGTGACGCGCAGATCTTCATCCCAGCCGTAGCCGTTCCTGACTGCCCATTCCCCGCCCTCGACCAGAACTTCATCGATCTGTGCCCTGGTGAGATTGATGAGTCCTTCAGAGCCCACTCCGGAAGGCACGTTTTTGAAAAGCGTGGAAACCAGTTCTTTGATATAAGGCTGCACATCTGAGACTTCTAAGTCTGTACGCACCAGCCTCACCCCGCAGTTTATGTCGAATCCGATTCCGCCTGGAGAAATTACTCCTTCGTCGGCATCCATGGCTGCCACTCCTCCAATGGGAAAACCATATCCCCAGTGGATATCCGGCATTGCCAGCGAATTACCTACAATCCCAGGCAGGCATGAAACATTTGCGGCCTGCTCTGGTGCATCGTCTTCCCTCAGTGCCTGGAGCATTTCACCTCCAGAATATATGACAGCGTCTGTGTTCATCCCGGATTTGTAACCGCGCGGAATCTTCCAGCGGAAGTCGTCTATTTTCTCAAGTGGACCTTCGTAGCTCATTCAAAACAGCAAATAACAACGTGCTATAACCTCTTGCCGGTTGGTATATATCCCACATGTTGCAGAGACACTATCCGGGATTCTGCAGATGTCTGACAAACTAATCAATGAAGAGATATTCGTAAGACCTTACTGCCTCGGCGACGAAGAAAGAATAGTACCTTTTCTGGAGATGTATATGGGATGGAGGGCGCCGAAGGGAGTTGTGCCTGCCGAGCACTGGAAATGGAAATATCTGAATAACCCCGTAAGCGAAGCCGCTGTCTGCATAGCAGAATACAATGGTAATCTGGTCTCGGCTGCAGCCTCAATACCATCTGAGATTCTTCTGCGCGGAAAACCCGTTCTTTCAGCTCAGGGAACGGATCTCTGCACCAGTCCGGAGTTTAGAGGCAAAGGTCTGATCAGCAGAGTTTCAGACTGCAGGGATAAAATAAAAGAGGATCTGGGTGTGAAGCTGGATTACGGTTTTCCCAATAAGGCATCATCATATGTAAGTTTAGAAAAGAGAGGATTTGAAATCGTACCTTTAAAATTCATTCAGTTCCGGTACGTGATAGATCTAGATGAGTTCTTTCAGGGCAGTGTCGGCAAGGCCAAACGGATGGCCTACTCTGCAATCAAATCAATGAGAAAGGTCTCTTCGTCACCTGAAATTGAGATTGAAGAAATAACAGAATTCAGAAAAGAGTTTCAGGAATTCTTTGAAAAATGCTCTAAAAATTTTGACCTTATCGCCGCCAGACGGCCGGGAAACCTCAATTGGAGGTATCTAGACCCCAGAGCCGGGCAGTTCAAAGCATTCTGCGCAAGAAGAAATGGAGAACTCGCCGGTTACATTGTGATAGGAAGAAGAGGAAACGATGCATCGATAGCTGACTTGTTAATCTCTCCCAAAGACACCAAGGCTCTGGATTCTCTGATCGTAAAAGCGATTCAGCATTCCGCAGAAACAGAAGCGTGCAGTCTGCTGTGCCTTCTGCCCAATGAACACCCATACGGCAGAAGAATGTCTGCGGCAGGGTTCCTTGTGGAAGAAAGGTACACCGGAGACATAAAAATGAGTATGATCTGGAAAGGCCCTGAGTTAGACGATAATATTAAAAAAATGCTAAAAAACGAATACATGAAATGTCACATAACTCTGGGAGACACCGACTGGATATGAAGCGCTACCGCTGTGTCCAAAGATAATTCTAAAAATCAGAATAAGAAAAGAAATGCAGTATGATGGATCAATAAACTGTAATGAAGGGGCCCGGTCCGAGATTTGAACTCGAGTCTAGGGATCCACAGTCCCACAGGATGCCAGGCTACCCCAACCGGGCCATATATACAGCGTTTCAGCGACTAGTTTAAGAAGTTTGGTTAATTGATTAAAAAGATACAACAATTTATGCGGTAAGTGGGGGCACTGGGATTTGAACCCAGATCAGCGGGTTTCCACCACATGGGGAGCGACCCCATGCGAATTAACGAGTCAGCGCTCCAGTTAGTCATCACCGGTCAGCAAACCCGTTCGCAGTCATTCTCGATAACTGGAGCCCGCGAGGATGCCGTGTTACCCCATACCCCCAGGGTTCAGCCTTATGCCTTACGCATACGTTGTTGTCTCTTTCGGCGCCTCATTTTCTTTTTGCGCCATTTCCATCTTTGTTTACCCCGCTTTTTCCAAGCGCGTGAACTTCGTTTCATCGTGAATCTCCTAATTTATTTCCACCGTGAACCGGTAGTTAGATATGAAGCTTTTGTTTGAATGGCGAGCTCGGGGGGATTCGAACCCCCGACCACTGACTTAGAAGGCCAGTGCTATATCCAGGCTAAGCCACGAGCCCACGGATTCAACATACCACACGTTTGGATATATCATGCGGTACTACTGCCTCCAAAGCTTTGTTACTTATATTTCTTTCTATCGGTCAAACTCAACCAGATCAGGCTTTTTCATTAGCATTGTTCAAACCATATATATTAACTTAAATGCTTTAATCTGTATTTTGAATGCATATAGATTGCAGAGAAGAAAGCCGCACTGCGTGTTTATTATGGAATATTCTATAATAACCATAATCCAATCCATCACTTCTACCGCAGAGAATTTTTAATATGTACATAAATTTAGAATCAAATATGAATTAACTGTAGATATGTTCAGTTTTTTAAAAAGATGAAAATAAGGCCTCCTGCAGACCATGGTAAAAGTAACATATGTGGCAGAGATCTTCTATCCTGAGATTTTTGAAAATCTGGGCGGTGATATATCTGGATATTTCGTGTAAATATACTACTCATACCTTAATGACATGCGTGATATCGGCGGCCTTGTGTCCAACGAAATCAGTACTGCAGTAACATATATACCATACAAAGCCCAGAAAGAAGTAAATAAACAACTTCAAAAGAGAGCGGGGGTTCAAATCCCCCCCTGTCTTTGTTTTTTAAACTTGAAGATTAGGCATCATGACTTAAATATGCAGCAATCAGCATTGATGCCCGCAGAAAGAGTGGTTTTTCCCCATAAAAACTGCCAAAACATGCGCATCATTCAAGTACTGGTTGAACCCTAAAACGCCTGGTGACGGGATGAGGCTCATCATATATACAGGCAAAGGTGGAGTCGGAAAGACTTCAGTCGCGGCTGCAACTGCTCTCAAATGTGCTAGAAAGGGTTACAAAACGCTGATCATGTCTACTGACGCTGCACACTCAGTATCGGATTCCATGGAAACTGAGCTCTGCGGGCAGCCTACAAGAGTCGAGGAGAATCTGGATGCACTTGAGATTGATATGTTATATGAACTGGAAACCCGCTGGAGCGAGATTCAGAAGTACATCTCAGACTTTCTTGTGTCCCAGGGCCTTGACGGCATCACCTCAAAGGAGATGTCTGTAATCCCGGGAATGGAACTGATGTCCGCCTTGTTCTATTTAGACGACTTCAACAAAAAAGGAACTTACGATGTAGTTGTGATGGATACAGCTCCTACGGGAGAGACCATCAAGCTGCTGTCATTCCCCGAGTCGTCAGAATGGTATTCTGACAAGCTGTACCGCATAATCCACAACCTCATCAAAGTAGCAAGGATGACAATCGGAAAGGTAATGTCCACTCCGCTACCGTCAGAAGAGCTGCTCAAAGATCTGGAGATGCTGATCGGAAGGATGAAGAATGTCCAGCAGATTCTGGAAGACCCGGAAATCACCTCGATCCGTTTGGTAGTAAACCCGGAAAAAATGGTAATCAATGAGACGAAACGTGCTTACACATACCTCTGTCTCTACGGCCTTACCGTAGAATGCCTGGTCATCAACAGACTGCTTCCAGACGGCAATGACGACTACTTCGCACAGAAGAGATCTGAACAGGAAAAATACATGAAAATCATCCAGGAATCCTTCGACCCCCTGAAGATGCTGAAGGCTCAGCAGCTACCAGTAGAGCTAGTGGGAATGAAATCTCTGGAGTATCTGGGAGATATGCTCTTCGGAGACGATGACCCGACAAGCAGGTTCACCACCGAGAGGCCGATTGAAATTTACAGTGAAAATGGAAAAGATATTATTGCGCTAAGGCTGCCTTTCATGCCAAAAGAAAAAGTGCAACTCTATAAATCCTCGGACAGCCTTGTAGTAGAAGCAGGCCAGTACCGTAGATCGATGTCTCTACCATTTACATTCATAAAGAAAGAGCCAGAAAAAGCAGAGTTTACGGACGGCATGTTAAGAATAGTGTTCCCAGGAGATGATGTAAGTGGAGAACGAAAATACACAGTGTGATGAAACTTACACCCAGCATGACTCAGGTCTGAAAGGTGAGGTTGAGAAACTAATTAATGTTATATTTCCGCCGGAAGCCAGACAGCATATGATAAGAGCTACCACAGAGGTCATTCTTGCGGTGGACGCAGCAATGCCGAAAGGTCTTGTTCCTCAGGAAGTCAAAGACCAGTGCGAAGTCGTGAGAAGAGAAACAGCCACGTTGGTAAAGACAATGGTGCACGCGGCAACCAATCCGCAGCAGCCGGCCGATAAGCCGAAATCAGAAGAAAACGAAGAAAAGGGTTTGCAGAAGATTGAGTTCTCCTAATCAATCGGATCTTTTACAAACAAATCTCTGCATTCAGCACATAATAGGGGACCGCGGCCGGAAACCGCCCCGGTCTGCCTTAGATCATATGAATAATTTTCACAGTTTTCACAATAGCCGGCTAAGGAGACCGGCTCTCTTTCAAAATGAGCGTCAGAACAGATGCCGCTGCGCTCTGCAGCGTTTTCAATCAAGATAGGAGACAGTTTTGCCAGGTCCCCTTCTGAAACTATACCGATAAGTTCGCCTTTGGCAATGACTGGCATGCACCTGATTTTCATGCTGGACATTTTCTTGCCTGCGGAGGAGAGAAGCTCTTCAGGAGCAGCCGTTATCACTGGAGAGGTCATGATGTCACAGACCAGAATAGTTTCAGAGTTTCTGTTTTCAGCAGCGATCTTTTCAACAAAGTCAGTTTCTGTCAGTATGCCCACTGGATTTCTCCCGTCGACGATGACGACTCCGCGGCTGTTCTGGGAGTTCATCAGAGCGGCGGCTTCTCTTGCTGTGGATTCTCTTACACAAGTGACAGCCTCACTCATTATATCAGAAACACGGATGTTGGATTCGAATACCATAAAGTCAGATTTGCATTCAAGAGGTACAAATAGCTTGACCGGCAGACCCAGCGGGACCAAGGAGTAACAATCCTTTTACCGCAGCACAGCAGACAAGATTGAGAGTAAGCTTACAGCTCCCGTATCAGCCGCTATGCGTATTTCAAAGATTACTTGTGAATTCCCAGAGCTCCAAAGATCTGCTAATATGAATGAAACCTCACTAGGCCGGCTCTGCATCTAGGATCTGACTCGCCATATGTCTGAAGTAAGTCTCCATAAAACCACACCTCCAATAGCTCACTGCCTGCAGTGGAACAAAGAGCTATAATGGCCAAGCATTCAGATGTCAAATCTTAGATACGTCCTTCCAGCCAAGTTGGATATTTTATGGCAAGCATAACATACTTTCCCTCTTATCTCAAAATGCGGCTTTTTCATTCAGGCTCTGCACGACTGAACATATCTAAAATCAGCTGCTTATTCTTCACATATGGCTATGAAACGCCAGATAAACACCGTGTGGCAAAGCTTGTCCGGTGATGCGCAGTCTGTAATTTATTTTCCAACCGTCCAAGACAAATATTCTATTCCTAAAATGAATAGCCCGCGGCTATCGGCAGATTGTTATTGAGAATATGCATATTGTATTCTCATGGACGAAGCCGAGGGGAGATCCGCAGTCGGACTGGCCAGAAACGCTGTGGATGCCGAAACTGGCAGCGGAAAAATAGATACCAGCATGATTCCTGCATCATTTGACGAAAAAAGAGGAGTGTTCGTCACTCTGAAAACTTATCCAGATAATGATCTGAGAGGCTGTATAGGGTTTCCGGAACCGGTGTATCCCCTGGGCGAAGCCATAATCCAGGCGGCGCAGTATGCCTGCCACGACCCCCGCTTCAATGATCTGGAGAAAGAAGAAACTGATGCCGTCACAGTAGAAGTTTCTGTGCTGACAGTCCCGCAGCTTATGACAGTTGAAGCGGAAAACAGGCCGCAGGAGGTCGAGATAGGAAAAGACGGATTGATCATAGAAAGAGGCAGCTACAGAGGACTTCTGCTTCCCCAGGTGGCTGTGGAATGGAAATGGGGCAGCGAGGAGTTTCTTGCGCATGCCTGTTCCAAAGCCGGCCTCAGATCCAATATGTGGAAGAGTGCTGAAACCAGAGTGTTCAAGTTCCAGGCGGAGATCTTCTCTGAAGTCTCGCCGAGGGGAGATATCAGGAGGTATGAGGAGTAATGAGCGAGCTGGTAATTGAAGGCAGAGCGTACGTCAAGGGCAGCATAGCCAACTGGTGCATAGGCATTGACGACGGCAGGATTACAGAAATAGGAAAGAGTCTCAGAGGAGACGACCGCATCAACTTCAAAGACAGTATAATCTTTCCCGGCTCAATCGATCCTCACGTGCATTTCAGAGATCCGGGGCTGACTGAAAAAGAAGATTTTTCAACCGGTTCTCTGGCAGCGGCGTTTGCCGGCGTCACCTGTGTTTTAGATATGCCGAACACTATTCCTCCAAGCATCTCCAAAACGTCTCTTCTGGAAAAGAAAGAAGAGATCTCAAAGAAATCCTGGATAGACTACGGCCTCTTTGCAGGCTGCGTTCCCGGATCAGACCTCAAAAGCATGGCTCCCTATACTGCCGGTTTCAAGCTGTTCATGGGCTCGTCGACCGGCAGGCTGCTTGTCACGGAAGATGCTGACACCAGGAAGATTCTGGCGGCTGCCGGGGAATGCGGCAAAGTCCTCAGTGTGCATGCAGAAGACGAGAAGCTGATCAGCAAAGATCCGGAGAAGAATCTTTCAGACCATGCCAAGAACAGACCGCCTGAAGCTGAAGTGACGGCGATAAACAGACTTAAGGGAACTGAAAGCAGAGTTAACATCTGCCACGTTTCTTCAGCTCCGGGCCTGGAAGCGCTGCAGGAGACAAACTTTACTTCAGAAGTTACAGCCCACCACTTGTTTTTTGATAAGGACAGCGTGGGAAAAGGAGCTTACGCTAAAGTCAATCCCCCGCTGAGAACAAGGGAAGACCGCTTTGCACTGATGAAAGCCTTCATGGACGGCAGGATAAGCATGTTCGGATCAGACCATGCGCCGCACACCATTGAAAACAAAGAGCAGGAGTTCGGCTACGCCCCTTCGGGAATGCCCGGGGTGGAGACTTCAGTCCCGATTCTGCTGGCCATGGTGAAGAGGGGGCAGTTTCCCTTGGAGAGATTTGTCAATGCAGTCTCAGAAAAACCAGCAGAAATATTCAGCCTCAGCAAAGGCTCGATAGAGGTGGGGAAAGACGCCGACTTTATGATTGTAGATCCCGGACGCATTGATGCCATAAAAGTTAAGAACCTGCATAGCAAGTGCGGCTGGAGCTTGTTTGAAGGATTTGATGCCCTGTTTCCGCAGGCTGTGATGCTTGGCGGAGACCTGCTCATTGAAGAGGGGAGCATCGTCGGAGACAGAGCTGGGAAGGATGTAATTGTCTATGCAAAATCTTGATGTGGATTTGTCTGAGCTTGAAGGCAAGATGTTTACCTGTTACGAAGAGTGCGGGCTCTGCTGCCTGTGCCAAGCGGAGGTGCTGCCTGAAGAAGTTCCCTTCTTCAAAAAGAACTACCCGAAAAACATCGTGCAGAAGACAGAACCTCATAGATATACGGCTCTGGCTCTTAAAAACAAAGAGGGGCCGTGCATATTTCTCGCACCGAACAGAAGGTGCACCATCTACAATAACAGACCGCACTACTGCCGGCAGTTTCCCTTCCACCTTTACTCCGGAGACAGAATACAAGTGGAACTAGATCTGTCGTGCCGCGGAGTCTGGGGAAAGACCGGAGAAGATGCCCTGATCGTGGGAGCCAACATGGTCTCCGATCATATGGACGAGCTCAGAGAATACCTGGCCCAGTCAAAAGAAATCTATCAGGAGTTTGAAACAAACTGCAAGGAGGCGGGTACATACCGTACTCCTGACTACATGCGCAGAAAAGTCAAAGAGAAGATCCCGCAGATGATGAATCTCCAGTATCTTGCTAAGATACTGGACATGTCCTGCGAAGATGAGGAAATGGAACTCCCGGAAGATGTTGAGGGCAGAGAATACTCAAAGAAAGATCTGGAGATCTCCACGATGGAAACTGGAATGGAATCCCTCATCGCTGAAGATATCTATTCAGCTCCAGTCTACTGCGACCCGCTCAACAGATGGAATGTGTTCATGGCTGAAGACAACGAGATAGAATGGGCAATCATGGGCGACGACGGAGTTCTGACCCCCGCCGGAAAGATTGATCCTCAGAAGATAGAACTTCTAACGCCTGAAGGAGAAGGCGTGCAGATATTCCTTGATTACCTGAATACCCTTAACAACAGAGACAGCTCGATGGGCTACACCTACTATTTGGTGGATGACTACGGCTACGAAGATTACCTAGCGAATGCCTACTACGGCATGATTGCTACTTCAGCTCTCGATGTGCTGTGGAGAGCTTCCCTGATAGCTCATATCAATGGATGGAAGCTTGATGCCAGAGGTATGACGGAGGGCATAATCGCTTATGATATGGACCGTTTAGATGCGCCTACGATTGGAGCATTTCTGTAAAAGGAGTGTAGTTAGCTTCAAATAGTCCCTGGATTTATGGGGATTCCTGGTGGATGTAATGCAGAAACCTCTCACCGTTCTGAATCAGACGATTAATCGTCCCGTAATCGTTGAGCTAAAAGCAGGAAGAGAATACAGGGGAATCCTTGACGGGTATGACCCACACATGAATTTAGTGCTTAAAAACGCTGAAGAACTTGTGAATAACGAAGTGGTGAGAAAGCTCGATTTGACAATCGTGCGCGGGGACAATGTGATCTATATTTCACCGTAATCAGATTTACTAAGGAGATGAAGATATGGGAAAAGGTACTCCCTCTATGGGTAAGAGATCAAGCGGCAAGTCTCACATACCTTGCCGCCGTTGCGGAAGGAGCGCATACAACATCGTAAAAGGCACATGCGCCTCCTGCGGATATGGCAAGACTACCAGGATTAGATCCTATTCCTGGGCTAAGCAGCATTAAATGGAGGATTACATGGTCGACATGCCCGGACATTATTGCGGGGTTGTCGCCATGGCATTGACTTCAGATGCTGTTCCTTCACTGAAACGGGCATTAAGAGTTATTCAACACCGTGGCCAGGAAGGAGCAGGTATAGCTGTATATAAAGATGATAGAATACAATCCCTAGCTAATGTAGGGTTGGTACATGAAGTTTTAAGCGGGCCGCATTACAACGAAATTGAAGGTAACTACGGAATCGGACACGTCCGATATTCCACTACCGGTCGTTCAGTAGCCCAAAATTGTCAGCCAATTGTAGTCACTTCTGCCATAGGCGATGTAGCTGTAGGACATAATGGAGATCTTGTAAACTCTGAAGCTATGAGAGAAAAGCTTCAGAATATCGGATGGGCGTTCCTGACAACTACTGATTCTGAAATCATTATCAGATTACTTGTAAATGAGCTGAAAGAAGGCGTTGATCCGATAAAAGCCATCAGGAATGTAATGCGCTCGCTGGACGGCGCATATTCTCTGGTAATCATGATTAAAAACAGGATTTTTGGTGTGCGTGATCCTCTAGGATTCCACCCATTAAGCATAGGAAAACTGGATAAGGGATACGGGCTTGCGTCCGAATCCGCTGTTTTTGATATTTTACAGGGTCAATTCGTAAGAGATGTGAATCCTGGCGAAATCGTCGAAATTTCTTCAGACGGTTATACTGTGTATCCATCAAGTTCAAAAGAGAGCAGCGCTCACTGCATGTTTGAATGGATCTATTTCGCACGTCCAGATTCAGTCCTTGACGGCAAAGAAGTCTATGATGTAAGAAAGAGGCTGGGAATGATTTTGGCAAGAGAGCATCCTGTGGATGCAGATGTTGTCATTCCTGTTCCGGATTCCGGAAGGGCTCATGCCATCGGCTACGCTGCTGAATCCGGTATTCCATACGAAGAAGGGTTTATGAAAAACCGCTACGTAGAACGTACTTTCATTCTTCCAGAACAGTCTATGAGGGAAGAGGGAGTCGGACTTAAGCTGAACCCGATTAAATCAACGGTTGCCGGAAAGCGCATTGTTGTCGTAGATGACTCAATCGTAAGAGGAACTACGCTGAGGAAGATTATACAGCTCCTCAGGAAAGCAGGCGCCAAGGAGGTTCATGTACGCATCGGATGCCCCCCAGTCATAGCTCCATGCTATTACGGTGTGGATATGCGTACAAGGGACCAGTTCATAGCTACAAACAGAAGCATTGACGAGATTGCAGAGTATCTTACGGCAGATAGTGTGAAATACACAAATATCTGCGATGTTGAGGAAGCTATCGGCATGCCGGCAAGCAAATTATGCGTGGCGTGTCTGAACGGCGAGTATCCTACAAATATCCCTGGTGAAAAGTGCAGAACACAGCACACCCTGGATTCATTTAAAGAAGGCTCTCAACAGTAAGTTTTAATAAGTAAGATAACTTTGGCGGTCATACTCGGGCAGGTAGATCAGTTGGAAGATCGCTACCTTGGCATGGTAGAGGCCGGGGGTTCAAATCCCCCCCTGTCCACTTTTATTCTATTTGTTGTTTGATTACACTTCCATATTTTATGAGATGAAATGCTGATTGAAGAATTTTAGACAAAAAGTATTCACAATATGCAGCAGGTTATAATTTACGCTGTTATCTTGAATTTATCAAGGTATATTGGATTGATCTAGTTCTCATCGCTCAACAATTTATCAGCCAAATCCAGATAGTTTGCGAGCGTCTCACCTTTTTCTGTAAGTTTAACGATTCTTCTTTCCTGCCTCTTTTCTAAGCGGGATATTTTCACTAAATCATTCACTTCCATATCTTCCAATAGGGAACAAAAGTCTTGGATAATTATTCAGAACGTTTAACAATTCAGTTATGTAGATCATTTCATCTTTTCTTCTCAGCAGTTCAAGAATTATTGAATATGCACCAGGCTGATTCAAAAGATGAAGTTTGTCTTTCACAAAGATACAACATCGTTTTAAGAGTCATAAGATATAGTTTTGTGTTTTGTAAATACAAAACTCTTAAGTATTGAAATTAGTTTTAGAATAAGTGAAATTATGAGTGAAATTGTATAGACAGAATTACCGGCAAAGACACTAGCAGAGGTAGATGAATCAATAAAAAAACGGAGAGTTTCTTGATCGTGGAGAATATATCAGGTACATCTTACATGAGTATCTCGCTGAAACTTTTAAAAATCAGATTTCCAGTCCAGATCAAGCATTTCAGCGATTGGCATACCATTCAGACAAGCTTGTGAATTACCAACATCTAAAAATCTAATGAGTTTTCAGTCAGCATCTTAATTGAAACGGGTTTGATTAAGATATTTTGCATCGGATTTTCACGCTTATCATAGAATATTAAAAATTAATTTTTAAAAAGAAAATATAGTAAAAGTATACAAAGATATGACATTGGTAAAATAAGAATATCTGACAGAGTTATAGATTGGAAGACATACGATTCAGAAAAATCTAAGATTGAAAAGATAGATAAGAGTAGGAAAGCAGGCATTAAAATGAGCGGTAATGCAAAGAGAACAATAACCAACGCCAAGAAACCAACAGGCTTCTGGGGATCCCGCATAATCTCATCGATGAACATTCATCACGATTCTCTGACAGACTGGGGTCTCAGTCATGTAAGCATCAAGCCGCAATTTCACATCTTAGATGTAGGATGCGGAGGAGGAAACGCGCTGTCGAAAATGTCAAAGATGGCGGCGGAAGGAAAACTCTGCGGAATTGATCATTCGGATGTCAGCGTAAAAGAGTCTAAAAAGAAAAATAAGGAAGATGTGAAAAGCGGAAAGATCGAGATAAAACAGGGTTCCGTCTCAGAGCTTCCGTATGGTGATAATTCGTTTGATTTAATTACCGGAATTGAAACTTATTATTTCTGGCCTAGTCCAATTGAAAATTTAAAAGAAGTAAAGAGAACTCTCAAGCCTGACGGATTAATTCTTTTAATATTCGAAGCAAGAAGCGATAACAATCCAGAAATATGGAAAGATTACAGGGATATTGTTGACATGCATATTCCCAGCGAAAAAGGAATTAAAGAAGAACTGGAAAAGGCTGGATTTTCAGATATTGTTGTAGACACCAAAGATGACTGGCTCTGTGCGGTCGGTAGAAAATAACAAATAATTATAATGCCTTAATGGAATTGGAATTTTTGGTTTCATTAAGGCGCATATCTAATTTTTTATCAATATATTTTTCTAACCATTCAATTTTTTCACAGATATGTTTATTAGATTTATCCATGCCAGCCAACAAGGTCTGACATCTTGATAGTGTCCCAGAATTGATATACTGAAATGTATCGAGATAAAGCTCATCATCTGTATCCATAATAAATAATTCCATATTGCAATCATAACTAATTGGTGAGCATGATTTTAATGCAGATGGTAAGTCGGAGTTATCAATTAAAACTCTTGGGTATATTGCTCGAGTATTTTCTAGTTCATAAGCACGTACCAATGCAGGCCCAAATACAACTTGATGGTCATGGTATAGTTCACCAGTAGCTATACCACCACGCATCATAAGTCCATATTCAACCAAAAAAACCCCATATAGGGACCCGACCATGTTTATGACCTTATTCATTGCATTGTGTTTGCTGCACCTTATTGACATTACAATGCTGTCTGATAATGTTGTAATCAATAAATCAGCTGTATGAAGCGAAGGGTTAGAACTAAAGGCATATGGAACTTTCAAAAGTTCACCTATTTGGCTCATATCCATTAGTTTGTTGCATATAATATCCTTAAATCCCAAAATATCTAAAAAAGCAACAATGCGATTTTCGTATTTAATCATAAATCTCACTAAATATAGATGTATACATAGACAAGTGTGTTTAATCGACTAATTTGTATTCTTCCGGAGACACTTCACAGAGGATGCCGGCAAGAAGCATCTTAGAGATTGTTTCATCAAGTTCGATATTATCCTTGATCTGCAACGCTTTGCCGATATCTGCTTTAGACAATATCTCTTTTTTTTCCTGAAGTTTCATAAGAGCCGTTCGTACAGCCGCCTCATCTTCGGGTTTCGGTTTCTGCTTTTTGACCCTGATGCGTTTCCTCGGCTTTTCAGGAGGGTTTTCAATATCATACTTCATCTGCTCGCTGACCTGGCGTACAGCTTCGGCTAGCTCTTTCGGTGATTCTGTAGAAAAATATACTTTCGCCCGTTTTACCTCAATCCTCGCCCCGCAGCGAGGACAGGTCACATGGGCGGATTTTAAATCTGCTCCTTGTACGGTGGAGCACTTGGAGCAGACTATTACACCTAACATCAGTACTCAACGAATACTAGTGCTGCTAAGCATGCACCGTAATGGTCCATGGGAACTGATAACTCTTCTAAACGGTATTCGATTTTTTCCATCTCGATTCCGCGGAGTTTTGACATTTCATCCATTTTCCATTCCATGATTTCACGAAGGGCTTTTTTGCTTCCGTGGATGTGGCCTTCAGCTACATAGCCTCCCTTTCCGTCTTTACGGAGACCATATGCGATACCTGCGGAGATCATTTCACCCTCGCCGCCACGCATCTGAGCCAAGACGCAATGAGTAATTGCGCCCATAGGCAGCTCTCTGATGCTTACCTGTTCGGCACCAATTGGCAAAATGGATGACACTGAAACTATGTTAAGCTCTCCGATACCTGCCTCAAGTAATGCTT
Organism: uncultured Methanomassiliicoccus sp.; assembly: GCA_905202485.1. Taxonomy (GTDB): domain Archaea; phylum Thermoplasmatota; class Thermoplasmata; order Methanomassiliicoccales; family Methanomassiliicoccaceae; genus Methanomassiliicoccus_A. Next base: position 42,964 of record CAJKRY010000010.1, read on the forward strand.
TATCAAATGCATTGAGGTCTGAAACTTTACTTACTGCGCAGCCAGATGAAACGAAGAACTTCTTCGGAACAAGATGCATGCGCGATGTAACCAGAACTACTAATTTAAGCGTTTGCATCAGCCGCCCCGCTGTCAGTCCAGAGAGGCGGCCTTGATACAAACGGCTCAACCATAAATAACAGAATCTTCGAATGAAGACTTATGCTGCGGATTTGTACTTTCCTGAGCCTTTTTAAGCTGTTTTTCCATCTCCTCTGCTTCGCGGTATAATGGATCAGGGTCGATCTTCAATTCAGGAAGCATCTTTGCTACAACCTCCAATAGCTTTGCGGATCCGCGGGCATCTGGATATTCAGCTCTGGCTGCTCCCAGCAGACACATGACGTCTATGTCTCTTCTCTCTCCCTCGTAAAGCAGCACACCCGAGATTCCGCTGATTATTCCCTCTTTCATCTCCTCTACGCCGTACCTGGAAAGCATATCCCTTGCAGCCTGCGTGCTTCCTACCCCCATAGGACTGAGGTCTGAAGAACCGGGCTTGGCGACTCCTTCTAACGTCACTACTGTCTTGATTCCCTTTTCATCGCAGTAATCCAGAAGCGAGTCGGCGAGAGGTTTGATCGTCTCCGGCTTGGGCATGAACTCTGCCACTACTGCCACGATCTGCTTGCACAGCTCGGTGTTTGTGCACTTCCTGTCCCCGGCGTAAATTCTCACTGGAGGCGACGGCACACCCTGGTTGATCAGAGTATAGGGAGGAAAATCAGAAGAGAGGATTCCGGCAATTCTGTTTAAACCGGATGTCCTGACTACATAATTCGCTGCGATTGAGCTGACCAGTCCGACTGAGGGAAAGCCGACGATCATCATTCCGCTTTCAAAGATATTATCGCGGTACTCATGTATCTTAAGTTCTGAAACCATATCTATGCCTCAGAACTTTTTGGGAGCAAATGCTATACCTACTTTTCGAAATTTAAGGGAAAAAGAGATATCTCCAATAGGATGTAAGCGCAGACATGAGCGATGAAATAAAATTATTACACACTCCTGCGGGTATTCCAGTAATCACCGAATCAATTTCACATTCTCATTCGGCCTCAGCCGCTGTTTATCTAGGAACCGGCTCCAGAGACGAAACTGACAAGAAGGCGGGCATAGCCCATCTTCTGGAGCACATGATGTTCAAGGGAACTCCCAAGAGAAGTTCGCGAGACATAGCCGAGGAGATTGAAGCAGCCGGCGGAGAGCATAACGGATACACCACTTATGAGGTTACATGCTACCATATTTCTTCATTAGATGAGACTTTTCAAAGCAGTGCGGACATCCTCTCAGACATGGTGAAGAATCCTCTGCTGAAGCAGAGTGATCTCGATACTGAAAGAAATGTAGTCATTCAGGAAATCAGAATGATGGAGAACGATCCTGACGATTATATCCACACGCTGTTTTCACAGACCATCTGGGGAGACCATCCTCTCGGCAGATCAGAAGCTGGGTTTGTGGAGACCGTCAAAGCTCTTGACGCTGAAGATCTCAGAGAATTCTTTGAATCCAACTACAGGCCGCCGAGAATGGCTGTCGTGGCGACAGGCAATATCGACGAAGACAAGATTGTCTCTTGGGCATCAGAGAACTTTGATGATCTGGGAAAAGCTAAAGAAAGAGAGAGAATCGCCCCTCAGGCAAATGCCCGCTTTATGGTTTATCCTAAGAAGGACCCGCAGGCCTACATCTGCATGGGATTTCCTGCCCTGAAGTCCGCCGATCCTGAAAGGCACGCCCAGAGGCTGATGTCTGCGGTGTTTGGAGCCGGAATGTCTTCACGTCTGTTTCAAGAGATAAGAGAGAAGACAGGAATGGTCTACGAAATCTACTCCAGCGGCACAGCATATACCGACTGCGGAACTCTAGACATTCTGTTCAATACTGACGTTAAGAAAGAAGAAGAGATCATCAGGCTGGTGGCGGCAGAGATTAAAAAGCTGAAAGAAGAAGGTCTGAAGTCCGGCGAGCTGGACAGAGCCAAACATATGATGAAGGGCGCATACGTGCGCAGATTCGAATCAAGCGAGGCCCGCATGATGAGGCTCGGAGAATCTTACATGGCCACAGGAAAAGTCACCAGTATTGAAGACCTCCTCAAAAAGATGGATGCGGTTACGGAAGAAGATGTGCTGAAGATCTCAGGCAGGCTGCTTGACAGAAGCAGGCTGAGCATTGCGGTTCATGCACCTGAAAAAGAAAGTAAGAAGGCGGTCAAGAATCTGGAAGACCTTGACTTCTGATTATTCTTTGATTAATTTCAGAACTGTGTCTACAGCCTCCGGCAGGGCGGCTTCCACTTCGGGAGTCATCTTGTCGTTTACTGTAAACACATCATTTACTTCCACAGCCACGAATTTTATGTCTTTAGGAAAAGTATCTGGAGCTAACTTCATGCCGAGCTCAATCGTAGAAGGTATATTTGCCTCATGGGCGTTGATGCCGTGAACACTGTTGCTGAAGGCCTCACGGTCTAAAACCATAACCGCTCCTGGTTTCTCACCGTAATTCATAATTGCATCAATTATGATGACTCTGTCATAGCCGATCATGACTTCAATAAGGTCCAGACCGCTTGTGCAGGCTTCCTGAAGAGTTACTCCTTCCAAGTTCATTTTTTCTAGTTCCTCAAGAGTCCTGAGACCGATCGCATCATCACTCATGATCGGGCTTCCTATTCCAAGAACGAGAGTATTCATCAGGTGGTTTAACACCGGAAGCTACAAAAAATTTTTCACTCATTACCTATCCATGGTAGCCTTGAAGATATGCCCGTCCATTTCTGTTGAAATTAATGGTAATGCACTCACACCCAGACAGATGGAGGTCATTCTGGCAGTCAATGAGGAAAAGAGCCAGAGTCAGGCTGCTACCAGATTAGGGATTTCCACTCCTGTTCTGAACAGATACGTGTCTCAGATTGAAAAGAAGGCCGGCGCTTGTCTAGTGGAGACCAAAGCAACCGGTTCCAGGCTGACTGAAGAAGGAGAACGTATCGTTGAAGAATATCTTAAATTGAAAAACAGGCTGGAAAAGAAGGATTTTCTCAATGTGAACGGGACGCCTGTCTCTCAGGAACTTTTGATGAGTGCTTTGAGTTCTGTCGATCCAGAAGGAAAGTGCAATCTTGTGATTTCAGACGATGCCAAGAATCTGTCCGACCTTAAAGCAGGCATTGCAGACCTGATCATTCTTGACGATCCTCTGTATCTTTTTGAAGCTGAAGAGTTTGAGTGGGAGACCATAGGAGAAGACCGACTGCTGCATGAAAACCACGGCGAAAGATATGCATATTTCAGATACGGCGCGCAGAGGATAGGCTTCAGATATCTGGAAGTAGAGGATATTCCCCACAGGGTTGAGAGAACTTTTTCCTCTGTTTCTGCTCTGGTTGATTCTGGCCTGAGCTTTTTCATAAATGAATCTATAGCATTGAGAAGAGGCTTAACAATAAAAAGTGCTACTCCTTTGGAACAGCTTACTCATGAGATTACTGCAGTACACTCTGGAAGTAATTCATTCATTGAAAAGATAATAAAGGAACTCAAGAGACTTCGAAATATATAACCTAAATAGGTTATACTACTCTGATTTTTTGTTTACGTTTAAATATCATGGTTAACTTCTCGGATTCAAAGGTGTATCTATGGTTACCATTGATCAAGCCAATCAGGATTTTGCACAGAAGGTGCAATCCAGAGAAGGGGGAGAAACCCTCATGCTCTGCTTCCAATGCGGAACATGCACGGCAAGCTGCCCCTCTGGAAGACTGACAGCATACAAGACAAGAAAGCTCATCCGCAAGGCTCAGCTCGGTTTAGAAGATGAAGTTCTGAACTCACCCGACCTCTGGATGTGCACAACCTGTTATTCCTGCATGGAGCGCTGCCCCCGCGGTGTTGAAATCGTCGATTTAATCACACTTCTCAGAAACTTAGCTGTCGAGAAAGGCGTAATGTCTGCTCCACACAAGAAAGTAGGAGAAATGCTTGTAAAATTCGGTGCCACTGTTCCTCTGAACGAAGAATATGAGAACAAGAGAGAAGCACTCGGACTTGCCCGTAAACCAGCAAACACAATGGGAGACGAGAAAGCCCTGGCTGATGTCAAGAAGATTCTGAAAGCTACCGGATTCGAAGACCTTGTTGGAGGTAATTAAGATGGCTAAATACGCTTTATTCCTAGGATGCGTTGCTCCTGCCAGGTACCCTGGTGTTGAACTCGCTACCCGTGAAGTCTGTAAAGCTCTCGGAATTGAACTCGTTGAGCTGGAAGGCGCCAACTGCTGCCCTGCCCCTGGTGTAATCAAATCATTCGACCAGAACACATGGCTGGCTGTAGCTGCCCGTAACCTCGCTCTCGCTGAGAAGCAGGGTGTAGACATAATCACAATCTGCAACGGTTGCTATGGATCACTCTTTGATGCAGCTCACATTCTCAACAACGACCCTGAAAAGCTTGCAGCAGTCAACAAGATCCTCAGTGAAGTAGGGCTCCAGTACAACGGAAAGACCAAAGTACACCACTTCGCAGAAGTATTCTACAAAGATCTTGGAATTGACGCTATCAAAGCAAAGTTCACCAACCCTCTTGATGTGAATGTTGCAGTCCACTACGGATGCCACTTCCTCAAGCCAAGCAACCTCAAGAACCTTGACGACCCTGAGCGCCCGAAGATTCTCGATGAGCTCGTTGAAGCTACCGGTGCAAAATCAATTGACTACAAAGACAAGCAGATGTGCTGCGGAGCCGGCGGCGGTGTAAGGTCTGGTAACCCTGAGCTCTCTTCAAAGTTCACAGAAGAGAAAATGAAGAACATGAAAGCCGTAGGAGCTGAATACATCATTGATGTCTGTCCATTCTGTCACCTCCAATTCGACAGGACACAGAAAGATGTCAAAGACTACGGCCTTCAGGTTGTCCATCTTGCTCAGCTCTATGGTCTTGCCTTAGGCATACCAAAAGAAAAGCTCGGAATGTAAGTCCGAGACTGAGCAAAACTTCTTCGACCGCTCTGCGGTCTTTTCACATTTTTTATCAATCTTTAGAAAAAGTAAGCACACTATATATGCTGAAAATAGATTTCCGTATGTCTTCAAACCGCGGTGCTGCTGAATAACACCAGTATCGTGTGTTTCGGATTATCTATAATATTTACAGATTAAAGTGTATTTTAAAGAGGTGAAATGGTGAAAAAAGAAGGAAGGTGGGCAACGGTAGCTGCATTCATTGTTGCTATCGTGATATTTTTAGCCAGCGTCTTCGTTTGTATTTCAAGTGATACCAGCGAAGCCAAGGAATTGCCGGTCGCACCAGAAAAACAAGAGCTGATTGATTTATCAGAACATTACATGGATGAGCTGAGAGCAGGCGATATTGGTGCTGTTTATGAAGACGCATCAGATGCATTTAAAACAGAAATAACATTTGACGAGTTTACGCAGCTTGTAGCTGGAATTCTTCAAAGAGTTGGAGATTATATTCAAACAAATAATTCAATAGTTGAAATAGGGTCGGAATACAATACTGTAGTGCTTGATGAGGAATACTCAAGGTTTTTAACAAAAACAATGTTTGTATATGATGATGCATCTAAAATTGCAGGATTTGCAGTACAATCCAATGGATACAACGCAGAGTCATCAGATAACTGGCATGAAATTGCACTCAGTGTAGGACAGTCAAAATATCCACTTGAAGCAGCATTAACATTGCCGAATAATGTCGATAAAGCACCAGTGGTAATTCTTGTGGCTGGATCTGGACCTGCGGATCTGAATGAAACTATTGGTGCAGCAGAAAACGCCCCGCTTAAGGATATTGCTCATGGTTTAGCAGATCAGGGAATTGCTTCACTCAGGTTCGATAAACACACATATGATTATGGGGCAACTGGATTCCCTGAGAATGCCACAATCTACGATGAGTATCTGTATGATGTGAATGCAATTATAAAGCAGGTATCTCAGCGCGATGATATTGATGCAAATAGGATCTATGTGCTGGGACACAGCCAGGGCGGAATGCTGGTTCCGATGATTGCCAATGAAAACCCTGAAGTAAAAGGCATAATTTCAATGGCTGGAACTCTTCGCGACTTAGAAGATCTAACATATGATCAAAGCGTATTGCTGATTAAACAGTCTGGAGTCAGTGAAGCTGAGGAAGAACTTGCAATAGCTATACTTGATCAGCAGATACAACAAATTAAGAATATTCAAGAAGGCGACACTGCTACATATTTGGGACAACCTGCATCATATTGGTACAGCATGAATTCAGTGGACAGAGCCGCAATGGCCAAGGCTCTCGAAATTCCAATGCTGATCCTTCAGGGAGCAGATGATTTTCAGGTGTATGCTGATGTAGATTACACTCTCTGGCAGGAAACATTAGCAGACAAAGATAATGTAACATATCATCTATACGACAGTCTGAATCATCTATTCATGGAGTCTGATTCTCAGAAAGATGTTATCGACACAACTGTGTATGATGCTCCGGCAAATGTTGATCAAAGAGTAATTGATGATATTGCCCACTGGATAAACAGTTTAAACTGATGACTTTTAAGTCATCTTCTTATTTTTATATTTAGTAATGTGAAAATATGAACAGATGGTTGTATCAAACTTTGGGAATTGTAACATTTGCACCACTGGTCATATATATGATTTCAGTTCTATTCCTACTAGATAACATACCAAGTCTAGTTGATGATGGAACAGGAGAACAACACTATGGAAATAAATTCATAATATTGTTCATTCCAATCATTTCATTAATATTAGGTTTTATATGTTATAAGATATCAAAATGGGCTCCAAAAGAAGTGAAATAACCCAGCTATGAAAGGATACTACTGGTTGTATTCATAGCTGCACAGCTGATATGGTTAGCTATGACTATTTCGTGTATCATTGATGGTTTCAAGTTTGGGTATTGACAATATAATTAAGGGATAAATATGAAGTGTAAATACTGCAACGAAGAGTCATGTTTTCAATACTGCGACGATGCATGCAAACAAAAATATGATGAATTTGATTCATATTGTGAAAAATACAAATATTTATTTTTAGCATTAATTGTAATCGAAATGCTTGGATTTTTATTGGTTACAATATTAACCACATCTAGCGATTTTTATCTCTACATAAGCATATGGATTGTTGCACTAGGCATAACCATATATATCTTTCCATTTGCGACTCCAGAAACTATTGATATGATCGGACTGAAAAAATGCATTAAGATTATTAAAATAATTGGTATTGGTTTTTGTGTTGCAGGCATAGCAATTGCAGTATTGGGCGTAATGCATATTGGATGAAAAGCAATGGGCCTTGGTCTGAGTACGGAGCCGGTTATCAATGTACATTAAAGGAAGAGGAAAAAACGCGTTGATCATGAGCATTGTCTGGATCATCGTACCTGTAATCACTGCAGTTTACATTTCATCAGGTCGTATAGGCAATGGATTGATTATACTCATGCTCATGTGTGCGATGTTTCATTTTCTTGGAATTATAGTGTACACAGGATCATATGAAGCTATGGCAGGATTTAATACGATGTCGGATGAAGAAATCAAAGAATATGATATGGAAAAAATGACATCATTTCTAGGAATTTCATGGGTGCTTGGATCATACACATTTTTCTTTACACTATTAATTGGTTTTACAATATTTAGCACATCAACCGCAATAGTATTATCAACAATTCTGTTTGTCGTGATTGTGATTTCAAGCAGTATATACAGCGGAGTTGGAAAAAGATTCAAAGCTCAAGATTAAGACAATGATCTAACAGGATGAGACTTATGGAAATAGATGCAGAGGCCACATTTGTTACAGTTTCTTTATTCCATTTTAGGCAGTATCTTTGTGTTGATTGGCATATATGCATATCAAAGAAAAAGCCCCATGTACTTCTATGCCGAATCAAAAATATATACTTCTGAAATTACAGATGTCAAAGCATACAACAGAGCCAATGGAATAATGTGGATAACATATGGTGCATTATATTTCATACCGATACTCGTGCATATTTTAGTGCCAGACAAAAATGATACCGTTCTTTCTGTCAGCGTCGTAATCTGCTTTTTAGGTCTGCTTGCAGTACTGTGGATATATCAAAAAAATAGACGACAAATACCGCATAGAATAAAATCACGATATTTCAAAATTAGAAAAGAGGGATCTTAGTGCCGAGGGTGGGCTTTGAACCCACGACCTATGGATTATGAGTCCATCGCTCTACCAGGCTGAGCCACCTCGGCACGGTTTAGTGTTAAGTTTAGTTTTCTTCTGCTGGGGTTTCTTCTGCAGATTCTTCAGCAATCTCTTCAGATTCAGACTCTTCGACAACAGCTTCTTCAGCTGGAGCTTCGGGTGCTTCATCTTCGGATTCTGGTTCTTCAGGTTCAGCGACAGCAGTTTCCTGCCCGATCCTTTCCTGAATACTTAACTCATTCTCATCAGGAGTTCCGGCTTTGATGACTTCGGACTTTCTGATTTCAATCCTTTTGATTGGAATGATTACTTTAACTGCATTGGAAAGATCTCTCGAAAGATCTCCAGAGATTATTGCTTTTACGAGATCAGAGATAGACATGTCTGCAGCCATAGTGGTGAGTGTCTCTGTAAGAATGTTTCTTACAGCGGTCTCCTGAGCTGCCTGAATACGCTGTTCTGTGATGCTCATGGGTTTGATACGAACAACGAAGTTGTCCTTTGTACGAACATCAACGACATGGTCGGTCTTTGTTCTCTTTCTTCTTGTTAACCTGCGAACGTAATCGCTGGTGAGTTCGTGTCCAATAAATGCAGTGTGTGCTTCGAATCCGTTTACATCGGATACGCTAAAGCGCATTTTGATGTGCATCTTAGAGAAATCACCGGTCAGTTCGTGTACTGTAACTTCAATATTTCTTCCAATAAGCGAGGCTGGATCAGCGCTAGGTGTCTCTCCGAGTTCAACCTGATTGAACATACGGGGAGCATAGAGTTTGTACCACTCTTTTGCCTTCCACTTGTCCTTCACCTTACGCGCTGCGGCCTTGCCTTTTTTAACTGCCATTGTTTTGCCTCCACATTGGCGGCAGACCCCGCAGCAATTTAAAGGAACTACTGCACTTCTGCCAGATTAAATGAGATAAATTAGGCATGTACCGCTTATATTTAAAAATTACGCTAACTGCTTTATTGAATTTTAAAGAGAACATAGACGATAGAAAAAAGTTAAGGGGAAGGGGTTTGGTTTCAAGAATTTGAACTCACTTAGAGCTCGTAGTTCTTGGGGTTGAATGCAGGGACATTCTTGTACTCTTTGAGAGCCCAGTCGACGAATTTGCCTTCCTCGTCTGGCAGAGAGTTCAGATCAGTGATGATCTTGTTAAGTGTGTCTTTTTCCTGCTTGTTGAGTTTCAGTTTTCCCTTGTTGTTGGAGTCCCTGATTAACTCAGCAGCCTTGAGACCGGCAGCTTTTGCTCTTAAGTAGTAGCTGTCGCCTGCTTCGATGATTGCCTGTCCGATCTTGTAGGCGTTGTCGTATGCAAGGATGTATGGTTCTGCTCCTCTGAACCTGTCGGAAGCAGTGTAAACGTCCCTGAGGACTTTGTCCTGCTTCATTTGTTTTGCAGCATTCATTAAGGCAGCTTCGTATCCGATTACACCAAGCCAGCACTGAACGGATGATCCACCGAATTCTGGGTGGTATTCAACGGACTCATTTGACCACAGGTCGCAGGTCTGAGCGATTAAGTTACCCATCAGATCAGCGTGGGCATCCTGAGCGCCTTTTCCTTCCTGGCAGATTGGGTTACCGGAGATTGCTTTGAGGATAGGTCCTTCGTAACCGCAGTCTTTGTCAGGTCCGGTTGCACCGCATTCGAAAGCGACTAATGATCTTGCAGAAGCGATTGCACGGGTAACTGCAGAGAATGTCTTTGGAACATCTTTGTCCAGGTATCCGCCAGCCATGAACATAGCAGTGTTTGCACCAGCGCAGTTTGTATCTCCGCCGGCTACGACTTTCTTTCTCTTTGCTAAGTCAACGATCTGAGTCCAGAGCCATTCCATATCGATTGATCCAAGGTAACCAATACCGAAGAGCCATCCTCTGATATCCTGACGGACGACAGCGTGGTCTGAGATTTCTTTTCCGCCGACAGATTCGATGGAGATTACATCGGCTCCGGCTTCAGCGGCTACTTCGAAAGATTCTAACATCTTTTCTGGGTAGTTGTGGGTCTTGTCCTGTCCGAACCTCATTCCCTGTTCGTGGAGACGGGAGTCGGCGCAGGTGTGCCTTACAGCGCAAGCGATTCCGTACTGGTCGTGGAACTTTTCAATGACCGCCTTCTGACCAGCAACGACGGGCTTTGCGTATTTCTCAGGCTCGTTGCTCATCTGGAAAATCCATTCGTTTTCTAACTGAACAGACGGGAAACCGAGTGTAACAGCTCTGTTCATGATGTCGGTTGCAATGTAGTCGACATATTCTTTTGTAAGAGACTCAGGGGTCTTCTCGCTTCCTGGTCTAGGAGCGAAGTTGATCTCAGGGATAACTAAGCCCTGTCCTACTTTAATTCCTAATCCGTATGAAATTGGCTTCTTTGCTTCTCCGAAGACCATTTCGTCTGCAGAGGCATATGCCATCTTTGTATATTTTGTAGTAGCCATGTTAAATCACCTCATTTATGCCTTTCCGTTAATTATATCGTCCCAGTTGGCTCTGATCTTCTTCCAGTCCCATCCCTCAAGTGCCTTGTTTGCAAGACCTGGGCCTTCTGCAGCTTTTGCACTGTAGATACCCATATCGAAGGATTCTACGTATTCTCTGTTGACTGCACCGCCTGCGCAGATGAATGGAAGTTCTACTCCGACTTCCTTGAGCCTGCTGGAAATCCTGGAGAATGCAGACATGGTGGTTGTCATGAGTGCAGTTCCGGTAAGTACGTTTGGTTTCTGTTTCTGTACTTCAGCAACTACGGTGTCAACAAGGATATCTTTTCCAAGATCTACTACATTAAATCCGTTTGATTTTAGAAGAACTGCTGCGATATTCTTTCCGATATCGTGGGGATCTCCCTCAGCTGCGTGCATCATTACTACGCCTTTGTATTTTCTCTCTCCGCTCAAGGCGGCTTCTGCAACTCTTGTTCCACGTGTCATTGCATCAGATGCAACCATTACGTGTGGAAGGTAGTAAATACCGCGTCCGTACAGCTCAGCTACAATATCCATTCCGGCGAGGAGACCTTTCTCGATGATCTCTTCTGCGCTTAAGGTCTCAAGAGCTTCACTGACGTGCTTCTCAATGTCCTTTGACTTAAGGTTCATGACATCTTGTGCAATCTGCCTTAAGAATTGGTTCTCAGGCAGATACTGTTTTGCGATGTCTTCCGGCTTCTCACTTGACTCGACAACTATATCGTATCTAATCAAGATTTTATCCGCATTTACTGCATCAAAATCTAAACTCATTTACTCACTCCTCGATGCGGGTTTATCAAATTTCCCTGCTTAAACCCGCACATAAATTACAGTCATAACAATGCATCCAATATACTTTACGGTGCGTTTTTTAGAAAAATATTTAAACACTGGCTTCAAAGCGGTTGGTACATCCATCCAGTAAAATAAAATTTTATAATATATAATATAATCATTATTTTATATCATTTTAACATTAGGAAAAACAGATAAAAACGCAACAAATACGTCAATAATATCATACAAAGGAATTAATAAAAAATATAAGAGGGTTTAAGCGGATGCTAGTTTTCTCTGCATATCCGCTGCGGAAAAGAAAGAAGGAAAGTCAAATTCCGGGAAAGACTTAGAGATTGTTAGAACCTCTTTAGAATCGTTTACTTCGTATGTCTTGTAACTGTCCGACGTCGTTATCTTAGAATCTTGAATTTTGTAAGTGTAATGATACATATTGTAATACATGTTCAGAAAATCTCCCTCTCCAGTATCGGTAGCTAAATGAAACAGTCTCGAAGTATGTGCCAGAAAGTTATCATTTACAACATCGATTGTTACTTTGGAACCGCCTTCTACTGTAGGAATGTATGCCTGCGCCCAGACATGATTTATAAATGTGCCTTTAGAAGTGTTGTATAATGCACCCATTTCCAGCCATGCCGGCACTCCGGCGGCTCTTGCCAGTGAGCAGAACAGCACCGACTGATCGTCGCAGTCTCCGCGCTTGCTGTGGAGAAGCTGCAATGCTGTCTGGGGGATTCCACCGTATTCCTTGTATGTTATGTTATCATCAACCCATTCGTAAATCAGTTTGAGAATTGAATATACGTTCGTTTCAGCTCCTACAATCTTATCTGCCAGTTCTTTTATTTCTCCGCCTGTGTATATCACATAACCTTTGTTCCAGCCTGATACTGCCGGTATCCATTCGCTTCCGTCGCCGCTTTCAGAAATAAGGTATGCCTTCATGCTGCTGAGGGAACCATTGAGATTTTGCTGAATGTAGTCGGTTGTTAGAGAATTTGATTCATCTATGTCCCAGATGTGTGAATAAGATTCAACATCATAGGAGATTGTGGAAGTAAATGTCCCTACTCCGCTTCCGCTCCAGCGGATCCAGTCAATGCCGTACTCTGAAAATTCCAGATGATTGTCCGCGCTAGACTGACTTTTCACTTTCTGCAGAGTGATTCCATCAACCACGTAATCTGTAGCCTTGGGAATTGTAACTGTATAAGTCATGCCTTCATTCGGCAGAGTGACGGAGATGTCTCTGTCCATTTTATACTGAGCTTCTTCAGGATACTTTGCAGATGGTTCAAAAACGTAATCTAGAAAACTATGTCCGACGGGAGTGAAAAGCAAGGAAGCCACGACGATAATCGCGGCAATCCCCGCAACTGCTTTTCCTGCACCCATGCAGATTCAAAGTTGAGGTAAAGGAGTATTAATGTTTCTGCTGCTGGCGCTCTCTGCGCTCTTTCCTGGCAGTCTGTTTGGCAAGATGTCTGAGAGCTTCCCTGACATACGAGGGAAAGATCTTGTTGAACAGATACCAGTAATACAGGAACACGAAGACTATTGAGAGTCCGTAGAGGACATAGCCGATCGTATCAAATCCGCCGATTGTCAGTTTGTATCCTAGCAGGAACACTGCTAAGTGAATGACAACTGCCTGAGCGAAATATGACCACATACGTCCACGGGCTGCACCGATACCTACTGTAACTGAGGTAGAGATGGTAAGCAGTGCGGTTTGAACGGATATCATGATCATGATCACGACTGAAGCTATTTCAACGCCTGATTCTGACATCCCAGATATGGCAGCATTCATCGTACCAAAGGCAAGCGCTGCAGCCATACCAGCACCTAAACCAAAAGCGTAGAAAGGTGTGTCGGCTTTAAGCTGGAAGCGGCGCAGATTGAGAATAACCAGCTTGACTAATTCTTCTATGACGAATGCTAAGAAGAAATAACCAGGAATTACAATCGACACTGCGTAGAGCACCACTCCTAGGAAGATACCTACAGCAAACATTCCAAAAAAGGTCGGGTCGCTAAAATATGGCTTCTCTACCTTAGGATACGTATAGTTACGTAGAGAAATAAACATGAGCGCCACAGGCGGTGCAAAGCCTATCAAGGCCGCGAGCATCGATATGAAGTTCATCTGAGGCTCGCGACGATGTTTCGATATATAGTTTTTTGTAGACTCTACTCGTTTGCACAACTAATAATGATGCTGGTTTCTATCACTACCACCACACATTACATAAAGAAGGTGGCAGCTATCCCGCACATGCACTTTACGGCGGATTGATGTATGCCTGAAGAATTTGTAATAATAACTGATGTTCCTCTTAAAAAAATGATGGAACATCTTCCTCCCATCAAAAGCCCAGTTGAGACTATAGATATCAAAATTGACGGGGAATTCATACCGATGGGTACTGATGTTTTGATGCCCTATGTGTATAGAGAAAGATTAGCCCACGGGTGTATCCATCTGGTGTATCTCGGTCTTGGTCCAGTAAGCATAAAACGCGGAATTAAAGAACCTCCGTGCGTTAGTAAGATAAAAGCTCTTGTTGACAGCGGTTCTGAACAGTGGTATGAATACGGATTCGTATCAACAGAGTATCCTTCATATGAATTATACATGATGATGTTTGTTTACTGGTACCTTGCCAACGGTGGTAAAAACATCATACTTTACAGGCAGATGGATATGCCGCCGTTAGATCCAGAAACTCCTGTGTCAAAAGTAGATATTTCAAATAAACTGCCTGGACAAACACCAATGTGCAGCAGATTGATTCATGACGTTCTTTACTGGTTCTTTGACTCTAAAAATACTGCAAAAAATCATGATACTGCGATACTTGAAAGAATCGCTGAAGACAAAGATTTGGATTTCTACCATTCACAAAGAGCATTGAGACGCCCTCATGACGATCTTACACTCGGCGAATTGATGAAGATCTGCGGAAATGCAATGGCATATACTGAAGTCTATGATTATGACAAATTATTGGATACTTTGAATGAAGCGTATCGGTCTAAGGCAGATGAAAACACGGAAGAAAAACCTCCTGTTAAATCGCTGGAAGCTGTAGAGATAATCACAGACATGCCAAAGTTCTGGGAAAAGGAAAAGGATGAATGGGTAGGACCTCCTTGCATCAAAGGACCAAGCATCTATGAGGATTGTCCTGTTCGTTTCTATACTTTTTACAGCTATAACGCGCTTGATTCCCTGCAGCTCACAGATGAGGTATATCTTGACGGCAGTTTCATTTATGTCGATAAGCTCAGCATAGGACTTGCAGCAGTTGTTGACACTAAATACAAAAAAGATGCAGAGCAGGAGTAAACACTATTTTCATGCAGATATGAATTCATATCTTACAATTTAAGATAGAAAGCCAAGTCAGTACTTGCAGCAGGAGTCTGGTTTATCAATATCCATGCGTGAAGCCAAGATAGACAAACCAGATATCCACGGCAGATAAAACTGCCAAACCGATTATTGAACATATCAAAGTTACTTTTTCTCCAGTTTTTACCTTTTCATCTTCCTCCAACAGCCTGATGAGTCTGCACATTCCAAAAAGAAATAGCCATATGACTAAGCCATGTGTGGAGGTTGTTAGAAGGGAGTATTTACCGGCATAGTCGGTGATGTTTCCATTAAAGTCCGTATGGATAGGTACATGATCAGGCAGGAAGGGCATGGAAGGTATAGCGATGATCCACGGCAAATGGCGATTATTCCCATTAAGATGTAATATCCTCTATACATTCCCTTCTCTTATTCGGACTCATCTACTCATCCAGCAAGTTTCTTCATTACAGAAGTGAGTTCGAGTGCTGCTTCAGGACACCAGTTTGTCGTAGTAGTGTGCTACCACACAGGCATCGGCACACTTCATGCAGTGCGTGCAGCGCTTTTCATTGATTTCCACAACACCGTTGGTGAATTTTATGGCATGCGAACTGCAGTTTCTCACGCAGATGCCGCAGTCTGTGCACATCTGAGCTCTTAAGATTGCTTTGGCACCGTCTTCAAAGAGTCTTTCAGCTTCTTCCTGCGTCTGTGCAGTGGAAACAATCTGTCCTCCGCCGAAGATTTTGAGTGTCGCACCCTTCTTGGTCTTTACCAGCGCAATGTCGAACTCAGGAGAATATTTGACTGAGCCGAGAGTCTTCAGCATTTCTGCAGTCATCTGGAAACCGCGCTCGCCAGGAACAGAAAGAATCCCCTCAGCTGAGTAACCGCCCATCAGACACGGCGAGACTCCCTTGACCCATTTGAGATCCAGATCGTCTGAGCGTGTCTTAGGAATAGTTACATTCATCTCCTCTGCAACCTTGATCATTTTTTTAGGAAGAGCTTTCCATCTCCAGAAGCCGTATTTTATGAAGTCTCCGCCGTCTTTGCCGGCCCAGCTGACTAAGTATGAATTCCACTGATCATGCAGTTCAGGATGAATGATGCCTGTATTTTTCCATTCAGATTCCAGACAGGAAGGGCAGAGGTAGCAGCCTATTCTCTCAAAGTCCTCGTCATAGAGCGGGTTGTACTCGAGATTCTTCCACCAGATATATCCCCAGACATCGATAGCTCTCCAATGACGTATGGGATTGAGAATCGTCTGGTTGGGAACGAAAGGATTTCTTGAAACGAATGCCAGATTCGAACGGGCAAATGACTCAAAGCTCCTGTTTCCTTCCACTGTGATCGTTCCTCTGGGAAAGTTTCTTTCAATCAACGAAGTCAGAGGAGCTAATTTACAGACTTTGCAGCACCACCTGAAGTCTTTGGCAGGAGGCCCGAAGTTATCAATCTGCTCCTTGAAAGCATCTCTTGCATCAGCAATGAGCAGCCTTTCGCCGTGGTTTCTGGCAAATCGATCTACAAAGCTCACAGTCTCAGGAAACTCCAAACCGGTGTTTACAAACATCAGGGAGAATTTCTTTCCTGTTTTGGACAGCAGGCCGTATGCCGCCAGAGAGTCTTTTCCTCCTGAGAATGATAATGTCACGGGAAGTTCGCTGTTATTGATGAAAGACTTCAGGTCTGAGACGCCGTTGGACTCCAGTTCGCTGAAGTATGCCTTGTTTACATTGATAAATCCGGTCCAGGAAGACTTACGGCTGGAAACTTCCAGTTCTCCTTTTCCTACATCTCTTATACCTATTGCTTTGTTGGAAGTCCATGCCTCGTCACTGTCAGCCTTGGCTACAGCGCTGCAGATCATGCTTCCAGATAGAACGATCAGAGGATCTCCAGCTTTGAAATTGCCTTTGATTTCTTTGATAAAGCTTCCAGGAATGGTCTTTCCTTTCAAATGGCCGCTGTCTTTAGCCAGTATAACTACTCCTTTCGAAGCTTCCCTGGAGATCATTCTTGCTCCGTCAAGTTTCAGATCAAGAGTGAAATTTCTTCCTCTGAGGTCATAACGCAGAGTGGCGACTACCCTTCCCTGCACGACTACTTCATCAGTACGGTCTTCACCAGCAGTCTTGTTGAGAAAAATCGTCTTTCCCTTGAGGAATTTGTCGGTACCGAAATACCTGCGGAAAAGAGAAGCAATTAGATCGTTTGTTTTTCCCATCGAGGGCCTGAGATCACCGGGATTGGAAACTGAGAATTCTCTGCCTGCAGAAGAGCACACGCTGCATTCTCTTCCTAAAACCAGAGTACCGCATTGGTCGCACCATCTGAATGCAGTCTTACCATGCTCGAATTGAGGCATATGTATTGATTAATGTATCCTACTTCAAAGTTGCTATGGGACCAATAACGTTTATACACTCATTAGAAGATGAGTGAAAAGATGTACGGACCGGCACCGATGAACATTCCACCGGATTATGGTAAAATCAAATTCAGCAAGGAGGAAATGAGACATATCTTGTTTTCCGTTGTAGTGCTGACTATTGCTTTTACTCTAGCGTTTTCAGGAATAATATTGGGAGACAGATACATAATCGGCCTCAGTACTGCAGAGTACTTAGGATTCTATCTGCTCGTCTCATTTGTTGCAGTATTAAGCGGATTCCTCTTACACGAGCTGGCACATAAATTCGTGGCACAGAAAAACGGGGCCTGGGCAGAGTTCAGGTCATTCCCGATGGGTCTGGCCGTAGCACTCTTTTTCTCAGTACTGGGAGTTCTGTTTGCAGCTCCGGGCGCTGTGTACATTCAGGGAATGATCAGCAAAAAGCAGAACGGGCACATCAGCATAGCCGGCCCGGTGACGAACTTAGTCTTAGGCATAGTTTTCATTCTGATTGCCCAGTTGTTCGGCGTAAATGAACTGGTCGGCTACGGTTTATACCTGGTAGGCTCCATCAATCTGCTGCTTGCAGTCTTCAACTTACTGCCGGTACCGCCGCTTGATGGTTACAAGGTGTTAAGATGGAACCTCCCGGCATATATTATAGTAATGGCAGCTGCCGTTGTCATGGCAGCTGGTGTTTACATGGGCTGGTGGATTTAAAGGTCTTCACATGGGTAACGAAGGTGCTTGATAATGCATCCTTCTTCCCATTCCTGCTGTTTTCCAGGGTTCATGATATTGTTGGGATCCAATGCCCTTTTTATTGTTTTCATGACTCCCAGAGCAGAAGCCCTTTCTTTTTGGAAGTAAGGAGCTTTGGAGATACCGACGCCGTGTTCTCCTGTGACGGTTCCGCCCAGTCTTACACAGGTGTCAAAGATCTCGCGTACAGCGTTTTCGCCGTTTTTCCAGGCTTCTTTTGATTCAGGATTCAAAAGCATCTTAGTGTGGAGATTTCCGTCTGCGGCGTGGCCGTATGTTCCTACGATGACGTGGTTACGCTCTGCAATTTCTGCAAATGCCATGACAGCATCCGGGATTTTGGAAATTGGCACAGCCATGTCATCTGCCAGTGAAACTGACACCAAACCCTGACCGTATCTAGAAAGGGCAGACATGACGCTCTTTCGGGAATTTGTCCACTGGGCCATCTGTTTGGCGTCATCAGACTGGTCGAGACCTACAGCGCCGAGATCATTTGCCACCTTGGCAACTTCCACAAGCTCTTTTGCTACGACTTCTGGATCCCCGTCAACTTCAATCATGCAGAGGGCCTCGACATCAGGCAGTCCAGCATTGATTGCCTTGTTGACTGCACGGATACATGTAGAATCCATCAGTTCCATGGCAGAAGGCAGGAGCGGTTTGGCGATAAGGTTTGATACGCACTGCCCTGCTTTCTGTAAAGAGTCGAAGCCGGCAAGAACCATGGCCATTTTCTTCGGCTTGGGAATTACCTTCAGAGTTACTTCAGTAATTACTCCCAGAG
This sequence comes from uncultured Methanomassiliicoccus sp., assembly GCA_905202485.1. Taxonomy (GTDB): domain Archaea; phylum Thermoplasmatota; class Thermoplasmata; order Methanomassiliicoccales; family Methanomassiliicoccaceae; genus Methanomassiliicoccus_A. Next base: position 61,851 of record CAJKRY010000010.1, read on the forward strand.
TTCCTTCGCTGCCTACAAAGAATTTTTCCAGCTGATATCCAGAAGCATCTTTCAGTGTCCTTGTTCCTACCCTGATTATGTCTCCGTTCGGCAGAACTACTTCCAGTCCCAAAACGTAATCTCTGGTTCCGCCGTACTTTACGGCGCGCATTCCTGAAGCGTTGGTGGCGACCATGCCGCCGATTGTACAGGCTTCAGCGCTTCCCGGGGTCGGGGGGAATGTGAATTTGTAGGGTGCCAGTGCCTTCTGGAGTTTATCATAAACTACTCCGGCCTCACACACGCAGTACAAATCAGGAACTCTGACTTCTTTGATTTTATTCATGCGGGTAAGGTCCATGACGATGCCGCCTTTCAGTGGCACTGCTCCGCCGCACAAACCGGTTCCGGCTCCCCTGGGGACAACCGGAATCTTGTATTTGTTGGCCATTTTCAATATGGCTGAGACTTCTGATGTTGAAGATGGACGCACCACAACAGATGGTGTCACATGATGAATAGAAGCGTCAAAGCCATAGGTGTATAAATCTGCGATATTTGTAGAGAAATTGCCTTCTCCTACGATTGTTTGAATTTCAGAAACTACAGTTTGATCCATGGTCTCACTGACTGCGCATTGCGTATGAATATTAAAAAAACTATCCCAAAAAGCAGAGTTAAGAAGAGAAGGGGCTTTCTAAAAATACGAAAGCCGTTGGATTTGCTGTGTAAAACTGCTTATTCTACATCAATGATTACACCGTTCTCTTTCAGAACCCCAACAGCACGTTCCAGATATTTCTCTTTCATAAAGATGTGGTCTGTTGAAAAGGCTGACAGCGCAAAGATGCTGATGTCCTGGTCGGCAAGAAGTTTGGTGATGTATGCCAGAAAGCCGATCAAATCAAAAGGAAGCTTGGTGTCGAAGCTGATGATCCTCAGTTGTTTTTCCTGCGAAATCCAGTCCAGATCAAGATCTGACTCTGCTATAACGCTTATTTCCCTGCCGTCTGTGATCACTGCAAAAATCTTGTCATTCTGTTTAGGGAACTCCTTCACCTTGGAAATTGCATAATCCTTATGACGGACGGATGCCCGGATCTCTGTATCTTTGGTAATTTCTTCAAAGCGCATATTATGACCTGATATATCCAAAGACCAAGCGGATATTAATCGTTGGCGTTAGGATTAGACAAGCTGATCATCAGTCATCTTTTTCTTCATATATTCCAGCGCCACTAGGATCAAGCCGCCCAATACAAAGAATAGTATGTGGAATGTACCCAGAGACATGGCCGGCTGCGGAACCTCCAAGGTTGTAGCACCCATGATTATGGAATAAATGGAACCGATCATTAAGCCTATAATCAAATAAACAGTCTGTGAACGGTAAGCGTCCAGGCAGTGTTTCACAATCTTGATTACTAAAAATATGCCGACGATTAGACCTAGCGCAAATATGCCCAGCATAAGCAGGTATGAAGAGTCTAGATGAATTACTTCCTTTACAGCATTCAGCAGAGGCAGGTAAAGCCCCATTGCTAAGAGGAGAGTAGATCCCGATATGCCTGGTAAAACCATTGCCGAGATGGTTATGATTGCCGCGATGAATACATACAATGCTAACTCAAGTGAAGGTTGAGTTAGATTTATAGCGCTGCCTTCGCCCGACACTGGATTGAAATATGTAATCAGACAAACGATGATGATACCGATTACTGTGAAAATGAGATTGCCATATTTTCCTTTGAGGCATTCCTTTTCAGCCATCATTATGACAGGAATTGCGAAGATAATCAATCCCAGAAATAAAGAGCTGATCTGATAAATGTTTGATTGGAAAACACTCGACAAGATAAGGACGCAGATTACGAAACCGATAATCCAGCCTGCTCCCAGTTTCAACAGGAATTTAGCGGCATTAATGCGCTGTTCCTTGGTTCCGGAGATAATGTTATTAAATGCGCCTACAAATTTGTCATAGAAACCGAGCAGAAACGCTATGGTTCCTCCAGAAACTCCTGGCACGCTGTCAGCGATTGCCATGCAGAATCCTCTGACAAAATTAATAAGCATTGAAATCTCCGTAATCTTTGATACGGATTTTATCAGAGTTGTATTTATACTTGCGTATGGACAAAGATCTTCCTGTTCAGACAGTACAACCGGTAAAAACAATATATTGACAAAATGATTATGAAGAGACGGTTATGCAGGATATTCTGATTGTAGTTGATATGCAGAATGATTTTATCAATGGTCCGCTGGGCAGTGCAGAAGCTGCGTCTATTGTTCCTAAAGTTGCAAAAAAGATTGAAGAATTCAAAGGCGGAGTTATGTTTACAAGAGACACACACCATAAGAATTATCTTGAAACTCAGGAAGGAAAGAATCTGCCGGTTGTGCACTGCATAGAAGGAACAGAAGGATGGAAACTGCATCCTCAGATAGAAAAACTGAGAAAATGCGAGCCTGTTAACAAAAACATTTTTGGATCAATTGAACTAGGAGAGATTCTTAGGTCGCTGGATCAAAAGAATAAAATCAGAAAAATCGTCTTGATAGGTGTCTGCACTGATATCTGCGTGATCTCCAATGCAATGATCATAAAGTCCTTCCTTCCTGAAACAGAAGTGTCAGTAGATGCTTCCTGCTGCGCCGGTTCCAGCAGAGAGAATCATTTGACTGCTCTCCAAGCTATGGAAGTTTGCCAGATCAAGATTGAGAATAGAACCTGATCATTGTTTCAGCATAGTTTTTACAGAGCGCTTCCACCGTCTCAGGGCATTCCTTGTCCTGATGCGTCTTGTTTCTCTTCTTGCTTTTTTTAATGCTCTCTTCTTCAATCTGAGTATTTCGGCATGGATGTCGTCAAAATTCATGCCTCTGCTGTTTCCCATGGTCCTCTGTCGCAGCACATACTATTAGTTTATTTCATTCACGAATTGAAAACAACACGAAATATAATTTCTAAAAGTAATCGGAGTGTTTATATTAAATTCTATATGAATTATAATTGTTACGATCAAGTTCGATAATCTGAGCTGTAGATTCTTATGCGATGTGATGATAGAGCGCATGATTGTTGATGACCATGAGAATAAGCCAGTAAGTAAAAAAATAGTAATGAGCTTGATTCAAAAAATGAGGAAGTTGATAGATTTGGGAATGCCATAAATAATAAAAAATATATGATAAAATGACTGCGAACGGACATGTAAAGAATTTGACAGAAGGGCGTCCGCTCAAATTAATTTTGATGTTTGCGCTTCCGATGATTATCGGAGGGGTTGTTCAGCAGCTGTACAGTGTTGTTGATACGCTCATCGTAGGAAACACGCTTGGATCTCAGGCTCTGGCAGCCGTGGGAGCAACAGGCTCTACGATCTTTTTCATGATCTCATTCATGTTAGGCCTGACGAACGCATTTTCAATCGTAACGGCTCATCACTTCGGAGCAGGCAATCAGGCAATGGTCAAAAAGACCGTAGTGAATGCCATATTCCTTTCGGCAATATGCGCTGTTGCTCTTTCACTTGTCGGTATCTACGGTGCAAGGCCTTTGATGGAACTGCTTCAGACGCCGGCAGAGATCATAAACCAGTCTGTAATTTATATCCAGATATGCATCGGATTCAGCGTTGCACAGCTGGCATATGATGTGGCGGCGGCAATACTGCGTGCCATAGGCGACAGCAAAACTCCTCTGTACTTCCTGATAATATCTGCATTTTCCAATATTGTCCTTGACTTGGTATTCATACTCGGAATGGATATGGGAGTTGCCGGTGCCGCAATAGCAACTGTGATCTCACAGGCGATCTCTGCGGTTTTATGTATAATTTATATCATAAAAAAATATCCGATATTCCACATATCCCGCCGCGAATTCAGACCGGACTTCAAGCAGCTTAAGCTTGTAACTAAGATGGGAGTCACCATGGGGCTGCAGAGCTGTTTCATTTCTGTAGGGGAAATGGCAGCTACCGGCGTGATTAACGGTTTCGGAACCACGGTTGTTGCGGCTTACACTACAGGAATCAGAGTAGAAGAGTTTGCCACACTGGCATTCATAAACCTGTCTCAGGCATTCTCGATATACGCAGGACAGAACATAGGTGCTCACAAGACAGCCCGCATCCAAGAAGGATTCAGAAAAATAGCCGTGCTGATAATCTTCCTCAGCTTCGCATCAATGGCACTGATCTTTAATTTCGGAGATGATGTCGCACGCTGGTTCATATCAGATGCAGATTCTCAAATCAACAGCGTGGTCAGCATAGCTTATCAGTACCTTTGCACTTCGGCATGTTTCTATCCATTCCTGGGAATGATCCTGCTGTACAACAACACTCTGAGAGGCATGGGAGAACTGGGAATCCCGTTAATGTCGGGAATAATTGAACTGCTTTCCAAAGTAGGGCTTTCGATTATCTTAGCAAGCCTCTTCGGCTACTCTGGAATATGGTACGCAGCTCCGATCGGCTGGATGCTGGGAATGCTGCCGTCGCTGATCAGATATCACCAGGGTAGCTGGAAAAAACGTCCCAGTAAAATTACAGATGCATATCCAGAGTAATGTCTCTGGAAGCAATCTGTATAAACTACAAGCATATGTCAGGCTGATGTTCCTGGAAGAATGCAAAATCGGACGGAAGTATGAAATTCCAAGTGTATTGATTACAAAAGAAGACATTATTGATTTTGCTAAAAAGTATGATAACATTCCTCTTCACACCGATGAGAAGTATGCTAAAACCACCAGATTTAAAGGCATAATCGCTTCCGGAATGATGAGTCTATTAGTCATGTGGGGAAAATTTCAGGAGCAGGACATTCTGGGAGATGGCCTTGTAGCCGGGAAGTGTTTCAATACTGAGTGGTTTGTACCAGTCTTTGCCGGGGACACTCTGAGCGGAGAAGTGGAGATAGTAGAAACATATCCCAGAAACAAGTACAACGGCGTCATACAAACTAAAATGACTGTCTACAATCAAAAAGACGAGATTGTTCTGATAAATTCTACAGAAGCTGTCGTCAAAAGAAAAGATGCGCCTGACGTCCTGTGATACAGAGCAATCAGGCGTAAAAAGGTTTGAGCGTTCGGCTTAGAAACTTCTCCTTTTGAAGAGGAAGTATGCTATTACGGTAGTAACCAGACCCCAGACGATGAATACACCGGATGTCTGAACTAAATCTACTGTAACAGCAGGCATCATACCGCCGAAAGTGAAGCCGAACACATCAAAGATTGCACTTGATGCTATGTCGGGTAACCACCAATTCTCAACATCATACGCACCCAGCAGGGAGGATATGATTGAGAAGATCAGCAGTGACATCACGAAGGTAATGATTATTGCCGTGCTTCCTTTTTTCATCACAGAGCTTATCAGTAAAGCGATTCCCACCATGCAGAACAGGTAGAGAACTGCAAGACCGAATGATGTCAGGAGAGTTGCATCTACAGACCCTGCAACTGCTAAAGACACTACTGAAGTGAATATGTAGTAGAATGCAAGGAATGCAATTCCGATCACCATTGATGCAGTCAGCTTTCCGAGAAGGATAGATGACTTTTTTACCGGTCTCGTGAAGAGAATTAAGGCAGTTCTTTCTTCAAATTCAGAAACGAGCGAGGTAGATGCAAAGAGAGTGGCGAACAGCAGTACAATCAGAGCAATGAATGATGAATAGCTGGCTGCCAGCTCTGTAGCATTATCTGATAACCCTTCGCCTAAGATGTACGGTACTGCAGTGAGCAGGATAAGCACCAGAAAGATAAGCGCTGTGAACAGCAGCATCTTCTTCCCTCTGGTGAACTTAACAATCTCATTTTTCATTACCACATATGACTGCTTCAGGTAGGTGACTATGCCACCGTTCATTCTGGTATAGTTAGCATTCTGAGTTTCTGACATTAAATCACCTTGAGTCCTTAATTAAACTGAGATATTTGTTCTCTAACGCATTCGAATCCTCAGACATGCTGTAGACTGAGATGTTTATGTTTGCCAGACCGTTGAAAAGATTCATCTGTTCAGACTTGCCGCCTTTGAAGCGTATCTCAATTCCGTTGTCATAGAGGCGGGCGCTCACAACGTTCGGAAGTCCGCTGATCTTTTCAATCATAGAGTCGTCTGCCTTTTCCACAGTCTTTACGATTACAGTTCTTGATTCTGAATCTCCAAGGATCTTATCGATTTCATCATGAACGAGAAGTTTTCCATGATCAACCATTGCTACATGGTCGCATAAATCGCTGACCTCGTGCAGCATGTGAGAGCTCATTAAAACAGTAAGTTCCTTGCTGCCGCTTCTGAGAGTCTTGAGGATTTCCCTCATCTCGGCCATACCTCTCGGGTCTAATCCAGAAGTAGGCTCATCAAGAATGATTATGTCAGGATTGTTTAACAGTGCCTGACCGAGAGCAATTCTTTGTCTCATTCCCTTTGAGAATGTTCCGAGTTTCTTGTCAGCCCACTGAGTCATTTTAACCTTTTCCAGAATTGTGTCTGTTTCAGACTTAATGGACTCAGAGCTCATGCCCAGCAGCTGCCCGAGATATCTGAACGTTTCTCTGGGAGTAAGGTACAGATAAAATTCAGGCGTCTCGACTACAGTTCCCACGGTGAGTAACGCTTCCCAGGGGTTCTTGTTGACATCAATTCCATTAAGTTCCACAGATCCGGAAGTCGGAGTGGTGAGGTTTGTTAAGATTTTCAGAGAGGTGCTTTTGCCTGCCCCGTTCGGTCCCAGCAGCCCAGTAAAACTATTTTTCTTAATTTTGAGGCTGAGATTGTCTACAGCAACAAAAGTACCGTATTCTTTTCTTAAGTTTATCAGTTCTATCGGATATTCTGAAGTCATAATTTCTTACCATCTTTTTAGTGTTGTAATTCTTTCATACGATTACCGCTTGTAAATTGGCAACTTTCTTGCACAATCTAATCTCACATTAAGCATTAAGTATTTAATGATAATCATTAAATCTTTGTTGAAAAACATTAAAGATAATGTTATATATACTTGACCGATTAAGCTCAGCAAAAGTGTATGATCTATGAACGAAAAATTTGAACTTAAAAGGCTTCAGACAATCTGCAGATACGGTTCATATTGTATCATCGTAGTTATGGCACTATTCCTGCTGGTAGCATTTGCAATGGCAGTTTTGTTATTTTTCCCTGAATCCTGGCAGGAGATCATAGACGCAGGAGTTCCTGAGTCGGAAATCATTCCGCTTATCGTTATGCTGATTGTAACATCAATAATCATGCTGCTGGTTCTTGGAATTGTATATAAACTCATGAAGGCAATAAGCAAAGAAAGAACTCCGTTTACAATTAAAAACGTCAAGTACATAAAAATCATATCAGTACTTGTTTTCATAGCCGGTCTGGTAGTCCCGATTATAGAGAATCTTGTGGTGAAGATAACTTATCCTGAGATTGAGTCCACCATCAGCATAAATTTCTTCATGGTGCTTGCAGCCGTGGCAATGTACTGCTTATCTCTTGTATTCCAGTATGGAGTGTATCTCCAGACCGAATCGGATCAGACTCTGTGAGGTGATATGACGATAATACTGAGATTAGACAGGGTCATGGCGGACAGGAAAATATCCTTAAACGATCTGGCAGAGAAAGTAGGCATATCAAACGTAAATCTGTCAAACATAAAAACAGGCAAGATCTCGGCTATCAGATTTTCAACACTCAACTCAATATGCAGAGTTTTAAAGTGTCAGCCGGGAGACATACTGGAATACATTGATGATCCTGAAGATTAATGCTGAATTTGTAGCGCAAATTTCATTTATTAAATGTAATGCAATTTATGAGTGATCAGCTCATATCGAGTAAGACGGCACTGCTATGTTCTTGATGCCATGAGATCTTCCGCAGCAAGACCGACTGGTGAGCAAAAAATGCCGATCTTGCTGCGTCAGTTCTTCTGTAAGAACTTTAAAGCAGTGCCGTCATTAGTAAGTGGTTTAAGACTGCCAGTTTGAACTGGCAGGTTTTGATTTTTGTTTAGAGTTTAAACTGCCAGGACTTGAATGTCCATGTTGAAAGTAAGAGTTCTGAGACCGTTCTTGTAACCGTTTGCTTCATTTGTTGTCACTCCTGTTGTCGTTGAACCTGAAGCTGTGATTACTTGATTTTCAGAAGTTTCATATTTGATAATTCCTGCAAATGTTCCCTGAATGTTCAGAGTTGAGTTTCCTTTGAGCAGAATTGATGCTGCGGGCCTCTGAGGATATTCTGTTGTGCTTGTATTGTCAACGTCTGTGAACTCATTATAGAACACAACCTTCTTTCCTGAAGGAACTGCTACTGATGCGTCTTCATATACGATCACTTCTGCTCCAGTTAAAAATTTGAAGTTATTGTTGAAAGTATATGTTCCGTCGTGCAGACCGATTGTGATGTCTCCGTCAACAGGGTATGTGAACTTGCTCGTTGTCAGAGTCTTGTTTCCATACGATCCTAGATCGAGAGTAAGAGTGCTGCTGCCTGCTGTAGCTCCTCCGTAAATGTCCATCGTGACTCTTCCTTTGTCACTGTCAGCTCCGTTGACTGCGGAAGGATTGAATGTTTTGATCAAGTATGCGTCTGCACTTAATCTGATTAATCCGTTGTTATTATCGATCTGAGGGTACCTTGTGTAATTGTAACTGCTGTTGCCATACATCTTGACGTTGCCTGTGAATGAAGCTCCTGAGTAAATTACGATTTTAGATTCGATGTTGTGGCAGTTGTATTCGGTTATAGGGTAGCAGTCTTTGTATATCCCTAAAGCTGCAAGAGGTCCTAGGATGTTTGCTACCTGGCTTCCTCCTCTCCAGTGAACAACAACATACAGATCTCTGATTTCTGCTCCTGATTCTGCTGTTACCTGTCCGTCTCCTTTGATGTAACCGTAGTTGTCTAAGAGACCTCCATTTTTAACAAGGATGCTTCCTTCCAGGTTGATCTGAGCGTATCCTCCGGTAATGTCCATGAGATAGTTTCCTGCTGCCGGTCTGCCCGTTACAGCGTTGACCATGACATCTCCCTCAACTGTTAATGTCACATTGGAAGGAATGTTCAGAGTGCGGTATAGTACGCTTAGATCTGCAGTTGATGAAGATGTTCCGTCAGGATTGAATCCTGTTGAAGTATATCCGACATCGTTATCCATGCACGGCAGCAGCAGAAATACTCCTGCTTTCACAGTTGCATTTGAAGTCATTGTGTAATCGCTGATTAACACAACTGTCTGACCGCTTACTGCTGCGTTCAATGCTTCTTCCAACGTGCTGTAAGTAGTATCGCCTATGCTTGCTGCAGGTGCAGTATTCTCTGCAGATAATGTTGCACTGCTGTCTGAGCTGGAATCATCCAATGCTCCGACTGCAATGAAACAGAATGCTGCCAGCAATGTTATGCCCATTGCAAGCATCAATTTATGTTTGTTTTGCATTTATTTTTCCTCCTAAACTTTTTAAACTGTTTAAATTTTAATTGAAATGATTTTTAAATTGTATTTTGATTGTGTTTGTATGTTGAGTTGTCAGACATTTATATTGGTTTTTGACGAGTTTGTGTATATTACTGTATCATGTTTGAGACTGCCAGATTGAACTGGCAGGTTTTGATTTTTGTTTTAGAGTTTAAGCTGGTGGAATCCGAATATCTATGTTGAATGTGAGTGTTCTAATGCCGGTTCTGTAACCATTTGCTTCATTTGTTGTCACACCTGAAGTTACAGCATTCGGTCCGATTGTTACCTGATTCCCATTTGTTTCACAATTTACAATTCCTGCAAATGTTCCTTGAATAGAGAGTGTAGAAGTTCCATTCAAAGTCAGAGTAGCAGCCGGTCTGTCTGGATATTTTGTATTATCTGTATTATCCACATCATTGAATTCATTGTAGAAGATTACAGTTTTTCCTTCTGATACGGTTAATGTTGCATCAGAATCTACGGTAACTGCTGCTCCCGTTAGGAATTTGAAATCGTTGTTGAATATATAGTCTCCATTGTGAAGCTCAAATGAAATGTCTCCATCTACTGGATAAATGTATTTATCAGTAGATAGATCCATAGTAATTATGCTCAGTTTAAGCTTTAATGCACTGCTGGCAAATGTAGCTCCGCCATATATCTGAATCGTTGTTCTTCCAGTATCAGCAGCAGAAGTTCCGTTGCTTGCTGCGGCATCGTATGTTTTAATCAAGTGTGCTCCGTCTGCAAGTCTTATCAAACCATTTGCTTGATTGATTTGAGGGAATCTTGTGTAATGGTAAGAGGAGCTTGCATACATTTTGACATTCCCAAGAAGTGATGCAGAAGTTTCAATGTATAGTGCACATCTGATATTATTGCAATCATACTCATTGAAAGGGAAAATTGTTTTGTTGTACATATCTGATGCTTGTGATCCTCCCCTCCAATTTTTAACCACATAAGTGTCTCTGACTTCTGAGCCGTTCTTTGCAGTTATTTGACCGTCACCCTTGACGTAACCACAGGCTTCTAAAATGGCTCCGTTTTCGACTGAAATATTTCCATTTAGAATAATCTGCGAATAATTCCCTGTAACATCCATATCATAATGAC
>CAJKRY010000011.1 GCA_905202485.1 uncultured Methanomassiliicoccus sp.
TGAGTCAGAGGTGTGATTTTCCTGTACCCCCCCCCCAGGCATGTTTACCTGAGACAAAGGTACAAGAAGCATCAAAGCTGCAACAAATACAGCTGACGCTAATATCAATTTGCTCTTTTTATTCATATACTCACCTAAATTTTTGTTTTGGGGGTTTGTTATTTTGTTTCCTCTCAAGGAAACTTAGTCTCTAAACATCATCATACACGACCAGAAATTTCAACAGAGCTTCAGCTGACTGATAGCAATGTCAAAAATATCGCAGAGGTCTATATGCTGACATCCAGACACATAACAATCTTGCAGGAATAATAAAACAATATATATGGATGCCACTAGGATTCTAAATACTAATAAAATTATATGTATTCACTCAGAATACATCAAGGTGTATCAATAATCACTGAAGTGATGATAACACTACTCATCTCCGTGGCTGAAATCGTCATAAAACTTTCTCAGATCCTTTTTAACATCATCAGGAAGATCGTGCCACCTTACTCCTCTGATGCTTCCTTCCAAAGCGCATAAGCGGTTATAGCACGCGGAGTCGTCTATTCCTCTGATTAATAGCCATGCGCGTTTGCTGCCGGTCTCGCACAGCTCATCAATTGTTTTAATGCCAACCTGATTAAGCTGCTGTTCAACCACCTTTCCAATGTTTTTGAGGCTGCACAATTCACCCATTAGCGGTCCTGCCTATGCTATGCATATATCCTACTTTAGTTGAAAAGCGTTTACATGATGAATTCTCAAAAATGAAAAAGTTCAAGTCCATCATGCTACAAATGAGTTAGGGATGACTCAAGAGAGGAACGATATCAAGGAAGGCGCTGGTTCAGAAAAAATGAAGGCAATGCTTAATGATGCCATCGCCGGCGAGCTGCAGGTCAGCATCCAGTACATGTGGCAGCATGTTGTATGGAAGAAGCCAGAGGGATACACTGCAAACGACGAGATAAAAAGAATTGCAATCGTAGAAATGAAACACGCAGAAATGATTGCAGAGAGACTGAATTACCTGGGCGGAATTCCTACCACAAAACCTTATGAAATTGTTCTGGGCGGAGAAGACATCAGAGAACAGCTGAAACAGGATCAGGAAGCTGAAGAGCGTACCATCAAGCTGTATAATGACATCATAGAGCTGGCTGTCAAAGAGCATGATGTTACTACCAGGCATCTTTTTGAGAGGATTCTGGAAGAAGAGGAAGAACACCACGACTTCTTTACATCATTCTTAGAAGACTGAAATCAACAATGTTCTCTAACGAGACTCCGGTCCCTCCATAAAAAGATCCAGGTTCAATGGAATGAAACAAACTATATCCATTGAACTTTGGATTTTCACTTTGGTGCATCTTCAGATCATTCGATTGAACCTATCCAAAGTATCAACATACTTAATAGGATACATAAGCGAGGAAGGACATTGTCTGTATTAATATTTCAGTGATGGATCAACACAAAACTATTTACCTTCCTCACACTGTGTCTTCTAAGCAAAATTAAAGAGCTGAATGATTTTGATTCTGACGCTTCAATTCAAATTATGGTGTAGACAAAGAGAATTGATGAGGACTCTCTTAGTTTAATGCTTTTCTGGCAGATTTGATTTTAAGCATAATGGAAACTTCTGATAGATTTCATAAATTAAGTCTCGTGCTTCAAACAAAGAAATGCCCAGACCATCGGCAATGTCGTATTCATCTTCTCCTTCTTCGTATCTGATGTATGCCAGCAGCTCCTTTTTAGTAAACCCTCGTTTGAGAAAAGTATTTACAAGCCTTGATCCAAGATCACATTCTTCAAGTTCGAAATCGGTCATAAATCTGCATATGCATCAGATATTTATCCCTACGTGTTGTACTATCGTAAGTATATAATTAGTCCAATTTAAGATATAAAGAGATCTCAGATAAATAGTCGCAATGCCACAGAAACCACGAGATAAAACATCATTCAGAGTTACTGTTCCGGAAGAGCTATTACCTCGTATTGATGAGATTATAGAAGAAGATCTGTATGGTGGTAGAAGCGAGTTCGTAATGAGATTAGTGAGAAATTATATTGACGAAAGAGACCGTCAAAAATCACTGAAGCTAGAATATAAGATTATTGAAGAAAAGAAAAAACTCAATAAATGATGTCAGCGGATCTTTAACCATTTTTAGCATTGATTGATGTGCTTACACTCTAAATCAAATTCTGCTTCTAGCGCAGTGAGAAACAAATATCATCGATGCCGGCAATGTCCATTTGTATGAAGCTTGGCATTGTCGCATGCGACATTTTGAAAAAAGAAATAGAGCATCTTGTGGCTGACGATCCAGATTTTGTCAGAAAGGAGTATCTGGAGTTCAGCCTCCATGTATATCCAGAAGAGATGAAGTCAAAGATTCTAGAAGTAATTGATGATGTCAAGAAAGATGTCGACGGCATATTAGTAGGGTATGCGGTCTGCCAGGCTTTGGAGAATTTTACCGACGAACTTGACATACCTGCAGCAATGATTGAAGGTGTAGACTGCATAGAAGCCGTCATAGGCCCTGAAGAATACAAAAATGAAAAGAAGATATGCACAGGTACCTGGTTCAGCACTCCCGGGTGGGCGGAAATCGGAAAAGAAGGCATCATCAAAGAACTGCACTTGAATGAGCTGGAAGATCAGGGATACCCGGCAGATTTTTTCATGGACATTGTTTTTGAAGCTTATTCCAGATGTTTGTATATCGACACCGGTGTCGACAGCAGCGGATGTTTCCAGACCCTATCGGAAAAATTTGCTGATGAATTAGGATTCAGGCACGAATGCAGAAAGGGCAGCGTAGCCAATATAGAGAAAGCTGTAAGCGAGCTGAAGAAACTGGTCTCAGAAAAAACATAATACAATGTTTTATATGGACTCTGCTTATCCCACTTCATAATTTCCTCCAGTTAACTGGGGGACAGTAATTATCGTGTGATGAATTATGCTTAAAACTTTCGAGTCATTAGGTATTGACGACCGCATACTTGATGCAATAAGAGGCATGGACTGGGAGGAACCGTCTCCAGTCCAGATCGCTACAATACCTATCATTCTGGAAGGGCGCGACATAATCGGACAGGCTCAGACCGGTACAGGAAAAACCGCAGCTTTCGGGATCCCGCTGCTGCAGATGATTGAGCCTAAGAAGAAACCGTCAGCCCTTATCTTATGCCCCACGAGGGAGCTTGCGATTCAAGTTTCTGAGGAGATGAAAAGATTGGGAGAGTACGTCTCCCTGAGAATTCTGTCAGTCTACGGCGGAGCCGGGATTGAGCCCCAGATAAATGCCATGCAACAAGGCATAGACATTGTGGTAGGGACTCCTGGAAGAGTTATTGATCATCTTCACAGAGGCACGCTGGATCTGAATGAGATAAAATATATGGTGCTGGATGAAGCAGACAGAATGCTTGACATGGGATTCATTGATGATATCAAGTATGTGCTGTCAAAACTTCCGAGAAACCATCAGACTCTTTTGTTCTCAGCAACGATGCCCAGCGAGATACATGCTCTCAGCGAGAAATACATGAAGGATCCGCAGACGATCTCCGTGTCCGAGGATATTCTGGTTCTGCCCAATACAGAACAGATGTATGTGCCTATAGGCAGAAGAAACAAGATCTGGGCATTGTGCAGGATTCTTGAGGCCAATAAACCAAAGACGATTGTATTTGCACAGACCAAATTCATTGTGGATATGATCGAGAAAAGACTGAAGTCATACGGATACCCGGTAGCGGCAATTCACGGAGACCTTTCCCAATCTAAAAGAGAAAGAGTTTTGAAAGACTTCAGGTCAGGCAAGACAAACATTCTGGTAGCAACTGACGTGGCCGCAAGAGGCCTGGATATTGAAGGTGTTGTGATGGTTGTCAATTATGACATTCCCGACAGCCCGGAAACATATGTCCACCGCATAGGCCGTACAGGAAGAGCAGGCAAGGAAGGCAGAGCTATAACTTTTGTATCCTCAGATGAAATGCATCTTCTTGAAGCAGTAGAAGCGTTCACAGAGGCCAAGATCCCCAAATTTGAAGTTCCGAATCCTGAAGGAAAAATAAAGGCAAACGTTCAGGAGGTTCTTGACTTCGATGAGATGGCAGACATCTTCGGCATGGTTAACATCGAGATATCAGCCGGATGCTCTACAGGAACCACAACCAATGAAATCTTAGAGCTCCTGATAAGGAAAGCCAGGATAAATGAGATGATGATCGGCAAGATAGCAATCGGAGCTAAGACATCTGTGATAGAGCTTCACAAAAGTGTTGCCATGCGTGCGCTTCGATCATTAAACCAGATGAACTTTAAGGGAAAGCGCTTAGGCGCGAGACCTTACAAAAACTAAACAGAGATTTACTATCTCTAAATTTTTCATTTCACAAGTTTCAGCGGGCATGGTGCAGGTTGCACAAATCCCGCATGAACTCAGTATTCTATATACACAAGTAAAACTCTGAACCTATTCAAAAATCATTTTTTGAACCTTCTCCCGGTGTTGGCATAAATGATTCCTGCAATGATAATTGCAAAAAACAGGCTGAGTCCGATCCAGATAAGAAAAGTCTCATTAAAGATCTCGCTGGAAGCAACTACAAACCAGCAGGCAGCCAGTGCAAACATGAGCTTGCCCATGAATTTACACATCGTCTTCTCGTCATATTCATTCTGCTCTTCTGCAGATGCTGTGTTGTAGCCTGCAATGAGAAAAGCACCTTTTTCCCAGGAGAAGATTACGCCCAACAGAATGAAAAATCCTGTGATTACAAGATGAAAAACAAGCAGTACTAGCATTGTTTAACTTTCCACTGGCGACTTACTATCTACAAAACACAGATTTCCGACTGAAAACAAAGTTGTCATCAGCCGCTAAAAATATCTGCTGCTTATCTCCACTTTGAATAACGGTCCAACAATGTGCAGGTGTCATCGGCAGCAATCTTATCAATCACGCCGTCCGCTTCAATGCTGCGGATATACTCTTTTGTCTCCCTGACTGACACTCTGGATGCTTTAGCGATTATGTTTGCTACCACTGTAGGAATCATTGATTTATCCATAGGAGATGCGTTCAGAATTTCTCTTAAATCATATTTGAATGGTCCGAGTCTGTGAAGGTTGAGCATAGAAGTCCTTGGAGTCTGATTTTTAGGACGCTTCTTTGATGATTGCTGCTTACGATCATTACCGAACTTATTGTATGCTGTATTCGATGCCAATATGTTGTCTCCAAGAAAGGAAGAGTATCCGCCAGATACTTAAATATTGTGTGATGGACTGGATTAGTTTTGGATACATGCCAGATAATATTTGTTCAGCAGATCTTAATTTGATTTATATATAATAACTGACTCAGACAACCGTAATAAAATTTTGAACATACTGCAACCTTTTTGTTTATCTGCAGAAGCAAACCAGACGATTATGCAGTCGTAGAAAAATCTTGGATTCAGCATGATTCCGTGCAAGAATGCGTAACGAGAATTTGAATATCTGTCAGCCGGAGAAATCAGTCATATTTTTCATTAAGAAATGATAGATCACGCTTGAACGGCTCTCCAGGTCATAGCTGGATTTATTTTTCCCTTTCCTTGATATATTTCTGCATACAATACAGAGCAAAATCTGCTACTGAGTCATATCCATGTTTTTTCGCCATTTTTTCCGCTTCAGCATACTGCTCAGCGGTCAAATAATACGTCAATTCACAAGTTTCTTCTTCCATTTGATGCCTCCGTAGGACAAGCATTTAGCTCATTATGAAGCTATCCATTATAAGCCACAAGGCAATAATATACTCAATGCCAAAAAAACCACCGAAGAAAGTTGCATTCAAGGTATTAGTACCAGAAGAACTGATGCCAGAAATCAACAAACTTGTCGCTGACGGCGATTACAATGGATACTGAGATTTTGTTCTGGCCTGATCAGAAAATGCATTAATGGGCACAGACATGAAACTGCTGTCAAAAACGAGTGTGAAATATACCAACAACTGCAGCGGCTGAATAAAAAACAAGAATAAAATCAAAAAAGCTCTGGAAAATACAGTTTTGCTGCAATCCCAGAGTGAGTGATTCTTACTTTGTATCACGTTTCATAGATTTTTTAGACGGACCGATGATTCAGCATTCTTACTCCACAAAGACAGAATGTAGCTTCTTTGCCACAAATAGAGTTCCATCCAAATAGATCCAGTAATTGTAGGGTAGGCGTTTATAATTCCTGTATTCAAAACTGGACCTAAGCTTCCATTGAAAAACCCTGCTTCTGTTTCTCTCAATGATGCTAGTTCCTGCACCCTGGGAAAACAGCAGATATCCTTGTCATCTAAGTCTGTTTCTGCCCCGGTGCCTTTTTCACCGGCTGTTATTTTCAAAAATCAGCCAGCCTTGTATAGGCACGGCATCTTATTTTCGGGCGTCGTTGTCCCAATAAGGCACGGAATGGTAAGAATAATTATAATACAAATGTCAAAGATCAAGATTAGAGGAAGGGTGCTACTTTAGCAATTTTACACCACTAAACCATTTACCTTCCTCACTCTGATTATTTCAAAAACGGCCATTGTCAAAATAATATATGCACAAGATGAATGTGATTGAATCACTTTTGACATGCAACCGCTAGATCTGACATCTATGTCAAGCTGTTCAACGATTGATTTTGAAAGAGAAACTATGAATTCAACATCATCTTTCGTATGCATCGCATCATTAAACAATTCATCAGTATGTTCATTCACATTATCGCAGCTGTCTTCTTTAGCCATTGTCTTCAATCGTTCTAGATTATAACTATCAATTGAGATTGCCAGTTTATTATAGCCTTTTATATTCTTACAATGTGTCTATATAACTAATCCTGCGTGTTGTGCAAAATGTACCCATTATATCTTATCAATTGACATCAAATAACAAGCGTGATGCCCAGAAAAATGCCTGATAAGTCATCTTTTAGAGTTGTCGTTCCAGATGTCTTCATGTCTGAAATCGATGAGATTGTGCATAAAGATGGATACAATGGAAGAAGTGAACTTGCTCTTAGACTTCTGAGAAATCATATTGATGAACGGAAAAAGAACGAACGGATCAAAATGGAATACGAACTAATGAATAAAGAAAAATCATCAAATAATGAAAAGAATGAATGATGTTCAAAAATCTTACTCATACCTCAACATACCTGTCTTATCGAAAAGCTAACAATTAACGCTGTCCTGACGCCAATCAGAATATTTTTCGTTGTGAAGTCGCAATGAGATTATCAACTGCACTTAGCGATTAAACAAAGCATGAACTCTAGTCTGTGGTTGGCGATCATAGCCATAATCTTTGGTATCCTGGTCATTGTATTCAGAGACCTTCTCAACTGGATTGTAGGAATTTTCCTGATAGTGTGGGGACTCTGGACTCTGTATGAAAAGTATGTTTCAAAAAAAGAAAATGAATGAGGGGGCTTACTGCCCTTCCTCATGATTTGATTTGTTGGGAAGCTTTTTCTTTGAACGGCCTGTTATCAGGATATCTTTTTTGAACAGAATGACTGCGATTACAATCATTGCTGCTGCAAATACCAGTTCATATCCTATTCCAGCAAACACCATCGAATAGTTGTCCAGCATCAGGTTGTTCATTGCCATCATCGGGTGGCTGAATGGAATTGCAAATACCAGAACCTGAACGACTGAAGGCAGGCTGCTGAAGTCAAAGAACATGGTCACAAAGAACGGCACCATTGCCAGGAATGTTATAGGCAGGGTAAATCCCTGGGCTGTTTTGTAGTCTTTGGAGAATATTCCCAGTACCATACAAAGAGCCAGAGCGGACATGATCGCAAGGAATAAAGATATTCCCAGCAGCAGGTAGTCTGCAACTCCCAGAGACATGCCGTATTGAGCTAAATCTATCGATGCTCCAGACATCAGAGAATCCATGTAGACCATCATTCCAACCATGTAAATCATAGCCATGATCAAACCGACTATTGCAGCCGCAGCGAGCTTTCCTATTACTATGTGGCTGCGTTTCACAGGCATTGTCAGGAGAGTCTCAAGGGTTTTGTTTTCTTTTTCCATACCCATGGAAGAGATTACAATTCCGCCTGCCATGATAACGATCATCATTACAATCAGAGGAACAATGAATGAGTTAGATGAGAGTGATGCACTCACTAAATCAGGAGTTATGCCCTCCATGATATCTCCGTTGAAGTATGTGTTGACGTTAGCTCCCTGCGCTATCGGACTCTGGATTACACTGACGGGTATATCAGAAGATCCGCCCATGCTGGTAATCATGTATGATGAAAGTGCATTAGAAGCCTGGCTTATGACTGCCGTGACCATAGCGGAAGGTACTGATGCCAGCAGACCAGTGGAAGTCATGATGAAATACACATCCAGAGATGCCTGCTTCCCGCCCAACACAGTATCGCTGAAGCCTTCGGGAATTAAAACTAAAGCTGATCCACCGGCTTCTTTTACCTTATCAAGCATTTCATTGAGATCGGTCGTCCCGGCCAGATCTATGATATTTGAATCTTCAATTAGTGATTCTTCTACAATTGCAGAAAACTCACTGTTGTCCTGATTTACAATGCCGATAGTAGGCTTTTCAGTCAGGTCGTCTGTCACTCCACCCATCAATCCACCAAGAGAGGCGAAAAGAATTGCGATAATTATAACAGGGATGAAAGTTGCAGGTGTTGCCAGTTCCTTGAGTTCTTTTCTCAGGATATTCAATAAAGGTTTCATCCTACCACCTTCACGAAAACTTCCTCAATGTTTGAAGCTTCATATTTGGATTTTAGTTCCTGGGGGGTACCAATTTCCAAAATCTTTCCTTTTGCGATCAATGCAATACGATCACAGATGAGCTCTACTTCAAGCATATTGTGAGATGATACAATTACTGTCGTTCCCTCCTGCGTAGTCTGTTTTACCGTCGCCCTGACTTTCTGAGCACTCAAGACATCAAGGCCGGATGTTAATTCATCCAGAATTGCTAGTTTGGGCTTGAACATTAAAGCTCTGCCGACGAGCAGACGGCGGGTCATTCCTTTGCTGTAAGTATTGACTTTGTCATTAAGCCTCTCTCCTAAACCAGAAATGGCCTTGCCGCGCTCAGCGATTTCCTGTGCTTCCTTGCCGTCTCCGAAGAATCTGGAAAAAAACTCAAGATATGCATTTCCAGTGAGATCCTTATAGGCTCCTGATTCCTCAGGCAGATAGCTCAGGATTTTCCTTACTTCTTCAGGCTCTGTTGCGACATCATGCCCGAACAGCGTGATCGTTCCAGATGTTATCTGCAGAAGAGTTGAGATCATACGCAAAGTCGTACTTTTGCCTGCGCCGTTTGGTCCTATAAGTCCAAACACTTCTCCTTCATTTACAGAGAAGGTAGCGCCGTCAACGGCGCGGACTCCGCCAAACTCTTTGACAAGATTATTTATTTCGATAGCTGACATATTGCTTCCCCCCCCCCCGGGGACATGTGGTTGCACGCGGAAGTGGTTAATATAACATATACACAGCTTTAGGCGGCGCAGATAATGAAAAACAAGTAATCTGACGAAGTGAGACGAATCAGTAATAAACTAATCATCCTGAGGGAAAACTCTTAATTATTTGCTCCCCACTTAAAGCGTTATGAGCAGTAACCCGGATGTAGTTTATATTGTCAGGGACGAAGCATTTTTTACAACAGCTGCACTTGCAGACCATATACTGGAAAATGCCAATTCATTCCATACGCTGGCAGAAGCGGATAAATTCCCTGGTAGAGACAGAATGGCATTCTCGATTATGCTCACAATGTTCGATGAAATGGGAAAGCTCCTTCATATGGTAAGAGAATGTGAAAAAACCGCTAAGGCAGACCATCCAGATGTAAGAGTGGAAGACTTTCATAACAACCCTTTGAACGGCAGAAGAGGCCTGGGACAAATTTTAGAAGAAATCAGGACTATCGAGTCAGCTTCAGTAAATTTAGGATTTTCAAAGGCGGTAATCACTGAAGAACCGGAATTTCTGAAAGAAGACTACTCATCCTTGGACAACAGGTCAAGATATTTCCAGGTTGACAAGATTATGAGAAGAGATGTGTATCTTCCTACAATAGACATCATGAACAGATATGCTGCAGTAATTGAAAGAAATGCAATGGCTGCAGGAAACTACCTTCACGATCTGGGAAAAGCCCTCGGCTTATGGGTCTCGCTTGAACTGAGTCCTGTAGAAAAAGATGGTAAAGTCAGATATCTCTGACCTTACTTATCAATAAAAGATTCTATCAGGCTGTAATTAAGATATTTTTGAGAAATAGCATAGATTCTTTCCAGATTCTCCAGCCACGCTTCTCTGATATCGGTTCCCTCCGCTTCAGTGCCTCTTCCTGAAATGAAATCCAGCGAGTCTTCTGAAGGAAAGAGAAGATTTGCATGCGGCAGCACCCCTGCACAAGGAACATTGATCATTTTTTCAAGTTTGTCAATACCCGGGATCAGCAGACTCATGTCTCCCCTGAACCTGTTGATGATGAATGCCTTAATTCTCTGACGGTGCTTTTCACTCAGCAGAGAATAAGTTCCATAAAGACCAGCAAAGACTCCGCCGTATTCGATGTCTCCAACGAGAATTACAGGCGCATCGGCCATATCGGCAACCGCCATGTTGGCTCTGTCAACAAGATTAATCTCAGCAGGAGACCCGGACCCTTCAATAATAACCAGGTCATTGTCCAATTCAGACCGGAGATAGGCATCTGCGATGTATTTGTCGATCTCTTCGCTTGTGCCGTTAAAAGGCCTTCCGCCCAATATAGTCTGAGATTGTCCCGGACCGTGCGGCTTTATCAGAACTGGGTTCATATCTGTCTGAGGTTCCTTATTGCAGGCCCAGGCCTGATATGCCTGAGACATGCCTATCTCACCTCCAGACTGTGTTGCGTATGAATTCAAGGAGATATTTTGGGCTTTGAAAGGAACTGTATTGACGCCTTTAGAAGTGAAATGCTTGCAGAGTATGGCTGCCAATGTTGTTTTTCCTGCACCTGAAGATGTGGCTTGAACCATAAGGCTGGTCATACTCCATCCTCCATAATTTTTATGATTACTTTCATATCTATACTGTTCCTGAGTGTTTCAGCCATCAGATCAAGGTCTTTGTCAACTTCAGCATCATAGTCAATGTCTTCACTGCTCACGATGCTGCTTTTGTCTAAGAAATACTCTCTGAACGGGGGCAGATCAAATATGCCGTGAAGATAGGTTCCGATGACCATTCCGTCAGGGGAAACTGCACCTTCAGGACTGCCGTCGTCAAGTGTTATGAGGGGTTTCTCATGGCTTTCGGTCTTGCCCATGTGAATTTCATAGCCCCTTATGTCTTCACCGTTTTCCAGACGTCCGCATACCTGAACGGTCTTTTTATCAGTAGTATCGAAGACAGTAGAAACATCGAGGAATCCCAGGCCCTCCGCCGCTTTGACGTCTCCCTCGATTCCCTCTGTGTCATAGATACTCTTTCCAAGAATCTGATATCCGCCGCATATTCCAAGAATCGGTACTTTACCACGCAGGTCGTTGAGCGTCTCGAAGAATCCGTTCTCTTTCATCCAAGCCATATCGGCAAATGTGTTTTTAGTGCCCGGTATGATGATGGCTCTGGCCGAGCGCAATTCACTGGGCTGTCTGACGAACTTCACTGACACACCGCTTAAAGACAAAGCATCAAAGTCTGTAAAATTTGATATTCTGGGAAGATGGACAATGGCTATCTCGTTTCCGTCTTTTGAAGATTTAAGATCCTGCGAGTCTTCCTCTGGAAGAGCGTGCTCTATATGAGAGATCACCCCCAATACTGGGATTCCCAGCATTGATTCCAGTTTCTCGATTCCCGGCTTCAGGCATTCTTTCGAGCCATGCATGTTGTTGAAAATTATTCCTTTGATGTGTTTTCTGTGTGCAGCCGATAACAGAGTAATAGTTCCGTATGCATAAGCAAATGCTCCTCCCCTGATCATATTAATGACTAAAATGCACGGAGCATTGGCGATTTCTGCAGCTTTCATGTTTGACAGTTCGCACTCTGAAAGATTGATCTCTGCAGGAGATCCTGCGCCTTCAATAACTACGATATCTCTTGTGCGCCTTAGATATTCCCAGGCGTTTGTCACAATCTCCACGCCTTCATTGATTGTAAAGTCTTCATAATACTCTGCGACAGTCATATTTTTGTAAACAGAACCGTTGACAACCACCTGAGATACGTCATCGCCCTGCGGTTTGAGCAAGATGGGATTCATACTGACTTCAGGTTCAGTCCTGGCTGCTACGGCCTGCAGATACTGAGCTCTGGCGATCTCCCCGTCTGCTATAGCCATAGAATTCAGGGACATATTCTGTGATTTGAAAGGAGCAACGTTGTATCCCATGTCTGAGAATACGCGGCAGAATGCACTGGCAAGTATTGATTTACCAGCTCCGGATGTAGCTCCCAGTATCATTAGCGGTTTTGCCGACACAGGGCATTTTTCTTCAATCTTCTTTTTTATTTCATTCCTGAACTCGTCAGAAGGCGGTTCTTCAGAATAAGGAAAATTTTCAGAGATCAGCTTGGCGACGTCACTTCTGTGAGTCCAGTAACATTCCTGGCAGCTCCAAACCTCCTCTTCGCTGTCCTCTTTACGCACCATCTTTCCCAGCCTTTCATCCATGCAGGGATAAAACGGGCAGTAGCAGTAGGCACAGTCCTGCCCTTTAAAATGACAAGGATAATAATTACAGTCTTCGTTAGGCCCTGGCTTGAAATCTTCAAGCTCAGTTTTTACGATGGACCAGTACTTTTTCAATAAATCTTCATCCATTAATTTCTCTCCTCAACATATTACAGATTTATCACAGAGCCCATTACATAAACTCAAAAATGACAAGCGCCGCAATTATAATGTGCAAAGCCATGAAAACAAAAACCAGTTTAAATTTCAGCTTACGCGTCTTATGATGATACTTCTTCATGCCTGCATAGGCACCGAACGGCCCGATCAGAGCCGCCAAAAGCAGAGTATTTTCTGATGTTCTGTACTGATTCTTTTCTGCCTTCCTTTTATCGGACCTGTACATTAACAGGGCTATAAGGTTCAGGATAAGATAGATTATCAGTACGTAGAATACAATATGCATTAAACATAATAATTACCGAACTCTCACTTTAAACTAACGGCGGTATTCTCACTTCTACACAGTGTCCTTTATATTCTCCTTTAAATACTGTGGTGCTGCAGAAAGAACGCAACTTTTTCCAAAGTATGGAATTCTCATACTCATCCGCTTCAGACGGTATGCTATCCAGTAGGTTTTTTGAGCATACAACGATCAGACGGTCTTTTGCCCTGGAGAAAATAACATTTGTACGGTTAAGATCGAGAATAAATTCCGCATTGCCGCTGATTTCGGCGGCGTCGCTCTGCGTTCCCGACACAATTATCGTACTGCACTGGCCTCCCTGAAACCGTTCTACAGTATCTACCGGCACAGCATCTCCTAAAACTCTTCTCAATGCGTTTTTCTGCGCCCTGTGCGGCGTAATGACGGCTGCATCCTCTTTTTCATCTTTATATCCTAAAATATCCTGAATTATTGATACCTCATAGGGATTGTATTTCTTTGATTCGTGCTCATCGTGCAGCACCAGATAGACCCCTCTTCCCTTCCAGATATCAGAAAAGGAATTAATGGCAGATTTATAACATTTTGAATCTGCAGCAGATACCAGATCGATGCCTTCAGCATTGTATATTTCTGATATTAAGTCGGTGCATTCCTGATTCATTCTGTATGTGACGGTAAGAGGAGACTGATAGACTGTGTGGCATATAGAATCATCAGACTGCCTGCACAGACCCCTTACGGCAGCATACGCACTCTGATAAGGCTTCAGGATTTCGATCTGCTCCCGCTGTTCATTATCCCAGTCGTATGAAGTGATTGGAGACAGCTGCAGAATGTCTCCTGCCAGCATTATATCCCCGTTGATATCAAGAAGAGATGCCAGCGACAGAAAATGAGGAAATATCATCATGCTGGCCTCGTCAACAATTAATGAATCTACTAAAAATCCTTCATCTTTCAAAGTGTCTGAAAGTTTGATTATCTGGCCGACGGTACCGCAGAAGACTGTTCTTCCTTCAATGATGAGGTTCTGCGCTGCCGTTCCATCTTTAGGGTTAATTTCTCCTTCTTCGGGAATATCGCTCAGACGTACAAATGAAGGTCTGACGAAGTGTTCACCATGCCGGCTTGATATTTTAATAAAGCTGTCAGCAACGTTATTGATTCTTGATAGAAGCTCATCTACCGCAGTATGTGTATTTGCAGAAATTAAGAATATAGAATTTTTTCCGCTCTTCATCAGACGGAGTAAAACCGCATAAGCCATGGTATTTGTTTTTCCTGTTCCTGGAGGACCGAATAAAAGCTGCACCCTGCATTCAAGACCGTCTATGCAGGCCTTTCTCTGGCAGTCATCAAGCCTTCCGCTACTAGCTTCATACAATAAATTGTCGTAACTTAACCTATCTTCAGGCAGCACCGCTGTCTTCGGAGGAACCGCAGGCGACAAAGGATCGAACCACTCAAAGATCGGCGATGATGAGCCAGTTATACATTTAGAAACTTTTTCACTGGTGAAATCAGATATGCTGGATACAGCTATTCCCAGACTGCACTCATCAAAATCAGACGGTATAGAGCTCATAATGTAGTTTGTCGATTTACCAGAGAACACTGAAGCTTCCACTTCTCCGGTAATGAAATCAATTTTGTTAATTATTGCAGTTATTCCTTTTCTTACTGAATAATCCACAGAGTCTGTGCTGCCTGAGTATGGGATAACTCGGACGAAACTTGATTCTTCAAATTCGCATACTTCAAGAAACCTGTCTTTTTCAATGCCGTAGGTATCAAGATCGATCTGAGCATACATTGTTGTTTTATTTTCATTTCGTGAAAGATTTATATTTCTCAGCGGCAGGCAGGAATCTTCCAAAACTCTTGAAAATGTAGAGCGGGCATTGTTTGACAGCCATTCTGCTTCCTTCATGCTGTGGTCTAACTTAAGAAAATCAAGACATGCCTGTTTCAGAGAGTATCTTGATTTAAATTCTTCCTTTAAACAGTTTAATTCTTTTAGATTGATGAAAGGTTTACTGGTAACCAGTGTGGGCTGCCTCTTTCCAGATTTTGTTTCTTTAGGCATCAGGCGTTCGTCAAACCATCTCAACGCCTGACATTTGGCCTTCATGAATTCTTTGATATATTCAGGCCTTCCTGCTCTTCTATAATCTGTCATTGCTGTGTAGGCTCTGCTGTCTTTGACATTCCAGACCGTCTCCGGGTCCCACATCATATGCCAGTATGGAAGGGATATCAGGGAATCAGTCATTACCCTGACTTCATAATACTTTCCATTATTGGAAGAATTCAATATCCCGTCTTTCTCTTCCAGCTTGGCTATGAGATCAAAGATATCCTGTCTGAAACAATATCGGAGATTGACTTCTTCATCTCCAATTCTCCTGTTCCAGTGGAAAAACCATCCGAACCAGCTTAAAGAGGTGACTGATGCCAGAGACTGAGAAATTTTTCCTATCGAAATCCTACGTTTGATTTCATTCTGAATGGGAGTGAATATGACCTGTTCCAGATTATGGGTGCACTCAGCCCTGCATCCCAGCAGTTCAACTAGATTACCCAGCACATCGCCGCCGGCCCGCTTGCAGCCGTCTATGAGATGCCTCATATCAGATTCAGACCATACATAGAAGTGAACTGCTCTGGCATCTTCATTTCCCACATTGATGAGAATGTTTGAGATGTCTGAAAAAAACTTCTCCAATAGTTCTCTTTCTTTCAGATCGTTTTTATCTTCTGAGTCTGTCCAAGCTGATTCCATTATGACTGCAACCTCTTCGGCGGTCATTTCACAGATTCCGCTTTTGGAGGGGGTGCATTCCCTGAGGTCAGGGCAGGCATTACTTCCTTTTTCAAAGTAAATATATTTTTCAGAATCGGTGATGTGAGCCGCCGCACCCAGAAGCCTGTCTTCCACAGGATCCCATTCAACATCTAAGTAAATGCGGATTAGGCTGCTTTCTCCCTGGACATGATCAGGCAGAGTTGAAATATCTCTGTTTTTATATGCTTGAAGGGGATAACTGCTTCCGCCAAGCAAGCCGGCCATTTTTGTCTCTGCATCTATTTTGAGAGTGGAGATGCTGCTTTTGAAAGCAGGGTTCATTCTGAGCTCTTCAGATTTATCCAGAGTTATGTTCGCAGCGTCGTCAAGAGTGCATACCCCGGACTGCTTCAATGCTCTGTTCTCTGAAATGGAAAGACCGAGCAGCTCAATCTTTCTGCCTTTAATGCTTTCAGCAGCGCAGATTGCAGAATGAGTGCACATACTGCATTTAGATCCTAAACAGTAATCAATGTCATTGTAATCAGAATTATAAGCAGCATAAAGAGGACCATTCCCATCTACAAGTTCTCTCAGATCCATCATTTCATTTTCAAGGTTCAGAGACTGAGTTTTCAGAGGATCCTGAATGCCTGTATGCCCTTCCACCCTTACAACTGCGCATTCAACTGCAACATCCCTTTTGACTCCTGATATTACAACACCTTCTGCAAATTTCTGTTTGATCATCAGGACATATGAAGCCAATTGAATCTTATGATAAGTCTTGTCTTTCCTACTGGACTTGCATTCTAAGATGCGTATAACCGGCTGTCCGGAAATCCACCGCAGAATGACAAAATCCATCTGCCCGTGGAGAGTGAAAGTTCCTTCGTCATGAGATATCTCAACTTCTCTCATAAAGACATCTCTGCCCTCTTCAGCATTTTTCAGATAGTTGATGAAAGAATCCCAGTCTGTAAAGTCTACTCCTCTGGATTTTTTAGTATAACTAAGGAATTTAATATCATATTTTTTTTCTAAAATATATGAAACTTTTTCTTCGGCAGATCTTCCGGCCTCGATCAAGATAGGGTTGATAGGACTTCTTACCAAATTATAGTACGGGAAATTATTTTCTGTAAATGCTTTATCAGCACGGAGCTTAAACTTCACAGCGCAGCTGTTCTGAGTGATGTATTCACCTATGTCTGTAACCCTGATGTCGATGCCCATGTGATCTCACTCTGATTCTTTCTTGAATTCCATGCACAGATCTTTCAGCGGACATAAATCATGTTTAGGCCTCTGCGGAGTGCAGACTTCCTGCCCGAACCTGACAAAGAGATCGTTTATCTCCAGCCACCTGTTCTTAGGCACAGCCTTCTGAAGCTGCATTTCTGTCTCTTCCGGAGTTTTAGAGCTGACCATTCCGATTCTGTTGGATATCCTGTGGACATGAGTGTCAACGCAGATCGAATCAATTTTATATGCATATCCTAAAAGACAGTTAGCGGTTTTTCTTCCCACCATGGGAAGCTTTACCAGCTCATTGATGTCCTTCGGAACCCTGCCGTCATATTCTTCACATAAGATTCTAGAAATCTCTTTGATCGCTTTCGCTTTATTGAAATGAAAATTAACATTGCTGATTATCTCATTCACATCATCGAGATCTGCATTCATCAGCGCTTCCGGCGTAGGATATTTCTTGAATAACTTTTCAGAAGCGGCGTATGTTATCTCATCCCTGTTCCGCTGCGACAGTACTGTAGATACAAGCACTGTAAAAGGTGTAGCATGCCAGGTAGGGTTTTTAGCCAGAGCAGTAGGGGACTCCGTTCCTTCAAACAGTTTTGTAAGACGGTCTAAAACTTCACAAGATACTTTCTGAGACATTCAATACCTCCATCGCTTCGCCGGCCATATACAGAGACCCGGTTATCAGAACGACACCGTCCGTGCCTGCTTTGTCTTTGGCAGCAGATATAGCATCCCTCAGTGAAGAACATATCTGCACCTTTGTATATGATTCAAAGGATTTAGCAGTCAGTTCAGCGGGGAGAGCTCTTTTTGAATCAGGCGTGACAATAAAAGCCTCTTCAGAGATTAGTCCGAACTTTTCTGCCACCCCGTGTACGTCTTTATCATTAAGAATGCCAAAAACCAGAATGATTTTGCCGAAGATCCTTTCCACTTCTGATGCAACGACTTCCGCCCCCGCAGGCGTATGAGTGCAGTCGATTATAGTTCTAGGATTGAATGAAACCGTCTCCAGTCTGCCGGGCCATCTGGTCTTCTGCAGGCCGCTGATAAAAGCTTCGTCGGGAATGTAGACCCCGCGGTTCATCAGTTCTTTCAGCAGAAGAACCGCCAGAGCACAGTTGTCCCCCTGATAGCTGCCGATCAGCGGCACTGAAAGATTCATGGCTACAGCATCAGAGAATATCTCAGTGCCGCTGGAATCAGATAAGATTATCTCGAATTTCGAGTCCTCTCCTGCTACTGTGAGATTGTCAGCCTTAGATCTTATGACTTTCATGGCATCGTCTGGCTGTCTGGAGCTCACGACAGGAATGCCAGGCTTAATTATTCCCGCCTTTTCTCCAGCGATCTTGGTGATTGTGTCTCCCAAAAACTCCGCATGCTCCATGCTGATAGGCGTTATGGCGCAGACTTCCGGCGTTATGACATTTGTCGAGTCCAATCTGCCCCCCATCCCGACTTCCACTACGGCTATTTCTACTCCTTTTCTGGCAAAATATGCAAAGGCGATTACAGTAGTCAGTTCAAAAAATGTCAGTTTCTTTGATTCTTTAAACATCTCGCCGGCATGATGTCTGACTTCCTCAGCCAGTTCCAGAAACTCACTGTCTGAAATCTTTTCTCCGCAAATACGGATCCGTTCGCTGAAATCAACCAGATGAGGCGAAGTGTACAGTCCTGTCACATATCCGGCTTCGCGCAAAACTGATTCAGTCATTGCGCTTACTGAGCCTTTGCCGTTGGTTCCAGCAATGTGAACTGATCTGAACTTCTGATGGGGGCTGCCCATGCGTTCCAAAAGCTCTTTGGTGTTTTCCAGCCCGAACTTTATGCCTGAGGCTTCCTGTGCAAAAAGCCATTCGAGAACTTCTCTGCGGTCCACAGAAAGCCTATTTCATATTTTGCATAATTATGTTGCGATCAAATATTCTCTTTTTTTAACGAAGTTATATATTCATTCAGCGTAAGATTGCTTTTTTTAGCGGAAGATTTCAGTGATTTCATGATGCCTGAGCCGTACTGTGCCGCCTTCTTTTCTTTAGAGGATATTGTTGTCAGTCCCAGCTCCGCGGCTAAGTTTCTTAAAGGAAGCTTGTTTGTTCCTCCCGATATTTTCTCAGAAATAGGAATTGACAGAGCTATTTCAGCTACATCTGCATCTAAAAAAGGTCTGTGCAACGTCTTATTGTATGCTGCAGCTATTGTATTTTCTTTAATAACCGTGTTAGTAAAAAGATTTTCATAGTCTTTTTTCAGAGACGATTTTGCATCATCTGCAGACATTTCGGAATAACGGCTGTAACCTCCAAACAATTCGTCTGCCCCCTGGCCGCTGATTAGATTTCTCTCTTCAATTCTTGAAGCCACAATCTGCAGAGGCAGTTCAAATGACAATTCCAAAGGAGATAAATCTGTCAGCTTCAAGACTTTGCAACATTCTTCAAGGATGAGTTCGTCTGTGAGAGTTATTCCCGTCCAGGGCAGCCCGACTTCCTGAGCTCCCTGCTCGCCTGCCGAGAGATCGTGCGAGTTTTCCATTCCCACGGTGTAAAGCATCGGCGTGAAATGCTTTTTAGATATAGCAGCAAGCACCCCGCTGTCTAGGCCTCCCGAGAACATCACGGCCTGAGATGAGGGGACTTCTTTGATTACTGACTCAAGAGCATCAAGCAACATAACAGCACATGATAAAAAAGAGACTAAATAAAAATTATTGGGTTGTAAAAAAAAGGGTGTGCAGCATCAAGCTGCAACAGCATTTACTGCAGGAATGTCTTCAGCGTGTGAAGTCAGTTCGATGAACATATTCTCGCTTTCGCGCTGAAGCCTGAGAACGTTCAGCACCATTTTCATGTACTCGCTGCCGTGTGGAGTCAGACCATCAAGGATCGGAGTGATGTCTTTCGGAATACGCTCTTTGCCCTTAGAGCCGTACCTGTCAATGACTTCAACAACTCTCCTCTTAGTGTCTTTGACGCTGTCATTGTCGGGAGTAGTCAACAGGATCTGCCGCAGGATAGAACACTGATTTGTCACCTCAGTCTGTTTAAGCATCAGTTTCTCTACCAGCTCATCATTGTCTTGATCGTTGTTGATCTTGATCTTTTCAGCGACTGTGTGGGCAGTGAGGATCAGAGCAGCGTTCTTCACATCATCAACTGTACCGGAAGCTACGTTTCTCAGCTCTTTGATCTGGCTCTTGCTGATGGAAAGGTATCTTCTGGACATCTCAATGTTTTCGTCCTTGAGCCTGTAGGGGAAGATTATGCGGCTTCCCACCATAGCCGCTCCTATACCCAGTAAAATATATGCAAGACGTTCCAGAATAGACGTTTCTGCAGGGAACATCATCGAGGCAGTCATCAGAGCCATCAGAGTGATGAAGATCATCATTACGTCATATCTCTTAGGATCAAGGATGCTGTATACATATGATACGACCATCAGCACCGCCGGCGTAAGAGAGGGGTTCTCCATCAGCAGGAAATACGTGACTACTGCAAATATAGCCACACCAACCAGCGTTCCTTTCACCCTCATTAGTGATTTTTTGGCTGTAGCTTCAAGATACGGCTGCACCACTGCCACGGTAGTAAAGGCAAGCCATTTGGCATTCTCAAGGTTGTAGTAGTCGCCTATGAACTCCCACAGAGCTAAGAGGAAAGCAACACGGAAAGCAAAGCTGAACTTCAGGGAGTCTCTTCTGAAATTCTCTTTGAATAATGTCTTCAGCCTGAAGCTCTTCGGAATTTGTTCAGAATTTGTATATTTGCTTAACGACTCTTTGTCGGTCTTGACAAGAACGTTCAGTTCGTGGTCGATGATTCTCAGGCTTGATAGAATCTCATAGTCTGCAGATGTGTGGTTTTCTAGATACTGCATGATGCTGCTGTGGACCTGTTCAAGAGGAATCTTCAGCTCCTGATAGCTGATGAGATCATCAAGCACCGGAAGCAGGTCTCTGAGATCTTTCTCGTCATCATCTCCGTCGATGACAGCCTTTCCCAGCTCCTCTGCAGATATGGCAAGGTTGATTGCAGACCTCGTCCCAGGAGAAGTGTAGTATTTTTCCTCTAGTCTGTCATAGACGGCAGAGTTTACAAGCTTGGCTTTTGCAACAAGGGCATCTGAACTGACTTCTTCGCCGTTGAGGAATTTTTCCAGCAGAGATTTGATTTCAGAGAATATTCCAGATATGCCTGCGTGACAGCTCATAACCAGCCTGTTGCGGTTGACGATGACGTTCAGCACCACAATGAATATTGATCCTACGATCAGCGACAGTAGACGCAGAGGAAACTCTTCGACCGGCACCGGGAATGCAAGAATGAAAGCATAACCCAGCAGGAATGGAAACTGAACTGGTGACTTTATGTCGTGCATGAGAATGAACGTCACAACAAAAACGACTGTGAAGTTCGTTACAAGGCCGAGCCATGGGTTCAGATAAGCCAGGAGGGACCCTACTCCCAGCGTGATGTTGATGGCCATCAGTCCGGCAAGGCTTTTGAAAGGCTTCCCGGTAAGATTCTTGGAAAGCATCATCAGAGCCGCCGTGATCATCATGACTCCGATCAGCACGTTCTCTGTTCCGAAAGCGTACATGAACAGCATCACGAAAATAATAATCGCTACAAACAGCAGATTCTTCTTGATAAATGTCTTAAGGTCCATGGTCCCGTTCATCACGGCTAGGTGGGTATATAATGCTTATTTTGCAAAGTTTTAATAAGCATAATATGATGAGTTTTGACTAGATTTTAAAGGAATAAGGCTGCTAGCTGGCGGTTTTTACAAAAGATGAGATTATAAAAAGAAAAGTTTGGAAAGAGATCAGTCTTTCCAGCGCGCATAGAGTTTCATGCTGTGCCTGATTTCCGTTTCCGCTGTTATCAATTCTCCTTCCTCTGAGAACCAGCCTGAAAAGTTCTCATTGTCGGGAGACTGGGGGAACTTGTCTCCCAGTGCTCCTCTGCCGATCATGACGACTGAAGCATATCTTTCTTCGTCATTTTCATCTTTATAAAATGACACTTTCTTCGCTGATGCTATGACTGCTGCGATGAAGAATGCAAAGAGGATGAAGATGAACCAGACCATGAAGTTTGGAGAGTCTTTCCATTCAGCATATAATGTCAGAGAGTCTTCTTCTACTGCTGAACTGAAATCGAACTTGTTCTTCAGTTCTTCGTCGGTATACCATCCGTTCAGCTCTTTTCCTGACTTGCTAGGAATGTAAGGCTCTGTTATCTTTGATTTAAGACAGACCTGAGTCATGTAGATCTCGCTGTCGATGATGTATGTCACAAGGGTGTAGCCTTCTTTCAGGTTCCATTTTGCGTAGACGGTGATGTCTGCAGATACCGCAGTCTCTGAAGTGAATTCGACTCCGTCTGAAGTAAACCATCCTGCGAAGATGCAGCCCTCTTTCTCAGGAACTGAGGGCATTCTTTCGCTGAGAGTCATTCCTCTGTTTACCGTCACTTTAGCATATGTTTCATTGTCGACGCAGAACGTTACTGTTGCTTTATCATCTTCAGGAGATGAGGACCAGACTGCTGTCAGACAGACGTCTTTGAACGGCATTCTGAATTGATCTCCAGGCCGGTAGAGCTTTCCGTCTGCAGACGACTGCCATCCTATGAAACGGCATTCGTTGTTCTTTAAGTCTGCAGGTTTGACTGTCACGGTGCTGCCTGCATAATGGAATTCTGGTCCCGGGACTTCTCCAATACCGCCGTTGGCATTGTATTCTACTTTGAAGTTACAGTCAGGATCGTTTTCTTCTATCCATTTGGCGTAGAGAGTTATGTCACTTGAAGGCATTGTGCTGAAGACGAATTCCATCTGGAATGTTTCTTCTTTATACCATCCTGCGAAGATGTATCCCTGCTTAGTGGGATCTGCAGGCTTTGTAATATTATCTCCTGGTTTTCCTGTTATGGGATCTACCTTACTTCCGCCGTTGGAGTTGAATGTAATTGTATTCAGTTTGCCCCAGTGAGCATAGACTGTGATGTTTTCTATAACTGGAGATGATGAGGTGAATTCAGCGGAAGTTTCCGGAGTATTGAACCATCCCAGGAACTCATATCCCTCTCTTGTCGGGTCTGAAGGCATATTGTTACCGATGGAGGCTCCGTGGTTTACAGTAACAGGGCTACGTTCTGTAAGGATTCCGCCATTAGGATTAAAGGTGACTGTATGGGTTATATTATCTGCGCTCTCCCAGTGAGCGTAGAATATAAGATCGCTTTCTACTGCCCCGTATGGAGCACCTGGTTTGTATTCTATACCCGTAGTTGCATTTAACGTCCACCCTGTCAGTTTGTATCCTTCCCTGACGAACGGATCGCTTTCTGGCGGCAATGTTAGATCATATTTATATGGAACTTTAATCACTAGAGAATCAGGGCATCCAGAATAATAGTAATTGAATATTATTGAAAACTCATCATTGTCTAGTTCCCAATGAGCGTAAAGGGTTGTGACTTCTAGAATGACCTTTGTATTTGCAGTTACCAGTGTACCGCCTGTTTGTTCAGTGAACCATCCCAGGAATTTGTAATGTTCCCTTGTTAGTTTGTAACTGTCTAAAGATGGATAGTTTCCATTCGGTGTTACTTGAATTTTAACTGGATCTTCATTTTCAAATTTTCCGCCATTCGGATTTAAGGTAACATCGAATGGTTCTACGGTAAACTTCACAGTTATGTTTTGATCTTTAGTGACTCTGTTCAATGTGATTGTTTGTTTTGTGTAAGATGTACCATTGCACTCATAGCCATTATATTTGTAGCCATTATTTTCAACATAGCTGATTTCTACAGTCGATCCTGATTTTACAGAGAACGGTCCGGTATATGTGTCTGAATATCTGGTTCCATTATTTTCTACAGAATAAGTGAATCCCGCGCTGCCTTCAGGGTCTGCAGTGATTGTGATCAAATGCTCCTCGTTTGGTATCCAGACAGCATAGAATGTGATTTTGTAATCCTTGCCTTTCAGCACTGCTGAATCGATTACTTCCGACAATCTTACACTTGCAGAATATATCTTGCCTGGGTTTGAGGATGTTAAGGCCCATCCTGCGAATTTATATGTTATTCCATCTATAGTTGTTGTGTTAGTATTGTATTCGGATGAGAGTGTTATGCTGTCGTTGCCTGTGAGCTGATATGCCCCATTGTCTGTCGGAGCTGGTAAATCTGATCCATTCATGTTGTATTCAACGTAGACGTTCGCTGTCTCCCACTTAGCTTCGAGAGTTATATTTGATGTGACTAGGCTGCTGAAATTGTATTCGGCATCCTTCAGGTACCATCCTATAAATGTATATCCTTTCTTAGTCGGATCAGCTGGTTTAGCGACAGTCTTTCCCTGAATTACATACTCCGGCGGTACGCCTGAACCGCCCTGTGAGTCAAATGTTACTTTGCATGAGAATAAAGCGTAGACCTTTGTGTTTCCTGTTATAGGTTTTGTGAAGTCAAACAGGGTAGTGTAATTTTCATCAGCATACCATCCACCGAATTCCAGGCTAATGACATCTTCTCCCAGTATGACTTTGTTCCCGAGAGCGAGATTCTGCGTTTCCGGTGCTGTAACAATCATTGAGGGGTCTGCAGGCTTCTTCACAGTATTTCCGCTGTCAACTATCTGAGAAGGAACATAGCTTGCCCCGCTGTCTGTTATGAAATCCACAGTGAAGTTGGGAACCTTATTCTTGATGTTGATATTGAGAGTCAGAGTCTGCGGGTCCTCTCTAGTTCCGTCAGATTTTATGGTTACCAGCTTGAACGTTATTGTGACTGTCCCCTCCGTGTAATCAGACTCTCCCGTTTTATTCATGAGAATGAACTGCAGAGTGGCTCCGAACCTGCCGTCCGTTGTGCCTACATATTCATCATAATTATCGTTATCAGTAAGATACCGATTCTGCAGAGAATATCCTGACCAGCCGTGAGATCTGTCTTGATTGTCGGCTGCGCTCATTATCAGCTGGTACATACCATTGCTACCAAGAGTTTTACCTTCCCCTTCAAGAGAGATACTTCCAGATTTTACAGACACAGACTGCAGAGTGAATTCGTATGTTGTTTTTCCATCACCGATCGGAGGAACTACAAAGTACCATGAAGAAGTACCGTCTATTGAATGAGGATATATGTCCATATTTCCTTCTTCTTCTGGATCTGCTACATTCTGCGTCTGTATTGTCAAAACTACTTTGATCTGATCGCCGTAGAGGTAATCAATTATTGCACCTGTCGAATTTCTGACAGGCAACCTTTCCTGAAGATAGATTACCACTTCTCCTGCGATTCCCGTCTTTGAAATTCCATCTCTGAAATACAAAGTGAAATCGATCTGGGGAAGAACGTTTCCCCCTACAGCTCCTGCAGAAGTTCTCTGACCAAACATATCAACGGTAGGATCGATCCAGATGGATGGTATTCCCCCTTCTATGCTGCCTGTGAATGTATCCTTATTCAGAGACATAAGAAGACCGAAGTCTGTGTTATAATTTTGTGGGCTGTATGGAACAAGCTTACCGTCTTTTATACTCATCAATCTTAAGCTTCTGTCATCTCCTGAAACTGAAGCCGCATGGGAAGGAATGATATTGTATCCCCTCAATTCGTAGATTGATCCTGCCACAGTCATAGGAAGTGTTACGCTGCCTGTGGCCTCGTAGAAGCCCTCTTGAGATTCTGATTTGTTTCCATCCATTTTGTTTTCATCTGCAATGAGTGTTGCCGGAGACGAGACTACTCCGTTGGTCGGCTTCCATACATCATATCCCAGATTATCGTCGGTTGCTTCATAATGCACAACGTTGACTGCAGTTCCCTGAACGCTGCTGTCGAATGACGAGCCGTAGGCGAATCCTCCGCTGGAAAGATACTGCCCGTAAATGTATCCGCCGTAATATTCAGGACTGGAAGAGTCAAGGTTTACGAATGAGTATCCGTTCACAGGCCCAAAAATGAATTTTTTCAGTGATGTAAAGTTTGCAGCCTCAGAGATATCTGAGGATTTGTTTTCGTTAAGGGCTTCCTCTTCAGGAGATGCGGTGGCGTTGAGCTCTCCCTCAACCTGCGCGATGATTAAGATGATTCCGTTGTTGAGCTGTAGAGTGTTTACCGGATTGCTCAGAGTTGTATTGGTGCCTGTACCGTCGACACTTCTGAATTCTCTTAAGTCGTTTACCTCCGTATCTAAGATTAACGTGCTGCCTCCCCTGAGAATCAGAACGCTGATGTGATTCAGAGAGTATAATGCAGACGTATCTAGGTTGGAACCGTCAGACCTTCCCGGAAGTCTCAGAGAAGAATTTACCAGAGTAACTTCTGTCGCTCTCTGAATCGAGTAAATGATGAAGTTGTTTAATTTATCATCATTCACAGCATCATAATTTCTGATTATGATAAAACGAGTGTCTGCTTTGTCTGAGTAGAAAGTAGTGCAGGAGTTTCCGCTGCCGAAGAGACTTCCCTGAATATACATTGCTTCTTTATTATCTTTAGGAGTGTCGGTTCCTGTAGTATAGCCTTCTCCGTTGACAAAGATGTGCGATGTGCCGTAAACGCTGATGTAATCATAATTTACAGTAACTGCCGAGGGATCGCCTCTATCTCCTCCTGCATAAACTGTTCCGTTTATGAATAAATTATGAACTGTAATTTCTTTAGAAAGACTGTCAGCAACACTATTAGTGTATTCTACATCTCCCAGATCTTCAATATTTTCGCTTCTTTCAACAAACGGCAGATGCCCTCCCTGCCTGAATACAGTATTGCCGTTTTCATCTGTATCGCCGTAATTATTGTAGAAGTGGCAGTCTCCTTTTGTATCTCCGTCAGGCATCATCGCATTCCAGCCGATATGCACATGAGTATCGCCGTGAACTGCTCCGAAGTATCCTCCTCCGAAGACGTTTCCGTAAATCGTTCCTCCCACAATGTTGACGAATGCGGCGTTGAATGAAGGCAGCGTTGATGGTACTTTGGTTCCATCATCCTTTGTATAGCCGTTGTCGCGCACAGTTTTAGGTATATCGCTTGGAGCTCCTCTTCTGTAATCATTATAAGGATTAGTGTCCCAGTAGCCGTCTGCGAATTTTTTAACACTTTTGAGAACTGTGAGGCTTCCTGTCTCTCCGTTCTCGCTTCCCCCGTAGACGTGCTTGTCGATTCTTCCGTCTGAAATATTGACTTCTGTTCTTCCGAAAACTGAGAGTTTGTAGTATGAGATTCTGTCTTTTTCAGGATATGATACTCCTTCGTAGCAGACCTGCTCTCCCTTGCCTGCTCCGAAGACGCTGCCTTTGATATGTCCTCCGAAAATGTTCACTATCAGATCGATATCGTTGGCAGAGTTTATGTCTGTAGGTTTGAGAGTACCGCCGCTTGGCTTATATGAGTGAACTGTGTGAGAAACTTTTGTCGTTGAGAATGAACCGTTTCCAATACCTCCTGTACCGATGATTTCGGTCATTACCGAACCGACAATTCCTAACTTCCCTCCGCCGTAGACGTTTCCGTTGATTTCCGTTTTATAATTGCCATCAGTAGAATCATCAATCGTAACTACTGTGCCTCTTCCCACAGCTCCTGCAAGAATGTTTGTTTCTACTCCCTCTCCGCCGCCGTAGACGTTTCCTTCTATGTTTGAGTCATTAATTAAAACTGCAGCAGTTCCCTTTCCTGCATACTGAGGAATATTAGTGGTTGTAGAAATTTTATCATCAGAGCCACCATTTCCTTTCGCATAATCGCTGCAGAAGTACCTGTAGGTTACTGCCAGATATTCGTCTGGATCGGTTGTTGTAGTAGTTAATCCATTTTTAACAGTGATGTAATTGCCGCTGTCGTCAACAAGATATGCTTTCCCATCAGTTTCATTAATATTTACATGATATGTTTTAGTCTCTTTTCCGTCTTTTTTGAACCAGGAGACTTCGGTATTATCAATGGGATAAGCATCATAGAAGTGTCCTATTATGCTTAACTTTCCTCCGCCGAAGACATCTCCTTTAACATCTGCATTTGAAACTTTCACTGCTGCAGAATCATAGACTTCAGCATAGTGAATTGATTCTACATTGTACTGAGCGCCTCTGCCTCCGCCGTAGACGCTGCCGTTTATTGTTAAATTAGAATTATTTCCAAGATTTCCTTCAATCTCAACATAAGCGCTTCCTCTTACGATGGCGTATCCCTTGATGCCGCTGACTTCAATATCATCGCCGCTGCCGTAATTCTGAATTCCTTCTCCTCCGCCGAAGACTCCGTCAAGCAGGGAACCTTTGCCATCTTTGTGTTTTGTATCTCCGATTGTAATACTACTAGAATCATATTTAATTGAAACATTTGCAGAAACTAATTCTTGCCCGTTGGGATTTTTTCCAGTATCACTTGTATCAAAACTGCTGGGATCGTCAAGATCGATGAGACTTGTTCCTACAGAACCCATCTCGCCTCCGCCGTAGACGCTGCCTGAGATTTTGATATCAGTTTTCAGATTTCTTTCACCCTGACTGTAACCTACGTGAGCAAGAGAGCCAGAGATATTGGGAGAACCTGCATATTCTGAAGAAGTGTATCCTCCGATCCAGACGTGAGTGCTGCCTGCAATCGAAGCCTTCGGTGAGAATCCTCCTCCGTAAACGTTGCGCTTTATTTCTCCTCCGAGAATTATTACATTTGCATTTGAACTATTGTCTTTGTATCCATCTGATGATTCCAACTTTGCAGCATCATCAGATTTGACGGTAGCGCTGCCCGTTATGCTGAGCTTTCCTCCGCCGTAGACGTTTCCATAGTATAATCTGAGGGTTGTTCCGTCGATTGTTTCTTCAGAGTAGTTAGCCTCACCGGAAGCTGCATCTTTTCCGATCAATGCGCCTTGTCCGATGATTACTGTTGTATCTCTGACTGCTCCAGAGACTGAACTTGATGCAGCTCCTTCTCCCCCGCCGAAGACGCTGTTGTTTATTTTGACTTCACCAGTATCTGAGAAAATAACAACTAACGAGTCTTTTCCGTCGAAGTATCTTGTATTTTTATCAAAAGTACCTAAAATGCCTAACTGTCCTCCGCCGAAGACGCTGCCTTTTACGGTTCCTCCCGAAATGAAGACTGATGCTGCTATACTAGATGTTGATAGCTGCTCAGTTCCTGCAGGTGCCGGCATTCTTGAGGAATCGAGTCCGGTGATCTGACCGTAGGGAATGCTGTGAAGGATGTTTTCATTCTTCTCACCTTCATTTTCACAGGTTTCATTCAGAGAACCTTTGCCTCCGCCGTAAACATTGCCTGAGACTGTTCCTTCTGACATTGTTACTTTTACAGAACCGTAGACTGTTCCGTATCCTGCGCTCATCGTAGGCTTGATCAGTTCATCATCGCCGAGATCTACTTCACCGTTTGAACCGTGAGAATCGAATGTTCCCTTTCCTCCGCCGTAGACGTTTCCATCTATCTGTGAAGTTCCTGAAATTGAAACTGTTACGATATCTTTTGTTGTTGAATAACTATCAACATAATGAGCCTTGAATGGATCATATCCTGATGTATGATTGGCGTTGTCAGCGGTATTGTAGTTATGGTTCAGGTTTACTTTAACAGTTACAGAGTTTCCTACAATTCCATAGTCTCCTCCGCCGTAAACGTTTCCTGAGAGAGCTATTGCTCTTTCAAGTACGGTCTTATTATCTGCATCTGTGAGATTGTCTAATGTTTGACTGCCAAGTTTTGTAACTTTTACAATGTGCGCATTGCCTTTTATTTCAACTGTTGAACTTCCTACAGCACCTAAGAGAATGCCTTCATCATTTCCCTTTCCTGCTCCGAAGACGTTTCCTGATGTGATGTCGTCCCCGCCACTCTCAGTATGTCCTGATGCGTCTGTAACACCGATTTCTGCACCGTCGATTATTACAGATACGGGCTTTCCAGAGTATTCGATTGTAAATACCTTATCTGCAGCACCATCTGCAGTTTTTGTATATGTTCCGATTAAACCTGTATTTCCTCCGCCGTAGACATTCTCGTGAACTTTTGCTTCAGTAATTGTTACTGATGCTCCTCCAGAATCATTTCCTGTGACTTGTCCGTAAGGCAGGCTTGCGAGGACTTCTTTATAATCTATTTTTCCTTTGTCATTACCTGTCAGAATTATTGATCCTGAGCGCAGAACTCCTTCTCCTCCGCCGTATACGCATTTGTCTATAATGATGCCTGATCCTGAAATATTCACAACTGTGTTTCCGTAGACTATTGCATATCCTGAAAGAATATCGTACGATTCGGTTCCTGAGATAGAAGGTTTTTCACCAGGCATCAGAGCCTGAATTTTTGATATTTCTTTTTTAGTATTATCATTATATATAAGTGCTAAATCCCAGCCTTTTCCTCCGCCGTAGACGTTTCCATCAATTTTTATTGATTTAGAATTAGAAGTTATCATCACATTTGATGACAGCTGTGCGTCTCCGAGAATCCCATTATTATAGAAGAATCCTACCGGACCCATCTCTCCGCCGCCGTAGACGTTTCCATGGATTATTATGTCTAATTGATCTGAGTTTGCATCAGATGGAAAATGAAAGTTGGAAGTCAGCTTGCCTATGAACACATAAGTGCTTCCGCCTATTGTAGCGTTAGGACCGTATCCTCCGCCGAAGACACTGCCTTTTACGGTTCCCCCTAAAATGACAACTGTCGATGATGCTGCATTGTCTGAATCTGTAATGGGGTGGCTGCGTTCATACAAAGTTGTTGTGACGCTGCTTCCTACTAAACCGTATGCTCCTCCGCCGTAAACGTTCTCTTCTACTGAAGTGCTGTTTCCGCTGATAATTACCTTGGTGCTTCCTGTAGCTCCTGAGACAATGTTTCTCGGATCTCCTTCTCCTCCGCCGTAAACGTTGCCTGAGATTTTTCCGTTTGAAATGTTTACAGAAGCAGCTCCGCCTTCGAAAGTGTATCGATCATTACCTTCCCCATCACTTTCTATTTTATCATAACTTCCCACAATGCTTAACTCTCCGCCGCCGAAGACGTTTCCTTTGATTGTTACACTTGAAAGGATGTTTACTTTTGAAGTGCTTCCTACCGCTCCTAAAATAGCGTCGCTTGGAGATGTTGTGAATCTTCCTTTTCCCCCTCCGAAGACGCTGCCGTTTATTGCTATTGATTCAGTTCCTGAAATGCTTACTGAAGCATCTCCGCCTTTAAGATTAAGAGTAGAGCCTGTTCCCTGGCCCGTGAGCTGTCCAACAATTCCTAATTCTCCTCCGCCGTAGACGTTTCCGTTGATTGTTATCTGACCTGTTGCATTGAGCGTAACATTTCCGGAGCCGGTTACAGTAGCGTTTCCTCCCATCCCTGCTCCGAATATGTTTCCGTGTTCTTCTGCGCTGTAATCATTTGGTAAATTATCATCAGTTAACTCGCTTGGATCGTATCCGATCGTTCCGTTGTTTACAGTTACAGATGTTGCTCCAGATCCCGCAGATTGGTTATTCTCCGCAATATTCAGATTATAACTCCAAGTACCAATTCCCTCACCGCTGCTTGTCGATATTTCAGACATCGTGTCTGAGATTTCAATCGTCACAGGTCCGACGAAACCGTTCGCTCCTCCGCCGTAAATGTTTCCATGGACTGTTCCGCTTTCAATGATTACCTTTGCAGACCCTCCTACAGCGCCTGCTGTAATCATGTCAGGTTCTCCCATCCCTCCGCCGAAGATATTTCCTATGTTTGAATTAGGATGCGTTGAAGGTCCTTTAGTAATATCTGTTGAAGATCCTTCAAGAATATTAAACCCGATAGTTCCGCCTTTTATCGTAACACTAGTTTCTCCGCCGGAGAGTTTGTGTTTAAAATTATAAGTTGTACTATCTGTATCAGAGAGTGTCTCGGATGAAGTTTCAGATGGAGATATATCTTCACCGGTAATTGTTCCTACTACAGCATAACTACCTCCGCCGTAGACGTTTGTATGAATATTTCCTCCTGTGACTGTTACACTAGTTCCTCCGACAACTGCACCAAACTGCACCATCTCCCTGTTTTCAAGGTACCATTCACCTGCAGTTTTGTTTGTATATTCACTGTTAATGTTAGGGTTAATGCAGATAACATTGCTGAAAACCTCCTCTTCGCCGATTGTATCATTTTCAGCATATACCGTCAGCCTTACGTAGGAGTGACCAGATGGAACATCTGATGTTAAAATAGACCTTGTACTCTCTGAAAGGCTATTACTACTACTATTTTTTATCTCTTCAAATCCAGAATCAAGAATATTTGACGATTCCCAGACATATTTTGTTACATAATTCAGATTTGATCCTATTGCACCTGTGATTGAGTTTTTATCTTCAGGTGAGAGACCTAATGCAAGAAGGTTATACAAACGCGAGCTTATTTCAGAGCCATCACCACTTAATTCAATAAACACAGACTTGCTGAGACCTTTTCCTCCGCCGAAGACATTTCTGTGAATCTCTCCTCCTGAGATTGTTACATCAGTTGTTCCTGTAACAAGACCGAGCTTTCCTCCGCCGAAGACGCTTCCCGCGGATTCGCTGTTATACCAATCTCCATTGTTATATCCGATATTTCCTCCAGATATGGTTACATTGGTATTTCCGTAAACGTTGCCTTTTGTTACTCCTTTGGAAGTTAGGTCTTCGCTCTCGTCTCCTCTGCCTCCGCCGTATACGCTGCCTGCGATCTGAATTGATGAATTATTAAAGTCTGAAGATGGTTCGTCCGGCCCTATGTGTACTGTTGCAGATACTGTCGTGGAAGATTGTTCGCTGGCAGAACCTACAGCTCCGTAGTTTCCTCCGCCGTAAACACTGCCTTTTATGACCCCTTTAGAAATCGTAACGTTAGTATTTCCTGCGACCTGTCCTGCCCAGTCGTATGTAAGGTTTCCCTCTCCTCCGCCGAAGACTCTGCCTCCGTCCCTGCTTCTGCCGCCGATTGTTCCGCCGGCAATTGTTACGGATGTACTTCCTTCAACTATGGCAATGCTTCCTCCGCCGTAGACGTTTCCAGAGATTGTTCCGTCTGAAACATAAACGGATGTGCTGCCTGTGACTTTAGCGACATTTTCTTCATCATCAATGCCTTCTCCGCCGCCGTAAACGCTTCCAGAGATTGTTCCACCCATGACGACTACATTAGTACTGCCGATGACCTGTCCGGCGACATCACTGAGTAAACTGAGCTTATCACCAGGTATGAAATCTGATTTACCATACCCTCCGCCGTAAACGGATCCAATAATATTTCCACCTTGGACTTGTATATGTGTATAAGACGATAACGAAGCGCTGCCGATTGATGCACTGCTGCTCAAAGATGCAGCCGCTCCTCCGCCGTAAACATTATTTTCAATTTTTCCACCACAAATGAATATATTCACTGCACCAGACATATATGTGGATGAAAATACATCCGATCCACTTACAGATCTATATCTGCCAAGCCCAGCACCATATATGTTATCAACAGTTCCGCAATATACTGAAATCTCAACATTTCCAAGGAAAGTATTCTCTTTATTATTACCAATATTTCCTCCAACCAGATATACTACTGCGGTGGATGTGGAATTGTTGGTATTATATGGTGTGTCGTGATTATTTGTTCTTATAATCAATTCTGCAGTTTTGAAATTACCAGGAGAGTCAACACCTGTTGTAGCATTACTGTCTAAATGTCCGGCAGCTAAAGTACCAACCCTTGCAGAATCAGACACTATGATTGTAGGGCATAGTGTTTCTACACGATCAGTCATACCTTCGTAACTGCGCCCGAATCCCGAGACTCTTCCATAGACCCCATCAATTAATTTAATAGTAAAATTCGTGGATTCGTTAGAATTTATTGAAGATATAAGTTTTGCATCGCTGGGGACACTATTGGCGATTCCCCCATAGTCACCTCCAAGAATTGTAAGCGCAGGATAATTACCAGGGATGGCATATGAATTATTGCCGCCACCACTATCTGGAACGGGCATAA
Organism: uncultured Methanomassiliicoccus sp.; assembly: GCA_905202485.1. Classification (GTDB taxonomy): domain Archaea; phylum Thermoplasmatota; class Thermoplasmata; order Methanomassiliicoccales; family Methanomassiliicoccaceae; genus Methanomassiliicoccus_A. The sequence goes on from CAJKRY010000011.1 coordinate 34,307, forward strand.
TATCTTTTGTATTTATCTTCTCTCCCATGGTTAAATTATGTCCACAACAGTAGAAAAATAATTGATTACCTATTTTACCTAAGGCTATATTTTCAAAAACAGTATCAGCATTTAACATTAAAAACAGATTCTTATTGGAGGAAGATAAGGTAAGTTTTGATCCAGAACTAGACCCGGAGATTGTTGCGGGAACATCGCCCAGTTTTATACCATAGTCGCTCTCACTCATCTTAGTAAGAACTGAATTATCTAAGGTAATGTTATCCAAGAGAATTATGCGGTTTGTAGTGGTTGTCCCGTTTGGGTCTAATAACGAGTATGCTTTGCTAAAGGTTTTTACAGGAGCAGACTCGGTTGCACCATTATTATTGCTATCATTTCCATCCTGTGACAGATATACAGTATTTAAGTATACGCCAGAAGCTGCATCAGTCCACACTGCATACAAGTTTAAGACATCACCCGATGCACCAACTGGCATTCCAGTCGATTCATCATATTCGATATCATCATACACTTGATAATCAACAGTTGAAGAAGAAGCATTTTCGCCTGGTAGTGCATCTGCATCTTCTGAGTTTGGATTTTTACTCCATCCTGCAAACACTTTGCCATCTGGTACTGCCCAATTATCTGGAAGCCTTGCAGCATAAGCAAATGTTCCGTTGTATGGTTTGGATAATAATTCCTCCTCATCGCTATAATATTTAATTGTATATTCTCCAGGAGTGAATAGTGGTTCTGGTTTTACTGGATCTGTTCCGCTGAGTCTTCCGGAATCATTTGAAAAACCAGAATCATCAGCGATGCAGGAGCTCAGAGGAACTACAAGCATCATGAATGCTACCGCTAACGTAATGACAGTGGCAGAAATCTGAGATCTGTTCAGGACAATCCCTCCTGAACTGAATAAGATACACTTGAAATCTCAGTTTGAGATATGATTATTATTTTCTCTGCAGGAAGGGAATTCAGAACCCCCCCCCCCCGCTCAAGTGCAAACGCAAACAGCGTGAATTGTTATTAAACTGATCGCGGGTAGGTGAGTATATGTGTGAGATCATTCTTCCACCATTATCTTTGATTCTGGGTTTCGTATTCAGGAGTAGACTCCATGTTTTTTAAGTGATTCGCCTGTTATTCATCAGCGATATCTTTGATATGAAGCGGTAAGAGCCCGCAGAGCTGAGTATGCTTCATGCTATATTTTGAGCTGTATGTTAAAAGTCTAATTGGGATTCGGTTGTATATATAAGCTGTTGTTGAATACATATCAAATGATATAATTTTTTTAAGAATCGAGAATTCATATAAATAATCGGTGATTCCGACCGTTTTGTTTTTCTGAGTTTACCGCATGAGAAAATAATTGCATAAATGCACAGCCAGCAATATAAAAAATAAGTGAAAAATGGTTATAAGTACTACAAAATGAAAAGTACATATTCTATATAATCAAACATAAGATATTGCAAAATTAAACATACCATTGAAAAAAACTATCAACGCATTAGATAATAAAAGACAAAGATAATTAGCAGGTAGTTAATAATCAGCCAATATTACACTGGGATATATTAACCAAATTTACCGCAATAGATGCTTGTTATTTTATAAATGTAATATTAAACACACAAAGGTATGCAAATCTCAATCCAGATTGATTGTTACAACCCAATTATTATATCTGTGAAGCCTGATTACGCAGATAATGGATAAGGTCGTAAGAATAAGCATGTCGCTCGAACCTGATCTTCTAGAAGAGTTCGATATGCTTGTGAACAACAAAGGATATACTGCAAGATCTGAGGCTATACGCGATCTTATAAGAGACGCTCTTGTAGAAGACCGCTGGAAAGATAGCGAATCAGAAGTGGTGGGCACGATTACAATGGTGTATGATCACAATGTGAGCTATACACAGGAACGGCTGATGGAGATTCAGCATGCTAAGCATCTTAGCATATCCTCGACAATTCATGTGCATCTGAACAGAGATCAGTGTTTGGAAGTTTTGATTGTCTGGGGAAAGGTTAAGGAAGTCACGCATCTAGCAGATGAAATCGGCGCAATCAAAGGCGTGGTTTTCAGCAAGCTTACCATGACGTCGGGTTCCATGAGCCATAGTGAAGAGGATGATCACAAGCACGGACACTCTCACTCCCACTAGGAAAATCATAACACTTTTTTTATACCCTTTTCTCTTTGAACACATCGCATGAGCCGGCTCATTATATCGGAAAAAAGTGACGCAGCGGCAAGAATCGCGGTCATACTTTCACAAGGAACGTCGAAAAGGACGTCTGTGAACAAAGTTTCAGTTTTTCAGTTTGAGGGAGAGTCAGGAACGACTTTCATTATCGGACTGAGAGGGCACATAATCGAGCTGGACTATCCAGAAAGTCTCAATAACTGGTCTGAAGTCGAGCTTTCAGACCTTATTTATGCTGAACCTGTGAAAAATATCAGCGCCCACAGTATTGTAGGCGCCTTGAAAGACCTCTCCATTGATGCTGAAGAGATTGTCATCGCTACTGACTATGACAGGGAAGGAGAGCTCATCGGCATGGAGGCCGTGAGGCTGTTAGACACAGAAGGAAAAGAAATAAAGAGGGCAAGGTTCAGCGCCTTCACCAAACTTGAAATCGACAATGCATTTGACGATCTCACAGCTCCAGACATAAAACTGGCAGACTCTGCAGAATGCAGACAGAAGATAGACCTAGCCTGGGGCGCGGTGCTGACGCGATTTATCTCCATGTCTTCGGGACAGGGAGGAAGCAGCTTTTTATCAGTGGGAAGGGTGCAGAGCCCGACTTTAGCATTGATTGTCGAGAGACATAAAGAGATTGAGGAGTTCGTACCTCAGCCTTACTGGAATATCAACGCCAGGTTTGAAGACGGCATAGAATTCAGAGGCGAAAATGTCAACAATCCTTTCCACAGCGATGTGGATGCACAGAAGGCTCTTGATGCCTGCCAGGGAATAGAGCTGGGAAAGGTTCTCAAATATGAAAAGAATGAAAAAGACGAGTATCCGCTTCCGCCTTTCAACACCACCATGATGCTGATGGAGGCCAACAAACTCGGATTCCCGGCATCCAGAGCGATGAAGATTGCAGAAGACCTTTACACTGCAGGTTACATCTCCTACCCGAGAACGGACAATACCGTTTACCCGCAGTCACTGGGTCTGAGAAGAATTTTAGAGAAACTTAAAGATTCTGAATTCAAAGCAGAGGCGGAAGAGCTGCTGAAGCAGGAAAAGATCAGGCCTTCCAGAGGTAAAGTGCAGACTACCGACCACCCTCCAATTTATCCTACCGAAGCTGCCACCAAAAAACAGCTCAAGGGAGACAAATGGACTCTATACGAACTGATTGCCAGGAGATTCTTAGCTACAGTGGCTCCTCCGGCCAAAGCTGAAGTCTCATCGGCAGTTATCGGCATCAGGAATGAAAAGTTCTCATCCAAAGGATACAAGTTAATCTTTCAGGGATGGAAGAAATACTACCCTTACCTGAAAACGACAGAGATCGACCTTCCCGAATTGATGGTCGGCGCAGACGTCGATGTTTTGTCTGTAGAGTTAGAAAAGAAAATGACTCAGCCTCCCAGAAGATATTCTCAGGGAAGCTTGATCCAGGAGATGGAACGCTTAGGCCTGGGAACGAAGTCTACGAGGCATGACATCATTCAGAAGCTGTACGACAGAAAGTATGCCGAAGGAAATGATCTGATCCCGACGGCAAGCGGAATAGCAGTCGTCGAGGCGCTGAATAAGCATGCCCATATCGTTACAGACCCCAAAATGACTGCTAAACTCGAAGAAGATATGGACGAGATTGCCCATGGCAGCAAGACATTAGACGGCGTTGTCGAAGAATCTCAGGAAATGCTTTCCAATGCATTAGAGACGTTAGAGAGGAACAGGGATCAGATAGGAACTGAGATTAAGAAGGCTCTTGAGGCTCAGCACTACATCGGAAAATGCCCTTCCTGTGACGGAGACCTTAAAACAATACGCACCAGACTGGGAAAGATGTTTATCGGCTGTTCCAACTATCCTGACTGCAATCAGACATATCCGATGCCTCCCAACGCTTTAGTGCAGCCTCTGAATGAAACGTGTGAATGCGGAGCTCCCAAAGTGAAGGTTATCCGCAGGGGGCAGCCGGTTTCATTCAGCTGCATTGATCCGGACTGCGCCACAAACAGAGCGAAAAATTTCATCGCCAGATGCCCGAACTGCGGCAATGACATGAGAATTATTTACTCCAGGGCGGGAAAAAGATTCCTCGGCTGCACAAGTTACCCCGACTGCACTCAGACTTACCCGCTTCCGCAGATGGGGCAGCTTTTGGGCACGGATGAACAGTGCGAATCCTGCGGCTCGCCGATGATCTTAATGAAAAACGGCGGCAGATCCTGGAAGTTCTGCGCCAACATGGAGTGCCCGGAAAAGAAGGCGAAGATTAAGAAGGCCAAAGCTCCAGCGAAGAAGCCAGCAGCAAAGACAACAAAAAAACCGGCATCTAAAACTACTGTTGCAGCTAAAACAAAAACTACTAAGAAAACTGCAGCAAAGACTGCTACCAAAAAGACTGCGGCAAAACCAGCCGCCAAGAAAACCGCGGCGAAGAAGCCGGCGGCAAAGAAAACTACAAAGACGGAAAAAGATCAGCCGAAGTGAATCGGCTGGTTTTCTTCATCTTCCAAATCCCAGATTTTTATTTCAGCATCTACGAACGAAAGAGCTACGGGTACGGCTGCTCTGGTTATCTGCTTCACAGTTACTTTATCGAGACCGTAAAGAAGCACGTTGACAATAACGTCTAAAGATTCAGAGCCGTCGGTCATCTCTCCTCTTACTGAAGGAGTGTCGGTAGGAGCGGTGATGCTTGAAGCATAAAATCCTTTTTCAGATTCAACTACGCACTTGATGTGTCCGATCAGGTAGGCTCCGTTGTCAGAGCACTCTGAAGCAATAAGTGCTAAAAATGTAGTCAGCTTTTTCTGGATCGGGGCTGCTGGTGTAGGTTCTTTGAGGCAGATGTTTATCTTAGCAGCATATGCAGTGAAGTCATCAGTCAGCATCAGTTCACCAGCCTGTCTACAATCTCAGAAACGTTTTTATTTTGAGAGGCTGACGCACACACAATGGGTTTTCCGGGAGCCAGCTCTTCAATCTTGGCTTTTATTTCAGAAAGTGTGTTCTCATCAACTGTATCTATTTTATTAATCACCACAAAGTCTGAGGTATTAAGCTGATTTTTTAAAGGCCTCTCGAATGCCTTCATGAGCACAGGAAAGCGGTGTGCATCCACGATAACGACCGAGCTTATTTTCTCAGGCACCCATTCTTCCTCTGCCTGATACAGAACAGCCACTACAGCCTCGGGATTTGCTATTCCGGTAGGTTCTACGATAATCACATCCGGGTGTATGTTCTCATAGATCTCTTTGATGGTTATGAGCAGACTCGGGCCCAGAGTGCAGCATACGCAGCCGGCTGCAAGCTCTTTGACCTGCAGGCCATATTTCTCCATTACTTTTCCATCGATGCCTATGGTACCAAAATCATTAACGACAACTGCGACTTTTTTACCATATCGCTCATAGATGTCTTTGACTGATGAAAGTACAAGAGTTGTTTTTCCGGATCCCAGGAATCCAGCTATGACAATCATATCCATATAAGTCGCCTAATCTTCTATCCAGTTAGGCGTATTTAAAAACATCTGAGTTAAAATCTTACTGGCATTAGAATACAGGTAGTTACAAAACAAGATCAGCAGTCATTATAAAAATTATCAAAAGATTCAGGATTTTCATCATCGGTTTCAAGTTCTTCGGCAATTCTCCTGTTTCGACACGACCTGCACTCTATGGATTTGCCGAGAAGCTTCTTTCTGATGATTACTTCTTCATCCAAATCCGCCAATTCGCCGCAGTCGCACAGTGCTTTGCCTACCAAATATGGACCGAACATATCTGCCTGACCGTCCCCAGTGTTAAACAAGCATGTCGAAATATTACAACAAGATTGCCTGATACTGAAACGAGAGCGAAACTATTGAAGGACTCAATATAAAGATTTGCTCAAGATATTCTATATATAGATTATAGATTTTAAGAAGAGTCAGATTGTAATCAAATTGGATGATATATTGAAAATAAACAATGTGTTTTTATCCAGCCAGCATACTAATAAATGTTAACTATAGTTTCAGGATACTGTTGCACAAACAGCGCATATATCCAATCAGCATCGGAATATTTATTGTAATGAAATATTAAAATAACCTGTAATAAAGATACAGATTATATAAAATAAAAAAATCTATACTACTCTATAAATAGTACACAAACGATGCCCCCTTTAAAATTATGGGGGTGATACGATTAATGGAAAGAAAGCAAAAAGCGGAATTATTTCATTAATTGTAGTACTTGTTCTGCTGGTTGTGGTTGTCGCTGGTTTATCTGTATATCATGATACTTTGGAATCAGAAATGCAGGTTATTCCAAACGGACAGTCAGAATACAACGGAGATATGGAATTTAAGGTCTCAGGAGAGATTAAAAATACGGAAAATGGTAAAACATACAAGATAGAAAATAGCTCTGCACGCCAGTCATTATTATTTATATCAGATGATAAAATTTATTCAATCATGTATATAAATGCATGGAGTACTGAAGGTGCTGGAGGATTGGGTCAAACCGAGTTTGTATGGCTTGATGCAGATACCTTAGCCCCAGAAGGGTCTTCAGACAAAGGCGTGAAAAATATCAAAATAGACAATAAGAATTTTGAATGCAATGTTTATGAATATGTCAGTCCTGAAACAGGTCAGATCTACACATACTATGTAGGCACTCATACTGCACTGATTTACAGGATAGATTGTGAAATTCGTAATTTTTCATACATAGATGGTAAAGGTTCTTTCGTTAATGCATCAATAACTGCAGACTTACGGTATTCCTCAGTCATTGAAGGTAAATACGAGTCTGGTAAAACAGGAGAAATTCAAAATATCCCTATGAAAGGAGAAGAAACCATACGAATGAGTGGTGAGGAATTTGAACGTCAAATAACAGACAATTATTCTGGAGATATCTCCATTAAGACTGTTTCAAATAATCAATCCAAACTCAATGTATATCTCGATTCATATAAAGTTTACAAAGAAGTTACATTGACGCTGGATGGACATTCAGACAATCCTTACTTAAAGATCTACGTCCCATGTTCAGATGAAAACCATTTAGGAATTAATGGAACTGAACAAAAGATTGGCGATACAATCATAAATGTTTACTCATATACTCTTAATTATTCATATATTGATAAGAATCTTGTAAGCCACGATGGACATTTCACGATAACTTCTGTATATGATGAAGATGGAAAAAATCTTGAAAGTATAAACATAAGTGGAATAGATAATGTTGCAAAATACAATTCCAGCACATCATATCCTTCTGAAATAAGGTATAATTTTGAGTCCACAGGGGTGATTGCGTGACGAATGAAGATCCAATTATCATTGAGAATTTAACCAAAACTTATGGGAAATTCACCGCAGTTGATGACCTCTCATTCTCTGTAAAAAAGAATAGTTTTACAGGAATGCTTGGACCTAACGGAGCAGGAAAAAGTACCACATTAAAAATCCTATCCAGTCTAACAAGAGCCACATTTGGATCTGCATATCTAAATGGATATGATGTTACAATTAGCCCAAAAAAGGCTTTGAAGAATGTTGGAACTGTTGTGGAAACTCCGGAATTTTATATGTACATGACTCCGCGTGAAACATTCATCTATTTAGGTAAAATTCTTGGAATGTCTAAAGAAAGCATAACTGCAGAGACTGATGAAATTCTTGAAAAAGTAAAGATGACAGAATGGGCCGATAAGAAACTTGGAACATTCTCCAAAGGAATGAGGCAGAGAATTGCATTGGGGCAGTCACTACTCAACAGCCCGAATATAATCATTCTTGATGAGCCTACATCTGGCCTGGATCCTAGAGGTATGGCTGAAATGAGGGAGATTCTAAAAGAATTGAGGAAAAAGGAGGATCTTACAGTCTTAATGAGTTCACACATGCTTCATGAAGTAAGCGACTTGTGTGACAGGGTGGCAATGGTCAATCGCGGAAAGCTCATCGTCAATGATGATATTTCAAATGTCATCGGATCAAAAGGAGCAAGAAAGATAGATATTAAACTCGTAGAAGAACCAAATGACAATATTTTAGAAAAAATAAAAAATCTCAGCAATGTAACTGAGATAGAACGCACCGGTAAGAATGATGTAGAAATAATTTTGAAAGGCGGACTGGCTGAACAGGCACAGCTTCTGAGTGACATAGGAGCTTTAAAGATACAGGTATACAGTCTTTCCAACTCTGAAAACAGTCTTGAAACATCATATCTGGATCTGATAAAGGAGTCGATATAATGGCAGCTGAATTTATCGATGATCTGAGACAAACAGGCGTCGTGATGAGTCAGGAGTTCCGGAAGTACCTAAAGGGACGAAAACTGATTGCATTCATAATTCTGATGGCAGCCATGATTGCACTAATCTCTCTTATATTCATATTAAGTGATACGGACTTTCCTTCAGAATCTAAAGACTTCGTTACACTGTATATGCAATTTATTCCAATCTTGGCGATTGTTGCTGTGACATTATTTTCATCCAGCCTTCTGGTTTCAGAATATGAAGAAAGAACCGGATTATTGCTATTCACAAGACCCATCAAAAAAGGATCGGTATTCGCAGGGAAATTCCTAGCAGGATTTATCATATCAGCGCTTATGATGATTATTTACTATTTAGTGATAGCAATAATGTCATATTCTATAACTGGATCAATCTATGGTAATCTCTGGACATCGCTTGGTTTGATGATTGCATACATATTTGGAACCACAGGAATAGCTCTGTTCTTCAGTTCAATCTTCAAGAAAAGCAGTACAGCCACTATAATGACGTTTATAATTCTATTGATACTGGGAACTATTATTTCTCAACTGCTTGCCAGTAATGGAATTGAACCTTGGTTCAGCATCACATATTCATCCGGCAGCATAACTACTGTACTAAACGGCGTATCAACAGCAGTTGAGCATTATGGCATTGCTGATTCCATGTGGTACTATGTAGCAGACCCAACACTTTCCGCAATGGTCATGGCGGCATGGGGTGTATTTACATCTCTCTTTGCAGCGACGATTTTCAAAAGAAGAGGTTTCTAAACCTCTTTTACACTTTTTTTATCATACAGTAATCTGAAAACGGCACTTCATCGCTTGTATGAGTTTCAACTAATTCAAAACCAAAATGTTCATACATCTGAACATTGGACTTTGTAAATGTTTCTAATACAATATCCATATTTTTTCTTTCACAGTCTTCGATCACAGGAATGATCATTTTACGAAATATTCCAGATTCTCTGGACTGTTTTGAAACTGCAACCTGAGTGATGTAAAAACAATTCTTACTGCATTTCTTAAACCAAGTTCTATTGTGAATCTTCTTTTGAAGATCCATTTTATTCAATATCAAATCCAAATCATGCTTTGATATTTCACAGATAATCTTTCTTGTATTTATGGAATTAATCAACAAATTGAGCATAGAATATTCTTTTGCAGGTAGTCCGGTTATGATTCCTGCAATGGAGTTTTCATCGTGTATGTATGCATCGCCTTTTGTTACGTTGATATGCAGATCTGATGCGGCAATCTTCTCTAATGTGCCTTTCGGATCTGCAAGACCTTCTGTAAGAGAATCAAACTGTTCAGATTCCTAAAACTGTTCTACCAGAAATTCTGCTAATGCATTCACATCACTTAGTTTTGCACGTTGCACAGCATTCGTGTTTGTTTGAGAATCATCAGGCTGTGTATGGAGCACATCGGAAACTTGAGTATTGTTGATTATATCATATTCATTAATTTTTACATGAAGTAAGGTATGTGCATAACATTCAAAGTCTGTCATTCTTTTGAAGTCACAACTGAAACTTTGATTCCTTCGGCAACGCTTCTGCTCACAGTGCAGTAATCTTCAAAAACATCAAGGCAGTGGCGGAGTTTAGGACAGTCATCCACACCGTGGAAGATGTGCACATCTATGCTGGTAATTCTGATTTTATCATTTTCATTGCGTTCAGCATGCGTTGTAACTTCAGCATAAATGTTGGAGCAGTCCAGCCTGGATTTCTCTAAGCAGAATGTAAGGGAGGCGCAGAGACAGTTTCCCACAGCCGCTGCAAGAAGCTTTCCTGCATTAGGAAAGTTTCCGGTGCCGAGGGGCTCCGGCTCATCCATATAAATATCTTCAATTTTGTCGGAAGAGAAAGATATTCTGAATCTGTATCCCTCTTCCCTGGAGATTACAACTGGACCTTTTTCAGGGCTCATAGTTCCATAGTCTCCAGCTGCTTAAGGACGTAGTTCCTTATTTCCTTCGGAGATTTTTCTTTGTAAAGCCTCTTTCCGCCTTTCATCAACTTTTCGAAGACAGGCTTCATGTCTGAGCCGCAGCAGAGACATACAGGAACATCAGATTCATCAGAAGATATCTCCCAGGAGTTGCAGTCCGGGCACCTGAAGACATGCTTCTTTCCGCCAAGTTTTCCGCGTTTGGCAACAGGCTTTCCGTCTTTCTCAACAATATCCAATGCAAAGTCTACCGTGGGAGCATTCGAGATAGACGTTCCTACTCCAAAGCCGTCCACTCCGGCTCTGACTAGATCAGGAATCGTCGTTTCGTCGAGACCGCCGGATGCGATGATCTTTACGTCAGTAAAGCCGCGGATGTCAAGCTCCCATCTGACTTCTTTTATGATTTCAGCAAACGATCCTCTTCTGGAAGCCGGGGTATCCAAACGGATTCCATAAAGGTCTTTTATTGTTTCAGCAGCCAAGACCGCTTCGGATTTTTCATCAGAATATGTATCAGCAAGTGCGATGCGTTGAACAGAGGAATCAATTATTTCATCAAAAGCAGCAAATGCAAGCTTTGAGGAACCCATCATTATGATCAAAGCGTGAGGCATGGTGCCGTTTGGCTCTTCGCCGATGATCTCAGCTCCCATCAGTGAAGACACGCCGTCGCAGCCACCGATGTATGATGACCTGTCCAACATAGGACTGATCGCCGGGTGGGAGCGCCTTACTCCAAAAGCCATCATCGGCTTGTCTTCAGCAACGATCCTGCATCTTGCAGCCATGGTTGCTACGCCGGTAGAGTGGCACATGAAACCCAGCATGGGGCTTTCCGGCATGCAGTATTCAGAATATTTTCCTTCCAGACTCAAAAGAGGAAGTTTCAGACCGCTCTGCGTCCTTGAAGGAAAGATCGTTCCTTCTGGAACTCCATAAATGTCAACGTCTCTGCCTTCCATGAAGCGCAGTGCTTCTTCCAGACCGCAGAACACTCCCCACTTCCAGCAGTTAGGTAGCGACCCCACAGTCATTTCTGCAAAGGCTTTCTCATCAAGCATGCCTTTGGCCTTTAAAATCTCCATTGTGCGTACGAAATAAATGTCTGTAGTCCTGCATGCATTGATGTCGTCATCAGTCGCGGTAAAGTATCGCGGTTTCATATCCCTGTTCCCAAAGCCTGAAAGAACTTACAGTAAATAGGTTTTGGTGAGCTTTTGGAACGTTGGATGAATTAAAAAAAGAATGCTGGAATTTACCAGCAGTTGTTTCATTTCAGAGCTGCAAATGCAGACCTGCCTGCATATTTTGCATTCTGGCCCAGCTTCTCTTCGATGCGCAGCAGCCTGTTGTATTTTGAAGTCCTTTCACCTCTGGCAGGAGCTCCAGTCTTAATCTGTCCGCAGCCAAGTGCAACAGCAATGTCCGCGATTGAAGTATCTTCCGACTCTCCTGATCTGTGGCTTACCATTACTGCGTAGTTGGAGTTCAAAGCAAGTTCTGCAGCTTCAATAGCCTCTGAAACAGTTCCTATCTGATTGACTTTTAAGAGCAGAGCATTGCCCGCGCCTGCTTCGATTCCTCTGCGCAGCCTTTCTGTATTGGTAACGAAAAGATCGTCTCCCACCAGCTGCAACTTTGAACCCAGCTTTTTGGTCATCTCAGTCATTGTTTCAAAGTCATCTTCCATTACCGGATCTTCAAGGCTGATCAGCGGATAGGACTTTGCCAAACCGGCATAAAAATCAACAAGCTCGCCTGCATTGAGCGTTCTGCCGTCTAACGTATAACTTCCGTCAGCATAGAATTCAGAAGCTGCGGCATCCATTGCCATATACACATCTTTTCCAGGGGTATAGCCTGCGCCCTCGATGGCTTCCATAATAATATCCATGGCCTGAGGAGTTGTATCCAAAGCCGGCGCGAATCCTCCCTCGTCGCCAATGTTTATTGCACTCACGCCATATGATTTTTTAAGAAGGCTTTTCAGCTCATGGTAGACTTCTGCTCCCATTCTCAAGGCGTCGGCAAATGTCGCTGCTCCTGCCGGGGAGATCATGAATTCCTGAATCTTCAGATTGCTGCCTGCGTGTTTTCCCCCGTTGAGGATGTTCATCATAGGCACAGGAAGAATATGGCTGCCGGGTGCAAGATATTCATGAAGCTCGACATTCTTAGACATTGCACCGGCTTTGGCAACAGCCAGAGAGACTGCAACGGTTGCATTTGCTCCGAATTTGCTTTTATTGGGAGTTCCGTCTGCAGAAATCATGGCTTTGTCTACAGCCTTGAGATCCTGAACATCCATGCCTTCAATGACTTTTGAAATGGAAGAACGGACGTTGTTTACAGCTTTCATAACACCCTTGCCGTTGTAACGTGCATCGCCGTCCCTGAGCTCCAATGCTTCATGGGAACCTGTGGATGCACCTGAAGGAGCGATGGCAGACACACATGCCTTGTCTGCAGTTATCTCAGCTTCAACAGTAGGGTTTCCTCTAGAATCCAACACCTCTCTTGCCCATACACGAGTAATAGATGATGACATTTATTCAACTCCGAATGATTAGAAGATGTATACTCATAAGATATTAATTACTGTATACTGAAAAGAAAAATACTCAAAAGCAGAATATAAAGTACAAACTAAAACAGATAAGCAAAATTTAAAAGGAGGGGGCAAGCCCCTGAATAAAGCCGAGATTAGGCTTTCCTGCTTTCTTTTGCTTTTGGACGAAGCTTATCGTATCCACAGCGGCGGCAGCGGGTTGCTTTTGGTGCGTTGCGTGCGTCGCATTTCATGCAAATCTTCTTGTTAAGAAGCCTTTCGTCAGCTTCCTTGAAACGTGCCATGTAAATCCTCTGGGCTATGGAAGATAGATGTCATATAAATAGATTAGTATGAAAACAAGCCGCATCAGGCTGCAAAGCTGGAATATCCAGCAGTTCCTATAAACAAGGATATTGTATTATTGAATTCATATTAATTATGGTTTAGAACGTTGCAGTATGAACAAGGGATAAGATGATTACCCGCTAACAAGTTTACTTATGTTTTTGACAAGTTTTATATGCATAATATCAAGTATACTTGATAGTAAGATGCTAAAATCAGGTAATCAAAATGGAAAAAGAAAAGATTCTGGAATTAAGCAGAGATGAGAACAAAGATGCAGATGAAAGAGAAGTTTACATAGATGACGAGTCTGCGTTCATAGGCCTGCTGGCAGTTTTAGCTCTGTCATTTATATACATGTTCTTTAAAATTTTTGATAACCAGCCGTATATGGATATGCTGTCAATCTTAACAGCAGGAAGCGCAGCAATGTCAATATACAAGTACACAAAGATCCCCGGCAAAAAACTCTTTCTAATAATGGGAATAATATTTGCAGCCGCAACTATAGTATTTGCTGCATATTATATCATGGAGGCCCTTTAAGGATGAGCGGGAAGCTCGTGCTCAAAAACAGGCTCAAAGTAGCAAGAGCAGAGAAAAATTTATCACAGGACGATCTGGCAAAGATGATCGGCGTCTCAAGGCAGACTATCAGTTCAATCGAAACGGGGCAGTTCAGCCCCACTGCCAAACTAGCATTGATTATGTGCATCGCGCTGGATAAAAAATTCGAAGAATTATTTTATTTTGAATGAGAGGGGCTGGAGAACAGCCCGGAATAAAATTAATCTGCGCTGTCTCCCCTGTGCTCTCCCAGTAAAACCAGGTATGCAAGAAGGGATTCCAGCTGGATTCTTTCATTAGATCCTTCGACCATTCTGAATTCGATCTCACCGGTTCTGTCGATGAGCCTTACTTTTTCATAGTCTTCAATTTCCAGATCGAAGATTGTCTTGTGGATCTGTTTGAGAATATCCTCTCCCGACAGACCGTATGAAATCATAATTTCATCAAGCCTGTTTCTGGCGCCTATAAAGTCACCGGAAATTGCCGTTTCCAGCAGCTTTTGGACGTCCTCCGGTCGAGCCATTCCTGTAGTGTGGTATACAAGATCCACATCGATAGTGGTTCCAAGAGATGCAGCAACCTGAAGAGAGTTTACAGCTTTTCTCATGTCGCCGTTAGAGACATGCACCAATGCGTCAAGAGCGTCTCCAGATATTGTAAGACCTTCATTCTGTGCAATCGTTTCCAGATATGATTTTATGTCTTCTGCACGAAGCGGACGGAAACGGAAGACAGCGCACCTGGACTGGATAGGTTCAATTATTTTAGAAGAATAGTTGCAGGATAAGATAAATCTGCAGATCTTGCTGTATTTTTCCATAGTTCTTCTCAAAGCGGCCTGCGCATCAGAAGTGAGGGCATCCGCTTCATCCAGGAAAATTATTTTAAAATCGGCTCCTCCGATCGGAGCAGTCCTGGCAAATTCTTTTATTTTTCCTCTGACAACATCAATACCTCTTTCGTCTGAGGCATTCAGCTCATTGAAGTTGCCTTTCCAGGAATCACTGTAGAGCTCTCTGGCCATGGCAATGGCGGATGTTGTCTTTCCAGTACCAGCAGGGCCTGCAAACATAAGATGCGGAAGGTTTTTGGTATTGACGTAAGACTGCAGCCTTTCGACTATGTCTGTCTGTCCTACAACTTCCTTCAGAGTCTTAGGTCGATACTTCTCTATCCAAATCTCATTCATCTAAACTCAGTAGACTAAATGAAGGAGTAGGCTTAAATCTTTTTGACTGTGAAAGGGCATTGTCGCAATTATTCATTTGTTGAGAAAGATACTCTAAAAGCAGTCTTTATAATCACGCGAAGCAATATGCACCTCAGCAGAGCATGATGCAGAAAAGTGACTAACATGGCTGAATATGACGATCTGAATAAGATCCCCGGCGGTGCTGAAGGCAATGGTCAAGATACGGAGGATCCTACCAACAAAATTTTTCAGAAACTTGAAAAAGCAGTTTACGGCGAAGAAAAAAGTTTTGTTATCAGCACAATATTGTCAATTCTACCAGGAGTAGGCCTGATGTACCTGAGAAAAATAAAACTCGGCATCCAGTTTCTGGTCATTGAAATTCTTCTGCTGTCTGCCGGATATATTCTCAGCGGACTGCCTGGTAAGATCATATGGGCAGTAGGAATAATCGTATGGCTGCTACAGATATGGCAGACATTCGTCAAATATAATGAATACAAAATATATTTCGACAAAACTGGAAGAGCACCTTGGTAACGCTTAAGCTCCCATGTTTTTCATTAATTTTTGCAAATCCCGTAGACTGACGGGGCACTCTTTATATTCATAAAACTCAGTGTGCGATTTTGAAAGATATGTTTTGCCCTAAATGCGGAAGCGATGTTGAAGCCGGTTCGAGTTATTGCAAAAAGTGTGGTGCCAGCTTAGATCATACGCCTCAAAGCGCCTATCAAAGTAGCACATACCAGAGCGGAATTCCGCCGCAGTATGCAATTCCCCTCAAAAATTCAGGCATTGCAGCAGTACTGTCGTTCATCATACCCGGTGCCGGATTACTATATGCCGGCCAAATTGGAAAAGGACTTATATATTTCATAATCGGACTTGTCCTGACATTTGCAACTGCAGCGCTCATTGTGTTTGTAGTGCCACTTCTAATATTCTGGGTATGGCAGGTATATGATGCATACAATATCACTGAAGATTACAATCGCACGGTGCAGACTACCGGGCAGAAACCCTGGTAAACCTCTTCATTTTTGTGAACCGCCCATCATCTAAAGCTGATGTGCTTCCTAGTCAATACCTCTGTTGAG
>CAJKRY010000012.1 GCA_905202485.1 uncultured Methanomassiliicoccus sp.
CTCAACAGAGGTATTGACTAGGAAGCACATCAGCTTTAGATGATGGGCGGTTCACTTTCAACTGGATAAACGGTATTGTTCTGATACAGCAGCAGATCTATCTCTTTCTGATCTTTGTCGCGGTAGTAGTAGATAGGCGGATCTCTGCCGGCGTTGAGATAGCTTTTATAAATCTCTGAAAATACAAAGCTCTCAAAGAAGGCGCCGGACATGGCTCCTCTTTCCAGAGCTTCTGGATTTCCCCATTTTAAGAGATAGGCTGCAAGGCCGGTATCCAGAAAGTGCATCAGCGGCATTTTCACGACTCTTTTCAGGACATTGTTGCAATACGGCTGCACCAAGGCGATGATGTGTGAAGATACGAGGATCGAAAGCCATTTTTATGTAGGGCAGCAACTCAGTAGCATACTGAATTTCATCAATCAGCACCGGCGGGGTGTAGCGCTGCAGAAACAGAGCAGGATCGCTCTTAGCTCAGGATCATCCAGGGTAACGTATTTTCTCTCTGGTTCCATCAACCGCTGCAGGAGAGTTGTTTTTCCAACCTGGCGGGGGCCTGTAACAAGCAGCACTGGAAAGGTCTGAGATACTTTGACAATTGTTTCTTCTACAGCTCTTTGATGTATACACGGCTCACTTTCACATTGATATGCATCTGCAGGTTAAAAAATCCGTCTAAACCAAACTGTGAGTTTGGAATAGCCAAGATTTTAATATTTTTTTAAGTTTTAGTATGCATAATCACATCATTTCTTTCAATGCAGAGAAGCACACCTATGCTTTTTCAGAAAGGTTTATTGAACGATAGTCGTTTGATATGTCCAGTAGGAGGTGTTTTATGGTTTCCGACGCTCTACAGTTTGGCAAATATTTCTCTATCCTGTGCATGCAGGAGCAGAATCATATGGATTCCATTATGCAGAAATACGGATTGAATACATTCACATACCATCTTCTTATCTATCTGTCCCGCAATGAAGGTCTGAACCAGAGGAATCTGTGTAAAGTGCTCCTGCTCAACGAATCCCTGTCAAACCGCACTATGAGAACACTGGAGGCTGAGGGCTTCATTGCCAGAGAAAGGGATGCGGAAGATAAGCGCTCATATATTTTGTACCTGACAAATAAGGGTAAACAGATCGCTTCGGTGCTGGCAGACGAGTTAGATAAATGGTGGTCCGAAGTTCTTCAGCCGCTGAATGATAATGCAGTCGCCGTCCTAGTGGCGCAGATGGCTAAAGTTTCGCAGAGATCAATTGATCTTAATCATGCCATGACTAATCAGAAAAGTGAATGATTCAAAAAAATTAACAAACCTCAGACAATATTCTGAGGACTGCCGTCCAGCCAGAGGCGGATATTGTCCATGGCGATCTCGGCTCTTTTCTGCATTGACTCTTCGGTGGCAAATGCTACGTGGGGAGTGGCGATTACATTAGGTGCAGTCAGGAGCGGATGGTCTGCAGGGATCAGCGGCTCCGTTTCAAAGACATCGATCCCGGCGCCTGCCAGGCAGCCGTTTCTTAAAGCCTCTGCCAAAGCGTATGAATCTACCAAGGCGCCTCTGGCAGTGTTTATGAAAATAGCTGAAGGCTTCATCAGAGCAATTTTGTTTTTATCTATGATATTTTTAGTTTCAGGTGTGGAAGGCAGATGAAGTGATATGATGTCACAGGTCGACAGCAGCTCATCAAGGCTGATGAATGAAACGTTAGGAAGATTTCTCACGCTGCGGTTGTAAGCGTAGACAGAGCATCCGAAAGCATCTGCGATTCGGGCAACCCTGCTGCCGATGGCTCCTGCACCGATGACGCCAAACTTCTTTCCTTCAAGTTCATGCCCGACAAGGCCGTTTTTTGTACCTTCATTCCTCACAGCCTTGTTGCATGCGATTATTTTTCTGTAAATGTCGACAATCATTCCGAAAACCAAATCGGCGACGGCAGCTGTAGAGTAGCCGGCGCAGTTGCATACCAGTATGCCTTTCTGCCTGCAGTAATCAACATCAATATGGTCTGTGCCGGTGAAGGCCACGCAGATCATTTTCGTCACGTGGCGAAAAGACTCCACCTCTTTTTAATATATCACATCAAAGTCACATCGTTATTTTCGATAATTTTCACGATGTGAGTTGATGAGACAAATAAACAAAGTATTAAATATGTATAGACCATAAGATTACACATTTGCAAATGGAATACATCTTAGGAGTAACCAACGCGCGTAAAGATGGGAAATATCTTAAGTAGAAGCTGATGGATAAACATTAGTCATCGCGATGCAATAGACTTAAATATCAGTGGTTAATTGCAATGCGCTTAAAAAATGATGGAGGTACTATGTGTACGCACGAAGAGGGAATGAGGCTTAGGTCAACATTCTCAAAATACTATGATGGTCAGATAGTTGACCATAACGATAAGGAATTGCTTGATAAACTAATGATGGCTTCATATATCGACTATTATCTCGATGAGCATGATCGGTTATGCGCTAAAGCTAGCAGATACGTTTTATCTATAGGAAAACCTGCTGGATGTTAGGGCCACCATTGATCGCTAATTTTTTAAGATTGGTGAGCACTCGTTTAATCGGATGCTCACCAACACAGATCAAATCAATAGGTATTGCTCAGGTGTCATTTCACTATGAGCTAGAAGCATTTAAAAATCGTTTAGCTATAAGCTAATAGATTATTACTGACTATGATCTTTATTTTGTTCTAGTTCTATTGATTATCGTCTTAATTTTTTCTGCAACTGTTTGCATTGTGATTTTTAGAGTAGATATTTTAGTTGCTTTGTAACATATCTGTGTAAATTTATCTAATTCATGTGTATTGCGATGACGTATCAATGTCAGCAGCATAATGGATAGATAGATTAATAACTGTGAACTCACGCCACAATTCTAAGCAACAATACATTCCCCCTCACGATATATTAACAATTAATTTGTTGTTTTGTATCAACAATTGTCGATCAATACATTTTCATCATTGGGTTGCTTTAGAGTTGATAAAACAATGGATATGCATTGTTTACGATTTATCTAGTTAGAATGTAAATACATCTAGAAAATTGAGTGGTTTGTGTAGTATCTATAAATAGTGTGGAGATTTACATGCTCAACATAGCAATTGAGGTAGGTAGTATTATGGATAAATGGGGATGGATACCGAACATTTCTGGTAAGGTGTGTAGAATAGATGATAATTTTAAATTGAGATTAATGCCTGTTCGTAGTAAAAGATGCCCCAGAGTTGATTTAAGTAAGGTCCCAAATAAATGCAAATGTGACTCTTCAGATGAGATTAAATGCTATTTAAGGGATATATCTAACGCATGTGTGTATAAATCCTGTCCAGATGGATGTCTAGATAATTGTAACCGCAGATGTCCAGACAGATTTACATATACATTCATAGAACCCGTAGCTGGCACAGAGGATTCGATTGGACTTATTAAGATATCTGATAGGCTGAATAGATTAAAAGAACTTCCATCAGAGCCTACCCCGGTAATGACAATTAATCTTTTAGACCATATGGGATTATGTATAATTCATGAAGAATCCAATGTCAGGGAAGATGTTGGATATATGGCTTGGAAGGGGTTTTTAGACAAAGTGGCTTCAGAGTCTGGAGATGGTGGTGTAGATTTAAATAAACAATTTAATGGTTTTAAAGAAGGTGAGTCTAATGTGGGTAGCCTCTGTCGGGCCATGTATAAGTTAGTAGAAGCAGAAGATAAAAACGAAGCCGTGTTGAAGCTTATAGACCAATTTATATACACGGAAGAAGCGATTACAGACAGTAATGCATACATATTGAATACTAGTAACTTAGAAGCACCACATGGATGGACGGAAGTAATGAGAACAGCGAGATATATGCGCTGCTCTGCAGACCATAATTCATACTATTTCGATAGATTTCTTCAAATATACTGCGGGGATGACACTAGTGACTTAAATATGGTCGCTGCCGATAAAATTGATGATTCAAAGAAAGTTATGAGCATCCGCATAAAAAAAGCAGTTTTGGAATCAGATAGTGGCTTATTTCTCGCAGATATAAGGTATCAAGAGAAGAATATAAGTCTTTTAACAAAGGCACTCATCTTTGCGATACTCAGCAGCTTTATTGCGGCGATTGGATTAGTATTACAAGTATTAGTATAATCAGTTGTCATATCCGGAGGAAAACCGCCCTCTTATTATGGTTGGTTTTTTATCAAAGGAAATTTTCCAAGATTGAAAAAGGGGGAAACTTCCCCATTTCCCAAGAGAAATGGGGCGGAGTTGACTTAATGAGCGTTTAATATTGGATGGTATGTCCAATATTTATATCTATTCACTACTTTTACCTTACTCACCATGTTTTTCCATAGGTGGTTACAATCCTCAATTACTGATTAATATCTCCTCCATGCATATGTGAGGCAGTATCAGACAGAGGAATGTTTGAGCTCGAATCATATATTGATTTCTGTTAGGAGGAATAATATGAGCTATGATCTGATGGTATTCGAAATATCAAAAGCTCCAAAGACTAAGGAAGAGTTCCTGGCTTGGTATGAAAAGCAGACTCAGTGGTCAGAGGACCATAGTTATAACGACCCTAAGATCGCATCTCCAGCCTTGAAAGACTGGTATGAAATGATGAAGAAAGCATTCATACCAATGAACGAAAGCGACTCAGCAGAGGAAAATCTGGATGAGGATGAAGAATCATATCTGACCGACTACTCAATCGGCAGCAGCGTGATCTATGCGGCATTCTCATGGTCCAAGGCCGAGGAAGCATACACACTGACAACAGAGCTGGCACAGAAGTGCGGAGTAGGCTTCTTCGACGTCAGCGGAGACGGGGACATAGTGCTGCCAGACGGAAGCGAGATCAACTGAGGATTTTGATGGAACAAAAATCTCTTAAGCAGAATCTTCATGAAAAAGCTGAGTTCCAGCACATCTTCTGGATGCATCTTCTTTTTGAAGAAAAGGGTGTCATGCCTTCAACAGAAAAGATTTCGCAGGAGACAGAGAATACTTTCGGCAGAATTGATCTGATCGCTTCGAAAGGACTCACTACCTTCGGTATCTGGAAGTATCCTGTTGAATACAAGGATCATCAGACTGTGCCGGCTCAGGTTCTTATCTCAGATTTTGAACCGTTTGATAAGAGCACCATATCAGAAATGGAGAAAAGCCAGCTCTGGGATTGTCCGGAGGCAGAGTCTCTGCTAAATAACTGCAGATTCAAAGTGATGATCTCTGACTTCATGGCCGCCGGTCTGGATTATAAAAAAAGATGTGAAATGCTGGCAGACTGGCTGGATACGGCTTTGAGGCTGTTTCCCGACTGCATCGCAGTCTGGATTCCCTCAAGCGGCAAGCTGCTCAGCCGCAGACAGATCTTAGAAAACCGTGCCGAGGGAGCATCCAAATTCCTTTACTTCGGCGTAAATGCCAGATTTTTTAACATTGAAGGCAGCAGTGACATGATCGTTGACACTTTAGGTCTCTATGCCGTCGGCCTGCCGGACCTGCAGTATCACTTTCACACATTGGATCCGAATAAAATCGTAATGCATGCGTACAGCGCAGCTTCCTATATTTTTGAAAATGACGCACCGATCAAAAGCGGAGAAACGATTGACGGCATTTCTGAGATCGGCATCGACAGAAATGTAAGATGGAAATGCCAGTATGAAATGGGCCTGATTCAGCCTTCAAGGGAAGTAATGGATATCTGCCCCGGGGACTATGCTTCAGGCACCAGAGAATAATCGTCTTATTGGATTAGTCAAATGTTCATAGTACTGATAAAATTTAAATAATCCTATATAGTCCCTAAACTGCTTTAGGTATGGTGTCAGTAGTTGCCTGATTTCAAGTTGTCATTTGAAGGGTTAGATGAAGAACCCGGCACAATTACAGTGCCATTGTTTCTTAATAAATTAGAGATACTTCAGAACTTGAATTTCCTTATTGGTGGGTATAATGAAAAAAGGCCATTTAACACCACTAATTTTGTATCAAGAAAAAAGAGCACATTGAAAGATTACACACTACTTATCAAAAGTATCAACAAAGGAAGTACAGAGATAGTCTTGTCTCCAGTTTATCATCAAACTTCTTTTGATGATGCTGGAACTGCCCAATTAAAAGTTGTACAGTCAATGGAAATGATTTATGACTTTTTTGATCACATGAATTCAGAATTCAACCCTAAAGAATACATGAGCAGTATAATTGAGGACTCACGGTATCGTAATAAGATTGAAAAACTCCTCACAGAATTATGCCCTAAAGAAAGTGATAATTTCACTATCAAGCTGATCAACAGTCAAAAAGAACCTTTGACACTCAATGGGTCACTAAGATCTAAGATCGAAAATACGATTGATACCGATCTTTCTGAAGAGAAAGAAACATTTTACTGTCCAGTTTTAGGATTGAATTATCAAGCTGATAAGAATGATATGAAATCATTCATTACATATATCGAAGGACGAAAATTCACAATACCAGTTAATGCAGAAATTTATGAAAAGCTTGCAAAACATCCAGGTAGTGTTTTTGAGATAGAATGTAGCACCAAAACCAACGAGCTTAATGAAATTGTGAAAGTTTTTGACATAGTGAATGCAGTTAAGCGGAATTCCATTGAACTTTGGGACATTTGTGCAGATAAATGTTACAGTTTAGTGAAACCTCTGGTAGTGAACATCGTTTCAACCATAGAAAAGGACACATACTGGTATCTTAAAAATGATGATCTAGACATAATCTCGATGGAAAAAGACTGGAATGATGCATATAAAGCATTTGCAGAAGAGTTTGACGTTCTTGTAGAAGAGTATGTTTATACAGATGATGAATTGAGTCCAGCAGCTCAGGCGCTTCGCACTAAAATTCTTAGATATTTAGGGGAATAATCTATGAGCAGTGTTAAACCACAAAATCTTAAAGCTGCATTGCTTAAAAAAGGATTTAAAGAAGCTCAGAAAAATCGAGATCATGATTACTTCTTTTTTTACGTAGATGGAGTAAAAACTCCAATACGAACAAAAATGAGCCATGGAGATCATGGTAAAGAATCGCTTGGAGAGCCTTTAATCCAGAAAATTAAAGATGAGATGAGATTTGAAACAAAAGATCAATTGTTGAAATATATAGAATGTACTTTTTCATATGATGATTATAAAGACATGCTCAATCGAAAAGGACTAATTTAGGTAAAATACATTATCTGTAATCGTTTAGATTGATACATCTCCAGATTGTAAAAAATGAGAAAAATTAGAGGACTCAGTCCTCTAGTGTTGAAAGGTCGCCTACCGGCTGTCCGAGTTCCTGGGCTTTGAGAACTCTGCGCATGATTTTGCCGCTGCGGGTCTTAGGCAGAGTAGTTACGAACTCCATTTCTCTTGGATATGCGTAGTATGCAAGACGGGTTTTGACGAAGTTGGTGATTTCCTTTTTCAGTTCGTCGCTTCCCTCGTAGCCGGGGCGGAGCATGACGAAAGCTTTCACAATCTCTCCTCTGAGAGCGTCAGGCTTTCCAATTACTCCGGCTTCTGCCACGGCGGGATGCTCAATAAGTGCAGATTCAACTTCGAACGGACCAACACGTTCTCCTGAGGTCTTGATGACGTCATCAGACCTGCCGAGGAACCAGAAGTATCCGTCTTCGTCTTTGAATGCCAAATCGCCTGAGATATACCATCCCGGGACTCTGAAGTATTCTTTGAACTTCGGCGTGTTGCGCCAGATTCCCAGCATCATTGACGGCCAGCCTGGTCTGACGGCAAGATAGCCTTCAGTCTTCGGCGGCACTTCGTTACCGTTCTCGTCAACTACAGAAGCAGTGACGCCGGGAATCGGCTTGCCCATTGAGCCTGGTTTAATCGGCATGCACGGGTAGTTGCAGACCATATGAGCACCAGTCTCCGTCTGCCACCATGTGTCGTGGATACGGTGTTTGAGAACATTGTTGCCCCATTTCACTACTTCAGCATTGAGAGGCTCTCCGACAGAGCATATGTGCCTGAGACGGGAGAGATCATATTTCTCAACGATTTCGTCGCCCGCATTCATCAGCATTCTCAGGGCTGTAGGAGCGGTATACCAGACGGTAATGCCGTACTTCTCAAGAAGGCTGTACCAGACATCGGCATCGAAGCGGCCTTCATACGATACAATCGTAACACCGAGATACCACGGAGCCAAGACACCATACGATGTACCCGTAACCCACCCTGGGTCGGCAGTGCACCAGTAAGTATCATCTTCATTGAGATCCAGAATCATTTTGGCAGTGTAGGCCTGCTGAATCATGGCTTTGTGCCCGTGAAGAACTCCTTTCGGCTTGCCGGTTGATCCTGATGTATAGTGAATGACATACGGATCAGAAGGCTGCATTGACACAGTTTTGAAGCATGCGTCTCCAGAAGCCACGACGTCATCGAACTTTACAGTTATGTCGCCGAGGTCAGCGTTGTCTCCGACAATGATGATTTTCTCAATGTCGACAAGGTCATCCAGTACAGGCTCTATTCTCTTATACAGATAGGGAGATGTAATGACATACTTAGCTCCACAGTCTAAAGCACGGTCTTTGAAAGCTTCTGGACCAAGGGCTGAGAATAACGGGCTTGCCATTGCACCCATCTTGGTGACGCCGATCAGAGAAATATACAGCTCTGATGTACGGTCGAGATAGATGAAGATACGGTCACCTACCTCAGCACCAAGCTTGGTGAGACCTGAAGCCAGCTTACTGCTTATCTCAGCTATTTCGCCAAAAGTATACTTGCGTACTTCGTTATTGGCAGTAATAGAATAGAGCGCAATCTTGTTCTTTCTCCAGTTAGATGCATGCCTGTCAATGGCTTCATGGGCTACGTTGTAGACTCCTCCCTCCGACCAGTCAAATTCTTTGTCGACGGAGGCCCATGCAAACTCTTTACAGGCAGTCTCATAATCTTCGAGATTACCAATGTTTCTGGGCGGTATGGTCCCTTCCATGCCAATTCTCTCCATTATATGATTCCAATGAAAAGACACACCATATAAAGCATTATCGAATTCCGTGTTCGACAATCGTAGAATCATTCACATTAAGTGGTTATCTCTGCGATATACCTCAGTTATTTGTACAATTCGTAGAGATTTTAATCCTGTCCTCTGCAGGAGCTGCAAGCGGAAGGCTTATCTCTATCCCTCTGTTTCGGGTGGTTACAAACCCTAGTCATACCTATAAAATGAAGGACAAAGGTGAGTTGAAGTAAAAAGAGATGGAGAAGTATGTCAATATCTAACTGTGGCACTTTCGCTGCCTTTCGAAATGTTTATAAGGGAACTAATAGTACACGCTACCCCACGTGGTGAGTACATGAAGTACACTAGATTTGAAAAGGCGCGTATCATTGGTGCCAGGTCATTACAGGTTTCTCTTGGTGCGCCAGTTCTTATCGACATTCCAGAAGGCATGATAGATCCAGTAGAGATTGCCATGCTCGAATATGATATGGATATGATCCCTATCACCGTAAAAAGAGATACATGAGGTTTTTAAATGAGTGAGGAAATTAACGCCGATTTATTGGTTCCTGAGGATATCTATCTTACTTCTGGTGTCCATATCGGTACCCAGCAAAAAAGTGCTGACATGAAGAAATTCATCTTCAAAGTCAGGTCTGATGGATTGTATGTAATGGATGTCAAGCAGACTGACGCTCGTATCAGGGCCGCAGCTAAATTCTTAGCCAGGTTCCCTGCAGACCGTATTTTAGTCTCATCTGCAAGACAGTATGGGCAAAAGCCAGCCAAGATTTTTGGAAAGACACTTGGATGCAAAGTTTTTGCTGGAAGGTTTGTTCCCGGTACACTCACAAATCCAATACTGCCTGAGTTCATCGAACCTGCGGCTCTCCTGGTAACAGACCCGGCTGCAGATCAGCAGGCTATCGCTGAAGCTCTCAACGTTGGAATTCCAATCGTTGCTCTCTGCGATGCTAACAACGAGACAAGGAATGTTGATTTAGTCATCCCGACAAACAACAAAGGACGCCGTGCTCTCGCATGCGTTTACTGGCTCCTCACCCGTGAGATTCTCAAAGAAAAGGGAATCATCAGCAGCGATGATGAGTTCAAACTCACAATGGATGACTTTGAAGCAAGCCTTTAAAGTTACACTGCAACGGTCAAGATTTACATCTTGACCTCAAAAAATTCTTTTTACACTGATTTTTAACACTTCTCTGAAAATAAGAAGATTTGTTTTTTGATACTTAATTTCGGAATCTGGATAACACACAAATTGTATTCATAATTCTGCCAGGTCTAATTTTTATAAAATTTTCATTTATATTTTGGATTTTTTTAGAATATATGCATGCTAGGCAAATTAAAAATATGATTTGAAGGGATTAAGAAGCTATGAGATATCCTGCAGTAGCCGGATCTTTTTACCCCAAACATGCAGATGATTTAAAGGATGAAATTGAGCGTTCGTTTAAATCTAAGTTTGGACCAGGATATATTCCCACATTGGATCTTGAAGGTCCAAGAGCTATCAGGGCTGCAGTAAATCCGCATGCAGGTTACGTATATTCAGGACCGACCGCAGCGCACACATTTGCTGCTCTGGCTAAAGACGGATTCCCGGAGACTTTTGTAATTTTAGGTCCCAATCATCATGCATTAGGGCCGCTGGTGGCAACTACCGACCAAGATTTCCTGATGCCAATGGGAAAAGTAGAAATTGACACTGAAATTTTAGACAAAATCGGCTCGGCAATTCCTGTCAGTCATGATGCCCACAGACTTGAGCATTCAATAGAAGTTCAGCTGCCTTTTATTCAGTATTTCTGCCCGGAAGCTAAAATCGTGCCGATCACAATGATTGATCAGACATATGATACAGCAATAAATCTGGCTGAAATTTTGTCGGATGCGTGCAAGGGAAAAGACGTAGTATTCTTAGCAAGCTCTGACTTTTCTCACTATGTGCCTGCGGACGTAGCTAAAGTTCAGGACAGAAAGGTAATTGATCGCATCCTCAGCATGAATGTGCCTGAGGTTATTGACACAGTCTTAAGATACAAAATAACAATGTGCGGCTACGGTCCGGTGATGACTGCCATGCTGGGCTCGGGAGCACAGAGCGCAGGCCTGCTGGCGTACGGCACATCCGGCGACGCCTGTGAAATGAAGGACGTCGTAGGATATGCCTCGATTATAATGACTTAAAGCCGGGGAAATGATCCCGGCTCAAATGCGTTTCATTTTGCCGATTGTAGGCTCGTAGACCAGACCCTTGTCCAGCAGAGAATTAGTGATTTCTTCTAACTCAGATTCTCCGATGTTGGATTTGGCGGCTTCTCTGGCAAGCTCTGTCAGCGGGGCTCCTTTCTTAGTAGTGTCCAGCGTATCTATGAGCTTGAGAATCAGCTCTTCCTTCTGGTCGTCGTCTAACTGCGCCTGGGGTATCTGCTCTTCTTCTTTAGCCTGTGGAGGAACAATTTCCTCTTCAGCGGGAATCATTTCATCCTCGTCAATATCAAATTCCTCGGGAGCTGAGAACATCTGGTCTCCGGTGGGCATCGACAACCCTTCATCTGAGGCGACCTGGCCCAGGACTTCCAGCAGCATGCCGCGGTAGCGGTTGGTATCGATTTTTCCGTAGTGGTTTATTGCCTGGGAAATACCGTCTGCCATGTTCAGGCTGAAACCGTGTATTCGCAGATCATCTTTGGAGGGGGTATCAATCTCCAGCGCTTCTTCGGTAAGTTCTATCCTTTTGAGGGTGGACTTTGCAGTTTCGACAATCCAGTAGTCTCTAAGTTCCGGAGTGACTTCGACAATCTGCTCAGGCCTGAGAGAAACATACATGTTGCCTCCCTGTGGCGTATATGTTCTGCACTTGCCGATGATGGCAACAATACAGGGGGTCTGCAGGTTTGAGATGATCTGCACAGCTTCAGGCGAGAATTTTCCGGCATAGATATAGAATCTGTCAGTGCCATCGGAAAGGAGAGCCCTCCACATCGGTTCAGTTTCAGTGCCTACATTTTGTTTGTCAGTCAGAACTCCTACTGCCATGATGCGATTGACTTTTGCACCAAGGGGGGTAATCACATACGAAGGCGCTCTTTCCCCGTCGCCTTTGACATCAAGGGTTGAAGCGTTGTATTCAGATGCGAAGATTCTCCATGCTACTTCTCTTGACAACATCAGAATTCCTCCACTTTTGAAATGAGGTCCTCAGCCTCTTTGGCGATGTCCAGGTTAACAAAGTCAACATCATGTACGGTCATTGTAAGACCGTACTCATCGGAAGTGACTCTTCCTCTCACCTCCAGCGGCTGGGCCAGCAGCTTCTTTTCTAACCTGAGGCCGAGGAAATCAAAGTCCATGATAGATTTGCCTTCCTCAAGCGCATCAGCCAGGGTGATGCCGGTAAGCTTTTCAGTAAGCTCTTTTCCCAAGACAATCATCATCGATCCGGTGCCGTCGTCCAGAATGGCTTTGATTCTTAAATCTGGCACAGGTGTGACCTGGCCGTGTGTCTGGCATATGCCCTTCATTACCGGGCGGTGGCACTCCGGGCATCTGAATAAAATTCCTGATCCCGGCTTAACATCAATGACGCTGCCAATGATTACTGTGTCAGCTGCGCCGCCTTTTCTTTCAATGTCTTCAATCGTGCACCTTGTTCCCTTATCCAGAGCATCTTTGTCAGGGAAATCAATTTCCGGGCGGGTGACGGAGGCTTTCTCTCCGAAGGTCAGCTGGGGAATTCCTTTCCAGCCTCTGGTGTAAGCGCCGACAATGGTGACAACTTCATCCTCCTGCAGTTTGAAGTCATGCCAGGCGGAGAAGTCAATTTTTCCAGTTTCATCAGCCATTATTCCTGAGAATACAGTCTTCGTCTCTCCGTTGGCCTCTACTTCTCTCTGTTTCACAGACAAAATTCTTCCGGTAATCTTCAGTCCGATCATATTCTCTTTCAGATCTCCGATCTGAGCATTGACCGGCTGGGAACTTACCTGCTTAGGCTCCGGCACAGTTCCGTCCGGGAGGTTGACTGCATCCTTGTTCTGTTTTTCAATCACAGCTCTGACGCCGATGTTGAGTTTAGGCTGTCCGCTCCATTCTTTGGTATACGCATGCCTGATGAGGTAAACTTCTCCCGGCGTCATGTCGCACCTGTCTTTTTCCCAGAGAGTGTACTGTATGCTGCCGGTTTCGTCTGCCACCACACCGTAGATGATGGTTTTTTCAGTACCGTCATTCTGCTTGATTTCTCTTTCATTTGCTGAAATTACCTTAATAAGAATATCTACAGTCTGCTCGCTTGTGCCCAGGGTTGAAACCATTCTTCTGATGCCTTTAGTGAGCTTATTCGGGTCTCCTCCATATTTTCTCACAATGTGTCTCTTTGAAGCTTCCAGAGACATTCTGTATGTGTTCAAATATGTACTAAGGTCGTTTTCTATCTTCTCTTCTGTAAGTTTTCCGTCCAGCACCCTTACGATCTCTAAAACATGGGGTGCGATTTCTTCTTTTGTCATCATTTCTTTTCACCTTGTGATGAGTTCATACTTTTGATACCATAGAGAATATTTAATAGGTTTCCAGGGGTCGGTGAAAGTACCTACCCATCCTTCAGCAGATATAAACAAGCAAAAGTATTTTATGAGGTGCTGCATGAGTTAGAAAGATGTCAGTAGGAGGATACACCAGTGGTCTTTGAGGACCTGATGAACTATCTTGGGTCGTTGGGAGGCGATCCAGTTGTTTATTGTATTTTCCTATTCATTTATGTTATTTTAGCGGCAGTAATTCTTCCCCTGCCTGTTGAGATTGCTTTATTTCTCTCGGCGGGGACGCCGTTCATCGTCAAGGCGCTGATCATCAGCTTAGGAAAGATGATCGGCGGAGTCATAGCCTTCCAGGTCGGCGGAGCTCTTGAGGGCGTAATTAAAAAATATACCAAATGGAGATGGTTCAACTACATCTACAGAGCATGTTACTGGCTGGTATCTAAATTCGGCTATGTGGGCCTGTATATTATCCTCAGTATTCCATTCATGTCCGACACGGTTCCGCTGTATCTATTCTCCATCTTCAAGGATGAAAGCCACATGACTGTGAAAGGGTTTGCTATAACCTGTTTCCTTGCTGGATTAACCAGGTCATTCATAGTTTACATAGCCGCTACGTTCTTCGGAATTCAGCTCTATGAAGCGCCGCAGGGAACTGAGCTCATACTCATCTAAGTATGAACTCAAGCAGAAGGCTTATTAGAAAGATATGAAATTTGACGTTATGGTTCCTAAGAACAGAATTCAAGAAATTCTCAGCGAATACGATCCCGAAGAGATCACTATCGCTACCTTATGCTCACATACTGCTTTACAAATTTTTCACGGTGCCAAGAAGGAAGGATTCAAGACTTTAGGTCTGGCTGTAAACCAGAACACAAAATTCTATGATGCATTTCCGCTTGCCAAGCCGGACGAGATCCTCAGGTTCAACAATTATGACGAGTTCGTCACAAAATCTAAAGAACTCACTGACAGAAATGTCATCATCATTCCCCATGGTTCATTTGTAGAATATATGGGAACAAAGCGTTTTGAACAGATGGAAGTGCCTACATTCGGCAGCAGACAAGTGCTGAAATGGGAAGAAAGCCGCGACAGCCAGCGTGAGTGGCTGGAAAGCGCCGGTATTTCAATGCCCAGAAGGATCGCAGATGCCAGAGACATCGACGAGCCTGTGCTTGTCAAATACAACGGTGCCAAAGGCGGCCGCGGATTCTTTATTGCCAAAGATTTCATGGAATTCAAGATGGGAATTGATCTGAGTGAGGAATCTTACACCATTCAGGAATATGTTCTCGGCACCAGGTACTACCTTCATTACTTCTATTCGCCGATCAGGCAGTCTGGATACAGAGTCGGCGACGGATCCCTCGAGCTGATGTCGATGGACCGCAGAGATGAAAGCAACATTGATGAACTGTATAAGCTGGGATCAACCGAGGAGCTGAAAAAGCACGGCATGTTCCCCTCGCTGGTTGTTACTGGAAACATTCCAGTGGTTATCAGGGAAAGCCTTCTCGCTAAAGTGTTTGAGATGGGAGAAAGCGTCATCAAGAGGAGTTACGAGCTCTTCGGCGGATTAATCGGACCTTTCTGTCTGGAATCTATTGTCACAGATCATCTGGACTTTAAAGTCTTTGAAATCTCCTGCCGTATAGTGGCTGGAACAAATCCCTTCACAAGCGGATCTTCTTATTCTGACATGATCGAACCAGGCATGAGCACCGGACGCAGAATAGCTAGGGAGATCAGGGACGCTATCGCTGCTGGAAAGCTCAGCGAAGTGGTGTCTTGAAACTGACAATTGTCTTTACCGATGCGGAAATAGAAAAAGCTCCGGAGGGAGGCGCAGTCCCTCTTCTGGATGCTTATTTCTATCCCAATGTCGAGGGAAGGCGCGGAAGACCCGACATTGTGCACAATGTTCTGACTATCCTGCGCAGCTCGCCGGCCTGGAACCATGTGAACGTAGCAGTATGCACAAGGCACGGCGGGATTATCATTCCTGAAAAGGATGCATTTGTTCAGAATTACTTTGATTTCATGCATCAGGTCTCTTCTATTTTGTCTGGTGAAAAGGCAGAAGGCTACAGACTGCTCAAGATGAATTTTTTAGATTACATCGAGTCTCTGCATGCAGACAGAATTGTAGCCTTGTCTCCTGATGGAAACAAAACACCTTTGAAAGATGAGATTCCGGCAGACAAACACACTGTCCTGATCATCGGTGCCTTTTCAGATGGTGACTATCTCAGCCCGGTCTATGAAATCTGCGACTCTACGGTTTCCATCGACGATCAGATACTGACGGTACCGGAAGTTGTGATGTTTGTTCTGCGCGAGCTTGATTTTTGAGTGAGAAGATGGAATACAGCATTCTTCAGGCATCTGACAGACAGGAATTGAGAGACTGGCTTTCTGAAAACTGTACGCTTGAAAAATCCTGCTGGATATGCGTGTCTATGAAACCTTCTCCCGGTGTGATATCTTACTTGGATGCTGTTGAAGAGTGTCTGTGTTTCGGCTGGATCGATACAACAAGAAAGAAACTGCCCGACGGAAAGCTGATTCAGAGGCTGACTCCAAGAACTAAAAACAGCAGATGGTCTGAACTGAACAAGGAACGAGTAAGAAGGCTTGAAAAATTAGGACTTATGACTGATGAAGGCAGAAAGCGGCTTCCCGACATGTCTCTGGATTTTGCCATTGAGGAGCAGATTCTTGAAGCGCTGCAGAGTGACGAAGAAACCTATTCCAACTTCTTAAAATTTCCAGATTTATATAAACGTGTGAGAATCAACACGATCCAGATAAAAAAGAACCAGCCGCAGCTGTTTCAAAGCCGTCTAGAAAAGTTTATTGAGAATACGAAACTAAATAAGATGTACGGCAACTGGAACGATAACGGCAGACTGCTGGATTATTGAAAAGTCTTACATTCGTATTTCAAAGATCTGAATATGTGCCATAGCGACAACTCTACACCTATTCTGAGATGAGTCCAAACTGTACTAAAATTTGGTAAAGTCGCTAGGCAAAAAAGTATAAGCACAAAAAACAATAAGAGAACTAAGATGGAGGTGACCCCCCTCATAAGAGGACGGGGTTCGTAGAGTGAACCACGCTTTACTGATCTTACGACCAGTCGATAGTGATCGTAATCTTTTCAATCACTATCTGGAGTCTACGACGGGAAACGGAGACTCGAACACATTTCATGCTTTCACTTCCTACCCGACGAGGACCCAGCCCGACGGAGAGGAGTCCAAACAACCTCCATAGAGTCTGGCTTCGCTTTAATTTACTGGACAACTTTTAAGCTATTGAAGAAACACCGCACATCTCATCGTTTCAACCAATATCCTAAAATATGTGTTGGGCGATGAATAATTTGGAGATGGAGTTATGAATGCTGTAGATGTTGCTAATATCTTTATCGAGCTAGCAAACGCTGATGAAGACAGCTGCATGACAAATCTCAAACTCAATAAATTAGTCTATTTTGCTCAAGCATGGAGTCTAGAAAAATTAGGTAAACCTCTTTTTGATGAAGAGGTGCAAGCATGGAAACATGGGCCAGTCATACCATCTGTATATCATGAGTTTAAAAAATATGGCAGAGAGCGGATATCCAAAGCATCATCTAATTATGATGAAGATAATGTCTCCTCAGAAGAATTAGATCTACTCATAGATGTCGCAGATAGATATAGCGATTATTCTGGTTCTAAACTAAGAAAACTTACACACAAGGTAGGTGGTGCCTGGTCTCAGGTATATGATGAAACAAAAACTAATAAAATCCCGAAAGAATTGATCCAAAAAGATGTGGAAAACGACGACCTAAATTCACTCACCGAAAGGCTAGATAAAATCGTTTCTAATCTACCACAAGAAGGAAGACATGACGAAAATGGTCACCTAATTCTTCCTGAAGATACTTATCCTGATTGGGATGAGGAATGAAATTCAAACGATGGGAACTCTGGCTTGCTAGAGTGGCCTATGAAGATCAACCGAACGTATGCAAAAAGCGCCCAGTTATCGTTTATTCTGAAACTGAGTGCTTCACTCTTTCTTTTAAAGTTTCTTCTCAAAACCCGCATACATATCGAGAAAATTATGAGTTGCAGATGTGGCGTGAGGCAGGGTTGGATAAACCTTCATTTATTTCATTAAATCCTGTGAGAATCAAGATTGAAGATATGTTATTTAAAATAGGTAAGTTACATCTACTGGATATTCAAAAGATAAATACACTTTTAGACAATAAATAAATGGCAGAAGAAACTGAGACTTTTCTTAAACTACAACTGAACCGATACACCTTGTTAATGTTGTATGTACAATCCATCTTAATTGCTTGATTATGTTTACAATAATTGATTTAGTTAGATAACTTTTTATGATACTTCTGGGTAATTTCGTGAGGCGATATTATGATTGGCATTCACGAAGACCCCTGATAAGACAACTATGTCAGAGTGTATATTGATCATGTATATTATTTGATGAAAACGGACATTACTCAACATCCGTTTTCATCTGTATTTTAGTTACCAGCCTCTTTCCTGAAGCCTTTCTTCCTGAGAAATTGTTGAGATCTCGATACCTTTCATGGCATCTCCGAGACCTTTTGAAACTTCAGCGATGATCTTAGGATCATCAAAGTGAGTCACGGCCTCAACAATGGCTTTTGCCCTTTTAGCAGGATTGTCAGACTTAAAGATTCCAGAACCTACGAACACTCCGTCAGATCCGAGCTGCATCATAAGAGCAGCATCTGCAGGAGTGGCGATTCCGCCGGCTGCGAAGTTGATGACAGGCATCCTCTGGAGCTTTGCAACTTCTTTAACAAGTTCGTATGAGGCCTGAATCTCTCTTGCGACAGCACGGAGCTCCATTTCGTCTTTGTTCTGAAGTTCACGGACTTTTCCCATGATTACTTTCTGGTGACGGACGGCTTCAATGACGTTTCCTGTTCCGGCTTCTCCCTTGGTTCTTATCATTGCAGCGCCTTCATCGATACGGCGGAGAGCTTCTCCGAGATCACGGGCACCGCATACAAACGGAACGGTGAATTTGTTCTTTTCAACATGGTAGAACGGGTCTGCTGGAGTAAGGACCTCAGATTCATCGATCATATCTACACCGAGAGACTCCAGGACCTGTGCTTCTACAAAGTGTCCTATTCTGCATTTAGCCATTACCGGTATGGAAACGGCGTCTATGATTTCCTCGATCATGCGAGGATCTGACATCCTTGCAACTCCACCTTGAGCTCTGATGTCAGCAGGAACTCTTTCAAGGGCCATTACGGCAACGGCACCAGCTTCTTCAGCGATTGCGGCCTGGTCGGCGTTAGTCACATCCATGATAACTCCACCCTGCTGCATTTTTGCGAATCCTCTTTTTATGAGGTCGGTCCCGTAACGAAGCTTGGCCATGTCCAATTCAAAAGGCATTTCAATTCACCTTATCCTCGTTATCCATGTCTGATATATCAATCTTTCAGGATTGCTTGGGTATTTCGCTAGCAGTTCTTCAGTTTACGTATTTTTGCGGTATCTAATACACGAAATCGATACTACTCTTGGAAAGCGTTATGTACATCCCCATTTATTTTCTGCAAGATGTCCGCAAGGCGCCTAAGCAGAGTACCAGAATCCGGAACTGTAAAAATCGCAAATGCTGTAAGTAAGCTCAAAAGCGAAGGTGTCGACATAATCTCATTCTCCACTGGAGAACCAGATTTTTCAACTCCTGACAACATTACCAAAGCATGTGTAGATTCGTTAAACAAGCATTTTACGCACTACACCCCCTCCGTTGGTATTCCAGAGCTTAGAAAAGCAGTTGCGGAAAAAAGCAGGAATGAAAACAACATTCCATGTGAGGCTTCTAACGTTCTTATCACACCATCTAAACAGGCAATCTTCATGACCGCACTGTCTCTGATAGATGAAGGAGATGAAGTAATTCTTCCAGACCCGTCATGGGTGACATATGATGCCTGCATCCGTCTTGCCGGCGGGATTCCAAAGTACGTCAAAGTGCTGCCGGAAAATGAGTACAGGATGACTCCTGAAGAAGTTGCGGAATTGGTTTCTCCAGCTACAAAAATGATCTTCCTCAACACTCCTGCCAATCCTACCGGTGCAGTTGCCACGGAAGAAGACCTCAAAGGAATTGCAGACATCGCTATCGATAATGATTTATACGTAATGAGCGACGAAGTCTATGAGAAAATCCTCTTTGAAGGGAAGCACATCTCTATAGCATCTCTGCCGGGCATGTTTGAAAGAACAATCACCATCAACGGCATGTCAAAAGTATATGCGATGACCGGCTGGAGAATAGGCTGGGCTGTTGCGCCTCCAGAAATTTTCAAGATTCTCAATATCCTGCAGACCCACTCAGTTACATGCTGCACATCCTTTGCCCAGCAGGCAGGTGTAGAAGCATTGAACGGACCTCAGGATTCTGTGAAAAACATGGTTGACGAATTCAGGGTCCGCCGTGAAATCGTCATGGAAGAATTAGCAAAGATCCCTACTCTGCATGCTCCTAAACCAAAAGGAGCGTTCTATGTATTCCCAGAGTACGATCATAAAATAAATTCTGTGGATCTGACCGAATACCTTCTTACAAATGCCCATGTGGCAGTTACTCCTGGATCAGCATTCGGTCCTGGCAGCGACGGACACATCAGAATATCATATGCCTGTTCCAGGGATGATATACGAGAAGGATTAGGAAGGATTGGAGAGGCTCTGTCTAAATTAGACAGATGATCTCAGTTTTTTATTTCAAGAGCTTGAAGAAGCTCTTCCAATCCATCATCTGTTTTTGCACAGGTTTTGATAAGTTTCTTGCCGCCAGTTACGGTTGCATAGTCCTTTTCAAGAAGGCTGATATCAATATCCATGTAGGGAGCGATATCCATTTTGTTAAGCACGGTTATGTCTGATGATGAGAAGATCATCGGCTGTTTTCTGACCATGTCATCTCCTTCAGTCACTGAAATAACAACAACTCTCTTGTCTGTACCTAAAGGAAAATCCGCAGGACATACAAGATTTCCTACATTCTCGATAAACAAAAAGTCAATGGAATCTAAATCAATGTGATCTAGAGCATGATCGACCATGTGGGCATCCAGATGGCATTCCTTTCCTGTATTGAGATTCAATGCTGGAATTCCTGCAGCTGTAAAACGGTCATAATCGTCCTGGCCTACCAGATCACCTGCGATTACTGCAGGTTTGAAGCCTTTTTCTTTCATTAAAACTGCAAGTTTTGTAATCAGAAGAGTTTTACCTGAACCGATGGCACCCATAAAATCTACAGATGTTATGCCTTTAGAATGAAGACGATTCAGATTGTCTTCGCCTATCTTCTTATTGCAAGCTAAAATGTCAGCTTCTACAGAGATATCTGCAATTTTGTGCACAATCTCTGAGAAGCCTTGTATGTTCTTAACAGTAACGCCGTTTATTCATGCTTGTGCTCTTCATGTTCTTCAGAACAGCACTCGCACTCACATTCCTCGTCATCGAATTCTACAGGACTGAGGAAATCAACTAGGAAAGAATTCATTTCTACGATGAGCTTCTTAGCATCGCTGACTCTTCCCTCGTCCAAGAGACCCACTATGGTTTCCAGATCTTCCTGCATTGCTGACAGGTCTTCTTCGAGATCATCCAACAGGATGTAGAACAGATCAATCTTATTCATCATAATTGGAAGATGGGTGACATACGTCATTAAGATTCCGCAATTTTTAGGCGCTTACTCGTCTTTTTTTGAAGAAAATTGATAACCCGTTCAATTTGTAAATACATACTAATCAATATCTAAAACTAACAAGCCTCATCAGAAAAATCTAGGCAGGCAACGTAAACCTGCAGAAGAAGATATTTTTGTCTCATTGAGAGGGGCAGAATCTTTCATAAATCGTAAAATGTCTGCTCAGATGTTGAATTTCAAGGGTAAGCTTCAAGTTGCTTCATGCTATCAGGTATCACGCCGAGATGCATTACAGTCACTTCGGGCTAAGAGAGGAGAAATTTCAAATGGCCTATTGGAACAAAGACATCGAGACTATGCCAGCCAAGGACTTGGAGGCCCTTCAGTATCAGCTTTTGAAAAAGTTAGTCATTAGACTTTACGATTCTTCAGAGTTTTATCACGGACGAATGAAGGAGGCAGGAGTTCTACCTCAGGACATCAACAGCCTGGAAGATATCCATAAGCTGCCTTTCATGAAAAAGAAAGATCTGCGTGACGGGTACCCAGACAAGACCTTTGCCGTTCCAAAGAAAGAAGTTATCAGATACCATGCGTCTTCTGGAACTACCGGAAAACCGACAGTCGTGGGATACACAAAAAATGACATCGAAATGTGGACGACTTCACTGGCAAGAGCTATGAAATCGATGGGTCTGGGAGAAGATGATGTAATCCAAGTGAGCAATACTTACGGGCTTTTCACCGGCGGACTGGGATTTCACTATGCTGCAGAGATGATCGGCGCTGCTGCAGTGCCGGCTTCAACGGGAAATACTGAGAGACAGATCGAGCTGATCCAAGACCTGGGCGTAACCGCAATGGCCTGCACTCCTTCCTATCTGCTTCACATCGGGGAAGTGGCTGAAAAGAAGGGAATTTCCATCAAGAATGATACCAATCTCAAAATCGGACTCTTGGGCGGCGAACCCTGGTCAGATAAAATGAGAGAAAGAATCCAGGAGTGGCTGGGGGTTAAAGGACAGAACTGCTACGGAACGTCTGAACTTTCAGGGCCGATGTTTTCTGAATGTTCAGAACAGGACGGGGTACACATCTGGGGAGACTTAGCATATATAGAAATCCTTGACACTGAAACAGGAGAACCGGTAGCTCCGGGTGAAAAGGGAGAAATGGTTATTACTATGCTGCAGAAGGAAGCCCTACCGATAATCAGGTACAAAATCGGAGACATAACCTCTCTATACGAAGAGCCGTGCCCATGCGGAAGAACACATCCGAGAATTCACAGGATCTCTGGAAGAGTGGATGATATGCTGGTCATCAGGGGAATTAATGTATTTCCCTCACAGGTGCAGCACACCCTTATGGATATACCTGAAGTCGGAGAGCACTTCCAGATTGTTGTTGACAGGAAAGGCGTTCTCGACACTATGCTGGTAAGGGTGGAATTGAATGAACAGTCTTTCACGGACAACATTGTAAAACTGATGGAAATCAGAGAAAACATTTCCTACCGCCTCAAGAATGCTTTGAACATCAGTTCAGCGGTGGAACTTGTGGCACCGGGAACTCTGCCCAGGTATGAAGGAAAAACTAAGTTTGTAGTTGATAAAAGAGGTGAATTCTGATGTATGAAAAATATTACCTGAAGCAGCTTTCAATATTCTCTGAGAACGAGCCAGGTAAGTTGGCAAGGGCCGCAAAAGCCATGAAAGACGCAGGTGTCAACATTTATGCATTTACTATTGCGGAAGGAGCAGGATACGGAGTCATCCGCATGCTCGTTGACAATCATGAAGCTGCTAAAGAAGCCTTACAAAACGCAGGATTCATGGTGACATACACAGATGTTCTGGCACTTAAAATGGAAGACAAACCGGGCGGGCTTTACGAGGTCATAGAGTCATTCTGCAAGTCGAATATTAACATCGAATACTCTTATGCGTTCGAAGGCAGAAACGGAGACGTCTTAATCATAAGGGTGGAAGATCCGGAGCTTGTTGCTAAAAAGCTTCTGGACTCCGGAATGGAACTTTACGACATCACTTACTTCGAGTGATTACTCTTTGTAATACAGCATCGCATTGCAGATTGTTGCAGCGATGTTGCTTCCACCTTTTCTTCCTTTTGCAACAATGTATGGAACATTGGTTTCCATGATCAGTTCTTTTGCTTCCACTACATTCACGAAACCAACCGGAGCACCGATGATCAGAGTGGGCCTTAAACCGATTTTAATAAGTTCGTAAAGTCTTACTAATGCGGTAGGAGCATTCCCGATTGCAAAGATGACTTCTCCTTTGATTTCGGCTCCCTTTTCCATGCAGAGTGTAGCTCTGGTGCAGCCGCGTTTTACAGCTTCGTCTGCGATATCTGCATCTCTCATGAAGCAGTAGACTTTGCCGCCGTACTCCTGCATTTTTTTCTTGTTGATTCCGGCAGCTGCCATTTCTGTGTCGGTGACGATAGATGCACCGTTGCGCAGAGCCTTGATGCCGATTTCGGCAGATCCCTCAGAAAAGCAAAGATTGTTAGCATAATCAAAATCTGCAGAAGTGTGAATGCATCTTTTAATAATGGAAAACTGAGGTTCTGGCCAGATTCGACCGTTGAGTTCGCTTGTAATAATTTCCATACTTCTTTTTTCAATGTCTTCTGGTTTTACAATTTGAAGTTTAACCATAAAATTCACCTTATAGGTTGTAGCCTCTGGGGGTTATCATTCTCCCATTGGATGTGTAAGTCTGTGAGTTTCCAACGATCACGATGCAGAACATGTCGACATCGGCATTTTTCAGCTCTCCCAGCGTAGTAATGCACTTGGACTCGTCTTTCCTACCGGCGTTTCTGACAATGCCGACAGGCGTCTCTTTCTTACGGTATTTCAGAAGTATCTCGGCAGCCTGCTCCAGATAGTCTGTGCGTTTCTTGCTTTTAGGATTATACAAACAGACGATCATGTCACTCATTCCTGCGCAGTCCACCCTTTTCATTATCAAATCCAACGGAGTCATGAGGTCGCTGAGGCTGATGATCGAAAGATCGTGCATAAGCGGAGCACCCAGAACAGAAGCTGCAGAACTGGCGGCGGTAACTCCCGGCACAGTTTCAATTTCAATGTCTGCATTAAGCTCCTCTGCCACCTGATAAATGATGCCGGCCATTCCGTAGATGCCGGAGTCGCCGCTGCTCACCATTGCTACAGTCTTGTCTTTCATAGCTTCTTCAACAGCTATCTTGCAGCGTTCCACTTCCCTCATCATCGGCGTGGTAATATAGTTTTTATTTGGAAAATATTCTTTTAAAATATCAATGTATGTTGTGTAGCCCGTGACAACATCTGCATTTTCAATAACATCTACAGCCTTCAGTGTCATATGCTCTTTGCCACCAGGCCCGAATCCTACGACGTAGAGTTTTCCCATTTTACTCACTCACGCCCTGGCGGAATTCATGCGTAAATGTCTTGTCGTACAGTTTGGATAGTTCGTATTCGTCTCCGAGGAAATCGCCGACGACGGTAAGAGCAGTCTTTTTGATTCCTGCTTCTTTGACCTTGGCAGCAATATCATTGAGGCTGCCGATAACTATCTTCTGGTCTTCCCAGGTTGCCTTGTACACCACAGCTACAGGAGTAGTCGGCTCGTATCCTTCTTTTAGAGCTTCAACAACTTCATTCATCATCCCTATGCTGAGGAAAATAATCATTGTTGAGTGATGCTTTGAAAGGGAAGCAATGCTCTCTTTCGAAGGCATAGGAGTGCGGCCTTCCATTCTTGTTATTATAACAGTCTGGCTTACTCCAGGCAGGGTGTATTCTTTTTTAAGGACGGCAGCTGTAGCAAGGAAAGAGCTTACTCCGGGAATAACTTCATATTTTATTCCTAATTTATCTAGAATATCCATCTGTTCTCTGTGGGCTCCGTATATTGCCGGATCCCCGGTATGGACTCTCACAACCTTCAGACATTTTTCTTCTCCGTCTCTCATCACATCTATAACTTCTTCCAGAGTCATGGATGCGCTGTTGTAGATCTTTGCAGAATCTTTAGCGCAGGAAAGTACCTCTGGGTTGACCAGAGAGCCGGCATAGATAATCACATCTGCATTCTCAATCAGCTTTTTTCCTTTTACTGTAATCAGATCAGGATCCCCTGGTCCAGCACCTATGAATGATATCATTGTCAGTCCTCATTTTTTCTTGATAATTACCGTTGTAAGATAGTTGTAATCTTTGGAAAGGTCAATGGGGCCGATATATTCCCCTTCAAGCCCGATCCTGCTCAGGACAGTGGCTTTTGAAATGTCTATGCCTTTTTTAGACATAGCGTCTGCCAGCTTCCGCATGCTGCTGCCACCGACTTTCATGACAACTACGTTTTCAAACATGCCCAGTGCATTGGATAGTAGATTTCCGTCTTGTGTTGAAGGAATCACCACCAATGACTCGCGTCCCTCCATCAGGGGGATCTTGGCAAGCGCTGCTCCGCTGCAGAATGAAGGAATTCCGGGAATAATCTCAGTTTCAAAGCCGGATTCCTCTATGAACTGATTTATGTACATATATGTGGAGTAAACAGAAACGTCTCCTATTGTAATCATAGCAATGTTTCTTCCTTTTTCGAGTTCGTCAGTAAGCAATTTTCCGGCTTCGGCTCTGCACTGAACGCGGACGTCATCGTCGGGATTCATGCTGAAGAGAACTTCAATCACTTTCTTGCCGGAAACATCGACAACCCGCTCAACAATATCCATTGCGACGCTGTGTTCACCCAGGACTTTGACCGGTATAGCAATAACTTCAGAGCTTTCCAGTATCCTTTTTGCTTTAAGAGTGAGAAGCTCAGGATCTCCTGGCCCTACTCCGATTCCATATAATTTCCCTGTCATAGTCGTTGTCTCCAAGTTATGAAATTTTTATCGTATCTATGTTTTAGCTTAGCGCCGTAATGAAATGCTAAGTATTATAAATTTGGCACATATATCCAATGATGTACTATAGATAGATTATTAATCTGCAATTATCGGTACTGAGATGCTGTAGGTATGGACATGGAATCTGAATCCAGCGGAGAACTGTATATATATAGAAACAACCAGCGTCTGCGCTGTGGCCATACCACGGGATCATGTGCCACCGCCGCAGCCAAGGCGGCTACATTGATGCTGCTTTCAAAAAAATCAATCAGTGAAATATCAATTGCAACTCCAAAAGGGATTGTCCTTAACCTTCCAGTTTTGGATGTTAAAATTTCTGAGAATTCTGCATCATGCGCTGTTAGAAAAGACGGCGGAGATGACATAGATGCCACACACGGCGCTTTAGTCTACGCAGAAGTAACCTTTACCAATGGGGATATAGAAATCGACGGGGGGAAAGGCGTAGGAAGAGTGACAAAAAAAGGATTGGATCAGCCGGTGGGCAGTGCTGCCATAAACAGCGTGCCGAGGCAGATGATTCTCCAGGCGGTGAAAGAAGCCTGCAGCCTAGGCGGATATGAAAAAGGAATGAAGATAATTATTTCCGTGCCAGAAGGCGAACAGATAGCAGAAAAAACGTTCAATCCGAGACTGGGTATCATTGGCGGAATATCGATCATCGGCACCAGCGGGATCGTGGAACCCATGAGCCAGGAGGCTTTGGTTGAAGCGATCAGAACAGAGATGAAAATGAGGATTGCAAACGGTTCTGCAGTAATTCTGGCAGTTCCAGGAAACTACGGTGAAGATTTTTCCCAGACGATATGCTCAGTTCCCACAGAACAGATGGTGAAATGCAGTAATTTCATTGGTGAGACGATAGACAGTGCGGTAGAGTTCGGTGCAGAAGGTCTGCTTTTTATTTCTAATATCGGCAAGTTCGTAAAGGTCGCCGGCGGGATAATGAACACCCACTCTAGAAATGCAGACTCCAGAATGGAAATCCTTGCTGCTCATGCAGCTTTGGCCGGAGCAGATAACAAAATTTTAATTAAAATCATGAATTCAGTAACAACTGAAGACGCTCTAGACATTCTCAGCGAGAATAATCTGCTTCAGCAGGTGATGAAATCAATCACTGACAAAATTAACTTTTATCTGAATAACCGGGCCAAGGGGCAGATCGCAACAGGCGCAATAATCTTCTCATCTAACTATGGTATGCTGGGAAAGACGGAAAATGCAGAAAAGCTCCTGAAAACTTTGGAGTGCGACCTATGAAAATAAAGCTCATCGGTTTCTCAAGTGCCGGCTGTTCACTGGTGGAAAAGATTTCAGAAGGTTTATCGTCAAAAGGAAATGAATGTGAAGCATACGGCAAATGCACGTTTGTTTCAGAATGTAAAGTTACTCCTGTTACGCAGCCTCTACAGGTCTGGACTGAAAATGCATTCCATGATTCAGATGCAATTATCTTCGTCGGTGCGGTGGGAATAGCAGTCCGTGCTATATCTCCTTTTGTTAAAACAAAGGTAGCAGATCCGGCAATTGTTGTTTTAGATGAAAAAGGAACATATTCCATACCTCTGCTGTCTGGGCATATAGGCGGAGCAAACAGTCTTGCTAAGATTATTGCGGAAATGACCGGAGCTGAGGCTGTAATAACAACTGCAACGGACATTAATGGAAAGTTCTCGGTAGACTCATTTGCTGAAGAGCGCGGTATGTATATCAGCAGCATGTCCCGTGCAAAGGATATCTCCGCATACATTCTGGAAAAAGGAAACGTCGGGTTCAAAAGTGATTTTCCAGTAGAGGGAAACCTTCCGAATGGTCTGGTCTATGCAGAAGACGGAGACCTTGGAGTACACATAACCTCCAGTGATCTGAAAGGCCCATTTTGTAAAACATTGAATTTAATTCCAAAAACAATAATCATCGGTCTGGGCTGCAGAAAAGACACGCCTGCTGAAAAGATTGAAGAACTTGTTATTAAAGTTCTGAAAAGTAATGAACTCTCGATCCACAGTGTGAAGGCAGCAGCCAGCA
This sequence comes from uncultured Methanomassiliicoccus sp., assembly GCA_905202485.1. Taxonomy (GTDB): domain Archaea; phylum Thermoplasmatota; class Thermoplasmata; order Methanomassiliicoccales; family Methanomassiliicoccaceae; genus Methanomassiliicoccus_A. The sequence goes on from CAJKRY010000012.1 coordinate 28,341, forward strand.
TTGATCTTAAAATGAATGAGCCCGGCATCTTGAATTTTTGTGAGAAATACTGTCTGGAATTGTCATTCTTTTCCAAAGAAGAACTGGAAGGCGTAGAGGGAGATTTCATAGAATCTTCTTTCGTCAAAAGCATCACTGGAATCGGCAATGTGTGTGAGAGGGCAGCTCTGAAAGCATCCGATGACGGCAGGCTTATACAGAAAAAAGTTGCAGAAAACGGAGTCACAGTTGCGCTGGCATCTGAACCATTTATTGTTCATCTAGAGAAGTGATTACATGTCTGAAAAAATTCTCATATTTGCAGGAACCACAGAAGGCCGGCTATTGGCCGAATATCTAGGCTCCCACAGCATTTCTGCTCATGTCTGTGTTGCTACAGAATATGGAGAGCAGCTAGTTAAGAAAAGCGAGACCATAATGGTCTGTGCTGGAAGGCTGGACTGTGAGGGAATGCAGAACCTTATCAAAGAAGGTTTTTCATTAGTGATTGATGCCACCCATCCATATGCGGTGATTGTCTCTTCCAACATCAAAGAAGCGTGCAGCAAGACTGGAGTTGAGTATATGAGGCTGCTGAGGCGTGAAGGCTCACGCCAGGGGGATCTGGTTGAAGTTCCAAGCGTGGAAGAGGCAGTGAAATATCTTCAAAACACCGAGGGAAATATTCTCGTTGCTACCGGCAGCAAAGAGATTGCTAAATTCACTGCTTTAAATAATTACAAAGAGAGAGTTTTTGCCAGAGTTCTTTCAACGGCGTCAGTTGCTAAGACATGCTCTGATCTGGGGTTTGAAGGAAAGAATCTTATCTGCATGCAGGGGCCGTTCTGTGAAGAACTGAACTATGGGATGCTGAAGCAGATCTCTGCGAGATACATGGTCACTAAAGACTCAGGCAAAGTCGGTGGCTTTGAAGACAAAATCCGTGCGGCAAAAAGAGCCGGAGTCCAGGTTATTCTAGTCGGAAGGCCTCAGGGAGATGAAGGAAAGTCTTTTGATGAAGTCATTGAAGATTTAAACTCAAGATTTGGAATCAATCCTGACACAAAAGAGGTTCCTAAGTTAAACAAAAAAGTAACTCTTGTAGGAATCGGCATGGGTGACTCCGGCCAGCTTACCTTAGACGCGGTGGATGCCTGTGAAAATGCTGATGTAATCATCGGTGCTGAACGAATGCTTTCTTCTGTAAAGACATATTGCAGCAACACATTCAATGCCTATATTTCTGATGAAATCATGGAATTCATAAAGTCCCATGAAGAATACAGCAATGTTGTTGTAGCATTGTCCGGAGATGTAGGATTTTACAGTGCAGCGAAGAAACTGATTGAGGCAGTTGAAAAAGAGGGATACGAACTGAAACTGATATGTGGAATATCTTCAGTAGTGTATCTGTGTTCTAAGCTGAAGACATCCTGGGAAGACATTCATCTGCTCAGTATTCATGGCAGAGATGCAAACATCGTTGCGTCAGTAAAGGCGAATAAGAAGACCTTTGCGATTCTCAGCGGTTCAGACAGCGTGCATAACGTCTGCGGTTCGCTTATCGAAGCAGGCTTGGAATCAGTCACGCTTCATGTGGGAGAGAATTTGTCATACCAGGATGAAAAGATTACTTCGGGACAGCCTGCAGACTTAAAAGACAGTGATTTTGGAAAACTGTGTGTAGTCTTAATCATCAATGATAATGCAGACTCCACAAATCCGCTGAGCATAGCTGATGAGAATTTCATTAGAGGCACTGCCCCGATGACGAAAAGTGAAATCAGAACCTTGTCAGTAGCAAAGCTCAAACTGAAGCCTGATTCAGTCATTTATGACATCGGGGCAGGAACTGGATCCGTTTCAATAGAGATGGCCCTGGTCTCTCCAGACGGTGCAGTCTATGCAATTGAAAAAGAGCTTGAAGCAGCAGAGCTGATCAGACAGAACAAAGCCAAGTTTGGAACCCCGAATGTAGAAGTAATCCATGGAACTGCACCTGAAGCCATCCGAGAGCTTCCTCCGCCGACGCACGCATTCATCGGCGGCTCTTCTGGAAACTTAAATGAGATTATGCAGGTGCTGCTGTCAAAGAATAAAGACATAAGAATTGTAATTACCGCTGTAACCCTGGAGACAGTTTCAGAAGCCTTGTCATGTATGGCCAATTTGGGCTTCAAATGTCGTGATATCGTGCAGATTTCGGTGTCAAAATCAAGGGAAGTCGGAAGTTACAACCTGATGACTGCTCAGAATCCGGTTTATATCTTTACTTTAAGTGAGGCCAGCAGGTGAATTTTTGAGAGCCGGACGCTCTCAATTACCTTTCTATCTCTTTTGGAATCTCACCCTATCCTTTTAATAATACATTCTCTATCCAATTATTATTGGATATATTGTCCATTAAAATAATGGGCATGACCTATACATCGCATCAACAGACCGATAACGGATGACATGTCTGATTCTGTGCATTGAGGGAGACATCGCACAATTGGATTCAATCCAGAACACAAAAAATCAGAGATGCGCTTGATAAGGGGGATAGAAAAAAATGCACATAATGGAAGGAATGTTGCCTGCACCATGGGCCGCTTTTTGGTATATTATAGCGCTGCCCATCATCGCTTACGGGGCCATTAAGCTCATAAAGCTCTTGAGAGAAAAACCTGAACTGAAAATAACCGTAGCGCTTTCTGGTGCATTTATTTTCGTTCTGTCTGCTTTGAAACTGCCGTCGGTCAGCGGGTCGTCATCTCATCCAACTGGTACCGGGCTTTCCAGTGCCTTGTACGGTCCGGCGATAACTTCTGTATTGTCTACTATTGTTCTGTTATTTCAAGCACTTCTACTGGCTCACGGCGGAATCACAACTCTGGGAGCCAACGTTTTCTCAATGGGTATTGCAGGACCTACTGTCGGATACATTGTATATAAAACAATGAGAAAGGCAAAATTCGGCATAGCGCCGTCAATGTTTGCTACCGCTGCCTTGGCAGATTTAGTTACGTATATAGTTACAGCAACCCAGCTGGCATTAGCATTCCCTGCAGATATCGGAGGCTTCCTCGCTTCATTTGTAGACTACCTGGGAATATTTGCAATAGTGCAGATTCCGCTGGCAATCATTGAAGGAATAATCTTTGCGATCTTTGCCGACTATCTGATGTCAGTAAGGCCGGAATCCTTCGAAAACTCCAAAATCCGTCTGAGAAAGAAAGAGTCAGCACCGGAGAGTGACTGAGATGGAAAGAAAATACTGGTATCTGCTTGGAGTCGGTTTGATCATCATGCTGTGCGTAGTGCCGTTCATTGTTAATCCAGATGCAGAATACGGCGGAGCAGATGATGCAGCCGGAGATAAGATTGAGGACACGGGATACCAGCCGTGGTTTGAGAGCATTTTCGGCGATCTTCCGTCTGAAACGGAATCAATGCTGTTTGCTCTCCAAGCCGCCATCGGTGCACTCATAATCGGCTTTGTTCTGGGAAGGGTGACAAAGAAAGCTCCCTCTGCAGACAAAGCAGACAAATCTCAGAAAAATATAGACAACTGAACTTGGGCGGTCCGATGCACACTCACAACATGGATGAAGTCGCATACAACTCCAAAATGCTGAACTGGTCTCCGCTGGGAAAATTCATTTTAGTAATTTTCCTGCTGCTGGCTTCACTATTAGCAGACAGCTTGATTGTCCCCATAGTTGTGTTTGTCATCGGTGCAATTCTTCTTTTTTATTCTACCAATTTCAAAATTCCCAGGATTGTCGGTCTGGCGCTGGGAGGTGCAATCGTCACCATTTTTGTGAGCTGCATCGTAATCTTATTCGTTACAGACGGAGACAATATGTTGTTCCAGGGAACATTTCTGGGATTGGGCTACAGCATAACAGACGGGGGACTCAGATTAGCTACTCTTGTTCTTGTAAGATCTATTGCAGGCATGACTGTAGTGCTGTCTTTCGCCACCTCAACACCGGTGCCGTACCTGGCACATGCAATGCGCCAGGTACACATCCCTAAAGAACTTTCAGAACTGGTAATCTTGATCTACAGGTACTCATTCCTGCTGCTAGAGGAGCTTCAGACGATGTGGACAGCGGCATCATGCCGCCTGGGATTTCACGGCTTTAGGAATAAATTCAGAACGACAAGCAAAATTGCAGTGGGACTGTTCATACGATCTATCGATATTACAGACAGAGCGCAGATTGCCCTGCAATGCAGAAATTTCAACGGAGAGTTCCCCTCATACAGACTTCCTAAAAACATCACAGCCGTTTGGATTGCTGTGCCGATTTTGTCGTTTGTTCTTCTATATGTATTAAACATCTGCACACGCGGATGGATCATCATAGGTGCATGATATGGACCCAGAAATAATCTTGGAAACTCAGAATCTTGAATATTCATACCATAACAAAGATCTCGCTCTCAGAGACGTCTCTATAAAAATTCCAAAAGGTAAAAAAACTATACTTCTCGGAGCCAACGGTACCGGCAAATCTACGCTGTTCCTGCATTTCAACGGAGTCCTGAAGCCTAAGAAGGGCAAGGTGCTCTACGACGGGAAAGAACTGGAATACTCAGCAAAAGAACTCTCTAAACTGCGTTCAAAGGTGGCTGTAGTCCTGCAGAATCCTGACGATCAGATATTTTCCACGACTGTAGAGGAAGATGTGGCCTTCGGACCGATGAATATGGGACTCCCTAGGGAAGAAGTGGAGAAGAGGGTAGAGGAAGCGCTGTTCTTGGTAAACATGACTGAATATCGGACAAGACCCTCGCAGCAGCTTTCATTCGGTCAGAGAAAGAGAGTAGCATTCGCGGGAGCTCTGGCAATGAAACCTGAAGTACTCATCATGGATGAACCGACAGCAGGTTTGGATCCTCAGATGACTCATGAACTGATGGAACTGACTGATGAGTTGGTTCATCTGGGTACTACGGTAATCATTTCAACTCATGATGTCGCCATGGCTTATTCTTGGGCTGAAGAACTGCATGTCCTTCAGAATGGGAGGCTGGTGTTCTCTGGAAATTCAGAGGAGTTCTTCACTGATCCGGTAAGAGTGCACTTAGCAGGACTTTCCCAGCCCGTGCTCTTTGAGATAAATGCGCATCTGGAATCTCTCGGCAAAGGAAAACAAAATCCATATCCGAGGAATATAACTCAGTTCATAAGCAAACTGGCATCCACCGGGACTGCGCCGGGAACACTGCATATTCTTCCAGTCAACGGCTCTCTTGAACAGGGGCAGATAGATGCTGTAATCAAAAAATGCAACAACAAGGCAAGAGTGGGAATCAGCGGAACAGGCGCAAGGATCGCAGCTTCCGCCGGCATGGTTTCTGCAGATTATGTCTTCAATTCCATTGAAAACTGTCTGACTGAAGCGATTCTGGGATATGATGCAGTTATCTGCTACGACGAATGCCTAGAAGGCATCATTCGCGAGAAGATTTCTAATCTGTCTCAAAATTTCAGCATGGATATCAAAATTGTGAAGGAATCTTCCTCTTGAAGTAAAAACTGCTCAAATGTGCACATTGTGCCGTAATAGCACGTAGCAATATGCATATATACACATTCTAATATCCCAACGCACAGCCTAGCTGCTGTTATGAGTTGATGAACCGTGTTGGGCATTGAAGATCCTTGGATACTGACCGCATACGTTTTGATGTTTCTGTCAGCAGCAATCTGCATAATCTACCCATTGCTGAAGAAAAACAACAAGGAGGATGAGGAATGAACACCACTGCATTTATTGTCCTTACAATCCTCTACATCATAGCCGTCATCTATCTGGGTTATCTGGGCTGGAAAAAAACCCGCGGATCTGAAGATTACATGCTTGCGGGCAGAAAGCTGAGCCCATGGGTAATTGGTCTCTCATACGGTGCGACATTCATCAGCGTTTCAGCAATTATCGGCTTTGGCGGGCAGAGCGCTAAACTGGGAATGGGATTGGTATTCCTTGCAATGCTGAACATTGCAGTAGGAGTGCTGCTGGCATTCATTGTCTTCGGCGGAAGAACAAGAAAAATGGCCAAGAAATTGAATGCAGTTACATTCCCGGATTTGCTGGGAAAATGTTATAATTCTAATATTATTCACTTGATAACTGGAATAACCATTCTGGTGGCAATGCCGCTGTACGCGGCTGCGGTTTTGATCGGGGGATCAGAGTTTTTATCTATCACTTTAGGACTGAGTTACAATTCTGCACTTATTATCTTCACAGTGGTAACGGCAGTCTACGTTATTTTGGGAGGCCTGATCGCCGTCATGTACACAGAAGCTATGCAGGGCGTGATCATGATCGGTGGAATGGTTGTACTCTTTATTCTGACCTATGCTCTGTTCCCTGATTTAGGAGGTCTGACAGGCATAAACAATGCCTTGACCAATCTGACTCCTCCGGCTGATCTGGTCAGCCAGGGTATGACTGGTTGGACATCAATGCCGTCTTTCGGCAGCCCGATTTGGTACACTTTAGTGACAACCATGATACTTGGGGTCGGCATAGGAGTATTGGCGCAGCCTCAGCTGGTTGTACGCTTCATGACTGCAAAAGATGACAAGACTCTCAGAAGATCAATTCCGGTGGGCGGAATATTCATTCTTCTGACTGCGGGAATTATCTACACGGTTGGACCGATAAGCAATCTGTGGTTCACCGGCAATTTCGGAACGGATGCCTGGTCTTATCTGCATAATGTAGACCAGATAATTCCAGCCTTCATCGACGGAGCCTTCTCTGAGTCTTTGTTCGGCCTCTTTGTTCCGATCTTCATGATTGTTCTGCTGTCTGCGGCAATGTCTACACTGAGTTCAGTGTTCCACTCACTCGGAACCTCTGCAGGATTTGACATCTATAAATCTGTGCAGAAAATCAGGCATCCAGACGTTGAACCCAAAACTTCAATGAAACTTACCAAATATGCAATGATCATCATGATCATTATCAGCCTAGCACTGGCATTCTGTATGCCGGCAAACATTATTGCCAGAGCTACTGCCATGTACATGGGGCTGTGTGCATGCGCTCTGCTTCCAGCTTTCTGCATGGCGCTGTTCTCCAAGAGGCCGCTAGCAAAACCGGCATTGTGGAGCATATTGTCTGGGGTAGTTTCCTGGTTCATATGGACTGTATTCGTGCATGTTGCTGAGTCTTCACAGCTTGGCATCTGCAGGGCAATCTTCGGCGTTGATGCTCTTCTGGGACAGCCCTGGCAGCTTATTGATCCTCTGCTGATAGCACTGCCGATTTCGACAGCGGTAATGATCATCGGCTGGGCAGTCTGCAGAAACAGCTCAGATGCACGCCTGACTTCCCGAGAACTGAGCGGAAAAGAATAAAATCTGCTATGCTCAGACTCTGAAAGCATGGAACAATATCTCGTCATGTTCAAGCTGAGAGAAGAATCATACGGAGGCTCGGAAGAGGAAGCCGCTTTCATGCTTTCAGATCAGATCATTCCTTCGCTGGAGCGGCTTTCAGAAATCGAAAACGACAGAATGATAATGGGCGGTTTCATAGAAGGACAGCGTTCCGGCGCCTTTATTTTCTCCGTAAATGACTATGAAGAATTGGACAAAATGCTGGTCTCTCTGCCGATCATGAATGTTTACGATGTTGATGTGGCTCCACTGCAGACAATTACCTCAGCTCTTGAGCGCGACAGGAACATTGTCGGGGAAGTCAAGAAAGCCGCGGGGCTGTAGAAAGGATTATTCTATCTGTTGACATGTGGGATTTTATGAAATTTCTTGCACTTATGAAAATCAACAATGATGGGGTAGGGAACAGCGATATGGAAAATCGCAAAATTCTCACAGAAAAGATCATCCCCGGTTTGAAGATGTTAAAATCATGGGAAGCAGAGGGAAAACTAGACGGCGGCTTCTTTCATGGTCAGCGCTCTGCGGTTCTCATTGTAGAAGCTGAATCTCTGGAAAAACTGGATTCAATGATGGATACTCTTCACCTCAACGGGGCTTTCGATGCGGATATTATAGAGCTTCAGCCAATCAGTGATGCGTTGGATAATGATGAAGATATACTGAAAACGTTAGATTCTTCCGATGCTTGATATTATAAAATATAAAATTTCCGAATAACGAAATTGGTTTCATCATCTGTGCAGATCTGACCATTCAAGTATAAAAAAAGTTCTTGTATTAGAACTGCAACTCACTCAGCAACTCTAACGTTTGACAGATAAAAACGAGTCTCATTGATGATGAGCGACGCAGCGTCTTCATCCGCAGGCTCTATATGACACTTTGTCATAACAACTGTCAAATTTAACCTGCATGATACTGAAAAAAATGCTGCAGGTGCACGTTCCATCAGGATCGCTCCGTATCCGCGGAACACAAAGCGCTGAAGCATGAGAGTATCAAAAGAGACTATATGCGAAAACCGATATAGCCACAAGCGCTTAATGACCGCGGAATTGAGAGGGGATAGTTTGAATCGCACGCTTTTTACAGTTGGTCCAGTCGAGGTCCGGAAAGAAGTCCTCGAAGCCATGACAAAACCGATGATGACTCATCGTGGCAAAGACTATGAACAGCTCCAGGCAAATATAGTTGAAAAACTGCATAAAACCCTGGACACTGACATGAATATCATGATGTCCCCGTCTTCAGCTTCAGGACTTCTTGAAGCTTGTGTAAGATGCGGTGTGAATTCTAATATGGTTGGAATTTCAAACGGATCATTTGGAAACCGCTGGCAGAGCATTGGAATAGACAACGGCAAGAACGTCAAGAAGATTGATGTGGAATGGGGCAAAGCCGTCAGGGCAGAGCACGTGGAAGGCCAGATCGATGACTCAATCGAAGCCGTTACCATGATTGCCAATGAAAGTTCCACAGGAGTCTTAAATCCTGTAAAAGAAGTAAGCGATGAAATCCGTAGCAAGCACAACCCCCTGATATTCATCGATGCTGTTACCGCTGCTTATGGAAGCGATATGCACTTGAAAGAGCTGGATGCGGATGCAGTTGTCTTCGGTACCCAGAAGGCTCTGGCACTTCCGCCGGGACTGGCAGTCATCTGCTGCTCAGACCGTCTATTGAAAAAAGCAGAAAGTGTTCCAAACAGGGGTTATTATTTCGATCTTATCCAAATGAAAAAAATGGCAGATAAGAGTTTCTCATTAACAACGCCACCGGTTTCTCTGCTATATGGCCTTGATTTCCAGTTAGACCGCATTCTGAAAGAAGGCGTCAAAAACAGGTATGCCCGCCATCAGGAGATGGCAGATACAGTGCATGCATGGGCTGAGAAGAAACTCGGTTTATTTGCAGAGGCTGAGTTCAGATCAAAAACGATCTCTGTAATATTCAAGAAAAACATTGAATTTAGCAAACTTCAAAGCAAACTTAACGAACGCGGATTTGAAATCTCCAATGGATACGGCGATATCAAAGAGACAACATTCCGCATTGGCCACATGGGAGATCTCACCGTTCCTGAAGTAAAGGGTCTTCTCAAAAACATTGATGAAATCTTAGAGGAATTGCAATGATAAAACTGTTAGTTAGCGACGAGCTCTCTCAAGAGGGCCTGGACATGCTGAGGAAGGGGGGCGCCGTAGAAGTAGACGCCAAGCCGAACATTCCTCATGATGAGTTAGTGAAGATCATCGGCGATTATGATGCTCTCGTAATCAGGTCTGGTACAAAGGTGACAGAAGACGTCATCGAAGCAGGTAAAAAATTAAAAGTAGTGGGAAGAGCAGGCGTAGGCGTAGACAATGTAGACGTCAATGCCGCCACTAAAAAAGGAATTTTAGTAATGAACACTCCTGCAGCAAACATCATTTCAGCTGCAGAACACACCATGGCTATGATGCTGTCTCTGGCACGCAACGTGGTCCCTGCAAATGTCTCTCTGAAAGCCGGAGAATGGAAGCGTTCCAAGTTCACCGGCATAGAACTTAACGGCAAGACCCTGGGAATTATCGGAATAGGCCGCGTAGGCGGAGAAGTAGCAAAGCGTTCCAAATCCTTCGGCATGAAGCTTATTGGATACGATCCATACATCTCTCCGGAAGTCGCTGTGAAATTAGGCGTGCGCCTGATGTCTTTGGAAGAGGTAGTTGAACAGGCCGATATTATTACAATTCATGCAGCACTTACACCTGGAACATTCCATTTGATCAACAAAGACCTGATCTCTAAAATGAAGCCTACAGCCATGATTCTGAACGTGGCCAGGGGAGAACTTATTGACAGTCAGGCTTTATACGATGCTTTGAAAGAGAAGAAGATTGCAGGAGCCGCAATCGATGTATTTGAGCAGGAGCCTCCAACAGGATCTCCCTTACTTACATTGGACAACATCGTCGTCACTCCGCACCTGGGAGCATCTACCAAGGAAGCCCAGGAAAAAGTATCCGTGGAGATGGCCGAAGCTGTCATGTCTTTCTTAGTCGATCATAAGATTAAGAACGCTATCAACGCCCCGGTCCGCGGCATGGATCCGAAAGTGCTGCCCTTCATCTCTGTCGCAGAGAGACTGGGAGCATTTGCAGTACAGTTGGTAGACGCTCCCGTTTCCAAGGTAAACGTCACAGTATACGGCGATCTGGCCTCTGTAGACACAAAAATGATCACAGTGTCTGCTTTAATGGGAGTTCTTTCAAACCTGTCTACTGAAGCTCCAAATATCATTAATGCAAGTTACATTGCCAAAGAAAAAGGCATACAGGTCATGGAGTCCAAAGTCGAGGATTCCAAGCGCTATGTCAACATGATCTCTGTATCTATTGAATCAGACAACTGCAAGAGAGAAGTCCGCGGAACAGCCTTCCCTGAGTCTGAGCCCCGTCTGCTTGGCATCGATGACTTCGATCTCGATATACCACTGGAAGGAGACTTCCTGCTTTCTGCCCATGCAGATGTACCGGGAATCATCGGCCGTGTAGGAGCCATTCTCGGAGACAAGGGAATCAACATTGCCAGGATGGGACTGGGAAGGAAAGACAAAGGTGGAAATGCACTTCTGCTTATTTCTGTAGATACCCCTGTAAGTTTAGATCTTGTAAAAGAGATGAACCAGGTGAAGGATTTCAAAGAAGTCCGCACCATCAAACTCAGCGGTTTAGACTCAAGGGAATACCTTCAGTTCTAAACAAACCTCTTTTTATTTATTTCTTTTGATAAAAGCATCGAAAATATGCGTTTTCCTTTCTACCTTTACAGCGC
>CAJKRY010000013.1 GCA_905202485.1 uncultured Methanomassiliicoccus sp.
TCATTTATTTTGTCATTTATTTTGTCATTTATTTTGTCATTTATTTTGTCATTTAATCTACCAGATCTGAAAAACTTACTTACTTCTTTACAATCCACTGCCCATTTTTCTTAGATCCAACTCTTTCGACTATTTTTTTATCCGCCAATGATGAAACTGCCCTCACTACAGATGTAGGTGAAATTCCAATTTCAGATGCAGCATCTTTGGCAGTAGTGTATGCTGAGCGTGCAATGAGCTCATAAACTGCTAATTCGTTGTCAGATAGCTTAGCTTTTGACAGATTATCTTTCCAATCATCAACTGAAATTTGTGTAGAGATGCCTTCAACATAATTTTCATCATATAATATGACAGTGAATTCACAGTTGTTGAACTTGAACTCTGGAGCTTTCACATCTCTGCCAGTATACTGATCTAGAATTTTTTGAATGCCTCTCCCAAAGCTTTCAACCTTTCCAGCACGATAAAACACCGTAGCCATTGATGGATTTCCTGGATGAGATCTATGTGCAGTCAGAAGTGTCTCAAGCGTCCAATTGGAAGGCGGGCTCCCGTCATTAGATATTTCCATCCTGTCCGGGTAAACTTTTATCTGAATAGGGGTCCGTGTACCGTAGTCATTATGTATTATTGAATTTAAGACAGCTTCTCTGAGCGCTTCATGAGGATAGGATGGCGTCTCAATACGCCTGATACCCTCGTAGGTTATAGGCGATATTGAATATTTAGTCATCAGAAGATCAACGACTTTATCCGGCATCAAAAACAAAGGTCCTGTAACCATATCTTGATACAATATCTCAGATCCTTTGAATTTCCCTATTTTTACACATGCGCCCGAGTTAAACATAAGGGGTTCTGGATGGAATAATAGAACAGCTCCAAGTTTCGGATGCCCGTCAACAAAAATGTCTAATTTTTTAAAGAGAGATTTAATGTCTAATACTAACTCTCCTGAAGTAATCTTCTCATGGGCAAAACCTTCCTTCTTAAACTCTTCGAAGTACACATTATTCAGATCTTCTACCCCGACACTGTTACAGGGATCGTCTGTCCAGGAAAAATCATATTTTTTCATTAAGTAAATTCGTCCGTCAGCACCCTTTAACTCACGTGTTGTGCTTCCAGATTTAACAAAAAGTTTACCGTTGCAGAAAACCACATCTTCGCTTTTAGAAACGGTTATCGAAATATACTCTTTTCCATCTTTGGAATGATGGTCAACAATTGGTACAATGCCAAGAATATTCTGAATATCATCCGGGATCTGTTTCAGCAGTTTTGTCAGATCCTTAACTCCATATACCGTACCATCGTCGGAAAGACCAACATATATCACACCACCGTCTGTATTTGCCAGGGCTGCAACATTGCGTAGATACTTGCTGCTGTCCCAGTCACGTTTAAACTCAGTGTGAAGGTCTTCCATCATAAATTCTTTTATGCTTCACAACTTAATAAATATACTCCAGTATTGTTCTGCTCTTCTGCATCAATTCTGTAATTTCTTAGAACACTCAGAAGGCTTTTGAGTTACAGAACACAGCTTTTCGCGATTCATCAAGGAATCTAAAAATTCTCTGCGGCACAGAACATCGTCTTGACAGCTGTTTAACTTTTTTACAAGAGCTTCAGGGTCTTCCTTTTGAAATTCAAAATCATAGACCACATCCATCAGTGTGAGTGGTTCAGGAGGGGCAAGCCCGAAAGTCTTGTCTTCACCATCCAGCGCTTTTCTTACATCTTCTATGTCTGTATGCCCCAGAGAAACATCTTCCATCGCCGCAATCATTCTCCTGATCATGTTTCTGAGAAACTCTCTGGAGTGAATGTCAATGATGTATGCTCCATTTCTATGCTCAATCTCGATTTTTTCTATGTGCTTGACTGCACTCTTTCCGTCTGGTCTGCTGAATCTTGTGAAGTCATGAGTTCCTTCGAACAGAGCAGCGCAGGCTTTCAGCAGTTCCTCGTCTTTATTGCGCTCCGGCAGCACATATCTGTACCAGCGCTTTTTTGCATATCTCGCATAGAAGGTTTCAGGAACTTCAGCCAGAGCATGGTAATAGATATTATCGGATGATGCATTCAAAGCCTGCAGAAGACATTCTTTGCGGAATTCGGTATCGAATGCTACCACATTTCCCAGAGCGCTCACGCCCTTATCGGTGCGGCTTGCGAATCCGAATCTTGACTCTTCAGTAGAGGAGATGGCGCCGATGCGTGTCAGTGCAGAAATTACTTCGGACTCCACAGTCGGCAGGTCTGGCTGTCTCTGTGATCCCATGAAATTCCTGCCGTCGTATGCGATCTTTACCGCAGCCCTCCAATGCATATAACTTAAGTATCGACCCAGTATTAATGCCCCCCGTTATTATGGCTGCATATCGTGTCGTTCTTGTTTCTCCGCTCTATGACGGGAATGTTGGAGCAATTGCCCGTGCTATGGCAAACTTCGGACTTTCTGAGTTGGTCATGGTAAACCCCTGTGAACTTACAGACGAAGCCTTCAGAAGGGCGAAACATGCTCAGGATATTTTGGAAAATGCCAATATAGTTTCTGATTTTGAATCTGCAATCGCCGGCTGCGATCTGATTGTCGGCACCTCAGGCATAGTCACCGGAGGTCAGAAGAACTTCACAAGGATACCTGAAAGCGCCAGAGGCTTTGCTGACAAAATGAAGAGCTACACGGGCAAAGTGGCTTTGGTCTTCGGTCCGGAGGATGACGGCCTGTCCCAGCACGATCTGGAGCGCTGCGATATTCTTGTACATATTCCATCAAGTGACGGCTACCCTGTGCTGAACCTTTCCCATGCAGTTTCCATCGTTGCATATGAAATCTTTTTAGCCGGCAACTTTGAACACAATCTTCCTGCGGCTACCGATGAAGACAAAGAGCGCCTGTTTGAATTCTTCAACCTGCTGCTTGATTCAGTCAATTACCCCGAATTCAGAAAAGAAAAGACATCTACGATGTTCCGCAGAATAATCGGCAGAGCCGTCTTGACAAAATGGGAATTCTGTACGCTGGTGGGAGTGATCGCTGATGCTCACAGAATAATCGAAGGAAAGAAACCCCTGCCTCCTGGATACAATCACAACTGATCTTCCATGGCCTTGGAAATACGCTTTCTGGTGTATTCCCTGACTGCATTCCTGATCGCATCATCTATCGAAACAGAATCGCCGTCTTTGACAAGGCATTCCAGCTCCACTACGTTTCCCTTGGGGAGATCGATAGTGATACGCTCGATGTATTCAGGAGTGAAGTTTGCTTCCACAAACTCGTCCACCGCTGCTCTGATAGCATCTGACACTGTAGGAAATTTACCAATTTCCACAAGTTTTTCCAGTGCTTTGGCCCTATCATTCTGGAGTCTCACGGTGATCCTTTCAGTGTCCGCCATACTTTCTACCTCGTCTTATTGTCAGACAAAACATGCATTAATGTCAGACATATGTCATATGTAAGATTGGGTATATAATCGTTAGCGTCAGCCAAATTTTGTTTAAGATATGTTAAGAAATCATATTTTTCAGTTTTTTACGGTAGTTCATATTTAAACAAAAAACAGGGTTTATGCCCCTTTCAAGCACAAATGCTTTATAAAGGTATATAAATTCCATGATTGGTGACCTAATTGGCCAGGATAAAAATTGAGAATGTAGTGGCTTCCACTTCTCTTGGTGAGGAGCTTGATTTGCAAGCGATTGCTCTTGCCTTGGAAGGTGCGGAATATGAGCCAGAACAGTTTCCGGGACTTATTTACAGGCTTAAGGAACCTAAAACAGCTACACTCTTGTTCCGCAGCGGAAAAGTCGTATGCACTGGAGCAAAGAGCCTTGAGAATGTCAAGGTAGCTATCACAAAGGTCGCCAAACAGATCGAGAAGGCAGGCATCAGCGTACAGATCGAACCTGATGTTGTTGTTCAGAACATAGTTGCTTCATCAGATCTGTGTCAGGAAATAAACCTCAACGCCATTGCTATCTCTCTCGGACTTGAGAGAGTTGAATATGAGCCGGAACAGTTCCCAGGTCTTGTTTACAGACTCGACGAACCTAAGGTTGTAGTTCTTCTTTTTGGATCCGGAAAGCTTGTATGCACCGGTGCCAGGCAGCCTTCTGATGTAGAAGAGGCTGTGTGTAAAATCACAGAGGAATTACGCTCCGCGGGGCTTCTGCGCTGATCCCTATTTTTGACAACCACATGCACCTCCAGGCCTCAGGAAAAGGCGTGGAGGCAGTCAATATTTTTCATAAGTGCGGCGGCACACACGCCATTCTGTGCCACATGCCTTATTCTGAAGTGCCGATTACTTCCGGCAGGAGTTTCTCAGAATCTTATGAGATAACTCTGAAAATGGCTGAAAAGTGCAATTCTGAAACTCCGGTGAAGATTTTTACTGCTGTAGGGCCTTATCCAGTGCTTTTGATAGGACTTGCTGAAAAGCACGGCATGAAAAAAGCCGTAGAGATCATGAAAGAAGGAATGGAATCCGCCCAGAAACTGGTGCTGGAGCGCAAGTCTGTGGCTATTGGAGAAATCGGCAGACCGCATTTTGAGGTCAGCACTGAAATCCTCGAAGCTTCCAACGAGATCATGGCTTACGGAATGTCTCTTGCCAAAGAGGCAGGTTGCCCTGTTATCCTTCATACAGAAACTGGCAATCCTGAAAGCATGGCTGATCTGGCTAGAATTGCAGACAGCGTTGGTCTTCCCAGGTCTCAAGTGGTCAAACATTATTCTCCGCCGTTGATCTTGGAAGAAGAGAATTTTGGATTGTTTCCTTCAGTTCTGTCAACCAGACCGGCAATTTTAGAAGCTTTGGGAAAGGGAACCCGCTTTGTAATGGAAACTGATTATATGGATGAGCCTTCAAGACCCGGGGCAGTCTTAGATATAAAAACAGTGCCTAAGCGCACTATGGGTTATATAGAATCTAAACAGATGACTGAAGAGCAGGCCTGGACGATCCATAAGGACAATCCAGAAAAGCTCTATGGATTTAGTTTGGAATTTTAATCTTTAGTTTGCATTTTCTGTTTTTCGTCCCACTCTTGTCCTTTGGGAGTGTTGTACCACGTAGACAATACCGAAGACAGAAACTCGTCGCCGTTTACCGCGGCAGTGATATTTTCTTCAACCATATCAGGCTCGCTGTATGTGTCGAGAACTTCCTGCGTTCCATGCACTAAGTCCCAGCGGTCTTCAATTGCAGGAGCAATCTCTTTGTTGGTTTTTCTAAGTGTTTTTATTGTAAATTTTATACCTGTCTGTTTTGAAAGCTTTTCCATCATGTAATGGGCAGCCGATGAGGTATAAACGGGCAGTTCTCCTTTTTCCTGATGGATAAACAAGTAGTCTGGGACTTCAACGTCTTTATTGATCCGCTTTGCCCAGTCGATCTCGGCATCTCTGATACTTGCATATCTTTCTAATTCTTTTTTGGTATCTGGATGGAATACTATAGTTTTCAGGCTTGCACCGTACTTGTCCTTTCTCAGGACGCAGAGGTGATCTGGATAAATATCATTTAGACGCAAATTGAGCATTTCTGTATAACGCAGATCCAGCTGCACACCCATATGAAAGATCAGACGGTCAACGCCATTTGCCGTCTCCAATATTCTGCAGATTTCTTCATTTGTGATCTTATCGCCGTCGTCCGGTTTCATGGAAGGTTTGGTTTCAGCCATTAGTTCAAATATGTCATTTCTATTGAATAATGAATATTTTGAGATAGTAGAATAATACTCCTTGCATACATTAGCCGGAGAACCTTTCAGCAGGGTGTTTCTGACATAATCGACCGTCTCTTCATTCCATTCCTGAGGCGAATCACTCATACCGTTTTCAACTAGTTTTTTGCATACCCATAAGATCATGCATTTTCTTTTTTGAATAACTGGCTCAGAGAGTCCGCTGTTCGTTAAGTGCTATATGTAGTTATGAAACGTAATCTCAGGATTCCACTTTTTGTCTGCACGTTCATCTTCTTCATTAAGGTATGATGTGATGGTATTCATTTCAATTCGACGACCACATATTACATCTGATATTAATTATTGTCTAATCTGTAATTTTTATACCCGTGTTTAATGCAAAACGATAACATATATTATTTTAATATTTAGATAATTTTGTAATTGACTTTGAACAATATAGATTTTGAAAACTAGTACAAAACGTTATAATACACAAAAAGAAAATGGACCACGATTTGTGTCTCATTGGAGCCTAATATATGAAAAGTAAAACAGTCAAACGTTATTCCAAAAAGCAGATCCTGTCTATGTTAGACCCTCTGATTGCGGAGTGGTTCACCAACAGGTTTGAAGATTTTACAGAGCCCCAGTCTTACGCTGTACCTTTAATACACCAACGCAAAAATGTTCTGGTGTCTTCACCGACCGGGTCTGGTAAGACCCTTACCGCTTTTACCTCCATCATCAATGAGCTTTTTAAGTATTCCAAGGAAGGGAAGCTGGAAGATCGGGTCTATGCAGTTTACATCTCGCCATTAAAAGCTCTGGCAAATGACATTGATAAAAATCTTGAAGAGCCTTTAAGAGAAATGAGAGAAACCGCCGAAAGACTCGGAGTTGAGTTCCCCAATATCCGCGTTGGAGTAAGGACCGGAGACACTTCTCAGTCTGAAAGGCAGAAGATGCTGCGAAAGCCCCCGCATATCCTGATCACTACTCCGGAAAGTCTTGCTTTGATTCTTGCCGCCCCTAAATTCAGGGAAAAACTTACCGGCGTAGAATATGTGATTCTTGATGAGATTCATGAAGTATGTGATTCCAAACGCGGTGTATTTTTATCCCTTACTTTAGAAAGGCTTCAGGACATCTGCAGTAAACCGTTTGTGAGGGTTGGTCTGTCTGCTACACTGGCGCCCATTAATGAGGTAGCTGAGTATCTCTGCGGTTACGAAAATGGTGCTCCGAGAGATTTCAACATTGTCGAGATTATGAGGCAGAGGGATCTGGATATACAGGTCATATGTCCTACTGAAGATATGACCGCTCTGCCTTACGAAGTGGTCAATGCTAAAATGTACGATCGTTTGTGTGAAATGATCAATGAGCACAGGACCACGATCGTCTTTACAAACACTCGTTCCGGTACGGAAAACATCGTCTATAAGCTGAGGGAGCGCGGGCTGGAGAGCGTTGAGGCCCATCACGGTTCATTAGCTAAGGAGACAAGGCTGGATGTTGAGGAACGTCTGAAGAACGGTGAACTGAAATGCGTTGTTTCCTCAACCTCTCTGGAGCTGGGAATTGATATCGGGTTCGTCGATCTAGTTGTGCAGATAGGCTCTCCCAAGTCTGTAGCTAAAGGTCTGCAGCGTATCGGCAGGAGCGGCCACGGCCATGGCCTCACTTCCAAAGGAAGGATACTCGTCTTCGAAAAAGATGATCTTGTGGAATGCGCAGTTCTCTGCCGTGCAGCTCATGACAAGCACATTGACAGAGTCTCAATCTCCGAGAACTGTTTAGACGTCTTGTCTCAAAGCGTTGTTGGAATGTCCCTTGAGAAGAGATGGGATGTCGATGAAGCGCTGGAGCTGGTCCGTAAATCGTACTGTTTCAGAAATCTCAAGAAGGAGACATTTCTGGAAGTCCTGCGTTATCTGGGCAGCAAGGACGCCTTTGAAGGCGTATACCCTAAAATCTGGTATGATGAAGAAGAGAATGTCTTCGGCAGGAGATCCGGTTCGCGGATGATTTATTTCCTGAACTTAGGAACTATTCCTGAGGAAGCAAATTACAAGGTATTTACGGAAAAGGGCGGCATGATCGGAGACCTTTCAGAAAAATTTGTAGAGAGGCTTTCATCAGGCGATGTTTTCGTTCTCGGCGGAAAGCCGTATGAGTATGTACGTTCAAAGGGAATGAAAGTCTTTGTCAGAGATGCCGGAGGCCGCAAACCCACTGTGCCTTCATGGAGCGGCGAAATGCTTCCGCGTTCATTCGATCTTTCAATGGGCGTCGCCAAGTTCCGCAGGGAAATGGCTGAGCGTATTGACAGAGATGATAATATGGAATGGCTGATGTCATTCGGTGTAGATGCTGGTTCCGCTCAGTCTATCATTTCTTACTTTAATGAACAAAAAGGCAGCTGCGGGTATATTCCTGATGATAAAGATTTAATCATCGAAGGTTACGTCGACCCTTCCGGAAAGTACAGCATGGTCTTCCATTTTCCTTTCGGCAGAAGGGTGAACGATGCTCTCTCCAGAGCTTATGCATTCGTCATAACAAGAGAAATGAACTGCAATGTCTCTGTCTCAGTTACTGATGACACGTTCATGATTTCTTCTCCTGAGAGAATCAATCTCGCCGCAGTCAAAGATCTTCTCAAAGAGAGTGCTTTGGAAGACACCCTCATGCGTGCCATCAAGGATTCTGAGCTGTTTAAGCAGAGGTTCAGGCACACAGCGTCCCGCAGTTTTATGATTCTTCGTAATTATAAAGGAAAAGAAGTCTCTGTGGGAAGACAGCAGATCCGTTCTTCTTATCTCTTAGATGCTCTGCGCAGCATTGAGGGAGTGCCGGTAATTGATGAGACTTACAGAGAGATCATGGAAGATGTAATGGACATAAACAATGCCAAACTGATTCTACACAACATCGAAAGCGGGGAAATGAAAGTTCATACAATCGACTATACTTCTTCTCCGTCTCCTTTTGCGCACAACGCCGTGCTGGCAGGAATCTCAGACATGGTTCTGATGGAAGACCGCGGAGCTCTCCTGAGAGAGCTGCACCGTAAAGTTCTGACCAAAGTGCTCGGTGTGGACATTTCTGAGTTTGAATTCAAGGAAGAGCAGGTAGTGCCTTACTTCCGGCAGAAGACAGGCACAGCCTCAACCAAGCAGGAACTGCTCAGCCTGATTTCCAGAATCCAGCCTGTAAGAGTATTCAAAGAGAAAGGAAGAAATGTTTACCCCTTCTGCGTGGCTAACAGAGAAGACATTGATGAATGGGCTAAGGAGCTGCTGGAAGAGGGAAAGATATCTACAATCTTCCTCGACGATGTTTATTTTGTAACTTCCAAGGATCTTCCGGTGTATCTGTCTGCCCTGTCTTCACAGAGAACATTGAATGAGCTGGACAATAAGGTTCTCAATTCTCTTGATGAAGAACATATGATTCCTGATCTGGTATCTTCTCTTGAACTGCCGAGAGAAAAAATCGCCCAGTCTCTGAGGAAACTTGAGGTATGCGGGCTGGCGAAGCGTACAGACTATCAGAATGGAAAGTGGACATATTTCAAGCAGGAAGCGCTTGATCTTCCTTCAAGAGAGGAGTCAATTGACCGTGTTATTCTGAACTACTTGAACTGCTATGCTCCAGCTGATCTGGAAGATATTGCTTTTGCTTTAAGCCTCTCTTCCAAAGAAGTGCAGACTGCCTTGAAGGGCATGATGCACAGAGAGCTTGTGAGAGAAGGTAAATATTTAGTTTCTGAAAATGACCAATATATGCTTAAGAAAGATTATCTGAGATTAAAGACAGATAATCTGGAGGCATATGATTACTCAAACGTCGAGGCTCACCGCAGAAACAAGCAGGACGGTCCGTTTGATACAATTGAGGAATTATTCAAAGCTAATGTTACATTAGGTTCACCTCTGGATGCATTCTATCGTGTAAACAACTTCAGCATGAAGGACTGGGAAGAACTGAGAAAATCCGGAAGAATTCTTCTGGGCAGATTTGTGCGAGGCCGTGTGAGATACATACTTGCGGAAGATGCTCCGCTGTACGTCGCCGCATACCGCAGAGACAAATTAAACGCTCTGGACAACAAGGTTCTGGAGATAATCTCTTCTGCTCTGGAAGAAGGAGCATCTCTGAGACAGATTGCCGCGCTTATGCCGGACAGGGGCAAAGACGAGATCAAGGAATCAATAGATCATCTGGACCGCAACATGCACATTGTGCGCAGGTTCGAGGAGAGAGAAGAGCGCGCATCTGAAAACGTATATATCCGCTATGATGCGCCGGAATTTAACGGTGATCCTGTCAGAAGCATCGTTGAGCAGTATATCCGTTCATACGGTCCGATTTCCGTCTACATGATCTCAACTGCTACGCAGTTTACAAACGAGCAGATTGCAAGTGTTATCCGTGATTTAGATGTAGAATCCGTTTCAGTTGGAGAAGGACGCGAAGAGATGTTTGTCTTCCGCGACGAGCTGGAGAATCTGGGAAAGGCAAGCTCCCAGCCTCAGGGCTGCAAGATTGTCTCTCTCTACGATCCGAGCGTACAGTCCATCTGGGCTGCAGTCGCTTCCAGATTCGGAGACAGATGGATTTACCCGATCATCCGCGACGGGGTTCTTATCGGCGGAGCAGAAAAATGGAGTATGAGCGGAGTCATTGAAATCCGTGAGCTTGATATTGATTCGGTGGAAAACATTCCGCAGGTTCTCGATGCGTTAGACGTTCTAATGCAATACCACAGAATGGAAGGTTACGACGTCATCAGAGTCAGGGAGGTTATGGGCAACACGCCTTCCAATGCTCCGCAGGAAGTGCGGGAAATCTTTGCATCAAAGGGATGGATCGAAGTCGGAGACATGTTTGCAAGAGGAAACTTAATTTCCACGCGCTGTTCCTTTGAAGCTGCTCTTTCTTTAGTGCTGACGAAGCAGGGAATCGGCAAGCGCTTCCAGAATGTGGCAGACGCTATTAAACTCCAGGGAGGTCTGCGTTCTGATGCCTCCACTTCAATCAGATGCCGTAACAGGATTCCGCTAAAAAGCATGTTTGATATGGGTTTTGTCATCAAAGTGCAGGCGATTCCAGATTACATCACATACACCTCTCTGGAATTTGCCAGTCTCTGCAGAGCCGCGAAGAATCGCGAAATAACTCCTGATATGAAAACAATTCTGAAAATGATCGAAAGCGGAAAGCCGATGTTTAAAGGTACAATAATCAACAATTCTCCGCTCAGCAAGGACGCTACCCAGGAGGCGCTGAAAGCTCTGAATTCAGGCTCAATAATCTACACTGACCAGAACAAGCGTTTCAGAATTGTTCCCGATTCCGGTGCAGATGCACACGATGCAAGAAAATCATTAATCATTCATTTCTTTGAAAACTATGGGTTGTTCAGTGCAGAGAATCTTTCCCGCTTCCTGAGATTCCGCATGCCGATGAGGGATATCCGCCAGATTTTGGCAGAACTGGAGGAAGAGGGCTTCCTGACCAAAGGATTTCTGGTCGACGGAACAGACACCATGTACTGGATCATGAGATCTGAGCTGGAAAACTATGGAAATATCACTTTCAAAGGCGAGACGGTCATAACTCCGGATGACAACCTGCACACGTATCTTTCTGATTGGATTAAAAGGCTGAGGGGTGGTGTAACATACTCGATAATCCTTGACGGTTCCAGGCTGGTAGGTTCATTCCGCGGCAGAGTCAACTCAAAAGATGAAATGGCTGTCGAAGATTTCCTCGGCTCTCATGAAGCAGAATTGATACTGGAAAGATATGCCAGAGCAAACGGAATCGTGTGCAAGCGCCCCACCGATTCCGAAGACGACTGGGATATTCTTTCATTCTATGAGAAAACAAATCCAGGAACTGTATGAGGGTATACATTTCTACGAAACGTTTAATATCGTTAAATCAGCTTCAGGTTCATGAAGATCCCATGCGAACTAATTGTTTGGTATGTGCTCCCGGCCATACGCAGAGAATTAGCTCGAGAATTGGTTGAGAAACACGGCATGATCCAGGCAGAAGTAGCCCGTAAGTTCGGTGTTACCGACGCAGCAGTTTCACAGTATCTTAAATCAAAAAGAGGCAGCAATAAAGAACTTGAAGCCAGCGGAAGGTACGACGAATTCAAAAACGAAATTGCCGTGTCTGCTCAAAGAATCATCGAAGGTTCAGACATAGTTACAGAGACATGCAGGATCTGCGAGATGATCAAGAAGAGCGGGATGCTGGTATCTATCTATGAGGTACACACAGGCCTCAAGGCGCCTGACTGCGTATGTCCAGACTGTTGCCGCATTGACGATTAAATCTTGTATTCTGGGCTCATGCCGATATAGAAGTATTCCTGTGCATAACCGGCA
Source organism: uncultured Methanomassiliicoccus sp. (assembly GCA_905202485.1). Taxonomy (GTDB): domain Archaea; phylum Thermoplasmatota; class Thermoplasmata; order Methanomassiliicoccales; family Methanomassiliicoccaceae; genus Methanomassiliicoccus_A. Next base: position 12,123 of record CAJKRY010000013.1, read on the forward strand.
TACGGGCCGAAATGATCTCTTGCATAGGAGCCGACCTTCACGTAGCTTCCTTTGACACCATACATATCTTCCATGACATGACTTATTCGGGCGTCAATCGGGCAGGCCTGCAGGTGTCCCAGTGAAAACAAAGCAACGCAGTCTGCAACTTTCGGGCCTATTCCGTATACAGTCATCAGTTTTTGGACAGATTCTTCATAGTTCATCTTTTTCAGTTCTTCCAGGTCAAACTCGCCTGTGTAGACGCTTTCTGCATATTTTTTCAGTCTTTCAGCTCTGAAACCGAGCCCGCATTTTGACAAGTCCTGCGAAGCAATCTCTTCAGGCAGAGGGAAGGCGAATATTCCTTCTTCAAGTTCCTGTCCGCACTTACGGCAGACCGTTTCGATCATTGATTTTATTCTCGGCACGGTAGCGTTGGTTGCAAGCATGTATGAAGCAGAGCATTCCCATAGATCTTGTCTTAATAGCCGCATGCCTCTGAATCTTTCCACAGCCGCTGCCACCTGCTCGTCTCTGCATATGCTTTCGTATATCTTGTCTAAATCGTCGTCAAGCCTCAGATAATTATGAATAAACTCTTCTGAAGCTCCTCTGAATGAGATTCCGTTCTCGTTCTGGCAGATGTGGATTGTTTTGTCTCTGCATACACCTCTCCACTCATCACCTGTCTTTTTCCATCGAAAAGCCTGCCCATTATTGAGTGTATATTCGACATTCACATCTGCTTTCATAAACCCTAAGTTATTTTGCAAGTATTAATCACAAGTGCCTAAGGTTTACGGCGGAATATCTTATGCAGATGGCTACCCAAAAAGGATATAAACCAATGGAGCCTTGCCTCCTTTCAGTGCCACTGTAGCTCAGCGGTAGTCTTTTAAAAAAAGACCGTTAAGGAGCGGCGGTTTCGTAAACCGCAGGCCGAGGGTTCAAATCCCTTCAGTGGCTCCATTCCTCTTTTTATTGATTAGATCTAGAAATGCAGGCATTTTAGAGATTTTTATATGGGTTTTGAATTATATAACTTGTTTTTCTGTCCTTTTTTGTTCTTTATTGCATTTTTATGGCAGAATACAGTTAATAGCTTGCGTAGCAGACATTTTTTTGCAATTGATATGGTGTAGCATACACATATTGTAAAACGATATATAGGCTCAAAACGATGCATAAGTGGTACTGATGAGAGAATTCAACATTACAGGTACATGTATTCCTGAATATCATTACATGGTCAATATAGATGACAAGCTGAAAAGCATTAAATCCATGGTTGAAAAAGGAAAATACTTCGTAATAAACAAACCTCGTCAATATGGAAAAACCACCACATTAAATCAGATCAAGAGACGTTTATCAGGAGAGTATGTTGTAATAAACATCAGTTTCGAAGCTCAGGCAGACGACAATTCATATCCCGATCGATATTTTGTCGGATCATTTGTAAATAAGGTCAATAAATCATTGTCAAGAGATAAAATTGATAAGAGTATTATTGACGGATGGTACGTAGCAGAGGAAAATCTAGAACCCATTGATATTCTGGATAATAGTATCACGCGTCTCATCCATCTACTTGGAAAAGATGTAATCTTAATGATTGATGAAGTAGACGGATCTAGCGGCAATAATGTATTTCTAAAGTTTCTTGGCATGCTGAGATCAAAGTATCTTATGCGGGCCGAAGGGGAAGTTACATTCAAAAGCGTTATTCTGGCAGGAGTAAGAGACATTAAGAACCTGAGGCTAAAAATCAAGTCAGATGACAAACACGTGTACAATTCCCCTTGGAATATAGCTGCTGATTTTGACGTAAATATGTCATTCTCTCCTGAAGAAATTTCAACAATGCTCTCTGAGTATGAGAAAGATCATCATACGGGAATGGATATTAATTTCATATCAAAAGAAATTTACAGATTTACCAGCGGATATCCTTTTTTAGTAAGCTACATATGCAAAATGATTGATGAAGAACTTGATAAAAACTGGAGTCTGGAAGGGATAGAAAACGCAGTGAAAATATTTCTCAATGAAAAGACAACTCTTTCCGATGATGTGATTAAAAATATCGAAAATAATGAGGATCTTTACGATACTGTTTATGGCATACTTGTGATGCTTGAAAAACATGCCTACATCTCATCTGAGCTCTATGTTGAAAAAGGATTAATGTATGGAATTTTGTCTGTAGATGAAAACAACGATCTTAAGATATCAAATAAAATGTTTGAGATTTATCTTTACCGGCATTTTGCTAACAAGAAGAGGAGAACTTCTGAGATATACAGCAATCTTCCCACATCCAGAGAGAAATATGTAGTAAACGGGAACTTAGACATGCCCGCAGTTATAGACGGCTTCAAACGGTTTATGGAATCACAGTCTTTGAATAAAGATGGGATGCTTCTAGAAAGAGAATGCAGGTTAATTTTCTTAGCATACTTAATGCCGATAATCAACGGCAGCGGATTTTTTTATATTGAAGCGGAAACAGGGGATGACAAGCGTATTGACGTCATAGTCACTTATGGAAAAGAAGAGTTCATTATTGAATTGAAATTATGGCACGGCATCTCAAAACATGAAGACGCTTACGATCAGTTAGTAGATTACCTGAACTTAAGAAAAAGAGACGCAGGATATCTTCTTACTTTCTCGTTTACAGAAGGGAAATCCAAAAGTGAATGGATTGGATATGAAGATAAAAGAATCTACGATGTTGTTATTCAGATGCACATCAATAAATCACCAAAACTCAAAGAGTTAAAATCCTTGACGCTTAAGGCAGAAGAAGTCAAACGGGAATTAGATAACGCTCTTGAATCTGTTAAGGCTTTGAAAGATGAATGATTCTAAGAATGTGTTTCAAGCGAATGCAGTTATTGATTGCGGCTACCTTTCATCTATGTTGTAGTTCGTTAAATTATGTAAAATCTAGCTTATGAGCACTATCTTTCTATCGTAACTCATTTTGAGGATAAGTTTTACAGCATTAGTTCTGTTTTCAGAATTTAGTATTCTGAGGAACTCTCTGAGTAAATACTGCTGTAGATACAATATGCCTCATCTCTAAACAAGTTTTATGCATAAATTGCAGAAACTTCAATGACGATGATACTTTCTGCAAAATTTGCACAATATTTTACAGCATGAGCTTCTGTATGAGACATATCTGCCCTGTGAATTAGATCCATGCAGAATCCGAAGAGGTTCAATCCCTGAGGCAGCAGATCGGTACAACATAAACGCCGTCATCTCTGCGGAAGGCATAATTAGTGCATGTAATGACTGCAAGAAAAGAGGAAGAATCTAGTGAATCCACTTTGTTTTCCAGTTTCTTGAGATTCTCAGCCGCCTCATCTATCATACCTGCGCCGAGTTTAACTTCTGCGGCACCCCATCTTCCATCTCTGAGGTGCAGGACTGCATCAGCTTCCAGACCGTCACTGTCACGGTAATGATACACATCTCCACCGATGCCTCTGACATATGTTCTTAAATCTCTTACGACCAGGGATTCAAATAAACAGCCATACGTCCTCAGATCATTCATCAGGTTTCTTGGAGATGCTCCGAGAAAGTACGCTGCTATGGCAGGATCGCAGAAGTGCCTCGTGTCTGAAGTGCGCACTGCAGCTTTGGAACGCAGTTTTGGATTCCATGCCTTTAGATCATCCACAATATGCAGCTTTTTCAGGGCGTTTATGTAATCCCTTACAGTGTTGATATGAGCTTTGTCATTTTCTTTCTCATTCAAATCTGCAGCTATTGTAGTATCAGGAGCCTGGGTGGATATATTGCGTGACAGTGATCTCATTATCTTAGCCATTCTGGTACTGTCACGATTGACTCTGTCGACTGTAGAAATATCCGATTCGAGTATTGTTCTGCAGTAACCATCCATATGTTCGTAAGCTGTTGTTATGTCTTCATCAATTGTTTTAGGCCAGCCTCCGCGGACCAGCAGTTCTGCCATTTTTTCTACGGATACATCAGAATACCCAGAGATATCCCTGTCTTCAAACATATCCGATAATTTCACTTCTGCAGTAGAATCACCTGATTCAAATAGAGACATAGTTCCCATTTTCATTCTTTTAATTCTGCCTGCTCCAGAGTGTTCTATTGAAGAATTATCCACTGATGTGGATCCTGTGAGAATATACATGCCATTCTCAGACTGCCTGTCGATGCTGAATCTTACCGAATCCCAAAGTTTTGGAGCCATCTGCCACTCGTCAATCAAGCGTGGTTTTTTTCCTTCAAGTAGATTGGATGGCTTGACGCGGAGCATCTGTTCATACTGCTCCCTCATGTCGTCATCCTGCAGGTAAAGAGCACTTTTTGCTGCCTGCTCTGCAGTGGTGGTTTTACCGCACCATTTTGGACCTTCGATCAGCACAGCTCCAAAGGCATCAAGTCCCCCTTTGAGCTCTTTGTCTGCTAATCTAGGCAAGTAAGATTTCACAATTTATGAATTACTCATCTGGATATTTACTTGTTGTTACAGTTGAGATTAATCTGTTGTTACAGTTGAGATTAATCTGTTGTTACAGTTGAGACTAATCAAGACATCTATATTCAATGCGCCAAAGCCACTTTTCTAGAGATGCTGCTTCAGTTCTTTTTCTTTCAGAATATAAGAGCTGTTGCATTCTCTGAAACTTATTATATTTGATCTATGATACATGACTGATGACCCAATTGGACGATCTGGTGCTTCTCCTCGTTGTTTTTATCGGAGGAGGCATAGGTGCCGTTTTGAGATGGTCCATTTCTACAGCGGTCTTGAAGAAATTCCACCATATTTTTCCTGTTGGAACATTTATTATCAATATCTCAGGATCATTTCTCATAGGTGTCATTTCTACATTAGTATTATATGATAATTATCAATCATTGAATTTATTCCTAATAACCGGTCTTCTTGGAGGATATACTACATTCAGCACATATGAGCTGGAAACCGCTCAGATTTTTAAGAAGAACAAAGCCGTTGCAATAATCTACTGGCTGGGTTCAATTGCACTCGGCATTATTGCAGCATGCGCAGGGGTGTTTTTAGCAGAGGGATTCGCTTGAGATACGATATTTTCTTAGTATTTCTGGGAGGAGGCCTCGGCGCGGTGATCAGAGAACTACTGATTATGCTCATTCCTTCTGAAAGCGTACTTTCCCTGCCTGTTTTTATTTCTAATATGGCAGCATGTTTCTTTGTCGGAATCTTAGCAGGCTTGATCTCTAAAAGTAAAATTACCAGCGGCCAGAGTGCATTTTTATCTGTAGGATTAATGGGCGGCCTTTCGACATTTAGTACGTTTATTTATGAAATCGTGCAGCAGATGGAGACGATAGACGCAGTGCTGGTTGTGTATGTGTTCTTGTCACTGGCTATAGGTCTTGCGTTCGTTGTGCTGGGGCTCAAAATCGGATCTTACAAATCATGATCTGTTCTTTAGATATTCATTGACAATTTTTATTGCACAGACATCGCCGCACATGGAGCAGCCCTCGTTCTCATCGGTAATTCCCCGGGAACGGTATGCCCTGGCTTTTTCTTCATCTATGGCCTCTTCATACATAGCTCCCCAGTTGAGCTCTTTTCTGGCTTGAGACATCCTGAGATCGCGGTCTCCTCCCCTGCCTAATGCCAGGTCTGCTGCGTGAGCTGCTATTTTGCTTGCTATGAGGCCTTCTTTAACATCTTCTGGAGTAGGCAGGGAAAGATGCTCAGCTGGTGTCACATAGCACAGGAAATCTGCGCCTTTCCAGGCTGCATAGGCACCGCCGATCGCCCCTACAATATGATCATAGCCTGGTGCAATGTCTGTGACTAACGGTCCGAGAACATAGAATGGAGCGTTATCGCAGATGCGTTTTTCGAGCCTTACATTGGCTTCAATCTGATTCATGGGTACATGCCCTGGTCCTTCTACCATGGCCTGCACGCCGGCATCTCTGCTGCGGTGCACTAGTTCTCCGAGGTTAATTAATTCGTTAATCTGAGGACCGTCGGTAGCGTCGTTGGTGGATCCGGGTCTGATCCCGTCTCCCAGAGATAATGTGAATTCATACTCCTTTGCCAGTTCCAGAAGGTAGTCAAAGTTCTTGTAAAGGGGGTTTTCCATTTCGTTGTGAAGTATCCAGGCGACTAAGAATGATCCGCCTCTGGAAACCACGCCTGTAACTCTCGGAGAGCGTTTAAGGCGGTCTACAAGCTCCTTAGTTATTCCGCAGTGAACAGTCATGAAGTCCACTCCGTCCTTTGCATGCTGGATTATGCCGTTGAATATATCGTCTTCAGTCATGTCAACGACGGCTCCTTTTCTTGCTAGTCTGATTCCAGTCTGGTAGATTGGAACAGTGCCTACCGGAATTGTGCATTCAGACAGTATTCTTTTTCTTATGCTGTCAATATCGCCGCCGGTACTGAGGTCCATCAGAGCGTCGGCTCCGTATTTTAAGGAAATTTGGACTTTTTCCATCTCTTCCTCTACTTCAATACGGTCTCTGGAAGTGCCTACGTTAACATTTACCTTTACTGAAAGACCTTCTCCGATTCCGCATGCCTTTGGTGAATGGATTGGATTGCGCGGGATTACGATCCTGCCAGCTTCTATGCCGCGTGCCACAAACTCCTCTGTGACGCCTTCAGTCTGCGCAACATTTTTTATCTCAGCTTCAAGCCTATTCCTCAGTCCAACCATGGAGCCCATAACAATCTGAAAATACACTCAGCTAAATGAGGTTTTGTATAGTCAAAAAAAGCCTTCATTTTTTGATTATAAAACACCGTAAAATACCATATCCAGCATATAATATTGAGATACGTATTAGTATTAGGAAGCTATTAGGGAAAAGGTCAGAATAGCGGCAGGGATGCATAATTCTGCTAAGTTGCTGGCGAACGAATCAATGTTCGACGCGTCAGAGGTTTAATCATGGTTGAAAATGATTACGGTGCGGACCAAATCCAGGTTTTGGAAGGTTTACAAGCAGTTCGAAAAAGACCCGGTATGTATATCGGATCAACAGATATTCGAGGATTACATCATTTAATTTATGAAGTCGTTGACAACAGTATAGATGAGGTAATGGCTGGTTTTTGTACAGACATCAGCATTACTATAAACGCTGACAGCAGCGTGACTGTGTCTGATAACGGCAGAGGTATTCCTACTGGAATTAATCACAAGTACGGCAAACCGGCGGTAGAGCTGGTCGCGACAGTGCTGCATGCGGGAGGTAAGTTTGACCGCAAGAGCTACAAGGTGTCAGGAGGACTTCACGGAGTAGGTTTGTCTGTTGTTAACGCTCTTTCTGAATATCTTGAAACAACTGTCAAGAGGGAAGGGCATATTCATGTGATGAAGTGTGAGCGGGGAGAGGTAGTTATGCCGCTGAAAATCATCGGAGAGACCTCTGAAACAGGTACCCAGCAGCATTTCAGACCTGATCCGGAGATTTTTGACACACTTGATTATGACAATGAAATTTTAGTCAATCACTTCCAGGACTTAGCGTACCTGAACCGTGGCGTAAAAATTGCATTCAATGACCTGAGGGAAGGACACCAGAGAGAGCATGTGTACTATGCCGAAGGCGGAATTGTTGAATTTGTCAAACATTTGAACAGAGGCAGAGTTCCGATGCATGACAACCCGATCTTTCTGTCCTGTGAAAAGGACGACATGATGCTGGAAATTGCCATGCAGTATACCGATGCCTATTCTGAAAGTGTTTATTCGTATGTCAACAACATCAATACGATTGAAGGCGGAACACACCTGATGGGATTCCGCACTGCTCTTACCAGAGCCTTGAATGATTATGCAAGAAAGAACAAGCTTGTTAAAGACAGCGAGAGCAACCTTTCCGGAGAAGATGTCAGAGAAGGTCTGACGGCAATTATCAGTGTCAAGATCCCGGAGCCGCAGTTCGAAGGTCAGACTAAGACTAAGCTGGGAAACAGCGAAGTGAGGGGACTTGTCGATTCCTGCGTTTATTCAACTTTGGTAACATTTCTGGAAGAGAATCCGAAAGTTGCCGAAGCCTGCGTGAAGCGTTCCATCCTGGCATTCCAGGCAAGGGAGGCGGCCAGAAAGGCAAGGGAGCTTACTAGAAGAAAAGGAATTCTGGACGGCGGAGGTTTACCGGGCAAACTAGCAGACTGCTCTGAAAAAGACCCTTCAAAGTGTGAACTGTTCATTGTGGAGGGAGATTCTGCAGGAGGCAGCGCCAAACAGGGAAGGGATCGTAAGTTCCAGGCGATTCTGCCTTTGAAGGGTAAGATTCTGAACGTAGAAAAGTCCAGAATCGACAAGATTCTGAAAAATATAGAGATCAGAAGCCTGATCACCGCCATCGGCGTCGGTGTTGGACAGGAATTTGATCTAGAAAAAATACGATACGGAAAGATCATCATTATGACTGATGCCGATGTAGACGGCGCCCACATCAGCACACTTCTCTTAACTCTGTTTTACAGGTATATGAAGCCCCTGATTGATGACGGCCATATTTATCTGGCCATGCCGCCTCTGTATAAAGTTTCTAAAGGCAACAAAGTTGCGTATGCGTATAACGAAAAAGAGCTGGAAAGGCTGATGGAAGAATTCGGCAAGGGGTTTGCAGTCCAGAGATACAAAGGTCTGGGAGAAATGAACCCTGCACAGCTGTGGGAAACGACAATGGATCCGAGTGTCAGATTATTGAAAAAAGTCAGTATTGAAGATGCCGTAAGGGCAGACGAGCTCTTTACGATATTAATGGGAGACCAGGTAGAACCCCGCAGGGAGTTCATAATGTCTCATGCAACCGAAGTTGCAAATCTGGATATCTGAGGAGGCCTGTAAATGTCTGATGAAATAGAAAACAACAACACAGAAAATGCTTCCAAAGAATTCAAGTGCCCCATTGAGGCAGAGATGAAAAAGTCCTACATCGACTACGCAATGAGCGTTATTGTAGGAAGAGCACTTCCTGATGCCAGGGACGGATTGAAACCCGTTCACAGGAGAATCATCTACTCAATGCATGACATGGGTGTGTCTTCTAATAAACCGCATAAAAAATGCGCCAGGATTGTAGGAGACTGTTTAGGTAAATACCATCCGCACGGCGACTCCGCTGTGTATGACTCGCTGGTGCGTATGGCGCAGGACTTCTCTCTGAGATATCCGATGATTGAAGGCCACGGTAACTTCGGCAGCATTGACGGAGATTCTGCAGCTGCCATGCGTTACACCGAATGCCGTCTCAACAAGATTGCAGAAGAAATGCTTCACGACATTGAGAAAGACACAGTTGAATTTGTCGACAATTTCGATGCATCTCTCAAAGAGCCTTCAGTGCTGCCTTCTAAAATCCCAAACCTTCTGGTCAACGGATCATCAGGCATCGCTGTGGGAATGGCTACTAATATTCCGCCTCACAACTTGAAAGAAGTATGTGATGCCCTGATACATTTGATCGACAATCCCTCCGCTGACACAATCGACCTGATGGCTTTCATTCCCGGGCCGGACTTTCCTACCGGAGGAACAGTCTACGGTACCAACGGAATCATTGAAGCATACTCCACCGGAAAAGGCCGCATTAAAGTCAGAGCTAACACTTCCATCGAAGAAATGGAGGGCGGCAAGAAGCGCATCATCGTTTCTGAAATTCCCTACCAGGTCAACAAATCCAATTTGATCGAGAATATTGCCGACCTTGTCAAAGATAAGAAAATCGAAGGCATTACCGATCTGAGAGATGAAAGCGACAGGGATGGAATGCGTATTGTAATTGAGTTGAGAAAAGATGTAATGGAAGAAATAATTCTCAATCAATTATTTACTCACACGCAGATGGAAGTTACCTTCGGAATCATTAATTTAGCATTGGTAAACAATGAGCCGAAGATTATGTCCTTGAAAGACATGCTTTCTGTGTATCTTGAACACCGCAAAGACGTTGTTACAAAGAGAACACAGTATGATTTGAAACAGGCGCTGGCAAGGGATCATATTCTGCAGGCCTTGATCAAGGCTGTAGATGCTATTGATGAAGCAATCGCTATCATCAGGGAAGCTGAGGACGGAGAACATGCCAAGCAGGGACTGATGGCACGCTTTGAAATTGATGAGATCCAGGCCAAAGCTATCCTGGACATGAGGCTGAGAGCCCTTACCGGTCTGGAAATTGATGACTTAAGAGCAGAGTTTGATGCCCTGCAGCTTAAGATCAAAGATCTGGAAGCTATTCTCGGCGATGAACATAAGATTTTTGAGATAATTAAATCAGAAATCCTTGAAATGAAGGAAGAATATGGGGACGAGCGCAAGACCCACATCGTAGCTGACAGCGGAGATCTCGATATTGAAGACTTAATTCCCAACGAGGAAGTAGTCATCATGATCTCCAATGACGGCTACATTAAGAGGCTGCCGTTAAGCACATATAAACAGCAGCACCGCGGCGGACAGGGCCTGATGGGCATGGAAACCAAGGAAGAGGATGCTGTCGTGGACTTGTTTGTGACAATGACTCACAGCTACATTCTCTTCTTTACTGACAGAGGCAGAGTCTATGTTCTCAAGGCATACCGCATCCCCATCGCCGGCAGGCATTCCAAAGGAAAAGCCATTGTCAACCTGCTGCCGAAATTGGAAGAGGGAGAAAAGATCGAAGACAATCTGCCGCTGGATAACTTTGACGACGACTACGATCTTATCTTCGCTACCAAGAAAGGTCTCATCAAAAGAACGAAGCTTGAGAACTACCGCAACATCCGTTCCAACGGTATCATCGCTATCAGTCTCGAAGAGGGAGATTCTCTCGTAGATACTAAGCTGGGAAAGCAGGGGTCAGAGATTATCCTGGCTACCCGCGACGGCCAGGCTTCCAGGTTTGACATCTCTGAAGTAAGGACTGTAGGAAGGCAGGCAATCGGTGTTAAGGGAATTACTCTTAATCCGGGAGACGAGGTCGTCAGCATGGCGGTGGTAACTCCTACAGACAAGCTGCTCAGCATCACCGAGAACGGTTTCGGAAAGATCTCCATGGTCAGAGACTACCGTAAGACGCACCGTGGCAGCAAGGGAGTCGTAACGATAAAAATGACAGACCGCAACGGTCATGTTGTGTCTGCAAAGCCGATCTCCGACGACAACCAGCTGATCATCACTACCCAGCAGGGTATGGTCATCCGTGTTCCTGCTTCAGAAATCCGCACTATGGGGCGCTCTACTCAGGGAGTGAAAATCATGAACCTGAGCGAGGACGACAAAGTCACCGCGGCTGCCAGGCTGATAGGGACTGAAGACGAAGCTCTGGTGGCAGAGCTTGAGTCGCATGAAGACTTGAGCTTCATGCCCGTGGACAACACTGATGAAGAATGAGCTTCCTTGAGGTAGATTGATGGCTGAAGGTCCGAAATACCAGGTCGAGAAAATAATCAAGGATTACGGTAAGTTGTCTTTTGATTACGTTCCTGATGTTCTGGTCCACAGAGAAGCGCAGCTACAGCGCCTGCAGACAATCTTCAGGCCTGTTCTGCACGGGGTCCGGAAAACTGCGCTGCTGCTCGGCAGCGTCGGTACCGGCAAGACTGTAACAGCCAAGCATTTCTGCCAGGACATTTCTAGTGAGGGCTCCCTCGCTGGTCTCAACATCGCTTCGATTTTAATAAACTGCAGGGAGAAGCGCAGCGAGCACGCGATTCTTCATGCTATTAATTCCTTTTTTGATCCAGGCTGTCCCGACCGGGGGCTTTCACCTGAAGAATTCCTGCGTTCCATCCGGAGGAATATGGAGAGCAGAAAACTGCATTTGATCGTCGTATTGGATGAGGCAGACGAGATGCTGCGCAGAGGCGCAGATGATTTAATCTACGTTCTGACAAGATTCAATGAAGAATTCTCTCAGGAGTATTCGTTATCACTGATTCTGATTTCTCAGAGATATCTCTTAGATCAGCTGGACAAATCTGCTTTATCTACATTCTGCAAAGCCAATATCGTGAGTTTTGAAAGATATGATAAAGAGGAGCTTCGAGACATCGTGCTCTCAAGGATTGAACTGGCTTTTTTTCCCGGAACGGTTGAAGATGAATGCGTCGACCTGATTGCCGAAGCCTCTGCAGACTGGGGGGATGCCAGATTTGCAATAGAACTTTTAGAGACTTCCGCGCTGATTGCTGAAGAAAACAGGATGTCGGAAATGACTCCTGAATGCGTCCGCGAAGCTAAGAACATGACATGCAGCGACGGAAGCTATGAAACAAAGCTTTCCAAGATGGACTTCAACCACAAGCTGGTTCTGCTTTCTATCTGCAGATCGATAGGCAGAAACGCTTACACCACTTCAACTGCTACAGAAAATGCTTATAAAATTGCATCAGAAGAGTGCAATATTGCAGCCAGGGGTACTACCAGCTTCTGGAAATACCTTAAAGATCTGGCAAAAGACGGCTGGATAGAACAGAGAGTAGTTACCGATCCAAACGGCTCCGGGGGAAGAACCAGCTGTATTTACATTTCTGACTTTCCGATCGGTGAATTGAGATACCTTATCGAGAAGGAATTCAATTTAACGCCGTAAAGCGGTTCATTTTTCAAAGACTCTGTTTTATCAGAATATTTGGTACTATGATACCAACTATTGGTCCAAACTAGCAATACTTGGTACTATGATACCAATAAATACCAAGAAAACGTTATTGGGATTATGAGAAAAAAGAGCGTTATTCGGAAAGATTCGCTTAATCTGCTTTCTGAATTTCGCGATGATACAGAAGTAATCAAGGTAATCCGCGGAGTAAGGAGATGCGGAAAATCCACCCTGATGCTTCAATGCATTGACTTTTTGAAAAATTCAGGAGTTGACGATTCCAATATAATCTACATAAATCTAGAATCTTCAGAATTCTTTGAGGCACGCGATGTAAAAAAACTGCTTTCTCTGATCAAAGATAATCTCGGAGCAGGAAGAAATTATGTTTTTATCGATGAGATACAGAATGCTCCTGGATGGGAAATTGCCATAAACTCTCTGATGGTAGATACTGATTCAGACATATACATCACCGGATCAAACGCATATCTGCTGTCCTCCGAGCTGTCTACATACCTTACTGGCAGATACGTATCAATTGAGATGTTTCCCCTTTCATTTACTGAATTTTTAGAGCTCAATGGAGAAAATGAAGACAAGTACGAGATGTTTGACAAATATCTGATGTACGGGGCATTTCCGGGCATAGATCCCTTTGAGTCGCCCAGAAAAATTAACATCAGGCTGTCTGATCTTTATTCTTCAATAATCTACAGAGATGTGATTACAAGAGGAAACGTCAGAGATCCCGGAGATCTGGACAAACTTGTAGGATTCATGATGTACAACGTAGGAAATCCACTTTCATTCAATAAGATCTCTGAGAGCTTGGGAATAAACAGGAAAACCGTAGAACGCTACATGAGGCTGTTGGAAGAATCATATGTGTTTTACAGAGCAGACCGGTATGACATCAGCAATACTGCGTTGAATCCTCTTCCCAAATACTACTCTGTCGACACCGGCCTCAGAAATATGCCTCTGGAATACACTAATGAAGACTACGGCAGGCTGATGGAAAATATTGTATACATCGAGCTGAAAAGACGCGGTCATTCAGTAAGGGTTGAAAGATACGGGGACAAAGAGGTTGATTTTTCCGTTAAGACTGACAAAGGAAAAGTCTACTATCAAGTGACATACTCAATGATGGACAGTTCTGTCAAAAAAAGAAAACTCAGATCACTTAACAAAATTGAAGATAATTATCCCAAAATAGTGATTTCGGCAGACAGGCTCAAAGCTGATTTTGAAGGCGGCATCCGCCACATCAATATTATAGACTGGCTTCTGGATACGAATGAAGAGATCATTAAAAATTATTGACCCCATATCTAGTGTGTTCAAACTTTTGTAATTGTATTTACTGGGATGCACTACATGCATAATGCTGCAGTTCTGCATCAGTAATCAGTGTATGCTGTTATAGAACATTGGGGAAGTGGAATACCAAAGATTTTTGAAATATGCAAAGAAGAAAATATTGAGGAGCCTGAATTGATTGACATGGGCTATGCTTTTAGAGTTAACCTTTATCGTTCAGAACGGCAGTGGAAAACTGTCCAAGAAACCTCAAAAACTGTCCAAGAAATTATACCGTTATCCAAATCTGAATTAGCAGTTCTTAGGTTACTTAGTAATAATCAAAAAATGACAATTAAAGAATATCTTCTGTATTATTATTTTAAAGAATCTGGAACCATAAAAAATAAGAATAAATCAGACAATAGCACGATATATAAATTCAATATCTAAAAAAATCTATTTTAATAAAAAAAGTTGCAAAGAATATTTTTAGCTAGTAATGATTTCTGTCTTGAATTTAATGCACCATCATCACAACCACACTCTTTACTACGTTATTAAATCAATGCGGAGGTTCCGATTAACATAGCAGTAAATAACTCAGAGAATGAATAGAGATATAGCTGTTGGAACATCCCAGATAAAGCTTGCTTCATTAAATGTATTGACTAGAAATCCATTAGATGTAGATAACGGATTGTTCACTCAATAAATATTTAATACCTTAGCTTGGCACGTGATCAAACCTCTGAGGTATAATTATGATTGAAATGCTAGCCACGATCATCCTGGTATTCTTGGGCGGAGGTATAGGCTCTTCGCTTAGATGGGGTGTAGGCAAAGCAGTCGGAAAAAGATACCATGGCAGCTTTCCATGGGGCAACTTTGCAGTCAATATTACCGGTTCATTTCTGATAGGATTTTTGGCGACATTGTTTCTGATTGACTGGGACAATAGGTACGGGAGCTTCCTGATCGCCCTGGTAATCACAGGAATTTTGGGTGGATACACTACCTTCAGCAGTTATGAGCTTGATACTGGAAAGTTAATCGGAAAGAAGAAAATGGGCTTAGCCGCGACATACTGGATAGGATCTGTTGTAGCCGGTTTGATTGCTGCTGCGGTAGGTATATTCCTGGCAGGGGTGATCCGGTGAAACATGATATCTGGCTGGTATTCATTGGCGGAGGCATAGGTGCTATTGTGAGAGAAGCGCTGATGTTGTCAGTAAAGACAATAGGCGGATTTCCGTTTTCAATATTCTTTGCCAATGTTATCGCCGCATTCCTGATAGGCTTAGCAGCAGGACTTGTAACAAGGGGTAGTTTAGGTACAAGAGGGAATTTATTCTTCTCAACAGGAATCATGGGTGGAATGTCAACTTTCAGTACATTCATGCACGGTGCAGACCAGCTGCTGATAGAATCCTTAGATTTTACAGCTTTGATCTATCTGATAATCTCCATGGTTGTCGGTCTGGTCCTGGTGCTGACAGGTCTTAAATTAGGCAGCATAAAAAAGTCTGCAAACTAAATTTATTTCTTTCTAATTTTTTATTTTTTTCGTTGTAATATCGGAGAACGGTTAAATACGCTCGTCTCAAGTAGAATTTTACTGAGCAACGTGCTTAAAATGTCAGAGGTGAATTGATGAGGTTATCGCCAAGAGACGTAGATAAATTACAAGTCTTTACCGTAGCCAGAATAGCGGAAAGACGTATGAAGGACGGTGTAAAGTTAAATTATCCAGAGTCAGTAGCTTTGATAGCTGATTTTGCATTTGAAAGAATCCGCCGCGGAGACTCTGTTGCCAAGATCATGGAAGAAGGAAGACATGTTCTGACAACAGAGGATGTTATGCCCGGCGTTCCAGAAATGATTCCTGTAGTAGCAGTAGAGGGAACATTTCCAGATGGAACTAAACTCGTAAGCATTCACAACCCGATTCAGCCTGCAAATGGAGGAATGAAATGACCACGACAACTATGCAGGAAAGCGTACAGAAAAACAGCTTAAAGCAGGGAACATCGAATAAAGAGATAACTGTAGGAGCTCTTATTCCCGGAGAAGGGAGCATTGAGTTATTTCCAAACAGGAAACATATTACTCTTAAAGTCACAAATACCGGCGACAGGCCGATACAGGTAGGTTCTCACTTTCACTTTTTTGAGGCTAACAGGGCCTTGGAGTTTGACAGAGAAGCAGCCTTCGGCATGAAGCTCGATATCGCTGCCGGATTGTCTGTAAGATTTGAACCCGGACAGAGCAGAGATGTAGGTCTGGTAGAGATCGGCGGCAAGAGGTATGTCCACGGCTTCAATATGCTCACCAATGGAAGTACAAGAGCACAGGATACCAAAACAATGGCGATGGCAAAAGCCAAATTATTAGGATTCAAGGGGGCATGAACTTGCAGATTTCGAAGAAACAGTATGCAGATTTATTTGGACCTACTGTAAACGATAAACTGCAGCTCGGAGACACCAACTTATTCGTTGAAGTTGAACACGACTATGCAGCATACGGAGATGAACTCTGTTACGGCGGCGGTAAGACTGTCAGACAGGGTATGGGAATGAGTCCTGGAGCCACACAGGCTGACGGAGCTCTCGACCACGTGATTACCAACGTAGTGGTTTTAGATCCTGTGCTGGGAATAGTAAAAGGCGACGTAGGATTCAGAAACGGCAAGGTCGCAGGAGTAGGCAAGGCCGGAAATCCTGGAGTCATGGATAATGTTGATGAGAATCTGGTTGTAAGCGCTGCTACTGAAGTATCTTCAGGAGAAGGCTGCATTCTTACGCCTGGTTTCTTAGACTGCCATATTCATATGATCTGTCCGCAGCAGGCTTATGAGGCGCTGGGAAACGGAACCACAACATTCATCGGCGGCGGAGCAGGACCGGCAGAAGGTACTGCAGGAGTTACAGCTACTTCTGGTCCGCTGAACATGCGCAGAATGCTGGAAGCTTCTGAAGAAATTCCAATCAACTGGTGTTTCAGCGGAAAGGCCAACGACAGCAAGCCCGAGACTCTGGTAGAACAATTAGAAGCAGGTGCCGGCGGATTCAAACTGCACGAAGATTTCGGTGCTACCGCCGCAGCATTAGACAATGCTCTGAACGTCTGCGATGAGTATGATGTGCAGCTTGCCATCCATACAGATACGCTGAATGAAGGCTTGTATGTTGATGATTCAATCAGCGCCATCAACGGGCGTACCGTACACACATATCACACAGAGGGTGCCGGCGGAGGACACGCTCCTGATTTAATGAAAATTGCTGCTGAGCCTAACGTTCTGCCTTCATCTACCAATCCGACAAGGCCGTTTACGGTTAACACAATCGATGAGACATTCGATATGATCATGACAACTCACCACCTGAATTCCCAGATTCCTGAGGATGTAGCCTTTGCAGAATCAAGGATTCGTGCCGAGACCATCGCTGCCGAGGATGTGTTCCATGATCTAGGTCTGCTTTCAATGATCGGTGCCGACAGCCAGGCTATGGGAAGAGTAGGAGAGACAGCCGCAAGATGCTTCCAGAATGCTCATAAGGGAAAGGAAGTGCGCGGAAAGCTGCCTGAAGACTCGCCAGACAATGATAACTTCCGTGTGAAGAGGTATCTGGCAAAGATTTCCATTAACACTGCCATCACATGCGGTATTGCCGACTACGTCGGTTCACTCGAAGACGGAAAGATGGCTGATGCAGTTCTATGGGATCCGCAGTTCTTTGCCACTAAGCCGAAGCGTGTTTACAAGGCTGGGTTCATTGCTTACTCGGCAATGGGAGATCCGAACGCATCCATTCCGACACCTGAGCCGGTTTACTGGAGGCCGATGTTTGGCAGTTACGGAGCAGCTATGACCAACTCATCTGCAATCTTCGTTTCCAAGGCTGCAATGGATGTAAACATCAAAGACAAGTATGGCTTGAAGACAATGCTCAAGCCGGTCAAGAAGACAAGGTATCTGGGAAAGCAGCAGATGCTTTACAACGACCGCATGGGCGATATTAAAATCGATCCAGAGACGCACAAAGTGTACCTTGACGGAGAGCTGATTACAACAGAGCCGTCAAAAGAACTTCCGCTCACACAGAGATACTATCTCTTCTGAAGAGGGAGTTTTCAACCACCCCCCAAACTTCAAAAAAAGGTGGGGAATATGGATAAATTTGAATCAAAATCTGAATTTAGTGGAAATGCTGAAGTCTTAAAAGTCAACAGGTCTGATGCTTCGAAAGGAAGAGTCAGGGAAGGAGACATTGCCATTGATCTTCCGCGCGGCGAGGAGATTAAAAGCGGAGATGTTTTCGGTCCCTCGTCTGACGGTAAATATTACAAAATTGAAATTAATCCTGAGGATGTTCTGAAAGTGAGCCTGATCGGCGACTCAAAAGATCTGGGAAGCGCTCTGCGTCTGGGATATATGATGGGCGGAAGACATATGGAAGTGCTGATTGACGGAGATGAAGCCTACATTCCTTTAGATCTTCCCAGGACCAAGCTGGAACATTTCATTGAGCATACTGGCTTGAATGTCGAAACGCAGATTATTCAGAAGTCGATAACTCCAGGTTCCGGATACTTCAGAGGAGAAGAGCATGAACATTCGCACTGATTCCCTGATGAATCTGATGCGCATATCAGACTCATTTTTTCCTATCGGATCTTTCACAACTTCACAGGGAATAGAGCAGTTTGTTGCCGACCGCCTGGTTAACAGTGAGAATTTAGTCTCTGTTCTGGAAGCATATGTCAACAATATCTGGTCGTCTCTGGAAGTTCCTGTATTCCGTGAAGCTTTGGAAGCTGTTGAGTCTGATGATCTTGAAAGACTGGTGAACGCTGATCATGTCTGTTACGCATCTAAACTTGCTAAAGAAAGCAGAGAATCTTCGGTAAAAATAGGAAACAACCTGCTGAAGATGACCGGCAGTTCTGAACTGGGCTCTAAATTCCGTAACTATGTAGGGGATCACAAGTCTCCTGGAACTTATCCCGCCGTTTTGGCAGTTTTATCTGATGAACTGGAAATCGGAACTTCTGGTGAAGTTTCATTGTTATATGTGAATTTAATGGAAATTGCTGCTGCGATGGTTAGAATGGGTGAGATTGACTATCTGGCAGCGCAGGATGCAGTTCAGCGTGTTATCGACAGCGTGCCGACTCCGCCTCCGTTCGGCGAAGAATATCAGTCGTTTCCTCTGGCTGATATCGAGTCCATGAGGCATGAGTGCAGCAACAACAGGATGTTTATGAGTTAGGTGAAAATTAATGTCTAGAACACTTAGAGTGGGAATCGGGGGTCCGATCGGGTGCGGGAAAACAGAACTTATTGAAAAACTAGCACCCAGGCTTAAAAATGAAGGATTAAATGTCGGAATTGTAACAAATGACATTTACTCAAAAGAAGACGCCAGACGCATGTCCATCAAACTTGACGGTGTCATTTCTCCAGATGAGATCATCGGCATAGAAACCGGTCTCTGTCCTCATACTGCAGTGAGAGACGATCCTTCTATGAATCTGGAAGCAGTGAACAGGCTGGAGAGTGAAAATGATCTTGACGTTATTCTCATAGAGTCTGGCGGCGATAATGTTACCCTGACGTTCAGCAATAAACTGGCTGACATGTTTATCTACATGATTGACGTGGCAAGCGGTGACAAAACTGTAAGAAAAGGCGGTCTGGGAATCTTAAAATCAGACCTTCTTTTGATTAATAAAATTGATCTGTCTCCGTATGTTGAAACTACTATTCCTGAATCAGAAATAAGCACTGCCAATCTGCAGATCATGAAAGATGATGCTGCAAAAATCAGACCTGACAAACCGACAGTTTTCATTTCTCTGAAAGAAGACAACGGTGTTGACGAGATTGTTTCATACATCAAAGAGAAGGGGTTGTACATTTGAACGATCTTCCCCAGTGCTTTGATTCGTACGCTCTTGAAGAATGCGTGCTTCCAGTAGGCTCTGCCGGCAAAAATGCCGTGGCAGATCTCTGCTTTACAAAAAGCGGTGAAAAAACGTATCTGTCCAGAAACTACAATGTCACTCCAGCTAAAGTTCTTCATGCATTATACTACGACGAACTGCGCCCCGGCATGCCTTATGTGATATTTGTCAATCCTACAGCCGGTATAATTGAAGGGGACAGATACACATATGATATCAGGCTGGATGAAGGTGCTGAAGCTTTTATTACAGACAATGCAGCAACCAAAATTTACAGGATGGACAGCAACTACGGCAGCAGAATCACAAATGTTTCTTTAGGTGCCGGAAGCCGTCTGGAGTACATTCCTAAAGAGAACATCGCCTTTGCCAGATCAAGATGGCATCAGGACGTAACATTTAATCTGGAAGGCGATGCAGCGTTGTTTTATTCTGAAATATTCTGTCCCGGAAGAATTGCCAGAGGAGAATCATGGGATTTTGATGCATATTCTTCCCGCACTAAAATCATACAGGATGGAAAGACTGTAACTATTGACAATCTGCTGTGGACATCTGAAGATAAAGAACGTTCTGAAACTTTATTCGGTGGCATGAATTACTATCTTACTGCTTACATGATTTCCCCGTCAATGCTAAGCTCTCAAAATGATCTGAATTTCTGCTGCGTGCACGGAGGTGTCAGTGAGCTTCCTTACGAGTGCGGATTGGTTGCCAAAGCTCTCTCTGATGACATTGACGATCTGAAAGATTTCCAATTGAGTTTGTGGAATGCATTCAGAAAAGCTGAAACTGGTGAAAAAGCTCCAAACCTAAGAATGCAGTACGGGAGATTTGGATTTTGATTCTGTAAACTCTTTAGATATTTTTCTAATATCAACGGTTCAAAATCAGTAGCAGTTGAAGAGAAGTAAGAGTGAACATTCGTGTTGATCTTTTTATTACATACAGAAAAGACATACTAACCGTAGGTAGGTAGGTAGGTAGGTAGGTAGGTAGGTAGGTAGGTAGGTAGGTAGGTAGGT
>CAJKRY010000014.1 GCA_905202485.1 uncultured Methanomassiliicoccus sp.
CTCCTGAATGGTATGGACTGTTCGTATCGATGAGAGTTCCTGATCCTCCGTTTGCATTGTATGTTACATTATAGGATACAGGGATTCCCCCGCTGCTTGAAGAGCTTAAATTGACAGAAACTGTAATATTTGCATCTTCTTTAGCATCCTGTTCAGTGATTATGACTTCCTTTGTTTCAGTCACATAACCGCTTTTGAAGACTTTGCATGAATACTTACCCGGAAGGAGCATGTATTTGCCGTCTTTTTCAGGTTTTATTTCTTTTCCGGCTTCATCAGTTATGACGATTGTTGCATTATTCCGTGAGACGTCAATAGTAACTGTTGATGCTTCTTTCCATTGAGCATAAAGTATCTTACCTGAATCAATGCTAATATTATCTCCAATACTGCAGGATGTTCCTGATCCATTTGCAGCATCGTTCCATCCGACAAATGCATGTCCATCGTAATGGAACATGTTGTCTTCTACAGTAACGTTTCCATCTTCATCTGGAAATACAGAGTATGTTTTACCTGAACCATCGTTTGAGTCATAGACTAAACCATCTTTCAATTCAACAGTTCTTGAAAGGGTTGTGTAGTGATATGATACAGGCTGTGCATTAGTGTCTGTTGATAAAGTTTCAGATACATCATAAGTGATTACTCCACAATATGTTTCATTGGTGTTTGGAAGCAGACTATTATTAGATGTATTCGTAGTAATATTAGTCCATGCATCATTTAGAGGACTGTAGTTCATATTGAGTTTTTTCCACGAATATGACGAAATTGTGATATCGAATATGTCTGGAATCGTATTTGGATAACATATGTTTAATTTTGAACCGGTTGCTAATGTAATATGTTCGAGATAATTCTCCTGCTGAGATTCTTCATTATTAGTTACAATATACACAACAGATTTTGGAGCTTTTTCTGAATTGGCCTGTGCATCTTCTGGACTTATTTGAGTTGGAACATCTGCAAGTACAGGGTATCCATCATTGACTCCAAAAATATCAGGAGACCAAGGTATTCCAGATTGATTTTCATTAAGATTGTTGCTTCCACTCAATAATTTTAGATATTGCATATCATCATTGGAGAGCTTTGTTGCTCTATTGTCACTGGACTTATTTCCTATACTAACTAGATTACCCTCGAAGTAATAAGTATTGGTTAATGTTCCTGCATTATCCTCATATCCGAATATGCCACCACATTTTATTATTAAGCTTGGTGATGATGCAACAGCAATATTATAACAGCTTCTTATACTACAATGATTACACTTACCTGTAATCCCACCTAATGCAATGTCTAATGAGTTCTCATCAATATCATTTATGCTTTCTGTTGTAGATATATTAATTATTCCTATATTATAACTATTTATTAATTCTCCACCAGCCATATCGTATCCAATTAAACCACCAAGATATAGCTTGACATATGGTGTTGAGATGTCATCATCCGCGTGATCGGTTGTATATGCTACGATTTTTCCAGAATTATAGCAATTCTGTATATTTCCGCCATAATTAAGTCCAACAATCCCACCTATAGCACTACAGTTTTCTAAATATGGGTCGTCATTAATATCTGGCATGGTAGTGAGATTTGTTTTTACAGAGATATTTCCCAAATTATAACAACAAGAGATGGATGAAGATTTAAAATATCCAATTATACCACCAATGTATGTATTCAGCTCATTTCTTGCATTCGAAATTATCTCGATATCACCTAGATTATATGTTGATATAAGTTCAACCCACATATCAGCATTTCCAATCACACCACCTACAAACATTGTTAGATCGCTGCAGTTCGCATTAGATTCTACTGAAATACTGCCTATGTTATATGAGTTCAATATATATAATCCATTAGTGAATCCAATAAGTCCACCAATATATGACGTTGTTATACCAGAAGTTGAAATTGATGTGATTGATCCTGAACTATAGCTATTGATTACCAATGCATCACTAACATAGCCACATAATCCACCAATCTCGCAGTGATCATTATCAGAAATTTTATTGGAGATGCTGCCATTATTATAACAATCTATAACTTTAGCCGTGTTTTGACCAGATGTAGAGTCAATTTCTCCAACAATTCCACCAAGCTGATGTTCATCTGATGAAACGCTATTAGAAGAGTCAACAGTAATGTTTCCATTATTGGAACAATTAGTTACGGATGTACTATTTTTAATGGATCCAACGATTCCACCAATTCGAATATAATTATCACCTGAGTTGATGCTATTTACACTCATATTTATAGAATTATGGCAGTGTATGATCGATCCACCATCTGCATGTCCACATATTCCACCTAGGCGAATATATCGATCCAAAGTTATCTCAATCTTTCCTGAAACTATAACATCATTCAATACACCATTGCTGCTAATATATCCAAAAAGACCAACATATTCAGAATTATCATTTTCCGAAATAAACATTCCAGTGATCTGATTATTCTGACCATCGAATGTTCCGTCAAATTTGTGAATATATGTTCCGATCGGTACCCAACGATGAGCTGAAAGATCGATTTCGCCTGTGAGTTTAATTGTTTTACCAGAAAAATTATTTCCTTCGTTCACAAGCTTAGCAAGATATGCTAATTGTTTTGGATTTGAAATTGTATAAGGTAGGTTTGAGTCATGATCTTTATACCAAGAATCATCAAAGTCACTTATCTCAGACCAATTTCCTTCAATTAAACTTGGATCTGCAACTTCATCAGATAAGACAGGGCTGTAGTTTCTTACACCCCCCCCCCGCTCCGGTTTTAGTATCCAAACCGGACGAGGAAGAGTCCCCTGTGACTACTGTGAACACAGAAGCCACCATGACTAGTACCATAAGTACTGCTAAAATCTTAGTTTTCATAAGAGTCTCCTCTTTTAGTGTAATTCGGAGGATATGTTTGAGGTATATTTATACGATACTCCTCAATGATAAACCAGTTAGTAAAAAAACAAACGAAATCTAAAAAAGGAAAAAGAAAAAAAAGGAGTTTAGTCCTTTTCTTGTTTTAACGGATCGTTTTTGTACTGCTCAAGCTTTGCTTTCTCGAGTTCTTCAAGATCGTAAGCTTCAGCTTTCTTCTCGAAGTTTTTGTCCTTTCCCATTATCTTTTTGAAAGCGGATAATGCAGACATGCCGAATCCAAGCATTTCAGGAGTCACAGAGAGTCCAAACCTGGTTTCCATTCCCAGGAGTTTTCCAGGGTTCATGATTTCTTCTGGATCGACAGCTTTCTTGATTCCGACTTCGATCTTATATCCTTCTCCGCGTACCTGAGACAGAGTAGATCCAAAGAAGAGTCCAAATCCGCCGAGCATACGACCGCCGTTTGCCTTAGCAAGTTCTCCGCACTGATAGTCAAAGGAAAGTGAGGATACGCTCTTGCTCATTGATTCTGAGTTGTAAACGTAGTAAGGCATGAACATCACAGTGTTGCGGTCTGCCATAATTCCGATGATTGCACCCTCCATTTTCATAGAGTCCATCAGTTCATAGACGTCCTTGGTCATCTTTGCAAATGAGTGGACAGGAACGATGACTTCACCGGGAACTGAACCGAGACCGACTTTGCGGCATCTGAATTCATAGCAGCGCTCTTCCCATTCATGTTCTCCGACTTCTGGGGCTTCTTTCTTACCGCCGTTCCTCTCCATGATTTCATCAAGGACTGTCTCCTCATAATCAACGACGGCCTTGTATCCTTCCAGTGCAACCAGAATGATTGATCCGAACTCGTGGTCGGTGATGCCGGCCCTGTTCTGCATCTTGAAGTGGTTGGCGTCAGAGAAACCGATATGGAGCACGGTAAGCCTGCTGTGAGAAATCTCGCAGAGGGCTCCTTCTGCCTTGTCTAAACTTTCAAATGAGTACGCAATCGGTCTGAGAACTTCCGGTCTTGGTGTGAGTTTGAAGGTGATTTCACAAATGACACCGAGGGTACCTTCTGCTCCCACAAAGAGGTGGTTAAGGTTGTATCCAGACATGTTGTCTGATACTCTCTCAAATCCGGTTGTAACAATGCTTCCGTCGGGGATTACAACTTTCATGCTTCTGATGTTGTCCCTGGCAGAGCCGTATTTGTAATTTGCAATACCGATCCCTGATGTTGAAGTCCAGCCACCGATTGTAGCGGACGGGAAGCTGCTTGGATATGATCCCAGAAGGAAGCCTGCCTCCCAGGCTGCATCATATACCTGCTTCCATGAGCAGCCGGCCTGAGCCGTGATGGTCATGTTTGTTTCATCAATGGAGACAATTTTGCTCATGCCTCCCAGCATGTCGATGAGAATTCCTCCAAAAGCAGGTGTAGATCCAGCTAATCCCCAGGTGGATGCACCGCGAGGAGTAATTGGAATACCTTCTTCAGCAGCAATCTTGACAACAGCGGCAACGTCCTCAATGGATTTGGGGCGTACAACTATGTCTGGAATCACTTTAAATGCTACCTGGGCCTCTTTAGGTAAAGGTGCCATATCATGGCTGTACAGCAATCTTTCCATCTTGCTGATCGTTACATTGTCCTTCCCTATAGCTTCATTCAATTTTTCAAGTACAGAACTGTCCTCATATGAATCCTCGGTGGCGCTCATTCTTTGCCTCCATGATAAGTAATGCTAAGCAGACATTCATTTAAAATATAAGAAGTCTACCATCAAAAATGATTGTCTGAATAGCCTAAAGATAATTATGAAACTACCATAATAAATATATTCTACTATTTGAAAATTGGGCCCGGGAGTTCCTCCATGACTTTCGATGTTTACCCGACAACCACCCCGCAACGGGTTCATCGAATTTCACTATTGCATCACACGGCCGTCAACACGGATTGTCGGCTGAGCAACAGCGATGTCTGGAATTGCTTGATTGAGTCTCTGACAGAATCGTACAGTCCAGTGCAAGGGTTCACTTCCCAGGCAGTAATATGTTTGGCAACAAACTGTACTTAATGCTTTTCCAATTTATTGATGATGGTTTTACAGGTAAGCACTTCAGTTTTGCTGCATCCGGGAAGTTCGATGTTTAGGACTTCATTCTCGTCTGAAACTAAATACAAATGAGAATAGCAGCCGCAGTCAGAGCTTCCAAATCCTCTCACGGGGTTCTGCGAGCTTGCAGTATCTTTAACCATCTGGCTGAGAAAACATTCCATTTCCTTGTTGTCCGTCAGATAGATCACTGCTTTTCTGTCTGTGGCCTTCTCCAAGAGATAATCGATATGCCATCTTTCAGTCTGACATCCGCATAAGTGCCTCTTTACTCTGGCAAACACTCCGCCCATGCCGGAACCGACATAAACATACCTGCCTGGAAGAAACGAATATCTCCCCAGTTTCCCTATTTCAGCTTCAACTGCTGAAGGAATAGTAAAAAAGAGGAGATAGACTCCTTTTGGTTTTGACATTACTTCAGTTTAGCAGCTAAGTCTGCTACCCTTTCTCCGAGCGCTTTAGCAGCGGCCAGAGCTTTTTCTTCTGTTGCGGCTGCCCCCAGTTCTCTGGACATAGACTCGGCAAAGGCATTCGGCGGCAGATACATGCCGTAAAGCGTCAAAGCTTCCATCATCGCTACGGCAGTAAAGTCATGCCCAGCGCGTCCTCCTACTGTAATGACCCCTCCAACTTTGCCTGCCAGCTTACCGCCTGACTTTAACAGATAGTAATTGCGGTCTAAGAAGGCCTTGGCCTGTGCGGTATACATTCCAAAGTATACTGGAGATGCCACGATGATAGCGTCGGCGCTTTCCAGAATAGGATATATTTCCTGCATGTCATCATTGTTGATGCATTTTCCAGAAGCTCCGCACTTAGGGCAGGCATTGCAGCCCTTGATGTTCTTCCCAGCTAAACTAATAAAAACAGTCTCGGCACCCTTTGCCTCAGCACCTTTCAATGCTTCATTGATGAGAATTTCCGAGTTTCCCCCTTTTCTAGGGCTACAGCTAACACCCACGACTTTCATAATACATGATTGATTTTGCTAGAGAAATAACCTTGCTTCAAATAAAAAGATCAGGAAGATGAAGACGCCTTATCTTCATCGTTCACTTCTGAAGTCGTTTTGATCTTTATGAGAATGCTGCCTCCCAGACTGGATTCGGAGATTTCAGCTACATCGCCGAGGCGGTGGCCGTAGACTTCAATGTCAGCAATAGTGTCTTTCCATTCTTCATAGGGAATCTTCACTCTCAAACCATCAAGATGCAGCACTACCGGAGCCGGACGAAGGCATTCTTTGATCGGCTCAAGCTCGTCAATTCTACTTTTGATTTCTGCCGGGTGGATGAACAGCGGATCCTCATCCAATTCAGCACGCTTGTCGTGAATGATCTTCTCAATCGCTTCAGAAGTTTCCTGCAGCTTGAGAATCTCCTCCTCGCGCCTCATTCTTTCCACCTTGCGGCCCACTCCGCATACTACCGCTTCGCAGGGAAGATCCTGCACCTCCGGACCGCATACTACCGCTACAGGAATTTCCAGTTCTTCAAAGAGCTTTGTTTTATGGTTTACAATGCAGTCTTTAAAGTTCCCCAGCACAAAGACGGCGGCGTCATACTCTTCAACAAGACGGCGCTCGTCTGCCAGAATCTGCGAAGATCTTCTGCCTCTGCCTCTGGCCAGACCCATTACGACGGTGATTGCTCCCAGCCTTCTCAGCTGCTCAGCGATGTCACAGGTCGGGTGGGGCATATGGTGCCTTCCTAACGTTGGTGCGACTACAGCTATCTCAGTGCCTGCAAGAGGAACAGATGATAACTTTCCGCCCAGTTCCGCCGTCTTCTGCTCAATGATCTCATGCTCCTCTTCGGGAACAGCCATGGTGACGACGATCTGCACCTGGATCTTTGTTTTCTGAATGACGAATCCGCCGACATCCTCAATCAGCTCATAGAGCTCATTGATTCTGTAGACTCCGCCGTCATACATCAGGACTTCATACATTTCACTCAGCCTCCGCGTTTCTGGTAAGCTCGTGAACTTTGCGGGCGGTTTCCAGCCACGCATCTTCCATATCATGCTCTGTACCGACTACCGTCATGACCTCGTCATCTACGATATTGTAGCGGACTTTGAATCCTTCCGGAAACACCCTCCAGATGGCATCAAGAAGCAGAGTCTTCAGCTCTTCTCCCGGATCGAGCTGCATCGGTGCGATGTCTGAAGCTTTGGCACCGTGAATGGTTATCTCAAATCTTGTCAGCTGTTTGACCCTTTCTTTGCTGTATACCTGCCACAGCTTTGTCAGCAGGGCCGGGGCCCATTCTTCATCGGTGATGGTTATCTGCACACCCTGCGGGCTGTCATCCACCTGAGCCATGTCTGAGATGTGTATGGCTGACCTGGCCTTTCCCATCTTGAGCGAGATGATAAAGTAAGGCTCGTCAATTTTGGAAATTATGTTGAAAGATTTGACTGCCCTGCTTATGCCCAGATCTTTCAACGTCTGACGAAAGATCGTGTCAAAGTTGTTGAATGCAAAATCTTCGCCTTCTGCCATCAGATACCCTCTAAGAAACCAGAAGCAAGAAGCCCTGCGCCGGCTGCCCCGATATACTGGGAATTAGGCGGAATAATCGGATGGCTGCCGACCATGTCGCCTACAGCTTTTACAAGGCCG
Organism: uncultured Methanomassiliicoccus sp.; assembly: GCA_905202485.1. Classification (GTDB taxonomy): domain Archaea; phylum Thermoplasmatota; class Thermoplasmata; order Methanomassiliicoccales; family Methanomassiliicoccaceae; genus Methanomassiliicoccus_A. The sequence continues at coordinate 7,650 of CAJKRY010000014.1, forward strand.
CTGATCAGTGATGTTCCTCCTACCTGAATGATAGGCTGTCTGACATCTATTTCCTGCAGCTGCTGCTCATAAACCTGCTCAGCCACCGAGTGGCATGCTGCAGCCGCCACATCTTCCACGGTATTTCCAGAAGCCAGTGAGGTAACTAAGTCTTGAATACCAAATATAGAACAATAAGAGTTCATGTTGACGTTTCTCCAGTCTCCCTTGTCAGCTAGAGCTCCTAAGTCATTGATATCGACCCTTAGACGCTTGGACACCATTTCCATGAATCTGCCGGATGCTCCTGCACAGATTCCGCCCATCGTGAAGTTGTCTGGAATACCGTCTCTGACCGTAATGGCTTTGTTGTCCATTCCGCCGATGTCGATAATAGTGGCCTCTCCTTTCTGATGATCTGCCAGCCACACTGCGCCTTTGGAGTTGACTGTAAGCTCTTCCTGAATCAGATTGGCGTCTAACTTCCTGCCGATGAGGAAACGTCCGTATCCTGTTACGCCGATTCCTTCGAGCTGCTCCTGTTTAACTCCCGCTTCATCCATGGCATTGTTGAGAACTTCCATAGCTGTGCCGAACACTTCACCAGTAGGCATCCATGCTTTACCGATGATTTGATTGTCTCTAATGATCATTGCTTTAGTGGTAGAAGAGCCTGAATCAATACCGGCTGTCAGTCCGACCTGTCTCTCTCTGGCAAGCAGTTCTTTCTTTTCCACGATGGTGACTAAGGCTTCCATCCTCGTCAAGAGCTGAGCGGATTTCATCCTCTCAGTAAATGAATAAGTAACGACAGGCAGTTTGGTATGCTCCTGAATGTATTTTCTAACTTCATTTCTCACCAGAGCACCTTCGGCGCATCTGAAGCATGAAGAGATAAAGACCGCGTCTGCATCATAATGTCCGTCCGCCAATGCCTTAGCTCTGGCAATCATCAGCTTCAGCTGTGGTGAAGCTGGATCAAATCCAAACTCATCCACTGCTGTGGCAATATCGTCGTATGCTACATCCGGGTACACCATTTTCCCGCCGACTGTCTCAGCGGCATGCTCAATCTCAGACTGTACTCCAGAGTACTCTGTTCCGCACGATAACTGTGCTATTTTAATTGCCATTTAATCCCTCCAGAAATGCTTTGACGCGGGCAACAAGGAGCTTAGCCTCATCGTCATCATTGGGGTAGTGTACTTCCAGCAGAGGAATGTCCTTCTTCCTCACCATGTGGTTTAACAAAGTATTCGACCTGTGGCAGCCAACGCAGCCGTAAGTATAGGGCATATCGTGCATGATTATTGCCGCTTCGGCTTTGTCAAGCAGCGGCCCCCAGATAGACATACGCCCGCGGATTCCAGACGGAATCTCGATACCGGCATAGTTAAGTCCGACTTTAACGTCTTCAGGCGTGAGATTCAGAGGCGGAGCTTCTATCTCCGCATTGACTACCCTATCTCTCATCTCAGACATCAGTGACAATGGCTCATGACCAAAGCGCTCTATTAAATCGTACAGTATCAAGCTGTTTAACGGTACCATGAAGACTTTCATTGGGACACCTCATCTATGATTTCTTTGAAACGTTCTATCGAAATTGGCTGCGGTTTTTTCTTTTCAGGTACGGGTTCTCCCGCCTCCATGGCTGTTAAGGCATGATCCATTTTAGGAAGGTCGCTCCACTCCTTTTCCAGCTGCGGATAGCCTGGCCTTGAGCCGTGGTGGGCTCTGCATCTGCGCTCATCACCGATAGGAAAAGCGCGGACTTTGGAAAATATCCTGTTAGGATCAAGATTCCTGACTTCTTTGAAAGCCTTCCTAACATCCTCTACAGGTCCCTGGATATTAATTCCATAACATGTCTCCTTGACGCCCAGTCCTAACCCCAGGCCGTGAACGAACCTGACCAACTGATCTGGTGTGATGTCAGAAGTCGGAGAGATCATAATCATTCTTGTCTCAGTTTTATCGCTCATATATCTACACCTCACACAAACGGACCTGCTGGAGGCTTGTGGGTTACAAAGTTAAACTCCTCTTCGTCAACCCTCAAGTCCCCGGCTTTATGTTCTGCCTTCTCGTCCCCTGACTCAAATTCTCTAATGTATACCAGATCGCCGTCCCTGAGGTCTTTAAGGAAAGTCTCCAGATCAGACATCATGACTCCGGCGTCATTCGTACCGTACTTTTCTTCACCAGTGGGTCCGAATTCGCTGCTTGGTTCAAGCCTTATGCCGATTGTTCCCTTTCCCGGACGGGACATATTGGTGACCCCAATCTCCCCCTTTTTGCTCATACCTTCAAAGGTAGCTTCCGGCAGGAGTGTAGATGCCTGAGAAATATTTCCTTCAAACGTGACCATCGGCATTCCCGGGTATGTAAAGAATACTTTGAGTGTACCGACCTTTTTGTAATCCAGACCGGTGAGTCTTCTGATGTAGCTGGTAGTTTTCGGAGAGTCCCTATCGTTAAGCTCCCAGACAGCGATGAGTTCCTTCTGGCGTCCGAATGTTTCTACCTCATCAGCAATCTCCATGGTGAGCTCCGGTTCCTGTTCTACTACAATTGAATTGTCATTTTCCAGTCCGGTTCTTGACTGCGTGATGCCCAGATGTCTAAGGAACTCGGCTGCATCTTTCTGCGTCATGCCTATTGTCATGATGCGCTGCGGAGTGGATCTGATTGTCACCTTTGAGCCCCGGGGTGAGAGTCTCAAAAGTTCTGATCCTGTCGTAATTGTTCCAATCACAGTATGATTGGGAGACAGCTGCCTCTTGGAGTTGTAAAAATAGATTCTGCCGGCGCCGCTTCCCTCGTTGCGCACAGTAACTATGCCTTCATCTCTGACTGCTGTTTCTTCCTTAACCAAAGAAACATTGAGCCTGGTTGAGTTGGCAGCGTATGTAGAGGTCTTATCTGTTATTTCCATCATTCCGTTTTCAGTTACAACCAGAAACTGCTCGCATGCCACCGGCGAATTCTTGTTGAGTTTTACGTGAACGTAAGTTTCGATAGACATGCCGTCTTCTAAGGCAGTGTCTACATCTGAAGTAACGAAAGAATTCTTTTCAATGGTATTGAGAACTACTGGATTGATTGCCACGATGGAATCGTCTTCATCTAGAAGTTCCAGCACATGCCTGCCTTTGGTAACTTTACCGAAAATTCCGTCATTGGTACCGTACCCGGCAGTGTGGTTTATTTTGGCAATCATCATGTAAGTGGAACGGTTGTCAAACCCTCCCAGAGAAAGAAAGCAATCGTAGCGCATATAGTCGTGTCTTTCCCTGTCCACAGGTAAATCAGAAGGAAATGATCCTACAGCTAGAATCTTATTGGTTCCCCACCTGATCCCGACTCCGACTATCGCATCTTTCAGTTCTTTCCACTTTTCTGCAAATGCCGTGCCATTCAAGCGGATGTTAAACGACCCTTTCTGAGTGACGATTTCATACTCGTCGGTCTCGCTGAGAACTTCTTCTCCAGCCCTTGAGACTGCCATTATTGAGCCTTCGGAATAAGGCTCGCCGTCGAGGATGTCGCGGATCCTGCTGCCTTGAGGCACTTCCTTTTTTACTCCGTTCACGCTGACTATCATCTGGTCAGTGAGGTTAACGGTTGAAAGTATAATTATCCTTTTGCCTAATTGTACTGCTGGAGAAAACGCTAGGGATGTCAAATATTGTCCTGTGCTTGCCTCATCGCATCCAAGTCTTTTCCATAGTAGAATTTGAAAGTGGTTGTTCGATTTGAATGTCCTGTAAGACCCATGACCACATCGGGTCTTGTCCCTGCTCTCGCATGTCGGTGAACAAAGGACGCTCGTAAGTCATGGGGACAAAAAGATATTTCAGATGCTTGACTTAACCGGTTGAACCATCCGGATAACGTTTCCTCCCCTATTCTGCTGCCTTTTGTGGGGGATATAATAGATACTTTTGATATTCTTCCAGACCATGAGTCTTTAACGATTCTCTTCGCTGCTCTAGATATAAATTTAGAGGTCCATTGTTTTTATATGAACTATTAGTTGCCGTCTCCTGTTGCCCTTCTGAGTTATAAATGTATAACGAGTACGGCACATACAGAGCGCTTCTTTGTATTTTATATTGAAAATATCCCTTCTCCTCAAACCATTGTCCACAGCAAGAGAATAAATCAATTCGTACTTCGCTCCCATCGTGTGAGCTACATTCCTGATGATCTCTATCTGCGATTCTGTGAGAAATATCCGACTTCCTTTGCAGATATCCTTACTCGTGAATGATCGTCAATGAATGTCAGCATATGAATTCTTGAATCATCGAATTCAGAAATGTCAAACTGCCAGAGAGAATTCGAATGATTTCTTTCAAATCTTATGAACTTTCTCTGCTTCTTCCTGCCAGGAGTTATTAATCTATGTCTGACACACGTCTCATAAACATACTGGTGAGATACGTCAATCCCATCAGAACGAAGCATCACCGCTAACTTCTGAGATCCTATGCTGGAATACTTCTTCTTAATGTCAAGTATATTTCTTTCTAAATCTTTCTTCGTATGAACTGTATCAGGTCTCCGCAGACTCGTATGAATCCAGAAGTGAGCGTTATCTATGATTCTGCGTCGGTACTATAGTTACTGATATGCGTGAGAATAATCAAGCCAATTAAATATCAAAAACACAATCAGAAAAGTGCCCGTTGGGGAAAAACCAAGCCGTGCGGAGGTGGCTGGTACCCAACTCCACGGGCTTGGATTCCTGGGCGGGAGGTGATATACTGGCTTGCGCCAGATTTACTAGAATCCCGCACGGATTCGAAATACGTATCGGCAAATTGTCGATAAGTATTGAGATATCATAAGCCAGCAGACTTGTGATATCAAACTCTGGGCTTTATGCCCCGTCTCCTTTTCAGGAGACGTTCCACCTCTGCCTTAGTTCTCTTATTGTCTTTTGTGCTTATACTTTTTTGCCTAATCACTACTCTGTGTCTCATCAACTCACATCGTAAAATTATCGAAAATAATGATGCTGCTTCGATGTGATTGTTAAAAAGAGGCGGAGTCTTCTCGCCAAGTGATCTAAAATGCCGAAAAGAAACTCCAAATGGAGTACAGCTTCAGCTGTACATAAATGTAGCTTTGATGAGAACAAGTGGCGCAGCAGGCAGTATGCTGCTGCAATATTGCGGTCTGAAGGTAAAAGCATGCGAGTGATTGCTGACGTTCTCGACGTCAGCATAGGGTTTGTCTGCAAATAGTGTCACAGATTATCTTATCAAATCAAACTGAAAAAGAAAGGAATGCCGGCGTCCGGCATAAAAGACGCGGTCGGTTCAAAACTGCCTTGACTTCTTAATCAAGTTCCTGCAATATAAAATCAGGAAGCGAAACAATTATTTCTGTCTCGTTCCTCCTCTGAATCTGATCCTGTATCAACACCCACACATAGTCTTCGAGGTTATCATATCCGTCTTCTTCAGCCATCTTTTTCAGGGTGTTGAGGTCAAAATCATCAATTTCGACTGCTAATCTGTCTTTATTGGGCATATATAGGCCATAGTATGACTAATTAAAGTTCATAATTGATAAGATCATTAATGAAGAACAATACGCTGGCAGGGGCGATTTTTCTATCAGGTTGATTAGAGATTACATTGATGACAAAGAAGAAAGAGACAAAGTAAACAAACAATATGAAATGTTCAGAGAAGAGAAGGAAAAGCGCCTGAAAGAATCCGACAGATGACGAAGAAAACTCCATATGAATGTTGTTCATAATGGATAGAAGAGTCTTTTTAGTTACCGTCTCTTTGATTTTAGTGATTATTGTTGCATGCACGCTTGGCATTGGGTATGTATATGAATTGGATACAGAGTATATGGCGGTCACTGCATCATTATTGCAGCCATGGCCACGGTGATTTATTCAGCATTTGTGTATTTGCAGATGGAGTCATCAAACAAAACTATTGAAATAATGAGCAATCAACTGACAAGAGAAATTAAACCGATTTTGATAAATGAAGTCAAAAGTGAAACAGATGAGTATACATTTGAGCTCTATGAAAAAGACGAAAAAGATCCTTTTGCCTGATTCTAAGAACTTCAATGAAAAAAATTACTTTCGATAACAATTTCTTAATAGTCTCGTATAACAATGTGGGAGCCATGTCTCGCGAGGAGATTCTAACCAAAGTGAGAGAAAAGCTCCAGTCCATTTCAGGTGTTGTGGAGGTCCTGATCATGGATGAGAAAGTGAGAAATGAAGTATTCAGGTTAGAGACCATCGCCGACAGCAATGGGGCGTGCGGCGGCCTTCTAGAATGCACCAATAATGGCGTCTGGGCGTCTCTGAAGCGGGATGTGACCATTGCTCTGGTAGGGGACCAGCATCTGCTGCTTTCCGATGAGGGGCTGGTAGTGATGCTTGATGACTCCGGCACGATCGTAGGGGAGTATGTTACACCTTTTAGGAAAGAACAGATTCTAAGAAAAAATCCTGATGCCAGTTTTCTTTCGGATGATTTCGTGATATATGAAGGAGTAAAGCTGACCAGTGAAGTTCATTTTGAGATTAATGAAGTCGGATTTAATTATCTAGATGAAATCGAAGGTATCAAAAATGTTACTTCAGGCAGCATATCGACACTGTCTGATGATTACCTGAGAGCCATTACAAAATACAGTGATAAAAAATACTGGACTCATCTGGTAGGCTTTGATTTCGCCTGATCACAGATGAGTTCTTACTTTTGATACGATCTCGTCAAGTTTGCTCTGGGGACAGGTAGTGCCCCTTACCACGCCGCTGACGATATCAACTATCTTTCCCTTGGTGTCGATCTTATCTTCTGGAGGCATGACCAGTCTTGTCTGGACGCCGATCGAAGCAAAGTCTTCAAAGTCAATAGGAGCCTGACAAACCACGATAGCAGGAATATTGACATTTCTCAGGATCAGCCTGGCCTTGTAAATCAGGTGGTTTCTGACATTTCCTAAGTGGATGATAGCAAGCTTAAACTGCTGGATCCTCTGAACCTCAATCGGATCCAGACCGAAAATCGAACTGGTAGTGACGTCAGGAGCATCTGCCGGAACACCAGAACCAGCATTCACTACAAGCACGCTGGTATCAATACCTTCTTCTCTTAGAGCAAATGTAATCTCACAGACAGGCTTGGTGATATGACGTTTTCCAGGTCCCATTGCAATGGCTACAACATCTCTTCCACTTTCAGAAATAGTTGCTTTTTGGGCCATTCCACCGCCTACACCGAGACCGCGGGATTCCCTGCATTCGACAAAACTCAGTTTTCTACCTATGGTGTCCTTCAATTTTCAGCACCGCCGTTCTCATTCTCCTTCAGCTCGATTTCTTCCAGGTATTCTACAATATCGCTTGGAACTCCCATTGCAACGATCTTTCCATCTTTCATGATGGCAGCGCGGTCGCAACAGTTCATCACGAAGTCCATATCGTGCGAGACTATTAGAAATGTTTCGCCTAGCTCCTTACGTGCTGTGAGAACGGATTTAGCTACAGAATTCTTAGTAATGGGATCCATGGTACCGGTAGGTTCGTCGAGAATGACCAGGCTTGGTTCTCTGATTAAGACCTGAGCGAGTGCGACTCTCTGCTTTTCACCTACACTGAGGTTGTCTGGGTAAGCATAAAGAATCTTCTCCACATCTGAACGATCAAAGCCTGATCCTAACAGAACCTGAATAGCTTTCATCTTTGCCAGTTCTGCCGGGAGTTTGATTCCTATGCATACTGTCAGATTCTGCAGGATAGTATCAAATGGATAGAGGGAGAATTCCTGATGCAGAATTCCAATATACTGAGTGGCTCTTCCTTTTCCAGTTGGTCCTGGTTCAGCCATGTTGACCCAGTCATCTCCGATTCTTACTTCCACTTTACCTTCAGAAGGTTCACGGAGTCCGCAGATCATTTTTGAGAGAGTTGTTTTGCCTGCACCGGATAGTCCCACTAAGCCGACTATTTCTTTCTCATTGACTTCCAGAGATACTCCGTCCACGGCTTTCACAACACCTCTGGTGTATGAGTAATAGTAACGCTTCACGTCGCTGATTTTAATGAGAGGTTGTCCGACCTGCACATGACTTTCTTCATGCATCTCGTGTCCGCGCATGAATTCTGTTGAAACTTCCTTCGGCGAGCCTTTCATCTTAACTTCGCCATGATCAAGCCACATAGCGCGGTCTGAGAGGACTTCAATGGCCTTCGGCCAGTGTGAAGTTACCACCATTGTCATGCCTGTGTCATTCACAGCTTCAATCAAAACATTGTGGACCATGTCCGCAGTTGAAGGGTCCAGTGTTCCGGTAGGCTCGTCTGCCAGAAATAAAATCGGGTCCTTGGCCAGCTGTCTTGCTAAAACGCATCTCTGCTTTTCACCGCCGGACAGATCTCTCGCTATATGTGTAATACGATGGTCCAGCCTTACGGATTTCAGCAGCTTAAGAGCCCTGTCAACTTTTACATTTTCATCCATTTCATGAGGCAGGGCTTCGAAGATGTTTTCGATGACGGTCATATCTCCAAAAAGAGAGAAAGTTCTCTGCAGCATAATAGCGATACGGCTTCTCAGCTGCTTTTTGATCGGATCATTGTCATCAGTGTTCCAAAAATCTATGTCCCTAGGTTCTACAGAACCCCCACATTTTGTGCATTTTCCAGTGCCCGGTAATTCAACCCTTCCGCACTTTTCACAATAATCGACATGATAGACCACATTTCCAGAATCTGGATGATATTCTGGAGTTCCTCGTAGCATGTTGATCAATACAGACTTTCCAGCACCGCTTCTTCCAATGAGCCCAAAAACCTCTCCTGTGCTTATCTCTTCACTGATATTTTTTAGCACATATGAACCATTGAATGATTTGCTGATATCTTTTAGAGTTATGAACACATGTGATTCGGACATGATACAGTGAAAAAGAAATTAACGCTATATAGTCTTTGGCTGATTTTACTCACTGGAACAATTGTTAGGATGGCATTTTTCTGAGAGTTTTTTATTGTTAAGATGGTTAATTTATATTGCTGGATAATGAGCCTCACCAAATATTCTAGAGATTTAAAACAAAATTGCAAAAAAATTGCAGATTTCAAGAATATGTTAAACAACCGGGCGCATATTCATTTACAGCCTGCTGAAAAAACAAAATAATTTCAAAATTACCGTGGAATGGAAGATTATGCAAATTTCAAGTATGTTTATAAATATATTTCAATAAATTCATAAACCATTTAAGCCTCGTTAATTGATTTTATATTAACCTCATTAGATAATCATCTATGAATATCTGTTTTAGTGTTACGTATAGCTCACAAAAAGGCAAATTATAACCATCTAGACACGTTTTCATCCACAAACTTTATTCGGTGGTTGTACTATCCATCGCCCAATGGGGCTCAATTATAAGCTTTACACGGGAGCAGGTCCTACCCCCAAATATTCATTATATCATGTATGGAAAACATACGACACCATCTTCAAAGAGGGTCCGGTCGGCAGAAAAGCCCTTTCACAGATAGTCGGAATTGGAGAAGGAAGCATCAGGACAATTCTCAATAAAATGATCGGAGAAGGCTTTGTCACTGTAGGAAAAAACGGTGTAAGTCTTACAGACCGAGGCATCCGCGAATATCTAGACTGCGGAATGAGCGTTGCACAGGTGGATTTAAACGGCGTCACCATCTCCAGCCAGGACTGCGCCGTACTCGTTAAGGGAATGGCTGCACATATGGGCAACGGCAACGAACAGCGCGATGAAGCCGTCTACTCCGGCGCTGAAGGGGCTACATCTTTTGTAGCTAAAAACGGCAAGCTGTACTATCCATGCAGCAATATGTGCCCTGATGAAGAGACCACAGCCTGCCTGAAAACTGCATTCAACATCCGCGACGGAGACGTAATCATCATAGGCACGGCTAAAAAATACCGTCTGGCAGAGCAGGGTGCGGTGACAGCTGCATTAGCGCTTGAAAATCAGGTCAACCTTTCATGGGTTGAAAAAAATGTATGGGAATCATTCGGTCCTGATACTGAAGCAGAGGCTCTGCAGTCCATTGCTTTGGCGGTTCATGAACTGACAGGCAGACTTCCCACCACTATGAGAAGCAAGAACTGCAACGGTGTCAGATGCGAAGACGGTCTGGTCATCGACAACAATTACACCGGTCCTGTTTTAGAAGAAGTTCTGGAAAGCGCCAAGATAACTCATAAGATATCTCCTTCTGGACCGTACATGGGAGTTCCGGTTGTCGCTGTGCCTGTGATGAAGAAGAATAAGGCTGTGGCAGTCTTTGGAATTGTAGATATCACCAAAGGTGGAATGTTTGAACTAGTGTCGAAGACCCACAAAGGCAGACGGTAGAAAATTCAGGAAGAAGTAATAAAGCGCCCTAGTGTCATGGTGAAATTATGTCAGATAAAACATGCGTAGAGGTTAACCCCGGCGTATGCAGATTGAATACTAAGATTCAGGCAGTGTATGGCGATGACGGAGTTGTCAGATTTGAGATAGAAAGCGAATGCCCTCATGTTTCAAAAATAGTTGATGTGCTTAACGAAGAGGAAATGGGCGCATTTGATGTCATGAAGATGCCTTTCGGCGAGAATCCGATATATGTAGCATGCGGCAAAGTACTCGGACATGCTGCCTGCATAGTTCCCTGTGCATTGATGAAGGCTGCTGAAGTGGCTACCGGAATGGGTCTCAAAAGGGCTTCAGAAATAAAATTCGAGGATTGAGTTTTCTCAATCCATATATTTTTCATAATTATCAGATTTCCATCCGAAATTAAAATAGTTAAAATAAAATCTCCGCATAGTGTGGAAATATGGGGATCGGCAGAGTAATCGGCACCAATGTAATGGAAACGCGCTTCAGGATTGATTTTGAAGAAAACCTGCAGGTTGGAGAACTGCTTGTCGTAGAGTCTCGCAACAAGGAAGGAAAATACCTTGTCCGGGTTATGGATATCGAGCATGCAGCCGACAAAGAAGACGGTAGCTGGATGAGCAGAACTGCAGGTATGATCATGAAAAAAGACAATCCTGATATGTCTCCTTATGAGCAGTATCTTTTCTGCATCGGTGTTTCTTCTCCCCTCGGTTACATTGACGAAGCGAGCTTCAAGAAAACCAAGACTCTTCCGACCCATTTTTCAGAAGTAAGATACACTCAGGCTGACGACTATGAATTTTTAAAGTCTTATTTAGGCGAGATTGAGATCGGAAACTTGAGGTCTGGAGACAAAGTCCTTGATTTTCCTGTCGGTATTTCTGAAAAAGCGATACCTTATCATGTGGGAATTTTCGCTACCACCGGGATGGGAAAAAGCAACCTGATGAAGAATTTAGCCCTCTCGTGCATGAGCAGAGGAAACTGCGGTTTCCTGATTTTCGATCCCCATGGAGAATATTTTGACGGCGGAGAAGTCAGCAAAAAGGGCCTGAAGGATTCTCCTTACAAAGAGTCGTTTGCCGTTTATTCCTCAAGAGACCTGTCGAGCAGCGGAGGATACAGCAAACTTGTCATATCTTCAGCTGAAATTGAGATCTCTGATCTGGAAGCAATCTATGAATTTACTGAGGCTCAGAAAGAGTGCTTACAGACTGCCCAGTACAAATACAAAGATGACTGGCTAAATAAGCTGGATGAGCTGGAAGTCGACCGGATTGTCGCTGATCTTCCCGGATATCAGAGCGGTACAATAAGTGTTATCAAAAGAAGGCTGAGCAACCTGTTTAGGCTGAACCTTGTTTCTAAAGACAAAAATTACAGCGTTACTGCCAGAATTATACACCAGCTGCATGAAGGAAAGACCATTCTTGTTGATACTTCCAATGCTCACGAGACTGAAGAGCTTCTGATTTCTACCGTCATTTCAAGAGCTGTCTTTGAAAAGAATAAGACGCTCTATTCAGACGGGGAAGAGTTCAGCAAGCTGCCGAATACTTTAATTGCAATTGAAGAAGCGCAGAGAGTTTTGAAAGAAGCAGAGGACAGCGTCTTTGCACAGATTGCCAGAGAAGGCCGTAAGTTCAAAACCGGCCTCTGCGCGGTATCTCAGCAACCCAAGCTGATTGCAAACGAAGTTATCTCTCAATTCAACACATTGTTTATTCTGGGTCTGTCGGACAAAAAGGACAGGGAGATTCTGAAAAACTCTGCCAAGCAGGACATATCCCAGGTTGATAACGAAATTCAGATGCTGATGCCCGGCGAGGCGATTGTAGCTTCACCCTTCACGCCTTTTGCCGTGCCTGTGAAAGTGCACCTTTATGAAGAGAGGCTGAAGAATATTAAAGTTCCAGAAAACAACAAACCAAAGGCTGCAGATGAAGGATTTTTCTGAGGCGGTCTGATGAAATTCATACATGTTTCAGACACTCATCTGGGATTCAACGCATACCGTGCACTCTGCACAGATCCCGGACCTTACAAAGGACTTAATCAAAGAGAGGTTGACACATACAAATCATTCGAGAGATTTGTGGATGAAGCAATAGAGCTCAGACCTGATGTAATCCTGCACAGCGGCGATTTGTTTGATTCTATCAGACCGTCAAACAGAACCCTCGGGTTTGCCATGGAGCAGTTTTTGCGTCTTTCCAAAGAGGGTATTCCGATTGTCATCATTGCCGGAAATCACTCCATGCCGAGAATCCGCGAGACCGGCAGTGTGTTCAGGCTGTTTGACCACATAGACGGAGTGCACTGCATCTACCGCGGAGGTTATGAGAAAGTCAAAATCGGCGATATGACAGTTCATGGTCTGCCTTACGCTGAAGGAGAAGAATATCTTACTAGACTTGATTCTATCAGTCCCGCAGACAGCAGATACAACGTGATGATGCTGCATACTGGTGTCGCTAGTTTAAAAACATTCCAGAATTCCGGTGCAAACGACCAGGTGATAGAAGATTCGCATCTGCAGAAAAACATGGACTATGTGGCATTGGGACACTATCACGGATATCAGAAAATTTTAGACAATGCTTATTATTCAGGCTCGACGGAGAGATTTTCATTTTCAGAGGCAAGGCAGGAGAAAGGTTACTTAGTAATTGATTTAGATAAAGGAACAAAAGAATTTGTCTCGCTGCCTGCAAGAAAAATGATTGATCTTCCATACATTGATGCTCTGCATCTGGATGCTGAAAACCTCATTAAAGAAATTGAAGATTCGATACCGGACAACATCGACGGTGCGATTGTGAGAATGACAGTAAACCGTGTTTTGAGCTCTGTCAGAAATTCAATAAATGTCAAAAAGATTAAAGAGCAGTTTTCCACAGCAGCCCATTTTGAACTGAGGATAATAAACTCTCAGGACAAAATGTCAGTGCAGTCTACTTCTGCAGTATTCGGTCGCATTGAAGATGAGTTTATATCGTTCGTGAATGCCAGACCGGTTGAGAACGTCGACAAGCAGCACATTAAGGAGCTGGGACTTGACTATCTGAAAAAGGAGGTGGGACAATCAGACTGATCAGAATTGAGCTGACAAACTACCGCCGCTTCAGAGACGTGCGTTTGAACATTCCGGACGGCGTGGTAGGAATCCTCGGAGCCAACGGTGCCGGTAAAAGCACACTTATTGAAGCCATTGCCTGGGCGCTTTACGGAAGCGGAGGCAGAAACAGCGACATCATCAGAGATGGAAAAGACGGTATCAAGAATTATAACGCATCTCCAAAAGAAGAATGCTCTGTTAAAATAGTATTTGATCTGAATGGAATAAATTACGAACTTGTCAGGTCTCTCCGGGGAAAAAGCAACACTCCTAATGCATACCTGCTTGCAGATGGAATGCAGGAGGCAAACTCTGATTCGGCAGTAACTGAAAAAATCGAGAAACTGCTGGGCATGGAAAGCAAAGAATTTTTCATTTCCATATTCTCACGGCAGAAGGATTTGTCTGCACTTTCAGAGTTGAGTGCGTCTAAGAGAAAAGAGCATATCGTAAGACTGCTGGATATTGATATATTACAGGATGTAGTGAAGAGTGTCAGTAATGATCTGAATATCGAAAAACGTGTGAAAGATAGTTTGGAATCAAGCCTGAAAAATTCTGACGGAGAACTGAAAAAGGATTGTCTGATCAGAAATAAAGATTCATTAATTAGTTATAAGAATGAAATTATTAAAGAACTGTCTGCTCTCAAAGAAAAAGAAGCAGAGCTTCAGAATAAAAAGAATGAAGCTTCAGAAGAGCTGGAAAAACTTGATGCTGTGTATAGAAAATATACTACAGCCAAAAATGCCGCTGATTCAAAGAAAAGAGAAATTGAGATTGAGAACGACCATCTGCAGTCGCTTGATATGGAAATATCCAATCTCAATAAAAAGTTAGAAAAACTTCCTGAACTGGAATTAAAAAATAAATCATATGAAGAGACGCTTCATAAAAAAGAAGTTCTTGATGAAGACAGGATAATGTTCCAAAAGAGAAACGATATGGTTTCAAAATTAACCCGTCTGGATCAGAATATAGAATTACATTTGTCTAAAGAAGAAGAGATTCTTACTGAGTTGGAAAAATACAGCGGCGTCTCGTCTGAAATAGATAAGAACACTGAGCAGATTTCAGAAATTGAAGAGAAGATCAATGGAATAAGAGTTAAGATATCTGAACTGGACGCTGCTTTAAAAGAAAGTACCAAAGGTGAGAAGTCACTCAGGGAAAAGATTGCAGTAATGAAAGAAAGAGGGCCCGACAGCGTGTGTCCTGAGTGCGAACGCACTTTAGGAGAGCATCACACCATTCTGATTAATAAACTACAGACAGAACTGCAGGAAAAATCTGAAGCTGTCAAGACTGCCTCTGAAGAGAAGACGTCTCTTGTAAACTCTGAAAATGAAGAAAAGATTCATCTGGCTGCACTGAAGAAAAGAAAAATGCATCTTGAAGAAGAGCGTCAGAAAGGCATTGAACATACTGCAGCACTGAGGTCTGTAAGAAACCAGATAAAAGATCTTGAAGAAGAAAGAAAAGATGCAGAGAGCTCCCTTTCATCAATAAAAGATGTGAAGTTTAATGATGAAGAGTACCAGAAAATAATTGATGATCTAAAAAGTCTGAAAAGGTCATCTGATGAGTACAACGGGCTGATGGGAGAAAGCCGGAATCTGCCGAATCTCATTCAGAGAAAGAAAGATGACGAAAATAAGATCGTCAGTCAGAAAGATGAATTGAGTAGGCTTTTGACTGATTTACAGTGCATTGATTATAATGAAGAAGCATACCAGACTGCTAAGCTGTCAGTAAAATCTGCTGAGGAAGAATTCTCTGCAATTCAGAGAGAAATCAATCAGAAACAGACGCAGTCTGCAGTCATTGATGAAAAGATAAACAGCAATGCTCGGGAGATTAAGGAAGTTGAAGAAACCGAGCTCAAACAGAAAGAATCATTGAAAAAGATTTCAGAGCTTGCTGCACTTAAAGATATTTTTTCAGATTTAAAAGATAATCTGATGGAAAGAATAATTCCTGCGCTCACAGACATTGCATCATCAATGTTTTCAGACATGACTGATGGGCGGTATTTAGGGTTGGAATTGGATGATGATTACAATATCTCAATTTATGACGGAGATGCAAAGTATCCAATAAACCGCTTCTCCGGCGGAGAGATGGATTTAGCAAACTTATGTCTGAGACTAGCGATATCCAGGCTATTATCTGACAGATCCGGCAAAGACCTTAATTTCCTTGTTCTTGACGAGATTTTCGGCTCTCAGGATCAGAACAGAAAGCGCAATATCATGGCTGCTCTTTCAAAGCTTGAAAATCAGTTCAGCCAGATTCTGCTGATCACTCACATAGATGACGTAAAAGACCTGATGCAGAATGTTATTTCAGTGTATGATTCAAAAGAAGGAGAGAGTGTTGCAGAGCTCATATCTTTATGAGATCTTCACCTCTCAGAACTTTTTCTATCTGCTCCAATGCTGACTGTATGCTGCCCTTGCTTTCCAGGTAGGCTATTCCATATTTCCTCAGCAGTTCAAGCACCGGCTCTCCGAATTTCTCTGCAATTACTGCATCCATTCCAGCTAACAACCCTACAGTCTTTTCCAGTTTAGTGAAGTGCTCCTTACCGTAAACAGGAATATCGCTTGGAGATTCCACATCAATTGTGGCACACTCGACGACTTTACCGCTTCCTATTTTGTATGTGTGGAATGCTGCAGCCTGGCCGAAATGCAGGTCAACATTTTCTCCGTCGGATGTTGCTACTGCCACATTGTACCATTCCTTGGAGCTTTCTTTCTTCATACAGTTTTTTGAAATGCATGCAAATTCCTGGGATCTGTCTTCTCCCAGCAGGCCTATCGCATCTGCCCTGCATTGTTTGCAGTGCCTCATCATGCGGATATCTTCCCCGCACTGATCCTGAATGGCCTTCCTTTCACTAGGAGTCGGAGCCCTCAGATTCTCAAATTTGGTTCCCGGAACAGGGATCAGAGGAAGAACGTTTACAATGTACACTCCCATTTCCTTTGCCTTTTTAGCAATCTCCGGAATATGCTTATCGTTTATTGTGGGAATGAGTACTACATTGAGTTTAACAGTCATTCCTGCTTTCACAGCCTTCTGAATCCCCTCTAGCTGATTTTTCAAGAGGATTTTTGCTGCGTCTATGCCTCTGTACTGCTTACCGTCTTTTGTTACAAAATCATAGATCTTAGAACCAATCTTAGGATTCACAGCGTTCAGGGTTACAGTGATAAAATTAACGTTGAGCTTTTTCAGCCTCTCTACATTTTCAGGAAGATTGAGCCCGTTGGTGCTGAGGCAGAATGTAAGATCGGGATGATCTTTATTGATTAGCTCTAAAGTTTTAAATGTCTCTTCATTAGCCAGAGGATCTCCGGGTCCAGCTATGCCTAAAACAGATAAGTTGGGTATTTTGTCACGAACATAAGAGACTTTAGTCGTGGCATCTTCTGGCGACAATACTTCCGAGGTTACTCCCGGACGGCTTTCATTAGTGCAGTCATACTTCCTGTTGCAGAAGTTGCATTGAATATTACATTTTGGAGCCACCGGTAAATGCATACGAGCGAACTTCTTATGTGCTTCTTCATTGTAGCAGGGATGCTTCGACAACATTTCTTCTATATTCTGACTGCTCATATGATGCCTCAGTACTATGAGGGTGATTATCAGATATAAGGAAAATACCTTAAATTATAACTTTCACCTGTGTTAATTGCCAATCAATGAAGATTGGAGAGCTTGGGACAGCAGAATGATTTTAAATCAGATGTCTTCCCAAAAATCTTCCCGTTTTGCTCTCTTTGCTATCTGTAATTTCATGAGGTGTTCCAGTTGCTACAATACGGCCTCCATCCTCACCGCCATCCGGTCCCATATCAATAACATAATCTGCATTGCAGATCACATCTAGATCATGTTCTATCACAATAACGGTTGCACCATTTTCAATGAGTGTTTGAAACACCCTCAGCAATGTCTGCACATCCAATGGATGAAGTCCGATAGTCGGCTCGTCAAAGATGAATATGGAATCAGACTGCATTTTCCGCATTTCACTTGCTAATTTCAGCCGCTGCGCTTCTCCACCCGAAAGGTTCGGCGTTTCTTCACCCAGTGTCAGATACCCAAGTCCAAGATTCTGAAGTACCTGTAATCTCTCGCGGATAACTTTCATATCTTTACAAAAGTTCAATGCAGTGTTTACGTCCATCTCCATGAGCTCCGGCAGCGAGTGTGCCACTCCGTCTTTATTGGCATATCTTACACGATATGCTGCTTTTGAGTATCTTGAGCCGAGGCAATCAGGACAGGAGATATCCACATCAGGCAAGAATTGCACATCAAGATTGATTGTACCCGTTCCGTCACAGACAGGACAGCGGAGACTTCCTGTGTTGTATGAAAAATCCCCGGCTTTATATCCCTCTTGCTTAGCGTCGGATGTTTTCGCATAGATTTTACGCAGCTCATCGTGCACATCGGCATATGTGGAAACAGTGGAACGGGAATTGATTCCAATCGGCGTTGCATCAATTAACTTTACATGTTTGATGCCGTCTGCTTCAATATGCAAAACATGTTCTGGCGGCTTCTTCCCAGATATTACTGCCTCCAGACCTGGAACAAGGCTGTCTATAATCATCGTGGTCTTGCCGGAGCCTGATACGCCTGTTACCACTGTGAGTCTCCCCTTCGGGATATCAACCTCTAATGGTTTTACCGTGTGGATCTGTGTTGTAGAAAGATGAATCTTTCCTTCTGCAAACATTTCATCTGAGTCGGGCAGTTTTCTGATACATACGTCAGCTTTGCCTGCTAGAAACGGACCGATTTGAGATTTGTCATTATTCTTGATTTCTTCAATCGTCCCCTGTGCGATTACTTCTCCGCCGTCTATGCCTGCCTGCGGCCCCATTTCAACCAGCCAGTCAGATTCGTTCAGAATCTGCGTATCATGATCAACCAACAAAACGGAATTTCCATCTGCAACCAGATCATGCATAACATCATTCAAGCCGATTATATTCGAAGGATGCAGTCCAATAGATGGCTCATCCAGCACATATAAAACCCCGGTTGTCCTGTTGCGGACAGCACGGGCAAGCTGCATCCGTTGCCGTTCTCCCGTGGAAAGTGTGGATGCTGCGCGGTCAAGGGTAAGATAGCCTAACCCTAAGTCCATAAGCCGTTTTGCTACAGTTTGAAAAGAATCGCAGATGCTTTCCGCCATCGGCTTCATTTCATCAGGCAGGGAATCAGGCACATTGCCAACCCACTTCACAAGCTCTGTCAACGTCATTTTGCAGGCTTCATCAAGCGAAATGCCGCAAAGCCTTGGTGCTCTTGCTGCCTCCGACAAGCGTGTACCGCCACAATCTGGACAGATCTCTTCCTTCAGGAATTTCTCGACACGCTTCATCCCCTTGTCATCTTTAACTTTTGACAGGGCATTTTCCACAGCATATGTCGCACTGTAATATGTAAAATTAAGTTCTCCAGAATTATTGGTATTTTTTGATTTATAAAAAATATGTTTCTTTTCAGCAGGGCCGCTGTATACGATTTCTTTCTCTTTGTCTGTAAGTTCACGAAACGGAACATCTGTACGTACACCCATTTCTCTGCAGACATCAGTCATCAGCGACCACATTAACGAATTCCATGGGGCGACCGCCCCTTCGTCAATTGTAAGAGACTCATCAGGCACCAGAGTTGATTTATCGACTGTCCGTACAACTCCCGTTCCACTGCATTTGCGACAGGCTCCCTGACTGTTAAATGCAAGTTCTTCTGCACTGGGTGCATGGACAATTTCTCCGCATTCCGGGCAGATGATTTCTTTCTCTGCCGCTACAGCCAATGTGGGTTTCAGATAATGCCCGTTCGGACAACGGTGATTCGCAAGCCTTGAAAACATTAAACGCAGGCTGTTTAAAAGCTCCGTTCCAGTACCAAATGTAGAACGGATTCCAGGAACGCTTGGCCTTTGATGTAATGCAAGAGCAGCGGGAACATACAGAACCTCGTCCACCTGCGCTTTAGCTGCCTGCGTCATGCGTCTCCTTGTGTATGTTGACAGGGCATCCAGATAACGTCTTGAGCCTTCAGCATATAAAACACCAAGGGCGAGAGAAGATTTTCCTGAACCAGACACTCCGGCTATCCCAACAATCTTGTTCAGTGGAATATCCACATCAATATTTTTCAGATTGTGTACTTTAGCACCCCGAACTTGAATTTTCTTCGGTGTGTCCGATCCTTTATCCATGTAATTCATCATCTTCCCAATTCATATTATACACTGTTTTATTTTCTGTAAAGGCGATTCACCATTTTGAATGTTTTTACCATCAATACTCAAATTGTACCAAATTTCAATTTGTTTATATTTTCTATCATAAACCTAAATTAAATGTTGTTCACATCCCTGAGTGAATTTGCCATTTTTAAATTTAGAATTTTGACAACAAATCAAAAAAATAGAAAGGAGTTTACTGACGCTTTCGCGTTCAGTAATTTGTTTGTTTTATTCTTATCATCACTGCTTCTTCTTCATGAAGTAATATGCTAAAGCGATAATGATGAGAATGATGATCACTGCTGCAACAGCGTAGTATATTGTGTTGTTATTGTCTTTCTTATTATCGTCAGGAGTATCTGGAGTTACAGGTTTATCTGATTCTTCATAACCTATGACGTACTTTGAAAGATGATCAGTGTCAAAGATTACTTTTCCGTCTTTGTAAGTGCAGTTCACTTTCTCTAACGAACCGTCGTCTTTGACGTAATATACTACAATGTTCTTTGCATCCTCGCCTGCTTTTAATGTGTAAGGTAATGAGACTGTTATGGTCTTTCCGTTGAATGATGTTACATTCTCATTTCCTGCTTTGATGTTGATATCATAAACAGGCCTGTCTCCTACAGCTTTCTTCTGCTCCTCTGTTAACTTATTCTTTGCATCCTCTACTTCGAATGAAACTGAATCTGCATTTGTGTTTTCAAGTATTGATGAAAGAACTTCTTTTTCGATGATTATGTCTCCCTTTGATGTTTCAATTGAGACTGAATCGATGTTGTTATTGTTCTCAATCTTCTTAGAAATTGTTTCTAAATCTGCAGTAGAAACAGTAACAGAAGAAACGTTTCCCTTGACATCACTAGTGTCTAAGATCGTTATTGAATCAGAACCGGATGAAACTGCTTCGTGAACTAACTCGTCTGCTTTTTTATCGTCGATTACAACATCTACGTTTCCGTTGCTGTCAGGAACAATTGTCGGTTCATCTGGTACATCTGGAACTACTGGTGGAGGTGTAATTGGAACTCCTCCTCCGCCTGATCCGCCGTTGTAAGACCAGACTGCTGTCAATGTAGCATCTATTGCGGGAACTGTATAATCAGAGCCTGCTGCATATGTTGTGGTTCCATCATTCCATCCTGCAAAGGAATAGCTAGATCTTTTGAAGAAGTCAGAGCCGGGAAGTGTTATTTTATCTCCGCTGTGATAGTATGAAATTACATCGCTAGGTCCTGAGGTGTATCCTGAGTTAAATGTCAGTTTAACTGCATTTTCATCGTCTGAAACGAACTTAACGCCTGTGATGTCAAGACAATAAATTGTCTCTCCATATGTTGTACCGTCTCCGTCGAAGTCTACAGCAATATATGTTTTAGGAGCGTATGATCCAGCATTTACATAGAATGTCAGATAGCTTTTGTTGTCTGTTCCAATTTTATCAAATGTTTCATATGCATTGTTTGCAGAAATTGAAGCATTTGTTCCGAAACCGTATTTTACATTATCGGCAGTAACACCGGTTGGAACTTCAATTGCTACACCTACCCAGTATCCCCAATCATTGTTTCCGTTCCTATGCATTTTGAGATCTTTGGCTGAGAGACTGAGGTTTACTATATTGTTGTTGATGTCATTGAGACTTATTGCATAACCTGATGCAAGATCATTTATCGCAGTCTCAGTAGTTCCTGGGTTGTCTTTGATGGGTGCTGTGTACACATCTAAGTCAGCTCCAAGCGTCACATCTGAAAGATCAATTGTGTAACAGATTGGTTTGTTTGTTTCAGTTGCATCATCCCAGTCAACAGCAATATAGCCTTTTGAATCTTTCATGTCAGCGCTGCCGGCGTTGAAATAGAAAGTAATGTAGGTCATCTCATTTTTAGTAAAAAGTCCATCCCAATTATCACCTAATGAATTGCCGCCATTGTTAGCTGATGAATAGGAAGTCCACCCCATGTAGGCTGTGTAACCAGCTGTTATATCCTTAGGAACAGGAATTGCTACCCCTACCCAATATCCCCAGGCTTTGTTTGCATTTCTGTGATATATTACATTTTCTGCATTTAATTTGAGTATTGTTGAGTCGTTACCGACTGACATTTCAATGTTATAATCTTCAGGCTGGCTGATATTCATCTTGAGAATTTCTGTTGATTCGGCATTTGGAGCATTGTCAGCAATGGGTGCTGTTGTTATTCCGCCTTCAAATTCAAGGCCTGAAAGATCGAGTGTGTATGATGATTTACTGTCTACACTGGTTCCACCATAATCTATGATGAGCTTTATCTCATCAAATTCTCCAGTGATGAAGAATACAAAACTAATTGTATTGTTGTCTGTTATTTCATTATCAAATGAGTTTATTTCTTTCGTATCTTTACCTATAAGTTTCATCGAAAGATTAGTATAATCACCACCTGCTGGAAGAGTCAGTTTGAAAGGCAGATAATATCCAGACTGCATTGCTGCATTTCCAGACCAGAATCCTTCGTAGCCAATAACATAATTCAGAGTTCCATTGACTTTGAAATTATAATTATCGATTGGTATAAAGCTCAGGTCAGTTGAAAGATCTGCAACATTCATACCATATAATTCTCCTTCAGCACCAGAAATCGTTGCTCCTGAAGATGATGCAGGGATTATTACATATCGAGGATTATTGATCTCTAAATCAGCTTTACCAAATTTGTTGCCAGTCAGAGTAACATTTGCAATTCCACCTGTAGCAACTGTAACTTTCAGAACATTTCCATCGTCTGTGGTAGTTCCTAGAGTGTTTCCTTTAATAAATGTATTGTTTATGACTCTGATGTCAGTGGTTACACTTCCCAAGTCTATTCTGATTGCACGTCCTGCCCCATATAGGTCAGACTCTTTGCTATCATTATCTGCATCCCACTCAGATATTGTGTTACCTGAAAGTTCTATAGTTCCAAATTTAATTTCTGCTTGAGTGGTTCCATAGTATTTTGAGATCTGAATTGCATTATATGGAATTTTAGAAATTATGTTATCATTTATGACTAATGTGTCATCAGAATCTCCACAGCCTATGATAAGAATTCCTCTTGTATGGCCTGGATTGGAAGGTGTTGATGCAGTTGTAACATCTCCACCAGAAATTGTATTTTTCTGAATCGTTATATCTCCATTACACTTTACCAGTGAAATTCCATTTGCAAAATCAGGGCTGGAATCTGAAGAAATCGGAGATTGTGAGATGTTTGTAAAGGTACATTTCTGAATGGTAACATCATTTGCTCCTTCAACATACAAACCTTT
>CAJKRY010000015.1 GCA_905202485.1 uncultured Methanomassiliicoccus sp.
CAGGCCGCGGAAGGGGGCAGACGGTGATGTTGCGGGAGATTCAGAAAAAGCCGGTCCGCCGGGTGGTTGGCATGATGTCCGGCACTTCGGTGGACGGCGTAGACGCCGCTGTGGTGGAGATCGGCGGGAGCGCCGGAGAGCCGCAGGTGAAGCTGCTGGCCTTTGAAAACCAGCCCTATCCTCCGGCGGTGCGGGAGCAGATTTTTGCCCTGTTCCGCCCGGAGACGGCCACCGTGGACAAGGTTGGCTATATGAACTTCCTCCTGGGGGAGCTTTACGCCCAGTCCGCCCTGTCGGCCATCCGGAAGGCCGGACTGCGGCCGGAGGACATCGACGTGATCGGCTCCCACGGCCAGACGATCTGGCATGAGCCGTCCCCCTGCGGGAAGGACGGCTACCCCATCCGCTATACGGTGCAGATCGGGGAGGGCTCTGTGATCGCGGCGCGGACCGGAATCCCGACCGTGTCGGATTTCCGGGTGGCCGACATGGCGGTGGGGGGCCAGGGCGCCCCTCTGGTGCCCTTTTCCGAATACCTGCTCTACCGCCGCGAGAAGGAGACCATTCTGCTCCAGAACATCGGCGGCATTGGAAATATGACGGTTCTGCCTGCGGCGGCAAAGCCGGAAGAGGTCTATGCCTTCGATACCGGTCCGGGCAATATGATCATCGACGCGGTGGTGACCGCCCTGTCCGAAGGGCGTCAGACCTTTGACGAGGGTGGCCGTCTGGGCGCAGGGGGACGGGTGGACCCGGAGCTGCTCGCCCAGCTTCAGCAGGAGCCCTATTACACCCGGCCGCTGCCCAAGACCACGGGACGGGAGCTGTTTGGAGAGCAGTACACGGCCCGGATTCTGGAGTGGCGGAGGACCCATCCCCTTTCCGACGCCGATCTGGTGGCCACGGTTACCGAC
Organism: uncultured Methanomassiliicoccus sp.; assembly: GCA_905202485.1. GTDB lineage: Archaea > Thermoplasmatota > Thermoplasmata > Methanomassiliicoccales > Methanomassiliicoccaceae > Methanomassiliicoccus_A. Next base: position 915 of record CAJKRY010000015.1, read on the forward strand.
CTGACGGCCTGGTCTATTGTGGACGCCTACGAGCGGTATGTGCACCAGCGGTATCACGCCAGCGAGATTGTTGTCGGCGGGGGAGGCAGCTACAATCAAACGCTGCTGGGCTTTCTGAAGCGCCGCTTCGCCCCCCGCGGCGTGGCGGTGCGGACCCAGGAGGATCTGGGCTGGAGCAGCGACGCCAAGGAGGCCGTGGCCTTTGCGCTTCTGGCAGACTGCTGCGTCCGCGAGAGACCCAACACCCTTCCCAGCGTAACAGGGGCCCGGGAAGCGGCGGTCATGGGCAAGCTGTCGCTGCCGGCGGGGAGGGAAGCGACATGCATTTGAGGCTGGAACGTGCGGCGTCGGAGCTCCCGGCGGATTGCGAGGCAGTTTTTCGGAACAGCGCCATTTTCGAGCGATACTTTCAGGATCCGGGACGCCTGGAGTTGAGCCTGCGGCGGGCGGTAGCGCAGGGCGAACTGTACCTGGCCGTAAGCGAGGACGGCGAGCTGGCCGGCGCCATGCGGGTGGTGATGACAGGCTTCTGCGGCCTGTACCCCTATCTGAGCTTGATCGGTGTCCGAGATACCTTCCGGGGACAGGGTGTGGGCAGCTTCCTCATGGAGCATTTGGAGGATATGGCCCTGCGGGCCGGCGCCCGGCGGGTCACGCTGATGGTCAGCGACTTCAATCAGGGGGCTCAGGCGTTTTACCGGAGCCGGGGATACTGGCTGCTGGGCTCGCTGCCCGATGCGGTAAAGCCCGGGATCGGCGAGCTGGTCATGGTCAAGGACCTGCAGTGATCGAACCGATTTTCAGAAGGACCCGCCCTGGGGGCCAATGTCATTATAAAATCTCAACTTGTCCGCAGAAGACATAAAAAATTTGTTGAAATGCGCTGGAATGGTGAAAATTCCAAAAAACACAACAAGTCGACGAAATGTAGTTTAAAATACAGCGATTTGTAGGAAAAGTCTATTTTTCCTTTTACCTTTCGTTTCGGTTGAAACGATGATATAATGTGGTTCGAGAAGATAGACAGACAACCCGGGAGTTGTAGAAAGGGGCGAGCAACTATGAAAATGCCAACAGAAAAAATGGATACGGCTATGTTTGCCCCCTGCGGCATGAACTGTTTGGTCTGCTATAAGCATTGTTATCATAAAAGCCGTGTGCCGGTTGCTTGAACAGCGACATGGGCAAACCGGAACACTGCCGCAAATGCAAGATAAAAGATTGTATCAAGGGCAAAGGGCTGTCCTATTGTTTTGAATGTCCCGATTATCCTTGCAAGCTGATTAAAAACCTTGAAAAAAGTTACAACAAAAGGTATCAGGCGAGCCTTATGGAGAACAGCGAGTTTGTTCGTCAGCACGGTTTGGAAAGGTTCATGGAACAGCAGAAAGGGAAATATACTTGTCCCAAATGCGGAGGTATCATTTCTATCCATGACAGAGAGTGCAGCGAGTGTCAAGAAAGCATGAAATAAGCATAAGAGAGGGTGTGTAGATTGGCGTTGACAATACAGGAACGCTTGAAAGACCTGCGTGTGGAGCGTGGGCGAATTGATACCACCTTGCTTTGTGAACTGGCGGCGCACCCGGATTTTGTCAAGCTGCTGGCCGATATACAGATTTATGTTGAGGGTATCGCCGCAACATAGATACAGAACTTGAACGCATGGGTAGATGTGGCGAGGGCCGAAATTATGGAGAAGTACCAGCCGGGGGAGCATGACAAGACCGCTGGTGTCCTGCAAGCCGCCCATATGCGGGAGGGCGACTATTTCAGCAGCCGGGTACATCACGACATAGACGCTATCATGGAGGACATACGGGAAGCCCACAGGGGCAGGAGCGACAGCGCCCCGGAGAATACCATCGTGGACGAACTCAAGCGGGATTTGGAAGAAGTGGCCAGCTTCAAGGGCAGCCGGGCGGAACAACTGCTGATGGTTTTTTGTAAGCAGACGAAGCTGCGTTATAGCAAGCTGACAGAGGAAGAAAAACAATGGCTGACCCGGATTGTTCAAAAATCCGAACTGGCGAAAAGTTATGTGCCACAGAGGGGAAAGAGAAAATAACAAGTACGCCTTAGGCGGAAAAGGCGGAGTAAAGGGGATACTAAAGTGTTTAATGAAATTTGCATATATGAAGCGAAAATTGATAAACAAGATGAAATTGAAACTTTGATGAAAGAGGTTGCCGAGTTTTATCTTTCACAACCCGGAGTAATTGATGTGAAATATATCAAACGCACACACCGGCAAGAGGATTTCAACGCCGTAAAGGACGGGAAACCACCTATCCGCTTAACAAAATGGGTAGGAAAAGTCACCTATATTTTGCACTGGACGCTTGAAGATGAAGAAACTCATGCCCGTGTTTCAAAGTTAGGATTGGAGCAATTTTATAAAAGGTGGAACCGTTGCCTAACCACAATGCCCAAGATTTTATTGGGTGAGAATATTGTGTAGTACGCTTTATTGGCATAAGCCGCAATCGCATAACCGGGGAGATAGCAAAGCCAGTCGAGCCAGTCAACGGTCAAGATGAACGGCGCTTACAGCGCCGCCGTTGACAGTCTCGCCCGTCTTTGCTGATAGGCAATCAAGGCGGGAAAGCCTCAAAATGGCTTTCCCGCCCATTTCAATTTTGAGAGGACAAACAGCCCCACAATAGCTTTGACAGCGGACAAGTACAGTATGGGATTGTCCGCCTTGTCTACCCATTCAGCGGGACGGGCGGCGGCGGTCAAGGCCGGGCGCAAGCCCGTTCATTTCAGCCTTGACGGTTGCCGTCCGTTCTGCTATTTTTGCCGAGTGTATATACAACATCGGGCCAAGTTGACCCTAAGTTCAGACGGAGGACGAGGGACGGGGGCTTCATATACGCCCTGTCTGCTGATGAAACCAGTTCTGCGCTTGCGGCTTCCCGCCCCGCAAGCACAGCCTGTTTTCCTGCCGCTTCAAATGCCGTTGCTCGTCCCGGCGGCAACGGCATTTTCACGGCAACGCCGACAGAGCGTATAACACACTACACTTTGCAAGCAAAGTCGTGTGCCAAAAGGGGCTTTGCCCCCTTTGGATTCCCCCACAACAAACGGCGCTATGCTACCCCTGCCGGGGCGCATAGCGCCGTTTGTTGTCAGCAGCCCGTTTCACGGTCTGCGTGTAGTCTCTTGTAAACTGACCTAAATTGTTGTTTTTATAAAAATGAAGAGTGATACAACCACTTCAACCCAGCAAGAAGTTTTTGTGGCTGTTGTAATTTCTTACGATTGCCTTGTGACAAGCATGAATACAGTTCATGCGTGCCTGTATTCGTGCTTGTTTTCTTATAACGTCTGTCGGAAGAGTTCATTCTTCTGACAAGACACTCTCCATCTCTTCAAGGCTCAATCCCCGGATCATTACATAGTTTTCACGAGTTTCTACAATATATGGCTGCAGACGCTCCAGGGCTTCATGATACTCCAGTACATCCAGCATTTCATTCTTAGTCAGGCTGAAGAATGAAAGAGCCCATAAGCCGATTTCTTTTCCTTCAATTGCATACAATGTTTCCGGTGCCATCGGTAAAATCGTATCTGTTGTCTCCGTAAACGTGAAATTTACCATCACTGCACCGTCCTCTCTTTGAAACATCTGTGGATTTGCTTCATAGGCATTTGACCAGGCATCTCCCTCCTCATCGTCAGAGTAATCTGCACCCATTTCAAACAATAACTGCTGATGGATAACAGCGTTGCCTTTTTGAATGCAGTCTACACTCTCGCTTCCTCCCAAAGCCAAGGCAGGTGCAAATAAGAAAATTTCATCCTCATCCAGAGTGCCTTTTTCTTTTACTGCACTTTCAAACAACTCTTTATTCAACAGCTTCTCTTCAATTTCATAATTTACTATGAATTCTTCAAAAAACTCATTGAAGCTGTTGCCGCAGTTTATTATCCGGCGGTAATGAATGTCCAGCATACATACGTCGTTTTCTGTTTCTGAAAGTTTGCGATAGTAGAACAGATTTCCAAAGGCAGTCATCAAAATCGGCACTCTGTTTGGATTTTCTTCACCCAGCCATATGTAAAGGCTATCTTTGTACTCATCAGGGTTAATTACTTTCAGCAGACCGTTGCCGTAATCTCCGAATCCATATTCCTGCCAGAAGCCAAGCAATTCTTTTGGAAGTATGTCTTGAAACTGCTCTAATGTTTGTGAAGTCGGTGTCTGCAGTTCTATGCCTGGTACGTATTTATTTAGAAATTTATCAACTATGCTCATAATTCATCCTCCAGTTTTCACATCATCCTGCGAAACCCATTTTAGGTATTGTAGGCCAGGGGCATCTGCGCCATTGCCCGTCGTCTTCATCTTGGTCAGTAAGTAAGTCAGTTGCAGCATCTGCCAGGTATCCAAGATAACTCTCTGCATCACTGTCTCCGCAGAGCAGCTTCCACATCAGTCCGCCAAACAGGTATGACTGTGCAAACTCTCTCCAGCTGTGTAATCTCTCTCTTGCTAACTGGGAAAGGTCCCATAGTATACCGGATGCTTCTCCGGGTGTAATCCAGCCGAGGTAGTAACCCCATCTGGTCAGCATGGCTGCCCGGCCGATGTCCCAGCCGGCAAGAAAGCCTGGCGTGAATTGTGTTTTGTAGTGTTGCGCAAACCGCCATCCGCGGCGAACGGACTCCCGCTCATCTTCATCGAGATCTTCATTCATCAGATCTTCCGGGGATGCAGCATCACAATACATTGCATACCTCAGGGTATAGCCTTCCTGCACCAGATATCTGATAGTATCCAGAAGCTCGCTGCGTCCATTGATTCCCCAGGACCGGCGTACTATGGAGACTATCTGCTGTTCCAGCACCGGGATGTGTTCCTCTACATCCATCGAATCTAATTCATGGCCGTTAAGATTAGATATAATTCCAGAAAGAAGGATGCCGAAGTTTTCCCACTGCGGTGAGTCTTTCATATATGGAGCTGGTTCAGATTCCTGTAAAGATGCAATCTGAATCATTTTTTCATCTAAAATTCCATAAAGCTCTTCTTCCAGTTCCGGGTCGAACTCCAGATCCTCCTCCTCATCATCTTCTTCCATTTCCAGTGTTTCCATTGCAGCCGCGATCACTGCCATTTTCTCGCCGAATAACTGCTCCATCATTCCATCCACTCCCAGAGCAGTGGCTTCAGATACTCGTTCGTCTACCATGCGCTGGATCATTTCTTCATTAGCCGCTATCTGTGCTAGATCTTCAGGACTAAACATCTGTCCCATAATCTCAACCTGGCGCTGTGTGTTGGCAGCTGTCTGCTCTGCTTCCCGCTCTTCCTCAGTTTTATCCTCCTGAGTTTCTGTATGCATTTGTTCAGCGAGCTTTTTGCTCTTTTCCATTGATTCATTGAGCGATTTTGAAGCCCTGTCAGAAGCTTCTTTGGCGCGTCTCATGATCTCATCAACATCGACCATATTTATTTCTCCATTAATTATTAAATTTCATTAGAGACAAAAGTCAATCATGCTTCTTTTGTAATGTTCTCATAAAGTCTACTAAAACGTCAATTTGAAAATCTACCATTTCATCGGCAGAGTCTGGGAAAAGAAAAGGCAGTGTATCTGGAATTGCTTTGCGGACGATTATTATCGATAATATCTGATTGCAAATCAGCTTGACTTTTGACTCATCCGTGTGTATGTCAAACACTCCTAAAATTTTAGTGAACGTATCAATCTGCTTTTTTCGAAATACATAGTTATTCTTTGATGATAAATGTTTGAAAATAGCCTGTTGATCTTCTACAGTCATAACTGCAAAACGGTTTTCTTTTCCATAACAACAGTCATAAATAAACCGCCTTATGCAATCATGCAAATTCAAATCTGGATTATTTTTCAGATTTTGCATATATTTGATTATAAGGGGCTGCTGATGATAAAATGCCTCGACAATCAGATCTTCTTTGGTTGGAAAAAATGAGTAAAAAAATGTGCGTGAGATACCAACTTGATTGTATATCTGTTCAACCGTCGTATGCTGAATGCCTTGTTTTGCCATTAATTCAAGCCCTGCGTTAATCAAAGCTTCTCTGATCTCTTCACGTTCAGCCTCAGTGTATCCGACTTTTGGCATTTTAGCTCCTTTCCATTCTCAAAATAAAAACAAAGTATTTTAATTTGTTCTTATTTTTAGCACGCCATATATTGAAGAATAAATTTACAGAATGAATACAAATTATCGTCTGTTTGTGATGGAAGACCGCATTTATTTACAACAGCAGCCAAATGAATTAGAATGGCATCTCAAAAGTATCTAGGGGTCAGTAGGGCAGTATTTCATAACTGTGACAAGGGGATACGCTGCCCTGCCGACCCTTGCTAGCAAGAAGTATAGTGTTCGGCGGACAAGAACAGCCGCAGCTAATTCTTTCCGCCGATTCGTATCCCCGTCAGCTCTTGGTATTCACTACATGATATAATATCCTTGTGTATCTTCTCTCAAATCGAATGAGCATTGCTTTAATATTTTAATGCCATTTCCGACGCAGAGGATAACCGTGAACACGCTGATAATAATGCTAGATGGTGCAGCAGATGAGAAGATACCTGCTTTTGATTACAAGACACCTCTAGAGTCTCTGGATAAAAAATTCATGGACGGCGTGGCTTCTAGCGGTTTATTCGGATGGACAGAAGGCCAAAAGTACACCCATCTGTTTTTATTAGGATTCTTTACCGGTAAAGTATGCGATGTGCCGAGAGGACTCATTGAAGCTCACGGCATGGATATACCTTTGACTGAAAGCTCTGTAGCATATCGTTTTTCTCCAGCCTGCTTCAGGGATGGAAAATTTGAGTGGGCTTACAGGGTGAATGCAGACATGTATCTCAAACTGCAGGAGTGCATGATTGATTCAATAAGCCTCCTGAATGATCTGGAGCCGAATCTTTATTTCCACGGCAGCGACGGCAGAGGCGTCATAACCGTCGAAAACGGCCAGTATGATTTTCCTATGCCCCCTTATCCGCTGCCTGAGAATCCAGACTATAATCCGTTTCGTGAATGCATTGAAGCCGTCGCCGATGAGCTGAATGGGCTTACATTCCTCCCTTGGGGAGGAGGATCAATCAAGAATTCTGCACATAAAAGCGCATTCGCTAAGTCCAAGGATCTTACTATTCTTTCGAGCAGCCCCTCTGCTCTCGGCGTAGGAAGACTTTTGGGAATCAGCTGCAAACGGGTGGATGATTTTCGCGTAGGAATGGATGAGTCTCTCGAAATGCTTCAACACAATGACGTTTTCCTGCATGTTGATGAGACAGATGACGTCTCCCACCGCACAGAACCAGACAGCAAGAGAAACATGCTTGCCGAGATCGATGAATTTTTCTGCAATAACATTGACTTTTTAGACGGTCATAGAGTTGCACTCATAATCGACCACGGCACTTCTTCTTTAAACGGCCAGCATATGCCGATGCCTGTTCCCTGTGCAGTTTCTAAAATCACAAACTCAATGAAATCAGGAATCAACTTCTGTGAAAATACTTCGGTGCATTACCCGATTGAAAACCTTTTCTGTTCTATAATGCAGCACACTGATTGAGAAATTGGATGGAACTATTATCCATATGATTTGTCTGCCCGTTTCTCTTATATATCCCGTGTGGTTTATTTGGGTAGACGCATCCAATGCAAAATGGAAGTGAGCACATATGTCGTGTAAGATCCCAGAAAATATCAGACTCTGTTTAGAAGAGGATTTAGGCAAGGAATTTATCGAACGCGTGATCGGCAAAACTCCAACGTATGTATGCGTTATCGGTAACACTGAGACAGCTAAAATTCCTGGGGTCTCAGCGGCAGGAGCTAATCCAGACATTACAGACACTACACCGGCAGCAGATATGGAATTGTTGCATTACGGCAGATGCAAGTGCATTGACGGTGTACCAGTGACACCTACGGGTGTACCAACTCCCGGAATCATCACCATGAGTGCTACAAAGATGTCAAAAATGCCTATTTTTGTAGTTAACGCGGGAACTCGTGTAAAGCCTCATGTTCCTTATATTGAACTTGATGGATCTCCGGGTGAAGACATACGCACTGGAAAAGCCGTTAAAAATGCTGAAAGGACATTTGACAGAGCAGTTATCGCTGGAAAGGCGCTCGCCAAAATCAGCAACTACTTGGTAATCGGAGAATCAATCGCAGGCGGTACAACCACTGCTTACGGAGTTCTGACTGCTTTAGGCTATGACGCAAAAGGAAAAGTCTCAAGCAGCATGATTGATAACCCCGCATCCTTAAAGGAAAACATCGTTCAGGAAGGCCTGAGAAACTGCGGTATCAGCGAGTCAATTCTGAAGAAAGATCCAATGATGGCTGTTGAAGCTCTGGGTGATCCGATGATCGTTGCCGCTGCAGGACTTGCCGTGGGAGCTGCAGAATCAGTTCCTGTACTTCTAGCCGGTGGAACTCAGATGGCCGCTGTGCTTTCAGTAATCAAAGGTATGGACGACTCTGTATTGGACAACGTTGCTCTGGGGACAACCAGATGGATTGTGGAAGATGAATCTTCAGATCTCATTGATCTGGTCTCGCAGATTGCAAAAGTTCCGGTTCTGGCAGCAGACCTCAACTTCTCTACTTCCAAATATGACGGACTCAACGTCTATGAAAAAGGACTGGTAAAAGAGGGAGTCGGTGCCGGAGGGTCATCAATCGCTGCTATGCTGATGTCTGATGGGAAAATCAACGCCCGCAACTTATTAGACGAAATTGAAAAGAACTACGTCAGGTTAGTATCCAGACGCTGATCTATCAGAGGAGGATAAAACCTCCTCGGCTATTTTTAACTCATGTATTGTGTTTACATTGAGTATCAGGTCTATGTTTTCAGTAAGCACATAACCTTCAGTCAGACTTTTCATGGAAAGCATGTCGAGTCTGTCAAGAACAGAGACTCCGCAGAAGACTGATTGCACGCCGTTTACAGGCAGGCTGTATGTCGGCTTGATGCCGAGTGAAACAAGAAGAGAATACGGCGTAGCTACCGAATACGAGTGCACTCCGGACCGATAGTATCCTTCAACAACAAAATCAACCCCGGAAGAGCTGAGCAGAGGCATATCGGCAGGACAGATGAAGACTTCTTCGGTAGTCATCTGGTTCATCGAATAATTCAAGTCGACACAGTACTCCTCGCCGGAGGTGTCGATAACATTCACATCCATGCCTTTGAGGTGCTGTTTGGTAAGCGGTGTGTTGGGGCTTACAGAAATGTAAACATCTCTGATGTGGCTGGCCGCTTTCAGGGCATCGATAACATAATCTATAATCGGTCTGCCTAGAAGATCAATTATCGGCTTTTCAGTGCCGATTTCTTTTATTCTGCTGCCTTTGCCGCCTGCAGTAATCAAAGCATCTATCTTCATAGAAGACACAACACGATTAAAGCACCCAGAAGAGCGCCTACTTTACCCAACTCGTTTGATGCCCCAAGCACGTCGCCGTTGACATATCCGAATGATTTCATAGCTACATTGCACACAGAGAACCCGGCTATCATGCTTATTAGCAGCATGAAGACTCCGACAAGCAGACTCTCAACTATGGAAAAGAATGGTCCAGTGAGCATAATGATGGCAAGAGGAATTACAATCACAGCAGAAATCAGAACAGATTTCAGCACATCGTTTGTGTTTGCACTATTGACAAACATGTTGCCTAAACCGCTGCCGGCAGCTTTGCCGTAGGCTGCCGTGATATAGAGGCTGTTTTTTGCCATGATCTCTGCAGCTATCGGGAAGAATATGACTGCCAGCTGCCAATGTTTGCTGCCTGTTCCGAATCCAGCACATGTACTGAGAGCAGAAATGGTCAGAAAAGCAATCAGTATGCCTATTCCCACACCGCCTGCTCCCACATTAGAATCTTTGAGAGCTCTGGTTTTCTTTTCCCTGTCGCCGTGAGCTACCATTCCGTCTCCGAAGTCCATCAGTCCGTCGAAGTGAAGGAATCTGTTGAGCACATGGCCCATGAGAATGGTAATCACTGCTGCGGGGCCCATTGAAAACAAGTAAGTTGAGATCAGAAAAATAAATCCTAAGATCAACCCGAATACCAGGCCGAAGAGCGGGATAGTCCAGAATTTGCTGCAGAACTTTTCCACATCTTCCTGAGTACTGTCAATCGGAATGATACTGAACATGGACAGCTGAGTTTTCAACACGTTGTTGCTGCCTTTTTTCTCCGGCTCCTCAGTCATCTTTTTCCTCCAGCAACTCCGTATAAATGTTAGACATTACCGAGCCGATCAGTGATCCTACGATATCATCTAAAAATGGTCCTAAAATTCCCAGAATACCGGGCTTGCTCTTATCATATCTGATATACTCAAAAAGTCCTTTGGTGCCGGCTATGTACTGAGACAATGCAATTCCTAGGAGCTCATCAGCGACCAGATGCACAGGGTCATCTTGATATATGTCTTCCAGCCCTGGAAGTTTCATTGCTTCACCCTGCTCTTCAAGCTTGATGGCTGCGTATAGCATGGCATTGACATTGACATCCTTTTCAAGATTTTTCAGATGCCTTCTGAACATTGAGTGGACGGTTTCCAGTTCCCAGCTTGGTGCAGGAGAATATAAGCCTAGAGCAGCTTCCCACATCTGCGCTTCTCCAATACCCAGTTCGTCTAACTTCTCGAAAGCGGTTTTTGCCTTGCCTGACTGTTTATTCCATTTTCTCGTTGACTGGGCAACAGCAGACCTCACAGCTTTGGCAGCAGCCATTCCTGTTTCTGAGGCGGTGCCGGCATATTTTCCGCTGCCTCCCTGAGGACACAAGACAGCGAGAGCATCACTCGTAGTTCCGGTTCCGCTGACGCCGGCGTCATTCATTCCTGCCGCTTTGGATTCTGCAATTGTGGCTGCAGCGTTTACCAGGCCGCAGTCCTGCATGGCTTCTGAGAGAATTACAATTATGTTAATCGTTCCGGCTTTATGAACGGGAAGAGTATCGATTACGCTTTGAGAGAGGCGTTCTCCGGCTGTAACTGCATTGGTGGTGCCGGCGGTCACGATTGCAGCAGCTTCAGAGCTGCCTTCTCTGCATGCTTCTGTTGTTATAACCCTGCGAACGTCCGCTGCAGTCATCAGACCGATGCTGTCTTCCGGCAGTCCGAAATGTCTGCGGACGTTTTCAAGATCTTCTTCAGGACATGCCCCGTCATAACCCATCGGGACTTCCATTATGAAAACAGTGTCAGTCTCGCTGACTCCCCCGCCGGTTATTGCGGAAGACAGGCTCTTGTGTCTGAAAGGCAGTCTCACAATGGCAACCGGTCTGTCTTTATAATCTAAAATTTCTAACTTGTAATCTAGCAAACGATCTTCCCCTCAAAGTAATCCAAATAAAGCGTTTTCAAGGAATATCTGCACTGTTATTCCAATAATTAAATACAATGGGATGAGGACAATTATGAAAAATAATATCGAAGTAACTTTCATCAGGCGTACAGTCCTAGCAATGATTTCTGGGTCGTTCTGCAGCTCCCCGTCTCCTAAGGAATAACAACCTTCTTTCTCCATTTTTATTCCTAAAGCTCCGGCGATGGCTGACATCGGCCATCCCTTGTTGGGGCTGGAGGTCTGCACATGATCTCTCTTGGCAACTTTCCAGGCATTTCTCCAATCATATCCTAAGACTGCTGAGGCTAACATAATGAACGGCACGGAAAGCCTGGCTGTGATGTAATGCAGAACATCATCCAGTCTGGCGGCGAATCTGCCAACATTCTTGTGTTTCTCACTGAGGTATCCGATCATTCCGTCTTCGGTGTTGGTGACTCTCAGTATAGTAGCACCAGGTATCCCGGCAATTCCAAAGTAGAACATCGGCGAGATCACAGAATCAACCAAATTCTCAGCTACAGTCTCGGAAGCACAGGAAATGATGTGTTTTTCATCCAGTTTGTTAACGTCTCTGGACACCACCATAGCGGCTTTTCTCCTTGCAGCTTCAAGATCATTGTTCTTAAGGTCGTTCATCATCGGAAGCGTGTGTGTACCGAGGGACTTGATGGCAAAAAGAGTGGAGAATAGCACAGCACTGAGGATTCCCCAGACTATTAGTCCCAAATCGCCGCCGTAGATTCTTATCGCGCCCAAGATCAAAATAAATGCCAGTGTAAAGAGCAGGATAGGAATGATCGAAACGAAAACTCCGCAGATGCGGTCATGCTTCTGGGATTTTCTCTGCACGCGTTCATCCAGAAATCCTATGACCTTTCCCATCCAGACAACAGGATGAAATCTGTTCGGCGGTTCTCCGAAAATCAGATCGATGAGGAGAGCACCGATCGGAATCAGCAGTACAACCGCCGCCAGCATCAAGTCAGCAGCCCCGCAAGGACTCAACAGTCTCCTTCAGAGACTTGAGAAATACATCATTCATTTCAGGCGTCTTTACACAGAAGCGGCTGTAATTCTCGCACGGGCTGCCGAATGATGAACAGTCTCTTACTAAGATGCCCCTTTCCAGCATGGATTTCCTGAATTCGGGGCTTTTTACCCCCAGCTGGTACAGCGGACAGAAGAAGAAGTATGAATCGGTATCAGGAATAGCATAGGGAAATATCCTGCTCATTTCAGAATACATTCTGACCTTCTCAGATTCCAGAAGATCCACAGCTTTCTTCACATGCCCCTGTTCGTTTCTCATCAGCATGGCTCCTACACGCTGCTCTATGGTTCCTAAGTTCCAGGTCAAACGGCCGGCGTTCATGTACTTAATCAGTTCTTCATTGCCGAATCCGTAGCCGATTCTCAGGCCGGGCATTGCAAAGGACTTGGTGAACGAGCGGATGATAAACAGGTTCTGATGCGAATCTATACTGTCTACGCAAGAAACATCACTGTCTGACTTAGACAGTTCAAGAAGAGTCTCATCCAGAAACACCATGGTATTCTTCTTCTCAGCTGCCGAAACAAGCTCCAGGACATCTTTTCTGGGAGTAATCTTGCCGGTTGGGTTGTTAGGATTGCAGAAGTATATCGCTTTGGCATGATCGAGAGAATTTATGATGCTGCCGATATCAGGTCTAAAATCATTCTCTTCCGGCAGAGGCACATCATTTATCTCGGCGCCCATCAGCCTGCAGCCGAATCCATACTCTGAAAAAATCGGATGCGGCATAAGCACTTTGTCGCCGGGAGAAACAAACACTTCAGGAAACAGTCTGATGATCTCGGCAGAGCCGGCGCCGACAATGACGTTGTTTAAGCCGACGTCATACCTTTCAGCGATGGCTTCCCTTATGATTAAAGAAGAATCATCAGGATAATTTATGAGTTCCTGAGAGGCTTTTTCAATATATTCATTCAGTCTTTCAGGGTGGCCGAGGGGATTGACATTAGAACTGTAGTCCAAAACCTTTCCTTTTCCCCAGACATCCCCGCCGTGTTTAGGACGCATCATAGCTCTTATTTGAGGACGAACATTTTCTTTCAGATACATGCCATTGCCGCCGTTGTGAGAGCAGGTTATTGATACTGATGATATCTCCAATCTGTCTATTGAGCGGGCCAATACATTTTATCATTAATAACTAGTTGTCTCCATTCCGACAAAATAGAGGATGCGTGTCATCCTAAAAGGATAAGCCTTAAGTATCGTACCAGTATACTCCAGTCTTCTGATGGCACGGTGCTTCCTCATCCTTGAAAACGGGACAATCGCAGAGGGCACTGGCTTTGGTTTTGAAAAGACCATCTTTGGAGAGGTCGTATTCAATACTGGAATGTCCGGCTATCAAGAGAGCTTGACAGACCCGTCGTACAAAGGCCAGATACTAGTGATGTCCCACCCATTGATTGGAGATTATGGTATTAATCCAAGATACTCAGAGTCAGATTCAGTACAGGTAGCGGGTTATGTAGTACGCGAAGCGTGCAAAGACCCTTCCAAAATGTACGGCGGAAAATCTCTGGATGAGTATCTTAAAGAAAATCAAGTTCCAGGTATCAGCGAAATCGATACCAGATCTATTATTCTTGACATCCGTTCGCGCGGAGTTCTTAAAGGCGCCATAACTTTTGACGATGACCCTGAGAAAATTCTGGATGAAGTTTGCAAGATGCCTGCATATGCCGGCAAAAACTGGGTGGGAGAAGTAAGTACAAAAGAGGTCGTGCGTTATGAAAACAAAGGCGCCAAAAAACTAGCGCTGATTGACTGCGGTGTAAAAGGCAGCATTCTTTCTGAGCTGAAGAAGAGATTTGAAGTCATAATGGTGCCCTACAATGTCGACAAATCATTCTTCAGGAATGAAGAGATTGACGGCGTCTTCTTGTCAAACGGTCCTGGAGACCCGGCTCATCCGGCAATTCAGGAAACCACAATTCAGACAGTCAAGGCCATCAGGGATGATTATCCGATTATGGGAATCTGTTATGGAACCCAGCTTCTAGCAAGGGCCTTTGGGGGCACTACTTACAAAATGAAGTTTGGGCACCGCGGCTCAAACCAGCCGATAAAGCACAATGGAAAGGTCTACATTACTTCTCAGAATCATGGTTATGCAGTTGATGAAGAGTCGCTGGAAGATACTGGTTTTGTGGCAGACCACATCAACGTCAATGACGGAACTGTCGAAGGAATAACTCATAAGGAACTGCCGGTTTTTGCTGTGCAGTATCACCCGGAAGCATCTGCAGGACCGCATGACACGATGTTTCTCTTTGACGAATTCAAGAAGAAGCTGGAGGAATCCCGATGAAACGCACAGATCTTAAGAAAATTTTAGTAATCGGCTCAGGCCCGATCGTGATCGGCCAGGCAGCCGAGTTTGACTTCTCGGGAACACAGGCCTGCCGTTCATTGAGGGAAGAGGGTTACAAAACAGTTCTGGTGAATTCTAATCCAGCTACTATTCAGACTGATATGGACACAGCCGATGTTGTTTACATCGAGCCTCTTTCAGCCGAGACAGTCGCCAAGATTGCAGAAAAGGAACATGTTGACGGTATCCTCTCTGGTATGGGAGGGCAGACTGCGCTGAACATCTGTTCCGAACTGGCGGAAAATGGCACACTGGAAAGACTGGGAATCCAGCTTCTGGGAACACAGCCGGAAGCTATTGCCTGGTCTGAAGACCGTGAGCTGTTCAGGGAAATTATGCTCAAGATCGGTGAGCCGATCCCTAAAAGCAAGACTGTCTGCAGCATTGAGGAAGCCAAGGAAGCCGCAAGAGAACTGGGAAAGTATCCTGTTCTGATCAGACCTGCATATACTCTTGGAGGTACAGGAGGCGGAATCGCTCACAATGAGGAAGAGCTGGAAACTATTGCCGGCCGCGGTTTGATTTATTCACGTATCCACCAGGTGCTGATTGAAGAAAGTGTACTGGGATGGAAGGAATTCGAGTACGAAGTAATGCGTGATGCCAATGATAACTGCATCATCATCTGCAACATGGAAAACTTCGATGCTATGGGTATTCACACCGGTGAAAGCATTGTCGTTGCTCCTGTGCAGACTTTAAGCGACGAAGACCACCAGCGTCTCAGAAATGCAACTATTAAGATCATCAGGGCTCTGGAGATTGAAGGCGGCTGCAACATTCAGTTTGCTTTCGACCCGGCAACAAGAGAGTATCGTGTAATTGAGGTAAACCCAAGAGTTTCAAGATCATCCGCTCTAGCTTCCAAAGCCACTGGGTATCCGATTGCCAGGGTTGCAACGAAGATTGCGGTCGGTTACACTCTGGATGAAATTCCAAACAGAATCACCGGCAAGACTTACGCTGCTTTTGAACCTTCAATCGATTATGTAGTCATCAAGGTCCCTCGCTGGCCGTTTGACAAGTTCCGCACTGTAGACAGAACTCTGGGAACGCAGATGAAGTCTACTGGAGAGGTAATGGCTATCGGCAGGACTATTGAAGAAGGACTGCTGAAAGCTTTGAGATCTCTGGAAATTGACAAGGCATATCTTGATCCAGGCAGCTGGACCGACGAACAGCTGGAAGAGGAGCTGAAGGTAGCTACCGATCAGAGGCTGTGGGCCATCGCCGATGCAGTGCGTCGCGGTATGGATGTCAATAAGATCGCAGATCTTACAAAATGGGACGTTTACTTTGTTAGCAAAGTCAAGAATATTATTGAAATGGAAAACGAGCTGAAAACAGGTCTCAGCGATGATCTTCTCAAGCGTGCAAAGAAAATTGGCTTTTCCGACGAAGTCATTGCTGAACTTACATCATCAGCAGAAGAAGAAATCAGGAATATGAGAAAATCAAAAGGCCTGATTCCGACTTACAAGATGGTAGACACCTGCGCTGCTGAATTTGAAGCCGAGACTCCTTATTTCTATTCAACGTATGAAACTGTCAATGAGGCAGTTCCTACCAGCAATAAAAAAGTCATTATTGTTGGTGCAGGACCGATCAGGATCGGCCAGGGTATTGAATTTGACTATGCCTGCGTACACGGCGTGATGGCTCTTCAGGAAGAAGGCGTCGAGGCAATCATCATCAACAACAACCCCGAGACTGTTTCTACCGACTATGATATTTCTGACCGTCTGTACTTTGAACCTTTGACTCTGGAAGATGTTCTGAATATTGTTGAGAATGAAAATGCAGACGGCATCATCCTGCAGTTCGGCGGACAGACAGCCATCAATCTGGCAATGTCTCTTCAGAACGCTCTTAAAGGAAAGAAGACTAAGATTCTCGGAACTTCTCCAAACGATGTCGATGTGGCAGAAGACAGAAAGTTATTCTCTGCCCTGATGGACAAACTGGGAATTTTACAGCCGAAGTCCGGCACTGGATATTCCTTTGAAGATGTACGCGCTCTTGCTTCAGAGATCGGCTATCCCGTTCTCGTCAGACCTTCCTACGTTATCGGTGGAAGGGCGATGGAAATAGTCTACAATGAAAATGAACTGAGAACTTATATGGAGTCGGCAGTGAAGGCTTCCAAAGCCCACCCGATCTTGGTAGATAAGTACCTCTCACATGCAGTTGAAATTGATGTGGATGTGGTGTCAGACGGCAAAGACATCTTCATCGGCGGAATTCTTGAACACATTGAGGAAGCAGGAGTTCACTCCGGAGACGCCACAATGTCTCTGCCGCCTCAGACAATGTCTCCGGCAATAATCGCTAAGATTGAAGAGATCGCCATGAAAGTTGCCAAGGCTCTGAACATCATTGGTCTGCTCAATCTGCAGCTGGCTGTCAAAAACGGCGAAGTATACATGATTGAGGCAAATCCGCGTGCTTCGAGGACAGTTCCCTTAGTGTCCAAAGCCATCGGCGTCCCCTTAGCTAAGATTACAACCAAAGTCATGCTCGGCCGCAGCCTGAAAGAACTCGGTTATGTCGGTTCTGCAGATCATAAAAATGTGGTAGTCAAGTCTTCAGTGTTCCCGTTCCTGAAACTTCCGGGAGTTGATTCGATCCTGGGTCCGGAAATGAAGTCCACCGGAGAAGTCATGGGTATCGCTCCGACGTTTGATGAGTCCTGTTACAAAGCTTTGGTCTCTTCAGGCATGAACCTTCCGTCTTCAGGCGGCGTCTATATTACTGTCAATGACAACGATAAGCCGGAAGTTCTTGCTATTGCCAAAGATCTGTCTGCAATGGGATTTGAGATTTATGCAACCAAAGGCACATCGACGTATCTGAGAGAGCACGGGCTGCAGACAACTACAGCTTACACAATATCTCAGAACATGGATCCTGATGCTCTCGGCCTGATGCGCGGCGGTAAGATTCAGCTGATCATCAATACACCGACAGAGAGTTCCGGAGCAAGAAGGGACGGGTATATGATGCGCCGTCTGGCTGTGGAGCTTGAGATTCCATTCCTGACGACAGTGCAGGCCGCCCGTGCTACTGTAATGGCAATGAAACGCGCCGCAGCAGGTCCTCTTGACGTCATCGATCTGAGGACATACTGCGGATTAAATAAAAACTGATTATAATCTAAACCCTGCACATGTGCTGCAGGGTAAATGTTTCTTTTATATTCTTAATCAGTTTGAATGATTTAGTTATGTTATTTTTATAAACAAATTCTGTTGATGGAATATTCTGCTAAGCTTTATGATGCGTATTCTGATGAGTATACGGCGTTATATGAGTCATGTCTACATAGCATCACCACTGCCTCTGCCGCTTAGAGCAACACTGACTGATCCAGATATTAATGATGGAGAACCATTCGAATATGGTCCTTGCAAAGACTTGTCTGATCGGTTCAGAATATATTTGATGAGCGGAGAATACATTGATGGAGAAAGTCAACCAGAATATGATGCACTGGCCAATTTACCAAAGATTCTTCCACGGTACATCTATCTGTATGAAGACATGACAGGATTTCATCTTACACAAGGCGACATTTATGAATCTGAAAAATTGGAGATGAAAAAAGTCAGAGCATATATCAGACACGTAGTAGAAACAATGGGTGAATGCTGTCTGGTATATCAGTATCTGCCAATCATGCTGATGTGTGTGGAAGAGAATCGTACGATTACCATGTGTGTTGACGATCTGGATCTTAATGTTGATGAATTTGAGCTATACTGTCCAATGATCTATCGATTTGTCAGCAGAGATGCTGCTCCTTCATTAAGCGAAGTAGAAAAGTTTCCCCGGTATAAGTGGGGTGATTTTCCCTGCTGCGTAACTTTACTGGGCTGCAATGAGGAACTTCCAGAAGGCTTCTCTAAAGAGCACGGTTTAGAATTTCCAGGAGGAGTGAGCACCCCTTACTTTGGACAGCATAAGCTAGAGCCGGATCAGGAGCAGATGGGTCTGGATGATCGGTATGCTGAATATGTCAACAGTCTCTCAGATCTGCCAAGCATACTTCCGCCTAATCTCTACATATCAGGGTTGAATCCTTCATTTTACCCATACGGGAACAGCGGAGATATGGAAAAGAGAAGAAGTTATGTGAAAAAGCTCCTCGTTTATCTTCAGGACATTGTGGATATGCAGGGAGAGGTATGGTACATTAGGCAGTGGCAGCCTGGTAAAGTTGCTAAAGCTGAATCAGTTGAGATAAGAACAATGAAAGTAAGCGACTTAGATGTCAGCGGAGATGAATTTGAGTTTGAATTATGCGTTCTTTATCATTTCGTGAATTGAGCAGACAACAATGAATCGCTGGCATCCTCATTTCTTTTTGGTATTCATCTTACCGGCGTGTAGCTGACTTCTGATTTTTCATCAGTGGCTTCGACCTTAAATATCACAGGCCTCAGGCCGTCATTGCAGCTGCAGATAGCGACTCCCGGAATCTTTACCCAGTCACCGTAGTAAAATAGATCTTTTTCTGCTCCGTGTGCCAGAGCGAAAACGTATTGGTAAATTGCTTTCCATGCTTCATCGCAGAAACTTTCAGGCTTTGCATAATCTGCATAGAAAATCTGCCCGGATTTCATCATCGGGCATTCTGTCAGACCTTCTGCTCCATATTCAGAAGCGAGTTCTTTGTCCAGCGTGGTTTTTAGAACTGTTATCTTTACTTTATTCATCTGCAGCCTCTTTGAATTTAATCGGTCAATCAGTGGATTGTCAGGCTTTTGACTCCTTTGCAGTCCATGAGTGCAGGAATGATCTTAGATGGCACAGGCTCATCTGTAATGACATACAGCTTTGGAGATTCAGTCAGGTCCGGATCATCTACCATGGCCTGCCTTATGCTGATGCCGGTTTCTGCTATAATGGATGCTACAGATGCCAGAATTCCAGGCTCATTAGCATCTGAAGGAACGATTTCAATGCAGCCCCAGCCCATTACGGAAGCAACATCTTTCAGCATGGTTGTCGGCAGTATTGAAGAAAATATCTTATTGAGCTCATCGTCCTGTTCAATGGTTTCAATTGCAGTCCGTACAATTCTTCTGTCCACATCTACAACACGGGCAATCGCTGTGTCTGCGATCTCAACTTCCCCGCTGTATACTCTGCCGTTTCTTATGCACATGCCGTTAGACAGCAGCAGTTTGACAACTTTTAGCTGAGACGGGTATCTCATGAAATGTTTAATTACAGCTGGATGCACGAACCAGTATTCTTATTCAATGCTATAGAGTTTTTGTTATTTTGAGATGGCAGTCTTTGACTTAGAGATATTGCATCTATCCAGCAGTGCAGTCAAAACTAAACATTCTACTGATGCTTAAAAAATAGTCAAATTTCAATAACGATGCTTGTGTATTGTATTGAATTACATACCAAGAATTAATCTTATAATCAATCACAAATGCATACCCAGATCATCTTTATCCTTACTTAGAATCCTAGTGGCATCCATATATATTGTTTTATTATTCCTACAAGATTGTTATGTGTCTGGACGTCAGCATATAGACCTCTGCGATATTTTTGACATTGCTATCAGTCAGCTGAAGCT
>CAJKRY010000016.1 GCA_905202485.1 uncultured Methanomassiliicoccus sp.
AAATTACTGAACGTCAACAATAATGACGTCAGTAAACTCCTTTCTATTTTTCTTTCTTTTTGAATCTATTTAAGTTTGATTTTATTTAAAAATGTGTTAAATATTAAATAGATAGTTTTACTTCTAAGAAAAGTAAAACATCATCTATTCATTTTTTCTTGACAATCGTTGCATTCTTGGTCATGAATATTGATGATGCCACCGCATTTTGAACAGGTATACCTTTCTTTCTGCTGCTCCATAATTTTTCTAAACCATGTTTCTGCACAAACTCACTATTCTCAATCAGACTTGCTTGATATCTTTTGTTATAACTTTTTTCAAGATATCTTATTTGTTTGCAAGGAAATTCTAAACACTCAAAGCAGTAATTTAAGTTTTTGGACTGAACACAATCTTTAATCTTGTATTTACGGCAGTGTTCAGGTTTGTCCATATTATTAGTTAAGCAGCCGGCACAAGGCTTTCTGTGATAACAGTGCTTATAGCAGACTTTGCAATTCATGCCGTACGGAGCGAACATAATGGTTTCGATGCTTTCTGGCATTTTCATTGATTGTTTTCTCCACGCCCGCCTCAGTAGTAAAGATCATAGTTTTTAGGATTGAATTTAGGCACATCCTTGTAGACTGAAAGACATTGATCTATGAATTTTCCTTCTTCATCAGGAAGAGCGCTCAGATCAGTAATGATCTTTCTCAGCATGTCCTGTTCATGCTTAGACAGCTTCAGTCTTCCGAATTTGCTTTCATCCTCAATCAGCTTAGCGGCAGTCATGGCGGCAGCCTTGGCTCTCATGTAGATGTCTCCACCGTACTCAACGATTGCCTGTCCGATCTTGTAAGCGTTGTCATATGCCAAAATAAAAGCTTCAGGGCTTCTGTATCTGTCAGTTGCCATGTACAGATCGCGGAGCAAGCGGTCCTGTTTGAGCTGTTTTGCTGTATTCATTAAAGCAGCTTCATAGCCGATGTTTCCTAACCAGCATTGTACTGAGGAACCTCCGAATTCAGGATGGTACTCCACAGACTCATTAGACCATAAGTCGCAGACTTGAGCGATCAGGTTGCCCATCAGATCCATGTGGGCGCAGTGGGAATTTTTCCCTTCCTGAGAAGTAGGCTTGCCGGAAATGGCTTTAACAATAGGTCCTTCATAACCGCAGTCCTTGTCAGGTCCGGTGGCACCGGCTTCCCATGCCACTAAAGTACGGGCTGCAGCAATAGCTCGTGTGACAGCGGAGAATGTTCTTGGAATTTCTTTATCCATATAGCCGCCGGCAAGGAACATTGCCGTGTTAGCGCCGGCGCAGCAAGTGTCTCCTCCTGCTCTGATCCTATTCTTTTTGGCAATATGAATGATCTGAGGCCACAGCCATTCCATATCTATCGAGCCGAGATAGCCGATGCCGAACAGCCATCCTCTGATATCCTGCCTCAAAAGAGAATAATCGGCAAGTTCTTTCCCGCCTACAGACTCGATTGACAGCAGGTCAGCGCCGTTTTCAGCCGCGACATGGCATGATTCAATAATCTTCTGGGGATAGGAATGTTTCTGATCCATTTCTTCTCTCAGGCCCAATTCAGCCATTCTCGGATCTGCAATGGTGTGCCTGATGGAAAGCGCAATGTCATATTGATCGTGGTACTTCTGCATCAATTCCTTCTGACCGGAAACTATCGGTTTGGCATAATGCTCGGCATCATTGGTCATATGGGAAATATGCTCATTCTCCAGCTGCACAGCGGGAAATCCTAATGTGACTGCTCTGTCAAGAATATCTCTTGTAATATAATCGACAAATTCTTTTCTCAGGCTTTCGGGAGTCTTCTCGCTTCCGACTCTGGGAGCGAATTTAATCTCAGGAACGACGACACCCGCCCCGATGACCTGCCCCAGCCCGTATGATACAGGATATTTAGCCTCTCCGAAGACCATGTCATCCGGCGATGTATATTCCATTCTCGTGTAACGTTTCAGGGACATTTCACTCACCCCTCATTTTATTGTTTTTAGCTATGATACGGTCCCAGTTGGATCTGATTTTCTTCCAGTCCCATCCTTCAGTCACAATTTTGTTAGCTAAATCTGGACCGTCTGCTGCTTTGACGCAGTACACTCCCATCGGAAAAGACTCAACGTAATCTCTGTTGACTGCTCCCCCGGCACACATAAAGGGAATTTCCATACCTTTCTCATAAAGCCTTGAAGCAATCTTGGGGAAGGCGGACATGGTAGTAGTCATAAGTGCCGTGCCGGTGACGATGTCAGGCCTTTCTTTTTCTACGGCATTGACGACATCCTGCATCAGAACATCTCTTCCCATATCTATGATAGTATAACCGTTGGATTTCAAAAGTACAGCGGCGATGTTCTTGCCGATATCATGCGGATCTCCTTCAGCCACGTGCATTATGATTTTGCCTTTAGTTTCTCTTTCCTTAGTCAGATGAGACTCGCACATCTTCAGCCCGCGGTCCATAAGGTCGGCGGCCATCATTACATGCGGGAAATAATAGATTCCTCGGCCGTACAGCTCGCTGACAATCTCCATGCCTTTTATCAGTCCCTGTTCGATAACTTCCTCAGGGCTGAAAGCCTCCATGGCCGAGGTGACATCCTCTGAGATATCTTTGTAACGCATGAACACGATATCCTCGCTTACTTTTCTGAGATGGCTGTCTTCAGGAACCATTCTGTAAACGAGCTCTTCCGGATCCTCTTGTGATTCCAGATCCAGATCATACCTTTTGAAAATCCTGTTATAATTGATGTTTTTAAGATCTATCGTGCCAAACTCCCCCTGTGCCATCTAGCGTTGAATTGGAGATGGATACATTTCAAAAATTTCAATCTTCGCACGTGATTATACATCCGAGGGGGGGGGGTACTTTCACCGACCCCCAAAATAAGTATATAAGCTAACGCGGAGCTTACAAACTTGAGGTATAATATGACCGGAAACACCATAGAAGAGTTGCCTGGAGTTGGACCTGCAACTGCGGAAAAATTGCGTGACGCCGGCTATAGCGATTTAATGGCTATCGCGGTAGAGTCCCCGAAGGTCCTGGCGGAATTAGTAGAGATCGGAGAAAGCACAGCTACAAAGATCATTGCATCTGCGAAACAGATGGCTGATGTGGGCGGATTTGAAACCGGAGACATCATCCTGGAACGCAGAAAGGGCATCAACAGGCTGAGTTCAGGCTCCAAGGCCTTTGACGACCTGATGGGTGGAGGACTTGAAAGCCAGTCCATCATCGAATTCTTTGGAGAGTTCGGAAGCGGAAAGACTCAGATCTGTTTCCAGCTGGCTGTAAATGCTACCAGGCCGGTTGAAGAGGGCGGACTGAACGGAGACGTTTTCATCATTGATACTGAAAACACCTTCAGGCCTGAGCGTATAGTGCAGATGGCTGTCGCTCTGGACTTGGACCCGGAAGAAGTATTAAAGAAGATACACGTAGCACGCGCATTCAACTCCCATCATCAGATGCTTTTGGTAGAAAAGGCAAATGAACTGGCTCATGAGATGAATGTAAAACTGCTGATCGTAGACTCTTTGACAGCACATTTCCGTGCAGAATATGTAGGACGCGGATCGCTGGCTGAAAGACAGCAGAATCTGAACAAGCACATGCACGACTTGCTGAGGTTTGCAGATCTTCACAATGCTGTGATCGCCGTTACAAACCAAGTGTCTTCAAAACCTGATGCGTTCTTCGGAGACCCTACAAGGCCTATCGGAGGTCATATCGTCGGTCATGCCGCTACTTACCGTCTCTACTTACGCAAGAGCAAAGGCGGAAAACGTATCGCAAGATTGATAGACTCCCCGAACCTCCCCGAAGCGGAGGCAGTTATAACTGTTAGCGAAGAAGGAGTTAGAGATTAAACCAATGGAGCCTCACAGAGGCCTCATTCCTTATTTTTTTGAATTATCGGGAGAGCACGACACCTTTCCCGCAGCGGAAGCTGTTGCTCTCTGCTGTTCTGAAACTGATGAGTCGCACGTAATTGCTTCAGGCGAAGGCTATGTGGTGATCTCATTCAGGCCTGAATTTTTAAATAATATTTGTGAAAGGATAGCTCTGACCAGGCGCATCGGCAGATACCTGGGATCATGCCGTCTGGAAGAGGCAGAAGAGTTCTCCTCTTCACTAGATCTTCCTGAAGGGACGTTTGCTGTGAGATCTAAAAAGTTCGGGCAGTCCATGTGTGAAGTCAACGCTGCGGCTTTGAGCGCCTCTATCGGAGCTAGTGTGAAGAAAGGCTGCAAAGTGGATTTGAAGAATCCCGATGTGGAACTGAGAGTGCTGCTTTCTTCCGGCCTTCATTTTTATATCTCTGAATGTGAAATCGACAGAGCAGTTTTTGAAGACAGAAGAGTGGCAAAAAGGCCCTTCTTTTCTCCTATCTCTCTGCATCCGCGCTATGCCAGGGCGCTTATCAATCTGACCGGCGTGAAAAAAGGAGAAACCCTCCTTGATCCCTTCTGCGGTACCGGCGGAATCCTTCTTGAAGCTGCTTCCATGGGTATAAAGGCTGCTGGTTCAGACATTGATCCTTTCATGGTAGATGGCTGCCTCGAAAATCTTCAGCATTTTGGATATGATGCAGATGTGCAGATCTCAGACATCGGGAGTGTTTCAGATATTTTTTCTGACATTACAACAATCGTTACCGATCCTCCTTACGGGCGTTCTACAAGCACCAGAAATGAAGAGCTTGCGTCTCTTTATGACAGAGCCTTGAAGTCTGTCTCTGAAATTCTTTCAGACGGAAGAGTCTGCGGGATCGTGCTTCCCAGAGAGTGTCCGGGAAATAGATACTCTTTAGAGATACGCGAAAGTCATTTTCAGAGAGTACATAAGTCCCTCACAAGGCATTACTACATTCTCAGTAAGTGAGACTGAATGTTTGAAGATCTTCGTCTCCTGGAGAATGTATGTATGCCGTAACTTTCGTTAAGTCTGGGTTGTCTGAGTAGACTTCTATCTTTATTTCCTTTGAACTGCCGCCGTCAAGATGCACTTTTCCTTCGAACTCTTTTCCGTCAGCCCACATTTTGTATTCTACCATCTCTGCTATGGAAATTTCCACATCATAACCGGTGTTGCCGGTGTTTATCAGTTCGAATGTGATTGAATTTTCAGGATACTGCACATTTTCCACGTTGAATGAGTAATCAGCTTCAGCTACATGCAGTGGTTCTGGTACAAATGTTACCAGAATAAGTAGCAGCGTGATTGCTCCGAAAGCTTTGGTCTTATTATCAATCTTGGACATGTTGTTTAACGGAGCAGGATGAGTTATTCCTAGCAGAAGCACCAGCAGGGCAAAGATCAACCATCCGTCGTAGAGCATAGCGCAGACGAACAGCACCAGAAATGCCGCGTATCCGAGATACTTTGCCTTGTCTCCGAACAGGCCTCTGGCAATATGCCCTCCGTCTAACTGTCCAACCGGCAGCAGGTTGATAGCTGTAACAAAGAATCCAACCCAGGCTGCAAAAGCCGTCGGATGCATTACTAGTCCGTCTACCGACGGGAAAAAGTAAGTCATAAGACTGTAGATCGGCTGAATTGTGACATAAGCGGCTCCGGCAGTGATGTCTCCGGCTACAACTCCACCTTGTCCTGTAAGATAAAGACCTAACAGTGCCACAGGTATGGTAACAAGGAAACCGCACATCGGTCCTGCTGCTCCTATATCTACAAGAGTCTTCCTGTCAGGCATCGGCTCCCTGAGCGATATGAATGCCCCGAATGTCCCGAACGGCGGAATAGAAGGGATGAAATACGGCAGCGAAGCACTGATGCCGTGCCTCTTAGCAGCAAAATAATGCCCTAGCTCATGTATGCCGAGAATTGCCATCAGGGGAACTGCAAAGGTCACAGCACCCATCAGCGCAGTGCGCAGAGTCCACGTCCCCGACGAGGAATCATATCCTGACCACAGAACCATTCCTGCTATCGTAGTGGTGATAAATGTCAGTACCAGAAGGACCTTGTTCAGCAGCGTCTTTTTCTTTTTGACAGTCTGCTGTGCAGGGTTCCTGAGAATTAACAATATGTATTCGCCGCCGGTGTAGTCAAAGGCGGCTATGAATCCCCTGGCCCTGAGTTCTTTCTGAATCTCGCTGAATTCTGCGCTTACTGTACTTCTGTCTTTAGGATTGACGTACAGCGTGATGCTGTTGGCATCTACCTTCGATTCATAGATAGGAAAATGACCCTCCACGAGCGAGTAGATCCACTTTATCTCGTCATTTGCATCAGCAGGCATCCTTTCACTCACCAGCCCGGTTCCTTATAATAATTGCGAAGCGGACAGTGAAAGAGATTATATCCCAATTGCAGATTGACCCCCGTGAATAGGTATCTGCAGCTATTCCGCATTGGCAACTGCATCATGGGAGCGTTTGGTGTAGTTCTCGGAGTTTTGATCGCTGTCGGCAGGGATATAGTAGATTATCCTCTTGAGTTAGCTCTGGGATGCATTACTGTAATCTTTTTCATCATCGGCGGAAATTCTCTGAATGATTATCTCGACCGTGATTTGGATAAGTTTGCACATCCGGAACGCCCTCTGCCTTCCGGCAAAATAAAACCGCAGACTGCCAAGAATATCTCGATTGTTACTTTCATCATTGCCTGTGCAGTCTCAGTGTTCTTAGGTCTGGTTCCCTTCATCATCACAATCGTAGCAGCTGCAGTAATGATCGCCTATGAGCTGAAAACTAAAAAGCTCGGTCTCATCGGCAATCTCTCCATCGCCTGGCTGACTTCCGCTTTGTTCTTTCTGGGAGGTGCCATTACCGGACACATTGAAGTCACAATTCCCATGGGACTGATGGCTTTCTTAGCTACCCTGGGAAGGGAGATCATTAAAGACGTGCAGGACATGGATGCCGACTTTAACCGCACGACTCTTCCGAAGCAGATCGGAAAGAAAAACGCTTCGATTATTTCTTCAATTTTATTTGTTGCAGCAGTTGTTCTATCATTCGAACCGTATCTGTCCGGGAGGTTTGAATTTGCATATCTGGCAGTGGTTCTGGTTGCAGATGCAATATTCATATACTCCGCTGCAGTTCTCCATCAGAATCCCAAAAAGGGACAGAAGTTTGCAAAATATGGCATGTTCGTTGCGTTGATCGCATTTTTACTGGGTGGATTATTATGAGTGTTGAAGATTATCTATTGCAGAAGCTGAAAACCGGCACTTTACACATGACTCTTATTGATCCTGCTTCCCAAGATCCTTCTGAAGCAGGAAAAATCGCCAAAGATGCCTGCGCTCTGGGAACTGATGCCATTATGATCGGCGGTTCCACCGGAGTCACACAGGATAATCTTGATAAAACTGCTTTAGAGATCAAACACAACTCCAACGTTCCTTCCATTTATTTTCCCTCAGGTGCCAGTGCCATGTCTGCAAACTGTGATGCTATTTATTTCATGAGCATGGTTAACTCCAGAAGCTTAGACTGGGTCATAAGAGAGCAGGTCGCAGGTGCTCCTGCTGTTAAGAAGCTCGGTCTCGAACCGCTTTCAATGGCCTACATCATTGTAGAACCAGGAATGAAAGTCGGTGAAGTGGGTCAGGCGGATGTAATTCCACGGGACAACCCTAAACTCGCCGCTTCTTATGCTTTGGCGGGAGAACTTCTCGGAATGCGCTCCGTTTATCTTGAAGCAGGCAGCGGGGCTCCTGCACATGTGCCTTCTGACATGATTTCCTATGTAAAGAAATCAATCTCAGTGCCTTTGATTGTAGGCGGAGGAATCCGCGATGCAACTGCAGCAAGGGAAGTCAGAGATGCCGGAGCAGACGTCATCGTTACCGGCACAATCGTAGAGGAAAACGGATATCTTTCACGCTTAGAGAGCATAATCAACGCGATCAAAGAGTGAAGGACTTTAGACAATTATCAACGAATTCAGAATTCCTGCATTATGAATTCAGTATAATTCTGTGGGTGAAACATCATTCGATGTTCACACTACTTTTCATATAACTTCTGACAGAATACTTAAGAAAAGAAGTTTCAAACAAACCGAATGTCTAAAATGTCTCTTATATAAGTTCGTTCAAGCAATCATCCTTGATTACAATCAGTATCCTGTTTACTCTTTTGATGTAATCTCATTTAATTTTGATTGGGTCATTGGGCATCAGAATTAAATTTTTATAAAATGCTGTTCAAAACGAGCAGAGATCTGTTGCTGGTTCTTTTTTTGGAAATGTGATTACACAGTTATGATTCAATTCATACTCATTTAAGTCATGAAACGGTGCAGAATACAAAGCAGAATATCGAAAGAAAATAAGAAGCAGTTGCGTTCCTAAAGAGCTTCTGCATTGATTGATAGTATGGCTAAGCAGTATTTTGAATCGGTTAATATATGCCTCTTGCAGTCTGCAGAGAGTCTTGTTTAGCAGACTCTCCGAAGTGTTAGCAACCTTAAATTCGATCGTTTTTATCGGAACCTCCGCACATGTTAGTAATAGGTTATAAATCGTAATTATTCTGGACGATTGATCATAATACATACATTTAAGTATCGATATAGTTATTACTTATAAGATGGTATTCAAAGTCGTGCAGAAGATCAAAGGCAATTATTATCTCTACGAAGCAGAAGGATACTGGGATCCTGAAGCAAAGAAGACAAAACAGATCAGAAAGTACATCGGCAAATGCGATGAAAAAGGAAACTTAATTCAGGAAAAGACTTCGCAGAGAACATTCTCCGCCGGCAAGACTTTCGGACCCTACTATTTACTTCTAGAACTGGCTTCACAGAGCGGTTTATACGATAAATTAACAAAGGCTCACAAAGAAGATGCAGACAAGCTGATGGCGTTAGCTATCATGCGTATCGTCAGTCCTTCTTCTCTCAGACATATTCAGACGTTAATGGAAGAATCATTTCTTCCTGAGATGTTAGAACTCGATGCAGAGTTCTTCAGTTCTCAGAACTTAAGCAGATTCTTAAAGTCAATTTATGAAAACTCTAAGGACCGTTACAGCTTCTTATCTTCGCAGATCAGCAATGACGATGTTTTAATTTATGACATCACAGGCTTTGACTCATTATCGAAATTAAATGAATACGCAGAGTTTGGAAAGAATTATCAGTCGACAAACATGATGCAGATGAACTTAGGCTTGGTTCATTCATTAGATACAGACTTACCAGTCTACTACAAAGTATTTCCGGGAAGTATCAGAGACGTATCGACTCTTTCAAACTTAGTTTCAGAAGTGAGGGAATTAGGAGTAGGAAGTTCTCATTTTCTCATTGACAGAGGGTTCTTCAGCGCTTTCAATTTAAACGGTCTCACAGACTGCGGAATCGGATTTACGATTCCAGGAACATACGCAAACAAAGCTGTGAGAAACTTAGTTGACGAATGCTTCGATGAAATCGAAGATTCTGACAGAAGGCGTATGTTCAAGGGAAAATCAATCGGAATATACGAGTCAGCGGTCAAAGTAGGAAAGTACCGTTACAGGTCGATAGCTTACTATGAAAAGTCAAGAGACAGCGTAAGCGACGATGCATTCTTCGGCAGGCTGACAGACTTGGAAGAAACTTACAGCGGAAAAAACTGGGATGACGAGTTAATTAAAGAATTGAAAGGCAGGAAGGGATTAGTCTCGCTTTTAGAATTTACCAGCGATAAAGGCAGAATCAAAATAACGAGAAATAAGCAGTTAGTCGACGAATACATCAAGAGACACGGCATAGCGATACTGCTGACAACAAGCAATGATTCGTGGGACGTTGTCTTATCAAGATACCGTCACAGAAATGATGCTGAAGAAGAATTCAGAATGCTCAAGTCATCAATGGAAGGAGGAGTAAAGTATCTTTCTTCGAGAGAATCAGTCGAAGGCATGCTCTATATCGAATTCATCGCTTTGATTTTAAGAACGATTCTTCTGAACAGAATGAGAAAAGAAAATATGCTGCAGAACATCTGGATTCCCGACGTCATCAGTGAGATGAGCAAGTTAAAGATCGGAAAAATAGGAAACATCTGGAGACTCAGTGAGTTAACAAAGAAGCAGAAGGAGTTCCTCAAAAAGTTAGGAATAGATCAGCCTGACAGCTCAGATTACGAGCTGTGGTGATGCCGGGCATCGCTTTCAACACCTTTCAAAAACCATGTTATTAACAGATGCGGAGGTTCCGTTTGATTATACATATCAAGCCAGACTCTTTCATCTGCATCATAGTAGATTCGGAAGCATTGTCAGCATTTACGCCGATCAAATCCAAGAAATGAAGTAGCCTGGACTCTAAAAGATTCGTAATCATCAGACTTGGGCATTTTGTTGAATGCAGTGCAGCTTTATTTTCTAGAATTTGGCAGAAAATATCTAAACGCATACGGTACAAATCGCAGCGGTGGTTTTTTGCACTGCTGGATCAATCATTTTACTGTTTTTCTGCTTGATTCTGCTGTTTTTAAGTCGATACATACGCATGAAAATCGCGGGCCCGTATCAGCCCCGTCTTTAGGGACTTAGAAAAGCGAAGCGTGAGTGGAGTTTTGAGTGAAAATTTTGAAAAAACTAGTGAAAATCTGTGTAAAAAACATCGAAATTTTTCAAAAGAAAGTCTTTGAAAACGCCAAAATAACTTGACAAATTTGCGGGCAGGGATTTACGTGCGCTCCCAGGCGCGCGCGAGTATAACGAAGGTACTTTTCGATAAAAATACGACAAGTAAGATTTTAACAGTTTCCAAGTACTAAATATTTAAAACTCTCGTTTGTTTAACTATTTAAATTTAATTGTAATTTTACTATATACTATTAATTTTATTGTATTATTTGTTTGTGATTATAATCTTGTTCTAGACACATCCAATTGCCATGTGTAAACCATATTTTGTATGACAAATTTGCATGACTACTAAGGCTGTTTTTGGTGAGGTTACTTTTACTATATCATAGACTAAAACAACTCTTAAAAATGAAAAAATAATGCTTCAAGTTAGCTGCTTCTAATAACAAAACTTGGTGTGTAGATCACAATTCCTGTTTTCCAAGCATCCAATCTATTACATTCATAGCAACTATTCCGTTTGATGGAGTACTTATTAATCCTGTCCAATGTCAAAATTGTCTTAGGGTAATTGTCAGGTACAGATTCCAGGGATAGAACTTCTCTATTGAATGTGTTCTCGTCCAGAATAGTCAATGCCACTTGGTAGTATCTGACTTCTTTTCTCTTTGTAGCTACAAAGTCAATTTCCCTGTCATAATGACTACCTGATGTAACTGAATACCCTCTTCGCAGAAGCTCTAGAAACACAGCATTTTCAAGCACTCTGCCTACATCTCCAGTACTGTGCAGAATTACGTTGCGCATTCTTGTGTCTGCGGCATGTACTTTTCTGTAGTTTTCAGCATTCTTTTTCCTTTGACATCATAACGATATGCTTTGTAAATCAAAAATGCATCTTCTAATCCCCGAAGATACCGTTTTACTGTTGCTGGACTCAAAGATGTCTCTTTAGCTATGGCAGAGTTGCTCGTCACATTTCTTACATCTGACATGAGAAACATCATAATTTCATCAAGGGCACAAACATCAACAATTTCTAAACGAGACGAAACATCTTTTCCCAGAATGGCTGAATATATGCCCTGAAGCAGTTCGTCCGTATGCACTTCATCGTCAGGATCAATAAGTGGAATCGCTCCTTTTTCCAAATAATCTTGAAATCTTTTTTCTATTGAATTTTCAGAATCTGCTGGATGAAGTTCAATATACTCTCTAAATGACAAAGGGAGCATTTTAATTTCCACATACCTGCCAGATAAATAAGTCGACAGTTCAGAAGACAGCATGTATGCATTTGAACCAGTCACGTATATGTCGGCATGGTAATCCACTGAAGGTGAATTTAGTGCACGTTCCCATCCATGAACTCTCTGCAATTCATCAAGGAAAATGTAAACTCGATTTGATGAATCGATATTTTTTCAAGGTAATCATTGAGATCTTTGTAGTCTACTATGTCGTCTGCTGTTTTGGACTCAAAATTAATGTATACAATATTTTCCACTCCAGATTCACGAAGTTTTTCCATATGTTGCATCAATAATATGTGGATTTACCACATCCCCTCATGCCCGTGACGATCTTAATCACGTTTGTACGATCTTTCCAACATAGATGATTAAGATAATTATTTCGCACTACAGTTTGATTAGGCTGAATAATCTACACTATGATGGAAGTACTTTAAAAATATTGCAGTTTATTTTAACATTCTTAAATTTATGAATGAATATTGCAGTCAACTGCAATATTTTTAAATTAGATTATGTGGGCTGTTCGATCTACACGCAACACTCTCTGAATGTAATGATGCAGTTCAAATCACATTTTCATTCTAGGTTTTCCAACTGCAGTGGCGGTGACATCGACCCAGTTGGTGAACTTCATTTCTTTACCGTACCCGTCGCAGAATCTGTGTTCTGTAACTTCCATATTAAGCTGCACATCCGTTACAGATGCACCTTTCATTTTGTCCATGACGTGATTCTCAGCAGCAGTTCTGGCAGAACTTTTGGCCATTTCCAATGTGGAATACTCAATCGGCGATGAGCCTGGACTGAATACTCTGTATGTATAGTCTGCACTGGGGTAGATTTTTACTGTAACAGACTCGATAATTTTGCTGAGTACAGCCCCCACCGCATTGCAGACTTCATATCCCTGCGGGATAATCATATCCACATCCATTTTTTTAGACACGGGTTCTATGAGAATCTCGGCAGGAGCACCGACTCCGATCAAAGGCAGTTTCATGTGCGTCTCAATCGAAAGATCGTTGAATAAATCAGACCCGGCAGCAGCACGCAGAAGTGTTTCAAATGCAGAATCATCTCTCAGAAGAATGTTCTTATCTGACAAAGACTTCTTAATCACTTCCTCGCTAACGCGGGTTATCACTAAATCTGTGATAACTTCAGAAAGATCGGCATCATCATCGCCGTACTTGTCAAAGAAAATCTTCAAACCTAACTTTGATGCCTTTGTATCTCCGGACTCGTAAATTCCGCGGCAGTGCATAATGTCTGTCGGAGTCAGCCCCGTCAGGCTTACAAACCCGCGTTTTTTCAATTTTACAAGCTCATCTTCTATGAAGACAATACCCTCAATTTTAGAAATAGCTTCATAAATGCTGCAGGGGGCATTCTCTTCTACAAACTTAAGTGCAGTCTTTTCTTTTTCAGTCATGTTTGAAATAGCCGGCCTGGATGGAACATAAAATGACAAGATGTTCTCTTCTAGCATTTTGTCTTTTAGGCCGGGGTATCTCATCGAAGCGACTGCCAGAGGAACCACTTTATCGGGACCGACTGTGATGTTGCCTTTGTCATTGATAGCTACGTTTGAGTCTCCTCCCAGTCCGCATGTCCAGATGTCGATAGCATTCACCCTAGTTCTCCACTTTCCTACCATTGCTCCTTCAGTGTTCAAGCGTGGAAAGCCGTTTTTTAAACAGACAATGTCTGTTGAGGTTCCGCCCATATCCACAACCATGCAGCTGTCCTTTCCGGAAAGTGCATGGCCGCCCATGAGAGATGCAGCAGGGCCAGAGAGAAGAGTCTCCACAGGAATTTCTTTAGCTGTCTTGAGATCCATCAGGCCGCCGTTGCCCCTAAAGACGTAAACAGGGGCTGTAATCCCGCGGGTGTTGAGAGATGTTTCCATCGAATTTAAAAATGAGCTGATTATCGGCATCAGCTGAGCATTCAGTACGGCGGTGACAGTGCGTTCATATATGCCGAGTTCCGCACTCATTTCATGTCCAAGCACTACAGGCAGGCCGTACTTTGACATGATCTTTCTTTTTACATTTGACTCCTGCATGGGGTTGGCTACACTGAATTTTCCTGAAACTGCGACAGCATCAACACCGTCGCAGATATACTCTAAAGCCTTATCCAACTCACTCTCATTCATACTTGTTGACTTCATCCCCCATGAGTCATAACCTCCGGCAATGAATGTTGATTTCTTACATCCCAGTTCCCAGTCGTCTCTGGGAGTCCATCCTATGCCGAGAAGTCCTACTTCTCCACCCTTTCCTTCCAAAATGGAGTTGGTAGCCAAGGTCGTAGATAGTCCGACTATGTCTATGTCATTAGGAGAAACACTGCATGATTCTAATGCTCCATCTATCGCTCCCAGTATTCCAATCGACAGATCCTGATATGTTGTAGGAGACTTGGATTTTGAAAGAATCTTTTTGCTGTCTAAATCCACTATCGCTGCGTCTGTAAAAGTTCCGCCTGTATCTACCCCTAGACCTATTGGCATGTCAACTGTATCTTTTTAGAAAATATTTAAATAATGTGTGAAATGTTTTTGCATAGGCCAGATTGCTGCAAGCTTCTATGTAGAATTTTCAAGAGCCCTATCCAACCGTATGAGAACTAAGCAGCCAGTCCAGAATATTGATGTGTTTTATCCCGTTGCCGATGTTGCGTGTAAATGGATCTAATGAGAGAATGGTTTTAGAAAAGTTATCATCTATCAGATTCAAGGACCGTACTTCCCTTTCGTAAGTGTCTTCAGGCAAGAGAGTCTGGGTTACTTGAAAATACTCAATGGTGCCTCTTTTTTTGGCTGTGAAATCTATTTCATAATCACGGTAGCTGCCTATATTCACAGCATATCCTCTGCGTAATAATTCAAGATAGACAACATTCTCAATCTGCCTGCTGATATCATCTCCAGCCGAGTTGCCGAGAACTGTGTTTCTCATTCCCGTGTCTGAAACATAATATTTCTCACGTGTTTTCAATAATTTTTTTCCTTTGATGTCATATCTATATGCTTTGTAAATGATGTAAGCTTCTTCCAATGCACGGAGATAATTTCTTACTGTAGCGGGAGACAAATCAGTATTTCCAGAAATTGAATTGCTGCTGGTGATGTTTCCGATATTAGACATTACATGTCTGCATACATTGTCTAGCATCACCGGGTCATGGACACCCAATCTGAGCTGAACATCTTTGTTGAGAATTGTGTTGTATATGCCTACCAGATGATCATTGGTAAACTCTTCATCTCCGTCAGGATCAACCATCGGCATCGAACCGTACCATAAATAATCCTTAAACCTGGCATATCTGTCATGGTCTCCGCTGGGCGGATGCAGTTCCAGGTATTCTCTGAATGAGAGGGGCAGCATGTTTATTTCTACATATCTTCCAGACAAGTAGGTCGAAAGTTCAGAAGACAGGATGTACGCGTTAGATCCGGTAATGTATATGTCAGCATCATAGTCAACCATCAGAGAGTTGATGCTTTTCTCCCATTCGCTGACCCTTTGAATTTCATCTAGGAAAACATACGATCTTTTTGCTGAGTTTATTTTTGAAGCCAGGTAGTCGTTGAGATTCTTGTATGTTTCAATTGATTCGGCTTCCCTTGACTCCAGATTAACGTAAACTATGGTATCTTCATCGACAGTCTCTTTCAGTTTCTGAATGTACTGTTTCATCAAAGTTGATTTGCCGCATCTCCGGATGCCGGTGATTACCTTCACCACATCACTGCGGTCTTTTCCACCTTCCAGTCTTTGGAGATACCCTGTTCTCTGAACTTCATGAGATACATTCATGCTGTTTCCACTTGCAGTATAACGATCTCATGTATAATAATTGTAACTGCACTAACAAAACTTGCAAAAAATGAAAGTTTTGTAATTGCAATAACAATTTTTACACTTAAGCTCCCGATTTCAGGATCACGGTCACCGCTACAAGCACCAGAACAATAATGCAGGCGGCAACAAACTTAGCTTCTTTTTTCATAGCAAATGTGACTGCCAGGGAGATTACGCGCACTAAAGGTGTAGCAATTAGCAGAATAATTCCTAAATCAATGACGGCTATAGGGTTTCCCTGCAGAATACCGTGTGCAATTTCCGGAAGAGACATTGTGACTTCTTCATAATCTCCGCCGAGAAAGATGAGCATGACCAATCCGATGAACAGAACAATGATGCTGGCAGTCATGCCGACAGCCAGAACGGAACTTATCTTGTGGTTAAGCTTATCGTCCATCACATCACCTCATATCCGAATACCTTTAGGATCATTGCAATGGCGATGACGATCATAAGCACTGCGAACATCTTTTTCATGCTGTCGCTGGCTGTCTTTAATGCAAGAATCGGTCCTACCTTAGTCCCTAAAAATGCTCCGATGGCAACTGAAGCTGCCAGTGTGGGAGAAAGAAGCCCGCTGACATAATAAACGCTGGCGCTTGCAAGAGCCGTCACTCCGATCATGAAGTTGGATGTGGCCGTGGCAGCTTTCATAGGAACGTTCATCCAGAGATTCATCACCGGAACTTTGATTATGCCTCCCCCTACACCGAGCATGCCTGATACATTGCCAGCGCCGAAACTGGCCGCCATTCCCCGCGGAAGGTTCACAACATCATAGCTGACTTCTTTCCCTTCATCCATGTAGCTTCCTGAGACTGAAGGATAAGTCTTCTTTTTCAATACAGAATCCGACTTTTTTCCATATGCCATATGATATGAGCCGTAAATCAGAATTACTGCAAACAGTGCAGAAAGGATTTCCTGATTCAGGTACATAGCTATCGCTGCACCCGTTATCGATCCTGCTACAGTGAAAGGCTCCAAGAACATTCCCAGCTTCATGTTGGCCATGCCTTTGGACACATATCTGGAAGCTGCGCTGGTTGAAGTTGCAATGATGCTAATCAAACTGGCCCCTATGGCTTCTTTCATAGGCAGACCGAAAACTAATGTAAGAACGGGAATGACAATCAAACCGCCGCCTATCCCGAACATGGATCCGATTATACCGGCCGCTGCAGCCGTCACCATCACTTCGACCATCAGTATGGGATCCATCAGCTAGGGAATACGCAACAACTAATTGAAGATTAATCCTGCACAAAGTGTTATAATCAATATGCAATACAAGTTTCGTGGATGTAATCTTAGTTCGATATGCAGAAGTGGGTCTGAAAAGCCCAGGAGTCAGACGTTATTTTGAAAACATACTCATTGACAATATCCTCACTAATCTTGCACATTATCAAATCGAAGCTCTGGTAGACTGCGAGCAGGGCAGAATTCATGTTACCACCGACAAGATTGAGGCTGCAGTTCCTGTACTCACAAAAGTCTTCGGCGTTGCTTCAGTCTCTCCGGCATACACCTGCAGCAGTGACATGGCTGAAATGTGCCAGGCAGTAGCAGAGTTTTCCAGAGACTTTATGGGCGAAGAAATGTCTTTTGCAGTCAAAGCCCGCAGAGAGGGCAACCACCCATACTCAAGCATGGATGTGGGCAGAGAAGTAGGGTCTGCTATTTTCATTGCGAACGAAGACAGAAATGTAAAAGTCAACCTGTCTAAGCCTGACATAACATTTTATATCGAAATAAGAGGAAAGTCTGCACGTGTCTTTACTGAATACATTCCTGGACCGGGCGGTCTGCCGTTTGGGAGTCAGGGGAAAGTAGTAGCTTCAGTGGAAACAGAAAAAGACGCTCTCGCTGCCTGGTTCATGATGAAACGCGGCTGCAGGGCGATCGTGGCTGGAAAGGAGGACGGAGCAGCTAAGCTTCTCAGAGAATGGGTTCCTAACCTAAAGATCATGGACTGTAGCATAAAGGATGTATTATATAAGGAAAACAAAGTGCTGGCTGCCGTTTATGGCTACACTTTAAGGGATCTTGATAAAATAAAATCAGTAAATCTCAGTCTGCCGGTGTTCTACCCGCTTTCGGGAATGAGTGATGCAGAAGTCGACTCATGGATTGTGAAAGTGCTGAATAACTAAGCTGAAAAATAAAGGCCGGTATCTGTATCATGCCGATATATTAATCTACATGCATTTGAAACATAGATGATGGAACAAGAAGGTTGAGGCAGGCATAGATATCAAGAAGGGAATCGAAATATCTAGAGAAAGCAAAACGCTCTCAAGCCTCGCCTCAACACCCACATGCATTTGAATTATATAATATGATACTAATACAAGTAAAATTAATGTAATCTAGTGTATAACAATGGAATATATTATTTTACACAAAATGTTCTTGTATATTTTTATAGATTGGTTTTCCTATCCTACTGCAGTTGTTCTGAATAAAATTCAATATTATGTAACAGACTAGATGAATTTTACAATGAATGATTCAGTCCTTCTAGGACACTCTTACGAATGCGGTTTCAACAACGCTATTGCAGAAACCGCAGTTAAAACTCTAAAAAAGAATCACCATCATGTTTCATGATTTGTATCAGGAACACTTTACTCTGCCCATTCTTGGAAATGAGTTAATCAGTTCATATCGAAGATGACATAGTTTTACTTCACTAGCAGAAAATCAGAGATGCTGACGGCGTTATTTGCGCCCACCCGAATTGGTAGGGACAGCCTCCGGTTATAGTGAAAGGATGGGCTGACTGAGTGCTGAGTGAAAATGTTGTTTACACTTTTCCTGCAGGTGACAATGGAGGCAGGCTTCCAATCGGGCTCTTAATAGCCAAATTGGATTAGTATTCAATATTCCCAAACACTCTAAAAAACGAGAACTTGAATTATCTGGAGATCCGTTAGAATACATTTGGAAAGATTCATCTTTGATTTCTGCGGTGCATCTAATTTTGAAAGGATTATGTTCAGGGTAATCGTAGATAGCAGCCTGGAAGAAAAGAATGTTTGTTCAGGCTCAAAATACAGATACCGTTATTTTTGAGCAGACTATCACTAAAATAAATATGAGACTATACTCACAACAACCAGTTTGGTATAGACACATCCATCATGGGGGAGAAAAATGTATGAATTGATACAAATTTCAGATAATAACTATTACATCCAAAGTCCTGCAAAAATCGGACTTGTAAATCTGAATGATTTAGATGTTTGTTTGATTGACAGTGGAAATGACAAGGATGCAGGGCGAAAAGTCTGGCAGATTTTAGATGCTAATAATTGGAACTTAACCGCAATATACAATACTCATTCTAACGCAGATCATATTGGAGGCAATAGATACCTGCAGGGGAAAACGGGCTGCAAAATATACGCACCCGGTATTGACTGTGACTTTACAAGACATCCGATTTTAGAACCTGCGTTTTTATATGGTGGGTATCCCTGCAAAGACCTTAGACATAAATTCCTATTGGCACAGGAAAGTGATGCGGAATATCTGACAAAAGATGTTCTACCGCCAGGGTTTGAGACCATTGGTCTACCTGGACATTTCTTTGATATGGTGGGATTCCGGACCCCTGATGATGTAGTTTATCTTGCCGATTGCCTGTCAAGCAAAGAAACACTGGATAAGTATCAGGTTGGTTTCATTTACGATGTTGCCTCTTACTTAGAAACATTGGAAATGGTAAAATCGCTGAAGGCAAAGATGTTCGTACCAGCTCATGCTGCAGCAACCGAAGATATTTCTGAATTAGCACAATATAACATTAACAAGGTTCAGGAGATTGCAGAAAAGATAATTGAGATCTGTACCGAACCGCTTTGCTTTGAGGTAATTTTACAAAGGCTGTTCACAGAGTACAATCTTACAATGAATATTGAGCAATATGTGCTTGTTGGCAGCACTGTTCGTTCTTACCTTGCATGGCTGAAAGATACTGGCAAAGTGGATGTTGAGTTTAAAGATAATATGCTCTTCTGGAAACAAATCTAATCAGGCAACTTCTAGATTATTGCACATAAACTCTGAAAAATGCACACATCATAGTTTGACAATATGGATCCAATATGAACTATCAATACAACAATATTTTTCATAGACAATCAAAATGTGAAAGCTTCCAGTGCAAATCATTCACAAAACCAAAACAATACTAAAAAGATTATGGGTCAGACAAAAATTATCAAATGTTACTAAATACAAAGTTGCAGTGGAAATAAAGGGGTTCTTTTTGAGAAAATTCAGAAAAATGACCGGCATGATAAAAGCGCGGTATGCGCTTTCCTAAAGTGAAGTAA
>CAJKRY010000017.1 GCA_905202485.1 uncultured Methanomassiliicoccus sp.
GGCAGGGATTGACGCGCGCGCTCACGCGTGCGCGAGTATAACGAAGACGTCTTTTTATAAAAATACGACAGCTAAGATTTTAACAGTTTTCCAAGATTTAAGTATTTAAAGCTAACTATGCGCGTCTATCCTTTTTTATTCCATCATTTTACATTTAGACCATATGATAAAAAGTACATTTTAAGACTTCAAAAATGCAGTAAATTGAACTCTAAAATCAAGATAATTTTACCCTTATTTGGTCTAAAAATCTTCTCAATCCGTCGCTTAGCAATTCAGATATAAGATGAAAAAGTTGTTCTAACCTCCATCTTGTAAAGATTATTTCATCCACTCTTGATCAAATCATTTTGAGAAACATTTCATGGATTCTCGTGTCTCTAGACAGCTCGGGATGGAAGCTCAAACCTATCAGATTATCTTGTTTTGCCATGACTATTTTATCATCGTATTGTGACAGAACTTCGCATTTCCCATATACTTCTTCAATCAGCGGACCCCTGATGAAGATCCCGGGAAACGGGGAATCAAACCCCTTAATCTCAAGCGGAACCTCAAAGCTTTCTCTTTGTCTGCCGAAAGCATTACGGTTGACTCTCATGTCCATGATCTTAAGAAGCTCGGTTTTAGTCTTTGCTACCTCCTCATCTCCTTCCTTTGCCATTAAAATGCATCCGGCGCAGGTTCCCATGATCGGGACGCCGTCTTCAGCAGCTTTTATCAGAGGGTCATGCAGATCAAACCTTTTGAGGAGTTTTGAGATAGTGGTGCTTTCGCCGCCGGGTAGTATCAGCGCAGAAGACTGTTTCAACTCTTCAGGGTGGCGTACAGCAACAGCTTCGCCTTTCAGTCCGAGATTTTCAAGGGCCTGAGATACCATGTTTATATGTTCCGGGACAGCCCCCTGCAGTGAGATAATGCCGATCTTCATCAAACGCCTTCAGTATGTGACAAGAACAAAAACATTTCGTATGTTCAGTACTCAGCGATAGTCCTTTCATTAATTTTGTGAACATTCACGGAAACACCGTAGAGCTCACTGAGATTTTTGCTTGTCAGTATATCAACCCCGCCATCTCTGATAATCGTGCCGTCTTTTATCATAATTATTCTTTCAAACTCCGGGCCGATGTCTACCGGGTCGTGCGTAACCATGATTATCGTGTGTCCGGTCTTCACCAAGCCTTCTATCGATCTTCTCACCAGGTACTTTCCGCTTATGTCCAGAGAATTCATCGGTTCATCCAAAATCAAGGCTTCAGGATCATTTACTAGAGCTCTAGCCATGATGATGCGCCTCATCTCGCCGCTTGAAAATGCCTTCAAGCGCCTTCCTTTAAGCTGAAGGGCGCAGACATTCTCTAATGCAGAGTCTGCCTTCTGTCTCATTTCATCATCGATGTGTTGGGATCTATTGGTACCAACAGATCCAAAAAATCCCGAAAGGACAGCATCTTCAGCAGTCATGTCTTTTCTGAAGTCTGTCTGTATTTCGTTGGAAACGATGCCGAAAGCCTTTCTGATGTCAAAAATATTCCATAGGGTCTTGCCATAGATTTTCACGCTTCCATTGGTGGAACTGTCGCAGCGGTACTCTCCGATCATTGTTTTTACTAGAGATGATTTGCCGGAGCCATTCTGCCCAAGGATAGCAATTCTTTCACCGCATTCTATTTTCAGGTTTATGTTGTGCAGAATGTTCTTGTCTTCTTTTTTTACGAAAACACCACTCATTTCAATTAGGGCCCGAGACACGTTCAGAATATCACTCCAGACGATAATATTCTTTTGCTCGTCCGCAGTAGAATCGGGATAATGTCATATATCATCCGTTTGAACGTAGCCACAGATTAAATCGGCATCGAGGAGCTATTATGAGTGATGACAGAGAGCAAATTAGAATGAAGCTTGAATCAAGAGAACGTGTAGAACGCATGAAAAATGGTGGAGAAGATATGAGAGCTACTCTTGCCAGTCAAGAAATCCAAAGAGGAAACACTTCTGAAGACGGCTTCATGAGCCGCAGGGAAGAGGAACTCAGAAGTAATTTTCAAGACGCTAAATCAGACCCCTATCGCGGATACGGAGAGGATCAGAGAGCGATGATGGCTTCATGGGGACACAACAACTCATCAAAAGAAGACTTGAGAAAATACTCTGAGGAAGAGCTTCAGCTGAGGGAAGAGACCCTTTCCCGCACTCCGGCAGCCCATGATCCAAAATACCGCATTGTCGGGGAAGCTTACGCACCAACTCCTCAGGGTATGAGGGCGGTGGGGGATGACTCAAGGGAGCAGCACAGCGTTTACTCTGATGAAATGAAAAGCAAACCTTCGCAGTCTCATAAAGTCAAAATCATGGATTCAGACTCAGACTCTTCAAACGGCAACAACAACATGGCTCAGAAAGCCCGCGATGTAGGCGGCAAAACTATGCAGCGTGCTAAAGACATGGGAAATATGATGGAAAACAAAGCTAGAGAAATGGATCAGGCCCACGTCGTAGAACATTCAGCTCACAAAGCAGGCAGCACACTGGGATCGATATTCAGCCGTGCCAAAACCGCAGCAAGAGAGCTGAGCGACGGGTTCCGTGAAGGTTACTCTAAAGATAATAAAAAATAATCTCACTAACAGTGAGAATGACGTCTATTTAGTGCAAAAACAGGGCATTCGGCTCAGTTTGCAGGCCAAACGAATCCTGCAATGCAGACTATGGCTATCACTACAATGATAATGCCTACTACAGCCCAAGGTTTAAGAACGGGACCTTTAGAAGTTTCGTTATCAAAATAGCGGATCAAACCAGCAGCTGACTGAAATCCCTGTCCTTTCTTTTTAGATGCCATATTTAACCGGGCGAAGTAAATATTGTTTGGTATATATCCT
Source organism: uncultured Methanomassiliicoccus sp. (assembly GCA_905202485.1). Lineage (GTDB taxonomy): Archaea > Thermoplasmatota > Thermoplasmata > Methanomassiliicoccales > Methanomassiliicoccaceae > Methanomassiliicoccus_A. Next base: position 2,889 of record CAJKRY010000017.1, read on the forward strand.
TTTGCAAGTGCGTTGCCTCTAAGGGAACAAAAATGCATAGTCACGTTTCCGTTTTTAAAACGGAAAAATGTTATAACCGTCTGCCTGACATTAAAACTAGAGTGTGACTGTTCTTATTGGATGTAGTGGCTGGGCATACGGAGACTGGGCTGGACGATTCTATCCTCTGGATGTTGCACGCAGGAAAGAAGAATGGTTGAGATACTACGCTTCGTTTTTTGATACCGTAGAGATAAATACAACGTTCGACAGAGAACCGAATGAGTATTTGATCAACGGCTGGGTGAGCAGAGGAAAGACTCTCAAGACATTTGATTATTCTATAACTCTGCCGTCAAAAATATTCAAAGACGCAGACAGAGCCCTGCAGTTCGAGGAGTGGTGCCTGCACACACTGAATGAAGGCGGTGTTCTTGGTTCGGCAGTGATTCAGACTCCTCCAGATTACCAGAACAATCTTTCAAACAGGGAAAATATGCGCGGCATTCTTGATCTGCTTGATACAGAGAAGTATAGTTACATTGTAGAGTTCAGAAACCCCTCGTGGTTTGACGAGAACGGACTTTTAAAATCTTCTAAAGAGCTCTTGGACGATTACAATGTAGGCTGCATAATCTCTGACGAGTTCTCGCTGCCGATGGACTGCAGAGGTGATAATGTCTACATCAGACTGAGGGGAAAAGGCAGGTCTGAAAATCCTAGCGACAATCAGCATCAGTATTCAGATTCAGAACTGGCATGGCTTAAGGGAATGCTTGACGATGCAGCGAAAAACTGTAAACAGATAAGAGTCTATTTTGAAAACAGTGCTACGGCAAGAAGCGTCTATGACGCCCTGCGCCTGATGGACATCATGCAGATTCCGCACAGGGTAAAAGAAATGAAGGATGCCGAAGCACCCCGGATCATCGCGAAGTAGTTTTCTTGGCTGCAGGTTTTTTCTTGGCGGGACTCTTCTTGGCTTTCTGAGGCGCCTTTGCCACAGGCTTTTCAGAATCAAGATACTTAGTCCACTCGTATTTCTTACGTGTAGCAAGGTTTACATTGTGATATGCGTAACTGAAAATCAGAGGAACTACTGTGGTAGCTTCAGCATAAACCATCTGTTCGTAGGTGGTGTTTACCTTTCCCCAGGATGATGCCTCTTTCAGTGTGGAAGAAGAACAGGCGCCGTCACGAACATCTGCCACCGTAATCTGTACCGCATACTGATGCATGGGGACTTCCTTTCCTAAGCATTCTGCGCAGACGACTGTGTCCTGTGCAAAGTTCTTGGGAACTCCTCCGCCGATCATAAATAAACCGGAGGTCTTGGCAGCCATCTTTATCTGGGTGAGTTCGTAGAAGTCTTTCACCGAATCAATAGATACATGGCTCTCAGGATGCTCGTGCTGGTGCATCGTAAGTCCGAAACCCGCGCTGCAGTCTGAAAATGCCGGGCAGAACACTGGAACATTATGTTCATAGGCAAGTTGCACAAGCGAATCCTTCTTTTTGGCGTTCTTTGTCAGATACTTTCCCATCTCTCTGATGAATTCACGAGAAGAGTATGGGCGGGGTTCGAGGCTGTCAGCAATCTTCTTGATTGTATTGTCGCAGACTTGCAGCTGCTTTTCGTCTATGAACGTGTCATATATGCGGTCAACGTAGTTGCTGCGCAGCATATTGTCATCGATGAACTGTGTACCGTGGTAGTGCTTGAATCCCAGGGCTTCAAAGAAATCCATATCGACTATTGAAGCGCCGGTAGATACGACAGCGTCTACCATATTGTATTTGATCATGTCAGCATAGACCTGCATACAGCCTGCTGCACTGCTACTTCCTGCAAGGGTGAGTATGACTGTGCAGTCTTTGTTTTTCAGCATTTTTACTAATATATCTGCAGCCCTGGCAGTGTCTCTTGAGCTGAATGACATTTCCCTCATGCTGTCGATGATTGGTGTGGAATCGTACTTGGTCGCGTCCACGTGCTTAACCGTCTTCTTTAACAAGTCTTTTTTTGACATGGATGTTCACCGAATGTTATTAAGCATCAACCCTAACCTAATATCTAAACTCTCCCTTTTTCTGGATGCAGAAGCTTAAACTTATGGAACGCGTATACTACTTTGATGCTAGGTGCAGAGGAACTTTTCAATCCCAAGTCAATAGCAATCATAGGCGCGTCTTCAGATCCGTCAAAGATAGGCAACATGGTGCTCAGAAACCTTCTTGCATCTGGATATTCCGGCAGCATTTATGCGGTGAATTCTAAAGGCGGCGAAGCCTTGGGATATTCATTTTTCAAGTCAATACTGGAAATAAAAGACAAAGTTGACATGGCTGTAATCACTATTCCTTCTGTAGCAGTGCCGGCTGTGATGGAAGATCTAGGAAAGAAAGGTGTTCCGGCGGCAGTAGTTATTTCTGCAGGATTCAGAGAAACAGGGGCCGAGGGAACAGAACTTGAACTCAGAGTAGGAAAAATTGCCAGAGACTACGGCATAAGAGTTCTCGGTCCAAACTGCTTAGGTCTGCTCAACACTGCCAACAAAATGAACGCTTCATTCACCGCTACATATCCAAAGGAAGGAAACATTGCGTTGACGTCGCAGTCTGGTGCAGTGTGCTCCGCAATGCTCGACTGGGCTGAAGAGTATGATGTCGGCTTTTCTAAGTTCCTATCGATGGGAAATAAACTGGACATCGACGAGGCAGATCTTCTGCAGTACCTTGCAGACGATGACGATACTTCTGTAATCGGCATGTATATCGAGGGGATGAACAGAGGCCGAGAGTTCATGAATGAGGCTTTGAAGACCTCTAAAAAGAAACCGATAATTGTCTTAAAATCCGGAAGGACGGACTCAGGTGCTAAGGCGGCCTCTTCACATACGGGAGCAATGTCGGGAAGCGACAGCGTGTATGATGCGGCCCTCAAGCAGGCCGGTATGATCCGGGCTCAAAACTTGGAAGAGCTTACTGATTATCTGCAGATATTCTCATCTATGCCTGTTCCGCATGGAAAAAATATCGCTATTGTAACAAACGCAGGCGGAATGGGAGTTATGGCTGCCGATGCAGTTTCTGATTACAGCCTCTTGCTGGCAAAGCTCTCAAAAGAAACGATTGACACGCTGCATGAAAAACTGCCGAAAGCCGCAGGAGTCTACAATCCGATTGACATTCTGGGAGATGCACCGGCAGAGAGATTCACTGCGGCATTGAATGCCGTTCTCAGCGATCCTGCCGTAAATATGCTGATGATCATGATGGCTCCTACAGACACTATCGACATTCCTTCAGCTGCGAAAGCGGTTGCTGAATTCAGAGAGGCTGAGATTCCCATCGTAGCGGCGATGGTTGGAGGAGAGGAAGTCAATAAAGGTTCTTTGATCCTCAGAGATGCCGGCATTCCCATTTATCCGTCTCCGGAAAGGGCGGTAAGGGCCTTAGGCGCGATGGCCTCATATCTTGACATTAAAAGCTCATCTGAAGAGGATATTCCAGACAGATTTGTCATCGACAGTGATAAAATCCAAAACATCCTCAGAACAGCTGCGGAGGAAGGCCGGATCTCTCTTACGGAATCAGAGGGAAAAACAATCCTCCAGGCATATGATATAAAAACTCCCAGAAAAGAACTGGCGTCCTCTGCGGACGAGGCAGTGAAAGTTGCTGATGCCATCGGCTATCCTGTGGTTATGAAAATCTCATCTCCTGACATTGCACACAAAACAGATGTGGGAGGAGTTTCGTTAAATCTTCAGAATGAACAGGACATCAGGACGGCCTACTCGGCAATGATGGAGAAGATAAAAACGGCAGTTCCGGAGGCAAGAATCGACGGAGTTCTCATTGAAGAGATGTTCAGCGGCAGAGAGCTGATCGTGGGAATGGTAAGAGACAAGCAGTTCGGCCCGGTGATCACATTCGGACTGGGCGGAATTTTCGTTGAGATTATGAAAGATGTAAGCAGGGGAGTCGTTCCCGTCACCGTGCAGATGGCTGACAGGATGATAAAATCAATAAAATCATATCCTATACTTGCCGGAGCCAGAGGCAAAAAGCCTGCAGATATTGCAGCTTTGAAATCTTTAATTTTGAAAATATCTCAGCTTTCAGTGGATTTTCCTGAAATATCGGAACTTGAAATGAATCCAGTCATGGCTGGAGAAGTCGGCTGCTGTGCCGTGGATGCTTTAGTTGTAATCAGGAGGGAGAAAAAATGAAACCATTGTACATTGGTTCAGTTATGGAAAGGTCTGGTAAAAGTGCAATCGCCTTAGGGCTGGCTAAAAGTCTGGGAGGCGCCGGGTACTTCAAACCGTTCAAAGAGTCTTCGGTAGAGTTCAACGGCAGCGCTGTCGACAGAGACGCCCTGCTGATGGCTTCAGCACTTGATCTTCCTTATTCTCCTGAAGAACTCTCTCCTTTTGTTTACGACGTCTTTTCTCCGCCGTCATTCGATGAAGTCTGTGCAGCTTACAAGCAAGTATCTAAGGAAAAAATGATCATCGAAGGTACCAGAGATATCATCACAGGCTGGACGGGAAATCTTTCAGGAATGGCTATCGCCAGGGATCTGGGTGCAGAAATAATTCTAGTATCGCCCGCAACCTCTCCGGCAATAGACAAAATATGCATGCTGAATTCATTCATGAAGCAGACGCCTGGATTGTTTAAAGGAGTGATCCTGAATCAAATCGAGGATAAGAGATATATCGACCTGCTGGAGAGCCGCGGCATCAGCGTGCTCGGTGCAGTTCCTTCCATGAATGAGCTCAAAAGATTCAGGGTTTCTGAGATCGCTTCGCTGCTGTCTGCTGAAGTTTTGGTGGAAGGCAGAGATACAGTAATTGAGAATGTGATGATCGGCGCCATGAATTCTGAGTCTGCCGTTGCTCAGATGAGACGGATGCCGGCAAAAGCCCTCATAACCGGAGGAGACAGAGCAGATATTCAGAACGCAGCCTTGTCAACTGATCTGGCATGTCTCGTCCTGACGGGAGGATTCCAGCCGTCAAATGCAGTTCTCTCATTGGCATATGAGCAAGGTGTTACAGTTCTGCTTACTTCCATGGACACCATGGGTGCAGTGGAGACAGTCAACAGACACCTGGCGTACATCTCTCCTAAAGATGAGAGTAAAATTCTCAAAATAACAAATGCGGTAAAGGAGAACGTCGACATCAGCAGGATTACGGAGTAAGCTCCATTACAACTCTTCTGCTGAATCCTCCGTTCCTTTCCCTCTTTTTCTTCACAATCTCAAAAAGTTCATTTTCATCTATTCCAATCTCAGCCGCCAGGTTCAGCACGACCTCAAGAATGTCTGCAAGCTCTTCAGCACTGTTATCTTCTGTGAATTCAAAAGTTTCTTCCTGTAATTTATTAGTCAGAAGACTCAGCATTTCTTCTTTACTGGCCGTGGTAAATCTAAATTCCTTGCCTTGTGCTGCTGTTATTTCAGGTATGTTGTCTCTCACAAGTTTACATCTCATTGCGGTGAATACTCTTTGCAGTAAAATATGCCTTCCGATGATTGATGCAGAATGTTTTAAATATCATGACTGTGCATAGTATAAGCGTAACACTGAGGTTCCTGGGACTGAGCCTTTGGGGACGTTATCGGTACGTCGCTCAGGAACGTCAGATTATGTTATTTTTGAAGTTTTATTGTTGGTACAATGGATCATTATATTCAAAATTCAATCCGTACCTTAGTTCCTGATAGTGATGATGCATTACCCAGCGTATAAGATCATCTCTTGACTCATATCCCCTCATTTCTATTTCTTCATCCATCCATTTGACCAGTGTTGAGGGCAGAGTAACAAGGAATTCTTTCTCACTGTTGTTTACAGCTTTGAAGATGCTGTGAAACTGTTTGTATGTTGCATAGATCAGCTTTTCAATATCCCTCGAGGGAATTCTGAGCGTGTAGGCGATATCAAAATCTTCCAATCCCTTTTCTTTAAGAATAAATATGCGCAGCTCTTCTTCCGTCATTCCCAGATTAAGAAAAGTTTCGACGAGAGCGCTTCCCAACTCGGAGAAGTCTTTCTTTTCCGCCTCATCCTTTGCATCTGGGGAATTTTTGCAATCTTCCACATTGTTCACTTAAATCAACCTTCACTCTATTTTGAACTTTTAACTAACAGAAGCGCGTATCACTCTATCTCTGATATAATTTCATGTATTCATAAAAAGCAGCTCTGTTTTTAGTAACATACATATTTCTTGAGATGTATTGCCAACCATGGAAAGCCAAGCTGTCGTACTCATTGACAACGGTTATCTTGCAAAGACGCTGGAGAACGATTTTGGCAGGACCCGTTTGGATTACTCCGCTTTTGCACATGAGCTCTGCAGCATGATTTCCTGTGATATGTCCAGAGCATACCTGTATGATGCCCCGCCGATAAACAAGCCCACAGATAATGCCAAGAGAAGGAAAACTTACGCCAACAGGATGAGGTTCTTCGATGACATCAGGAAAACGCCTCAGTTTGAAGTAAAGCTGGGCAGGCTCACAGAATTTATCGATCACGAGACAGGCAGAATGGTAACCAGACAGAAAGGGGTCGATGTCATGCTGGCTGTGGATATGATTGTTCACACTCTTGATCCTGAAACGGAAGTGGACAACATGATTCTCATTGCAGGTGATGCGGACTTTGAACCGGCAGTAAGGTACTCAGTGTCAAGAGGAAAAAACATAGTTTTGTGCTGCTCAACCAAATACAGAAAGAACGGCGGAAAGTCGTACTCTGATGCACTTATGAATGTAAGCAGTTCATTCATTTCGCTTGACTATGATCTGATCTCAAAATGTTCATTTGTGAGAAAGAAGGCAGAGAGCCTCAAATCTCATTCTTGAATTCAATCAGACATGTATTCAAAATTTAATTTTGACATCTGCTCTGATTTCTCAAGTCTGCATTTACATTCATAAACCAATTAATTCCTTGTATTCATCAGAACTCAAAAGGATCGAAAGATCGCAGTTATCAAGTTTTACGACTGCGAACCATCCCTTGTCGTAAGGGGATTGATTGATAATCAGCGGGTCATTAAGTATCTCTGAATTAACTTCCAGAACTTCGCAGTCTACAGGGCAGCTGACAGCGGCAACGGTCTTGATACTCTCTACCTGTCCGAACAAATCTCCCTGTTGGTACTTTTTTCCTACAACAGGCAGCTCTGCATACACCAGTTCCGACATCTGCTCTTGTGCATAGTCAGTCATTCCAATTTTTGCAGTTTTTCCCTCTATCTGTATCCATTCGTGGGTCTTTGAATAATACAGGCCGTCTCTTACTTCGTTGCCGTCTGTCATATGCTCAAATGCCGCAAAGCAGAAGCTGTTTTTAGATGTTTAGGTACAGGGCTACGCTTGGAAAATCAAAGACCATGTTACATGGGTAATAATTGCAGCGGTTTGGTTAATTATTTTTGAAAAATTTGCCGTATCTATATTTCTTCTGTTGTTTTGATTATTTGATAAATCTTGAGAAAACACAAGCTGGATGAGATATTCATTTGACAATAAGTTCATCGGTTCTGCACCGTTCTTCATATCCGGCATCTTGAATACATATTATGTATACATTATCCCTGTGTAAAATTCTACTATGTAACATATATAGATCTAGTATTATTCCTGCATAGATATACGGTCGAGGCGGCTACGCATCGATCTATACATTCACAAAAAGGGTGAATACATGAAGAAAAAACACATATTGTTGTTTGCGTCAGCCATGTTGCTTGTGGCTTTGATGCTTCTTGTACCCTCATCTCAGGCAAACATGCCTGGGGGGGGGGGGACAGGAAAATGAATATTCTAACTTATCATTAAGCGAAGGAAATTATACCGCGTATGTAGATTCTGGGAAGGGTGTTGATCTCGAGAGTCACGGCACCTCCAATGCGCCTTATAAATCTATAACATATGCCCTGAAACAATCACATTACGATATAACTATTCTGGGAAGTGAATATGCTTCTGATGAGGAAAATGAAATTAATATCAATGCAAACATATCACTGCGTGCTGAGAGTCAAACTGTTGAATTCAACGTTCCCATAAAAATTGTTGCAAATAGCGAATCAAATACATATATCCAGTTAGCTGACAATATCCAATTCAATAAAAATATCTCTATTTCTAGTTCTAGTATATCGGATCTGCCCGTGACGTTAGATGGTAATAATACACATTTGAATGGTGGATTGAGTATCGGCGATAATGCTGATGCATACATTCATGATGTTACTTTCCAAGGTAAGGGCATAACTAGTTACAATTCAAAAAATATTCATATACTGAGCTGTAATTTCGCAAATCCTGCTGAAAATAGTCTAAACGCTATACAAATAACTAATGCTCAAGGCGATATAAATATAGAGTTCTGCACAATTAATTCTTCGATTAGTATCCCTTGGTTACAGGGAATATCAATTAATGGTGTATCTGGCGATGTGCGTATCTATTATTGCCAAATCTCGGATGCATCATACAATGCCATCCAAATATCCAATGCACTTAGCTTGATTCTAGCCTTTAATGATTTTAAAAACTGGGACTGTGACAATGATCATTTTACATCCATGCTCGCACCAGCAGGGAGAGCGATCGACATACAAGATTGTACAAATCTAATGGTCAATACAGTCTTTAATAATTTTGATAAAAGTTATGGAGATAATCCAGTTTTCATAGATTCCAATACCTCAGTATCCTCTAAAAATACATATGCTGATGGAAACATTTTAAAAATCTCAAATACTACGATATCTTCGTTAACTTGCTATTACAATTATTTCATAAATGAATCAGACGAACGTATTCTGCTTTTCACAGAAAACGATTCTCAATTTGTAACTCCTGATAGATCTGTACCTTCTGTCGCATCCTTCACATCACTTGAAGACAGCGGTGTTACAGAGATATATGGAATGGATATCGCAGAATTAGGTATAACCGATCTATCCTTTGGAGAACATATTTATTTCCATGGATTTTTACCATATGTTACTGAATTTAGAGAATATCACACGAGCGATATAAATCAGAGTGGACATTATCTCACATATGCATTAAAACTCCCAAATGATCTGACAATCTTTGATTTATCCACTGTTTCTGGGCCTATTGTATACATTCTTGTTGATGATGAATTAAGATCTTACGACTATTCACAAATAATTGACTCTATGGTGATACCTGACAAAGAATATGATCCAATATATCTTGTGAACACGATAAGAGTGACGGATAAAACAAACATATCTATTGAAGTTGACTGGGATGGAGATGGCAGTAAATATTTAAAATCCAAATATGACTTAGATCTTTCTGAAATCAGCCTTGGTTTAATGAATAATGGTAATTCTATTGCGTCTATAGTGGAATACGAGGATGATGTAAAACCTGATAATTATTCGCTAGATATTGGGACGACTTTTGACAGTAATTATCAGTATAGAATATTCATCAATGCATCGAATATAAAACAATATCAGCTTAATGGAAGTGATGGATATTGGATTGGAATAAATGTGTCAGTTCCTACAGATATAAATACGAAAAATCTGCAATACGAGATATACCGTTCACCAGGTGATCCATTAATCTGTAAAAATCCTAGCTATAATTCAGAACACACATATCTTACTGTATATATAGATGTGGATAATTTAGCTGATTTTCCTCACTGTGCTTATATTGATTTCTCTTATTCAGATGATCATGGAAGCTATTTGCGAACATCATATATACTTGATTTTTCGAATGTTACTCGGTTAATCGACTCACCTGATGGAATAGAAGTAAGACAGTTTCAAGATAATCCGCCAAGTGGAGAAACTCCGATTGATACAAGCGGTGCAATACACGACATATCTGTAATAACAGACTGGGACTCCAATTACAACATAACAGTGAATTCAAAAAACATTCCATACTGCAGAAATTCTGATGGTGAATGGGGATATTGGATTAAATTAGCATTCAAAGTTCCAGATTCGGCAACGCCTGAGGATATTATAGTATTTATCGATGATCAAAAATCAAATAAACATGGTTTCGAGGATGAATGTGTTACAATAGTTGTTGATGTTGGTTCACACGACACTTTTAATCTATTAATCCTGATACCCGCTGGTTCAGCATACCATGGGTCTGAATACATAATTGATGTTTCCAATGCAAAGGTTGAAAATGTTTCTCCACATATCGTTGCATTCAAATCAAACATCAATTCGAACATCTCTTACAAAATTATAAATGCTGGTGAGAAAGTTGATGAACCTAAAAATCTAGTCAAAGACAATTATGTGCTTGTTGGATGGTACAAAGACGCAGATTTCCAGACGCCTTGGGATTTTGAAAAAGACACTGTTAATTCAAACACGACTCTTTATGCCAAATGGCTAAGAGTATTAGACTCTTTAGAGTTAATACTTCTAGAAATAGATAATCAACCTCTGGACGCATCATCTATAGTTTACCTGAGTCCAGTCGACGATGATACCACACGGATTCCATTGAATGTCTCATCAATTCCTGGATCCTACATTTCTTCCGAACCACTACCGTATAGTAAATACTACTTGTCAATCGGTGACAGACAATATGCAGAACCTTTGCAGGTTGATGAGCACAGCTCCATATATTATCTCACAAATCTCTGTAAGTTTGATCTTATTCTTCCGGCTATACCAAGACTTTCGGCCGAAAGCGATACTGAAAAATTATACTTCGACTATGACTCGCAGAGTGCCATAATAGACGTCACAATAGCACTTAAAGACGCTCTCAAAGAATTAGGAATCTACATTGACGGGTGGTATACCGACAATGGATACACTACACCATATGAATATTACAACGCGCAACCTGAAAAGGATATAACTACTTTATATCTCAAAGTGATAGATGCGCAAGAAGTAGAGTCAGAGATATATAATATCGAATATGTATGTAGGTATAATGAACATGTTTCTCCCAGTACGCTTGCTCCTTCAAGCTATATTTCCGCAGCAGGTGCAACACTTCCAGAACTCAATGTTCCTGGCTACATATTTTTAGGTTGGTATGAGGATTCAGAATTTTCTAAAAATGTAGAAAATATATCATCTGGTGAAACCGGAGACAAAATATTTTATGCTAATTTAGAAAATATTCTCTGCGATGTGTCATTTACATTTATTGATGCAAATAACATGCCACTGGAAGGACTTGATGTAGTTATTATCAAGGATTATGGAGATGACACACCCTATTCTCTAATAGAATCTACCAGCACCCCTGGAACTTACACAGCTTCTAACGTTCCTTCTGGTGTGTATTTTATTTACTTAAATGGGGCACAGTATACATCAATGACGCCTCTAAACATAACCAATGAGCATTTTACAGAAACATTTAACGACATTTGCTTGATGATTGTTGATGTTTCTTCGATAGATCCGAGCGCATTTAATAAATTCTATCAAGGGATTCTTGAAGAGGGCACGTTGTCTGTGTTCTTTGACAGGACGGCTCTCAGATATATTCTGCATGCAGAGGCACAGGAAATATTTGAAGAACTGGTTCCATCAGGCTATGTATATAAGGGAGTGTACAAAGATCCAGGATATCTGAATTCATATGAATCCATTGATGAAGAAATTCCTGCACAAATACGATTTTATGTCAAAGCATTCGAATCAAATACAGATGACTCGACAATTCATGAAGTGACAATATCACTTAGTGATGTTTCTGGACCTATAAATGATCTTGAAGTATCATTAAGACAGTACAATGAGGAATATGTTCTTCTACATCAGATAAACTTCACAGACTTAGGAAACGGAACCTACAGAAGTACAGCAGTATCTGCTGGTAAATACAGTATATATGTTGGATCTGAACCATACATATTATCTGGACTTGATGAAAAAATTGTTGAGATAACAGAGAATTGCACCATCGAGCTCAATGATACACGCTGTTTAACATTGGACATGAGTAAGTTCATTCCTGATGCATTATCAATTTTATACGGTCAAAGCGGATTCACCATGCCTTACAAAGCTCTAGCAAACACGGAATTTGATAATTACGGCTACGATCTGGAAGGCTGGTATACAGACCCAGGGTTAACAAATGAAGTCACTTCAGATGTATTAATAACTGAGGACACCACTCTATATGCTAATCTCACAAAGATGTCAAGTGGTGTGACAATATCAATTACCGGTGCTTCTGGCCCTATAACCGGTCTAGAAATATTTTTAAAGCCATATAATGATGAATCAGTACAGCAAGTAATTTTCACAGACTTAGGAAACGGAACTTACGGCAGTACCAATGTGCCCACTGGTAGGTACAGCATTTATGTTGGATCTGAACCATACATATTATCTGGACTTGATGAAAAAATTGTTGAGATAACAGAGAATTGCACCATCGAGCTCAATGATACACGCTGTTTAACATTGGACATGAGTAAGTTCATTCCAGATGCTATCGTAGTTTCATACGTTCAAAGTGGGGTTATTCTACCACATACAGCTCTGGAAAACATGAAACTTGATGGATACAATCTGGAAGGCTGGTATACAGACCTAGAGTTAACAAATAAAGTTACTTCTGATGTAACAATAAACAAGGACACCACCTTGTATGTTAATCTAACAAAGATATCAAGCGGAGGAGACACACCTAGCGTTCCTACAACACCAACGGTTCCTGATGAAAAACCTGTAGTCAAAGAAGATGAAGTAAAGAATGAAAATGGAACGACTTCTTCAATTACTGAAACAACAACAAAGAAAGAAAACGCTGACGGTTCTAAAGAGACCACAGTCGAAAAGAAGGAAGAGGTCAAAGATGAAAACGGAAAAGTTCAGTCGGTGATTGAAGAAACGTCAAAGACTACTGAAAACAAAGACGGTTCTAAAGAGACAGTTGTAGAAAAGAAGGAAGAAGTAAAAGATGAGAATGGCAGCGTTCAGTCTGTAAAGGAAGAAAAGGTTAGTGAAAAAGTAAGTACAGACGGTACTGTCAACAAGACATCTGAAACGACTGTCAAAGACAGTAAAGGAAACACTCTTGAAGAGAAAACATCCGTATCGCTTGAAGACAAAACCGCAGGAATCACCACAACTGCAGAAATAAAAAAGGATGCTGACGGCAGTGTTACGGCAGAGACTGTTTCTAAGATTAAAGTAAACTCAGAAGAAGGCAAAGCTTTCGTATCAAAAGAAGTTGTGGATGCAGCAGTCCAGCATGCAGAGGAAGTCAAAAAGATCGCCGAAGAGAAAGGTGCTGCTGTAACACCTACTTTAGAGATTGAAGCATCTTCTTCCGGCCCTGAAGCTGAAACAGAATTACCTGCTGAATCCTTGGCGAAGCTGGCAGATGCAGAAGTAAACGTCAAGGTGAAAACAGATGTCGGTGACATTGAGCTCCCGCCGGAAGTAGCGAAGAATTTAGCTTCAAAAGGTGAAGAAGCAGTCTCCCTGTCAATCGGCAAAGCAGACAAGGAACAGCTTAATGACAAACAGAAAAAGGCAGTCGGCGACTCCCCTATCTTTACCCTTTCTTCAAAAGCAGGAGAGCAGGACATTCATGAGCTGGGAGGTACAGTCAAGATCACAGTACCTTATGAGCTGAAAGCAGGAGAAAATCCTGAGAAAATCACCGTCTGGTATGTGGACGATCTGGGAAACATTGTCAAAAAGAATTCTGTATATGATCCAGAACTGAAATCATTAGTTTTCGAAACTGATCACTTCTCATTCTACTTCATAGCAGAAGACACTTCAGTCGCAGATGAAGAAAAGAGCGACAACACGCTGTACTACGTACTCGCCGCAGTGACAATCATCATTGTCTTAGCTGCAGCAGCATACTTCCTTCACAAAAAGAAGTGAAGTATCAAACCTTTTTTTTTCTTTTTTTATTTCAACCTGATATATCTCATAAAATACTTAGGAAATAACTCAGGCGATGCACTTCAAACACGAGCTATAAAAAAAGTGATTTTAGGATTTGCTGCCACCTGCTGTTGTGCAGAAAAGAAATTGTAAAATAGCACCCAGTTCTTAGTATGGTCAATGAAGCTGATTTTCCGCGGCATAGTTCAAGGTGTTGGGTTTCGTCCTGCAGTATACAGGTCCGCGGTTAAGTTAGGCTATAATGGCTATGTGCAGAACAACGGTTCAAACGTGGTTGTTGCCATAGACGGCGATGAGAATGTTTTCATAGACAAGCTGAAGTCTGAACTGCCTCCGCTTGCTAAAATCGACAGTATTGAACTGGAAGAAGACAACAGTCATTACGACGGTTTTAAAATTATAAACAGCTCCAGCGGAGGGAAGGGTGCCAGCATACCTAATGATACTGCAATATGTGACAACTGCAGACACGATCTTTTTGACCCTTCAAACCGCCGTTATCTTTATCCATTTACAAACTGCACCGACTGCGGAGCCAGATTTTCCATAATTTCCGATCTCCCATACGACAGAGCGAACACATCTATGGATGAGTATCCTGCTGATGAAGCATGCTCTGAAGAATATGCCAGCCCCTTAGACAGAAGATTTCATCACCAGACCATTTCCTGTCCTGTCTGCGGTCCCAGTTATTACTTGCTAGACTCAAAGGGAGAGATAATCGATAAAGATCCAATCAAAGAGTTTGCCAGGCAGATAGACGAAGGCGCTATTGGAGTGGTGAAAAGCTGGGGAGGCATGCACATCTGTTCCAATCTGGACGAGCTTACACATCTCAGGTCCTGGTACAGAAGGTCAGAGAAACCATTTGCCGTAATGATGAAAGACCTAAACGTCCTGAAAAAATACTGCACTCCGACAATCTATGAGGAACAGGAGATAACATCTCCCAACAGACCGATAGTCCTCGTTAAAAAGAAAGACAGCGAACTGACCGAAGCAATCTCTCCTGGTTTGGACACGATCGGGGTGTTTCTGCCTTATTCTGCTATGCATCACATCCTCTTCCATCATCTTGATCATGACGCACTGGTAATGACTTCAGCAAATGCTCCCGGCGAGCCGATGGTTCTTAGGGACGAAGATGCTCTGGAATTAGGCGCGGATCTGTATCTTCTGCACAACCGCAGAATAATCAACCGCTGCGACGATTCAGTTTTGAGAATGTTCGGCAGCCACCCCCAGTATATTAGAAGGTCCAGAGGACACATACCTTCATATCTGGAATGCAAAGAAGGACAGGCAGTTGCCTTAGGTGGGCAGGAAAATCTCTGCGGTGCAATAGCAAAAGACGGCAGGCTGTATACCACGCAGTACATAGGCGACGGAGGGCGCCCGGGGGTCATCAGATTTTTAGAAAATGCTACCCGATACTTCTTGAAGCTTCTAGGGTTGACTCCGCAGATAATTGCAATGGATCTTCATCCAGCATACAACAACCGACCGCTAGCAAAATCAATGGCAGAGGAATTTGGAGCAGAATTAATTGAAGTACAGCATCACTGGGCACACGCAGCATCTCTGCTTGTCGACAATGATATTGAAGAAGCTATGGTTCTGACGATAGACGGCACCGGTTACGGACTCGACGGGCAGGCCTGGGGCGGAGAAGTTCTCAGAGCAGATTTTTCATCATTTGACAGAGTGGCACATATTGAACCGATACCTCTGCTGGGTGGAGAAAAAGCAGTCTATGATCCGCGGAGGCTGGTATTTTCGCTTGATGAAATGATCGGCAGAGCTGATCCATACTTTTCGGAAACAGAAGCATCCGTTCTGCGCAAAATGATGCCTGCCTCGCCGACTTCCACAGGATTCGGCAGAGTACTTGATGCATTATCCTGCTATTTCGGAATCTGTCAAAAACGTACTTATGATGGAGAACCAGCGATGAAGCTGGAAAGAGTTCTCGCCGCAGGAAGAAATAAATTTAATTTCGATGTAAAAGTTAAAAATGATACTCTGTTGACTTCAGAACTTTACAGAGACCTGATTGATGCATCAGGAAGTCCTGCTGATCTATCTTACTCATTTGTCTATGCTCTGCTGAATGCTATGGTGGATATTGCAGCAGATAAAGGAAACTCATCTGGAGTCAAGACGATAGGGCTTACAGGCGGGGTTTCATACAACGGACCGATTTCATCAATGGTGAAAGATATGGTAGAATCAAAGGGATTCCGTTTCGTCTGTCACAACAGAGTGCCGAATGGAGATGGAGGAATCTCCACGGGGCAGTGTGCTGTAGCGCTTCAGAAGCTGGCCTGATTACTTCTTTTCAACAAGAAGTGCAAGAGGCCTCTCCAGCCATTTTCCGGTCTCTATATCACCAACACGTTTTCCCATGCATATGCCTTCCCGCGGTACAGGGGACACGGTCCATTTACCGTCTTCTCTCTGAATCCATAAGGTTGCACCTGGAAATCCTCTTTCCGGAACCCATTTTTCTGCTACAACTATCTGCTCATCTTCACTGCTGGATTGAATCAATACTCTTTCTACAGCAGCAGCCATGTTGTGAACTTCTTCACTGCATCCGTGAACGTACTTCAAGTCAGTAAGAAACTCCAGTAATTTTCCAAGTCTGACTTCATCACAGACTCTGAAGTTTCCGCGTCTCATTTCGTCTAACAGCGCCTGAGTAGGCGCACCTAGCGCTTGATATTTCTTAGCGAGTGCCAAGAACTCATTAAGGCTGATGTACATTTTAGTACCTCGAATTGTCATTTTGGGTTATGATTCTTAATTAGCTTTGGAACTGGCTATCATATTTGATATTTATATCGAAATAAAGTACAGTTTACAAGGGACTACACAGGGTAACGGTCTGACGGGTAGTAATCTGCCCGTCAGATTTTCCATGTAATGTTGATGGCTTCGCTTGTGGCGGCTATGGTGGTAATCATCAAATCCACCACCCACCGCTTGTCGTCAAAGGATACGCTGTCCCAAGTGTCGAGGTAGCCGGAAATCTGGCTGACCTGTTCCGGGCTGATGGCTT
>CAJKRY010000018.1 GCA_905202485.1 uncultured Methanomassiliicoccus sp.
GCTTTAGCATATTACTTCATGAAGAAGAAGCAGTGATGATAAGAATAAAACAAACTAACTTACTGAACGCGAAAGCGTCAGTAAATTCTTTCTATTTTTTTTAATTCTTGATTATAGATCAGTAATCTAAAGATTACTAGTTATTTTTTTATCCTGACATTTATCCTGACATATTCACGTTTGAACTCAAATCATACTCTCTTTTGTAAAATATGTTGCAAGTATGAATAAACAATTAGCTTTTACATCTTGATATCGACCATTTCAAACAATGTATTTATCTGTGAAGTTTTTAAGATATACATGGATTAATAACTTCACAAAATTTCTTTGCGATACCTCTAATTCTACTGGTGGGTAAACATGAATGTATAATACTTAGAATTTAACAATTTTTCCAGCAGATTTCAGCAATCTATGAACTATACAAAATGATCTGCCTATGCTTCATACTATATTTTGTTCAAAAGTATTAAATCTAGATATGCAATAAATCACAAAAGAAAACTTGGGCAGTGACATCTAAGTGTAAAACACATGTGTAGTTTAGTCTCACTTTGTTTATTGTGTGGTCCAACCCCTAACGAGTTTCCGAATCAACATCGATAGTCTTCCAATGACTATTTTTGTTAGACCCAACTCTAATAATCTTTCCAGACTCTCTTAATTCTTTCATTATGCGGTAAACATGCCTTTCACTGATCTTTAACTCTTTACTCAATTGAGGGATTGTAATTGTCGGAGTTTTTTTCTAATATCTGCAATATCTCTACATCCGCCTCATCATTCAAGTCGTCATCTTCACCCAGACTCTCTGCAAATGGAAATACTACTTTGATGAAATTGTCAGAAATATCAAAAATGCTGCGATCATATGCATGAAGAATGCGGCTCATTCCTGATCCAAGATGTTCTGCAAGATCAACGTCTTTGAACACTCTCATCAATTCACGATTGCGTGGCATGCTGCTGCAACTGAAAAAGTCTTCTTCACTCTGTCCTGGAATCAAACCACCGAATGAGCTTACCACGATGCGGTCGCTGAATATTTCAAAAACCGGTGGAATTCCGCTTGTATAATCATTGTGAACTATCGCGTTAATGACAGTTGCACGTAATGCTGCAGAATCAACAATATTGTGTTCTATGCGTTTAGTACTAGTAATTTTAGCTTTTGTAATGTTCTCTACTTTCATTTTATCCAGTACTCTATGAGTGGCTTTTATCAATGAACAGTATCCATACTCTTCTTCATCAATCAAATATACTTTATTTTTTCCTGCATATTTTGTTACTTTGATCGACACTTCATTTTTGTCTGCAAGGAGATATGCAAGATAATTATATTTTCCATCTGCTGTAAAAAATCCTAGTTTGTCCATGAATTGATCATCTATTTTTAATCTGCATATTTCTTGATAATATATCCCTAATTGAGCAAATTTGAGTTCTTGACATGGTGAAGGTATGTTGCACAGTGTTTCTTGTGTTCGCCTATGATGTTTTTCAATACTATCTTGCATGATGGGTTTGAACTCTACGCGGTTGCTTTCCTCTAACATAGGAACACCAGTCAATTCTGATCTGAATACACCTTTGATGTTTTTATAATTTGGCAGCTACCAGGCTTACAGATTCACGGCATGTCAGCCAGCTGTTTCATGCACCTTTGAACGAATTTCATAGTCTGCTGAGTGATCTCTGCAGTTTCTTCAGGAGAGTAACCTTCCTTCAAGCACCTTTTGACAACAGCACCCATCGGTTCTCCTATTTCGATGATGTGATGATCCGGATCATAGATGCGTATAACTCTCTGCTTCCACTCGTGAGTCTTCATCCGATGAACATACTCAATTGGATATTTTTCTAATTTATCAATAAATGAATCAAGGTCATCAGTTTCAAAATAAAGTTCCATGTTGTTTGATTTTTCAGAAATCTCTTCAGGAGAAATATCAATCAGCCAGGCAAAGTCTTCCTGGATGGCAAATCCTCCGCTGAAAGTTACATTCCTGCCGTAATCGCAGACGACGCGCTGATCAAATATTTCTTTATAGAATTTTTTAGAGGCTTCGACGTCTTTTACAGCTAACAAAGGCAGCACAAAATTCATAAGATCACCAGTTAATGTATAAAAAGAAATCAACACTCCCTTCAAAGAAGGAAGTGCTGTTTTATCAGAGTCTGCTTTCCAGTTCCTTCTTGGCTTTTTCAGCAATCTCCTGCGATGAGAATTTTCCCTTGGTTTCTTTCATCACTCTGCCGATGATGAAGTTTGCAGCTTTCGGGTTAGTTTTGTAATCCTCAACTACCTCAGGATGCTCGTCGGCAATCTGCGCTATCAGGCCGTCGACATCAATATCAATATCATCAGCAGATGAGATCTCTCTGCCTTTTGATAAAGCTTCAATGCGCAGCTTGGCATCACTGTCGGTGATCCTGCCGTCAGCAGCTTCAATGACAGTCTGCAGCAGTGTTTCATGAAGATCGTCAGACATCTTTTCCTGCAGGCCTTTCCATCTCGATGACAAAGCGCCTAAGCACCAGCTTGCGGCCTTCTCCGCACCGATTTTGGCTGCTAATTCTTCAAAGATATCTGCTAAGTCCCAGGAGGTGGCCACTAACTGCTTGGCGGTAGAGAACTGCATGCCGTACTCCTTCTCAAAGCGCTTGGCCCTGATCAGCGGAGTCTCAGGCACCTTCAGCGCAGCAGCCATTTCCGTGATCGTGTAAGTTCCCAGATCAGGCTCGCCGATGTAGCCGTAGTCCTCTTCAAATTCTTTCTCTCTTCCCGGTGTAGTAACGCCGCGTTCCTCATCGAAGTGCCTCGTCTCACGCACAATCTTCTTCTTGGCGGCGAGCATCTTGGTCTGGCGTATCACTTCAAACTTGAGGCCGCGTTCCACATTCTTCACGCCGGTGATGTTTTTAATCTCTACTCTTTCGACGCCGACGGAAATGTTGGCATCAACTCTCATCGTCTGCTCCTGCCCTGAAACGCCTATTAATTGTCTCAGTTCATTCATTAACGTGGTAAGAAACTCCCTTGCCTCGGCAGGAGAGCTCATATCAGGCGCAGTAACGATTTCCACCAGCGGTATTCCGGAACGGTCGTAGTCAACCAGAGCCAGCTCAGAACCGGCTTTGCCGACACGCTTTATTCTTCCGGGATCCTCTTCGATATGCACCCTGTTGATGTGAATCTCCTTGCCGCCGACTACAAACACGCCGTCTGTGCCTACCGGCGACTCATACTGCGTAGTCTGGAAATTCTTTGGTAAATCTGGATAGAAATAAGTCTTTCTGGAGAACCAGATCCTGTCGGTTATCGTGCAGCCCATGAATTTGGCAATCAAAATACCCATTTCCAGAGCCTTGCGGTTGAGAGACGGTTTAGAGCCGGGAAATCCTAAGCAGACCGGACAGATCGAGCCGTTGGGGCCGTTCTCGCTGCCTGTGGGGCAGGAACAGAACAGCTTGCTCTTAGTCGGCAGCTGCACATGCACTTCCAATCCGATCTTCATAAGCTCACCTCCGGAAACCTGTACTCAAAGTTTGCTTCCCAGTTCTCTGCAAACTCCGCCAGCTTTCCTTCATTCCACTGCGCAGCCACAGCCTGCAGTCCTATCGGCAGGTTGTCATGATAACCGCACGGAACAGATACATGAGGCATGCCGGTCAGATTCGGCGGCACAGTCAGGAAGTCTGCCTGATATATCTCCAGAGGAGCCATTGAGGCGATTTCGTCAAAGCGCTTGGGAAGGAAAGGCATTGTCGGACTGACGACTGCATCGCATTCCTCGAAGACTTTGTTGTATTCTCTTATGATCAGCTGGCGGACCTGCAGAGCCTTCATGTAATACTTGTTTCTGAATCCGACCATTCTTGAGAACGTTCCCAGCAGCACTCTTCTCTTGGCCTCGTCTCCGAACTCCTCCGATCTGGGCTTAGAAAAGAACTCATTGAAGCTTTTGTCAAAGTCTTCATTCATCACGCCGAACCTCATTCCGCAGTATCTCGCCAGGTTGGTAGAGGCTTCAGAAGTTGCCAGGATGTAATAGGCAGGAATCGCATACTTCAGTGAAGGCATGCTGATCCTGCGGACCTTTATGCCCATTTCTTCTAACTTTTTCAAGGCGCTTTCAAAGCATGCTAGCACTTCTGAGCTGATGTTCTGTGTCAGCTCTGACGGTACTGCCACTTCCGCCACATTTCCACTCATGTCCAGCTGAGGCTGGGCGCATGAGGTCGGATCTCTTTCATCCTTTCCTGAGATCACAGGCAGGAACTTCCTTATGTCTCTGGCAGTTCTGGACAAAATACCCACCTTGTCAAGCGAATTGCCGTAGTCGATGAGGCCGTATCTTGAGACTCTTCCATATGTAGGTGTGAAACCGACAACGCCGCAGAATGAAGCGGGACAGGCAATCGAGCCTCCGGTGCTGACTCCCAATGCCACATGATCAGGAATGATGCATGCAGCTGCAGCCGCTCCTCCTGAAGATCCGCCGCAGCTTCTCTCAGGATCGAAAGGATTGCGCGGAATGCCGTAAGCTGAATTGACGCTGAATGTTCCGAATCCGAACTCATCCATGTTGGTCTTGCCGATCAGCAGGCCGCCTTCTTCTCTCATTTTTTTCACTGCAGTAGCATCGAACGGAGGTCTGTAACCTTCCAGAATCTTGCTGCCTGCTCTGGCCTGAAATTCTGTTGTGCATAAATTGTCTTTAGCTGAAAAATGAAACCTGCAGCCATCCAAGTTTACTTCATTCAGGCGGTCGGCGAACACTTCATGTTTGTCAGCAGCTTCCATGAACTTCTCTAAGCTCATATCACTCTCGGCCCCCTGACTCTGTCATCTACGGTATGCATCAAGTCTCTCAGAACAGCTGGATCAATCTCCAGACGGGGCTCGTCGTCTCTGAGGATATTTTCGACATTGACAGGATTGAAGTCAAAGCTCTCGCATTCCGGAGCCTCGTCAAGAATTGAAAACGCTTCCAGAATCTCTTCCAGATCTTCTGAGTATCTCTTCAGCTCTTCTTCTGTGAGATTTATTCTGGCTACTTTAGCCACCCTCTCTACGGTCTTGGGGTCAATTGCCATTAACGATACCTCATGAAACTCCGCACTGGACGTGCTGCCTTTTCCGAGAACACATGATTCCTAATATATTTGTACTATGCCCCGTCGGGGGCATAGCGTAAACATCAACGGCATCAACTGTCATCTGCAGTTTTTTATTGTAAAAATCAGTTGTTAGCAGGCATCATTCAAATGCCGTTGAGTTTACATAAAAACAGTTTGAGAGGTTTGCTACTCTTGTATTACCCGATTATCTTTTTCTTTTATAATTTCCATATTTTTCTTCTTTTATGTACTCTACTATTATCGCCAGCATGGGTATCATTTTCTCCAATATGCACAGAATTCTCAATATCTGTCTTACAATTCTGAAACACATGAAGAACGCGTCTCCTCTGCCGTTGAGATGATAGTCTCTTACAAATTCGTCTACTTCTGGCATCATGTCTGTTGGTACGTTTGACTTAACCGGGCTTTTCTTCTGACATCTTCTTGTCATGATTAACAAACCAACATAATAATAAATTAATGCTAAGGGACTAAATAAATATGGTGTCTTTTATATTGCATGTTACTCAATTCAGCACAACCTTGCCGTTTTCTGCAATAATTTGGCGATATGCTATTAACCACACATATGCCTAAGATATGTCTGATTAACATGCCATGCGGTCAGAATTCTAAAGGATGCAGCAGTCCAGACGGAAAATGCAGCATTCCCAAAACAAACGATGGAAGCCAGGAAAGCAGGGAACGTGCCGATAGGGCAGTTGAAGATATGAAGAACTGCATGGGGGGATATGTGCCATGTGCTTTGGATCATATAAGGAAGTATCATCCTGATCTTGCCGTGACGATCAAAGAGATGGATAAAGTGCTGATGGAAGACGGTGCACTTGACCGCAAAACCAAGAGGCTGATTGCCTTAGCCTGCGTGGCGGTCCGCATGTGTGAGGACTGCATTTATCCCCAGGCCCGCGTCGCCGCGAACTATGGTGCGACAAGCGAAGAGATCATTGAAGCAATGCATGTCGCTGTAGTCGTCGGTGGAGTTCCTTCCTGGTCAATGGCCAAAAGAGGCCTGACTCAGATTCTTGAAGAACTCAAAGCCGAAGAAGCCGAAAAATCAGAATGAAAATTCTTTATCTGTTCATATAGATAAATGTTGCTGTTTACAGCAGCACCTTTTCCTCCTTTTATACATAAAGTTTATTTCCAAGTCAATTTATTGGCACTTTAACGTGATAATTTATGGCGGAAGAAGTTGATAAACTCATAAAGCAGGCTAATCAGCTGATGGAGAAAGAGGAGTTTGCAAAAGCTATGTCTAAATTCGACAAAGCTGCCAAAACAGAACCCTCTAATGCTGAAGCATGGTTCGGAAAGGCGGAGGCAGCCATCTTGGTCCCTAAAGCTAAATTGGAGGACATTCTGGAAGCCTACAACAAAGCTGCAGAGCTGGATCCAAAGAATCCGGTGTACCAGAGCAGCATGGGTTCCTTCTGTATCGACGCCGGTATGTTCGATGATGCAGAGGCAGCTTATTCCAAGGCCGCAGAGATTGATCCAGACAACGCTCCTTATTACTTCTCAGAATATGCAGTCGAGCTGTTCAAGAGAGCTCCGATTGTGTTAGAGGACACAATGGATGATGCTACTGAGGAAATGATTATGAAAAAATCCCTCAGATTCCTGCTCAAATCCATCGGCCTCGAAGAGAGCGACGCACTGGAACTTTTACAGAGAAAGTAAGCTTACAGCAGACCCAGTCTGCTCAAACCCTCTATAACTCCGGTTCCGTACCTTTCTCTGCAGATATAGTCTGCCGAGCCGCAGGCCTCATCGGAACCGTTGGCAACGGCTATCCCGTAGCCGCATTCTTTCAGCATCTCCCTGTCATTGTCTGAATCGCCGAATGCTGCAATTTCGCTCATTTTTATGTTTAAAAGTTCAGCAGCTTTTCTCACTCCGACAGCTTTATTCTGTCCTTTGTTCAGAAGATGAATGGCAAAGCCTGTCTCTTCTATCACAATGTCAAAGTCTTTCAGCGCTGCCTTTACTTTCTCGATGCTCATGCAGTTGTCTAATGAAACTGCACTCAACCTCCACTGATCTGAAAACAGTCTGGTCACAGGCATCTGTGATTCCAGGCACGTTAAGGCCTTTCTAGGCAGCTCTGAACTGAAAAGCTGATAATTCTTCTTTTTATAACTGACGACTCCGCCGTTTTCTGCAATCACCGGTCCTCTGAGGCCGATGTAATTTGCGACGGCATAAGCCACAGGAACCACATTTCCAGAGGCAATGCAGACGTGAATGCCCTTAGCCTGCACTTTTCTCAGCGCTAAGATAACCTCCACATCAATCAGCTGGTCTTTGTCGGTAATGGTCCCGTCTATGTCGGTGACGACAGCTTTTATCTCAGTCTCTGGAATCATCTACTGACATATGCCAAGATGAAGATTTCATAGTTTTGATTGTTTTTCTGGGAGAACCGATTTCATCATCCTTATTTCTTGCAAAATTTACTGTTCATCAATGGAATGCCTATCAGCATCGGCAAGAATGATATGATTGCTGCATAGATCGGATCAAGAAATCCAATGTCGTAAAGATAAAAAGTTATTGCAAGCAGTATGCCAATTGAAGATACCGTTAAACCAGATGTGCGCAGCAGTCTCTTTTCATTATACATGCTGCGTTGTTCCTCGCTTGCAGTATTGATCCAGCAAGCAAGTCTTTTCCATATCCAAGTGTCAGTATGATACCGCCGATGAGTAATGGGACTGCACCAAATGCCAGTATAAACCAGAAAACAATGGACATGAATTATCAGCCTTTGGATGAGCAAATATCATTCTTATGTTTTGCATAGCGGTACAGCACGCGGTGCACGTCACAGCAGTCCTTCTCAAGAATTCCCAGAGACACCAGCTTGCTGATGTCGTTCCTCGCAGTGTTCATCGACACTTGGTATTTGCTGGATAATGAATAAACAGACATCAGCTCGTTGGAGCGCATCATGTCCGACACGATCGCCTTCTGACGGATATTTAAATCTAACTCGGTAATCTTGTCAACCGCTGCATTCTGTTCTTTCAGCTTTCTATTGAGGTAGCTGATGAATGTCTCTAATGCTTCATCAAGCATGTGCAGATTGTAGCTGATGAAATACGTGATGTCATTGCTGTCTGTTTCTGAGAGCAGGTACGCTTTGTCGTACTTTCCGCGGTGATCCTTTATTGATCTGGACAGCGAGAGATACTCCATAATCTTGTATCCCTTTTTCATTGTATACCAATAAAAAAGAGCACGCGAGACACGTCCGTTTCCGTCTTGGAAAGGATGTATGTATGCAACGGCAAAATGAATGATAATCCCTTTAACAATGGGATGAACGAACGGCTCATCTTCATTTACAAATTTACAGAGGGCTTTGATCATCGGAGATATCCTGCTGTGCTCGACCGGTTCGTAAAAAATCTCTCCAGTCAGAGCATCCGCCACTGCGATACTGTCATCGCTTCTGAATTTCCCGACATACTCATTTTCAAGGGTTTCTGCAGTTACGATTCTATGAATGCTCTTGATCAATTCCGGTGAAAGAGGTTCGTCAGTCTGAGTCTTGATGAATTTCATTGCATTGTAATTGTTCAAAATCATCTGCTCTGACTTATTTTTCGGATGCTTGTTTTCACGCAGCATCGTTTTAGCAGCTTTTGTTGTTGTAGCAGCACCTTCAATCTGGCTGGATGCAATAGATTCTTCCATGACAGAGCCGACAGAATAAACCACACGCCTTTTTTCATCAATCAGATTCAACGGTGCAAAATTTGAAGATGATCTGACATCAATCTTTTGAAGCTCGTAAAGAAATCTTTCTGGAAGATTGTATTTTATGCCTAAACCCGCAAGATCGATTTTCCGAGCTGTGTTATTTCTTGACAGTTTCATCGCTGCCCAGATCAATTGCGGATCTATCTTGCCTGTATCCCGGTATCTGATATCATCCCAGTGAAGATACTCTCCATTGAACTTCTGTGTATATCCGATGACTTCGTCAGACAACAGAGAAAGTTTGCTGTTCTTAGATGAAAGAGCATCTTTGATATCTGGCAGAATGCAGGGCATTTTCATGCGTGTAAAATGTGTTTCAGTTATTATAAACTTACCAATAATCTAAAAATTAGTAAGCTATTGGTAAGTAACATTTCAAAGAACAGTTATCAGTATCCTATCGTATTTATCAAACATTTCACAGAAGTTATAAAAAGTAAGAACGCACTAGTGGACGATGTAGGAGTTACCGCCCTCTTGCGAGGACGGGGTTCGTAACGTGAACCATTTGGGTGACTAGCTTAATGCCAGTCTAGGATTGCGACCTTAAAATCATTGACGGTCACAATCGTCCATAACGAGATGCGCGGTAGGCAACTCGTGCGAATCACCTCCTACGACAAATCTCTGGTCACGGTAGGATCGGTGGCCAAACTTCTCCTACCGAGTCTGGCTCAGACTTACCGCAAAAGGGACCAATGAGTCCCTTTTATTAATTTTCTCTCTTTTTATAAGCCGTTGGTTGAGAAAATAGCAATTTTTACCAAACTTATATTTTGATAAATTAGATACCAAAACATGTGTCTGAAAAGAATCCTAAAACACCGTTTAAGTTGTTAGTCCCAAATGCACTGATGAATCAGATTGATTATTTTGTAAGCACTGGAGACTATAACAACAGGTCAGAATTTATCGTGAGAGCTGTCAGAGATTACGTTGACAAACTGAATTATGTTCAAGCTATCAATCGTGAATACATCATGTTTGAAGATGGAAAAAAGAAGGAAACTTTAACTGATGAAAATAAAGAATGATTTTAAGACCTGAAGAATCTGAATTTCTGCAGACTCAGATCCTCACTTTCTCCAGATTCTCTTTTACTTCTTCAAAATTGTAAGTTTTACAAAGCTGTTCTGCTGCGGCATTCATTTTCTCATCATTGGAGATAACGGCACCTTCCATCAGGAAAGGAATCAGGCCGTTGTCAAAAGCTGCAAAGTATGTAGACATCACGCAGTACTGCGTAATCATGCCTGCAATCAGGATATTGTCGCAGCCGCTTTTCTTAATTACATCTGCCAGCTCAGTCTCGCGGAAGCTGTTCATGTGCTGTTTGTAAACTGTGATGTCTGAAGAATCGGTCTCGATTCCCTCGAAGTACTCGTCCCCTTCCGGCCCCATATCGGGATGGCCGTGGCTGGCACCCAGATACTTAACAAAAATTACCGGTCTGCCCGCTTCTCTGAACATCCTTGCTGCTTTGTTGATATTCTCAATCTGCCTTTCAAACGGTACGCCGACTGAGAATTTTTTCTGTACATCTACTACTACCAAAGCAAGTCTGCGCTCGTTTTTGTCAGGGACATCTATCATTCAAGTCCGAAGCAGCATTCCAGCCTAAAACATTGCGCTGATTACGTATGATCGCAGAAAATCAATTTTTGATACAAGTCAGATTCATATCTATATTAGCTCATGACGTCTCTAAGGAACTAAATGTCCGGCATAGAGAAACAAATCGCACTGCTGTATTCAAAAAACAGTAATGAAGCATACGAAGCTTTGAAAGAACTTCAGAAAATGAGTTTCCAATCAGACGAAGTCTATGCACATCTGGATGAGTTCATCTCCATGCTTGACAGTGAGAACTCATACCTCCGCAGCAGAGGCCTGACTCTGATCTCTGCTAATGCTAAATGGGACTGTAATAATAAAATCAATACTGTCATTGACAGCTATCTGCAGCACATCACCGATGCAAAGCCGATCACAGCAAGATGCTGCATCAAGTCTCTCAGTGAATTAGCTGAACACAAACCCGAATTGAAAAATAAAATAATTTCTGCTCTGCAGAATGCAGACTTGTCAGCGTACAAAGACAGCATGCAGCCGCTGATCCGCAGAGATATCGATGAAGTTTTAGCAGACTTAGGCTGTAAGGAAAAATAAGGCAGCCAGAGCTGCTTATTTTTGTCTTAGCTCTCCGAGAGTGGCAGTGCGCTCGGCGAAGGCATTGTGCTTGTGAATTGATTCTTCGCTTTCACTTCTTACTGTCAATCTGACGGAATCGGGAAGATTGGTGTACTTCTCAACGACTTTCAAGAGAATTGTGCGTACAACATCTTCTACGAACTTGGGGTTCTGGTGAGCCCGGAGGACTACCGCCGCTTCATCGTCTCTTTTGAGAAGTTCATGGGTAGAGGAGGAGAATGAGCTCTCCAGAAGGTCTATCATTTCATCAGCTTCAACATCGCATTCTTCAGGAGTCTCCACAATCAAGGTGGCAACGTTCCTCTGGTTATGGGTGATGACTGGCAGATCATCAGCGAATACGATGGAGCCTTTGTGAAGCTCCCTCACAGTTTCCATGGCGCAGGGGCAGGCGGTCATACCGACAACTTCGACGCCGATGGTTTTCTTCAGTGGTTCTGAACCCTCGCTCACAGACTTGGCAAGTATCTTAAAAGTCTCAAGCGTCTTTTTGCCGCTGGGTCCGGGACGTTCTGTAAAGTATTCCGCCGACATGTTGACTTCGGCATATGTGGCATACTCATGTTTCTGCCTCAGCTTGTGACAGATATCAGCAGCTACCACTTCGATTCCCTGAGCGGGAGTCTCAAGAGTAGAGTTGATGACTTCATTAATGGCTTCCAGATTGCGGGAAAGGTGAGATCCTTTTTGAGTAGGAGGTAGATCTACGAATACATCAATGTTGCAGAATAGTGTTGTAACCCTTCCTGTTCTGGCTACCTTAATGGGCTTTCTGACATTGGTAACACCTACTCTTGTCAGAAGGTAACTGCCATCAAGCCTGCGGTTCTGAACGTCGCTTTTAATGTTAACCACCTTTACAGCATGTCGCATAGTCTCGGTATCTATATATTATGCGTACCTACGCATTTAGACTGTAGGTTACTTTATCTTGATAAGCCGGTAATCTCTTTCACCCAGTCCCAAATATTCAGCATATTCCAGCTGCCTCTGCCAGTTAGCGTCGGAAAGACAGCTGATATTATCTTCAGCTTTCTTTTTCTGTGTAATGAAGTATTTTGATGAATTTACCAAGTCAGCCGCGGCCTGGTCTATCGAGACAATGTCTTTTGATGCCAGAATGCCGACGTTGGGCATCACCGGCGCGCCGCTGAAGCCGTAACAGTCGCAGAGCGGCGTGACATCCATGATGAATGTCATGTAGCCGGCTTTGTTCTTCTTTGACTTGAGGATTCCGTAGCAGTATTCGACAATTCTTTCCTGTAAATCCTCATAGCCTGTCTCCGCCCCTGCTGAAATGGCTTCGTAAGGGCATGTCAGGAAACACTCTCCGCAGCCTAAGCATAAATCTGGATTGATGAACGCCCTGCCTGAAGACACTTTAATCGCTGAAGATAAACAGACTTCCTCGCAGCTCTTGCAGCCTCTGCATGATGCCTGATTTACGTATGGTCTGACAGAATGATGCATCTGCAGCTTGCCGTGCCTTGAACCCAAGCCCATGCCGACATTCTTCATTGCTCCGCCGAATCCCGTCAGGCCGTGGCCTTTGAAATGCGATACCACGATCATCGAATTGGCGTGTGCAACGGCAGAACCGTAGCGGATTGTCTTACAGTGCTTGAGATTTACTTCCACTTCTGTATCATCTGTTCCTAACAGACCATCGGCAATAACCACCGGCGCGTTTACAACCGGATACGTGAAACCATGTCTGGCCGCGATATTCAGGTGATCCACGGCATTAGTTCTCATTCCCCTGTAGAGCGTGTTGCAGTCTGTGAGAAAGGGATTTCCTCCCTTCTTGGCGATGTTGTCTACAACTACCGACACCAACTCAGCTCTGAGAAAAGCAGAGTTGCCCTCCTCGCCGAAGTGAGTCTTTACCGCCACTAAGTCTCCCTTGGAAAAAGTCTCTCCCAGCTCTGCCGCTTTGAACAGCTTGCTTATCTTTCTGGGAACGCTGTCTGAAGGCTTTGAAGCATGAAAATCGGCGAAGTAGACATCCGACATATCTGCCGTCTGAATGCGCGGGGGTGATTAAACTTGCTCCCTGTATGATGCGGTTCTGAACTACACGGAAGTATACAACCCAGAGAGACTCCATCGGAGTCTGAATATGATGATGCCTGTGAATTTTACCCCGAGACTTTAAATCAATTGAGGCAGCATTATGATCGGCATTCACGGCGGCTCCTGACAAAACACACCATTGATGAAGAGTTAAAGTTGGGCAGTTGTTTTTGAAACTAGACTGCTTCATCAGGTTAGAAAAGCTGAAGAAATCTATGCTTGAAGAGATGTTTGTTTAACGGGGAAGGAGATCGTCATGGTGTTGGATAATAAACTCGGCATTACCGACTCGTCAGAACTCGCCCGCGTCGAAGAAAGGATCAGCAAATCGAAGGCTCTTGAGCTTTTTGAAACGGGTTTGCTTGATACTTTCGAGGTTGGAACTTTTGAGGGACTGGCAGACATCCACAGATATCTGTTCGATGAGATATACGACTTCGCCGGAAAAATACGAACTGTGAATATTGCAAAGGGCAGTTTCCGCTTTGCACCTCTTATGTATCTTGAAGCAGCTCTTGACAACATTGCCAAAATGCCGCAGTCAACATTTGATGAAATCATTGAAAAATATGTGGAGATGAATGTTGCTCATCCCTTCCGTGAGGGCAACGGACGCAGTACAAGAATCTGGCTGGACGCTATTCTCAAAAAAGAATTGAAGATGGTAGTTGATTGGAGCAAAGTCGATAAGGAAGATTATCTGCCTGCTGTGGAGAGAAGTCCTGTCAAGGATGTTGAAATAAAGGTGCTTTTGAAGGCCGCCTTAACTGATAAAGTCAATGACTGCGAAGTCTATATGAAAGGCATCGACGCAAGTTATCATTATGAGGGATATAACCTCTTTAAGACTGAGGCCCTTAGAAACAACAATAGAACGTAACGATGGCATTTACAGCAGAGGCTGAAAATATCTGATAAATCCAGTATATAACACCTGATTTTGTGGTGATGCGTGAAAGGAAGTTTTTCGCTGATCTCATAAAAACCGCGTTCTTAATATGATGCCTGTTCGATAATGCCATAACTATTCTAGTCTTAAAATTGAATATTTTTTTACAATGAGGAATATAAACACATTTTATATACAAGTGGGTGCAAAAGAGCTTATTTGACGGATGAAAAGACGATTGGAGCTTAGTGATAACTGTAAGCTTAGGAGGATTACAGCTGCTCTTTTCTGACTTCATCCGCGCGTCTTTAGACGCTCAAACCTGAAAATCGGATGGCACGCAACCATCCAGGCAAGGTGTATAGATGAAAACTAAAAATACATTAGCGATAGCGCTAGCTCTCGCCTTGGCGATGATCTTGGTGCCGGCGGCATCAATCATTGCTGATGACAACAGCGCCGGGGATTCTGAATTGTATGATTCAGGCGTTGTGCTGGGAGCTGCTCCGGTAAACCACATTGAGTGGGAAGATGATGCCGGAACCCAAACGACAACCATCAGATTTTATGCTGACGGCGATGCCGTAACAGTTGCATCAGCAACCTCGAATCCTTTGGATTCAGTTCTGCTGATCACATTCTCTGACGGAACTACTCAGACATTAGATCCGGCAGATTACGGTGCACAGTCTAAGAAATTCGTAAACATCTTCGGCGGAAGCAAGAACGCTTCAGTCGCTTCTTCCAGCGTAACCGTGAACAGCGGATACGTCAATGCAGTATATGCCGGAGGATTCGGCGACAATGAAGCAACCCCCGCCAATGTTACAACAACATCTCTCGTCATGAACGGGGGACACGTTACCAACGCCATTTACGGCGGCGGTCTGCTGTACGCTACAGTACAGAATGCCACTGTGACAATGACTGACGGTTACACCAGCTTTATGATGGGCGGCGGAGCCTGTTATCTCACTCCGACACAGAATGTCGGTACACCAGACAACCCGTACCCAAGCATTACTGGTAAGACTACCGTGAATGTAAACGGCGGCACCGCAGACTACGTAATGGGCGGCGGCCAAGGCTATGCTTTGGTAAATGATTCAGAAATAAACTTTAATGACGGAACTGCGATAGAAGTAATCGGCAGCGGTTCCAACGGTACAACAGACAACTCCGTTGTAAACATCAAAGGCGGAGAAGTCACAGATTATGTATTCTCTGTCAACAGAGGAGCAGTTGCAGACAGTGCAACGATAAACATCACAGGCGGAAAGGTTGCCAATGCCTATGCGGGAGCATCACAGGATTCTTCCAACACAACAGGCAAGATAACCGGATCCACAAGCCTCAACATAAGCGGAGGAGATGTCTCTTCCATCTATGTCGGAACAGGAATAAATGACGCAGATGTAAATCTCAATGTAGGCGACAGAGTAATCCTCGCCGAAGGGGGACTTGCTGCAAACGCTGATAAAGACTACACTATCGCACCTGGAAAGGAATGGAACATAGAGAGCGGCAGGCTGATAGTGCCTTATGACGGCAGCGTTACCTTAGCATCTTCAGCAGACGGACGCGGAGTTCTCAACATATCAGACAGCGCTTCAGTTACGTTAGTCGGAGACATCAACACAGACGCTCTCAACCAGATAAACGGCAAAGTGCAGATGACGCAGGGTTCCGAGATAAACTACAATTTCAATGGAGCTCAGACAACATTTGCATCATTCAGCAACGACAGCCAGATTAAGTTAAACGGCCAGACAGCAGTCATGAGCTTCGGACCCAGCAGCGACTTTGATCCTGCAGATCCTAAAGCAACAGCTGTAGACATCGGCTTAGTCAGCGGAAGTTTCTCAATAAATGCTGACACAGGATATACAGTTACGCCGGACGCTACATTAACCGTAGGTCCCAACGCCACACTGACTATTCCTGAAGACAAAACCCTCTACATGTACGGCGATATGACCGTAGACGGCACTCTGATCAACAACGGCAACATGCAGATTGTCAAGAGCGCCACCAATGTGCCTAATTACCCAGGTGTAGACTTCGGTAAAGAAGCAGGAAACATGACCGTATCCGAAACCGGAACAATGGTCAACCGCGGAACCGTTGAGATCAAAGACGGTACATTCACAAACAACGGCTCTGTGTCAAGCACAACTCCTATACCGGGAGTACCAAACGTTAAACCTCTCGTAGAATTCCCTGAGGGAGTAAGGACTGGAGATACACTTACCTTCAATCTTGATCCCAGCAAGATCTACGACTTTTCAGAAATAATCGTTCCTGACGATATCAAGAATGTTATCGTCAACGGCAACAACGCACAGATCCTCGGCCTGAGAATTGAAGTTCCTGATGCCGGGGCCAATGTAAGAGTGGAATGCTTACACTTTGAAAACAAAGGTCTGTTCATCAGTTCATCCGATGTCTCAGGCCAGTGGGTTGGAGATGTCACCGTCAGGTTCAACACATTCAATAACATCACAGAACCGGCAAACGCCGACTTCCCCTTCACAGCTGCCATTTCCATACTCGGCAACACCGGCAGCACAATCTGCATTGATCAGAATGTAATCAGCAACGTCTCCAACGCTGCAGAATTACCAGCACCGTCTTTACTCAGATATATTCATGTGTATGCCGGCTCTGGAATATTCGTAGCTACCAACGGTGACGTTACAGACAAATCAACAGTTCTGATTTACAGCAACAAAATTTCCAACACAGAAGGAGATGCAATCAGCATTCTCGGACAGTTCGAATGTGTGCACATAAACGGCAACACTATCGAGAACTGGGACAGCGCTGACACCGGCGACGGAAGAGCAATATCCTACGATATGTCAGGCTATGCAGCAGACCTCAAAGTCTCATACAACACCTTCATAAAATCATACATTGAGCCGATGAACTACCTGAACGGCAACATTCTGGAAGTTACCAACTGGATCGATGGAACACCGAAGGTAGTGTTTGAGTACAACACTCTGAACCTGCAGAACCTTCCGGCTAGCATAACCGGCATCACCGATGAAAGGCTTACCGACATCTACGATAGTCACGACGATGACAACATTCCGAAATATACCGTGGATTTCGATCTCAACGGAGGTTCATGGAGTCTTCCAACAACAGGTAACTTTGTGACCGGCGGCGCCGGAATCGACCAGCCTAACGTTTCTCCATCCAAAGCAGGGTACTACTTTGCTGGATGGACTCTCAACGGCCAGGCTTATGAGTTCGGCACACCTGTCACTTCGGACATAACCTTAGTAGCAGCATGGGCACCCTGCCCCGTTCCTCAGACTTACACAGTAACGTTTGAGTCAAACGGCGGTTCCGCTGTGCCCTCTCAGACAGTAAACTACGGCGGTCTGGTGACAGAGCCTGCTGCTCCTAGCAAAGACGGCTTTGTATTCGGCGGATGGTACTGCGATCAGGCATTTACCTCTCCATACAACTTCTGCAATCCCGTTTACTCAAGCTTCACACTGTATGCTAAATGGGTTGCAGCCGGAGAGACCTGCACAGTCACCTTCGATGCAGGCGGCAATGTTTCTCAGGTTGTTGTAGTCAAAGGAACACCTGTCGACAAGCCTGCCGATCCTGTGAAAGACGGATATACATTCACATGCTGGACCCTCAACGGTCTTCCATACAACTTCAACGCCCCTGTCAATTCTGACATAACCCTCTGCGCTAATTTTGTCGTAGGATCTTATGAACAGAACGGCCAGGAAACAGTTGTGAATGTAGACAACAGCAGCATTGCCGACGCAGTCAAAGAGGCCGGCGAAGCCGGTGCAGACTCCTTTGTACTGATTGACGCTTCCGGTCTTACCGGGACAGAAATCGTCAGCATCAGCACCTCTGCTCTGCAGACAGCTCTTGACCAAATGTCTTCCGCAGGCATCAGCAAAGTCAACATTCTCCTGCCTCAGGGAACATTTGCTCTTGATTCCGCAGCCATCTCCAGCATCCTCGGCGACTTAGGCGAATCTGTATCTTTCGTGATCGAGAGAGCAGATGCATCTAAGCTCAGTAATGCCCAGGCAGAGGCAGCAGGAGACCGTCCTGTCTACGAGATCAGCATAAAAGACGGTGACAAAGCAATCACCTCCTTTGGCGGCAGCAAGATTCAGGTCGCATTAGCTTACGACCTCAAAGAGGGAGAAGACGCTTCAAAGATCTGCGTATGGTACATTGACAGCGACGGAAAAGTCCAGACTGTCAACGCCTCATACGAGAACGGCTATGTGATCTTTGATACCGACCACGCTTCCCTGTTTGCCATAGGGTATGATTCAGCCGCAGGCAGCAGCAATGACAACACGCTTTACTACGTTCTCGCTGCAGCTTTGGTGATCATACTGGTGGCCTGTATCGCTGTCTTCATGATGCGCAGGAAACAAACCATTTAAGGACCGCTCTGCGGTCTTTCTTTTTTTTGCAATACTTCTTATATACCAATTCATGAGTACGCCGCCTGTGATCTGCGGGATCGATGAAGCAGGACGGGGCCCGGTTCTGGGACCTCTCGTAATCGCTGCTGTCGCGGCTGAAGACGATCTTCGTCTCAGAGAGCTTCATGTGAAAGACTCCAAACAGCTTACAAAAAAGAAGCGTGAAGAGCTTTCGCCTTTGATCAGGGAATGCTCTGAAGTAGAGACTCTGATAGTCTCTGCTGAAGAAATCGACTTTTACCGGCTTACAGGATCTCTAAACGACCTTGAGGCGGAGTCCTTTGCCAAACTGCTTAATATACTCAGACCGGACGAGGCATATGCCGACGCCGCTGATGTCAACGAAGAGAGATTTGCTTCTGTAATCCTTCAAAATCTGGATTTTAAAGTAACTCTCGTTTCGAAGCATAAGGCCGATTCCCTGTTTCCTATTGTTTCCGCCGCTTCTGTAATCGCCAAGACTCTGCGCGACGATCTTGTGGATGCAATCAGCACCGAATTCGGCGTGCCTGTCGGTTCCGGGTATCCCGGAGACGGGGTTACAAGGAAGTTTATTGAAGACTGGGTGCGGAAGAACGGAACTTTTCCTCCCCACACCCGGACTTCCTGGAAGACAGCCAAGGAAATATATTCTAAAGCAAAGATCACGAAAATCACAGATTGGATTGATTAAGATGTCGGTAGAACCAATGATTCAGGAATTGATTGACAAATTCAACGCTAAAGTTGAAAGTGATGAAAAGCTCAGGGAAGAACTCAAAGACCTGAGCAAAACAGTGTATGTCGACTTAGGAGAGGAAAAGTATAATTTTACTCTCAAAGACAAACACATACAGGGATTTTCTCAGGGAGAAGTTGAAAACCCGGACGTCTCAATCACTTCAGATCCAGAGACCTTTATCGGAATCGTTAACGGCAAGATCAAGCCGATGAAGGCATTTGCCCTCCGTAAGGTTAAGATCAAAGGAGACGTAAGCGACATAATGAGCTTGAGAAAGCTTTTCTGATTTCTTTTTATCCTGTGCAGCCACAGGATATTCCGCTCCTTTTGAGTTTGTTATGATTCAGGTTTAGCGCTGATCACTTATAATTGCAGTCTCTCTATATTCAGTTTCGTTTGGAATGTTGGCTCTGCACGCTCTGCATGCAGATCGTTTGATTTTTTATTTTTAAATTGTTTTCATTCATTCTTTAATCACCTCTTTTTGATTTGCATTTGTTTGCAATCGATTCATGTAACTGCGAAGAGTATATCAAC
>CAJKRY010000019.1 GCA_905202485.1 uncultured Methanomassiliicoccus sp.
CAAAACTTGAAAATCAATAAGCAATGAGAATAAGAAAGAAAATCAAAGAAGAAAAAGAAGCAATAAACGAAAATCAGAAGAGAACAATAAATGAAATGAGAATTGCAATCAAAGAAACAATTCAGAAAGTGAAAAAGAGAAAGAACAAATCAAAGTAAAAATAATCAAAAACAAGAATAAAAACAAGCAAAGAACAAACAGAAAAACAAAAGAAAAATAATCGAAAATCAATAAGCAATAAATTGCAAATCGATAAAATGAAAAAATAAGAAAGTGAAAAAGAAAGAGAAATGAAAGAATAACAAAGAACAAACAGAAAAATGAAATGAAAAAAGAATAAAACCCAAAAACAAACAACAATCTAAACATATCAAAATTCAATTAACAAAACACATAACACTTCAAAATTAACACTAAAAACAACTCAATCCAAAACAAATTCAATCAAAAGATCATCACATCAAAACATCAAACTCTAATTCAAAAAAATATACTTCAATTTAAAATTAAATTAATTCGCATATAATTTCAATATCAAATATGATTTCAAACAGAAATCAAAAACTTCAAGAATTAAAAAGTAAAATCATTGACTCTTTAACGAACTTTTCAAATCGTAATTGCTTACTTAATCATCATACTGATTGATGCGCAGGGGAATATGACTTAGCGATTGAGTTCCCCTGCGCGAATGATCGCTAGCACATATGTCTCATAAGAGGGTATTTGAGAAACTTGTGATACTTCCATTCAAACATGAATATTCTAGCAACATAAAATGATATTCAATTGTTGCAATGCAACTCATCCACATTGAATGCTAAAGTTTTGCAAAGAGAGTTAGTAAAAAAGCAGCAGGCATAATAGGTATTATCAATTATGAGATTTCTTCCAAAGGAAGAATCCACCTCAAATTAAGTTCACGCATCTAGAAATATCAATGGATAACGCGCGAATGGATTGGATTAGTTTTTAATAGTGATTTGTAATAGGGGAAGAATAGAGGGCTCATGGTCTAGCGGTTATGACGTCGCCTTTACACGGCGAAGGTCGCCGGTTCGAATCCGGCTGAGCCCACCATTGTTTTTACTAGAGCCAGCAGTGACATCTGTGTTTTCTTTAGACCTGTCTATTTTCTGCAGAAACGGAGCCTTGTCCCTCTTTTGTCCATAAATATTATTCGGTGAATTTAAGAGATAGCCTAAATCCTGTCTGCAGCCGTATCTACTGACGGTATTTGGTGTGCATCCAAAGTTGCTAGAATGCCGTCACTGCATCTCAAAAAATATGTTTTTTCTCAGTAAATCTGCTTTCTAAAACCGCTTAAACTGCAATTTTTGGCTTCATGGATCGAAAAATACATTAATTTATCGTGTAATACACGTCAAATCATTGTAAATACTTAAAATATTAACAAGGAATGTCGGTGTATGACACAAGAAAAGAAGAAGTCGCTAACAGTCACACTTCCGCCTGATGTGATAGAGTATCTCGGAAAGAAAGTAAAATCAAGAGAGTTCTCAAGCATGTCTCACGGAGTAGAGGTCTGTGTGTTAAAGTATATGAAAGCAATGGAAGAAGAGGAGAACTAATCAAACAAAAGTCGTAGTCAGTAAAAGGAAGCTAAGCAGATATGCTTAGGTTAAAATTTACATAGCCATCGGTTGGTGCAACATCTATTTGATGTTTTGAAGACTGCCGTCTGATTTGGTGGCTATTTTTAATTTTTCTCAGAACATAGAATATAGTTAATAATCTCAGAATAAGCAGCCATGATGCTGAAATTAAAATTTATCATTTGTTGTTATGTTACGGTGGACTGATTAAGGAGGAGACTTGTCCACCGCAGTGTTCGCTTTGGGTGTATCTATTTCCATCGTGTGATCAATCATTCCTGCTTCTTCTTACAGTTGCACCCCCCTCTGTTTGGACAGAACATGCAATTACATTCTGAATCATCTTTATCGATACAAATCACCGCCAAAGTTCCAGACTACCTGTTTTTTTCTTCCTTTAGATTTTACTGCGTTTGTTACCATGTGTTTACCTCTGAGAGTTTAGGAATCCCTAAATCCTATAGCACACTAATGCTTAATAAAAGTTTTGGTATGCCTAAATTTTTAAGAATAATGGACTGAAATTCTACTATCGGATAGAAATGTCTAAAAATTGAAGAAAAAGTGTGTTTGTTGTATTTTTTAGAAAAACATGAATAGCTATAAATACAAATGGAAAGTTTACTTTCCATAACGAGTTAAGAATGCATGAAAAATAATTTAGAAAAAATCAGGAAAGAAAGAAAGATCAAGCAAGAAGAGCTAGCTGATGCTTTGGAGGTATCCAGGCAAACTATCGGATCTTTAGAAAACGGGAGATACAACCCCTCAATACTGCTGGCTTTCAAAATTGCAAGATACTTCGGAATGAGCATTGAAGACATCTTCATCTATGAGGATGAGGAAAAATAAGCGTTGAATTTCATAATCAATCGTCTGCCAGTCATGGCGGTTCCTGAATCTGTGAATTTACAAACTTGGCTCGAACATCTTGGAGATGGCATTAATGAATGAAAATTACCAAAAGATAGTGTATACTATCCTGACAGCCGCGGGAATAATCCTGTTTACTCTAGGATTTACCGTGCTCTCGCCGGAAGAGCATTCCAGAATCTCTGGAATATTCATCGGCATGGGTGTAGGTTTGGCAGCCGCAGGTTTTTCGCTGCTGATCGCATCAATCTCGAACTCTAAGCTGCCGGAGGACGTTAAGAAAGTAAAAGAAATTGAAACAAATGATGAACGCAACACATTGATCCGAGAAAAAGCCGGTTACAAAACATGCATTGCTATGAACTATGTATTGTGTATATTCATTGTAGCAATAGGACTCATGGGTGCAGACATTGAGATAATACTAATGGCCGTAGCAGTACTGGTAATTCAGATTGTTCTGGTAATCTACTATTCAAATCATTATTCAAAAACGATATGAGGCCTTGCCTCATACTTTTTCAATTCTGCGTTTTTCCATATATGGAATGAGATAGTCATATCCTTCTTTTTCCATATCATCTAAAGGGATAAATTTCAGTGCCAGACCATTTATGCAGTAACGCAGTCCCCCGCGGTCCTTGGGACCGTCCTTGAATACATGTCCTAAATGGAAATCTCCAGAGCCGCTTCTTACCTCAGTCACCGTGGCTGTTCCAAACGGATTGAAAGTTTTCTCTGCCACTGCACTGCTGCGTATAGGCTTACTGAAGCTGGGCCAGCCTGACTTTGAATCAAATTTATCAAAAGAAGAGAACAGAGGCTCGCCTGTCGCAGCATCTACATAGATTCCTTCTCTTTCATTTTCGACATACTCGCTGGAGAAAGGCAGTTCTGTATAGCCCTTCACCATAACATTATACTGCTCCCTGCTGAGCCTGTCTGAGAGATCAGCCTGGTTGCTGTAACGATAATTTCTAGCAGTCTCAAATGCATCAGAGCCCAGATGGCAGTATCCATGAGGATTCTTGTCCAGATATTTCTGGTGGTATTCCTCAGCTGGATAGAAGTTCTTCAGAGGAAGAACTTCCGTCATTATCTGATCCTGATAATGTTTCTGCTGTTCCTGAATGAACTCCGTAATCTCTTCTTTGTCCTGCTGATCTGTATAATATATGCCGGTGCGGTATTGAGTGCCTCTGTCATTCCCCTGCCTGTCTTTTACAGTTGGATCAACGGCGGCCTTAAAATAAAGTTCAAGAATTCCCTGCAGAGGCAGAACCGAGCCGTCATATTTTATCCGTACAGTCTCGGCGGATCTTGTTCTGCCGCTGCATACTTCTCTGTACGACGGATTTTCAGATATACTGTTTGCATATCCCGCTTCTGTTTCGATCACACCGTCCACGCAGTCGAAGAATTTCTGCATTCCCCAGAAGCATCCACCAGCCAAGTATATCTCTTTCATAGAACCTTTTCTCCGAGCTGTACGTATTTCTAAGTCACTTAACTTTAGAACATATCTGATATTAAGCGATAGAACCGTTATACTCCGCCTCAGCAGAGATATGCCTGTAACTTACCGCTCTTCTTTCCTTCCGTCTGCTACATTCATGCTGAGTGTGTAGTACACCTCCATTGCTTTGTTCATTATCTCTGATTTTGTACCATAGCCGCATTGATGGAGTATATCGAGATACTGAAGCGTTTCCTGTCTAATCACATATGTCCTCTTGGAATAGTACGGAGGTGCCATCAGGATGCCTCCGTGCTGCAGCAGTTCTGCACACCATTTTGTGAAGAGTTCAAAAGGCATTCCGGACACTCATCTCCTCTGTCAAATTCCTGAAGACCTGCTCTTTGAGCCGCTTCAGTCTTTTCCAGATGCGTTATCCTTTCCAGATGAGGGTATTTCTTAAAGTTTACCACTGATACTCTGCACCCATTAATCCGTTTCAAATCATCCGTATTGATGAAATCAGACGTATTCAGCGGCTTTGAATTTTCCATTATGAAGTTTCCATCCAGTTCATCAAAGATTTTCAGCAGCGATGCATTATCTTCGTAGCAGTGATTATAACTGTACCAGAAAATTTCTCCTCTCATGTCTGAAATTACATCCTTAGACTGAGACATGGCCCAGAGTGATGCTAGAAAACTTGCATTCAGCTGATATCTTCTTTTGTCCGGAAATTCAATCAGAATGAATTTTTGATACATGTAAGAATCAGCGCCGCGTATTGAGATCTCTCTGCATTTCTGTCTGCGGTTTTGAGACAGAACCTGCATACGCTTCGAAGTCTGATACTGTCTTTTGGCACCCAGGGCATTCATTGAGTTCCCTCCCCGGGAAAATTTGCCGTCTGCCAGTTAATTGAATAATCTTTACTGATTCTATGATACTCTTCCGTAAACTCTTCAAGATCCAGCGATCCGCTGTTTATTGAGTTGTCCAGAAGCTCAGTCAGCAACCGTCCATACACACGATGGACTTCTTCCAGATGGATCTTCAAATGAGATCTGTCTGTAAAACTATGCGAACGTATACAAACGGGACAAAACAGATTGTGTCTGTTTTCGCAAAGATCCGATCCCTTTGAAACGTTCTTACCTGAAATATCTACTTTTTCATCGCCTGTTTTATTGCAATTATCTGTCATGATACACTCCGTGTTTAGCTAAATTTGCTTGCTATATTTTCGTTCTAACGCTCGGCCCGAGTTTTGAGCATGTCTGCTTTTTTGTCATGTACTCATCTCATTTTGTTTCGGTTAATGCATAGCTTACCGGGGTCTGAGCTCTCTCATTCCGATACCTAGCATTTACCTTACACACAACTCTGCACACTGCATTACCGTTGTATGCGTGCATATTAAAAATGCGCACTCTTCGGCATGCATCACTCATATTTAAAACTATTGATAAATTTAAATGCAAATTTTGTACATCGATAGCCAGTACTCATAATTCGTAACGCTGGATGAAAAACATTAAACAAAATTAACGATGATTAATTTTAGGTGTAATTAAATGATATATTATTTTTGTCAACTAGAATACAATAAAATGAATAATATCTGCATCAATTATACGAATATCTTTAAATAGTTAGTACTTGGAAATTTTTAAAATCTTACTTGTCGTATTTTTATCGAAAAGTACCTTCGTTATACTCGCGCGCGCCTGGGAGCGCACGTAAATCCCTGCCCGCAAATTTGTCAAGTAATTCGGACGTTTTTGAAGAGCTTCTTTTGAAAAATTTGATTAGTTTTTCACAGAAAGTAAAGGGGAAATGGGCTTGGTTAACGCCCCAAAATCAGCCCTTTCGAGCGCCCTTTCTGTAGAAGAATAATGCTAATGCAACTAAGGCAATAACTGCAACTATCGCAGCTGCGTAATAGACGTTATAGTCCGGGCCTGCTTTGGTGTTAGAGCTCTTTTCCCAAGCGGCCGTGAGAACGATATCTTCATCCACCTTCTCGTTAAAATCGTACAGTTGAGTGCCGTTGTACCATCCCTTGAATGTATATCCGCCTTTCTGAGGCGTCTCTGGTTCTGGTACCTTTTCTTTGTAATCAACAAATGCAAACGCAGTATCGACTGACCCGCCGTTTGAGTCAAACATTACACAGTAATTGCTGACATAATCGACTTTGAAAACATCAGGCGGAATCTGCTCTGCAAGAACCGATGCGTCATCCAAGCCGTCTTTCAGATAAATAATCCGCTCTTCAGGCTGATTGCTTCTGATTCCAGAGTTGTAAAACACAGATTTTTCGCCATACTCTGCGATTCTGGGCATCATCGGAAGCGATTCTGTGCTCATGAAGTAGATTTCTCTGAGGTTTCCGGAATTAGCAAAGGCAGCGTTGCCGATCTGAATGACGCTCTGCGGAATGGAAACACTCTCCAAAAATCTGGTATTGGCAAAAGCCTGATCTCCGATAATCTCCAGCGTTGAGGGAAAGATTATTGAATGAAGATCAGTGTCCATAAATGCGCATTCCCCTATGAATGTCAGCGATTCTGGGAACTTAACGCTTGTGATGTAATCGCCTTCAAAGGCATGATTCATTATTGATTTTACAGTATCCGAGAATTCAACACTCTCCAGATTTCCGACATTTTTAAAGGCTGATTCTGTTACTGTCATTACACCGTCCGGGATTACAAGATGGATTTTCGCAGGGGATTTCAGCAGGTAGCTTTTTGCCAGCTGATCCTGCGTTGAGACTGGAATTCTTATGCAGGGATCGCGGGCTTCCATGAAACATCCGTAGAATGCATTTTCTCCTATTGACTTAACTTCTGCATAGCCTTCGATCACGAACTTTTCCATACTCTTGCAGTCCTTGAACGCAGAGCTGCCTATGATCTCCAGGCCGGCTACATTGAACTCTTTGATTGAAGAACAGTATGAGAATGCAGCATCTCCGATTTCGCGGATGTTCTCAGGAAACATTACGTTCTCCAGCGATGAACAGTCTGAAAACGCTCCTATCCCTATTGTATCAACGCGGCCGGTAATTTTCACGGTCTCCAGAGACTTGCAGCTTGAGAACGCTCCTAGTCCGATGTCTATTGTACCATCTGTGAGAATGCTGACCGACTTAAGGCTGGTGCATAGGGCAAAGGCTTTCTGGCCGATCTTTTCCACCATTCCCTTAAATGTCACAGACTCCAGAGCCTGGCAGTTAATGAATGAATTATCTTCGAGAGCTATGCTGGACGATTCCAAGACGATTGATTTTACAGTTTTGTTATCTGCAAAGGCCATGCTTCCGATTGCAGTTACCCTGTGGCGTGTATCCATATCAACGGTTGACGGGATAACTACTTTCTCAGAGGTTCCCGAATACTTGATCAGCGTAGCTTCATTGTTTTCCTTGACTTCGTAAGTGTAATAATCAGAGTCGTCGACTATTACGATGTTTGAGGACTCATCCGAATCCCCGAGTTTCAAATCTTGAGCTGTATCGCTGGCCGGCAGTGAAAATGATACAACGGCAACAGCCAGAAATACCAAAGATAAAGCGGCAATCTCGAATTTGTTCATTTATGCATCCCACTGCAGAGAACTTCTCTGACATCCGACTAACGGCATATTGGTATAAATTCGTGATTATCTAAATGCTGGTATCTAAAAAACAGATGAAATTAGATGAAAAGTGTTAATCTTCGCATATCACAATCCTGTTCCTTGGA
Source organism: uncultured Methanomassiliicoccus sp. (assembly GCA_905202485.1). GTDB lineage: Archaea > Thermoplasmatota > Thermoplasmata > Methanomassiliicoccales > Methanomassiliicoccaceae > Methanomassiliicoccus_A. Next base: position 7,695 of record CAJKRY010000019.1, read on the forward strand.
TGTTTTTCAGTAAGGATGTGTTTCTGCTTTTTTGAAGTGACGTGGGTGTATATCTGAGTGGTCACTATAGAACTGTGACCCAAAACCTGCTGGATGTATCTGATGTCCACGTCTTCTTCCAGCAGCAGAGTTGCGAAGGAATGGCGGAACATGTGCGGAGTTATGTGCCTGCTTATGTCTGCTTTGTCAGCATACTTTGAGACCATCGCCCTTACAGACTGTTCCGAAAGTCTGTTGTCAAGCCTGTTAATAAAAAAATAATCGCTTTCAGAGACCTTATCGCAGAAAGCAGATCTGTATATGTTCAGGGCTCTGATCACCGATCTGTTTCCTATGTGTACAACCCGCTCCTTAGAACCTTTTCCGTTTATAATTATATAATGATCGGAAAGGTTGACGTCTTCCGTCTTCAGAGAGCACAGTTCTGAAACTCTCATACCTGTGGCAAAAAGCAGTTCCAGCACTGCCACATCCCTTATGCATTTTCTATGCTCAAAACTGCTCTTGTCTGAACTTCTAAGCTCTGAGTATGCTGCAGTAAAAATTTCCTGGATTTCATCGAACGGTATCGTTTTAGGAAGACAGAATGGTTCCTGAAACTTTGTTCTGATCTTGGAAAAAGGATTTTTTTCAATGATATCATCCTGTTCAAGGCAGGAACAGAATGATTTTATGCATGCGATTTTGCGTTTTGCACTTCTGGGTTTGTAATTTTTATGAAGATGCGTAATGTAGTCGCTCAGATTGGTTTTGTTCAAGTCTCCGTCGGTCATTTTCATAAAATCTGTGAACTGGCGCAGGTCAATTCTGTAAGCTTTCAGCGTTTTGGGACTAAGATTTCTCTGATACTGCCAAATGTCTAAATAATGCGCAGTTAGCGACTCTAAATCAAGCATTGTCATACCCCGAATTACAAGGGAAAACACTGATTATTCTTCAATATTTGTCAAAAAAATGATAAGATTTTTTTAACTTTTATTTTTAGGGTTTTTAAAACTATCGAAAAGCCAGATTTTTATATTGAGTGATTTGAAAAAAGTGTTTAGATACTGTGACGCGATACTCTAATGCCATGAGCCGACCCATCGACTCGGGCATCATTTTTTGATCTTGGGAACAGGCCGGTGATTTTCCCGTTAAGGGAGAAAAAACGGAGGAGTTAAAATAAAAGAAAAACAAATGAAAATCTTTGCACTGGCAATCATAGCAGTGGTAATCGCATCATCTTTTGCATTCACTGCTGAAGATGAATGCAGCGACTGCTCTGTGCTTTCCGCTGGAGAAACTCAGTCAGATCCATATGAGTTCTCTCTTCTTGCCGGAGACCAGTACCGCTACATTCTCAGTGCAAACATAGACGTTACATACAGCATAACAGCCGGAGATCTGAGCAGTATCGGATTCTCGTTATCTGAAGAAAATATATCCGGCACTGCAAAGGAAGGAAAAGAACTGATCTGCATAACTGCAACTTCCAATGACGGGGGTCCTGTAAGAACAGCGGATCAATGGATTCACTATTCTGTTTACAACATCCTTACACTGGAAGGCACGCCGCAGACAGTTTCCTGGTCAGGAACTGCTTACACATCATCATTCACCATTTCCGACGTGGATCCTGACGGCGAAGGGGAAACTGCTCTGACTCTTAACGACGCTGCGGTTTCCGCCGGTTATGCTATCAGCAAGGTATCTGAGACCTCTTACACCCTCACCAGGGCTGCTGATAAAAACGTCACAGGCTCTGTTGAAGTCACTGTAACAGCATCTACGAACATAGGCGGAATCACTCAGACTAAAACTGCTTCTGCCACCATCAGCACATACAGCCGTGTGGGCATTACATCTATGCCTGAAGATCATCATGGAACCGGCCTTGTTGTATGGCTGATCGAGGAAGACAGCACCTGGGAATACAAACCCGCTGCTGTTCCAGATGATGCGACCATAACTGTATCAGGAGTTAATTCACAGATAACATGGAGCAGCGGCGTCCTTACAGTAAACAGATCTGCTGCTTTCGATACCACAAAAGTAACATTTACCGCTAAGAGCAGCGCAGGCGGATCTGAAGAGATCGCAACGCAGGAACTCACGATCCGCAATTGGAACCGTGTGATCTTTGAGTCTGCCCCTTCCCTCTCTGATGTAATAACTTCAGTGGACGGAAGAAGCCTGCATGCTTCCGTGAACGCTGCAAACTACAGCTACATCAAATGGACGCTGAGCGACGGCACTGTTTACGAAGGAACAACCGAGATCGATCACACATTTGCAGAAGGAACGGAAGGTCCTCAGGACGTAAGAGTTCTGGTAAGAGATGAAGTAGGAAGAGAAAAAGCATCTCAGGTTACATTTAATCTGGAAGAAGATGACAAAACCGACGTCGGTACGGACTCTTCGCATACATGGATTATCTTCATAATTCTGGGAGCGATTCTTATAATTCTGGGATTGTTTAACAAGCCCCACTGGCTTCTTTCTGTTATAGGTGCAGCCCTAGTAGTTCTGGACGCTCTGTTCTTCAGAGGGGGATTTTGAGGAGGCTGCCATGAAAAAAGTATGTATTTACTTGCTAAGCGCCTTTGCAGTCTGTCTGATTCTCTCTGCCGGCATCAATACCGAATATGCTGACAGCAGCGGTCCGGTTCTGAGCAATAAATCGCTGCCTGACGGGACTGTGCTGAGCGATGACGGCAAGACTCTGATCACAGCGCCTTCCAACGCTGTTAATTATGTCATTCCCAGCACTGTCGAAACAGTCTCCGGGTATGCATTCTTCAAATGCAGCAAAATGCAGTCGATAACATTCCCGGAAAGCGTTAAAACGCTCGAAGCCCACACATTTGACGGTCTGGGTCTGATTAGTGTATATGTACCGAAAGACGTTCCGTACATGTCTTCCATCCCGCCGTTCTTCAATATTATACAAGAAGGCGGAGAAAGTTACACAGTAACCTTTGAAAGCAACGGCGGAAGCACAGTAGAGTCTCAGACAGTAGCTGAAGGCGAGTCTGCTTCCAGGCCCGAAGATCCGACTAAGTCGGGATATGTTTTCGGAGGATGGTATGAGGACGCTGCTGCCAGCAGACCGTATACCTTCGGGACTGCGGTCGGCAGCAGCATCACGCTGTATGCCAAGTGGTATGAAGATGTAATCTTCACATCTGTGCCTTCAGTAAAGGACATAATTGCTGCGGTCGACGGCAGAAGTATCACTCTCAGCCTTGATGCGGAAGATTACGTCTACATAATCTGGGACATGGGAGACAATGCTGAATACACAACATATGGAAACAGCATCACCCACAGCTATGAAAGAAGCGGAGAATATACAGTCACTGCCACAGCAGTCAATTCTTACGGTTCTGCAGCTCCAGTCACATACAAAGTAGAGATAGAAAACGATGAAGACTCAGACAATAATTACGCTGCTGTACTCATTGGCTGCATTGCCGCGGCAGTATGTTTCATTCTGGTATTCTACTTCTGCAACATTTACTGGGCGATTCTGGCTGCAGTATTTGCACTCATCGTCTGCTGTGTGCTGGCATTTTCAGGGGTACTTCCATGAACGCAGCCGCAGCCTTATGCCTGGCATTGATCTTGTCTTCATGCGTTTCTCCTCTGGCAGATTCTGCCAGCATAGAAGAGCTGCCTGATGCACCTGCAGAAATCTCTGTGAATAATCAGTATGCGTACACTCCTGACATTTCCGGTGAAAACCATCCGATGCATATTTTGAATAGAATCGTACTGAAAAATCTGAAAACCGGAGAAGTCACAGCTTCGCTGTCATATTCAGGCCCCGAATGGCTGAAAATAAATGTAGAGACGGAGTATGAATACTCCAAGTGGGATCCGGCTGTCATCAATGAGGTCTTGAAAAAAGTAAGCTTCAGCGGCACCTGCATAAACCCGGGAACATACAATCCGAAGCTTACCCTGACAATATTAAACGGAACATTTGTGAAAGAGTGGCAGTGGAGCATTGAAGTTTCCGTCACCGGAAAAGAATCGATGGCTGTAACTTTCTTCTCTATGCAGGGAGGAGCCTCCCTGTCATATACGCTGACGTCTCCGTTCTCATTGACATTCCCCTCTTCTGACGTCTTTTCCAGGGACGGATATACGCTGTCAGGCTGGGCAGGAGGGCTGTACGAATGCAGCCAGATTGTCCAGCTGGACTACAAGCCGGAAGGATATACGTTCTATGCGCACTGGATACGCAGCGAAGACGTTCCGGACACAGATGACAGAAAAACAATTACTTTCAACTACGGAAATGAAGTTAAGACCGTAACAGTAAAAAATGGAGATCTGGTCAGCAGACCTTCAGAGCCTGTACGCAACGGAATGGCGATTAAAGGATGGTATACTTCGCCGTCAGGAGGCGGTGAGTGGAACTTCAGCAATCCTGTTACTGCAGACATGACTCTGTATGCAGTATGGGCCCCTCATTTCAGCATGGAAAAGAAAGGACAGGATGTCACAATTTCCATAAATTCTGTCCACTGGAACGGTTATCAGCACCAGATCTGCTGGGACAGCGGTTCAGAGCCTGAATCAATCGGATATTCTACTGTTAAATCTCATCATTATGCAAGCGGAAATCACACAGTTACAGTAGTTTCCGTGAAAGGAGATCACACAGTTTCCTCAAAAATCAGTTTTGATGTGAAATTAACAGAAATATCCGATGATACGGAAAAATCAGACACGTCTGTCCTGGCAGTCATCGGCATTGCTCTGGCTGTAGCTGTAGGCTGCATTTCATTTCCATTCATAGGACTGCTGGGCATTATCCCGGCGGCAGCGGCTGTTCTTGTTTACATACTGATCCTCATACTTTCGGGGGCGCTCTGATGAATAGAATTCACAAAGTCGTCTCATGCATACTGGTTCTCAGCATAGTTGCCGTAGCTACGGTGCCCCAGCTGATAGAATCACAGGAGGATGAAGCAGAAAAAGAGCCTGCTGTTGCATTGGGAATTCCTGCCCTGGCAGTTCCCTTGGCAGTGGCTCTGACGAAAGAAGTTGCCAAGTATACCTTAAAACAGGTAATTGCAGCAGCCATAGCCGGCGGAGCGGCCGGCTGGATTCTGCACGAGTATGTCAGAAGCGACATTAAGGCAGACACGGAGCCCCTGAAAGCCCAGGCCAGAGCCTACGAAGCAGATATCATCAATACAATACTTACACGCGATACCGGTTCAATTCTGAGAAGCATCGACGGTTTTGCAGACATCTGGGAATTTACTCTGGCCCATTGGATGAGGCAGTCTGAGATTACTGCCGTGGAACTGTGGGATCCTGAAGAGAATTACACTGATAATACTGGATTGACGGTAATGGCCCTCTCAGGTCTGATGGTTAATCTGGCACAGTTCTTTGAAAATATCGAATACGGACCGGATTCCTCATACGAACTCCTGGCAGACAGACTGGAGATGTGGGAGCAGAACCAGGATACATACGGCCCGATGAAACTGGCCGTCAGATACGGAACAACGGCGCTCACCAACAGCGATTACATGGATATCCACATATGCAACGCAGTATACAATGCAGAAAACGGAAAGAATACTGTCTGGCTGGATAACCGGAATCTGTGGGTTTTTGGATCAGGATTCAATATAACTGCAACGCTGGACGACGGGACTTCTGCCACATACACCCTGCAGAAAGGCTACAATGACCTTGCTTCTTTGAAAAGCAGAGAAGGAAAGGATTTTGCAGCAGGTTACTACACGCTTCCTGCAGGAAGGTCCTATGCAGGTTCTATCGTGCCGGCTGTCAGTTCTGCAGCCGCTGAAGTCACTTCGTCTGCCGTAATCGAAACGGCCAAAGGAAATTACTCGCTTGCCGTATACAACAAAGATAACTCAATTAATTACATATCATCAGTGAATTATGCATACGGGAATGCATACAGTTCTCTGGATATTCTGATTACTCAGGACTCGTCTGTCCATTATTCCGTGGATATGATCGAACTTCTTGAAGGATACAAGAAGATGATCGATACCGTAAAAACGACTCTGGAGAAGTCAAATATTGCTGCAGCCGCTGCATGGGATGTTTTTACAAGAGCCGGAGCGGCAAATATTCTGCTGTCTCCCTCATCCTTTGTTCCGCCCAACGCAGATCTGTCAGAGTCAGAGATGTATGTGGTGACGGTAATGGCCATGCATCAGCTGGCAGAATTTACTGCAGCTTCCGGAGAGATTCTGGATAAGAAAGACTACCGCATTTCTCCCGAGTCTCTGAACGTTCTGATACTGGGCGACATTTATGATGCCGGCGGAACACTGCTGTATAAAGATGTAGCATTTTCTCCGTATGTCTGGCTGTACGATCAGAGCTTTACTGCATCTGCAACCACAACCATGCGGCAGACAGCGCTGTTTGCAATATGGGGAAATGTCGATCACTTAGACGGCAGCATAATTTCGTCAGACATTTCAGATGCCGGCCTTCTCTCTGCTTCAGACGGTTACAGGATAGATGTAAAGGAGATTATGCAGTCTGGAAAGCTGGTCGGCGAAGTAAGCCTGAAGGTGTTCTCTGTAGGGCAGTGGCATGAGTACGAAGGCTCCAGAGGCTCCGGCGGATGGGACTTTTCAAAGATAAAGGGTGATTCGGCCGCAACAGCAGTACTGATGATAATCGCAGGAGTCCTGGCAGTTCTTGCAGTAGCCACAAAAAGAATTGAGTTTCTTGCCATCGCAGTCGTCTGTGCGTTCTTAGCTCTGACAGGGGTGATAGAATGACTGCATTTGAAATCTTAATGCTGGGAATAATCTTGATGTTCGTCTCAGCTCAGTGCGGCGCTAAGATACAGAAGACTGTGAAGTTCCTGTATCCTGTAGATCCCTTCACTGTGTCTCTGATGGCTGCATGTATTTTGCTCATGTATCTGCAGACTCCGGTTGAATGGTTCTGGTATCTGCCGGTCATTGCCGGTTATGTTCTGGGATTCATAATAGTGGGACGCACCTCATATGTGATGCTGCGTTACCTGCAGCCGAAAATCAGACATTCTGATGCAGACCCGTGGGTATTCTATCATGACAAGAACGGAAACATGTGTGTGCAGGACCAGTCCTGGAAACAGCTGCTGAAAAGAATCTTCCTCGGCGTACATCACTACGTGCTGTGCGACAGTGATCTTGCACCTAACTGGGTGGAGAGCACACATCATCCGTTCATTCCGAGATTCAAGGTCCAGGTGATGTATGTTGAGTATCTCAGCACTGATGAAGAAGAGATATGCCTGAAAGAATCCAGAAAGCTTCCGAAAAGCGGAGAAAAACCAAAAGGCCTGTATGTTAAGCAGAGAATAAGCTACATCAAGGCAGCTCACGGTTCACAGGTGTCTCTGGCGGAGCTGATTGCAGATTCAGAAGCTTTGGATAAAGCCAACAGCAGAATTGGAGAATTAGAGAAAGAGATTTACTGGCTTCGCAAAGAAGCGACTACAGTCACAACTTCTCTGATTGGAATGTTTATAAAAGACAATTATGCGAAGAGCCCGTTAGTACTGGCTCTTTCGAACAGGATTTCAAGATTAAATAAGAAAGAAGAAAAAACTGTAAAGGAGGTTACACAATGAGATGGTTATTTGGAAGACAGATTTTAGGAGCGAAGGCTCCGTCTGGACTTCATCAGAAATCAAACGAGAGTAAGAAAGCTGCCAATGACAGAATAGATATGTCGCTTAACAGAATCTATGGAGATTTTGTCTTCTTGAAAGATGATGCTGAAAGGAAGCTGAAATCGTTTCATGACTGCGGAGGACAGATCGTCAGGGAAGAAAAGTCTGTAACGTACAAACTCAATGATGCATATCTTTCAAAAATTCTGGATGACAGCGGCAAAACAGAGCGTTTTGTTTACTGCACTTCGGATTATTCTGATGAGGGAGAGAAAGTACAGGAGGCCGCAATAGCTGACAGCGACGTCGCGGCCCATGCATACTTCCGTGATGAAGCTTTCAGATTAATGCTGAGTTTTGAAAAATACCGCCCTGAGATAGGAATGGGAATAGACTGTGCAAGATGAATACTGTTTTCCTGAAGATCTTAAAATATGGCTGCAGAGCTGTGAAGATCATAAGAATATTCTTCTTGATGGTCAGGTTCTTGAGAAACTCGTTTCCTCCCTCGAAGAAGATATCTCATGGGATGAAAAGAGAATTACAGAATTTAAAAAAGCGGGAGGAGTCATAAAAGAAGAAGACGGTTCCACAATCCTGTTTCTGAATGATGAAACTTTTGTGAAAGAGTTTGAGCGCAACGGCGATACCCACTATCTCGTCAGCATTCCGGCTGGAGAATATGAGAAAGTTAAGCTGCTGGAAGGTGTGTGGATCGGGCTTGTTGATTTATACTCGTCCAAAGGAGCCAGAGATGATGTGATTGCAGAACTGTATTCTTACATGGGCAATTACGACCACACTGAAGGAATGGAGAGATTGACTAACAAATTTATAGAAAATGAAAATCTCACAGCGTCCATCCTGGGAATGTACGGCTACAGAAAAGAAGATCCTGAAGATTTTCTGGAGGGATCGGATTGACCGTATTTGAGATGAGTGAAACTGTAAACAGCCTGCACAATTACTGCGGGCCTCATGGTTTCAGTTATTCTTATAGCCTGAGAGGCTACGAAGACATGACGCTAAAGGCTTCAAAGCCCAGAGATATTACGCAGCAAATCAACAACCGTCTGTTTCCTCCCATTCCTGATAAGACCAAAGAAGACATCGGCTGGGTGCACGTAACTCTTCAAGGCTATCCTTCAACCGGGAAGTCAAAACTGCTTGAATATCTGTATTCAGAAGCATTATGCAGATATGATGAAGAAAATATCAATCTGACTTGGACAAACGATCCTTCGATTGCATTCAACCGCATAGATGAAAGACCTGTGCAGCTGATGATGATCGATGATGCTGCACGATGCGCGCATTCTCTGGATATGCTTAATAGAGAAAACATGGACGCAGCCACAATGTTCCAGCAGTTAAGACATAGGTATGAAGAGGTCAGCGGCAATAAATACGGCCTCATAATCTGTATCTTTTCATGGCAGCGCCGTACAGAACTGAGAAAAACTTACAGACAGGGTTATATCCAATTTTTCAAATCTGCAGGAGCTGAAAAAGATGAAAGAGACTGGCTGATCTACAACTTTGGAAAAACATGGTATGACCGCTTAAGGATTATTACCGACAAGATCCAATGCGGAGACAGCAGATACAAATCTTTGTCGATCGGGTATCTCCCGACATTGGGTAAAGATTTCGGAGGAATTGGGTTTTACCATTCCAAACTGGTTCATGTGCCGCAGTGGCCTGATAAGATGCTTGTCAGAGAAGATCAGGAGATAGCCAGTATCATGGAAGCTGCTGATAATTCTGATTTCCCATCTTCAGAAGAGCTGAAAATTCACATGTCGTGGGATACAGAATCTAACGGGCTGAGTAAGTATGCTCAGTATTATCAGCTTTATTATATGGAAAAAGTTCCGAAAAGTACAATTGCAAACAAGTTTGGGGTCAAGATAAAAACTGTTGATGCAGGTATTAAAAATTATCGTAAAGCATTACGTTATGAGATTAATTCCAATCATTAATAAATGGAGGTTATTATGAATAAAAATACAAAATCACTTAAGAATGCATATTGCGCAGAGTTTGCAATATACAGCAGCTCACTGGATAAGCATAAACAGCTGATGAATATGAGCGCATTTCAAAAGACAGAAGGAGGTGCAGCATGCAGGAATATAAAATTGAAAAGGTAAAGCTTACAAATGGTCATGTATGCAGCATCCCTGTAGGAAAAGACGGATATGTTCCGGTGGATGCGCTGATCAGGAGATTTAACAGTGTTGTGGAGAAAGGACACATCAGGAACAGATCAAAAGACTACGATCAAGAGGCATCTGTCGTTTTACCGACAAAGCTTACTCCCAGAGAAGCTGCGGTGTGGTGGGATGCCCCTAATAGATACGATATAGAGTACATAGATGCGCCTGGAAAAGCACAAAAAAACATCGGGTACATTAAGGATCCAGAATCCAGAAAGATCCATGAAAAATTAGACGTAATATGCCTTCCTTCAGAAGAGCGGGAAATAAGAAAAATCATTGATGAAGCGTATCCTCTGGAAGAAAGACAGAAACTCGTTAAAAACGGAAATATTACAGTTGTTGTCAGACCGTTGCAGGATTCTGCAGGCAACATCGTGGGCCGGAAAATTGAACTGGACAGAGATCACGGCAAGAATAACAGCACATTTGTCCATGAAGGGGCTCATCTTTTAAGAAAAGATGATGAGAGCAGAAGCAGTATTGCAAAAACTGTAATGACCGCTTCTGACATGAGTAAAGCCTCAGAAATCAACAGTCTCAATCTTGAGGAATCCTGCACTGTAGCAGAACAGATGGCCAGAGGTAAAAATCCTTCAAGCGGTTACTATCAATTTGTTCAGGTTTTCGACGAGAAGAAAAAGAAATGGAGATATCCGACTGAAAAAGAAGCTTTAAACATGATGAAAGAAGACCGTACAATTTTCACAAACGGAACGAATAAACCGCTTAAAGGAAACGCTGCTGTAAAATCCGTAAATGAAAATTGGTCCCAGAGTAATATCTCCAGACTGAAAATCGAAGGCTCTAAAACCAGGGCTATCGACGAATTTTCTAAACACAAGGATAAACTGAATGAAATCAAACCTAAGAAAAGTGCATATAAATTCAGGAGGAGAAGCTCATGAGATCTGCACAGATGAGAGAAGTACGCTCAGGTAAATTTCTCATAGGGAAAAAAGATAATGAGATTCTGGTTCTTGATAAAAATGAACTTTTTGATCTTGTTGAGCTGCAGAGATTAGATAGAAAAGCAAAACAGGAATACTCAAGATTCAAGGGCGGCAAAAAGCTCAGGAACAATGACTATTCTAAAGAAATCGAACTGGCAGACGGAAGAATCCATGTGGTCTATGACGTTTCCGGTTATCCCGAGCGTAATATGGTCGTGTATGAGGACGGCAAAAGAAAACTCTTTACTGGCCGGTATAAAGTCAAAAAGTCACTGGAAGACGGAAAGTGGAAGATGTAACGTTTTCATAGTATCTGGATGCAAGGATGGATGAGACTCATCTATCCTAATTTTTTTAATATATTGATCTGAGTTTTGAGATCGTTTGTTTTTAGTATCTGCAACATAAGCGCAGGGGAACTCAATCGCTAAGTCATATTCCCCTGCGCATTTACTGTTA
>CAJKRY010000020.1 GCA_905202485.1 uncultured Methanomassiliicoccus sp.
GGAGGATATGTTTGAGGTATATTTATACGATACTCCTCAATGATAAACCAGTTAGGAAGAAGTCTGAAATGAGTAATATGCAGAATCGTAACCGATGCTGGACATGAAAAAGTGTTTCAAAGCAGCAATTTCTTATTTTGTAAACTCAGGCATATGTATATCATAGTAGATCACAAGTTTATTGGCAAAACATGCAATAATGAATATGCAAAGAGCGATTTCATGGGACTTATATAACTGACACACGAGAATCTTGAATCAGAGCACATCTGCTGTGTCATTTCAAACAATAACGACTGTCAGGTCATGTCAAAAAAGGCATGGATCAAAGAACATCTTGATGAAGGTCTTGTATTTCTGAAAGGCAATGTCCGCGGAAAATGTTATATTGAGTATATTCCAGCTGAGTGGGCATGGGCACCGATTGATGCAGACGGATACATGTACATTGACTGTTTGTGGATAGCCGGGCAATTTAAAGGGCATGGATATTCAAATCTGCTTTTAGAAGAGTGTATAAAAGATTCCAGATCAAAGGGTAAAAAAGGCTTGGTAATCTCATCTTCAATAAAAAAGATGGGTTTTCTTTCAGATCCTAAGTATCTAAGACATAAGGGATTTGAAACTGCCGATCCAAGTTTTGAGCTGATATATCTTCCATTTGAAAAGAATGCCAGTAAACCTCAGTTCAAACAGCATGTAAAGGAAAAGAACAGAAATGTTCCTCAGAATGGTTTCTCATTATATTATACAAACCAGTGCCCGTTCACAGCAAAGTATGTGCCTCTGCTTGAAAAAGTTGCAGAATCAAAAAACATAGATTTTCAATCAATACACATCGATACAAAAGAGAAAGCTCAGAATGCACCTTCTCCATTCACTACATTCAGCCTATTCTATACTGGAAAATTCATAATACATAATTTTGTCAGAGAAGAAGTTTGAAACGATAATAGATAACATCAAAAAATGAGATGAGTATAACTGAAATGAGAGTTACAGTCATTTCTCAGCAGGTTTGTCTGCTTCATCATTTCTATACAATTCCAGATATCGTTCATAGTCAGATTTATGCGATGAAAGCAAAGCAAAAATGATCACTGAGGTCGTCACTAAAATTGAAAGTAATGATGAAGACACGGTAAGCTGGTCATCGCTTAAGACATAGTTTTTATTTAATATTAAAAAAACTACAAATAGTGCTAAAGAAGCAATGAGTATCGCTGTGCATAATACAGCACCTGTTTTTGATTTGTCAGCATTCATGATATTAATTCACCTAAAGAGTCTCACAGACAGAATTTTCCATCGCACAGATTGATTCTTTTCTCACAGGGGTGCAGCACATGCTTTCAGGATCTTTCAGAATCACATGCGGGCGGTCTTCATTGATGATTATGCTGGATTTTACGCCATACACCTTCTCAATATTCTCTGCAGTGATTACTTTTTCAGGAGAGCCGACATCGTAGATTCTGCCGTCATGCATGAGAATGATGGCATCAGAATACTTAGCTGCAATATTCAAATCATGGCTGATCATGATCACAAGAATGTTATCCTCATGGGAGAGTTTTTTCAACAGGCTGGATATACCCAGCTGGTGCTTTACATCCAAGTTAGCTGTCGGCTCGTCAAGCAGTAAAACATCCGGCTTCTGCACCAGTCCTCTGGCAAGCATCACCTTCTGATGCTGTCCTGCAGAAAGTTCATTAAAATACCTCACAGCCAAGTCTTCAATATCCAGCTTTTTTAAGGTGTCATACACAATCTGCAGATCCTCATCGGATGTTTTCCAGTTGGCATGCGGATGTCTTCCCAGAAGGACAGTATCTACAACAGTCAGAGGAAAAGTGTCAGATGATGCATACGGTACATACCCTACCTTTTTTGCCATGTCTTTGAGAGAGTATTCATTAACATCTTTATTGTCCAGCAGAACCGTGCCGCCGGTGGGTGTAAGAATTTTATTGATGCAGTGAATGAGCGTAGACTTTCCGACTCCGTTAGGACCGAGAATAGAAACCATCTGCGGACCGCTGATATTCAGACAGATGTCATTTAAAACTGAAACGGAAGAATAGCTGAATTTCATTCCTTTTAGCATTATATCCATTTTATCACCACGTTCCTTTTCTTAATTTAATTAAGAAGTAGAGAAATACCGGGCCGCCGATCAAAGCAGTCACGACACCCACGTCGAGTCCGGTGCTACTTACACATCTGGCAACGCACTCGCTTACAATCAGAATCAAAGATCCGCAGACTGCTGAACAGGGAATCAGATACTTTGCATTTGAACCGACTAAAACCCTGGAAATGTGCGGAGCTATCAGACCTACAAAGCCGATCGTGCCGGTAAAACATACTGAAACTGAGACTGAAACGGAAATCAAAACAAGGCAGATCAGTCTCAGTCTGGTTGGATTCTCACCGAGACTCTTTGAAGCACTCTCGCCTGAAGAGAGTACATTCAGTTTATTGGAAAAAAGCATCATTGAGATTAAAATCAAAAGATATGCAAAAATAATGTAAGGAACTGCGTCCCAGGAAACGTTATCCAGCGTGCCTACAGACCAGGCATAGATAGAAGCTATGTCTTCTTCTGAAGCGGTGTACTTCAGCAGCGTGGTCATGGCAGAAAATACATACATAACGGCAATGCCGATCAGCACCATCACAGTAGGGGTTACTTTTTTAAAGATGGAAAAGAGAATAATTGCTCCTACTGGAATCAATGAGAAGATGAAGGCGTTGATTATCAGACCTGTATCATAAGCTAAATCTGTGAAACCGGCACCAAGAATAATGAAAACCGCCACTCCGAACAGTGCACCGGAAGATATTCCCGTGGTGTAAGGATCAGCAACGGGATTCCTGATTAAAATCTGCATTACCGCGCCGCTTATTCCTAAGACTCCGCCGACCAGAATAGCGGCGATAGCCATGGGAACGTGGCTGTCCCAGACGATGAAGCTTTTCAGTCTTTCAGTATAGGATTCAAAAGGAATTCCCTGCAGGTTCTTTGCTACGATGTCCAGAGACTCAGAGAAACCTATGTGATATTTTGAAATGCAGAGAGAGTAAATTGCAATGCCGACCGCAACGGCAATCAGAATCAGCATCAAAATTATTCTTTTTCTGCTCTGGCGGCGGTAGTCTGAAACGTCCAATTACCACACCGCCTTTTTCTGTTTAATTATTAAAAATAAGAAGATGGGAGCGCCGATGAATGACAGCATCACCCCCACCGGAATTGAATCAGAAGGAGAAAGATATCTGACAAGAGTATCAGCAGAAATCATGAAAAGAGCACCGAAGGCAGCAGAGGCTGGAATGACGAACTTATTGTCAGATCCGATTATGTTTCTGACAATATGGGCAGAAATCAGGCCTATGAAGGAAATTATTCCTGCATAGCAGACGACCGAGGCAACCATGAAGGAAATAACCATTAAACAGGCGACCCTCATATTGTTGGCATTCAGGCCGAGACTCTTGGCACTGTCATCTCCCAGTGCCAGAACATTAAGTTTATTTGACGAATAAACTGCAAAAAGCATTCCTGCAATGTTGATGACACACATCAGCGGAAGAGACTGCATGGTAATTTCACTCAGAGACCCGACCTGCCAGCGGTACACAACTGCCAGCGTCTCGGCGTCGGTAGACATCATCAATACTGTAGTCAATGCGTTGAAGATGTAAGAAATAGCAATTCCTGATAAGATCAAAGTTGCAGGAGACTTGTTGTTCCGCGGCGCCATGGCAATGATCATTACCATGGGGATAAGTGCAAAAATGAAAGCGTTGAAAACCACTCCGAGGTTGGTCAGCTGGGAAGTAATAGAAACCGATATTCCTAAGATAGTTGCAATTGCAACGCCGAAGCAGGCTCCGGAAGATATGCCGGTAGTGTAGGGATCAGCCAGAGGATTGTTCATGACATTCTGCATGACAGCTCCGCCGACTGCCAGACCGGCTCCGGCAATTAAAGCAAATAAGGCCCTAGGCAGTCTCACATCCCAGACGATGTAATCGCTGACATACTCTGCAGTTCCTGCAGGATATGTTACGCCGACAATATGGTTGTATAATATTTCATATACTTCAATAAAATCAATATCTCTCGCACCTACATAAATAGACAGGCCGAGCATTAAAAAAGCCAACAGCAGGCAGATTAAGACAAAGCAGACTCTTCTCTTTCTGTATTTCTTATATTCCTCGATATGATCAGAAGAGCTGCCTGTAATCAATCTGCCACCCGTTTATTTAAGACAAATTATGCTGCTCCATATGCCATGTCGTAAGAGATCACAAAGTGCAGATTGGAAAGGTCAATCTTTAAATCGGTGAACTTATCCATAAACTCCTGATTCAGGGAGTTTGCCCACTCTTCTGAGAAGATCTCAGGATACAGCACGGTTGAGGCATAAGCTATCCTCAGCGGTATCGGCGCGTCTCCTGTGATCACGTAGGCATGCTTATTCTCATATGCTTCTGTGTGGGACAGCAATCCAAGACTGCTTTCGTATTTTTCAGTGTCATCTATAGTACCGCTGTACCAGTCATTGGTTCTGATAGATACAATGTAATCGAAGTCGTAGTTGTACAGCCAGGTATCTGAACTGCTGAAATATGCACCTGAAGCGTATGAAGTAAGAACCTTGTCGTCTAAGGCATACTCCCCTCCGGCAGCCACGATGACATCAACATAGTCGGATGTCCCTGCGGAGACCCAGAGACCTTTGCTTGTGGCAGTGCCGTTGCAGGTAATGGCAGTTTTCTTTTCCACTCCAGTTAATTTAGAATTAATTTCATTTTGAAGTCCTATCCACCATTCGGCGATGTCCTTGCAGGCATCTTCAGTCTGGAAGAGGAATCCAATCAGGAAGAGCTGCGAACAGAATTCGTCGACATTGACAGAAGCAGGCGCGATGCGTATAATGTCGACGCCCATCGCTTCATACTGCACTTCTACGGTGTCTTTGTCGATTGTGCTTGCAGTCTTGTCAGAAATGATAGCGGTAACATTGTAATCTGAAATGTACTGTGATGCGTTGTCGATCGGCATTTTGGTTGAGCTGCTGCCTATTGAAGGCATTTTGTTGTATGTTGGAAATAATGTCGGGTCCGGAGGCGAACTGCTGCTGTAAGTGATGCCGTGCATCATGTCGTTCACGCCGGCCATGGTCAGAAGCCAGAGCATGTTTGCAGACCCTGTGGCAAGGGCAGACTTTACAGGCCACTGCGTCGACACAATGTAATCGCCTGTGGAACAAGTGTTGTAATGATAAACAGTGCACTTTTCACCGTTGATTATTTTCTGAACAAGCGTCTTGTCGTCTTCAGTTATTTTTCCGTCATTGTCAGCATCTGCCAAGGGATGATCGGAGAAATTCTCCTTGCCTGTCAAGATATCGTCAATGACATTCAGATCATTTTGGTCGATTGTGTAATTACCGTCGGCATTGCCGAATACCCTCAGCTGAGAGTTAATGTCCACTTCCTCAGACTTGCTCTCATTATTCAGTAAAACGATTGCGCAAGCCGCCACGATAACTACAGCAACTACTGCTACAACCGCAATTTTCATCTTATCCATACAATCACTTGGATATTACATCCATTCGAGAAATAAGTAAGTCTATATATATTACTTTCTTTGTGCCAGTTGTGAAAACACTTGTAGAAAAATTATATTCAAGAAGATCGATGATGAAAAATAACCCAGATGAGAAGTGGATATTTTCACAGAAAATTAACAAGGGATATTAAACAAAAAAAAGATTAGGATTTCTTTCCGCTCAGGTCACGCAGATGCTGATACTGCCATTTCCTTTCCTCCTCGACTGCAGTGTTGGCATTATCCTTCAGAGAATGATATATCGACTTCACAGCATAGGTGGAAGCATGGACAGCATGCTCTGCAACATGCGCAGTAGCTGCAGAATGACCCGCGGATCTGGCGGCTAATTCGGCAGACATGTCTTCTGTATCCTTTGCAGAAGCGTGAGCGTTAAAGGCGATTGAACGTGCTTCGGGCATGGGCATCTCGCCTTCAGCCCATTTTCTGGCGGCTTCAATGGCCAGCCTCGGTCTTTTGTCTTCAGGGCAGACATTCTCGAAATTTTTCAGCACGCGTTCGGCACAGTCGGCTGCCCAGACTGCAAGAATTTTCTGATCCTGTTTGCATGCCAGCTTTTCAATGGAATTGAATACTTTTTCTGCATCTGCAAACTTTGCTTTCATAAAGGCCTGTTAATGCATTTTATCTTAATAATTATTCCATCTGCAGTGACTCGGTTTCAAGTTTTTCAATAGTTTCATCATTCCTGCCTATGTTTATGTCTGGCATAGGAACAGACCCGTAAGACTGATACCTTTTCAGGCAGTCTCTGGAACCCTTATAACCGTCATGGAAAGCATCGCTGAGGGAAGCATATCCCAGCCGGTCTGCTCCGCTGATCGCCGCCACTCCCGGGCAGGAAGCTCTGTGCACCACACCGGAGGAAACGTCAGCAATGAAGGGATATGAAGTCACAGAAAGCTTGTCAAAACTGACATCTGCCCGTATCGCCAAAATGCCGGGTGATACAGAAACATTCTTCACAACAAGGTCAGGCTGGAAGGGGAGATTTGCAGAAACTTTCCTCTCAAGGAGTTCTGTTATATCAGTAGGAGGCAGACTGACGACTTTATCTTCCAGCCTGTTTTTTGCAGTTTTCAGGATCAGATTAGGAAGGCTCTTGGGAGCGTCTATAGAAAATTCAACGTCTGTGATTCTAGCCAAAAGCCTGCCTTTGTCTGCATAGATCTTGACAATAGCTCTGTCTACCAGTGCTTTAGCATCAGTATCCATTTCATAGACTGTAAGATTCTTAGAAGAAAAAGGCTTGGGCATTTTGGCAACGGCATCTATCTTCAAGGCCATGTCAGCATCATAAATCTCCACGGCATCGGTTATCCTTACTTTAGGCATATCAGGGCGGATTTCCGCACGGTACTCGACATTAGCTTTGCTGCCACCCCAAAACGGCCTCCTGATTCCGCTGACCTGCTTCAGCCAGGAAATAAAATCATTGGAATCTGATTCTACCTTTCCCTCTTCAACAAGCGGAGCGGCAAGATTAGGCCAGATATCCTTGAGCAGATCATTCAGAGCAGTTTCCGAGATAGACACAGAAAAATCATTCTCACCCGTGAAGCTTTCTAAGTCAGTCTTAACTTCAAGCGGACAATCATTGAGACATAAAGCTGCCATCAGACTGCCGTTGAACGCAGACAGATAAGGAGCTGAAACATTGAAAGTAGGACTGCCGGACAGCATTGAAGACGGTACCAAAACAGACAGAGACATATCAGCATCCAGAGAGTCAATGTGAAGAAGTTTCTGCAGGGGAAGAGCATTGACGATGATATTCAGGACAGCAACGGCAATCGGGCCGGAAGTCCTGCCCCAGAATTTAGCGTCCTCAATGCTGATATTTCGGACTTTAATCCCCGGGCCGATGAGAATGTTAAAATAAGCTACAGTATCAGCAGTGAAAATTCCTGAAGTAATGTGAAGAGCCAGCCTGAGATCGGCTTTTCCAGTTCTAAGTTCAATATATGGAGGCTCTGAAAGCGAGATAGTATATGGTACAGTGAAACTTCTGAATCTGGCACTGCCTTTGAATGAAGTAAAATAAGATGAATGAAACGCAGAAGACGCTGCAGAGTTAAGCGTCTTCTCGTTTGCTTCCAGAACTAAGTCATATCCATGAGTGTCATAACTCATGTGATGAACTAGTGGAGGTTGTAGCCTTTAAGACCTTCCTATTTCAATCATCCTGCGGAGAGGCTCTCTTGCCCTTGCAGCAATTTCCTCATCGACTACTACTTCCGGAGACATGTTTTCCAGAGCGCTGATTATATTCTCCAGGGTGATGAGTTTCATTGTCGGGCAGACCGCTCCTTTGATGGGGTAGAATGTTTTATCCGGCACCTCTTTGGTAAGGCGGTAAATCATATCTGTTTCAGTACCAACGATGAATTCAGTTTTGTCGGAAGATCTGGCAGCAGAAATCATCCCCTCAGTGGAGCAGACGAAGTCAGCAATATCAATGACTTCCGGAGGGCATTCTGGATGGGCCAGTACAACCGCATCGGGATGTTCTTTCTTGAGGGCCTCAACTTTCTCTTTTGTAATGGAATCGTGAGTAGGGCAGTAGCCCGGCCACATGATAATATCTTTGTCAGTATCTCTCTGAGAACAGGATGCCAGATTCTCATCTGGAATGAAAATGATAATGTCTGATTCCAGGCTGTCGATGACCTTGACCGCATTGGAAGAAGTACAGCATACATCCGCTTCGGCCTTGCATTCAGCAGAAGTATTCACATAGGCTACTACATCAGCTTTGGGAAAATCCTTCTTCAGCATTTTTATTCCCTCGACTGTGCACATAGCTGCCATCGGGCATTTCGCCATCGGCTCCGGATGAAGCACTACTTTGCCTGGATTGAGAATCTTGGCACTTTCTGCCATAAAGTCTACGCCGCAGAAAACAATTACATCTGCATCAGTTTTCGATGCCTGAAGCGCAAGGCCTAAGGAGTCGCCTACATAGTCAGCAATGTCTTGTATTTCCGGTACCTGATAGTTATGGGCTAGGATTACGGCATTCCTCTCCCTTTTCAATTCCTCAATTCTTTCCTGAGGCCGCATAGCTACGGGATATTTTAATGCATATAAAAGGTTAGTATGTAGACGGCAACTTTAGTATATACGGAAGATATGCTCAGGCGGTTAAATGGCTCCTTCAAGAGAAGAAAAAGTAGCGGAATATTTCAATTGCAGTATCAGAGAGCGTGCCGTTTTTGAAGCAGGCATTAAGCTGGCAGCAGTGTATCATCAGTTCATTGGTACACCGATAAGCGCTTCAAACGCTGAAAGCCTTGAACGCGCTATAGAAGAAGGCGTCAAAGTCCAGCCTTTTGTGGAAGATGTGAAAGTCTCAGTAGACCGCAGCAGGCTGAGAGAAAAGAAGAATGAATATGATTATCAGTCACTCACAGGAGAAATGCTTGACGTGCTTGTAAAAATAAAGATCCAGAATGTCAGAGTAACCTCAAGAATGAGATATATCAAAGAGGTAAGATATCCTCTGATGTATGTGGAAGAGATTCTGGAAGATTAAATATCCCAGCCTTTGCAGACATCTATCCAGTCTGAGCATTTCGAATATTTTTCAAGTTCATCCAGAGTCAGGAGTATGGCGCTGTTTGCGCTGCCTGCTGCTGGATAGACAGATTTGAAACGTTTCAGAGATTTGTCTAAGTAAACTTCAGTTCCTTCAATTACAGCAAAGGGGCAGACTCCTCCTACAGCGTGGCCTGTCAGACTCTCCGCTTCACTGGAATCAAGCATTCTGGCTTTTTCTCTAAAGTACTGTTTATACTTCTGATTGTCAATCTTGGCATCACCGGCCGCGACTATCAAAACTACTCTGTCTGAAACATGAAAAGAAAGAGTCTTGGCAATTCTCTGCGGTTCACAGTGCAGTGCTTCTGCAGCGAGTTCGACTGTTGCACTGGACTGGGGAAGCTCAATAATTTTGTCTTCTATGCCAAACTGCCTGAAGTATTCCCTTACCTTTTCAATAGCCATGCTTATCTAGAAAAGATGATGGAATGTAAATCTTAGGGCGGTTTGATTGAGATAGCTTTACGCTGAGATTAAAAGAGTTAGTTCTCAAGAAGGCGGTATTTTCTACTCTTATACTCGCCTTCTTCGACGAGGATCTTATCACATATCATTTCATCCAGTATTCTTCTAACAGTTGTTGCACTGACATTAAGAAGATCTCTTGCTTCTTTATTGGTAATCTGACCATTTTGATTTACATAGAGCAGTATTAATTCTTTTCTTTTATCAACCATTTTTGGTTTATCGGTCATTTTATCAACCATTTTATCAACCATTTTTGGTTTATCGGTCATTTTATCAACCGTTTTATCAACCATTTTTGGTTTATCGGTCATTTTATCAACCGTTTTATCAACCACATCGGTTTCACCAATGTTCCGATATAAGCAAACCCTGAATGAGTCACCTAGCTCTATAAAATCAGGTTGGGGAAGACCGTATTCTTGTGCAGATTCTAGAATCCTTTTGAGTCCTGTTCCCCACTGTTCGATTATGCCCATCCTATTGAATACTTCAGCAATTCCACGATTGCGTATTTTAGACAATCCCTGAAGTGCACAATCTAAGGTTAATCCCCCATAGAGTGTTCCAGGAGATGTAACTTCAACTCTGTCATCAAAAACAGATACCTGCACAAAAGAGCTGTCCATATAGTTACGGTGGCAGACTGCATTTACTATCATTTCTCTGATTGCAAGAGGTGGAAGCTCATATGACTCCTTACGCACCAACCCTTCGATTTTAGCACCTAAATTAATGTGATTTAATACAAACTGGTACGCACTTTCAATCTGTTCGTATAATGGTCCTACATATTCCCGCTTATCGATGAATACATTTTTAGCCGTGCCTTTGAAAAGAGCACATTGGATCCTTGAAAAATGGAACTTATCGCTTGTCAGCAGCACGAATGCATTTGTAGCAAGCAGTTTTCCTTCTGCATTCTTTAAAATGTTCCAGCTCAATAACTGCTCAGATGTGACTATTTGTATTGATTTGTCATTGTCAGAATGATTATTTGAACGGGCATACTGCAGAATGTCAGAACATAATTTATCAACTGCCTGCGGTGTCACTTCGTGCCCGATGCAGACCAGCTCATCCCATGATAGGTTAGCACCTTCAATTTCCAATTCTTTTAATTTAACTGCATCCGCCAGCCGTGAAGTTCCGCCTATGCGGATGTAGGTTCCGTTTTCTTTACCAGCGCTCTTCAGATAATACGGCGGGCATGAACCCGGATATATGTCAACAATTATGAGGCATTTGCTATCAACGGTCTGAAATGAAATATCAGGAATGATTTGAGGCGCGCAGCTGTCAGAAATGGCATTTGCAATGGTGTCCATTATCTGAAAAACTTCTTTTTCATCTACCCCAACAATCTTTCCAGTTTGATCTTCAACTCCAATTAGGATCTTCCCTCCGCTGGTGTTGGAGAAAGCAATCACGGATTTCAGGTATTTTTCACTTCTAGCAGGGAGCTTCATCTTATACTCAACATTTTTTGACTCACCTTTTAGAATTTCCTGAATAGACATCATGATTGCCACCTTTGAAAGATTGACTGGATGATTAAGAGTACCATTAGCTTAGTGTCTTAAATCCTGATATAGAACAAAAGATATAAAAGATATGAAGCTTGGTTAATACTAGATCACAAGCAGAATCATTCAGATCAGATCAATGTGCACAGATGATGATTGAGCAGTAAATAATCCAGACTGCAAAATATAATTATTTAAGAAAAAAATAGTGAAGAGAGACTAAGTCTCTCGGATTTTACATTAAATTTTGAAATAGCTTCTAACATTAGACCTAGATAGATACCAGAGGATAATGAGATCTATTATTACAGCGACTATTGCTTCTGATATGCCACCGGCTGAAACCATAGAGTACACATTGGTTATGAGGTCAATAACAGCAATTATCAGACCAATATACCAGAATGCCTTGATTCCAGTCCACAGTCCGTAAATGACAATCAGCATGATTACAGAAACAATCACAGTAGCAACCATGTCAGGATCTGCAACACCAGTGTCAACAATATCCCAAACTCCACCTATTAAGCCGATTAAGCCTACTATTGCATACAATATGCAGACTATCGTTATCATTAATGGTCTCTTTGCCATATGGGGAGATCGAAATTATAGTATATTAAAAAAGCCACGAAATAACAAAAAATAAATGTTTTATTAAATACTGGCATATTACTAAAATTAAATCCATTAATATTAAATGGATTACAAATAAGTTTTTCTAATAAGCGATTTCTCAAGGCCCGTTAAATATTTACTCTGCCTAAGACTTAGGTGATTTGCTAAAGGACTGTAACAATGAGAATTGAATTTGAAAAAGTCACAGAAAAAAATATTGATGAAGTTTTGAAACTTGATGTGAAGAAAGATCAGAAAACATTCATTGAAAGTGTTTCGGAATGTTTAAAGGAAGCAGCAGAAAAATTATGCTGGAGACCTGTGGGAATCTACGATGACGATATTCTGATTGGTTTTGCAATGTATTGTTTTTGGAAGGAAGACAGACCAAACGGACGCGTCTGGATGGATCGCTTTCTGATCGATTCAAAATTTCAGGGAAAGGGATACGGCTCTGCAGTCTTTCCGCTGCTGTTAGACAGGATAAAAGAAGAGTATCACTGCAGCGAAATCTACCTGAGCGTATTCAAAGACAATGAGAGGGCGATTAATCTTTACGAAAAAAATGGATTCCGCTTCAACGGAGAAAAAGACATCAAAGGCGAGGATGTGATGGTCCTTACTCTCTGATCATCATGCCGGATTAATTTCAATAGAAAATATGAAGATTCTAATATCTAAATGAAGAATGAATATATACTCTCATTACTAGACAATAGAATATCTGCAAAAAGTTAAGGCATAACTTAATCTTGAATGCAAAAACATAATAAGAAAGATAGGCATATCGCTGGAGTTTGAATTAGTGCACCTCTTCCAGAGGGCTTTGGTGAAAATATGGAGACAATCGCGAAAATCGGTATTACGGGCCTGCCCGGTGCAGGAAAAACATACGCTGTACGTAAAGTAGTGGAAATGTTAGAAGCCGAAGACCTGGTTGTCGGGGGAATGATGACCGAACCCATAGTGGAAGACGGTAAAAAAATGGGTTTTGCAATCGTGGACTGGATGAACAAACAGCAGGGTGTGTTTGCCCATGCAGATATAACTTCCAAATACATGATAGGCAAGTTCGGTATTGATCTGAAGGCTCTCGAAGATGTGGGTGTAAAGGCTTTGATGAAGGCTTCAGAAGAAGCAGATGTGATTGTAATCGATGAAGTTGGAAGAGTGGAAGTAGAGTCCCCGGCATTCATTGACACTGTAAAGTACTGCTTGGACTTGGAAAAGCCCATTCTGCTGACTTTGCACAAGAAATCCAGAAATCCTCTGCTTCAGGATATCAGGAGAAGAGATGATGTGAGGATTCTTGAAGTCACGCCGATTAACAGAAACCTTCTTCCTTACAAAATCATGAAATTGATGAAAGGAGAACTTCTTTGAATTTTCCAGAAGACTCTGTCGTGAGCCGGGAAGGTGCGACAGAAATTGTAATTCCTTCTGTGCATTCCGTCCACGGCCCAGGAAAACGTGTAGGAAGGGTATTTTTCAACGGGCAGATGGCATTCAACAGAGACATCTCTGTGATGTTTATGGCAGCAAGCACTGAGAGCAGGAGCATGCTTGATGCGATGGCAGGAACCGGTGTGAGATCAGCGAGAGTAGCTCACGAAGCTAGGTCTGACTTGGAAATTGTAGCCAATGACAAAGACCCAGAAAGCTGCAGATACATTGATGCCAATACAGAGCTGAACAATGCAAATATCGAATCTGTCACAGATGATTTGAGAAGAACACTGGCAAAGAGGGTTTTTGATTACGTTGATTTAGATCCTTTCGGAAGCCCGGTGCATTTCATTCCTTCAGTTATTCAGGGATTGAAAAGACACGGAATTGCCGGCATAACTGCCACTGACACAGCACCTCTGGCAGGGACATATCCTAAAAAATGCATCAGGAGATACGGAGCCGTTTCAGCAAGATCGCCTTTCGGGCATGAAACGGGCCTTAGAATACTGATAGGGCATATAGTAAAAGAAGCTGCCAAAGAGGACCGCGGTCTGGAATGCATGCTTTCATTCTATGCAGACCATTACTTCAGAACATTTGTCAGAATGACTGAAGGAGGATCTGAAGCAGACAAGGCTCTCTCTCAGCTTGGATACATTGATTATGATCCGCTGACAGCAAGAAGAACCATTTTAGAAGAAAGAAGCTGCAAAAAATCAATCGGGCCTTTATGGCTGGGACCGATTCATGATAAGGAATTCCTAAACAGAATGGAAGCCGGTGAAAATCTGGAAACCAGAAACCGCTGCAGCAAATACCTGGAATTCTGGCAGAATGAACTCGATGTTCCTTACTTTTACGAAAATGATGAGTTAGCTTCCTTATTGAAAAGATCACCTCACAGGATGGATGCTCTCCTTGAAGCGTTAGGCGATGCTGGAAAATGCTCTAGAACTCACTTTTCCCCCACTGGATTCAAAACAGACTTAGAGCTTGAAGAGCTTATTGATATTTACAGCAGATTATGAGCTGGACGGTGAAGCACAGCAGATTTTAAATTAATATAGTTATATAAATTTTTTCTAAACAAAAATGCACACGGTTTAAGATTAAGTATGCGTTAGAGTTCCATGGTACGATATGCACCTAAGAAATATGCAATGAAGATTGGAATTACGAAAGAAGTTTTAGATTGTATAGACAAAAGAGTCATGAAAAATGGATTCAAAAGCAGAACTGATCTGCTGTATTTTGCTTTACTGTATTTCTTAAAAGAAGAAGCGCACGATGAAGCTGTGAATAATGAAGCCGCTATGATAAACCTAAAAGAAAAACAGCGTCGTGGCTTAGAATAAGGTAGGCATAAAAATGCCGTCTGCTGAGTTTATGAAAGTCTTCAGATTTTCAATAAGAAGGATATAATTGCCGGGGGCAGAACCAGCATTAAGATGCCAGGCTCTGCTCCCATTCATTGTTCAATCGTTTAGTAAGAGACTATGTTAAGATGCATCAAAGTTCGTTGATGGTTTTTCTTACATCATTGATCAATCTATTTACTTCATCATGCGGAATTAATAAAATTTTTTCAATTTCTAAGAGACTTTTACCTTTCAAATACTGGCAGTATACTGCAATGTGATTTTCAGAGAATTTATTCTTGTCGAGTGTAAGTCTCAAATTAGTTTCAATTTCATCACAAGACTGAGCATCTGGATAGAGTTCATTAATCATTTTGTAAATCAAATGCCGTGCATAGTCTTCTACTGAATCATAGCACTCTTCTTCTGCTTTTTCTCTTGCTTTTTTCATTGTCTTGGCATCAATGTAGAACACTATCTCATCTTCGTCAAATCTATATGTCATATTTTATCACCATCTGCACTAGGTTTGATAGCATAACTAATACATATAAAATGAGATAAACAAATACTAAATATTGATGTCAATCAGCTAACAATATACATAACAATATGGCAAGGAGAGCCCCAAACAAGACTGCAGTAAGAATCATGATTCCGACTGAATTGATTGACAGAATCGATAAGGCTGTTGAACTGGGTGTTTATAACAGCAGAAACGACCTGATCATGCACTTAATAAGAAATCATCTGGATAAGGTAGAGTCGCTGGAACAGTCGCAGCATGAGTACAAGTATAAGCTTTGGGAGCAGAAACAGTCTGGAAAGAAAAAATAAGTTTTATAAGAATATATAAAAGACTGTTTGGAAAGCCAAATACGCAATATATTAAAATAGCGAGTAATAATGTCAAGATCGATTTCATGCCAACTCTCGCTGTTATCGGCTCACAATGGGGAGACGAAGGAAAAGGAAAGATCACAGATTATCTGGCCGAAGGCGCCAATATTGTTGTCCGTTACCAAGGCGGTGCAAATGCTGGACATACAATAAAAATAGATGACGAAGTGTTTGCACTTCATCTTCTGCCATCAGGCATCCTCAGGAAGGGTGTAACGGCAGTCATCGGAAATGGAATGGTCCTTGACCTTGATCGTCTGGAAGAGGAATTTGAATCCCTTAAGGAGAAAGGAATAAGCGGATACGACCTCAGGATTTCTGACAGAGTCAATATCGTTCTTCCATACCACCGTGCCCTTGACGGCGCAGAAGAAAGGTCCAGAGGGGCTAAAGGTGTAGGGACCACAGGCCGCGGAATCGGACCCTGTTATGCCGACAAGATTTCCAGGGAAGGAATCAGGATGGGAGACCTCTTGGATGAAGAACTCCTCAGAAGCAGGCTTGAATTGGTACTGCCGATAAAAGAGAAGTTTGCAGCTACTCTCGGAGAAACTCTGGATGTCAAGAAGGAAGCTTTGATCTCTAAGCTTTTAGCTTACGGAAAGAAATACAAAGACAATATCTGTGATGTTTCTGTTCTGGTGAATGATGCCATCAAAGAAGGAAAAAAGGTAATGTTTGAAGGCGCCCAGGGAACAATGCTTGACATTGACTACGGCACATATCCGTTTGTTACATCTTCCAACTGCACATCTGCTGGAATCTGCACCGGTGTGGGAGTTCCGCCGTCTGCTGTGCAGGATGTCGTCGGAGTCGTGAAGGCTTACACCACCAGAGTAGGATCAGGCCCCTTTGTAACAGAGCTGCATGATGAGACTGGAGAGACTTTACTTAAAAACGGCGGAGAGTTCGGCACCACCACCGGCAGGGCAAGAAGATGTGGCTGGCTGGATCTGGTTGTCGTAAGACATGCGGTTCGTCTGAACGGTCTTACTTCGATTGCTCTGACAAAACTCGATGTTCTAAACGGCATTAAAGAATTAAAGGTCTGCACTGCCTATGAGATCGACGGCGAAGAAGTAAAGAACTTCCCGGCAAACCCGCGCAAGCTTGAGAGCGCCAAACCTATATATGACACACTGGAAGGCTGGGAAGGCTGGACAGAAGAGACCTCCAAGATCTGTAAACTCGGATATGATGCTCTTCCAGAAAAGATGAAAGAGTACATTTCCTACATCGAAAAAGATACTGGCGTTCCTGTGGGAATCATCTCAATCGGCAAGGGCAGAAACGAAACGATAGATAGAAGAGAGAATAAGTGGTAATTCTACCACTTCTCACTTTTTTTAATTTTCCGGGAAAGCTTAATACAATTCAGCTCATGATGTAATCTGGTAGATATGCCGGAGATTAATGTTACATTCAATTCCTCAACGACTTCAATAGACACCTGGGACGGTTTCAGCGTCGCAGAAATCAAGCCTAAAGGAGACGTTTACTCAGTATCTAAAGCCGCAGAGCTCGCCTGGATTTCTGAGCAGGTCAATTCCGGCAATAACTTTTCAGGAAAGATTGTCAGGCTGATGTCCAACATTGATCTTAATGACAAAATATGGAAGCCGATCGGCAACGAGTCTGAAAGATTCAACGGGTTATTTGACGGGCAGACTAATTCAGTCATGAATGTCAGAACTGAAAATTCAGCATATGCCGGGCTGTTCGGAGCTGTGGATACCGACGGCAGGATTGTCAAGTTGGGAATGAAAGGGACTTTTAAGATTGCTGCCTCTTCAGCAGTTTACGGAGGATCCATTGCAGGCGTAAATCACGGCACAATTGAAGACTGCTTCAACGACTGCAGGATTTTTACTGATGTTAGAGCAGGAGAAGAGAACATCGCTGTTGGAGGCATCGCCGGCGTCAACTTCAAAATGATCTCCAACTGCTTCAACGATGCGGATATTTCTTCAGCATGGCACAGCTCTCAGTTAGGCGGGCTGGCGGGCGTCAATCACGGCATCATCGAAGAGTGCTACAATGAAGGAAAGATATTTTCTCAAGTGTCTGAAAAAGACTTGTCGGCAAGAGTGAGCGTCTATTCTGGCGGAATAGCAGGAATCAGCCATGGGTTCATTGGAAAATGCTACAATGAAGGTGCTGTGGAATCTTCTCTGTCTTCAGCAGATACAGATTATGCAGAGCTGTTTTCAGGAGGCATAAGCGGCTGGAGCGACGGCAACATGAATGACTGCTACAACCTGAAAGGAATCAAAGCATCCATTGATATCGTCTCTGAAATAGAAATGCTGGTTATGAATTCCTACGCAGGCGGCGTAAGCGGCTGGAATGCAGGAATGATTGATAAGTGCTATAATGAAAATGAAGTACGCGCTGCATCTAAAGTCAGCAGAAGTGGCATAGAAGAATCATATGCAGGTGGTGTGACAGGCGCTAACACCGGAACTATTCACAAAAGCCGCAACATGGGCAAAGCTTATGCAGATTCTTCAGCAGGTATGAACGTTTACGTTCACAGCATTGCCGGAAAGAGTGAAGGCAACATAATCGATTCGTTTTGATCAGTGATGCAATGGTGAATGAAGAAAAGAAAGATTTCAACGCCATGCTGCATAAAGACAGCGGCATGCCTAAAGTGCAGATTATTACAGACGAAAAGATCGTTAAAAAATACGGTGGAGAAAAGATGTTCTTCGCCCCGCTGCCGGCATATGATGAGATCATGAAAAAAGTGCCTTATGGAAAAGTAATAACTGCAGGAAAGATTAGAAAATATCTTGCAGAAAAGAACGGAGCTGATTTTACAGACCCTCTGACTGCAGGAATATTCATTTCAATTGCCGCGTGGGCAAGTTATCAGCGCGATAATGATGAGACACCGTACTGGAGAACATTAAAGACTGACGGGGAATTAAATGCAAAGTATCCCGGAGGTGTTGAGGCGCAGAAAGAAAAGCTTAGATCTGAAGGCCATGTTATCATTCAGAAAGGTAAGAAAAATATCAGGTACTTTGTAAAAAATTACGAAGACAGTTTGTTCGATTTAGTATAATTTTAAAGAAAAATAGAAAGGAGTTTACTGACGTCATTATTGTTGACGTTCAGTAATTT
>CAJKRY010000021.1 GCA_905202485.1 uncultured Methanomassiliicoccus sp.
TCTCATTCATCCCATTGTCTGAAGCCAATGGGATTTCTGAGATTTAATCTTTAAAAAGGCAGCTTCTCCCGGCAAAGCCGCGATTAAGAACTTCCATGTTCTCGAACCGCTGAGATCTTCAGAGTCTGCCGGGATGAACGAACTGAAGGTAAATATCGGAACAGGAAGCGTTGTCTGCATGGCAAATGACCTTCTGCCTGCTGATGAAAACAACTGGTATGTCCCGGCCTGGCTCATTTGATGTAAACTAATAAAATGCAATAAAATAGGATAAAATTCTAAAAATGGGTTTAGGCTGAGTGTTCCTGCTGGAACTTAGTAAACAGCTCTTTCCAAGATAGAAAACCGACCATTTTTCCCTCAGAGTCTACTACCGGAAGACGGCGTATGTTCTTAGACATCATCATCTCCAGAGCTTCTTGGATAGGCGTGTCCTCAGAAACTGTAGCCACAGGCGTACTCATAACCTCTGAGACCTTCAGATACAGGAACTTGGTCTGGTGGGTGAGGTAATGGCGCAGCACGTCACGCTCTGTGAATATTCCCAGAACATGCTCAGAATCATCGATTACAATTACGCTTCCCTGATCGTGATCCACCATGAGTTCTATTGCGCTTTGTACTGAGTCGTCAGGAGATACAACTTCCCTTTTGATCGACATATATTTTTTTACGGTAGACATGCTATCAGTTCCTTAATATCCCATATGGTTGATAAAGTGATCGCAGGAATACCTCAGGAGCTGCGATTTTCATACCAAGAGGCTTTTCTTTTAACGTATTTGTAACCCTTATTTGCTGCAAACATAACTGCTGCCGCTGAGGCTGTTATCACTGTAACTGCATACAGGCCGAAAAACAGACTGACTGCCGACAGAACTGCGGTTGTGATGCTTACGGCCAAAAGAATCTTTCTATGTCTGTACTGCTGTAAGCTCTTAATTCTCATCTCACAGCTATTCTCCGCCGGCGCAAAGACTGAAGCGAAAATCAGCGCCGAATAATACGTTCCTTCCTTCAGCGCCTTGCGCGGATTTTTCTTATTCTTCACTTTTACGATGCATTCTCGTACAAAATCAGGAGAAGACTGCGCCGCGCTGAATCCGCGTTTGACTTCCTCCGCCGGAACTTCCAGCTTGCTGACCGCTTCCTCTCTTAAATCATGAGTCCAGCCCCGGAATCCTCTGGAGACTGACTTATCCTGTATGTAATGAAGGGCTCTGCCGATGCTTCTCATTGCCGTGACTTGATCATTTTTCAAGTAAGCTTCTCTTGCCTCCCAGACATACGACATGACCATTGAGGTAGAGGGATGGTGGTGAGCCGCTCTGCTGAAGGTGTTTTTGCCATTTGTCGATCTTTTGCGGTGATAGTCCGGCGAGCGATCCGGATCAATCACTCCCTGATACAGCGCCTGCCTCGAATCTCCATGAATATCAGCTTCCTCGGCGATTGCCCTGGCGATTGCTGTGTGGCTCTTCCATTTCATCCCGTTCCCGTTGTTAATTCCCATGAAAATATATAACTGAAACTAGGGGGTCGGTGAAAGTACCTACCCTGCCTGACGTCGCTATGATTCTCAGAAATGAAGACCAAATGACAATATTGTCTGCTATTTTGCATTATTTGTCTGTCAATTGTCAGACATGTTTATTTAGCAGAAATTACATGCGATACATTATGTCACCGGATGGGAAAAGAAACCAGCTTATCCAAGCCATTGGCTTTTCAATAATTGCCATCGGCTTAGCGGTTCTTTTAGTGACGTACTTTGAAGCAAGTATGCTGCTAATCGTACCGATTGCGCTCCTGGTAATAGGCGCCTATGTAATGATTGCCGTCGGCATTCTGGGAAGAAACAAAAACAACTGGAATGCCGGAGAGAAGAAGACGGGCAGGATCCTCTTTGCGGGAAGCCTGCTGGCTGTGGTAGGAGTATTGTTCATTGCAAATTATGTCTGGCCCGGCAACGAGATTATACTGCTTGCACTGGCTCTGATCTGGCTCGGCCTCTCGGTAATGCTGATGAGCAAGAAAACAGACAGCTTCGCCTCAGGAAGAAAAGTCGCAAACTAAACGGGCGCCGGCCGCCTTTATTTTTTTAAATTTCAGCACTCGCCTGCCTTGATCTGTGCGCATAAATCTTATTAGGCGCATAAGCATCCGGCATATTAATGTCATATTCGACAAAGAAAAGATCAGTGCATTCTCAGGTCATGTACAACAAATGGCGCATGAGTTCGGTTTTCCTCAACGTCATAGGTCTGATGCTGTTCATGTTCGCAATCGGCTTCGAAGATAACCGTCTTATCTACATGGCTGCGTCAATCATTGTGCTCTGGATTGCTTTTGCTGTTACGTACATCTACTTTAACCGCAACAAGGGAACTCCGCTCGAAGCGCTCTCTAAGATATCATATGTCATCAGTCTGTTCCTTGCGGTTATGGTTACTGCGATGGTGGCAATATCGCTGCACAATATGCTTTGACGCACATTCATTAGGATGATCTGACAAAATAGCATGTGTGTCTTGGTATGATGAGATAGTTTACGGTGATATCACAATCCGTGAATTACTCATATTTATTTTTTCAATTGTCGTTGTTTATGCAGTAGCTAGATTCACTTTTTATATCATCAGGAAAGAGCTTTCCAAGAAGACTTCAAGAAATGCTGCCATTCAGAATGCCAGAATTATCGAATACATCGTTATCGCCATAGGCATCTACATAGCAATGTGGGAAGTCCTGCGCATGGATTTCTCGGCAATGCTGCTTTCTTTGAGCTTTCTCGGCGTGACCATTGCTTTCGCCATCCGCGAGTTCTTTGCCAATGCTGTAGCCGGCATAATTATCGCTTTAACAAAACAAGTCGAAGTTGACGACTGGGTGCAGATTTCCGGCATTCCAGACACCGGCATGTGCATTGTCCGAGAGATAACTGTAGTAAATACAGTTCTCGAAGACCGCGATAAAAGAACTGTCTATATCCCCAATGGCTACCTGTTCAGGAACAAGACCATTAATTATTCAAAAAGAAAAGCTGTTGCCATTGAGATGAACTTTAAAGTGGCAGTGCTGGAGGATTTTGACCGCTTTGCTGACATAGTTTACGAGGAAGCGGAGAAGTATCCGTATACCATGCCCGATGCAGTAGGGAAGAAGGCGCAGAGAAATAAACGTCTGCTGGGGTTTACCTTCTTTCAGAGCCTGACTGACGAGGAAGTCGACAAAGACAACTACGATCCGCAGATCGAGATTATGTCAGTCGACGGCGACGGCATCAGCCTGCTGGTGAGAATCTGGATAAGAAGGCCTGCCAAAAGTGAGGTTGCCATCACTGATATGTACATTTCTCTTACCAAACGGTTTAAAGATGAAGGTCTGGAAATCGTATGATCATAACAGCGGTGAGAACAGCCTGGAGATTCCTGATTTTAATCTCAGCAGGTAAGTTCTCTCAGCATACATTTTCTCAGTCCACTGATAACAGGACTTTATGTCTTCCAGGAAGGCCTTTTCCTGCTGGAGTGCAGTTTTCTTACAGTAGATCACAGCATTGGTTTCAAAATTAAGATCCATGCTTCGGATATCCCAGTTTGCGCTGCCGATTGAAGTGACCTCTCCGTCTACCACGATTGTCTTGGCGTGTAAAAATCCGTCTCTGTAGATGTACGCTTTTACGCCGTATTTTATCAGCTCCCCTAAGAACGAAAGATTTGCCCAGTGCACGAACATGTGATCGATCTTCTCAGGAATCATCACTCTGACATCCACGCCTGAAAGGGCTGCCGACTTTAAGGCGTCTAAGAGACTCTCATTCGGTATGAAATAAGGAGTCTGCAGAAACACTCTGTATTTTGCTGAAGCGACCAGTTTCAGGTAGGCCTCCTGAATATGGTTTCTCTTTCTGTCCGGCCCTCCGGAGATTATCTGCACCGGCGACCCGTCTGCGTCTGGACTTTTCGGGAAGTATACCTTTGAGGCCTCCAAACCTGTACGCGCTGCAAAGTTCCAGTCAAGCATGAATCTTACCTGGAGATCGTGCACGGCTCCTCCCCTGATTCTTAAATGCGTGTCCCGCCATCTGCCGAAAGGACCGTTTCCTAAGTACTCATCTCCAATGTTGTATCCTCCGACGTATCCTATTTCTCCGTCGATGATAGCGATTTTTCTATGATTCCTGTGATTGAATCTTGCGTTGAAGACAGGAATATGCCTTAACAGAGAAGGAAAGAATGATGCCAGCTCTACTCCGGCTGCCTTCATCCGTCTGATGTCTGAACGTTTTAAGACTGTCCCGAAGCCGTCAGTCAGCAGGCAGACTTTTACTCCTTCTGCAGCCTTCTTGCACAGCATATCGATCAATCTCTCTCCGAGCTTGTCCTTCCTGATGATGTAGTATTCCAGATGAATGTGGCTTTCAGCATTTCTTATGTCATTAAACAGCGCTCTGAACTTTTCTGCTCCTGAGTTGAGAATGGCTACCTCATTGCCTGCTGTCAGTTCTGCTCCCGCTGATTTGAGTAATTCAACAAGATTGTCATAATGTGCCAGCTCGCCGCATTTTAAAGAGCAGGTTTCATCGCAGATCTGCTTCTGCTTCGATATTGCTCCCAGTTTAAACATGTCCTCCCGCTCTTTTTTTCTCAACTTCGGGCGGCTGAGCCTCATGCTGTATCCATAAAAAATATACAGCAGCAGGCCTGCCGGAGCATAGATCAGCATCAGAAAAAGCCAGAGCACTGCTGATCTGGGATTGTCCCTTTCAAAATAAAGTATAGCTACTGCTCCCGGCAGAGTTACGATCTGCGGGAGGATAGCGATCAAGTCCACTATAGAGTATTTCGACTTACGTCGGCATCAATCTTTCTCAGGACCTGTCAAAGAAGATGTTCTTACCTGTTGCTGAAAGCGGAATTCCTTGTGTAATATTTGCCTTTGTCAGACCTAAACGCTTTGCTGCAGCTCCGATGCGGTACATGATGCGGTTGTCCACGTTTAACTCTGAAGCCACTTTGGCTGCCGAGCCTAAAGCAATGCCTAAGTCTAACATTCTGATGGAACAGTTCGGGCCGTCGAATTCTATAGTGGTGTAGTGTTCATTGAACTCTGCGCATGAATCGCATCCGCAGGCACCGCAGTTCAGCCCCACTCCTTTGTGCGGCAGGAGGCCGATCAGCACTACTGCGTCAGCGTTGAGAACGTTATTGCCGTCTCTTGCATATCCAGGCCCTTTTTCCTTGGCCATTTCCACCATTTCCTCACCCAGCTCTTTCTTTTCATCATCTGTAAGAATCTTCACCTCGATAAAATCCTGGCCTACAGCCTTGGGAGCAGTTCTGGCAGCTACTTCCATCAGCTCGGCGACAATTTTTACACCGTTTTCTAAAGACATGACTCATATAATGATCCACATAGTATTAACGTTATTCGCAAATATCGCTGTAATAATAATTTAATTATAAAAATAAAGAAAGTGGTTTGCCGGCTTCAGTCAGTCTGGTTACTGCTTTCTTTTGATGATGAAGTAGGCCGCTGCTACGATTACAATCAGGATTAATACAGCTGCAATTGCATAGTAGATTGTGTTGTCATTATTATCTGCAGCTGGCTCTTCAGGCACCGGCTCCGGCTCTTCATATGAGATCGTGAAGCAAGACAGGTGGTTTGTTTCGAACGACACTTTTCCATCTTTGTAAATACAGTCCATTTTCTCTATGGTGCCGTCATCTTTGACGTAGTAGACCACAATATTGTCTGGACTCTCATTTTCCTTCAGTTCGTAAGGTAGGGAAACTGTGATCGTCTTGCCGTTGAAGCTTGTTACCTTTTTGCTTCCTTTCAGCATCGTGATGTCATAGACGGGTCTGTCTCCCACAACCTTCTGCTGCTCTTCATTCAGTGCATCTTTGGCATCTGACACTTTGATTGTTATCGATTTTTCTTCAGATGTTTCAAGTATTGAAGACAGAACGTCTTTTCCGATAGTTACGGAGCCTTCTGGAAGCTTTATGACTGCATCTGAAATAGAGTCTTCTGCATCTATTTTGTCCAGAATGTTCTGGAGATTCTCTTTGCTTATTGTAACTGATGAAGCATCTTTAATATCGCTTAGGTCTGTGATTGTTACAGAGCCAGATCCAGAAGATACTGCATCATCCACGATTTTGTCTATGTCATTTTTCGGGATCTCAATGCTTACATCACCGTTTTCATCCGGCGTCGGTACTTCCGGAGTTGTAGGAACATCTGGGAAAGAAGGTATGCCGGGCACATCTGGAAGAACTCCTGGAATATCATCAGTCTCTAAACCACCGAGTTCATTAGTTTCTGGATCATACTGAGTATACCATGAGTGAATTTCAATAATGCTTCCCTTACCACAATGTATCGGAAACTCATCAACTGTCGGATTCTTTCCATCCCAGTAATTATCTGAAGCTACGATGTATGTTTCAGAATTTGTTATTTTTAGATAGGTACTATCTCGATCAGTACCATCAATGTTTATTTTCTGAATTGAATTGAAATAAATTATGATTTCATCAAGGTCAATATGATCGAACCGAAACGCTCTGCCTCCATTAAATGCATCAGAATCCCAATTTTCAAGATGATTGTTTTGAATTATCAATTCCCCGCTTGCCTGATTGGAAACTTGGATCGCGCTGTGGTTTGTATTCTTTATCCAATTTCCTTCAATTATCACCGTACCTTTTGCAGATGAAATATTTATTCCAGATGGATCTGTCTGATTAGATCCCATATCCTGAATAAGATTGCATTTAATTGTTAAGTTATCAACAGCCATCTGCGGTGAAGTATTGAAATGAATGGCTGATTTAGATCCGTCATCAATATTTATAAAACGATTATTTTCAATAGTTATGTTAGATATGCTGCCATTTTCCCACCACTCTTCTACTACAAATCCTTTATTTTTGAAATCAAATCCTTTTATTGTCAGCCCATCTACAATATTCGGATATGGATCTTCATGAGTGCCACGAGTCACTATACTGATTCCATTTGTCAATATTGTCCCGTTTTGATCCCATGATTTACCATTTGCATCATGGGTATAATTTGATCCGATGAGCGTTATGTTTCTAAGTCCAGATGTTATCACTATTTCTTCATCATATTCTCCAGCAGCTACGTAAATTTCCTGACCATATTTTACCTTAGCCAGTGCCTCAGAAATAGTCTGATATGGATTGTCTTTTGTACCATCACCTTCAGATTCATTGTTGCAATCAACATATATCTGAGTTACATTATCTTCAAAAGCTAATCCACCTAAAGTTCTGGTAGAATCATCATACGTTGTGAACCAGGAATCAAATTTGAATTTTGAAGTATCCAATGTGGGTTTATTTCCACCCCAGTAATTAGCTGAAACGTCGAGAATTTCATCAGTGATGCTATTTTCAACTGCTGTGGATATAAACACATTTTCGAATATTTCCGAAGGATTGTATATCTTCAGTATTGCATTTTCAAATACATTTTTAGTTATAGTAAGAACTTCAGAAGTGTTTGAGATCTTACCATTCGTAAACATATTGCCGTTTAGGATAGCATTACTCGAGGTTATGTTGACAAAATAGAGACCATTGATGTTGGGTTCATTAAAGAATATATTATCTACCAATGAAATACTGCCAGCGCTCGACTTGACTTCGCTGTATACTGCCTTTTGCCAGCCTTCAAAAAAGTTATTAGAAATGTGACTTCCTTTTCCAGCATAGATAGCTACGGATTGGCCGGACTCCCCCGATTTAATAAATCTGCAATTTTTAATTACTACATCATTCGACGTTTGAAGATCAATTGCACCAATTATTCCTTTTGAGTTGTCACCATTAAAAATAATATTGCTAGATCCACCGTCAATCCATAAGGAATCCAGAGTAGCGGCACTGTTGATGATGCGAATATTTACAGGTTTATCTTCAGCAGATCCTTGGAACCCAGTAATTACAGATGAATCTTCTTTAGTTTTTCCAATAACCCCTCTTAGAGTTATATCTTTATCAATTGTAACAAATTCATCAAGATGATATGTACCAACATCTAATTCGATGATGTCTCCCTTACTAGCACAATTGATTGCAGTCTGTATGTCTGGATATTCAAATCCGTTTATTGAAATTCCTGTTGATATCTTTTTAAAAATAGAACCTTTTAAAATCTTTCCAGACTCTGGATTTGCAGAAGAATAATCGTAATTATCAACAGCTGTTAAAGAGATTACATAATCTGAGTTTTTATCAATACTTAAATAGACATTATTGCTGAAACCAACTGGGACTGAAGTTTCTCTAATGCCATTTTCACCAAGAATATAATACATATCTCCAATTTTACCAGTCACTGGCTGTCCATTGCTGACCTCATCAACTATACGCTTGACATACACATCTCCAGTCTTGTAAAGTTGAATCGTCTGTTTATCGCATACATACGTTCCAACAAGTGTATCCAATTCAGATTGAATGGACCGTGGTGAATCCAGAGATAAAAGACTGATTCTTTGGTTTCCTGCAGTCTCGAATAATTTGCATATGCATTCTGTACCATTAACAACAAAATCAATTGAAGGATAATCCCAATATCCACATTTTCCCAATGTTGATACTGGAACCTGCCATATCCATCTATCATCTTGTGACTTGATAAATGCAGCATAATGTAAAGTTACATCTTCTGAAGATGTGTGTTGCCATGAAACTCCAAAACTCTCAATCAAAATCGTTGAGTCAGCAGAAACTTTAGAATAACCAGCAGTTGGCTCTGCTTTCATAAATATAACATCATTATCGTTCATACCACTTAGATCAATAGCTTTTCCACCAAGTACATACGAAGGTGACCAGTATCCTTCATACTTAAGAGGTATTTCAGTCCAGTTGGTTCCATCAAAGCTGTATGATAACTTAATCGGACAGTTACTCCAATCGATCGCATCCTTAGTTTCATCTTCCCCCAAAACCGGTGAATTATCTGCTAAGCTCTTATCGCTGTAACAATCGTCTGGTTCAATTTCACCCAAAGGTACAAGCAATGTCAGTGCCGCTATGAGCATAGCACAAGCCGCAATCAATCTATTTGCATTGTTCATCTACTCACCAGTATAGCGCATAAAACTCCAATTATCAGAAATCCAACCTATCATTATAGTTGGATGGATCAGAAACACCCATCAATTCTGACAGTTGGATGCTAATGCCATAATACAAGCGAATACAAAACAATATAAAAAAACTGCCCCGAAATGCTAAGGATATAGAATTGATTACAATATGTCAATTAAATAAATATGGTACCTCATATCAAGATATTTTCCAGTACCCAGATTACAATAAAGAAAAAAATTATTTAGTTTTTGAAACTATGAATCGGCGCCGGAATTCTTCCTCCCCTGCTGACAAAATCTTTGCAGCCGAAAGAGTTGATTTTCATTACGGGAGCTGATCCCAAGAGACCGCCGAATTCAGCCATTTCCCCGACGTCTTTGCCGATGACCGGAATGATCCTTACTGCAGTAGTCTTCTGATTGACCATGCCGATTGCCATTTCATCTGCGATCATTCCTGAAATCGTGCTGACTTCAGTATGTCCAGGAATAGCAATCATATCCAAGCCTACAGAACAAACGCAGGTCATGGCCTCAAGTTTCTCAATCGTAAGAGAACCGCATGTCACAGCCTCGATCATTCTGCCGTCCTCGCTTACCGGAATAAACGCTCCTGAGAGACCTCCGACATAAGAAGAGGCCATAACTCCGCCTTTCTTCACCTGATCGTTGAGAATTGCCAAAGCCGCAGTAGTTCCCGGCGCCCCTGTGCGTTCCAGACCCATTTCCTCTAAGATCTCTGCGATGCTGTCTCCTACAGCAGGAGTCGGAGCCAGTGAGAGATCAATGATGCCGAACGGTACCTTGAGGCGCTTTGACGCCTCTTTAGCAACTAACTGCCCGACTCTGGTGATCTTGAAGGCCGTCTTCTTAACAGTCTCGCACAAAGTCTCAAAGTCTGCTCCCTTAACCTGTGAAACCGCATTTCTCACCACTCCCGGACCGCTGACGCCGATGTTGACAACCGCGTCGGCTTCCGTAACACCGTGAAATGCTCCCGCCATGAAGGGATTATCATCAGGAGCGTTGCAGAATACCACCAGCTTGGTGCAGCCTATCGAGTCTTTATTTTTTGTGAGTTCGGCCGTCTCTTTTATGATTGAACCCATGAGACTGACGGCATCCATGTTTATTCCAGTTTTAGTAGATGCCAGATTGACAGAGCTGCATACTCTCTCGGTTGCTGACAAAGCCTTGGGAATCGAACGTATCAGCATTTCATCGGACTTCGTCATGCCCTTAGGAACCAATGCTGAATAACCGCCGAGAAAATTCACGCCTACTTTCTTTGCCGCTTTGTCTAAAGTTTCCGCGATAGTGACAAAATCTTCCGGCGTTTTGCAGGCCGATGCTCCGACGATAGAGATGGGAGTAACGGAAATTCTTTTGTTGACGACAGGAACCCCGAACTCTAATTCGATCTCGTCCCCGACTGAGACTAAATCCTTGGCGATGGTGGTGATCTTATTGTAAATGTTATCATTGAGTCTGTCCAGACTGCTGTCTGCACAGTCTAAAAGGCTGATTCCCAGGGTGATTGTCCTCACATCGAGGTTTTCACGCAGGATCATATCGTTGGTTTCCAGAACCTCGTAAATATTGATCATGCTGAGCACCTCAGATTCTGTGCATCATGTCAAAGATGTCTTCATGCTGCATTCTGATGACGACACCGATCTTCTTGCCGATCTCATCAAGCTCTTCTGATATCTCGGGAAAATTCTTGGAACAGCCGTCAATGTCAGCGATCATCATCATGTTGAAGTACCCGCGCACGATTGTCTGCGAGATATCCAGAACGTTGATCCCGTTATCTGAGAGGTATGTGCATACTTTTGCAATGATGCCTACGCAGTCTTTTCCTACAACTGTGATGACGACTTTCTTCATGAGCTAACCACCAAGAGATTGAAATGCCAACAAACAACGAAGTATATAGATATGACCGTTTGAAAAGAATTCCTGCACCTTGATATTCCGGGGATAGTCTTAACAGGTAATAGACGCTAATGCTGAACGGTGAGACATGTGACCATCTATGATAATTTATTTCAATTTACAGAATACATTGCGCCGATAAGACTTTCAATTCACCAATATCTGCTGATGAT
The DNA here is from genome assembly GCA_905202485.1 of uncultured Methanomassiliicoccus sp. Lineage (GTDB taxonomy): Archaea > Thermoplasmatota > Thermoplasmata > Methanomassiliicoccales > Methanomassiliicoccaceae > Methanomassiliicoccus_A. Next base: position 11,254 of record CAJKRY010000021.1, read on the forward strand.
TCCTGAACCTGTTCTTGTTCACACAGGAACTGCAGATCAGGCAGAAAAAATAATTCCTCAATTGAAAGAAATTCTCGGCACTCTTCCTCTTAAATACGTGCTTGTCTCCCACTTTGAATCTGATGAGTGCGGCGGTTTGACTGTCCTGAAGAAGCATTTTCCTGAGATTACTGCAGTCTGCTCTGAGATCTGCGCCAGACAGCTGGCCGGCTTCGGTTATGAAGGTAGGACGTTAATCAAAAAGGCAGGAGACACTCTGGAGGGCGACGGTTTTCTCTTTACGTTTATTGATTATCCTTCTGAGATACATCTGCAGAACGGCCTGCTGTTTTTCGAGGAAGTCCGCAAGATTCTCTTCAGCAGCGATCTGATGTTCCGCTTGGGCAACAGCCACGGCAAGATTCTAGAGAGCGCCTGGAGAGACGAAGTTTACAATATCGACATGAGCCGCGTTCCTAACGAAGAAAAACTGAAATTAATGAAAAACGAACTTTTGAAGATAGATCCTCAGTTCGTCGCTGTCGGCCATGGGCCCTGCGTCAGAGTTGATTAAAAAAAGAAAGTAGTTCACTGAACTACTTTTGCCCCTTCACAGGCTTTATGATATTTTCCTGTCATGTCTTTGATTTCAATCTCGTATACTCCTGTCGGAGAGACTTTCTTCTCATCCATGTTGGTGCGTCCCGGGACGATCTTGTCGATGGTGGCCAAAAGCACTTTTTTCTTTACTTCTAAGTCTTCCACCGCATGAGCGCATCCGCGGATGATTACACTCTCGTATACGGTAGTGGTGTCGCAGGCGTGTTCTCCCGTGAATTCATAGCCGTATTCTTTTGCTACAGTAAAACAACATTTGCAGTTGTTTGTCAAGTTGCTGACCTTTTCTCCCATTTTCCTGCCGTGAATGTAGATCTTACCGTCCAGATAAACAAAGTTCACAGGCACGCCGTAAGGGAATCCGTCTTCGCCGATAGTTGATAGTATGCCGTACTTTGTTTTATTCAAAACTGCGGCCATCTCATCCTGGCTCAGCTGGTATTTCTGCATATTGGGCTGCATGATGTTAAAATGAACAAAGGAATATTTATGCTGATTCCTCAAAGGTAGCTTGAGAATTGCAAGAATTTATTACTTATTAATAAAAAAAGAAGAAAAGGTTTAGAAGGAATTTTACTTCCTTCTGAAACTAGCTGCCAGGAAAATGAAGACTATCAGCGCCGCTACAAGGCTGATGACTGCCAGCGTATCGCCGTTTGAGTCTGCGTTTTTCTCAGGGGCTTCATACACAAACGAAATGTGCCCATACGCACCTACTTCTGCACTGCCTGCAACCAGCGTCAGGATGGAGTCAGCCTCATTGAAGATATAGACATCCGCTTTTGTTCCCGGATCTAAGTTGGTATAGACGGTGATTTTCATGTCATACGGCGTGAAGAGCTCGTCGCTGAGGTAAAGACATACAATCTGATTGCCTGAAGCTCCGAGAGCATTTGTTTCAGGAAGAGCGTACTTCATCATCAGCTTGGGAACGTCGAATGATCCGTTGTTCACAGTATCCGTGATATTGCTTATCTGTAAGCGCACCAGCGGCCTTCCCGTTTCATCCCTGAATACGATTCTTAAATCTTTACCTTCCTTTGCCAGCTCAGAGAAGACGGTTTTGCTGATGGAGCCGTTTGTGTCATAGTTTAACAGTATTGTAGGGTTTACCGCAGTTCTGCTGCAGCTGACTATCTCCTCGGTAGAAGGAATGCTGCCCGGCACCGACCAGACCGCATAGACATTTGTGCACAGCTCATCGATTGTGATCGTGTCAATGAAGTCTGAAGAATCCGGCGCTGAAGTCCAGCCGAGGAATTCTACTCCGGCGGCGGGAGTGAACATGCACGGCAGCAGTTCGTAGGTTTCTCCGAGAAGCGTCTGATCGAATGCAATGCTGGTGATGCCGTCGTACATACTGTTGTAAATCACCGTGGCGGTGTCAACCACAGAATTCTTGTAGGCTGTGACAGGCAAGGAAGGATTCGGCGCGTAGACTGTAGTGTAGCTGCCGTCTGTTGACAATGAAGAACTGATATTAACATCTGGTTTGTATGCAACGATTCTGAAATTAAGTGTTTCATCTGTTAAAGCAGACAGACCGGCAACTGCCACCTTGAAGACCTGTTCTCCTTCTTCATTCAGAGGCTTGAAGTCGTTGTCTGAAAGAATCCAGCCGTCTGCCGCATCCTCATAGAGCTGCAGGTAAGGGAAGTTTTTATCGCCTGCCGGCGTGCTTCCCAGCTTGTACCATTCACCCTGATACTGATATTCTATGTAATAGCCGCTGGCACGGACGTCACTTTCACTCAGACAGTTGTCGATGACCGCCTTAAAACAGACGACGTCATTGGTGGGGTTGTACTTTGAGTCGGGATTATTCGGATCGTAGGGAATGTACTCCAGCTCGCCGAGTTTAGCTCCCACAGTATATGTGTTTACCGTATAACCGACATAAAAATAACCGTCGTCGAGACTTTCTGCGTAACGCTTGGATGCCCAGAAGGTGCCCTGCATTTTGTACTGTTCCAGGGATTTCACGTAATCCTCTGACTTATCGATCAGATACTCATCAAAAGCCTGATTGATCTTTGAAGAGTAACCCATGCCGGTGACGTCAGTGGTAAGAGAAACGGTAGCACCTTTTCCCTCTCCGCTGATATCAAACCCGAAATCGCTTTTGGCATGATGGTTGCCTAGCTTCTTTCCAGTTTCGAAGATGTCAAACTTGAGTGAAAGTTCTCCCACTCCTCCATACATATCCTCCGACTCTTCTTCATCTTCGATGGTGAGACTTACTTCCAGAAAGCTTCCGCTGCCGGTTCCGGTATATCCTACATCTTCCGGCGCAAAGAGCTCCTCTCCGGGATTCGGTGCAGTATAAGTAGAGATGTCTCCCTGAATGTGCTCAGAAGGGATGATGCTGACCGTCGACAGTTCATCTGCTGCATCGCATGATTCGTGCAGTTTAGTCAGCCAGTCATTGTATTCAGTTATGTACTCTACATAACTGTCGTAATCCATGGCCTGAGTGATCAGATCCCCGGCGACGGGAATGCTCTCGACTGCCCTGTTGCCGCTGGGATCAACGATGTTATAGATGTACAGGTCAAGAGGGACTGTCGTCAGGAGGACTGAATCCTTTGAGGAACCGAAAGTCTGCTCAGCTGTAACAGTATGCGTGTTGGTGACTTTCTGCTCTCCCCAGTGTCCGCCGCCTATCGAGGCGCTGAACCATTTTGCAAACAGCCCGCCGATATTGAATGTTACTTTTGCTTCCCATTCCTTGTCAACGCCGCTGCCGCTGCCTGATCCGCTGATCTTTATGATTGAAGTGTCTCCCAGCGAACTTGTGCCCTCCACCAGCTTTTCAGCAAGGTCTGTTTCGCAGGGTATGCCGGAGACGAATGCCATGACGACAGGGTCGATGTACATGAAGTAATGCCGCAGAAGAGTCAGGGAATATGAGTCATCGTCAAAGTTTCCGAATGCTAGTCTTCCCATGTTGTAAAGGCCGTTGCCCCACTCGCGGACATCCCTGTAATAGTGAGGAGACTGCGTGCTGTAAGTTGCAGTGGAATTGCCGTCATAGATAACATAGGCCCACTCGGTGTTTCCGTTGTCGGCAGCTTTCTCATGCAGGTCTGATCCGTAATGAATCAAAAGTTCCTGATGATTGTCCTGATAGCTGTCTAAATTCTGAGAGAGAAATTCTCCGGCGTAAATTCCGTTGCAGATGACATTGTTATTATCCGGGCATAATCCGAATTTGGGCGGATGTATGTAAACGCCGAATGCCTGATAGGTTGTATCAAAGCTGTAAAACAGAGTGTCGAAGAAGACCTGCTGATCCATGCAGTTGTTCTGATATCCCTTGAGGCTTACAGTATACATCGGAATGGTCCAGTTGCACCAGTTGACGCTTCTGCATAGCGATACGGGATTATCATTGAAATCTTCAAGGAAGATCGAAGTGTCTTGAACATTGTGGCCTTCCAGATCATACTGTTTTACAACGTCTCCGTCAGTCTCATCGTACCTGGTGGTGGCTAAGCCGTTGTCATCCATCAGAAGGGTCACGTTATTCCAGCTGTCGAAGAGTTGATTGTTTGCACTGTCATATTTTGCATATGCAATGTATAATTCTCCCGCTCCGTGAGACGGGTTGCTTGTATAGCTTGATTGAGTGTTATGGTTGTCCCACAGGTATCCGCCGATTACGAGTTCATTGACGGAATCATGATTGATATCTGCCACCACTGCCGAGGTCATGATGGAATCCAAAGCGGTTCCTGTCAGCGGGTCGTTGATGATTACTTTCTTCCACTTGCAGTACTCGCTGTCCGAGCTGAAATCTGCAGGGTATCCTTTAGCGAACTTAGGAGACGAGATGTCGATTATGCCGAGCATTGTGTATTCACTGTGGCCCGGTATTCCGTCTGAAAAGTATCCGCGGTTGACGATCAGTTCATCCAGGCCGTCGCCGTCAATGTCTCCTGTGCTCATGCTTACCGGCGTGTATAGCACATTCAATGATTGCGGGTCATGAGGAATCTGCGTTTTGTACATCAGCTCCAGATTTCCTGTTCCCAGATTCAAGCCGAAAAACATGATGTATGACTGATGCAGAACGGCGATGTCTTCGTTTGAGTCTCCGTCGAAGTCTCCTACGGCATAGTTGAGAATGTTCTTGGACTGAAGAGAGGAGAGCATGTTGATGTCATATGGCGTAAAGGAGCTTGTTATTCCCAGGCCGTCGATGTCTATATCCATCACGGGTCCGTTCGTCTTCTGCACGTTTAGATGCAGGTGGGCGTTGTCATTATTGTAGTACAGCGAACAAATCCAGTCCCTGGCCCAGCTGACATCTCCGTCGGTGTTGTAGAAGTTATTGTTCTTCGAGAGCGCTGCTGCAAATGAGACTGCGTGATAAGAATCAGTGTTGCCGATGCTGCCTGTAGAGTAAATCAACGACGGGCTTGAGTGGTCGTAGATATCATAATGACCGGAAGATCCTCCATGCCACATGGCAATTTCCAGAGGCGAGAGGATGAACGCGTCATTGATCACATCTGTTTCGGCTGACGGCTTCTGGCTGGTTGCTTCTGTGCCGAAGACGCCGCTCAATATGCTGGAGTCCAGCATCAGTGTTCCTGTTTCTTCATCATACTTGAAGAACTCATAATTTGAGTCGCTGTATAACCTTAGAGAGTCGTCTCCTGCCGACAGCGCTGGAGAACCGCCATTCAAATCTAGATCAGACTCGCTGGTGATTATTGTAGAAAGTGGCAGCACCAACATTGCTGCTGCAATAAGAATCGAAAGGAGTTTTTTATACATGAAGGGAAATTGATTTCTAAGTATAAATATGAATTTCAAAAATGAGTAAGATTTTAACAAATTTCGAGTCTGCTACTCTCAGATCAGTAGTTACTCTTAAAATTAAAATTTCAATCTGGCCAGGGAATCATTTGATGCTTGGCGGGTAGAATATCTTATTGACCTTAATTTTGAATTGGTGGTTTGAGCAGTCTCGGTGGTCTCAGAATAGTCTCAATGGTCTCAGAATAGTCTCAATGGTCTCAGAATAGTCTCAATGGTCTCAGAATAGTCTCAATGGTCTCAGAATAGT
>CAJKRY010000022.1 GCA_905202485.1 uncultured Methanomassiliicoccus sp.
TGTAAAGGTAGAAAGGAAAACGCATATTTTCGATGCTTTTATCAAAAGAAAGAAGAAAATGCGGTTGCCCGCAGTTTACTGAAGTTCTTTCATTTTGTAAATAACAAACCCAGACCAGATTTTTGGCCAGAAGTATGTAGTCTTCTTAGGCATTTTCAGGTCTTTCATTGCAAGCTCCCATACTTTTTGAAGCGATGGAGCCTTTACAAAAACTGCCAGTTTTGCTTCGCCGTCTGAAACTTTCTTTGCTGCAGACTCAGGATCGTGGTCAAATGAAAGTTCAAGCTCTCCGTTAACCAGAGGCTCCAGAACTTTTTTGAACATGACTTCCTGACACACATATGTGTCTACGCTCCACATGTCATCGCTGGGAGCTTTGTTATATTTTGCAAGAACTGTTTTGCCTGACGGGAAAGTTACGCCAAAGACAGGAACATCAATTGAGTCCATTTCTTTCAGTACTTCTTCAGGAGATGCAACTTCTTTAGTCTCAAACTGCTCATTCATTGCAGACATGACCACAGATTCATCTGCTTCCAGATTCATCACTAGTCTGTGAGTAGGCCTTACAAACATTCCAGAATCCTGTGATGATACAAGCGTGCACAGCACGTATGATTTCATTGATTCGTCTGGATAATCTTGTGAATACTTGTAAGCTGTTTCGTATCTGTGGTGGCCGTCAGCTATCAAAATTTTCTTGTGGCGCATCATCAGGTGCAGAGTTGTGACTGCAGCACGGCTTGAGATCCTGTGAATCTCGTGAATTGTTCCCAGGTTGTCTGCGCAAGAGTATAGTTTCTGAGTAGGGAAACATTCCAAATCTACATCAGACTCATCATACAGACCGAAAATTGACTCGCAGTGCGCCTCAGTAGCTTTGAGGAGATTCAAGCGGTCTTCCTTTACCTTGGGGAAAGTCTCCTCATGAGGAATTACATTTCCTTCCGAGTAGTCTTCAGTTTTGAGAATTCCGATTATTCCGTTTCTCTGCAGCCATTGATCGCCGTCTTTAAACTTCTGGCGGTAAAGATAATAACACTCGTTTCTGTCCTGCTCCATAGCTCCATTGGAAATCCAGGAAGCGAGCTTTTCTGCTGCTGCAGAATAATCACCGTTCTCTCCACCTAAAGTGATGTTTGTAATATTGTATTCGTGCGACTGCAATTCTTTCAATTCTTCCGGTGAGATTATATCATATGGCGGGGAAACCCTCTGGCATATGCTTTCATTCTCACCCAAGACTGGTAATATTCCTCTGAAAGGCTGAAAATCAACCAATTCTAGCACCTGCGTGTGGAAGATGGATCAGCTAATTAAAAGATTTCACTCGCCGTCAACTTAAAAAGCAAGAAAATTATAACCGCATTTATGGACAAAAGGCATGCAGCAGGATTGGCTGTAGCCGGCGGCATAGTTGTTTTTTTGATTAAGGCAGTAGCATTCGGGATTTCAGGATCTGTTGCGCTTCTGTCTGATGCCCTTGAGTCCATAGTTAACATTGCCGCATCAATCATGATGCTGGTGTCTGTTCATATTGCTCTCAAACCCGCAGACGAGAACCATAAGTACGGCCACTACAAAGCTGAAAACATTTCCTGTTTTATCGAGGGAGTTCTGGTACTCATTGCGGCAGTGCTCATCTTCTGGGAAGCAGCCCAGCGCCTGCTGTCTCCGACAGAGCCTTCGAATCTGAATTATGCACTTGTAGTATCTCTGGCAGCAACTGCGATAAACGGTCTTTTAGGCCTCGTACTGCTGAGAACTTCCAGAACATCTGGATCAATTGCTCTGGAAGGAGACGCTAAGCATCTCTTTTCAGATGTAGTGTCTTCCGGCGGGGTAATTCTCGGACTGGCAATTGCTTCCGTTACAGGCTGGATGATTCTTGATCCGATAATCGCAATGATTGTGGCAATTCTCCTGGTAAAAATGGCATACGACATTCTAAAGAAGACTGCCCAGGAACTTATGGACTGCAACTGCCCGGAAGAGGAAAAGATCATCGAGGATGTTCTCTCAAAAATTGAAGGATACATTGAGTATCATGACCTCAAGACAAGAAAGACCGGAAACACAGTGTATGCTGAATTTCATTTATGCGTCAACGGAAAATGCACACTGGCCGAGGCGCATCATCTTACAGACATCATCGAAGAAAAACTGAAGAGTGCAATTCCAGAATTATCTGTAATGATTCATGTGGAGACAGAGGAAGAGATAATGTCTCCTGCCCATTCGCAATGAAAGCGCAAAATCCGTTTCAACATTCAGCTGAATGGGTGTTTCATGACTCCAAAAACGATATCTCCCAAAGAGCTGAATGATAATTTTAATAAAGTAGAATCAGGAGACTGGAGCCTCATTGATGTCAGAGATGTGTCTGATTACCGATCAGCGCATATTCCAATGGCAACGGTTATGCCCTCTGCCCATCCTGAAAAGATTGCTAGACAGATTGATTCAGACAATGTCGTCGTGCTTTACTGCAAAGCCGGAATAAGAAGCGGAAGGGCAGCACAGAATCTTTCTGACTTAGGCCGCAAGAATGTTTACACCCTGAAAGGCGGTATTGACAACTGGACTGCATCAGGATACCCGGTAGAATCCAGATACTGAGTTTTACAGAACCAGGCGGTCAATCAGACTGCTCAAAATTCACATTCTCTGCTTCCAGCGACACCACCGCCTGCGCTGCTATCGAAGGATTGATCTCATATCCGATTCCGTTTCTGCCCAGAGATGCAGCTGAGAAAAGAGTTGTTCCTGACCCTAAAAACGGATCCAGTACAGTCTCGCCTTTAAATGTAAACGCTTTGATAAGTCTAGAAGGAAGCTCTAAAGGAAAAGGGGCGGGATGAGTCCTTCTGCCTCCGCTGCCATGCGGCGCAAAAGTCCACACATCAGTATTCTTGATCTGCAGCCAGAAGTTTTTGTCAAGCTTAGATTCATCCTTTATTTCTCGGGGAATATGCGAATACTTTCTTGAAGCCTCGTACTTTGAAGACGGTTTTTCAAATTCCAGGATGAACTCGTGCATGTTGTTGATGAGAATTCCGCCGGGATAAGGATACGTGCCGAAAGGCGCTCTTACGCCGTTGGTTTTGTGCCAGATAATATCTCTTTTAAAAATGAATCCTGTTTCTTCACAGTCGTCAATAACTCTGCCGGCTAGATTGAGGGTACGGAAACTTCCCCCTTCAGTCTTTACAGGCAGATTCATGATATTTATGAAAGCTTTCCGTCCAGGCTTCAGAACTCTGTAGCATTCTCTCCATACTCTTTTTGTCCCTCGTATCCATTCATCCAGGGAGTCAGTATTACCTAAATCGCCGCATATCGGAGTCTCAGAGTATTCCTTTGCATTGAAATAAGGCGGAGAAGTAACAATGAGATGCACAGAGGAATCTTCAGCTTCCCTCATGTCTGAAGAATCGCTGCAGTACACGGTCTGCAGACTATTCATGCATCTAATCGGCTCTCCAAAACCGAATGAATTCATTCCATGATTTATCCAGAGTTCTGATCGTCCCACTAACTGTAATAATTCCGGCTCCAGGGAGTTAATACTTGCGGATTTCTTCGTATGAGTATTTTTCAGATCCTTTTTTGAATGTATGAGTCACAGGCACCCTAGAGGGAGGCGTATAACCAGGAAACATAGAAATTGTTTTAGTAGGACAGATTCTGGCGCATTCTCCGCAGACTATGCATTTGAATCTCTCCACAGACTGAGATTCATCTTTCACCGTAGTAATTGCAGAAGTGGGGCAGCTTCTCTCGCACAGCCGGCAGAATATGCATTTTTCCATGTCCCACATGACTCTTCCCCTGTTTTCCTCAGGCACGTAGCCCTTCTTGTCTGTTAAAGGACGAAACAGCAGATTTCTAAGGGATGTCAGTATCATGATAATCACCTGTCAGTACAGCATATGCAGGGATCGATGGAGGCAGCGATCACAGGCACGTCTGCCAAAGATGCATTTTTAATTATGGCTGCGAGAATAGGAACATTGACAGAGGCGGGAGTTTTTATTTTGAGCCTTGAAAGCCTTTTCTCCTCAGATCGAAGAAAATAAATTAACTCTCCCCGCGGAGCTTCAACCCTGGAATATGAGGATCCTGCCGGCAGTTTTTTGGCTGTTACTGCAGTCTCTCCCTCTTTCATTATTGAGAGACACTGTTCGATGAGATCCAAAGACTGAATGCACTCATCAGCTCGTATTATGGTTCTGGCAAAAGCATCCCCCTCATCCCGGACAATGGGCTGAAAGTTTATTTTTCCGTAAGCGGCAAAGCCGTCCAGCCGTGCATCTTCTCTGATTCCGCAGGCTCTTGCTACAGGACCTACAGCACACCAGTCTCTTGCTTCGTCGATAGTAAGCTTTCCTGCGCCTGAAAGCCTGTGCACCAGAGTCAGGTCATTAAAGAATACATCCCGCAGAGCTTTGATTTCCCATTTAATCTCATCAATTACAGACAGAATGTCTTTGGCTCCTTCTGCAGTGATGTCTGTCCTGACTCCTCCGATAATATTAACCGAATAATGCACGCGGCTGCCGGTCAGCCTGTTCAAAAGTCTCATAATATGTTCTCTGACCGCAAAGGAGCGCATGAAAAGGCTCTCGTATCCGGCAGCTTCCGCCACATGCCCCAGGGCAAGCAGATGCGAAGTCAGCCTCTGAAACTCCATGAAGATTGTACGGATTATCTGAGCTCTTTCCGGAGCTTCCACCCCGAAGATCGCTTCCATAGTCTGGCAGTACACTGAAGAGTGGTGAAATGAGCAGATCCCGCAGACTCTTTCCACCAGATACTGGCTTTTCTTGTAATCCAAAGCAAGCGCATACTCCATTCCGCGGTGGTTGTAGCCGATGTTGACTTTTACAGAGGAGACTTTTTCTTCAGAGACTTCGAGCGAAAGATTCATCGGTTCTAAAAATGCAGGATGCTGCGGGCCAAATGGAATAATCATCGGGCGGCTCATTTGTTACTCCTCAGCGGTGCATATTCTGACTCTTCTGCCAGAAGCAGTTTCGGCGGCGCTCCGTTGATTTCCAGCCCGAAAAGGTCGGCAACCTCCCGTTCCATGTTCAGAGCACCTGTGTAAACGTCTGAAATCGAATCTATCTGCTCATGAGGCAGAAGAAAATACTGGTAGTCCCGCAGTTTTCCGTTCAGATCATAAATGTAAGTGAGTCTCATTCCGTCACCGTTTTCCTCAGCTACTATCGCGGCCAGCCTGGCTTTGGAGCCTCTCATTCTCTGTGCCTGCAGTTTTATCTCCTCCTTCACTCCCATATTTACCATTCCTTTTTTCTTCAAGAATTCTGACCGCTTTGCTGAACCCTTCAATGATCGCTTCCGGTCTGGCAGCACATCCCTGTACGAAAACATCAACCGGAATAACTGTAGAAATTCCTCCGCAGGTGTTGTAACAGTCCTGAAAAGGTGCACCGGTCGATGCGCAGTCTCCGACAGCAACAACAACCTTAGGTTCCGGGACCTGATCATAAAGATTCTTCAGCCTGGAAGCTGATTTTTTGTTGACTGGTCCGGTTAACAGAAGCACGTCGGCATGCTTGGGATTGCCTGCATTGATAGCACCGAACCTTTCTATGTCGTAGTAAGGAGTGAGCAGAGCCCAGATCTCCATATCACAGCCGTTGCAGGAACCCGTATCAAAATGCATTACCCAAGGTGATTTTCTTAAACTCATATTATCCCCGCCAGATGCAGAACTGCGATGTTCAGAGCCATCAAGCCAAGTGTTATCGCCGGAAGCGTAATCATCATGGTTTTCCTGCTGACCCTGGCAGCCGCGTTGTCAATCAGAATCGTAATGAATATTGCAGCAGCAACCAGAATTATCTTTAATGTCAGACTCAAAGCTGTGCTGGATGACCAGACTAGCATTGAGATCAAAACATACACAAAGCCCAGCTGCGCCCACTTCCCGATATTCAGTATGCCGAGCATCGGACCTGCATACTCTGCATAAGGCCCGGTAACTATCTCCTGATGAGCTCCAGGCACATCATACGGCGATCTCTCCAACAGTACGGAAAGCACCGGGATTACAGCAAGAAATACTGAAGGAAAAACAAGAATGATGTTGTGGGCATGAGTGCTGGCTGATAAAGCTAAAACAAATAAAACGGGTTCGTAGGCTGCTATTGCCAAAAGTTCCCTTCTTCCTCCTATCCATGAGTAGACAGAGGGAGATGCAAAAGCACCTGCGGCCAGATATACTGCGCCTGCACCAGACACGAAGAACGCCATCATTGTGTCTCCGCCGTATATCAGAATGAATACTGCTGCAACCTGAAACGCCATGGAAGAGACTGCGTAAACTACCGGCAGCCTCCTGGAATAAAACAGCTCTTTGGAAAACAGCTTTGAAGCATCATAAAACGCCTGAAAAATGCTGGGGCCTATTCTTCTCTGCATTCTTGCAGAAAGTTTCCTGGCAGCTCCCAAGCTCAACCCTCCCAGAAGGATGATGATTGCTGTTTCAGCCAGTGCAAGAAGTGCGTTCAATCAGAGCACCCCCACAACGACCATTAGGAAGAATATGAAAACAGAAAGTGCAGATACAAATTTTTTAAAGAGGTCCCGCTGCCTTTCATTCAGATAGTATTCTCCTGTCGGCAGATACTCTTCTGTTTCTCCGCAGGCATACCCTTTAATGTGTCTTCCCTTCGGCGGTATGAAAAATGCCAGAAATGAGATGATGGAGACAAGCAGAATAATTACCAGAGGAAACAAGCCTCCGGATACCTCCAGCGTGAAAAGGTCTGGAGAAAGTTCAAAGGTTTCTGAAGCTGCCCTGGCGATGCCCTGAGCAAGAGGAATGATGGAGACTGAAAGAGCAATTATGGAAATTAGAAGAACTGCTATTGAAAATCTATACTCTCCAGGCTGTCTGTCTCTTACAGATGGATCAGTAGGCGAAATAATCACTCCTACCCATTTGAAATAATACAGCGAAGTGATTCCCAGGCCGATTGCCAGGGGTATAATTATACCTGGATTTGCAGAGGCTGCTCCGATAATCATCCATTTAGAGGCAAACATACCGAACGGCGGCAACGTGATGGTGACAATACCTGTAATCAGAGCGGCTGTCAGGAATGATGACTTGCTAGACAGCGATCTCATGTCTTCTATGTCCTCGCTGCCCGTTTTTTCTTTTACAGCTCCCACAGTCAGGAACAGCAGCGCTTTAGACAGTGCATGATAGATCAAAAGAATGATGGCTGCCATCAAGGCATGCGGCTGGGCAATGCCGGCGCACATCACGATGAGACCTAAATTAGAAATGGTCGAATATGCAAGCAGACGTTTGGCATTTGACTGAGCTGCAGCCAGAACCGCAGCAGCTACGAAAGATATCAGACCGATGAATGCCACTCCGGCAGAGAGAGCCGGCGCATCAGCGAATACTTGTGAAATTCTCAATAAAAGATAGACACCTAAATTGACCATGGTGGAACTGTGAAGCAGTGCAGAAACCGGAACTGGCGCCGCCATGGCACCTGGAAGCCATGACTGCACTGGAAACTGAGCTGATTTTGTCATCGCTGCAGCTACCAGAAAAACTGCCGGAACTGCCATAGATGCAGATGTGAATGATTCCAGGGAATCTCCGCCGTAATATGAAACAGCCAGGTACATGCCGACTGCCAGAGCGGCGCCTCCTGCAGTATTAATTGTAAGAGCCAATCTGGCGGCTTTCTGTGATTCTTCTGTCTCTGGATGTTTAATAAGCAAAAATGAGCAGAGCGAGGTAACTCCCCAGAAGAGAATAAACCATGAGTTGTCATTGGCCATGACCGCCCCGTTCATGGCGGCAATGAAGACAAAAATGATTGTGAAAAACTCTCGTTTTCTTTCATCGTTCCTCATATAATGGATGGCGTAAATGGAAATTACAGATCCCAGCAGAGATGTTATGAGAATCAGAACCATGCTCAGGGAATCGACGGCCAGAGGGGGAGCGGTGTTCCAGGGAGACAAAGCTGAAAATATAATCTCGATAACTGCCGCCAAGGCAATGATTATGCTTCTAAATTTAAACGCATAATACAGGAATATGCCGGCAAGCAGAATTTCCAGTCCAAGTATGATTATCCAGGAGAATTCCGGGAACGACAGGGTGAACCTGTTCAGGCCGCCGAAAACCATTGCCACTGACGAGATTGAGACTGCGATTGCCGCGATGTAAATCAGGCCTTGCAGTTTTCTGCCTTTTCCTATGATGAAAACTGCAGCAGCGGCAAGCAGCGGCACCGCAATGGTCATCAGGGCAGCGATCTCTTGAAAACTCATGTTGTCGTCTAATCTAGGTTGTGGCGGGAATAGATAGAAAACACCCGCTAAAAATGCGGATAGAGGTGCCCAGAACGCAGCACGTCAACGAAATGTATATCTGCCACAGGAACATACCCGCCTTCATACAGCCCTATTCAGGGTGAGCGGCCATAATGTTCAGTTGAGGTGTATCAATGGTAAAAATGCCTGAAATTAAAAGAGAGCTTTACGCCTGCTTGCAATGTGGATATTGCATACGCGTATGCCCTTCTTATGAACAGACACCCTGGGAATCCATTACTCCTAGGGGAAAGATCTATTATTTGAATCAGATTGCAAATCGTTCTCCGATGGACACTTTGCTGAGACGCAAAGTGGAGGTAGATGATGAGTTCGTAGAAGCCATATACCGCTGTACTGGCTGTGCTCAGTGTGAGACCGTTTGTCATGTTTCTATTGAATTTGGTGATTTCTGGGAGAAAGTACGTGAATGGCTTGTAGATCAGGGAAAGGGGCCATTACCAGTTCATGCCAAACTTGCTGAGAAGATCAAAGCTACTCGCAATCCGTATGGTGAGCCGGCTTCAGCCCGTGACAAGTGGTGGCCGAAAGAGGTTCCGAGACCGGCAAATCCAGAAGTTATATTCTTTGCTGGATGCACTGGATCATACCGTGCCATGGACATCGCAAGAGCTGGAGCAATTGTATTAAACCGTGCAGGCGTAAAGGTTGATGCACTCGGAGCAGATGAATGGTGCTGCACTTCACCAGCACTTAGGACCGGACAGATTGATCTGACCACCGAGCATGCAGAACATAACCTTCTGGCTGTGGAAAACAGAGGAGCCAAAGCAATGGTTACCACCTGCGCCGGATGCTACAAGACTACTACAACCGATTATGGAAAGTATTTCTCAAATCCTACCTTCCCGGTGTATCACTTTTCCCAGTTTGTCAACGATCTGATTAACGACAAGAAACTTAAGTTTACAAAAGAACTGAATGTTAAAGTCACATATCACGATCCATGCCATCTGGGACGTCATTCTGGTGTATATGAAGAGCCGAGAGAGGTAATTCAGAAAATACCCGGCGTAGAATTCGTTGAGATGCCGAGAAACCGCAGGGGTTCAAGGTGCTGCGGTGCAGGAGGCGGATTCAAGAGTGCTTACAATGATGCAGCTGTCAACATTGCAGCTGAAAGAGTCAGAGAAGCAGTTGCTACCGGAGCTGATGTTCTTGCTACAACCTGCCCATTCTGCGTGGTTAACCTGCAGGCCGGTGCCAAGAAGATCGGTGCAAAAATCAGAGTAGTTGATATCTCCCAGCTGCTGCTGGAAGCAACAGAACCTGTAGAAGCAGAAGAAGCAAAGGCCTGAACAAGGCCCTTCTTCAATATTTTTTTGTTTTAGAAAAGTAAAGGCATAATGTTAGTATTATGCAAATTCAGGACCGATTGAAGACCTTGGCGGCATCTGCGGAGGTTTGTTTTCCTGTATGTTGATATGCGGTAACGGTACAGGAGACGGCAGATGCAGATCCCTTGTCAGAAACATTGCAATCGGTACACAATAAGACACTACTGAATTATGAACTGTAGCTGCTTCTTCTTTAGGCAGAGCACCGTTTGCTATCCATTTGTCTCCAAGAATGTTATCTTCATCTTCAAGAAGGACCGACCCCTCCATTACAATAAATCCTATTCCAGAATAGTTTACTGCAAATCTGAAGTCTACATTTACCTTATTAGGTGATACTTTGGAAACCTGAGTTACGGTACTGTTGTGATCTATCCTGACATTAGTGACCGTTTCTCCTCTTTTGGCAAAGCGCTTTGCTTCTATAGCGTTTATCTCTACTCTTTGGATTTGATTAGCCATTTCACTGCTGTATTATGTCTTTAGTATTTCAGGTTTGTTTGACGTTACGTATCTGATGATTTTTAGGAACTTATCCATTTACTGTGGTAGAAGTTTAATCATGGATTTTAACCGTGTTAAATTCGATACGGTTAAAAACGAAGCGGGTAAACTTGATTCCGTCAGAGCTGCCACCCACACGTATCAATATTGTTTATGCGAGCAAATCCGATGTTCTAAACGTTGCGTTATTCAGAAAGACTGCCACTAGATACACAAAACAACATATCTGAGATCACAGGGATACCAATCAGCGATGTTAAACGCATCATGCTAGACCTTCAAAAAGAGGGCCTTCTTGAAAGAAGAGGCAATCGCAGAAATGGTGAATGGATTGTGAATAGAAAATGAGATTAGTTCAGATTAAGAATGTGAGATTGTGCAAAAGCATGAGTGTATGATGTCCAGTGATTAGCAAGATCTTTGCCTTAGCGAGTATTCATAAGGATATGGATAATGAGTTAGGCATATTACCAAATGCACAAAATGTGCCTCAAGATCCTATTTTTGAAAAATGGAGAGGTCCTAGGTCATTTTGTATTGCAGACTGCTCTTTTTCGATGAATGCACAACCATTAATGGATGTATTGCCAGGTGTAGAACTTGCCGTTCCAAAAGAATGGAGCAGATTAATTAAAGAAGAGGAAAAGGTCGTGTGTAGTATGAATAGTCAAATGAGCCAAGTTTGAGCCAAGTTTACCTGAATTGGTGATTTTATTTTGAAATGTGCTCATATTGCTGAGTCACTACTTCATTCCTTACTTCAATCATATTGAATGAAGCATTCGATTGGTGAAGATAAGCGCAGGGGAACTCAATCGCTAAGTCATATTCCCCTGCGCATTTACTGTTAAGATGATTAAGTAAGCAGGTTTAGTTTTGAAAAGTTTGAAGTGTCAAATTTTTGACTTTTCAATTCTTGATTGTTTTGATTTCTGTTTGAAATTTAAATTTATGCTTAGATTTTGAATTGATGATTTACTTTTTTTGAAACTTGATTGTTGAGTTTTATTTTGTTTCTGATTTGAAAGTTTAAATTGAGTGATTTCTTGATTCGATTTTGAGTGATTGATATTGATGATTTTGATTGAGATGTTTTGAGTTTGTTTTATGATGTTTATTTGTTTTGATATGACTGGATTGCTTATTGATTTTCAAGTTTTGATTGAGTTTTTGGTTTTTCGGAATCAAAAAGTCTGCGAGTGAGTAAGTTTTGAATTTTCTTTCTTTTTCTGCTGATACTTTGACTTTGTGATTTTTTCAGTCTTTGAGATGAGAAGGCAAAAATGGTGATTGAATGAAAACAGAAAAGAGACTGACAATGGCTCTGAGCGTCTTAGTTGCGCTTATGATGCTAGCTGTCCCTCTCGCATCTTCAAGCAACTTGTTCGTGGATGGGGGACAGACAAACTCTAACGGCGATGCGCCCTTGATAAGTGGTGATTCGTCGAATGAAGACATTACGATTAAAGATGTTTATATTGTCAAAGATATTAACGAATTAAATAAGCTGCCGATCTATGATCAACTCAAAAAGCAGCTTAAGATAACTGATGACTCAGGGATGAGTAACTATGCTCCTTGTTTAATTACTGTGTATACAGTGAGTGACAAAGTAGCCAAAGTCGGTGCTGATGGAAAACCAGTCGATGGAAAATTAGGTGTTAAATTCAATATTGAATACAACGACGGATCAGAAGATAAGACAAAAAAAGGCGGATATTCTGGACTTGGTCTCTATGACGGGGCAAAGAAAGAATACTACTTTACAGCCCCTCTTGGAACATTTAATGGCGACAGTGACGCACTTGGAATTGGTGCCAACAAACAGTTGAACCAAGTGTACACTGTAAAAGCTCAGCTGTATGATAAAACTGAGAAAAAGATATCAGAAGTCTCAATGGACACCGGAGCTGACGGTGTTACAATAAACGAAGTATGGATGATTGACGATCAGACAAGCTTTGAAAAGATTAGAGATGTTCATGGTAAAAAATTATCCGATTTCATCGAAAATGAACAGTGGGGGGAAAATCGTAACCCATGGGTTGCCGTTGCATTCACAACAGCTTCTCCCGGTGCTGTAACAATATCGATTGACGCAACTGATATGAGTTCTGTTAAACCATTTACAATGACCTTTACAGAAGCAGGAAAGCATGTATTTGTTGCTACTGTTGGTTCCAAAGATCAAGCTGGCGGAACTGGTGACTTCTTAGATCTTAATAATAAGACCCAATGGGAAAACAACACATATCAGGTTATAGCCAGTGTTCCCAATGGACAAGAATCCATAGGATCAGTAACATATGGAAATGCTTCTTTAACATACGATGTTATTTTCAAATTAAACTCTGATGAAAACAGTTTAGATATTGCTGAGAAGATTGGAGAACTTACTGATAAGGAGGGAATTGTAACTTGGAAAATCAATGCTGACGGAGACTTAGTTGCATCAGTTACAATCAGTGAACAAACTAAAGTTTCAATCGAGTACTTGATTACTCAGATATTTGATAAGATTAAGAGAAACGGATATGATCTTATTGAGTGGGCATCTGACGACGGCAACTACACAAATATGAGCTATGATGCAAGTTCATCAGATTATGCATCTGTATATTGTGTAGAAAATAGGGACAAAGCCGTTGACAAGAACATGACCTTCACTGCAACATGGGAATTAATGGAAGGATATGTTGAAGTTCCTGTTCATGTTTACCAGGATGATGTTCTTGTAGGAGACTTTATCAAAACATACAGCGTTACTGAGAAAAACACAATCTTTGTTGAGTCTCCAGGCTTGGCTGAATATATCAAAAATGTGACTGGAATCAACACATACGGAATTGTTGTAAATGATGCCCAGCTCAACAACACTGGTATTGCTGCAAGTTTGAATGTGAAAGCTAGTGAAGTGTACTCTTCAAAAGTAACATATGGAAGCGACAATGATCTTCCTACAAACGGATTAATTGCTTCAAACAGCGAAATTACTGTGAATTACAATCTGAATGACAGACTGTACTCTAAGATAATCGTTCACTCTGAAGCATTCAAAGACGGAAAAGATGTTACACTCTTTGCATTAAAGAACAAAGACTACACATATGCTGAAGTCTTTGCTGCCTTACAGCAAAAAGATGAAACTCATGGCATAAAGAATGCTGCAATAGTACTTAATTCTGGATTTGATAAAGACAAAAATGCTGTTACTAAAGACAACTACTATATGTTAACAGGATGGAATGACGGTGCTGAATTATTAGACAGCGGAAGAAATGCTCCTGCTGAATTAACACTTGATACTGAACTGAATGGATACTATGTAATTTTCATGGTAAACGGTCAGTTTGAAGTTGTGTATGTTCCGTTTGGAGAATTATCTGCTGATAAATGCACAATTACCAGCGGAGTGAAGTACTGGTCATATGTTTCATATAAGGACTATGTGAGTGATTCATTCAACAACATAAAAACATTCAGCTTCACAAAGTCTCAGATTGATGGAATTGAGAAGTTAGTAAAAGATAGAGAACACGCTGACGATCCAATCGCAGTCTTCATCGGATCATCATACTCATTCAATAACACAGCATATGCAGTATTTGATGCAAGTGCAAATGATGGAAACTTCGGAAACAAATATGTTGACAAAATGATTGTTTCTGGAAAAGCTTCTTCTGGAACTACTACTACAAAAACAACAATTCCAATGCCTGAAGTTTCTCCAGTCTATGAAAACACTGTAGTACTTGTTGGATATACCAACTACATTGCAAGCACAGATAAAGCTTCAACATTCGGATCTGCTGGACATGTAGATACATTCACTGCAATCGTAGTTCCATACAAATACACAATCACATTCTACAACGGCAGCGAAGTCAACGGTATCTTCTACTACAGCGATGTTTCTACAATGGATGACAAATCCATTGCTTCAGGACTTGTAGCATTCTCATACAAGGGAACTGCATACGACAGGAATGGCATTACTGCTGAAACAGCAGAAGATATTATGAAAGACTTCAGCAAAATTCTCTATCCCGATAAAGACGGATACAAACTGACTCAGTGGAAAGACTCTGACGGCAATGTAATGCTTGACAAAGTGAAGAAGACTACAGGAGCATTCAAAGTTGGTGAAACTACTATAACATACCCTGTTATTGAGTACGAAGTCAAATTCAAGAAAGTCTCAGCAGATATGAGTTTCTATGCTAACTTCGAAGCAGAAAAATATGCAATCATATACAGCGGTAACACTGCAACTGCAACAAACAATATGGTGCAGGTCGGCAGCGTTGATGGAGCATTAACTCTCTTCAAGGACTCAACATTCAGCAACGACGGCTACAAACTCACTGGATGGAACACAAGGCCTGACGGAGACGGAACTTCATACAAGCTTGGAGATACTTTCTCACTCAATGGTGCAGAGTTCAAAGACTTATCAGATGTCAGCAAGGTAGAGAATGTGCCAAGTGATATAACAAAAGGCTTCACACTCTACGCTATCTGGGAGAAAGTAGGATCATCTGACAATCCAGGCAACAACACAGACGGCGGCAACGACAACACTGCATTATATCTCATTGCCGGAATGCTTG
>CAJKRY010000023.1 GCA_905202485.1 uncultured Methanomassiliicoccus sp.
TCCCTGCCCGCAAATTTGTCAAGTTATTTTGGCGTTTTCAAAGACTTTCTTTTGAGAATTTTTGAAATTTTTGATTGAAATTTTTTACTAGCTTCCTTCAAATTTTCATCTAAAATCCGCTTACTTTCCTTGTTTCTAAACCTCAAAATTCTAAGGCTGATTTTCACTTCGACTCTCTTTCGCGTACGTAAGCACTCGAAACAGCAGAATCAAGCAGAAAAACAGCAGAGATAATCATTCGGCAGTGAAAAATACCATTCTGAATTGTACCTGCAGAAATGAAGAATGCTGCGATAAAATTACTCGAATTCTTATGATAAAAAAGATTTATTTTTTCAATCAAATCAGCATAGAAATGCTATTGAAACTTTCCGAAAATGCTTAATATGCAGCTGAAAACGACTGACTCAGTAAATCAGTCAAAGCTGCCGCATCGCCGCACAAACTGCAGATTATGACGTTTCATCTCAAAAAATATAGAGAATCAAATGTGCAGTCAAATTCAGCATGATTATGAAAATGAACAATCGAAGGAAGCTTGTAGCCTGTTGTAAATTCTGAATGTGTTAAAAACAAGTGATTTTTGTCATTTTTCTTGAAATTTGAAATTACTTTTATTTTTTCACCTTTTAAACCTATCGAAAAGCCAGACTTTTATATTGAGTGATTCGAAAAAAGTGTTTAAATATACTTATCAGTTGCAGTGATTGAAAGCAGTTAAAATGCAAGAACAAAAAGAGGTGATTAAAGAATAAAGAAGAGATTAAAGATACTGCACAAGATCGCGCAGAACTTCTTTTGCATTTGTGGACTTAACAACTCCCGAAGCCAGAAGAACACCGGAAGCGCCGAGCTCTATGGCTTTTGAGACATCTTTTCCAGTCTTTACGCCTGCACCGCAGAGTACTTTGATGCTGCTGTTGATATTTTTCACAGAACTTACAGCATCTGAGACTATTTCAGGTCTGGCGTCTGTGACAGAAACATCCCCGCCGATAAGCTCCGGCGGTTCTACTGCAATGAAATCAGGAGACAGAGACGCCGCAGCGGCAGAAGTTACAGCTGTGTCGGTGCAAACAACAGTCGTTAAACCCAGAGTCTTACATACTTCGACAGTGCCGGCAATATCTGCAAGGATCATTCTATGTTCAGAGTGGTTCAGCAGGCTCCCTGAAGCACCGGAAGCAGCTATGAGCTGGGGAGTGACCCAGCCGGTAGAAGAACCAGGCTTTTTAGCATCTACATGCTGCGAAAGCACGGGAATTGAAACTGCAGAGGCGATCAGAGAAAGTTCAGGCATCGGAGGACATATTGAAATCTCGATACCTGTTTCCTCGGAAACTTCAAGGCAGGTTTCTGCGAGTTTAAGGGCTTTGCCACCCTCTACCTCTGCATATGCCTTGAAATTGATTATCACTGCAGGAGTCTTAAGTTCACTCAAGCTTTTCCATCCTTTCCTTAAGCTTGCTCAGAACAGCCGGGCGGGTGGTGTACTCCATCTCTTCAGGTCCAAGCACTGCAGGCATGAAAGGTCCGTGTCTGCGCATATATATGGAAGCTTTTACGGCAGAGCGGCGGGCTTCGTCCCAGCAGCTGCCTGCGAAGTAGTCAATAGGTTCGTGGACTCCTACAGGAGATTTCGGATCTTCGACACCCTGGAACATACCATTGCTCACATGCATTCCTACAGCGCAGATTCGCGGAGGCCCGTCGAAGAACACGGGATCTGAATCATTAACAGCGCACGGATACCATGCTCCATAATGAGAACCGCGCATCCATCCTGCGACAAGGGCAGGGAACATAAACGGCTGGAGAAGTTCTCCCACAGCGGGTAAACCGGACTGGGCACGGCATACACATACTGGATCATCCTTTCCTACATATTTACCGGCTGAAATGTTCAGTTTCTCAGTAGAAACAACAGCACCGATACCGATATCGTCGCATTTGCTCCAGATCCTTTTAATGGCGTATCTTGTAGTATCTCCCAAGAGTGTGAGAATATCATAAGTCTCGTCTGGTGTAGACATTACTACTCTCTTAGAATCAATGACATCCACTATTTCGAACTTAAAGCCCTCATGGGCACGGGGATCGATTACCAAACCAGTGGTGGTGAAAGGATCCATGAAAATTTTGCACAGCGGGAAGGAATATGAAGAAGGCTCGGTTTTATCGGCCATAAAAAAGACCATCGGTTCTGCTCCTCTCTCTTTGAATTCCATCTCGGCGGCACCGGGACCGGCGCCTCTGATGTTTCCTGAGAAAGCATCGGTAAGCAGATCCTGGCCTGCTGCATATAGCTTCATTTCCTTAGCTGCCTTGGTGGCTTCCATGAAAGCATCCCAGCAAAGACCGTGAACGTCTTTGTTGTTCTCTCCGCGGCTGTGAGTTAAGAAGAGGTTGATGTCGTCGCCGACGCGTGTGACGTAGAAGTCGTCCACGATTCCTGCTTTGACTCCGTCTTTCAGGCGGTCAACGCACTTCTGCATCATCAACGGATGAGGACGGGCGTGTCCTCCTACTGATCCAACATCCGCTTTAATAACTGATACTGTGACTCTGTCTGACATTTGTTATCCCCAAATTAATGTTAAGTCTTCATGTGTGATATTTCAAGTGTTATAAATAATTACACGGAAAGAGCGCCTCTCTCCCCACAAGAGAGACGTCCGTGTCATCCCTGCTTACTTCTGAATTGAAATTACATCAACAGGGCATTCTTCAGCTGCCTTAGCAGCACAGTCAAACATATTTTCAGGAACTTCTCCTGCCTCAGGGCCGGAAGTACGGTATTTCTCTGAGATATTAGAAGTCCCGTCGTCAGTCTGGATGAAGATGTCAGAACATGCTTCATCATAACACCTTCCGCACTGAATGCATCCTTCTAGATCAATCTCTACTTTGACCATGTTACGATACTTGGCAGCTTTAAGCAAATAGACTTTGCGGAAGAATGATCGGATATTAAGATCTCTGAACTGCAGTTGTCTGAACAGAAAAAGACACTGTGATGCTGTAGCAAGCCACACTCCAAATCTGTCTGGTATGATATAACACAGGAGAAAGTACTATATCTAAATAAATTATTGCGATATTTAATTGGAGGTATAATTCATGTCCATAAAAAACTGGTTCAGTAAGAAAAATAAAGAAGAGAAAAAGGAAGAGTGCTGTTGCTGCGGAGAAGAAAAGAAAGATGAAGAAAAGCCTGCAGCCTGCGGTTCGGCATGCGGCGCCGGTGACAAGAAACCGGAAGACAAACCGTCTGCCTGCGGTTCAGCTTGTGGAGCCGGTGACAAGAAAGACGAATGATTTTACAAACAAAACCCTGCAGCGTAGGTTGCAGGGCCACTTAATGCATCACGGCGAGATGCGTAGGGAGCAGTTATGGATTATTTTGCGTTTCAATGGCACATCACTGAAGCCTGTGACCAGAGATGTAGGCACTGCTACATTTATTCTTTAGGAAGCCGTGCAGAATTTCAAGAGATGTGCTTGGAAGACATGGTAACAATTGTTGAAAACTGCCAGGAATTCTGCAGAAAGGCAGACTGCATACCTTACTTTTACATCACAGGCGGAGACCCGCTGCTTCATCCCCAATTTTGGATGCTAGCACACATTCTTAAGATCGGCAAAATTCCCTTTGCAATTCTCGGGAACCCGTTCCATCTGACAGAAGAAGTCTGCACAAAACTGAAAGAATGCGGCTGCCGCAAGTATCAGCTCTCCTTAGACGGTTTAAAAGAAACTCACGATTATATCAGGCAGGACGGCTCGTATGACGAGACTTTGAAAGCCATTCCTCTGCTGCGCAGTGCCGGCATTGATGTGGCGATCATGGCTACTATCTCTAAGTTAAACTTTCAAGAGATCCCGGAGCTGGTGGATGTTGCTGTAGAGAACAAAGCAGATATTTTTGCCTTCGCGCGCTACTGCCCCTCTAAAGAAGACATTTCATCATGCTGCTCTGCGGAAGAGTATCATGATGTGCTGGAAAAATGCTGGCAGAAGTTTGAGCAGCATAAGGGCTGCGGCACTACCTTCAATCTAAAGGATCATTTATGGACGCTGTTCCGTTACGAAAAGGGTCTGTTCAAAATCGATGAGAATCTGGACATGGAAACAGTCTACGACGGCTGCAACTGCGGCAACTGTCACCTGACAATCCTTTCAGACGGTGCAGTCTATGCCTGCCGCCGCATGGAAAGCAGAGTCGGCAACGCCCTGACGGATGATTTGTATGACTTGTTCACAGGTGCGGAATACGATAAGTATAGAGTGTACGAAAACTTTGAGAAATGCTCAAAGTGCGAGCTGCTGCGGTTCTGCCGCGGCTGTCCTGCCGTTGCTTACGGATACAGCGGAAACATGTATGCCCCGGATCCGCAGTGCTGGAAAATTATTGAAGATAAGGAAGTGTGAAAATGGATGCAGAGACATGTCTGAAAAAGCTCGGCTACGTCGGAGTTCTGGCATTTGCCACTACAGACGAAGAAGGAAAACCGCAGGTAAGAAATATCAGCGCCATTCACTTTGAGAACGATGGTTTATACTTCTTTACAGCCAGAGGCAAGGATTTCTGCCGGGAGCTGCTTTCAAAGCCCGATGTGCAGATCTTAGGGTACACGAAATACAAAGAAATGATCCGCCTTTCTGGAAAAGCCTTTTCTGTACCGCAGGACGAGCAGAATAAGTGGATCGCGACAATCTTTAATGAGCAGCCCTACCTTGCAAACGTATATCCCGGAGATACCAGAAGCATCGGCATCATCTTCTGCATCAGAGACTTTGAGATTGAATACTTCAATCTGGGAGTTAATCCAATCTTCCGCGAGAGCTATACGGTAGGAAAAGGAATAACAACAAAGAAGGGATATTTCATCACCGACAGCTGCACCGGTTGCGGATCATGTATTGACGTCTGCCCGCAGAGATGCATAGAAGAAGGTTCTCCCTACCGCATTCAGCCGGAACACTGCCTGCACTGCGGCAACTGCTTTGAGAACTGTCCTTCATCAGCTGTCATAAATCTGCATGGAAGGTAAGGTAGGTACTTTCACCGACCCCCTGGTGAATTATATAAATGATTACAGAACTCATTTGACTGATGAATTATCAAGCAGAAATAAAAGAGATACCTGAGTACATTGTGTACTGTAAAAGCGGTGTGATCGCAGAGTGGGAATCAATGGGAGATTTTGTATGCTCTGCTGCGAAAGAGTGTTTGGCAGCAAATCCCGATATGAAATGTGATGATTCCGCCTACAACTTTGTAACATATCCTGAAGGCTTCAAAGAAAAAGACATCCCTCTGGTTTACAACGAAGCTGTGAAAACGTTCGGAAAAGAGACAGACTCCATAAAATTCAGGAAAATTGAGAGCACCAAGGCCATTTGTATTCTTCACAAGGGAAGCTACGGCAAGCTCAAATGCGCCTACGACTTTGCATTCCAGTATCTAGAGGAAAACGGCTACACTGCATCTGAAGCTCCTCGTGAGTATTACATTGACGGCTGCTGGAATAAGGAAAGCGAAGATGAATATCTGACTGAAATTCAGATTCCGGTGAAACTCTGAATTTTTTACAGATTCGTTTAGTCTTCTATAAATAGAGAAAGAAAGCACGTGAACCTCTGTGTCTGCATTATGCAGGCTCAGAGGTTTGCCCATGAATGATGTTGTGAAATTTTTACAAGAAAATCCAGTACAGTACCTTGCTACCGTCGGCAGCGACAATAAAGCAAAATGCCGCCCGTTTATGTTTGTCGGAGAGTTAGACAGCAAACTCTGGTTCTATGCCGACAACCAGCATGAAGCCTACAAAGACATGCAGTATAATCCCTGGGTGGAAGTGTCGGTTTCAAATCCTCAGCATGCCTGGGTCCGTCTGAACGGCAAGGCAGTCTTTGAAGAAAACAAAGAGGCCAAGAAAATGTGCCTTTCCAACCCGATAATCAAAGAGCAGTACAAAACTGCAGACAACCCCGCTCTGGCTGTGTTTTATCTTGAGGATTCCCACGCAAAAATCAATGATTTTTCTGACAATCCTCCAAAAGAGTACAGCCTCTGAAATCATGAAGTTGAAGGTCCTGAGAAATCAGGATCTTAATACTTCATTATTTTACTGCATAATATTTCTGATGTGTGCTCTTAGGCTTATCTGGAATAGTCATAGCTAAGAGTCCTCTGTCAATTAAAGGAATAATAATTGACCGCCTAAGATATGGTTTAGTTATTTCCAGAAATTCTGCTAATTCTTCTCTAGAACGTGGCGTCCGGCAGTAGTCAAGAATTTTAGCTATTGTATCGGTCTCAATCACAGGAATGGTTGAATTTGACACATTGCGTTGCATATCGTTTCTAAATGTAACTACGAACATGCCGCCTTTGCTATTAAATTCAGGTTCTGGAAGATTATATTCTTTCAGCTCCCGCCTCATTGTTGGAATGCCAGAATATCTGTTTTCAGTTTCACCCATAATTTCTAATAAATTTACCAAGGTCTGATTTCTAGTGTCTGGTCTGACTCTACCCAGCTCATCAAGGGAGATTTTCCCGTACAATCCACCATTATTCTTTATCTCCATCCGGTCTGCATACATTTCTATCCTTACAGGGACTCTTTCGGAGTATGCACTGTAATCTCTATGCATGAGTGCGTTCAGAACAGCTTCTCTTACAGCAGTAATTGGAAATTCTGTCTTATCAGCGCGTTTACCGTCATCCACTATAGTTTTGACCCTCATATTCCGGTCAACGAACAGGACTGTTTCCTCAACCATTTCAGGTATTGTGCCAAGTATACGCTGATTTGCCAGAAATCTCTCTCCATCTTTACCAACACATCCCATTTCTAAACCAGGAATAACAACTGCAGTAACGCATAGTTGAGGAAAATACATCTGTGGATATTTTGCAAACATCAGAAGACCCGCAAGGGTTACTGAACCTTTCTTAGTGACACCCTGCAACTCTAAGATTTCTTTGTCCTCTAGAACTTTGAGATTAACTGTCTGACTTCTAACTTTCTCAAGGAATGTTCTTAACTTTTCATTATCCAATGAGTTAAAATCTGCATCGGCTACAATTCTGAGATCGTCGTGAATATTTTGTCTATATGCATCATACGCATATATCTCATACTCGCTCATGGATTCATTGGAGGCTCCAGATCTCAAGTATGATCCTTTCAACCTGCCTTTTCCTTTGTAATATACAGGTCTCTGTGAGACGTCGATGCCAGGTATTTCTGCAGATACTATCTTTTTCCCTTCCAGTTCACAAAATGTGAAAAGAAGACGGACTACTGGCTCCATTTGTTTGCATTGTTCTAACACATTGTGTTGAAGATCTTGTATATCATATACGCCAGCTAATTCAAAATTATTAGATTCGTCTAGACCAAATAATATTATGCCTCCATCGTCTTGATTTGAAAATGCAGACAATGTTTCATACAAATGAGTTGGACAGCCTTTTGAAGCAGTTTTTACTTCTATACATCTAGTTTCACATTTGAACTTCTGTACATGATCAACTAATGCAATTAATTCTTCAACAAGCAAATGATCCCATCCGTTTTTGAATACGATGATGGTTTGGAGCTATATCAAATGTATCAAATAGATATTTATAAGAGATCTAGAATCGAACCTAAATCGAAACAGAATCGCACATTTTACTTAGAATCGAAACAGAATCGAACCTAAATCGAAACAGAATCGCACTTGTTGAGTGTGCAATAAAGGTGTTCGGCAACAATCTTGGATTTTGAAATAGTAGCACCGTGTAGATGTGTAGAGTATTTCTCATACTTTCTACAGACCGCGTGTACAAAGATACATTGTAAGATATGTGTATAATTTCATTCAACACCTAACGCTTTGAATACTGCATCCTCAACGCTGCTGTAAAATGTCAGATTAAAAACTTCATACCAGCTCTGCAGGAACAGAAGCCAGATTTTGATTTCCATCTGGCGCACATCCTCACTTTGATTTTACAAATTTACTCGCAGCAACTAAAAACATAACCTATAAATATATAGGATTATATATCCAACTGTATCGAAGACGAATTGATTGCTTAGTTCTATCTAGCCAGGCTGTAAACTCCTCCAAAACCACGCAGACAGAGGAGCGTAATTTCACGGCCATGGTGCGGGTTATGGACGGGCCTGCACCCAAAACCGTCTGAAATTAAAAATAAGGAAGCGTATATTTTTCAAACCTGAATTGAGAAAGGCTTAAAGAAATCAGAGCGGTTTGTCAGCACTTGGGAGTGCTCAAGCTCGCAAGCTTTATTATTATTGGAAACTTCAAGCGGAGCATGGCATTAGATCTTATCACAAGAAATTCCAAGACTCTTTCACCGGAAGATGCCGAAAAGCAGGTAAAGGTGAAAGGCTGGGCTCAGGAGATCAGAAATCTGGGCGGGATTTCTTTTCTCATAATAAGAGACAGATACGGCACAGTCCAGGTCACAGCACCGAAGAAAAAGGTAGCTCCTGAGATCATGGAAGTCTTGACTTCTCTTTCCAGAGAGTCAGTGGTTGAAGTCTGCGGAACCGCCAAATCCTCTAACCAAGCAAAAGGCGGGGCAGAAGTCATTCCTGAAAGCATAAAGGTGCTCAGCGCAGCAGCTTCCCCTCTTCCTTTAGGGGTAATAGACAAAGTGAATGCTGAGATGGATACCCGTTACGACCACAGGTTCATGGACCTCAGAAAGCCTGAAGCCAGAGCTGTTTTTGAAATAAAATCAAAGGTTCTCAGCCTTATAGACGAATATCTGCTGGGAGAAGAATTTATAGAAGTCTTCAGCCCTAAGATCGTCGCATCAGGAGCCGAAGGCGGAGCTACACTATTCAAATTAGACTACTTTGGAAAGCCTGCATATCTGGCTCAATCGCCTCAGCTGTACAAGCAGATGATGATGTCCACCGGTTTAGACAGAATTTTCGAAATCGGACCGGCATTCAGAGCGGAGCCGTCAGACACTGTGAGGCATGTGTCAGAATTCATCTCATTCGACGGGGAAATGGCTTACATCGACTCCATGAATGATGTCATGCAGATGCTTGAAGGCTGCATTCAGCACGTCATCAAAGGAGTTGAAGAGTCTTCAACAGCCCAGCTGGAAATCTTAGGATCAGAAATCAAGGTGCCCAAAGCCCCCTATCCGATTGTAGAGTACAAAGATGCAGTCGAGATCGTGTCCAAGGAAGGAATGGAAATTAACTTAGGAGACGATTTAGGAACCGAAGGAGAAAAAATCCTGGGAAACGTAATGAACGAAAAAGGCTACGAAATGTACTGGATAGTGGAATATCCTGAAGAAGCCAAGCCGTTCTACATCATGGAAAAAGAAGGCACCCCCTACTCATACTCATTCGATTTAGATTATAAGGGACAGGAAATCTCTTCTGGAGGTCAGAGAGAACACAGATATGACGTTCTCGTAGACAGAATAGGAAAGAAAGGCCTGAATCCTGAGGATTTCAACTTCTACCTTGATGCATTCAAATACGGAATGCCTCCGCACGGCGGATGGGGTATCGGAGTCGAACGTCTGGTACAGAAGATGCTTTCATTACCTAACGTCAGAGAAGCCATCCTGTTCCCAAGGGACAGAATGAGACTTGTACCGTAAACACCTTAATCGCGGGGATCTTCAAAGTCCCCTTCAAACTCATCTAGAGGTCCCGCGTTGACTTCTTCCTTCTTTATTTTTTTAGGTTTTTCACATGTATTTGCATATCTGTAAGCTTTGATATGCGCGCCGGGACGTAGATTGTCATCGTATGTCTTGGTGATGTTAAGAGCAACTACCTGACAGTCGTCAGAAAATAATATCCCTGTAAGGGCGTCATTAATTGCCCTGATGAACTTATCCAAATCAGGCTTAACGATCGGATGCAGCCTTTTGTGAGGCTGTACGGACGGAGGCCTGGTAAGGTAAAAATCAACGTCGAGTGCATAGGCAGAAGAGCTGTCGGAGATCCAGGAACTTCCTTCCAAGGCTCTCTGCGCTTCTGTAGCCACTCTGTTTCTCCAGGCTTCCAGATTGCTCTGGTTGGAGTGTGTTACAACAGCTTTGTTTATCTTTTTGATGTAGAATGCTCTGGTGCTTCCCTCAGGCGAAGGCTCTCCCAGAACGCTGAACTCAATTGTCTCTAAAGCTTCTCCAATCGGCATTTACTTCCATTCAAGCATGCATCCAGCATACTAATAGTTTAGGTATGCCCAGAATGGTGATGAAATTCATACAAAGTGATTTTTTTCTCATTGTATCGACAGTATACGAAACAGCATTTTTCCTTATCTGCAGATCCTGATGATCAAAGGCAGGGAGTGAGTCCGTAATTTTTTAGACACTTTTCACATGTTGAGGATATTCGGAGAAAGCAATCAGTTGCAGTTTTTCGAAATCAGCAGCAAGACTGTTCCTTAAGTTTATATCATGCTTAGTATTGCCAATAGTGAAAAATATCAAAAACAAATACAACTCGCGAAGAAGGAGTCATCGATGCAGATTACAGGTGCAGACTTATTTGTTAAATCATTAATAAAAGAAAACGTGGATGTTCTGTTTGCCTATCCCGGCGGTCAGGCAATAGACCTCTTCAATGCTCTTTACGGACAGGAAGGAATAGAAATGATCCTGCCGAGGCATGAACAGGCCCTCGTCCACGCTGCAGACGGCTATGCACGCTCTACCGGCAAAGTAGGAGTGTGCTTAGTCACCAGCGGGCCGGGCGCCACTAATTTAGTTACTGGGATTGCCACAGCCAATTATGACAGCGTTCCCCTGGTCTGTTTTACCGGCCAGGTCCCTACCAGTCTGATAGGAAACGATGCATTTCAAGAGGTAGACACTGTAGGCATCACCAGAAGCATTTCCAAGTACACTGTAACTGTCAGAAACAGGGAAGACCTGGCAATGACTATAAAAAAAGCATTTTACATTGCTAGGTCAGGAAAGCCGGGCGTAGTAGTCGTTGACTTACCGAAAGATATTCAGCAGGCGTATGGCAGCGATTACTATCCAGATACGATAGAAATTCGCAGCTATAGGCCTAACACGTCTGTGCACAGCGGACAGGTAAAGAAAGCAATTGACATCCTTCACAATGCAAAGAGGCCTGTATTCTTAATCGGCGGCGGAGTCAACATTGCCCGTGCAGGCACAGAAATGACAAAACTTGCAGAAAAAACCGGCATACCGGTTGTGACGACAATCATGGGAAAAGGAGCGCTGCCGACAGACCATAAGCTGTACATCGGCAACCTAGGAATTCATGGAAGCTATGCCGCCAATTCAGCGATCAGCAACTGCGATGTGCTGCTTTCCATCGGCACCAGATTCAATGACCGCATTACAGGAAAAGTCGGAGAGTTCGCCAAGAATGCTAAAATCATTCACGTCGATATCGACCCAGCATCCATCTCACGAAATATAGTCGTCGATGTGCCGATAGTTGCGGATGCCAAGAATGCAATTAACGCCCTTCTCGAAAAGGCAGAGAAACTGCCAATTGAAGACTGGATGAAACAGATCAACGGGTGGAAACAGAGTTACCCTCTGGCAATGAAAAACACGCACATGACTCCTCAGGTTATCATTCAGAAAATAAATGAGACTTTCAAAGAGGCTGTCATCACTACCGATGTAGGTCAGAATCAGTTATGGGCGACGCAGTTCTTAGAGCTCAACGGCAGCAAGCAGATGCTTACTTCAGGCGGATTGGGTACAATGGGATACGGTTTCCCGGCAGCCCTCGGCGCTAAGATAGGAAATCCTGAGAAAGACGTTATAGTCATCACCGGAGACGGGGGAATGCAGATGAACATCCAGGAGATGGCTACGGCGGTGGTGTATGAGCTGCCTGTCATTATCTGCATTATGAATAACGGCTACCTCGGCAACGTCCGCCAGTGGCAGGAGATGTTCTTCAATAAAAGATACTCAAGCACCTGCATGCGCCACAGAAAGAGCTGCCCCAGCCCGTGCAGCACTCCGGGAGACAACTGTCCTGAATATACTCCAGACTTTGTGCGCCTGGCTGAAAGCTACGGAGCTCAAGGAATCCGCGTGGAGAAGGTGGAAGACATCGTGCCGGCGCTGCTGTCGGCAAAGAAGAATACTAAGGCTCCTACAGTCATTGAATTCATAATTGAAAGAGAAGAGAACGTTCTGCCGATCGTTCCGCCGGGCAGTCCTCTCAGCGACATGATCATGGAAAGCAAGGAGTGATAAAATGGAGATGAAAAAACGATGGATCAGCATATTTGTAGAGAATGAAGTGGGAGTTCTTGCCCGCATCTCCGGATTGTTCTCCGGCAAATCTTACAATTTAAACAGTCTTACTGTAGGAACGACTGAAGACCAGTCGATTTCCCGCATGACTATAAGTCTCACCAGCGACGAACAGACATTTGAACAGGTCAAGAAGCAGTTAAACAGAAGCATTGAAGTGATTAAAGTTGTGGATTTCACCGATATTGCAATTCATATGAAGGAGCTGATGTTCACCAAGGTCTTTAACTGCACGCAGCACGACATGACAGAGATCTTCAGAATCTGCAAGGTGTTTGATGTCAGAGCGATAGATTATAATTCAACCACCGTCCTGCTGGAAAGCATTCAGACTGAGACAAGAAACGATGATTTGATCAGACTCTTAAGCAACAGCTTCCCCAACCGCATAGAGATCGTAAGGGGAGGAAGCGTCGCCATCGAAGCTATCAGCATCACAGACAGGTGAGGGAAATGTTTTCCCCGCAACCTGTGTATTTTTTTATTTATGAATAATTTCAGCAGATGCTTTGCTGCTCAATAATATATAAATAACGCCTGCAGGAACAGCAAGCAGCGACAAGATCTTGAAAGATTCCCACCCATCAAGGCTTACTGGGTTTCATGAAAAGAGGGATAGTATGAACATGATGACGGGCAGGATAATCAGCAGTATTCCTGAGTATTTCATATCTTTACTCGATACGGAAGATCCTTTTGAAAAATAGGCATAGAGTACAGATAGTATTGACAGAACAAAAAATGCGGCAAATATCCACAGCTGTGTATCCAGCTCATCGATATTGAATAAATATCATATGCTGGAAACTACATTAACGTAACTGAAAAAGTAAAACAGGATTGTTTTAATGTCGTTGAATCATATTCCCATTTAGCTTACAATATGAAATTTATAATATATGCAATTTCTAATAATTTTATATTTTTAGAATTGAGTGAGTCTGTTACTAACACAATAGTATGTGATGCGTGGTTGTGCATCACAAAGATTTTATGCTGTCTTCAAAAACAGAAGTAACAACCGGCTTCCCATTCTTATCGACTAAGACAGTCAGCCCTCCAGAAGTGCCGGAATTGCGATACAGGTAATTTACTCCAGTCATCCTGTCTACCCATATTTCAAGTACATTAAATGAGCCTTGATCATATGTTTTTATAAATCGTTCTTCTGGTTGTTTCATAATAGTCATCCTGATACAAGTACCAAAACAAAGACTGAATTTTTTGATATATAAAATATATCACGCAGAAAAATCACAGATGAGGTTTCATGGGCAGTACGCAAAGGTATTGTTGTTTCATCATTTAGTTTCTTTGAAAGCACAATTTCATTAAAATCTGACAATGCCCATGCTGGAAGATAACGTATCTAAATAGGACAGTGTTTATCAGCTGCTTCCGAGACTTTTGATGTGACGAAAATTCATCATAAATGAATGAATCAACTAAATAAAAAAATTAAGAAAAGGTTTGCTGACGGTTATGTGTTCAGCTTATTGATTCTGATTCTTCTTGTAGTAATAGTAAGCAGCGATGATTATGATCAGAATTATGATAA
>CAJKRY010000024.1 GCA_905202485.1 uncultured Methanomassiliicoccus sp.
GGTAGGTAGGTAGGTAGGTAGGTAGGTAGGTAGGTAGGTAGGTAGGTAGGTAGGTAGGTTTTCTAACAAACTGATTTGTTTTTTTGTAAATATTGTATGCTGAGTTTTTTGATGGAGTAGTATAAAATTTTTCAACTTGTATTTGAACTGTAGCCAATGGTTCTATCCAAACATACAATCTTATGTCATTTTCTACATCATAGGATGATGATTTCACATTGTTATTGTATAGAAAACATAATCTGTCATTGTGTGATAGATTTAATGTTATTTTTGATCCCTAAATAACGTAGCAATAATCTCTTTTTCATTAATAGTTACCAATAGGGGTTTACGATTTATGTAAAATTCTGAACACTCAATATGAACTTTACAGTTTCCATCAGTCAATTTTATGATAGCCTTTCTTGGTGGGATAAATGTTTCAAATAAGAAATATGCTGAGATGCCAACAAATATTGATAAAAGCACAGCAGCTGCAATAAGCATTCCCTCTTCATCGTACACCAGATATGATACTGCTACAATAACAGTTACCGGAATGGCAAGTTTGATCCATATTTTATCTAGATCTGAAATCAAGACAGCTCATCTCTAAAAGGAAAAATTATGTTAATACATTGCCATACTCTTGCTGTATGGGACGTTAATGTATTGGCAGGTTACCTGTGATATGAATCAATTAATTTAATACCACCGGTTATCTTTCTTTTTCACAATGTATTTAACAAATATATAAATTAATAGTATGATTGATATTATAATTATTGTCCAAAACATACCCATACTTGTTATCCATTCATACACCTTGAATAGTATTGCCAATGAAATCATCAGTATACTTGTTACTATGAACAATATGGCTTCACCTAGATCAGTTCTTTCCCAAGTTGTATCAAATTCTCCATCAGTATGTGGAAGATTGTATTGTATGCATAGCTCATTTACGTCCAATGCCGACCAAAAAATGGAAAATGAACCAACGATCATGCCAAATATAAGGAATACGGTACTTTCTTCTGGAGACATGTTGATGTATTCCATAATATTAGTATACCCCATTACTGCTATGACTACTAAAATTACACCTATAACAAATGCTATCCAAAATATAATCCCTCGTTTAACTCTATTTAGATATGCATGACCTAACCCCGGTATAAGAGATAATATTGTTGCAGCTTCTCTTTCTTTTGTTGATTTTTCGCCATGTTTGCCGAAATTTTCTTTTTCAAACACTTTTAAATTTGAATATCCTGTATATGCTGTAGGCATGGCTATGCAGAGTAAAAATGATAATACTGCGATTGAAGAGATTTCTCTCCAAAACGCAGATATATACATTATACAGGCAATTGAGGCTACCAGTCCGAATGTTATATATAATTTTGCTGTAAATCGTTCCATGTACTTACCTTAGTATCTTGAGTTTTTAGCAATACTAAATCCAGAAACTACCGATTAGGCATGTCGAATTTATATGACATACACTTATCTTTCAGTAATTTTTTCCATTGTGTGTTTATTTAGTGAACTTATTTTTAGCATCTTTTAGATATTTATAGGATATGGGAATCAATAATACTATTGATAACACAATCACAATAATGTTGAGGAAATTACTAATTGTAACATCAAAATTCATCATAATCACAGAAGCAGCAATCAACAATACTGATGTAATCATAAATAAGATGGATGTGGCTAAATCTGTTCTTTTGCATCTTATTTCTAAACTTTCTTCCATATAAGGCAAGCCATCATCATTGCAGATGTTAGCAATATCTATGTATGACCATATCCAGATAAAAAATGCCATGATCGATCCATATGTGTAAGATACTGTTGCGGCATTGGTATATTCATAGTAGTAATCGTCTGAATACAAGATAATTCCTATTGCAAATATTGCTGCAAATATTAGAAATAAAACCATATAAAAAATACCTTTTACATATCGTTTCAAGTATACATGACCAAGACCTGGTATTGCTGAAAACATAGTTGCTGCAGCACGTTCCTTTACGTGTTTTTCGTTGTTTTTATTATCTTTATTTTCATACAACCCAGCTATTCCTATGACTATAAATGGTATTGCAAAACAAATAATATTTGAAATTAATATTGTAACATATATGCCATTTACATATGGAATCGCTAGCGATAGTAAGACGACTAGCATTATCCCTGCTACAGTGCACGCTTTAGCCGTATCCTTATTCATGGGTATCACATTATAAATATTAAATGACTATCATCTGACTCCATGTGTTAATGACCATTTAACAGGTTGTACTGCTAGGCCATATATGCTTCTTGTAGCGTTGGCAGCTTTTTCTGTAATTTTAACTGTATTTAAGCCTTATGGATACCATCAGGTCCTTTTTAAACGATCCCCGCTAATGAAAGAAATAATCCTACAATCATTAGCATGCTTAATATCGTAGTAATTACTCCGTACATTCTTGCTTTATAGTAAAAATGTTCAGATTCAGCTTCTCTCTTTGATTCTGAAATCTTTTCTATTTTGACGGCGGTTAATCCCCAAGTCAAACCAATAACTACCAATACAATAGTTGAAATTATGCCAAAGATAGTTCCTTCTATATCTTTCTCTTCGACTATTATGAGGTATATTACTCCTATGCAAATAACAGAAAAAAATATAATTAGTATTTTTTCGCCATAGCTTATTTGCTTATTTGCTAAGGGAATGTTTCCTCGTGGAAACACTGGTTCTGGCATAATCATTGATTTTATGCTTTTTTGCATGTTAAGCCCTACCTCGTTTTCAGAAAAGTGGAGGCCTCATAATTCCGAATCATCTTTCAATGTCCTCTAATTTTACTGGATATTCTCAGGAATATCAAATTTGTTTTAATTTTTGTTTATTACTCTCCTACTCCTGTACAACATAAAATTGTTTGATGCTGTAAATTTCATAAATTAGATTGTTGCAGCTTTATATTAGTATATCTGTTAATTTTTACTATTTGACAATCGCCATACTAATCTATTCTGTGAATTAGGACATAGTCATAAATACTAAACTACGATATAGTATATCGTAATATACTAAACTGAGGACAGATATGTTCATAGGTAGAGAGCAGGAACTGAAAAAACTAAACAAAATGTATCAAAGCAGCAAGCTGGAAGTGGCAGTAATCTATGGTCGTCGCCGAGTTGGAAAAACAACATTGATTAATGAGTTCTGCAAAGACAAGAAAACAATATTCTTCGCATCCTTGGAGAGCAGTGCAGAACAGAATTTAGAATCGCTTTCTAATGCAATTAGCTACGCTGATACCGGCATTTCATCCAATGCCATATACAAAAGTTTCTCCGATGCTTTTGATAAAATCAAAGAAATGGCATCTTCAGACCGCCTGATCTTTGTGATTGATGAATTCCCATATTTAGCTCAGGCAGAGATTAGCATTTCTTCTCTCCTTCAGAACTATCTTGATCATCAGTTCAAAAATACAAAGCTGTTTCTGATCCTCTGCGGTTCTTCAATGAGTTTCATGGAAAATCAGGTACTTGGGTATCAAAGCCCTCTTTACGGTCGTCGTACAGCTCAGTTCAAAATTATGCCGTTTGATTACTTTGATACAGGCAATTGGTTTCCTAAGTATTCATCTGAAGACAAAGCGATAATGTATGGCATTACCGGTGGTATACCCATGTACCTCGAGCAGTTCTCACCTGAGAAGAATGTGAAAGAAAATTTACTAGACTGCATATTTGACAAGAATGCTATGCTTTTTGAGGAACCGTCAAATCTTCTGAAACAAGAGCTCAGGGAACCTGCCACATATAACGCAATAATCACTGCTATCGCATCTGGAAAAACAAAGCTGTCTGAAATATCTTCGACAGTAGGACTAGAAACCGGATCATGTTCTAAATACATTACAAATTTAATATCGCTCGGTATTCTGAAAAAAGAAACTCCTGTGACTGACCCCAACAGTAAGCGTCCCATATATCTGATTGAAGACTTTTTCTTCCGTTTCTGGTACACATTTATTCCAAACAATATGGCTGCAATCCTGTCAGGTAGAATCGGGCAGGCTTATAAAACATCAATAGAAAGCAGGCTTTCTGATTATATGGGTTTAGTCTTTGAAAAGATGTGTAAAGACTTCATGCTGTTCCATGATGAGAATCTTCCATTTATCATAGGGGAAATAGGACAATGGTGGGGGGCGGACTCCAAAACAAAAAAACAGGTGCAGATAGATATTGTAGCCGCTTCAATAAATAAGCAGGAAGGAGTAATAGGTTCCTGCAAATACTGCAATAAGCTAATCAGCGAAGATGAATTGAGGCTAATGCAAGAGTATGCTCAAGTGATGAATCGATTTGACAGATATTACTATTTTCTATTCTCAAAGTCTGGCTTTACTTCATCTCTAAAGAAACATCACCAGTCTGATGTAAGACTAATAACCCTTAGTGAATTATACTTAAAATAATCACTTTAATCATCATGATATTGGAATATCACAATACGTCATTGTAAGCACAATAACCAATGATGGCGCGAGTAAACCAATTCCATACACTCTTCCTTTCTTACATATCTTCATAGTCTCAAATTCAGATTTATTGTCATCAAGTGCTTTTTCGACATCATATGCCTTAATCACCACTATCGTTCCTGTTACAATACCAGATAACCATCCGACTATCGTTACCATCCACAATCCGAAGGTCATTTCATATCTTATTTCCAGATGTGATCCACACACAATGGTGATTATTGTTATTATTCCAAATAATGTAAATCCAATGTTTCTCTGCTTTGTTGCCAAAGAACACTCAAACTGCGGAAGAGTGGACTCAAAAGGCATGCATCCTGATCGAGGTCTGAGGATTTGTTGTTTTGTATCCTAGTTTATTCGTCTTTTGAAAACTTCTCAATACGTTTGTAGATCAATACTCTGTCACATGACTTCCTGAGCAAATTCTTCACTCATTGAAGACTCAGTTATTACATCTACCTTTTCCAAGCTCAGTTTCCAGTTCGTTAATAAAACATCACCGTTTGATCAGTTCTTCTATGCAGCCAGGTTTAATACAAAAATCAAAATCACTGTTTTCTTCATTATCTCCGCGTGCTCTCGAGCCGAACAGATACACTTCATCCACGCCGTATTTTGCAGCTGTTTTCGATACTGCTTCTCAAATCTCTTCGAGGCTGAAATCAGACGAGGCGGCAGAGCTCATAATTTTCAAAATCACCTCGTGATAGTATAATATCTTCTGATTCCGCTGCTTTTACAGTCTTATGCATCAGCAGCGCGGGAATTGTCGCAGGTGTTTTACTTCCATCCGACGATTCTGCAGATTATACGCTGACACTTTCATTTTCTGAAAAACTACAAATAGCTATAGAAAGTATCAACCAGTATGCCCACCAGACAGCCTATTGTAAGCGTTCTTGGTCATGTTGACCATGGCAAGACCACATTGTTGGACCAGATCAGAGGTACTGCCGTGGTTAAAAAAGAAGCCGGGGCTATAACTCAGCACATCGGTGCCACCGAGGTCCCGATTGAGCACATATACGCTGTCTGCAAACAGATGATCGGCAACAAAAAGTTTGACATGCCTGGTCTTCTCTTTATCGACACACCGGGGCATCAGTCTTTTACATCTTTGAGGGCAAGAGGAGGCTCCCTGGCAGATCTGGCTGTATTGGTCATTGATATCAATGAGGGAATAATGCCTCAGACTCTTGAATCGATCTCTATTTTGAAGCGTTTCAAGACTCCTTTTATCATCGCTGTTAACAAAGTCGATCTGATTGAAGACTGGACAGTTAACAAGGATGAACCGTTTGCTTTGAATGTAAGAAAGCAGTCGGAAAAAGCGGCTGCCAGTTTTGATGATAAATTTTACAAAATTATCGGTGAGCTGTATGAGCACGGCTATACAGCAGACCGTTATGACAAAATTGAAGATTTCACCAAGTCAATCGCGATTGTGCCGATTTCCGCTAAAAACGGCATCGGACTGCCAGACTTACTTTTAATGTTAATCGGACTGGCCCAGAGGTTCTTAGAAGATACTTTAGAAAAGGAAGAAGGTCCGGCCAAAGGCGTAATTCTTGAAGTAAAGGAAGAGCGCGGGTTAGGACAGACTGTCGATGTAATCATTTACGCAGGCACTCTCAAAAAGGGTGATACCGTCATCCTGGGTACCAAGGGCAGGCCTTTAGTGACTAAAGTGAAGGCCATCCTGAAACCGAAGCCTCTCGATGAAATCAGAGACCCCAAGGACCGTTTTGATTCTGTGAAAGAGGTCAGCGCCGCCATCGGTGTCAAGCTGATGTGCCAGAGTCTAGACGGCGTCGTTTCCGGCGGTCCTCTGAGAGCTGCCGGGGCAAATCCTGACGAGGCAAGGGAAGAAGTTTCTAACGAGACTAAAGTAAACATCGATCTCAATGACGACGGCATTTACATCAAAGCTGATGCTTTAGGCTCTTTGGAAGCCCTGGCGTATGAATGCAATAAGGCCGGCATTCCGATCCGCAAGTATGATACCGGTTTGATTTCCAGAAAGGACCTGATCGACGCTTCCGCCTACGGAGAGTCAGTCCACCGCGTGATCATGGGCTTTAACGTCGGACTGCTGCCTGACGCCAAGGATGCACAGATCAGCTATCCTAATCTCAAAGTATTCACAAGCGACGTCGTTTATCGTTTGATTGAAGAGTACACGGAATGGATGGAAGAAGAGAAGAGGCGCCTCGATGAGGAAAAGAGGGCAGAGTTTGCCTTCCCGGGCAAAATCCGCTTACTTCCGAACTGCATCTTCAGGGCTTCCAAGCCTGCCATCGTCGGAGTCAGAGTTCTCGGCGGAAGAATTCGTCCCGGGCAGTCTCTGATTGACATCGGCGGCAATACTGTCGGCAAGATCCGTTCCATCAGGGACGGGGAAGAGAGCATCAGGGAAGCCATCCAGGGAGATGAAAAAGCGGTTGCTATCGACGGTCCGACTGTCGGCAGGCAGATCAACGAGGAAGACATTCTTTATGTGGATCTGAGAGAAACTTCTCTTAAGGAAATGGAAAAGATGGACATCAATGAAGACGACCGTATGGTCATTGAAGAACTCAAAGAGATAAAAAGAAAGACTGATAAGTTCTGGGGAATGTAAAAACTATATGGATATTTATTTATCTAGAACTGTATTTCGGGAACGAACACTATTTAAATGAATTAATTAATGCGGGTTGGGTTTACTCAAACCCATGTGTTATACCACACATATGTTACACCATGGGGGAAAATGAATGACGCTTTTTGTTGAGGACACCGGACTGCGGGGAGTCAAGGCTGCCACAACTAAGATCAGTAAAGTTGATGGGCAAAACGGCATCCTGCTCTATCGAGGGTATTGCATAGAAGAACTGGCAAGAAAGTCTACCTTTGAAGAGACTGCTTACTTACTTCTGCACGGGTACCTGCCGAATAAAGAACAGCTTGAGCAGTTCTCTGAAGCTGTCAGAGAATACAGAAAGCTTCCTGAGGATTTAGGAAGTTCCTTAACGTCTCTGTCCCCCGACACAGACCCGATGTGTGTGCTGCAGGCCAGCATACCAGCCCTTTCCGCCCACGCTCCTGCCAAAGGAGAAACAAGAGAATGTAACATGAAAAAGGCAATCCACATAATCTCTTCAATGCCTGCGATAATCGCCGGCTGGAAGAGGATAAAGTGCGGAGAAGAGCCTCTGAAGCCTAAGGAAGAGCTCTCAACCGCAGCTAATTTTCTCTATATGTTCAACGGCGAAGTCCCCGATGACAATCTCGCCCGCTTCATGGACATCGCTATGATTTTACATGCCGATCATACTTTCAACGCTTCTACCTTTGCTGCCAGAGTTGTAGCATCCACCGGCGCCAACATCTATGCGGCCGTTTCTGCCGGCGTAGGCGCGCTTTCCGGGCCTCTGCACGGCGGCGCCAATGCTCAGGTGATGAGAAACCTCATCGACATGAACGACCCTGACAAAGTGGAAGAGTGGGTCACCAAGCAGTTCGAGCGCGGCAAGCGTGTCGCCGGCATCGGTCATGCTGTTTACCGTACTACTGATCCCAGAGCAACAATCCTTCAGGAAATGGCTTACGATCTGCTCAAGGACCATCCTGAATTCCAGTGGTATGAGATGACTGAAAAGATGGCGGAAGTCACCCAGAAGCTGTTTTATGAGAAGAAAGGCAAGGCCATCTATCCCAATGTTGATCTTTACAGCGCTTCAATCTATCATGCAATGGGAATCCACCATGACTTCTTCCCGCCTGTTTTTGCCATGGCGAGAGCTGCCGGATGGGCTGCGCATGTGATTGAAGAGAAGTTCCCCGATCCTCCGGTCAAGCCTGTCTTGTACAGGCCTTCCAGTATCTATGTCGGAGAGGAAGTCAGGGAATACGTTGACATCTCCAAGCGGTGAACATGCCTGATAATTTCTCTGCCGCTTTACGTTCTGTTAGCTGTGATGCAACGGAAATAGATATCATGGTCACTCCCAATGCTAAGTCTGCGTCTGTCGGTTCAGTCGATCCCTGGCGCAGGAGGCTGATTATCAAAGTTGCAGATCTGCCGCTGGAAGGAAAGGCCAACAATGCCGTCGAAGCTCTTTTGAAAAGCTTCTTCGGGGTTCCTGTTGAAATTCTTAAGGGGCATACAGATAGACATAAGACGGTACTCGTCCATCAGGGTATTGAGGGCGTAACTGCTCTTTTGGTGGAAAATGAAAGACTTAACCGATGTTCTGGAAAGAGTTGAGAAGATTCTCTACGAGCTGAGGACGAGGCCTGACAATACCGTCATCATTGTCGAAGGGCGCAAAGACGTCGAAGCGCTTCACAGCTTAGACATCTCAGGCGAGATTGTTAAGATTCAGGACTCCCGCAAAAGCGTCTTTGCCGCCGTGGAGGATCTGGCATCGCAGAACAAGGAAGTTTATATTCTGACCGACTGGGACAGAAAGGGCGGACAGCTGGCTTCGCTGCTGAGAAACGCTCTGAAGGCTAACGATATTCCTTACAATGACAGCGTTCGTACCGAGCTTTCCAAGCTCTGCAAGTCGGAAATTAAAGACGTTGAATCTCTGCCTTCCTACCTTGCTCTTCTGAAGTCGCGCATATATGGGCAATAAATATACCTGAGTGGCATCTCCCTGCAGATGAACTCATCCAAAGGGCGTTTTGTCGTTTTCGAAGGAATAGACGGTTCCGGCAAGAGCGAGCTGTCGCGCAGAGTGGCAGAGCATCTTACCTCTGACGGTGTTGATATAGTTCTTACTGCGGAGCCTTCCGACTCCTGGATCGGGGACGTCCTGAGAACCGAGTCTAAGACCGCCGGCCCTGTGGCCAACACGCTTTTTTATGTAGCAGACCGCGCCGAGCATACCTCGCAGATCAAAAAGTGGCTGAATGCCGGCAGATGGGTGCTCTGCGACAGGTACGTCGGCAGCACGCTTGCATATCAGGGTGCACTTCTTTCCGATAAAGTGGATAATTCCTGGAACTGGCTGAAGGAAATCAACAGGCCGGCAGCGATCTCTCCTGACGTTACCTTTCTGCTGAAGATTTCTCCTGAGGAAGCAATGAACCGTTTGAATCTCAGGGCAAGTATTCCGGGCAGGTTTGAAAAGCTCAACTTCCTGAAGAAGGTGAGCGAAAACTACGATCTCGCTGCTTCTGAAGATTCTTCCTATATTATTGTAGATGCATCTATGAGCCGTGATGATGTTTTCTCATATGTTCTCAGCAAACTGTCAGAGCTTTAATGGTTCGAACTGTTCAATATGTGATTTTTAGAGTCATTCCCGGCAGGGAGATCCCGGCACTTCTGACAATGTCGTGTTTGTCTTCGGCAGAAAAGCCGATCGTTTCTCCGTCGTTGAGGATAACATCATTTTCCAGCACGTAGAATACTAAATTAGAGAGAAAATCACGAACCTCTGCAGGCTCGGCGGCAGCGTCGAGAATCTCCATTTCATCCTTTCCGAAGATGTTCATGCCGTAGGTGTAGCAGCAGACGCCGTTTTCATTACGGTAAAGACCGAACCAGATCCAGTTGTAGACAGGCAGTCCGTTTTCTTTCATTACTTCTGCAAAGTCAGCGTAGAACTGCGGCTCAAAGACAGTGCCGCTGGTATATACTCCCGTTGCATTGTTTTGTCTGCAGCAGGAAGCTGTTATTTTGACGAACAGCTTTCCGCGTTCAAGCAGATCGGTCTCTTTGCCGAGCACTGCTACCAGCAGGTGCGCTTTATGCTCCTCTGCTGCTTCCACGGCTTCCTTCCACATGTAGTTATTAGCAGCATTCTCTGCTGCTTCATGATTCGGCACCGGCGCAGGCATCAGGCTGACAGCGGCAAGCATATCGCCGACTGAA
The DNA here is from genome assembly GCA_905202485.1 of uncultured Methanomassiliicoccus sp. Classification (GTDB taxonomy): domain Archaea; phylum Thermoplasmatota; class Thermoplasmata; order Methanomassiliicoccales; family Methanomassiliicoccaceae; genus Methanomassiliicoccus_A. The sequence continues at coordinate 10,417 of CAJKRY010000024.1, forward strand.
AACACTAAAGAGTCATTTCTCGGCTCGTCTTCTATTGCCTCCAGGTCCCATTCGTTTTTCAAGTCTCGAATCAACTGCATTTTATCCCAAGAGGCATCTGACAAAAGGACAAAGCCTGTGAAGATGCCTGCATTTTCCTCATACTGCTGCGCCTGCTCTATACAATAGGTGCGTATTTTTTCCACTATGTCTGCAGCCTTTTCTGCTGCTGTGTCTTCGCTGTATTCTTCCATCTCGCTGAATACGTGGCCGCAGTGTTCCAGCTCATCAGTTTCATAGCCGCCGCAGACTCCAAGCAGCCATCTGCCGAGTGCGCTTTTCCTGTATCTGAAAATGTAATAAGTCATGCCGTGCAGTTCAATGTTTCCGGTGCACTCAATCTTCGCCGGGGCTTTTCCCAGCTCCTGCGGATGAGACAGCCATTCTGTCATTGATTCCTGCGCTGCTTTCATTTGTTTTGAGTTCATATTCTGTCCTTCTTTGTTTTAATTTTTATGTCTGTATGTGCAACACTTTGATGACTGTTACTGACCTCTTTCAACATTGATTGAAACTGCCGAGATCTCTCCCATTATGTCAGCCTGTCCGTTGATCTGAATGGTTTCATTCATTATTTCTATCGTGCCGGTGAAATCATTGTGCTCCATCATATAAAGCGCAATGTCGTACTCATCAAGAAACTCTTCATCGACAATTATTGCTTTGTTTTCATATGGTACATTCCGAAAATAAATTTTAGGCGGGTACAACGACCAGCTCCATTTACATTCGTCATTTTCTGTCAATTTGTTAAAAATATCTTCACTGCCGGTGATTTCAAGATTAATCAAGCCGTCTTCAACAGACAGCTGGACATCACCAATTCCAAATTCTGTATCTCCAATCTTAAAAGAGTTCATAAGACGCCTCCTGTATCTGTAACATTCATTAACTGAGCTTTAGCAGAGGGACTTTTTGTCAGACTGCATATCATTCAATGTTGTTTTCTGCAGCATTTTTTAAAAGTTATGACACTCTGAACAAGCTGCATTTACATTTTATGCATGTGTTTTGATTTTATTCTCATTTTTAATCACCTCGTTTTGATTTGCATTTGTTTGCAATCGATTCATGTAACTGCGAAGAGTATATCAACATTTTTTTCAAATCACTCAAGATAAAAGTCTGGCTTTTCGATAGTATTAAAAGGGGATGAAATTAAAAAAGTTTTAATTTTCGATGAATTTGATGAAATTTGATTGTTTTTAATGAGATTCTGCATTGATTTATGTAGCATGAAACGACGCATATGCATGTTTGATACAGGCGACACATTCAACCTTGTATCTGGCTTCATTGATTCTGAGATAAAATGTTTTGATCGCACTCATCAAAACAGATGTTTTCATCTGGCATCGTAATAGGTTTCAGCAGGTGCAGTCAGCATTTAAGTCGATTAAATCGAAGAAATGCAGTGCCTGGACTTTGAGATATCTGTAATCGTCAGACTTGGACATTTTGTTGAATGCAGTACGGCTTTATTTTCCTGAAATTTTGGCAGAAAAAACACTCAGAACATATGTGGCAAAATTTGAGGTGGCTTTTTGCATTGTTAGATCGATCATTTTTACTGTTTTTCTGCTTGATTCTGCTGTTTTTAAGCCAACGTATATGCATGAAAATCGCGGGCCATATTAGCCCCCACATTTAGGGGTTTAGAAAAGCGGAATGCAAGCACAGATTTAGGTAAAATTTTTGAGAAAAGCTGGTGAAAAACTTGCAAAAAACATCGAAATTTTTGTAATCTAAATTTCGAGAAAAGACGGTACACTTGGAAAAAAATTGGGGGGCATATTAGCCTTGGTTTTTTGAAGTTTAAAAACGCAGACTTACGCAGATTT
>CAJKRY010000025.1 GCA_905202485.1 uncultured Methanomassiliicoccus sp.
TCTTAACAGTAAATGCGCAGGGGAATATGACTTAGCGATTGAGTTCCCCTGCGCTAGTAGTCTCATTTAGATAAGCAGTGTAACAACAAACACAGATAACAAATTTCTATTCTGAAAATCAAGCGATGTATTTACACAACAAAGAGTTCAAAAAACAAAGAGTGCCGCAGGCCGGGCTCGAACCAGCGACTTCAAGATCTTCAGTCTTGCACTCTCCCAGCTGAGTTACTGCGGCGTTATGTCGAGAGTAAATACCAATTCCTTATTAATCTTTGCCTTCTTTTGTATCTGCAAATTACAGATTTGAAGCGAAAGTAACAAAAGCAGAATTCAAAATACATCAGATGTGGATGCTTTAGCCGGCGTAGTAATTGGCATAATTGCAATATGCGTACTGTTATCGTTTTTTAAGAAGCTGGATCTGTCGATAACGCTAGTACTGTGCAATATTGTAATATTTATCTTAACAATGTTTTGGCCAGGATCAACAAATAATGTACTAGAATTCTCTCCGATTTATCTTGAGACTGGGGAAAATCTGTATACTCTGCTGACGAGCATGTTTGCACACGCCGGTATTTTCCATCTGCTGGGAAACATGCTTTTCCTGATCCTGTTAGGACCTGCCCTGGAACAAAGAATAGGCAAACTGAAGTTTGCAGTAGTTTATTTCCTGTCGGGAATAGTGGCAACACTAACATTCAGTGCAGTCCTGTGGAATGAGCCAGTATATTTACTCGGAGCATCCGGAGCAATATCCGGCATCATCGGTACTTTCCTGGTTACATATCCAAGGGACAAAATAACCATGATTCTGGGATTTATTCTCGTTCCTGACGCTCCTGTCTGGGCTGTTTCAGCAGTCTGGTTCTTATTCAATGTAGTAATCGCAGTAGGAAGTCCGCAGACCGCATGGGAAGCCCACCTCGGAGGATTCCTGGCCGGAGCGGTGATCGGACTCCTATTTTACAAATCAGTCAAAAGCGAACATGCAGACAAAGTTCCTGAAATGAGCTCATTAGAACAGATGGTCACGAACAGCAAGCAGAGAGAGGCTGTTGAAGCTTTAAGGGGCGAGACAAACCCGGACATCAGGAAAGCATGGATGGAGCATTTTGCTGAAAACACCCAGTGTCCGAACTGCGGCAGTATGATGAAATGGAGCAAGAACTCATTCAAATGCAACTGCGGCTACTCAAGGAAGATAAAATGATCAGCCTGCTGGTAGAAGGATTTCTCAAAAAAGAAAACGGGCAGCTGCTGGAAGCACATTCAACAGTTACCGCCGTCACCATTGATGATTTTACTCTGCTGGTAGACACGTCTTCAAAGGAGTACAGGAGCAGGCTGCTTGACGGACTGAAACGTGCAGGAATAAAAGCAGAAGATGTTGACGCGCTCATTCTTACCCACTCACATAATGATCATACTGCAAATACCGACCTGTTTCCGAATGCAAAGGTAATGATGCATCCGTTGGAAGAGTCAAGCATTCCATGCTGCCATGTGCACGATAATGAAGAAATATTTCCAGGAATCAGAATTTTTCATACTCCGGGACATACTGCCGGATCAATCAGCGTGCTTGTAGAAGATGAGCGCTGTGTGATTGCGGGGGATGCCATTCCCACCGAAGATAACATCCTTAGAAACCTGCCTCCCGGCATAAACATCGACAGAGATCTGGCCATGGCAAGCATGCACAGAATCCTCTCGATGGCAGACAGCATAATCCCCGGTCACGGCAGGAAAATAGACCTGCGCGTGTAAGAGATTCAATGAACAATATAATATACAGCTTGCTGAAAAAGTAGCACCCGCTCCTGAAGAGCGTGGGGAAAAATTATGAAGAAACTCAGTATGGCTATAGCGATTATTGTGGTCCTGGCATTGATAGGGACTGCAGCTTATGCCGTGCTTGTTTATGATGACAACAAGGCTGACGATAACAAAAATAACAGCAATCAGAATCAGCCTCAGCAGGATCAGAACAAGACGGTTGTGGCTCCGGTAGAGACCGACAATAAAAACATCACTCTTTCTGTAAAATATCCCGGACAGGGTGTAGGCGGATACAGTTACTCTACACATCAGACATATACATTTGAACTGACGGTGGATTCCAACGGCTGGGCGGGAAAAAGCAACATTATGATTTTCGGTGAACGCAGCGACGGCGGCATAGACACCGGGTGCATGAATGTATCAGTTAATGGAAACACAATCCAGACAACTAAGAATTACGTCGAGCCTGAAAATGTGCTCAGCGCGATGGTTAAGAATGTGAGCGTTTCAAACGGAAGCAGCCAGAATATTCCAGTAGAGGTAACGTTCAACCGTGTAGGCACATTCACAGTAACATTCCAGGCATTCGATGAAAAAGGCAATCCGGTATCTGCGCCTTTGAGATGTTCCGGGCTGAGCGTACCGGAAAGCGGTAAGATAGGACTCAGCGTCAATGAACATTCTACCAAAGATGTCAACGGGAAGAAGTACACTGAAATCAAAACTGATGTTGTGAATAACACGAACGTCAGAGTTACCATAAATGCTTCTGATTTTTATCTTGTTAACGGCTCCAAGTCAATTCAGGCAGACTCTGAACTGTCCAGTCCGGCAAGCAGGATGTTAGACTTCAGCGGAAACTCGTCGGGCAACGATAAGATGGAAGCAGACCTGTACTTCGATTATTCCGGTTCTCTGGCAGGATATCACCTTGAATACAGAGGCGCGTATGGTGCGGATAATGCCCCTCTGAATTGAGACTCCGCATCCAAACCTTAAGATATTTCGCAGTCCTAGCTCTGCCTATGAATGACGTGTCTTCAGAGAAAATCAAGCTTCGCAACGGTACAGAAGTGCCTGTATTAGGCTTCGGAACATTCAAAATCTCTAATGAAGACGTATACCAGATAGTGCTGGATGCGCTCGATGCCGGTTACAGGCATATCGATACCGCAGCCTACTACGGAAATGAAGAAGGAATAGGCAGAGCAATCAGGGACTCAAAAATCCCGTCTGAAGAAATTTTTGTAACAAGCAAAGTGTGGTACAGTGAAGACGGCTATGATGAAACGATAAAAGCCTTTGAGAAAAGCGAGTCCCTTTTAGGCAAAATTGATCTTTATCTGATACACTGGCCGCGGGGCAAGAACCGCCTTGAAATGTGGAGAGCCCTTGAGCATCTGGAGAATGAAGGCAGAATTAAAGCTGCAGGTGTAAGCAATTATATGGAAAGGCATCTGGAAGAGATTGAAAGACATGGAATGATCATGCCTTTGGTAGACCAGGTAGAGTTTTCTCCCTTCCTTTACAAAAAAGGCCTTCTGGAATACTGCAGATCTAAAAACATCATTTTGGAAGCATACAGTCCGCTGACCAGAGGAACACGCTTGAACGATCCTGTTCTGAATGAAACAGCTCAAAAGTATGCTAAGACGCCGGCGCAGATCCTGCTCCGATGGGTTGTCCAGAAGAATATGATGCTGATTGCCAAGACAACATCAAAAGAGAGAATGAAGGAAAACGCAGACATTTTTGATTTTAAGATTTTTGATGAGGATATGAGCAGATTAGACTCTCTCAACGAAGATTATCATACAACATGGAATCCTGATGAGATAGAGTAGTTTCACCCACCCCCTCGCAAACCACTTAAGAAGAGTATGTGTTCAGACTCATGGTGATTGGCTTTTGTCAGAGCGGGAACGCAAAGAAAGGGCGGAAAGCGAGTGCAGATTAGGTGCTAAGCTTGAGAAAAGCGGCAAGATCGATGCCGCCATTGAAGCATATCTGAGAGCGGTAGCAGAGTATCCTTCCCACAAAAAGGCCAATTACCGTCTGGCAGAGCTGTATGAAGAAAAAGGAGAGCTCATCAAGTCAAGCCATCACATGGATATGGCAATGCACGGCGGGCCTGCGAACATCCCTAAGTATGCGAAGAAGGCGCCTGTAAAAAAGGCTGCAGAACCGCTGCCGGACAAGAGAGCAATTCCGACGATTGAGCCGAAAATCACCTACAGCCGAAAAATCGACCCGCAGAACGAAGAACGTCTGAATGCCAGAGATGATAAGAAAGTCAGAGCTTTGCTGCCGCTCACCGGCGACAATTTCTTCGGCAGCTTTGAGTTTCTGAAAGAAATACAGAGAAAGGCGATTCCGCTTATTCTGCAGGGACGCAATGTGCTTGCTATTTCTTCTACAGCCAGCGGAAAAACTGAAGCCGTGTTTGCACCGCTGGCAGAGCGGCTCATAAGAGAGGGATGGCTCGGTCTCTCAATCATTTACATCTCTCCTACCAGAGCTTTGATTTCCGACATCAGGCAGCGGCTGGAAAGCGTGCTCTCGCCTCTCGGTATCAGAGTCGCCCAGAGAGACGGGGACGTCAAAGACTTTGATGAAAACAATCCCCAGGAAGTTTTGGTAACTACCCCCGAATCTCTTGATTCCATGATCTGCTGGAAAAAGCATCAGCTGGATTCTGTAAAAGTAGTTGTGATCGATGAAGTACATATGCTGGACGGCAGTTACAGGGGAGATCAGCTGCAGATACTTTTAAGGCGGCTGAGAAGAGAAGTCGGCATTAAGTTCAATGTCTGCGCCATGTCTGCTACAATCGGAAAGCCGGAGAGGACAGCGGCGCGTTTCATGCCTTCTCCTAATATTGTCGAGTCTAAGGGAGGAAGGGGCATTGAGTATCATATTACGCCGACTCTTGAAGATTCGCTGATCTGGGCAAGGCAGAACAACTGTTCTAAGATCTTAGTTTTCTGCAACAGCCCCAAGGATGCTGAAACAATTGCCTCCAACACTCTGAAATATTATTTCCCGTCAGATTCTGTGAGAGTCCACCACGGAAAGCTTGAAAAAGAAATGAGAAAGGAAACTGAAACGTTCCTCAGGGACGCTAAGACAGCAGTCTGCGCATGCACCTCTACTCTGGAAGTAGGAGTAGACATCGGAGACGTAGATCTTGTTATATTATACTCAATTCCTAAGTCCGTGGCATCTCTGGCTCAGAGAATAGGACGTTCAAACCGCCGCGGTTCGCATATCTCAGTTGCTGCAGTAGGGAAAGGCGGTCTGGCAGATTACTACCGCAATGTTCTGGACACAGTCCTTTTTGGAAAATTCGAGCCTGCTGAAGAGACGTTCGATCCTTCTGTACTCATTCAGCAGATTGTATCATGCTTAGCAAGCGGATCCAGAGGATTCGGGTTTTTTTCAGATCTATTTAAAGGCATCTGCAGCACGGATGATCTGAAGTCGATTGTAACTCATCTCATAGATAAGAAATACATTCTTGAAGAAAACGGCATGCTCAGCCAGGGTCCAGCTGCAAAAGGCCTCGGACCTAAGATATATTCAAACATTGCCGGTTACGAGCAGAATTTAGTCATCGAAGCTTCCACAGGAATGCCGATAGGGCACGTCGAACTGCCTGTTGATAATATATTCATCCTGTCAGGCCAGGCATGGTCTGTAAAAAAGAAAGAAGAGAATAAGATCGTCGTGGAAAAGGTTGACAGGCGGGCGGACGTTGCTAAGTTCTCCACCTATGAACAGAACGGGGCATTCCATAACATGCTACCGGATTCGTTAAAATCCAGAAGACTGATTACTGAGGCGAAATGATGAGTGAACTGATCAACGCTTATTATGAATACATTACAATGTTCGGAGAATCTCCTCACGACATACCTTCTCCTGAGCTGAGAAACACAATTTTCAAGTTTATTGATAAAAAGGTAAATTTCGCTACAGTAAAATTCAAACTTGACAATTCTGAAGATGAAAGCTACCCGGTCCCTTCACAGGAAGTCATCGTTTCTATGAGCAGGCTTGTATTAAATCTGGACCTGGATGAACTGGAAGTCCGGCTGAGAACTCTCATGGAGCTGCCTGAAGATCTGAACGACGCTAAAGGAAAACTTCTGGATTTTGAAGAGTATCTCGGCAATTATGCATCTAACGCCGGGGCATGGGCTGAATTGGCTGCCTGCTTCTGGCATCTGCAGGCCCCGGAAGAATGGCCTGTGGTGAATTCAGCTTCAATGAAATATCTGCAGAAAAACGGTGAAATCGGCAGAGGCGACGATGTGCAGAACTGCATTGAGTGCATTCTTGCCATGAACACGCTGTCTGAAGAAACTGGAATGAGTTCTGCAGCCCTCGCAACGCTGATGTACGCTTTGATGAATGAAATCATCGAACCTTCTGAAGACGATATCAGCGGTGAACTTCTGGATTATGCAAAAACCTGCGATGCCGCCGGAGATCTTGAATCTGCATTGATGATTTATGAGATTCTGCTGCACATCAAGCCTGATATCAACATAATGATCAGAAAATCAGAAATTTATGAATCTCAGGGCCTGATCATGGCTGCGATAGGCGAAGCTGAATCAGCAGTAGAACTGAAGCCGGAAAGCATGAAGTGCCACAAGAGGCTCTTGTCTCTGTACAAAGACAAGAAAATGGTCAAAGAGTTCAATGCTGAAGTCAAGAGATACGAGCCCATCTGGGAAAAGAAGAAGACTGAAAAACAAGGACAAAATTAATCTATTGCCGTTTGATGAGAGATAGTATGATGATTGACATAGAAAGAAGAAAAGCGCTGCTCTGGAGATCAGTGGCATCAATCATTCTTCTTTTCGGTCTTATGATATTCATGGTATGCTGGGTGCTTTTAGCAAGTCCCAATATGAGCAATACTGTGAATGCCGCTGTAACTCTCATTGCAGTGCTGATTGCGGTCGGGGCCCTGATTTCAATCTGGATCACCTGGTCGATTTCATTCCCAGTTCCGATGCAGCCTGGATACTACCGCAGCAACAGAAGGATCAGAGCGGTCACCGCCGGAGTCTGTCTCATAATCTGGGCAGTGTTCGGAATCATGTGGATTATCTTCTTCTCAGGAGATTACTCAATACTTCAGAATACAGGAATCCTGCTTGCCGCTACAGTTGTGATTATGGGAGTAGGGTGGGTGGCATCCGAAATCGGACGCCACTGAAAAATTTTATTCTACGCTGAATTCAGAGATGCTGCGTCTGGGACGCCTTCCCTTACGTCTTTCAACGTAAACGGTGCGTCCTTCTTTTACTAAAGTGAAGATGTCATCGAATTCTTCGATGAACTCTTTGATTCCTTTCTTCTCGAATTCATTGAAGTCAAGATCAGGAGCCATGGCACCAACTTCCCTTGAAAGGCGCGGGAGATAAACTCTGCCGTCATCTTTCACAATGTTGTCGAATGCAGATTTCACAATCTTGAGTGCATCCATCTGGCTCAGTTTCTTCTTATGCGGACGCGCTTCTACTACAACGGCTTCCTCTTTGACTTCTTCTTCCGGCATGATCTCTTCAGCAGGCTGTTCAACAGGTTCTTCTTCAACAATTTCGTCTTCTTCAGATGTGCTGCTGTCAATCATTGTAACCATCATGGTCTTGCCGCGGCGGCTGAGAGTAAAGTACTCAGGCAGAGCTTCTAGAAGATGGGAAATCTTTTCCTTTCCGTAGTTTATACTGTCAAATTTAGGATCCAGACGGCGTGCTGCTTTGAATAGGTGGTATGTGTCAACAGTTCCGTCGCGGTTCTTGTCCACTGTTGTATATGCTTGTATCAGAATCGGGAGAGCATCTATAGGGTTCTGCTTGGCTGGCGGAATCGGCACGATCTCTTCTTCGCAAGGCACTTTATGCCCGCCTTTTCTTCTTATGTAAATGGCTCCGCGGTCATATCTTTCCACTTCAAAGATATCTCCAAGTTTTTCAATGAGGCTCAGCAGAGAAGACTCGCCGTATGTTCTGGTATCAAATGCCGGGTCGAGACGCCTCAGTGCAGCGCCGATGTCTCCGTTTAATGCCATTCCGTCATCATTCACTGCATACTCGAAGGCTCTGCATAGAAGGTCGGTAGCGTCCCTTGCCTGTTTCTTCTCTCTGCTTCCGCTGCTCTCAGAAACTCCTTTGTTGTCTTCCTCTTCATCTTTTCCGAGATTTTCAGTTGAAACAAATACGTCGCATGCACGTCTGAATGAATCGTGGGTATCTTTCTTTCCGATACCCATTACAAATATTCCGTGCTCTCGTATTCTGATAGCAAGAGATGTATAATCAGAATCACTTGAAACTATTACAAAACCATTTACAATTCCGTCATGGAGTATATCCATAGCATCAATGATCAGAGCTATGTCTGTGGTATTCTTTGTAATATGTCTGTTTGAGATATTCGGAAACTGCTGATAGGGAATCAAAGCATATTCTTTCAGCTTTAGTTTCCAGCTGTTCACCTGACCATTTGCAGTCCAGTTTCCATAGACTCTTCTTATGATCACAGATCCGTATTTTGAAGCTTCTGCTAGCATTTCTTCAACATATGCGGCAGACGCGTTATCACCATCAACTAAGAAAGCGAGTTTTCTATCGTCTATTCTTTTTTCATCCATCGGATACCACCATTAGATAGAGTATAAAACCAATCCAGATCGAATTTTATGCTCTATTGGGTAGGCACTATTCTTCAAACAGCGCCATATTTTTGATTAAGGCTTTATCATAATCACTCTAATTAAGTCTTCGCAAAGTTGAAAATAGTACGTTTTTCATGATTTCTATATGTTTTACATATTGCAGATATGAAAATTCTCATGGTTTTACATAAAAATTCATTGATTCGTGCTCTATAATTTTTAGTCAAGATGAGCGCAGGGGAACTCAATCATCAAGTCATATTCCCCTGCGCATTTACTATTTGATATGATTAAGTAAGCAAGTTTGATTTTGAAATAGTTAGTTAAGTTAGTTATATTGATCTTATTTTTTGATGATTATTTTATTCTTTTTGAGACTTAAATTTAGTTTTGAAATGATTGAGATTATTGAAATTTGATTTTAGTGATTTTATTTAGTTACTATTTGAAATTTAATATTGATGATTTTGAATGATTTAGGCTTTCATTGTTTTGTTTAATTTTGTTTGTTTTTAAGTTGTTTTGAATTGTTTTAGGGATTCTGGATGTTTTATTATTGATTTTTGATATGACTGGATTGCTTATTGATTTTGGTTTGTGTTTTTTTGTTTTCTTTTCTTCGTTTGTTCATTTTCTTTGTTTTTTGTTCTTTCTTGATTTGAGTTTATTCTTTTCGATTCATTATTTTTCTTTTGTTTTTCTGTTTGTTCTTTCTCTTTGTTATTCTTTCATTTCTCTTATTTTCTTGTTTTTATTCTCATTTCATTTCTTTTTTCATTTATTTTTCTGTTTGTTCTTTCTGATTCTTT
>CAJKRY010000026.1 GCA_905202485.1 uncultured Methanomassiliicoccus sp.
ACAGAAAAATGAAATGAAAAAAGAATAAAAACAAAATCAAACAACTAATCCAGACATATCAAAAAAAAAAACAATCAAAACATCATAAATCAAACTCAAAAACAATCATACAGAATTTCAAAAACAATCCACATAACTCAAAACATCGCACATCAAAAACATCAAAGGAAAAATCACTAAAATCAAAAAATCAATTTAAACTTCAAATCAGAAACTAATCAAAACGTAACAATCAAGTTTCAAAAAGTCAAATTCTAACTTCAAAATCAAATTAAAATTTCAAACAGAAATCAAAAATTCAAGAATTAAAGTAAGAATTGACACTTTAACTAACTTTGAAATTGTAATTGCTTACTTATCACTCATATGTGATGATGCGCAGGGGAATATGACTGATATTGAGAGTTCCCCTGCGCTCCCCACCAGCTTAACTTAAGGAACTCAAAGGGATGATACGCAAAAAAAAAGAGAGCAGATGAGAATTAACTTGCCATAGGTGTAGGGCGGATTCCTAAGGCGCTGTAACTGTATACATCCGCTGCTTCATCTAACTCTTTCTTTATGTGTTCTACAGTTTCAAAATAGACATCGTCTGGAACAACTACTGTAACAAAACCGTCTTCGTATGCATCCAAGTACTCATCAATCAGATCTTCTCTCTGTAAGCTTACATGAGTCTCGACAAACTCTGTTCCCAGAAGCACATCATCGTCGAAGAACTGGATTATGCCTAGGTTATCCTGAGTTAGAATCTCAAATTCCATCTCATATTCGTCGGCACCGTCTTCCTCAAGCTGCCCCAGCCTCTGCATAATCACGTCTTGTATGTCTATCAACACACCGTATACATACTAACGGATAATTAAAGCCTGCCGGCAAAGCTTATCTGTTATTTTGCTGTAAGGATATCTATGAAAGACGAGATGAACGCGTTCGATATCCTCGCAATGACCTCTGAATTGCAGGCTATTGTCGGCGGATATGTAGACAAGATTTTCCATTGGGATAAAAGAAATGTTCTCATACGCGTCAACTCGCCAGAAGGCAGAAAGGAAGTCCTTCTCAAAGACTTGAAATGGCTGTATATTGCACCAGGGAAGCCGGATATTCCGGATATACCTTCGGAGTTTGCAGTCAATCTCAGAAAGCATCTGAGCAATCTGCGTATTGTAAAAGTGTCTCAGAGAGAATTTGACAGAATCATACTGATCGATCTTGAAAGAGCTGAGGTTAAGTATCAGCTTGTAATAGAATTATTCAGCGGTGGAAACCTCATTCTTGTCTCAGAGGGTAAGATTCTTAATTCAATCATTTCCAGAAAATGGAGGCATCGTGAAGTGCGTCCCGGCGTGGAATATGTATTCCCGCAGACGAAATTCAATCCTCGCAGCATGGATTACGGTTCATTTTCTCAGACTGTAGCGGCGTCGACATCAGACGCCGTGCGTACTCTGGCTACTGAAGTCAACATCGGCGGACAGTATGCAGAGGAAGCCTGTTTAAGGTCAGGAATAATGAAAAACACTAAGGCTGCAGATCTTACTGAAGAAAATATCAGAACTCTTTACGATCAGATTGTTCTGATGTTTTCAGAAGCACAGGAGTCCATTGATGCCAGGGAAGTAATTATTGACGGCGAACTGGAAGACGTTTCTCCGATTCCTCTTAAGCAGCACGAAGGCTTTGAAACTGTACAATATGAAAACTTCTCAAGCGCTGTTCATCACTATGTTCAGAATTTAAGAGATGACGAGCCTCAGGAAGATAAAGAAGTAAGCAGGCTCAAAAGACTGTATATAAGGCAGAAAGAGGCTATCGACGCTCAGCTGGCCGTGGCAGATGATTACTCAAAGCAGGCAGAAGCCATTTATTCGCAGTATTCTGATGTTGATGCATTCCTGAAAAAGTTCAGCAAGATTGTAGAAGGAAAAACCTGGGATGAAATCAGGGAGGCTGTAAAACCACACTCTGTAATCAGCGAGATTGATCCTAAAGATCACACATTGAAAGTAACTGTTGCAGACAGGCCGGTACTTCTGGATTATACGCTCTCAATCGAAGGCAACGCTAACATGCTTTATTCACTGTCTAAAGAAGCCAGAGCTAAAGCAAAAGGAGCGCAGGATGCTCTTGCAGATACAGAAAAAAAGCTGGCTAAAAGATTAAAAGAAACAGAAAAAGAAGCATCCAGTTCTAAAACCGCCGCAGTAAAAACAAAAGAATACTGGTTTGAAAGGTACAAGTGGTTCATAACTTCCAACAACCACCTAGTCATAGCCGGCAGGGATGCTCATTCAAATGATAAACTGGTAAAAAAGCATCTCAAGGCCACAGAGAAGTTTGCCCATGCAGATATTCACGGAGCTCCGAGCACTGTAATAGTCAACGGAGCAGAGGCAGACGATGAGGAAATGGAAGAAGTGTGTGCATTTGCACTTTCGCATTCAAAAGCCTGGATGACGGGAGCTCAGGAAGGCACAGCATACTGGGTGCTTCCAGACCAGGTGAGCAAGATGCCTCAGTCAGGAGAATTCGTTCCTCGGGGAGCTTTTGTCATCAGAGGAAAAAGAAATTATATTTACCACCTGCCGCTGGAATTAGCTGTAGGCGAGATAGAATACGAAGGCGGCAGAAAAATCATGTGCGGGCCGATTAAGTCGGTCACTTCAAAATCAAGCAGATATGTGACAATCATGCCAGGAAAAACAGATGCAGGAAAAATATCTTCAAAGCTGTCAAAAGCCTTTGCAGTTCCAGAAGAAGAAATTTCAAGAATACTTCCGCCGGGAAAAATAGAAATCGGTTCAATTCATGGAATTGAGTTAGAAGAGTGAGAGATGCGCCCGAGCCGGGATTCGAACCCGGGTCTAAAGATCCGCAATCTCTTAGGATATCCAAGCTACCCCACTCGGGCAACTTCCTGTATTATGTTCCTGTATTAACCCCTTTCGCAGCGCAGCTTGCCTGAAAAAGCAGTTTGGAATGATTGAAAATTGTAAAATAATCATGCTTACAGCTAAGATTAATAAAAATATGCCTGCACGGCGTCTGAAAGAATATGAAGAGCTTACTGCTCCATATTCTGCCAGTAACGAGTAACGTAACCAGCTATGCGGTTCCTCATGACAATTGACTCAACATTTGTCAGTTTGGAAACGAGTTCTTTGTTGTTTTCAAAGTCTTCGTTGAACAAAGCTGGATATTTCTGTGCAAGTTCGAGAGCGATTCTCTTTATGTAAGTGGGTCTGATATTTCCCATTATTCCACCTGGTACCGTCGGTTAGGTTAATACGCTATTTAATGATTTTCCACAGGAACGGGCGGTTTTATTCTCTATCAGCTACGTAGTTAATTCTGTGAAACACTGCAAAATTCTCATCATTGCTGCATCTTTGGTACTTATCTCTCTTTTAGCAGTATCAATTTTTGAATCGGTCCTCTCGCCGCCGATGGTTATCTCTTCCAGAAGCATGCAGCATGATGACCACAAAAGCGAGCTGGGAATATTGGATACCGGGGATCTTGTTATCATTGATTATCAAAAGGATCCTTCTGAGATCATGACTTACGCTCAGTCGGTATCAGAAGGCTACACCCAGTTCGGGGAATACGGTGATGTTATTCTTTATCAGACAGAGCTTACAGAAATTCCGATCATACACAGAGCAATATGCAGAATTCTCTACAACGGAGACGGTACTTTCAGCATTCCGGAGCTGGAGTTGCTTCCTAAAGAAATGTGGTCCACTTCAAACGGGGGATGGGAGCATCTGAAAGGTATCGTCTATCTTTACAACATCGGATTCAAAAATACTACTGTACCGATAGACCTTGACAAAATTCTGAAGAAAATGGGAAGCAACCCACACGGCGGATTTTTAACGATGGGGGATAACAACACAGGAGAAACACGATTAGGAACTGTAGGGTACATCGATCAGACTTCTTTATCTTCTGTTGATTCGCCTATCCGCGATGAAGAAATAATCGGAGTAGCCGCTGCCGAGATTCCCTGGGTCGGCGTGTTGAAGCTTACAGTAAGCGGAAATGCTCCTGACTATCTGCCTCTTAACAGTGTAATCTTTCTTACTGCAGCGGTTTCTGCAGGAACTTTGTGCATTGCAGCCGCGCTTATCATTCTGAAGAGGAAGGCATGAGCTCAGTTCTTGGATTCTTACAGCTCATCTTGCCTTCCTGGCAGCCGCCTTTGGAAACACAGCTGGGACCTGCATTGCGGAAAATGTAGGGAGATGCTTCCCTTGCTAATTTCAGCATCTCTTCGGCAACTTCTCTTATTTCCCACTGGGCCCGGCGGCAGGTTCTCAGTTCCAGAAAGTGCAGAAGCTCTCTTGCATTCATCGTTACAGTTATGTTAGTAGAGCAGGCATTCGGCAGCACATACCTGGCATCTTCAGCCGGCACATTTTTGGAAACAAGGAAATCATAGCATTCCCAGACACTGTCCATCATCTTTTTGAATTTCTCGGCTGCTTCCTTGTCTTCTGCTACAGAAGGCGGGATGATGTAGTGAGAATGATCCATGGAGACATATCTCTGCGACTGCTGAGAATATGAAGCAATTCTATGCCTCACAAGTTGATGAGTCATTGCTCTTGATACTCCCTCTATCGAAAATGTATAAGATGCGTGTTCCAGCACAGAGTGATGGCCGCTACTCAGAGGTGTTCCCAGCCAGCCTTCCATTTTATCTTCGTTCCATCTTTCCATCAATTCATCTGCACCCTTTGATGAATAGCACGATCTAGCTGCTGAAGAGCATAGTTTTTCTGCATCTTTGGTGTAAGACAGAAGAGTCACACGCATAAGCGCACTAATGAGGTTATATGATTTAAAACGTCATTCAATTTTTTGTTCGAAGCTGTAATTGAATGTAAGATTATCTTTTTCAAGCTGAACCTCAGATTCTGGGCATTCCATATTTCTGATGTCTTTCAGCCTGAATACTTTAGTTTCCCTGTCGCCGAGAATCTTCAGAATCCCATCCACATGGCCGTCGCCGATCACTACTGCAACATCGCCGTACATCTCAGCAGCTTTGATGATGTTTTTCGACATGATGTCATTGCGTTCGTCTACGAGAATTCTCTTCATCGTAGGAAACTGCTTTCCCATCATGTCCATGTACATTTCTGTATTGTCTTCGTAGGAGCTGAGCTCTTCCTCGATAGTTTTCTTTCTCACAAAGAGCGCGGCGAATGATGAAAAGAACAGCTTTGCTTTTTCGCTGAAGGTCATTTCCTTAAGAATCCTGTCAAATAAAGAGCGGGCGTCGACATCGATCAGGCAGAAGGCGATTCCCATTTCCGCTGCGGTATCGACTGCAGCGATCATCTCATCTCCCGCTTCTCCGCCGTAGTCTTCAGCGATCTTGCTCTGAAAACTTGCCATCATATCATAGGTCAAGCCGCTTTTGGCTTTTTCTTTATCCGGGTTGCGTAAGGCGTGATATCTCACCGGATCAAGCTCTATACAGACCGCCTTCGAATCAGACTGCAGAATTATGTGCCTTACTTGTTTGGAGATATCAAACACATGTCCTACACCCAGGATTGTTATCATTGGTATCCAATATGCACGCGGATATTTAACAATAATAGGATATCTATCAGCGGTGTTGATCTGCGCACAATTAAATAACCGCTATGATTGTGCCGCAGATATGGCTGCTGAATTTGATCCGTTCGTGTCAAAGAACCTGACCAAATATGATCTGGCAGTTTTTGATATGGACGGAGTTCTTGTCAATTATTCCAGTTCCTGGTCCTGGATAAACAAAAAACTCGGAATTGACAACAGCAGCGACCTTGAAGCTTATCTCAGAAAAGAAATTGATGACGAGGAGTTCATGCGGCGAGATATCCACAGATGGATGGATGAGTATCCCGGTATCACTCTGAATTATGTTGATGAGATTTTAGAAAGTGTTCCGGTGATTAATGGCATACGTGAAACGGTCCGCAGGCTTCACTGGTTTGATATAAAGTGCATAATCATCAGCGGCGGGCTGATGAGCACAGCAGCAAAAATAGCCAGAGACGGCGGTTTTGATGCATACATCGCAAATGATCTGGACAGGGATATGAACGGATTTCTGACCGGAGAAGGAATATCGAATGTAGATCTGAAGGATAAAGGGCAGTATGTGGTGAAATTTCAGGAAAAACACAACGTCACTAAAGACAGAACATTTGCCATCGGCAATAGTTTTTCAGATTTACCGATGTTCAGAGAATGCTCTTTCGGCATTGCTTTCAATCCAATTGATGAAAAGATTGTTGAAGGTGCCGACGCAGTCGTAAAAAGCGGGACTATCGCCGACATCCTGCCTTATGTTGTTCAGGAGTAAGTGGTTCTTACAGCTTTAGCATATATCCTGACGATATCTCTCGCTTCAGCACTGCCGCGTCTTACTATGCCTGACTCTGTTTTTATGCTGTGAATGGCAACTTTTTCTGTGCCGATCGTCATCAAGTCTCCCACGTAAAACTCTTCATCCGGGAGGGCTTCCAGCTCTGCTGGTATAGTCTGAGTATGCTTATTAATTGAAATTTTGATTATCACATGATCATACTTCTTGGCCCAGATTGTATCGATATTGGCAGGTTCACAGTTTTGAACTCTTTTCCCTTTGGACTCAATGGAAGTGACCAGCAGCTGGTGATCTCCAAGGAATATTTCATCCCCTACACTGAGAATCTCATCTTCCATGAGCTCAATTTCTTCTTTATTGGATTTGCTTCTGTCAGAAACGATGATTGGTACTTTTATTGACTCTGGCTCTCTGACTACGGTGGTATAAGTGTGGCCGCATTCTTGGCACTTCACGGTTGCCTCGAGCGTGTCCTGCTTTTTTCCCATTTTACCTCTGAGAACCTCATGCACAGCGTTCTCGCCACAGGATGGGCAATCCAAATAAAGTGCGTTAGGTATTGTCATTTAAATCAATTACCCATCGCAAATTAAGCAATATATCTTTCGCTGTTGTTAACATTATATAACCAAGTCATTTGCAAGATTTTCTCATACCGCACATATCTCTTGAGTTTATCGTTATGTCTTTTTTGTGAGTGCATCAAAATAACATCCGAAAATGGGCTCATACTGATACATCATTGATAATAAGGTTGTTTTAAATTTGAAATAAATTACACAACAACATCATATATTTTCTTATCACTATGGATTATCCAGGAACTCGCAGTATCTTTATGCTTATTGAATGAAAATGTGAGAAAATATCCTGCATCATGATTCATCAGGTTAAGATAATCTGTAAGTTGATTAAGCGCTCTTTCGTGTTCGGATGTCCCTCTCCAGATTTTTAATTCTATTATGAACTCTTCTTTTCCATACGTGACTATGACGTCCATACGTTTGTCTTCTCCGGTTTCCGCTTCTACATAGTAAAAGCCAGATCCGTTTATGATGGGTTTTAAAAATGCTAGAAACAGCAATCTTCCTTCACGTTCTATGAAATTTTCATCTTTATTTCTGTATTCTGAATGCATAAAATTCTTGAAACCATCAAGTATTTTGCTCATATTCAGCTTACCATCTAAGACATATTTTCTCTCCATGTCGTCTGTGCTGCCAATATTCCGAGACAGCTTCTTTTTAGACATTAGGTGGTTGTAGATGTAGAGCTCAAAAATCTTATTTGAAATAACGACTTTATTATTATTTCCCTTTGAAATGATGCCATACATTACACCCTTTTCAATTGTAGAATTGGATGAAATATAATCAATAGGGTCTAAGGTAACTAACAGAGTATAGACTAAATCATAAAGTTCTTTATCATTTTCAATATTCTTAATCAAACTGTCAGTCAGAGTAGTTTTTTCTCCCAAAAATATTTTCACTGCTTTGTCAATTCCATCCGAATTCCATTCTTTTGAGAGTTTTTCATCAATGATCTTACAGATGTAGCTAACTAAGAATGGTAGCCGTTTGTAAAGTAGTAAAGTCCATTTGATACTTTATCTATATCCATTCCAGTATTGTGATCATTTTCATACTGAATTAGCATAGTTGAGATTTCTTCAGGTGAAAATGACATGTCTATGTCAAATGGGGCAGCCATATTCCACGGAGAGTTAAACTTATGATCTTCATCGGTTCGTATTTTCAGCCTTAGATTTTTAACATCGTGAACGCCAGCTAAGATGACGCTTTTGAATGTAGCATCTGTTCCTTCATTTCTTGAAGGTATTTTGTTCTCAACATCCCTAAAAAATCAATAAAAATCTGATTTCCGCTTGACTTGTCAACTTCCTCAATCATAAGTATAATTTCTCGGTCAGATGAGCTCACAAGAGATGTAATGTTCTGGCTAAGGTTGGTCATAGGACTTATAGAACCGTCTATTTTCTGCCAGCTTTCTATCAGCTCATTATTGGCTTTGTTGATGATGAGTGATTTTTTAACGGCGTTTATGAACTCATTTACAAACAAAGTCTCTGATGAAAACACACTATCTCCATAACCTTCAAAACTTATGCTAATCACTACATACTTACTGGACAAAACTCTTCTTATCTGGTAAAGAGTGGTAGTTTTTCCATATTGCCAGGGTCGGATTATGGAGAAGTAATCCTCACATTCAATCATGTTGACTATACGATCTAATTTATTGCTTACATTTATCATGTAATGTTTGTCAGGAATACACGTACCAGTAATATTAAACTCTTTCATTTCAATTAGTATACACTAAACGAAAGACTGTATTTCAATTGTATGATTGTTCATAAGGCTAACACTTAATGTTCTCATTTTAAAGTGATGAGTGTAACGATCATTCGCGCAGGGGAACTCTCAAACTCAATCATATTCCCCTGCGCATTCACTGTTAAGATGATTAAGTAAGCAAGTTAGGTTTTGAAAGTTAGTTAAAGTATCAGATTTTGACTTTTCATTTTTGAGTTTTTTGATTTCTGTTTGAAATCATATTTGATATTGAAATTATATGCGAATTAATT
>CAJKRY010000027.1 GCA_905202485.1 uncultured Methanomassiliicoccus sp.
GTTCCCCTGCGCTTATCTTCACCAATCGAATGCTTCATTCAATATGATTGAAGTAGGGAATGAAGTAATGCACAGACATCTAAAAACAAGACATTAATCCAATCAAACTTAACTCATCTAATAATGTACACTTTAAAGTCCACACTTGAGATAGTTCACTTTATTCTCTAATCAGAGTTCAGCATATTTCAGTCATTGAGTAAAGACAGTGCCAAGAGCACGTCTGAAAAAGAAGTTGACGCGGCCTGTGTTTGCACACAGACTCTTGAATAAGAAAAGATTTTGAAACGATCAGATGATCGTTCTGCATTAGCATATTCTCGGCACAGGGTCTCCTACAGGAGCTTCAAGAATACGGTGTCCTCCGATTTCTGTCTTTAAGACAACATTCTCGAATTTGCTTGTAGCATGGCCGATGACCGCAGCGTTCTTTCCGAGAGGATGTGAACGTAACGTCTTGACAATCTCGTCTGCCATTTCAGGCACGCAGCCGATGACGACCTTGCCTTCGTTTCCGATGGCGAGAGGATCAATACCGAGAAGCTCACAGGCGCTGACCACCGTTTCAGACAGAGGAACTAAATGCTCCTCGATTTCAATGCCTATGCCCGACTTCGATGACCATTCATTAATAGCATTGGCAAATCCTCCTCTGGTAGGATCTTTCATGCTTACTGCCCCGCCGGTCTTCATTACCTGTTCGATAAGATCATTCAGGGGAGCAACGTCGCTCTGCAGTTCAGTTTCAAATCCGTAGCCTTCGCGGAATGACAGCAGAGACACTCCGTGGTCTCCCAGAGTTCCGGAGACGATGATGGCATCTCCTTCTTGGATATTGTTGTCAGTAAGCCATCTGGACTTTACTTTCCTGTATTCTCCTGCCTTACGGAGATTGTCATCCAGATAGGGACTTCTTTTCCCGATAGCTGAAGTTGTAACAATCATTTCATCGGCGGCTCCCTGTTCCACTACCTTAGTGTCGCCGGTGATTACAGGAACGCCGGAGATCTCAGAGTATTTTCCTATCGACTGGGAAATTGTCTCAAGGGTCTTGATATCCAGGCCTTCTTCGAGAATCATTGACAGCGCGATGGCAAGAGGCTTCGCCCCCATGACTGAGATATCATTGACTGTACCGCTTACTGATAACGATCCGATATCTCCTCCAGGGAAGATCAGGGGCTTCACAGTATGTCCGTCTATTGTAAATACGACGTCGTCTACGACTGCAGAGTCGTCAAATGAATCAAGAGGGACTTCTGTCTGTACTTTTGGGAAAAATGGAATGATGTGATCAGAGAGAAGTTCATGCATGAGCTCTCCGCCTGCCCCGTCTCCCATGGATATTCGCTTCATGCTTACGTGAACCTGTCCGCTTAGTTTAACATTTTTGGCATTTTTCGACAGAGAGATGCTTTTGAGGCAGATATGCATACGCATTATGGGAAGCAGTAATGAAAGTCGTAGGCATCAACGGGAGCTCGAGAGCAGACGGAAACACGTTCATTCTGATTAACACAATATTCGGGGAGCTCAGAAAAGAAGGCATAGACACTGAAATGATCCAGCTTTTCGATAAAGACATCAAGCCCTGCAGAGGCTGCGGAGCATGCAGAAAGGGAAGCTGCACACTCGGAGATGATGATTTTAAAAGCATCTTTGACAAGATGGCTGAGGCAGACGGCATAATTCTGGGATCGCCGGTTTACTCTGCAGATGTCTCTGCAAGAATGAAGGCGCTTCTGGAAAGAGCCGGGTATATTGCAGCCATAAATCCAGGGATCCTGCGGCACAAGGCAGGCGCAGCCGTCGCAGCAGTCCGCAGAGGCGGAGGAATGACTGCAGTAGACACCATGAACCATTTCTTCCTCAACAAAGAGATCTTCGTTGCAGGTTCCACATACTGGAACATGGTATACGGAAATGACACCGGCGATGTTCTAAAGGATGAGGAAGGCATGCGCAACATGAAGAATTTGGGCCAGAACATGGCATATCTGCTCAAGAAGCTGCATTCGAAAGATTGAAATTACAGTAGTATTAATATAATCTGATTCATATTACCATATGTGCTTACCATGTCTGAACCTTGCTCAAAAAGAATAAATCCCAAGCAGAGAGAGTTTTTCAACGAGAGAGCAGAAATCTGGGACAGCATAACAACTCATGACGATGAAAAGGTCTCTTACATAACTTCAATTTTGAAGCTGAAAGGCAATGAAAAAATTATGGATGTAGGTACAGGCACTGGAGTCATGATTCCTTACTACGAATCCAAATTGAATTCAGGTTCGATAACGGCAGTAGATTATTCAGAGAATATGATTGAAGTTGCAAGAAGAAAGTTTCCCGAAACCGAGCATCCTGTGACGTTTAAAGTGTCGGACATCTACAATCTGAAGATGAAACCGGAATTTGATCTCATCATGTGCTATTCCTGTTTTCCCCATTTTCCAAATCAGCCTCTGGCAGTATCACATCTTGCTGAAGGCCTGAAATCAGGAGGAAAGTTCGCCGTAGCTCATTCAGCTTCAAGAGACAAAATAAACAATGTGCATATGGAAGCCGGAAAAATAGTTTCCAATGACTTTCTGCCTCAGATGAATGAGCTTATCGAAATGATGGAAAAAACACATCTGGATGTAATTTTTCAGAGAGACGATAAAGAGTACTACATTGCTGTAGGATGCAAGCATTGATATTACCTTTTAATAATAAGTAGTATTGATATACTATGTATAGTATATAGCTCATCATATGGCAAATCTGGGAGTAAAACTAGCTGCGGTCATTGTCGTAGTGCTTATCGCTGCCGGGGGAATCTACTATGTTTTGGGAGATGCCCAGGAAGACAACACCAAGGGAGACCGTACGATAACGGACGTATTTGGGAATGAATTCACCGTACCTGAGAATGTTGAATCGGTTGTGGCTGAATGCGGGCCTGCTCTGCGGTACCTGAGTTTCATGGGCGAAGATGTTTCTAAGAAAGTTATAGCAACCAGTTCTGTTGCAGCCAAGCCTGTTCTTTCCGGCATATCGTACAATTATGTCTACGGCTTAGGAGACTTGGACATGGTAGGAGACTTCACCAACTCTGCTACAATGGAAAAGATCGTTACGCTGAAGCCTGATCTCGTGATTATAGGAAATCAGGCAGACACAATAAAGAAAGAGGTTGCTGAGTTCAAAGAAAAAATGAATGCTGCAGGGATTCCTGTCTGCATAATCAAGTATGTTTACAATCTCGACGATCCTGATTTTGAAAAGCAGGTTAATATCATGGGTGAGATTTTCCACAAGTCTGACAGGGCAAAAGAACTTCTTGCGGGAATCGACAAACAGCTGAAAACGTTAGATGACTTGTGCAGCAAGATAAACGAGACTTCCAACGTCTACATCGGCGGAGTTCTTGCTTACGGAAATGCTGATCTGCTTCGTTCCATAACTACCGGATCAAGCGCGCTGGCATATCTCGGCACTACTGTGAACAATGTAGCTGAAGATGACGGCATGGGAGCTCCCAACGGAGCTCAGTGGATCTCCACCAAATCAGAAGAAGCTCTTCTTCAATATGATAAAAACAATGGAATAGATGCAATCTTCATTGATCTCGGCGGATACAAAAAAATTGCAGACGGATCAAAGTGGATAAGTGAGCTGAGCGCATATCCTGAGCATACTTACGTTTCGCTTCCGACTGTAGCATTCAGTACCTGTTATGACAACACCTTGATTGATGCATATTGGACTTTGTATGCCCTCTATTCAGAAAAGTATCCTGAAGTCTTCAAAGACATTGATATGAAAGATACAGCAACAAGCATCTGGAGCCTGTTCTTAGACTGTTCTCAGGAAGAAGCAGACGGCATCTACAGCGGCATTGCGAAGACTTACGGTGTGAATGAACTGTTTGTACCCTACGAGGAAGCAACAGCTTAAACTAAATCATATTACTGCTTGAGGAGAAACTGTGACTGTAAAGGAGCTGCATCCGAAACCAGCCGCCCCTGCAACTAAAGAGAGTGCTGTACAGTACGATAAGTACCTTTACAAAAAAACTCTCTTTATTGCATTTCTCCTCGTAGCAGTCTTTGTTGTTTCCGTTGCTTACATAGGCTACGGAGACTACCACATTTCTTTTATTGATGTTATTAAGATCATTTTCGGAGACCACAGCGACACGACAGCATATGCAGTTGTCTGGCAGATGAGAATGCCCAGCATTGTGGCCGCAATCTTGGTTGGAGGGGCATTGGCAATTTCTGGAGCGGTAATGCAGTCGGTTCTCAGGAACCCTCTGGCATCTCCATATACGCTGGGGATATCAAATGCAGCGGCATTCGGTGCGGCATTTGCAATCATGATCTCCATAACAGTATTTTCAGGAACAATCGTTGAAGACTTTTTCAGCGCATCTTACGGGATTTCGATCGGAGCTTTCATCTGGTCAATGATTGCTGTTCTTATCGTAGTCAGTTTGTCTAAGATTGCCTACTCTACGCCGGAAAGTGTTGTTCTTGTCGGCATAGCGCTCAACGCCATATTCCTGGCGGGACTTTCTGCATTTCAGTTCTTTGCCGATGAGTCTCAGCTCGCTGAAATGGTGTTCTGGCAGTTTGGAGATCTTTCAAAATCAAGCGGGACAGAACTGGTTATTCTCTTTGCAGTCTTTGCAATTGTAGTTATTTACTTCCTGTACAAGCGCTGGGACTACAATGCAATGGACAGCGGCGACGAGATCGCCGAAAGCCTGGGAACGAATACGAAGTCTACAAGAATGATAGGAATGATTCTTGCCACTCTGCTGACTGCCGTATCTGTTTCTATTGTAGGCATCATCGGCTTCGTAGGTCTGCTGGCTCCGCATATGACTAAAAAGCTGATCGGCAATGACAACAGATACGTTATGCCGGCATCAATTCTGCTGGGAGCCTTGATTCTCCTGATAAGCGACTTTGTAGGCAGCTGGGCATTCAGCGTCAGCATTCCTGTGGGGATCATCACATCGCTTATCGGCGGACCGGTTTTCATCGCAATATACATCAAAAGCGTGAAGAGAACGAGAGCTCCCTTGTAATTGCCAAACCAAGGGGAAGCTTAAAATCAGAGTGTCTTCCTTCCCCCATTTCACAGACTGCTGTTTTTGGGCATGTAGGGTAGTCTGGATCATCCTTCCGGCCTTCGAAGCCGGTGACCCGGGTTCGAATCCCGGCATGCCCGCTTTTAATCATACATTAATTGAGCATATGCTGTGCAATAGTGAAATGAACCAGGTTGTAGCGCAGGGGAACTTAATCGCTAAGTCATATTCCCCTGCGCATTCACTATTTGATATGATTAAGTAAGCAAGTTTGGTTTTGAAAAGTTTGAAGTGTCAATTCTTAATTTACTTTTTGATTGTTTTGATTTCTGTTTGAAATCATATTTTGATTTGATTTTGAAATTTGATTTGACTTTTTGAAGTTTTGATTGTTGAGTTTTAATTTGTTTATGATTTGAAGTATATTTCTTTGATTAAGATTTTGATTTTATGTTTGATATGATTTGGATTAATTTTGAAATTCTGTATGATTGTTTTTGAGTTTGATTTATGATGTCTGGATTGATTTCGAATTATCTGATGTTTTTTATTTTTGGATATTCTTTGTTTGTTTTTTCTATTTTCTTTGTTTTTGAATTAGTTCTCTTGTTTTCTTTTCTTTATTTATTTTTCTGTTTTAACTTGGTTTTATTGATTCTTGTTTTGATTCTTCTTGTTTTCTTTATTTTGATTTGTTTTGTTCTTTTCTGTTTTTGTTTGTGTTCTCTTTCTTTATTTGTTTTGTCTTTTGTTTTCTTATTCTCATTGCTTATTGATTTTCAAGTTTTGATTGAGTTTTTGGTTTTT